>CAWCII010000048.1:0-7602 GCA_963795575.1 uncultured Actinomycetes bacterium | reverse complement strand
ATACCCGCTCGTAGCCTCCGACCACCAGCCGCTTGAGGTAGAGCTCCGGCGCTATGCGCAGGCTGAACTCACTGTCCAGGGCGTTGGCGTGGGTGAAGAACGGGCGGGCCAGGGCCCCGCCCGCCTGCGGCTGCAAGATGGGGGTCTCGACCTCGACGAAATCCTGCGCCTCGAGCTGGTCCCGCAGGATGGAAAGGGTCTTGAAGCGGATGTCGAAGACCCGCCGGCTCTCCTTGTTGGCCAGCAGGTCCACCTCGCGCTGGCGGTACCTGGTCTCCGCCTCGCTCAGGCCGTGCCACTTGTCGGGCAGGGGCCGCAGCGCCTTGGACAGGAGCTCCAGGCCGTTCACGTCGATCGAGAGCTCTCCTCGGCGGCTGGTGATCACCTCGCCGGTGACTCCCACCCAGTCGCCCAGGTCGACGAGCGCCTCGACGGCGGCTACGTCATCCGGAAGTCGCCTGGCCTGGAACATCAGCTGCACGGCGCCGCTGGCGTCTTCGATGGTGACGAACCGGAGCTTGCCGTGGCCCCGCATGGAGGCCACACGGCCGGCCACGCTCGCCGTCTCGCCCGTCTTCGTGTCCGGCGCCAGGTCGGCGTGGGCCGACTGCAGCTCGGCCAGCGTGGTGCTGCGGTCGAACCGGGTGGGGTAGGGGTTCACACCACGGGCCTGCAGCGCGTCGCGCTTGGCCCGGCGTTCCGCCGTCTGGGCGGCCAGCCCGGTCAGGGCGGCGCGGTCGGCCGACTCCGCATTACCGCTACCCGGCCCCGGCGCGGGTAGCGGTTCGGCGTGTGCTGCTTCCTTCGGCAGGACTGGGGTGCTCATGGCGGATGCCCGTCTTTCTCGACTCAGGTGCTCCAGGTGGATTGATTCCACTGTCGTCCGGGCCGGGGGGGTAGTCCCTAGAGAAACTCCCTAGTTCGCCTCCCCAGGGAGGCTCCCCAGATGAGTAATTCCTGATCGGTGTGGGGCGCTGGGACCCGGTATCGGCGGTCGCCGGCCCGGCCTGAACGGGCTGTTGCAGAATCAAATCGTCGCGAAAATGATCTCCACAACGCATCCAGATCAGGTCGCTCCGAGGAGGATCCTCCCCACTTCTGGGAGGAGAAGCTGCCCTCTGTGGTCGATTCCTCCCACCAGGAGCCTGAAGCGAGGCATTCTGCCGCAGCCCGTCAAACAGCACCGTGGAGCGTCGATGCCATTTGCGGGCGGACGCCAGGCCCGGATCCGCCTCCCTGGGGAGGCGAACTAGGGAGTTTCTCTAGGGACTGCGGGCCCGGCCCGGCCGAGAGTGGACCTCATCCACCACGAGCAACTGAGTCGAGAAAGACATCACGATGAGCACCCAGACCTATACCACGGACCAGCAGACCGGCGGCCCGTCCCGGTCCCCGCGTCGGCGCCGGGTCCTGGCCGTCGTCGCGGCCGTGGCCGTAGCCGTGGCCGCCGTCGCGGTCATCGCCGCCACGGTGAACGTAGGCAATATCTCGATCGTTTCCGGCTGGTTCCCGATCTTCCTGTTCTGGGTCACGATCGCGGTCTGCGCGATAGCGGTAGTCATCCGCCGGGACGTGCTGAGGGAGTTCGCGATCGGCATCCCGATCGGCATCGGCTTCGTCGTCCTGCTGTTCGTGGGGCTTCACCTCACGCAGGCGATCCCGGACGGCGCGCCCCGGTCCATGTACGTCTGGCTGATCGTGGCGTGCCTCGTGGCCGGCCTGGCCGCGGCCGGATGGCGCCGGGCCCGTTGGGCCCGCCGCATCGCCGGCCTGGTCGCGATTGTGCTCGCCGTGGTGTCGGCGGGCAGCGCGGCAAATGAGACGTTTGATTACTACCCGACCTTCGATCGCCTGCTCGGCCAGAACGCCGATCACTTCCTGGACAATGCGCAGCTCACCGCGATGCGCCGGGAGGCGATCAAGACCGGAAAACTGCCCGACCACGGCGCCACCCTGGAAGTTCCCATCCCGGGGACCAACCTGAGGATCACGCCCCGGCCGGCGTACGTGTGGGTGCCCCCGGCATGGTTCGGGCGCGACGAGCCCAAGCTGCCGGTCATCATCCTGATGCACGGCGTTCCCGGCCAGCCTTCGGACTGGACTCGCGCGAGCTATGCCGATGCGACGTCGCTGGCCTTCGCCGAGCAGCACCACGGGGTGGCGCCGATTCTCGTGATGCCGGACATCAACGGGTCTCTGGACGGGGACTCCGAGTGCGTCAACAGCGGGGCCTTCGGGCAGGTCGAGACGTACCTGAGCAAGACGGTGCCCGCGTTCATGCGGAAGAACTTCAACGCCAACACGGCTCCGGGATCGATCGCGATGGCCGGGCTTTCCGAGGGCGGCATGTGCGCCACCACCATGGCCCTCAACAACCCCAAGGAGATCCCGGTCTTCGCCAACTACTCCGGCGACGAGGGGCCCATTTATCAATCCGACAACCAGCAGCAGACCATTCAGGCCCTGTTCGGCGGCTCGGGCGCCAACTTCGACGCCCACAATCCGCCCTACCTGCTGACGCACCAGCGTTACACCGGCCTGTCGGGCTGGTTCGAGGCCGGGGCCCAGGACCCCACCAGCCTGAAGGCCGCCCTCGCGCTGCAGCCGCTGGCCTCGAACGCGGGCATCGACACCTGCATAGCGACGCCGCCTGGTCAGCACAACTTCGCCTTCTGGACCCAGGCCTTCCACGACTCGCTGCCGTGGCTGTCCTGGAAGCTGAAGCTCACCCCGGAGCCGGCGTCCGTTCCCGCCCACTGCGTCGCAGGTAAGAGCTAGTCGCCATGGCCGCAGCGATTGTCTTCGCCACCCTGTCCGCGCTGGCGAGCGCGTGCGGCGCCATCCTGCAGCGGCTCGCCGTCGTGGACCACACGTCCACGACGGCGAGGTCCGCCTGGCGGACCGCGCTTGACCTCATGCGTCAGCCGGTATGGCTCCTCGGCGGCCTGTTCCTGGTCGCCACGTTCGGGTTCCAGGCCCTCGCCCTGTACTTCGGCCCCCTGTCGGTGGTGCAGCCGATCCTCGTCCTCGAGCTGATCTTCACGCTGGGCTTGCGCGTCTTTCTCCTGCACGACGGCATCGCCTCGCGCACCTGGTCCGCCGCCCTGGTGATCTGCCTGGGGCTCGCCGCCTTCCTCGTCCTGGCGTCGCCCAGCGAGGGCACCCATGTCCCGAACGCCGGGCAGTGGATACTGGCGGTCAGCACCCGGGGCCTGGCCGTGCTTGTGCTGCTCGCGCTCAGCCGTTACGGCTCGCCGGCCCGCCGCGCCGCGCTCTTCGGAGCCGCCACCGCCGTCGTGTGGTCTGTGGACGCCGCGTTCGTGAAGGAGGCGGTGGACACGCTGGCGCGCGGCGGCATGCTGGGCCTGCTCACCCACTGGCCGCTCTACGCCATGATCTCGACCGGAGTGCTCGGCACGGTCCTGCTGCAGGGCGCGTACGCGGTCGGGCCGCTGGCCGCCTCCCAGGCGAGCATGCTCATCGTCGATCCCCTGGCCAGCATCGCACTGGGCGTCGAGCTCTTCCACGAGCAGCTGAACACCGGCTCCGGGTACCTGCTCGGCGCGGTCGTGTCGCTCGCCGTGCTCGGGGCGGGGGTCGTCATGCTGTCGATGTGGGCTCCTCCGGTGATGACCACCGACGAACTCACCCGGCTTCCTGGCCGCGCCCGCCCCGGCGAGGACGTGGCCCCTCGCCCGGTCTCGGTGCCGCCGGAGCTCAAGCCGTGACGAGCGTCCCGGCCCCGGCCACAGCGGACGCCGGGGCCGCGGCGGACGCCGGGGCCACATCGGGCGCCGGGGCCGCGGCGCCTGTTCCGCCCCGGACTCGCCCAGCCTGGTCCCGCGCCTGGTCCTGGGCCTGGTCAACCGAATCAGGGCTGCGGGCGCTGCGAGCCACCCTGGTCGTCCCCGGCCTGTTCGCCGTCGCCGATCTGCTTTTCGGCAATATTCAGATGGCCACGTACGCGGCCTTCGGCGGGTTCGCGACCTTGGTCATGTCGAGCTTCGGCGGCACGCGGCGGGACAAGGCGGTCGCGCACCTGGGTTTGGCCCTCACCGGGACTGCCCTGGTGGTGATCGGCACCTTGGTCTCCTCCTCCGCCCTGCTCGCGTCGCTCGTGACTTTGCCCGTCGCGTTTGCGATCCTTTTCGCCGGGGCGGTCGGGCCGAACGCGGCGTCCGGCGCGATGGGCGCCCTGCTCGCGTTCCTGCTCCCGGCCGTGTCCGCCGGGACCGCCACGATGATCCCGGCCAGGCTGGCCGGCTGGTGGATGGCCTCCGTGGCCAGCACGGCGGCCGTCTTGCTGCTGTCTCCTCGCCCAGCTTCTGACCGCCTCCGCGCGGCGGGCGTCGCGCTGGCGGACAGCCTGGCTGACGAGCTCGAAGCGGCCCTGCTTGACGCGGCTGACAGCGGGCTCCGCGACGCCTCCCTGGCCCGTTGCGCGGCGCTTCGCGCGGCGTTCGCCGCCACCCCGTACCGTCCGACCGGGCTGGCCGCGGCCGATCAGGCGTTCGCCAATCTGGTCCAGTCGCTCGAATGGTGCTACAGCCTGGTCGGCAACGTGGTCCAGGCCGGACCCGGGATCGCGGGCGGCCCGGACGAGGACCGGCTGCTCGTCGACGAGTCGAGTCGGCCACTGCGCGCCATCGCGGCACTGCTGTCGGGACGTGACGCCGCGCCCGACATCGAGGGCGTCACACAGCTGGTCACGTCGGCCAGGGAACGTATCTGGAACCAGCTGATCACCGATGAGGACGAGGCCGAGGCCGCGCAGGCTGGGGTTCCACGCGCGGCACCTGGCGGTGGCCACCCAGTCCGCCGCCACCGACGCGCTCATCGCCAGCCGGCGAGCTGACGAGAAGCTGATCGCGCAGGCTCGGCGCCGCTGGTACAGCTCGACCGGCACCGCCGTCGATGCCGGGTCGACGGCACGCCTGCGCAGCATGGGCGCCGTCGCGGCCCGCCACGCGAGCCTGCGGTCGGTGTGGTTGATCAACAGCCTCCGCGGGGCCCTGGCTCTGGCCGCCGCGGTGGCGGTGGCCGACCTGACCGGCGTGCAGCACGGGTTCTGGGTGGCGCTGGGGACATTGTCGGTGCTGCGCACCAGCGCCGCGTCTACGGGCGCGACCGCGTTCCGCGCCCTGACCGGGACGGCGGCCGGGTTCCTGATCGGCTCGGCCGTGATGCTCGCGATCGGATCGGACACCGCGGTGCTGTGGGTGATGCTCCCCATATCTGTGTGTGCTGCGGCTTACTGCCCGGGTAAGGCTCCGTTCGCGGCCGGGCAGGCGGCCTTCACGGTCCTCGTCGTGGTCTTGTTCAACCTCATCGCCCCGGCAGGCTGGCATGTCGGAGTGGTGCGGATCGAGGACGTGGCCTTGGGCTGCGCGGCGAGCCTGGTCATCGGTGCCCTGCTGTGGCCTCGGGGTGCCATCGGGGTGGTGGGGGACGACCTGGCCGACGCGTTTCGCCAGGGCGGCTCCTACCTTGCCGAATCAGTCGGCTGGATCCTGGACCGCTCGCCTGAGCGCCCCACCCATGGGCTCGCGACGGTGGCCGCGAGCATCCGCCTCGACGATGCCCTCCGGGGTCTGCTCGCCGAGCAGGGCACGAAGAGCATCGCCAAGGACCATCTGTGGAAGCTGGTCGGCGCCAGCATGCGTCTGCGGCTCACAGCCCTGGCTCTGGCCCGGGCCCGGTCCACCGTGCCTGGCTTCGATGAGGCCAAGGACGCGCTGACCCGTTGGACCGCCGACCTTGCGTCCTGGTACGACAAGCTGGCGCTCAACCTGAGCGGGGACGGTGCCGATGACCGCGTCACCCTCGAACGGCCGCTGCCCGCTGTTCCCGGCCTGTTCGATCCGGCGTCGCCGGCCGCGATCCCGGCCCGGGCCATGTGGATCGGGGAGCACCTGTGCGGCCTGCGCGAGCACCTGGAGGGCACGATCGGCCCGGCGCTTGAGCTGTCGGCACTGCGCCACCGGCCGTGGTGGCGCTGAGCGCGACCGGTGGCGGGGCGGGTGAGACTGGTGGGGCGCACGAGAGCGAGACGCAGGCGAGTGCCGTCCGGGCCAGGGCAGGCGCGGGCCCCGGGCCCAGCACGCTCCTAGCCGGGACCGGCCAGGAAGCCGCTGAGGAGCGTGCGGAAGGTGGCGCCAACCGCGTCCCTGGTCGCCTTCGGGTCGGGTGAGCTCGCGATGAGCAGCCCGGCCCTGGTCATCGCGCCGAACAGCAGCCGGACCAGCGTCGGCGGATCTTCGACCCGGAGCACGCCCGCCGCTGTGGCCGCTTCCAGCGCTTCCACCGCGGGCGCCAGCGCATACCGCTCATCCAGCTCGATGAACCGCGCCAGGCCGAGCACGGCCGGAGCGTCGGTGACGATGATCCGCTGGACCTCGGGTTCGAGCACCTGGTCCAGGAACACGCCGAAGCCGGCCGCCATCTGCTCCAGCCCCCCGTCGGCCGCCGCCGAGGCTTCCGCCGAGGCGATGAGCATCTCGGCGTGGACCTGCTCGAAGACCGCCTCGAACACGGCGGCCTTGGTCGGGAAGTGGTGATACAGGGCGCCGGTCGTCACCCGCGCCGCCCGGGCGATGTCCTCGACCGAGGTAGCGGCGAACCCCTTGGTCCCGAACAGCTGCCGACCGGCGTTCACCAGCGCCGCCCTGGTCTGCGCCACCTGCTCCGCGCGCAGGGACGCGGGCGCGTCATCCCTGGATCCCGGCACCGGACTGTCACCCATTCCCACTGTGTAGCTCACCTAAGCAGTTGCGCACAGCGGCACACGGTGACATAGTAACATTATCTTCTAAATCGATGCTATCCAACGGAGGGACAAAATGTCTGATGCCATCGAGGCGGTACGGGCCGACCGGGCGGCGCTGCTGGAGATCGGCCGCGGCCTGACCCCGGCGCAGTGGCAGGCGCCCTCGGGCTGCCCCGGCTGGAGCGTCCAGGACGTGGTCGCGCACCTGGCCACGGGGTTCTGGGCGATGGTGGACCTGTCGCGGCTGCCGGACATCACCGGCCAGCCCTTCGAGCGCGGCCAGGAGGTCTGGGTGCAGTCCGAACGCGGTCTGCGCCCTGAGGCCGTGCTGGCCGACTACGAGCAGGTCAGCAGCACCGGCCTGGACCGGCTCGCCGGGTTCGCCGGGCTAGACCTGCAGGTGCCGCTCGGGGACGTGGGCACCTATCCGGCCGCGCTGGTCCCGGCCGCCTACAGCTTCGATCACTACATTCACATCCGGGCCGACCTGTTCGCCCCGCGGGGGCCGCTGGACGGCGAGCCGCTGCCCTCGGACGAGCTACGGACCGGGGCCGCGCTGGACTGGATCGAGGCCGCGCTGCCGCAGCAGAACACGGCGGCCGAGGCGCAGGCCACACTCGAGCTCGACGTCACGGGACCCGGGGGTCGCGTGATCACGTTCGGCTCGGGCCCGGCGAAGGCGACCGTTACCTCGGACGGGCCCGCCTTCGTGCGCTGGGTGACCCAGCGCGCCAGCTGGCCGGACGTGGGCGTGCGGGCGGCCGGCGACGAGGCGGCGCTGGCCGTGGCGCGCAAGCTGCGGGTCTTCTGACCGCCCCGTTCTGACCGCCCCGTTC
>CAWCII010000047.1:0-13295 GCA_963795575.1 uncultured Actinomycetes bacterium | reverse complement strand
GTTCGCGGTCGCATTCGAGGCGTACGCTCAGGCATATGAGGCGCGCCGTAGCGCTGGTCCTGCTGGCAATGGTGACCGGAGCCGGGTGCTCCCCCACTCATGGATCGAGTCCGGCGAAGCCGCCAGCCAAGGTCAATGGTTCGAGCCGCCGGCCCTGGCGGAGTTACCGCGGCGGCTGGCAGTTGCCAGGCCATGATAATCCCGCGCCGGCTTCCCGTCTGGGCTCGCGCGGGGTCCGTCCGCCAACGCTGCCGATGCCATATCTATGGGCGCACGAGGGAAAATCGTCGCGATTCTGTGGGCGGATCATGACCCATTGCATGCACCGCCGCTCTACACCCCGAACAATAAGATCCTGTGGGTTTCCAGGCTGGACGAGCAGTTGGCTTCTCCGCTCCGGATCCAGGCCAAGCTCAACAGTACCGGCGGGGCTGTACACGAGAAGTTGCCGGGGGTCCAGGCCCGTGATTATCAACCTCCCCAGGGCCGGGTGCTGGTCTTTCAACTTGAGCTGGTCGGGACATCAAGATCACCTCGAACTGCGGTACGTGGCCAGCTAATCGATCACGCGAGCGACGGACGCTGCCTTAGCGTGTCGTAGCGTCATCATGCTGAAATACGCAGTCAATCTGTCATGACCTTCCAGGATTACCAAGGGCGAATGCTGGTGAGCCGCCACCAGTATCACCAGGCAGATCAGGGAATGTGCCCGTTGAAAGCCGCTCGTATACCGAAACATGGCCGCCGCTGGCGGAGTCGAACGGCCGGCGGTCCCAGCCGCTGTAGCGTTCTCGGAGCCGTAGGCCTGCCTGTCCGGCCATCAAATCCAGCTCCGGGCCAGGAGTAGCGGAGGGCCACCGGCTGCATGCGCATGCCGCGCTCGTCGAAGATGATGATCTGGGTGGTGACGCGCTGCTGAACGGCGTCATGGCGGGACATTTCCATGGACGCCGAATCTTCGGTCACGGCCAGCGCGTGGACACGCTGGCCACGGTCGAACCGGGCCAGGTCGGGGACGAAACATTCGACGACGAACAGCCCGCCCGGCTCGAGCACCCGCGCCACATTGCGGAAGCAGTTCGCCTGCCGTTCCTGGCTGAGCAGGCCAAACAGCGTATTAAAGACCAGGTAGACCAGCCGGAACGGGCCGGTGATGCCGACTTCGGCCATATCGCCGATCGTGACCTGGATGGCATCACCGCCAGGCTTGGCTCGCAGCCGGTCCACCATCGCCTGGGAGGCATCGATACCCTCCATGGCGATCCCGCGCGCGGCCAGCGGCAGCGCAACCCGCCCGGTACCGATCGCCAGCTCCAGCACCCGCCCACCGCCAGACAGCCCGGCAAGAAACTCCACCGCCGCCACGGAGATCAAGAGCGGCATGCCGCTCGTCATAGATATCGGCCCAGCAATCACCATAGAAAGCTGGATCATCGAAGCTCGCCACGCCCGCCAGCAAAGCAGACCGCCGACAGCCGGGCTAGCCAATTTCCTGATTACCCAACCACGTGGGTGCGGTCATGCCCGCTGCATACCCGATCGGTCGGTAGGGCAAGGGCAGTCACGGTCACCCAGGAGACCGGCACCAGGACGATGACCTGGATAAGCGCTGGTCCGGCAGGGTACAGTCGCAGCCTCCCAAGCTGGTCATGAGGGTTCGATTCCGTTCGCTGGTCATGAGGGTTCGATTCCGTTCGCCCGCTCCGGCCAGAACCCCGCAGGTCAGCGGGCTGGTGCGAGACGCCCGCCGGGTAGTGCGGACCCGGATCGGCCAGAATCGGGCCGAGCATCAGCTACGGGGACGCGGGCCGGAGAAATCTGCTCTACGTCTACCGTCATCGCTCTCAGCCGTCGGGCGGACCCGCGCTGGTCCACTTGCACGGGGGACACTTCAATAGCGGCAGAAAGAGCCACGAGTCGCGTCCCCTCCCCCCACCGGCTCGCGAGCCAAGGTTGGGTGTACATCAGCGCGAATTACCGGCTGAGCTCAGCCGCGAGATCTTCCTGATCGCCTGATCGACGTCAAGAAGGTGATTGCCTGGGCGCGGGAGCGCGGCCGCGAGTATGCCGCCGATCCGATGGCGGTGTTCGTGGCGGGCAGTTCCGCAGGCGGTCACCTGGCAGCGTCAGCCGCCCTCACCCTTGATGCCCGCGTTCCAGCCCGGTGCCGAGGATAGGGACACCTCGGTCACCGCCGCCATTTCCTTGTACGGCTACTACGGCGCGGTCGACGAGCCTGCGGGCGTGCCCTCATCTCCTACGGCCTGCGTCGGCTCCGGTGTGCCGCCGTTCTTCGTGGCGCATGGCGATCTGGACACGCTGGCTCCGGTAGAAGGTGCCCGGCTCTTCGTCGAACGGCTATGGAGCACCTCGCCGAATCCGCTCGTCTACGCGGAGCTTCCCGGGGGGCGGCATGCGTCCGACCTGTTCATTCCCTCCGCTTGGAGACGGTCATCGACGGGATCGAAGCCTTCACCGCCTGGGTGAGATCGCGATGAAGAGCGGCCCCAACGCCGCGAGGACATGGTCGGGGCGGTGTTCTGGGCTCGCAGCGGCGGCGACCACACCGGGTCAGTTGTGGTTGCCACGTAGGTAGTCGTGGATCAGGCGGATCGCGACTGAGCCCTCGCCGACCGCCGACGCTACCCGCTTAACCGATCCGCGGCGGACGTCGCCGACCGCGAAGACCCCGGGCAGGCTGGACTCCAGAAGCATGGGAGGACGCTGCAGCGGCCAGTTCCCCGGACGGTACCCGCCCGCCCGCAGGTCGGTCCCGGTGACCACGAAACCCCACCGGTCACGCACGATGTTGCCCGGCAGCCAGCGGGTGCGCGGCTCGGCCCCGATCAGGACGAATACTGCCGTGGCCGGGACGGTCTGGGTCATCCCGGATAGCCGGTCCCGCAGGGTCAGGCTCTGCAGGCAACCCGTCCCGGCCCCGCCCGTCACCACGACGTTGTGCCGTACGGCGATGTTCGGTGTGCTGGTGATCTCCTTGACCAGGTACTCGGACATGTCCTCGGCCAGCGACTGGCCCCGGACCAGCACCGTCACCTGAGCGGCATACCTGGCGAGGTGGACTGCCGCCTGCCCCGCGGAGTTCGCGCCGCCCACCACGAACACTGCCCGGTCCTTCATCGCCTTGGCCTCGGAAGTAGCGGCGCCGTAGAACACGCCCGCGCCGATCAGCGCGTCGAGTGAGGGGATGCCTAGCCGCCGGTAGGACACGCCGGTGGCGATGATCACGGACCGGCTCCGAACCTCGCCCCCGCCAGCGACCGTCACCACGCGCTCCGGACCTTGGACGCGCAGGCCGGTCGCGGGGTTCCCGTAAACGTATTCGGCGCCGAAGTTCCAGGCCTGCGTGTAGGCGCGTACCGCGAGATCCTCGCCGCTCACCCCGTTCGGGAAGCCCAGGTAGTTGCGGATGTGCGAGCTCGTGCCGGCCTGGCCGCCGATGGCCTGCGGTTCCAGCACCACCGTGGACAGGCCCTCGGACGCCCCGTAGACCGCGGCCGCCAGGCCGGCCCGGCACCGATCACCACCACGTCGTACAGGCCGCCGCCCGGGCTGGTCTGCACCCCGAGGGCCCCGGCGAGTTGAGTGTTCGACGGATTCTCCAGCACCCGCCCGTCGAGCATGATGATCACTGGCAGCGCCGCCGCGGCAGCGCCGGCCGTTCCAGCAGCGCCTTTCCCGGGCCGCCGCCCGCCGGGTAGAAGCCGAACGGGACCACGTTGCGGCTCAGCAGGTCCCGGATCTCGTGCGAGCGGGCCGACCACTCCTCACCCACCACCTGCATGACCTCTGGCCTGGGAAGGTTCGACCTGGCCCACTTCTCAAGCAGCTCGGTGACCGCCAGATGGAACTCCTCGTCCGGCACCGTCGCCGGCCTGGCGGCGTAGGCGTCGATGTGGCCGAGCGCGATGGCCTGCAGGATCGACTCCGGAGGCGGCCCATATCCCCCATCGATCAGCAGGAGACGCTTGGCCGTCCCATGGAACTCGCGGACCTGCGCCAGCAACTGTGTCCCGGTCATTCCTGGCACCCGCTGACCGGCCAGGACCATGCTGACCAGGCGCCGGTCGTCACGGAGCCTGGCGAGCAGGCCGGGCGGATCATCGGCGGAATCCAGCGCCAATGACCTGGTAATCGGCTCCGTACCGCTTGCGGAGCTCTCCCTCGACGACACCGCGCGCCCGCGGATCGTCGTCGACGACCAGCAGGACTGGAGCATCTGGCATAGGCGGCACCCCTGAGCTTGGCTGGCATGTCATCTTTAGACACAATTCCTTTCCCTGCTGCAGCGGCATCAAGCAAGCACACGGCGCTTGGGCTGGTCACGGCACCCGCTGGGGGAGGCCGATCGCGCTCGACGGCAGGCAGCCATGAACGAGAGCGGCGGAGAAAGAGCATGGCCGTTGATCATGACTTGGTGTCCAGAGGTGGCGTCCGGAAATCCGGTGTAAATCGGCAGGCGCAGCTTCCGGACGCCGCCGCCCCGCCGGGTACAGCGCAGCGACGTGCACTCTCCGATCATCCGCGGGTCCTCGCACAAGATCGCCGTGCCATTAACGTGCCATTAGTCGGGGTCCCCACAGGACAACAACGGCCATGTACGTGCCATTGCGCCTCGATGCCGACGCCGATGATCCCTCTTTGCTGCATTCGTATCACAGATAAATCAAGCGGCGCCGCTGCGGCGCCGGGTCTGGGCTTTGTCATGTCCCGCGGCTGGCATGAGCGGCCAGTTATCGGCCCGGTGCCGCCGGGGATTAACCGGCATGTGCCCCGGTAGCAGCGCCCATGCTCGACGGGTCTGCTAGCATGGCGGACGTACCGCACCGGTAGCGGCCTCCGTATTTCGCGTAGTTGTTTGCGTCATGGAGGCCTGGCGATGCCAGCCATTGAGGTGCGGCCGTTCCGCCGCAGTGACCGGGATCAGCTCACTCAGCTAGTGAACGCGCACGCCGCTGCGGTCATACCTGGCATGGGCGCTTCTGTCAGCGCGGTGATGTCCGCGCTGGAGCGGCGGCCGGGTGAGTTCATCGAAGATCCCTCGGTGAGCGACCGGGTAACCCTGGTCGCCGAGCAAGCTCACCGGATCGCAGCCGCCGCCGCCACCTGCTAGCGGCCCTCCGACTGGGCCGCTGCCATCCGGACGAGCGGCCGGCCAGGTCTGTTGGCCCGGGCGCCGGGTGCGGGCCACAGCGGGGTCGGCGCCCTGAGTGCCCGGACGCGTCGGCGATGAACGGACCGCCAGTCGGATGTGGGCGCGGCGGGCGGGGAGCTGCCCGTGCACGGTGTCTACGGTGTGCCCGACCAGTGGCCAGCATATCAGCGCGCGGCGCGTCGGAGGAACCCGCCTTCGCGATGCTCGGCGGCGAGGTCATCGGCTATATCGAGGTGGAGATCGCGGACGAGGGAGAGCGACTGCCGAGGAACGGCGGCTGGGCGGACATCGGCAACCTGCAGGTCAGCGATTCGTACCGGCGCCGCGGTGTCGGCTCTTGGCTGATCAGTCAGGCAGCTGACTGGCTGTACGCGGCCAGTGTCAACCGCCTTCTCGGTTACACCTGGCTGGAAGGCACCGATCCCCTCGGCCTGGACTACGCCGACGACCGGGCATTTCTCGCGGCGGCCGGATTCCAGGAACTCACCCGCACTAGGCGAGGATGGATCAGGGAGCCGCGCGCAGCCTGGCAACCTGGGCACGGCACCACCCGGTAAGGAAGGGGGCGGGCAGTGCATCTGACAGTGCTCGCAGTACCTGACTGCCCGAGCGTGAAGCTGCTGGAGCAGCGCCTGGAGCGGGTGCTTGAAGACCGTCATGACGTCACCGTCTCCCGGCATGTAGTCGGTGATCACGACCAGGCGGCCCGCCGGGGAATGCACGGCTCGCCGACCCTTCATTCCGCGGCGCCTGGCATGAGGAGCCGCCATGAGTGAGGAGACCGGCAAGCGGATCCCTAGCGACGACCAAGTCGCCGTCGAGCTGGTGCTGGCGGTTCACGGAGGTGACGTCGCGGCGGTCCAGAGATTGCTGCGTAATGATCCCGCGCTGGCGTCGGCCAGACTTGTTGGTAAGGACGGCGGGGCCGGGACGCCATTGCATCTTGTCACTGACTGGCCTGGCTACTTCCCCAAGGGGCCAGAGATCGTCCGGCTCTTGATCGACGCCGGCGCCGATCCCAACGCCCTGACGACCAGTCGAGGTTCACAAAGCGGTCCAGGTGATGAGACGCCGTTGCACTATGCGGCCAGCAGCGACGACGTTGACGTGGCCGAAGCCCTGATCCAGGGAGGAGCCGATATCGAGACGCCTGATGGCTCGATCGGCACTCCGCTCGATAACGCCGTCGGCTACAGCTGCTGGCATGTCGCCCGGTTGCTGGTAACGCGCGGCGCCAGAGTTGACAAGGCCTGGCATGCCGCCGCACTGGGCATGCTTGACCGCCTCGCAGAGCTCCTAGGAAGCGACCCCCGGCGCAGGACGCGTCACAAGCGTTCTGGCATGCTTGCACCGGCGGCCAGCGCCGCGCCGCGGAGTATCTGCTGTCGCGCGGCGCGGATCTCAACTGGGAGCCGGACTACGCGCACGGCACGCCGCTGGACGCCGCCGGCGGGCTGGGTACCAGGCAGGAGAACGTCATCTCCTGGCTGCGCGAGCGGGGGGCCCGTTCCTCCAGCTCCGAGTGAGCGGCCGGAACCGGATTCCTGCTGGGGCACGTGGACCATGCGTAACCATGGCGAGACAGCAGCATCTGCGCCGAGGCACCAGGCTGATTCAGCTGCGGATCACAGCCACATTCTGCAGCAAGCCGCAGGCTCAGGGATGTAAACCGCCCCTCTTGCGGCGGCCGGGCTTCGAGCAAATGACCTTGCGACCAGATGGACGCGACCGGACAGCCGGACGGCGGCAGGACGTGGGTCACGGCGCGATGACTCCCGGTGTGCGCCGTAGGGTGGCGGGGTTGAAGGCCTCAACGGCCAGCAAGGCCAGGGCAGCCAGCAAGACCAGACAGCTGCGGCCAGGGGTCAGGCAGATCAGCTGGAAGAACCGAGGGATAGCTAGGGGTCAGCGCGATCTGCTGCTGGCGTGTTCTGAGTGAGGGTGCGCTCGACCCGGGACGCCCCGGTGCAGAAACCAGGACCGCCGCCAAGGTGGCGAGGATAGCTCCCCGGCATCGGCGCGACGGCCCGGACCTGGGAAGGCGGCACCGGTGTCGGCCGAGATCAAGACCAAGAGCAGAAGAAACCGATCTACAGCGTCGGCGAGACCCGCCAGCCGAGCCCGGCGGCCAGTCCGCCCGTGCGTGTCCCGCACTGCATCACCGTCGCCTGGGAGGTCGCGTACTGCAAGCAATGATTGCAGGCTCGCATCGGCCGTTACGGAGCAGTTCCCAGCTCGGCGAGCAACTGCCGGACGCGTCGGCCAATCTCATCACGGATCGGGCGTATGGCTTCCAGGTCAAGGCTCGCGGGGTCGGGCAGATCCCAGTCGAGGTAGCGCTTACCGGGGTAGACGGGGCAGGCGTCGCCGCAGCCCATGGTGACCACCACGTCGGCGGCCCGTACCTTCCCGGCGGTCAGCGGCTTGGGAAACTCGCGGGAGATGTCCACGCCGATCTCGGCCATGGCTTGCGACGACCGCCGGGTTGAGCTGGCGGGCGGGCTGGGACCCGGCCGAGGTGACGCGTACCCGCCCGGCCGCCTGCTGGTCGAGCAGCGCGGCGGCCATCTGGGACCGGCCTGCGTTGTGGGTGCAGACGAACAGCACCTCGGGCATGTCGGCCATGACGGCGTCCTTCCTGGTCAGCCTGCCAGCTGGGCGGGCTTTCGGTGCGGTACCCGGCCGCGCCGCGCCGGGTAGACGGACGACGGCCAGCAGGACGCCGAGCGCGCCGCCGACGAGCTGGGCGGCGATGAACGCCGGGAGCCGACGCCGGGGCGATCCCGGCGTAGGTGTTGGTCAGGGTCCGGCCGAGGGTGACGGCCGGGTTGGCGAACGAGGTGGAGGAGGTGAACCAATACGCCGCGCCGATCCACGCCCCGACCGACCAGGCCGCGTGCTGGGTCCGGCCGGTCCGCGCCAGGGCGACGATCAGAGCAGCAGCCCGGCCGTAGCGACGACCTCGCCGAGCAGCACCGGCGCGCCCCCGCGCTGGTGCCGGGATGCGGCCAGGACCGGCACGGCGAACATCGCGTCGGCCAGCGCCGCCCCGGCGATAGCGCCCGCGACCTGGCCGGCCATCACCGCGGCGGCGGCCCCGGCCGTAACCGTGGGAGTGCGGCCGCCCAGCAGCCAGTCCGCCGCGTGACGACCGGGTTGAAGTGCGCTCCCCCGGCCGGAGAACACCAGGATCAGCACGGCCAGGCCGAGCGCGGTCACGATCGAGTTGACCAGCAACCGCAGCGCCCCGTCGCCGGTGAGCCGGGTGGCGGCGATGCCCGACCCGACGACGACCGCGACCAGCAGCCCGGTCCCGGTGAACTCGGCGGCCAGCCGTCGGGCCAGCCGGCGGCGTTCACGGCCCGGGTGCCGTGACGTCAACCCGGGCTACCCCGGTGGGGGCCAGCCAGGTCCCGACGATGCTGGCCGCGATCAGGGTCCGCGCGGGCAGGTCCCACAGCAAGATGGCATCGGTCCTGGCCAGGTCCAGCAGGCGGTCATCGCGGCCGGGCTGGGCGCGAAGGTGTGCTTCTCACCGTCCGCGGTCACGATCATCACCTCGAACCTGCCATCCTGCCCCTCCCCCCGGCGGCCCAGTTGACGTTGAGTACCTTGACCTGGCTGGTCTGCTCACTCGCCCCGGCATCGCCATCACCTGGCGGGCTTGACGGCACGGACGATGGCCGAGTGCAGCCCGGGTGCGGCCTCGCTGGTGAAGGTCACCGACGCATCGGCGAACCCGGCCGCCGCCAGGCCGTCCAGGTACTCGGTGCGGGACAGCGCCCCGGCGATGCACCCGACGTAGGACCCGGCCGCCGCGCGGTCGGCCGGCGTCAGGTGATCCTCGGCGACCACGTCGGAGATGCCGATCCGCCCGCCGGGCACCAGGACGCGGAACATCTCGGCCAGCACGGCGGGCTTGTCAGCGGACAGGTTGATCACGCAGTTGGAGATCACCACGTCCACCGCCGCGTCGGGCAGCGGCAGGTCCTCGATCTCGGCCCTTGCAGGAACTCCACGTTCTGCGCCCCGGCCTTGGCCGCGTTGGCGCGGGCCAGGGTCAGCATGTCGTCGGTCATGTCCACGCCGTAGGCGAACCCGGACGGGCCGACCCGGCGGGCCGACAGCAGCACGTCGATGCCGCCGCCCGAGCCCAGGTCCAGCACGCGCTCGCCCTCGCGCAGGTCCGCGACGGCCAGCGGGTTCCCGCAGCCCAGGCTGGCCAGCACGGCCTCCTCGGGCAGATCCTCGGTCTCGCCCTTGCCGTACAGCGAGCCGCCGAAGCAGTCCGCGGAGTCCAGGGCAGCCGACCCGGTAGCCGGCTGACCCGATCCGCGGCAGGACGTCCGCAGCACGGCAGTGCGCCCAGGCCCGGGCTCCAGCACCGCCCGGGCCGCCTCGGCGTACCGGGACCGGACCTGCTCCACAGGTCCGCGGCCGATCTCGTCGCTCATCACGACCTCCCCTAGACATAGATGATTGTCGATGCCTACTGTGCCTGAGACATAGACACATGTCAATGCCTGCCCATACTGATCACGTGACCACACATCGACCGCTCGAACCTCGGCCGGCCCGGCCGCAGATGCCTGCTGCGCGCCGCTGCTGCGCGAGCCGCTCACCGCCCGCCAGGCCGCCGACCTGGCCCGCTCCTCAAGGCGCTGGCCGACCCGACCCGGCTGCGGCTGGTGTCCATGGTCGCCGCGCACGAGGGCCGCGAGGCGTGCGTCTGCGACCTGACCGAGCCGCTGGGCCTGACCCAGCCGACCATCTCCCACCACCTGAAGATCCTGGTCGAAGCCGGGATCCTCACCCGCGACAAGCGCGGCGTCTGGGCCTACTACGCCCTCGTGCCATCCGCCCTGGATGCACTCTCAGCGGTGCTGAAGACGACGCGTTAGCATCCAAGATCACGTGCCATTAGCGTGCCATCAGTAGTGGTAAGCACCGGTCAGCAATGGCACCCATCGGTCACCCAAATGTCCAGGTCAGCGCCCATGGCCGCCTGGTGCGGTACACCTTCCAAGCCCTCGATGTCCCTGCGCAAACGCCGGTCCGGTCGGAAAGTCCGCAACTTTCGGAATAGCTGGTTATGAGGGTTCGATTCACTTCGCCCGCTCCGGACGCCTTCGCCCGCTCTTACTGCTCTACGCGCTGCTGCGCGTCGTCAGCGACTGATCTGGGGTCAGTCGGCGGCCAGGTCACGCTGATACCAGATGCCTGGCCGGCCGCCGGTGCTCGGCCGGGCCAGCCGGGACGAACCCGGCTTTGGCCAGCACCTTCTGGGACGCGACGTTGTCATACGTGGTCGCTGCTCTGAGCGTACGCAGCCCGTACCGCGCGGTCGCGAGCCGGCACAGTTCTCGCACGGTCGCGGTCGCCACCCCGCGGCCCGCGACTTGCTGCGCGACCCGGTATCCGAGCTCGGCCGTGCCGTCGTCAAGATCGACCAGGTTGAACCGGCCGAGCACCGTGCCATCCTCGCCGACGAGCACGTGGAAGCGGCAGATGCCAGCCTCCTGCTCGGCCAGCAGGGCGTTGTACCGCTCGGTGAACTGGTGGAAGAAGTCATCGCCGCGGTCGGAGACAAAAGTGGCAAAGTAGGCGCGGTTCGCCAGTTCGAAGGCCAGGACCGCCGGGGCGTGGTCGGCGCGCAGGCGCTGCAGCTCGGGCACGGGTCAACCGTACTCAGATGGTGTACTGCGGCCGCCTGAGTGTCCGGAAGCTGGTGATCACGATGCCTGCCAGGGCAGCAACGCGAGCAGCAACGCCGCTGTACGGTGCCGGACCTTGGCGCACTGGACCGAGCATTGAGGCCTAGGTCATGCCAAATGACCGGACGGACTCGGACGGCTTTGAGCATGACCGAGTCCGGCGCCCGGCTCAACGGCAGCGGCGTCAGCCAGCGCATCCTCAGCATCTCCGCGGGCGGCCCCAACGGCGTGGCCGTGGACCCCGGCCGGTAGTACCCAAGGCTGCCAGGATCCCGGACCGCGAATCAGTCCACGTCTATGCGTTCGTGATGACTTCTTCAGCCACTGCGGCGAACCGCCAAGCCCACAGCAGCACCTTCCGCTGGCCGGATCCGCGCTGGCTGCGATGCTCGACGCCAGAACGCTCACCTGCTAGACCTGCGCCCTGGCGACCACGGCGATACCGCCATGCGGCCCCGCGCTCGGGGGAGCCGTCCTGACAGGTCAACCCCCTAATGGATGCTGCCTACCAGGTGGTCCGTGCGGCAACCGCCGAGATAGCGTCGGCGACGTGTGCGAGCCCATTGCCGAGACTCAACAGACCTACGACCTGATCACGGCCGAGTACGCGAGGCGAAACGCGGCCCCCTGGCCGCACCTTGCCAACCACATCAGCGTACTGACCGCCGGCCTTCCGCCAGGCAGCGTGCTGGCCGACGTCGGATGCGGACCCGGACGCGACATCACGCTCCTGCGCGAGCAGGGTTTCAGGGTTATCGGCATCGACCTGTCTCTGGGGCAACTCCGCACCGGCGGATTGCCTGGCGTCGTCCAGGCTGACATGCGTCGGCTTCCCCTGTGCACCGGGTCGGCTGACGCCATCTGGTGCGAGGCGGCGCTGTTGCACATCCCGCGCCTGGCCGTGCCTGCAGTTCTGTCGGAGTTCGCCCGCGCCGTCCGCCCGGGCGGCGAGCTCTACTTGTCTGTCGCGGAAGGCGACGGTGAGGGCTTCGAAGTTGCATCCAGGTACGCTTCGGACCGCAGACGCTGGTTCACGCTGCATCGCGAGCCAAATATCAGGGCGCTTCTCGCGATGGCCGGATTTGCCGTTCATCACACACGCCGCAACCGCGACCAGCGAGATTGGCTATCAGTCCACGCTCGGCGTATCAGGGAAAGCAACGCAGCAACCCTTTGATCCGGGAACATACACGAATGATCTTGGTTACGATGCCTTGTGGCAGGCGTCCACGGCCAGGTCAGTGACATAAATTAGCACGATTGCAGCGGCGGCCCTCTCGCGCTCACTGGCGGCCCAGCTGCTCCGCTGGCCAGGCGATGTAAAGTCAGGATCTCCTGCTTCTTGCGCGGATCCTGTTCATCGTTTGCTGAGGACCTGTTTGTGGCTGTCCTCGCAGGGTAGCTTGACGTGCCTTGTACCTCGTCGCGTGGCCAGGACGTCCGCGTGCGCGGTATCCGGCAAAGGGGAGACAGCAATGACCACCTCGCAGGACCCTCACCAATACGTCCACCGCGCCGCTGTGGACGCCGAGGGCAACAGGATCGGCAAGATCAGCCAGGTGTACCACGACGACCAGACCGGGCAGCCACAGTGGGTCCTCGTGGAGACCGGCCTGTTTGGCACCCGGCAGAGCTTCGCGCCGATCCACGGATCCCGGTTCGACGGCCAACTGGTCGTGCTCGCCGTGTCCAAGGACCAGGTCAAGGACGCCCCTAACATCGACGCCGACGCGCATATCGGCGAAAGCGAGAAGGACGCCCTCCGGCAGTACTACGGCGACTACCTCGGCACCGCCGAAGAGACCAGCGGTTACGAGGAAAGCGGGCAGGCCGGACATGAGACCGGCGGCCAGGAAGCCGCAGGTCGAACGGCCGATACGTAAAGCGTCTGGACATCGAGCCACCTCACGGCCACGTCCCGACGGCTTGTGACCTGCGGCGGTGCAGAGGGCCCGCTATCTCCAACGACCTTCCAGGCAACGGGTCAGCCGATCCGGTTGCACGGCGGGGCACCGACGCACAACTGATTCTTGACGCGGCCCAGAGACGCGGCACGGGTTATCGTCAGGGTTAAATCGGGGGTTTCCCCCATAGCCGGAGGCTGGCCCGCACCTCAGACTGGGCTCATGCAGTTGAGACAGATGATGAAGCTGCCTCAACGCACACGTACTCATCCCCGCTCGGCCCGCTACGGCTAGCCCTGAACCGGCCAGGCTGTCCGTTTCTGATATCGGAAATGATCTCGCAGAGAAAGCCGACACAGCCATGTACGAAGACAATCACGACCCCATCGACGTGGCCGAGCAGCTAGCCAGGCTCGGCCGGCGGGCCGCCGCCGAGGCGTTCCGGGCCATCGCCTGCGACGACGGCATCGATCCCGAATACCGCATCAACGCGGCCGAACAGCT
>CAWCII010000046.1:0-32109 GCA_963795575.1 uncultured Actinomycetes bacterium | reverse complement strand
CAGCCGAGGGGGCCGGAGCCGCAGCCGAGGGGGCCGGAGCTGACGGGGCCGGAGCCGACGGGGCCGGAGCCGCGAGCCGAGGTGGCCGGAGCGGAGCCGGAGCCGGGAGCCGACGGGGCCGGAGCCAGCAGCCGAGGGGGCCGGAGCTGACGGGGCCGGAGCCGACGGGGCCGGAGCCGCAGCCGAGGGGGCCAGAGCTGACGGGGCCGGAGCCGACGGGGCCGGAGCCGCAGCCGAGGGGGCCTTGGCCGAGCTCGCGGCCGGAGCCGCAGCCGAGGGGGCCGGAGCTGACGGGGCCGCGGAGCCGGCGGCCCGGCAGCGAGGGGGCCGGAGCTGACGGGGCCGGAGCCGACGGGGCCGGAACAGCGGCTGAGGTAACCGAGGGGGCCGGAGCTGACGGGGCCGGAGCCGGAGCCGACGGGGCCGGAGCAGCGGCTGAGGTAACCGAGGGAGCCGGAGCCGGGACCGACGGGGCGGGGCCGGCGCCGAGGGGGCCGGAGCTGTCGGGGCCGGAGCCGCAGCCGAGGGGGCCGGAGCTGACGGGGCCGGAGCAGCGGCTGAGGTAACCGAGGCGGCAGGCGTGGTAGCAGGAGCCGCAGCCGAGGCGGGCGGCGTGGTAGCGGAGGCGGCAGGCGCCGTGGCCGAGGCGGCCGACGCCGTAGCCGAAGTGGCCGACGCCGTAGCCGAAGTGGCCGAGGTGCCCGGCGTGGAGGTGTCCGAGGTTGCTGCGTGCGCCTGCCGGGAGAACACCAGCAGGATGACCAGAATCCCGGCAGCCGCGATCGCGACCTGCACCGCTCGGCGAGCGATGTGTCGCAAGATCGGCTGCGTCATGAGCAGCTCCCCACCACCGGGACAGACCAAACGCGGTTCGCATGCCCATCGTCAGCGGCCCGAAACACACGGGGGAACCCCTATTTCAGGCCTTTTTCCGCTTTGGGTCACCCGGAACCGGGCATTTGCGGTCCGTCCGCAAATGTACGTACTGTTCGGCTACCAACGTACAGAACTGGCTCGGGTCGGACAAGGCGGATGGTGACTTAACCCGAACCCGGCCGTCCGGAACGCCGGAAGTCCTCGATAATCGCGATTATCGAGGACTTCGGGGGACAAGATCCCGCGATGGACAGCAACCAGCCCGCTCAGGCCCGCGGAGGCCAAGACTCGGGAGGGCCGGCCTCCGGCCGGGCTCAGTCCGGCAATCGCCTGCTTACGCGGGCCGCACTCCCCGTCAAGGGCGCTTCGCGTTTCCTGCGGAAATGAGCCTGCGGCCCACCCTTGACCGCGAGCCTCCGCGGCCCGCTCCCGATGGCCCTTGCGGTGGCGGGCAGACCGCCACCGGTCGCCAACGGCGATTGCCAAGATCAGCTCCCGCAGGTCAGCGGGACAAGCCACGAAGGAGCACGAGACCATGAACGAGACCACGCTGACCATCACCGGCAAGCAGGCGGGGGGTGAAAGGACGGGGACACCCTGTTCCTCACGGTCAACTTGTGGCGCCAGGCCGCTGAGAACATCGCAGAGTCCATGACCCGGGACACCCGGGCGATCGTGACCGGCGCCTCCGTCAGCGGTCATACGAGACCAAGGAAGGCGAGAAGCGCACGGTCTACGAGATCGAGGCAGATGAGATCGGCGTCTCGCTGAAGGACGCCACGGCGAAAGTCACGAAGGCCTCCCGCTCGAGCGCCGGGAACGGCGGACAGCGCCAGGGCGACGCCGACCCGTAGGCTAGCAACCAGGGGAGCGGGTACAGCGACGAGCCGCCGTTCTGACCAGCAAGAGCACCACAGACGCCCGTCCGGCTTCCCCACCGGGCGGGCGTCTCTGTGCGCCGAGCCGTCACGGCCGAAGCGACCCAGCCGCCCGGCGACGGGTGCGCCGCCGGGCGGCTTCGTGGTCGACAGCCAGCGCACTCAGGGCCTTGATCCGCGTCGGGTAGCGGCTAGCCGCGCCTGCCACCCCGAGCCCGGTCACGGTACCGCCGCTATCACGGGTCGCCGTCCAGCCCCTGGTGAGCCCAGCACGCCCGGCGGTGCCGACCCGCACACCGTCACGCCACAACACGACGTCGCCGCCGGGGCCAGACGGCTGAGTGATCGTCCACTCCGGCCCGATTTCGGGGACAGGGCGGTGCCGGGCTGCCGCACGTTCCTGGCCAGCCGGTGGCGCGGCCGGCTCCTGCCCTCCCGGCGGAGGGGAGTCGGGGCCCGCGTCGTCTCGCACCGCGTCCGCTTCGCGTGGACGCATGGCGGCAGGGGGGTCCGCCACAGCCAGCCGTGGCTGCGGTGCACTGGGCTCGGGCATAGCGAGGGGTGCCTGATGCGCGCTCTGCCGGGGGGCGGAAAGGCGGCGGGCGAGGTCGGTGTAACGTTTCTGTGCGCCGGTCCGGCCGCGCATGCCGAGCGCTGCGGCGATCTGCCGCCAGGTCGCGCCGCCCGCCCGGGCCGCCTCGATTGCCGCCCGCTCGGCGCGCTCAAGGTCGGCGGCGGCGGCCCGCACCCGGGTGAGCGCGGCTAGCGCTGGGGGCACGTCCACGGGACCGGTCGCTGAGCCCGGCACCTCAGATATGTCCACGGATTGTGGACCCTTTCCAGTACCGACGGGGCCGGGAACCGTCGCGGCCATGATGTCCGCACCTCCCTACATGTCCACCACTGGTGGACATGCTTTAGACAATACGCCGGGCGCTCCTCCTTGTCCACCATCCGTGGACACTCCGGGAATTCAGGCGCCGCCGCACGCGAACGCGACGCGATGGACGACGCTCTTGGGGAACAGTAGGCGAGTCGCTACATCAGGCCCACGGCGCGCATCTCGTCGGCGAGGGCGCCCGGCTTGGACAGATCCGGACCGGACAGTGACACCAGCTCGAATCCGGTACAAGACGCGTCCGCACCTTGCCGCCCGGGCAGCGGCTCACGGGCGGGATTCTCGCGGGCGGCCGGCATGAGGTCCCGTCCCGTGGCGCGCCTCGGCGTCAGCCACGACCTGCGCGAGCCGCTTGAGGAACTCCGCCTCGGCCTCCACGCGGCGCGGGGGAGGAGCGGGGAGTACCGGCCGGGCAGGGCGGGCGGGGATCTCGCCGATCGTCATCCGGAGCTCGCCGGCGCCGGCCTGTCGGCAGCGTTCAAGCCAGTCGTCCATCGCCTCGAGGTCGGGGCCGGGTTCGGGCCATTCGCCAGCCTCGATCATGCCGGTGATCATCTCCACAGTTCCCGGCGGGACCATCGCCACGGCCTGGGTCAAATCCTCAGCGGCGCCACGGAGATCACCAGCGGCGCGCTTGACCCACGCCTGCCCGATCAGGAACAGGCAGTCGGCGAACACGGCACGGTTCACCCGGGTGAACCGTGCGCCCTCCATAACCCCGAGTATGCGGCGGGGTCTGACAAAGGCCAGAAGCCGGCCCGGTGCGCGGAGATCTGGGGCCTGCGGAACGGGCGCCCGTGGGTTACGCTCTAAGGGCAAGGGCGAAGGACCTTCACACACTTGCATCATGAAGATGATCATGGACCCGCGTGCGCTCCGCGCCGCGCTGGGACTGCCCGCCTGACCGCCCGGGAGAGGAGGATCCGGCCGCCATGCTGAGCCTGCACACCGGGTACGACACGGCGTACCTGACTGGCGACCCGAACGCCAGTGACTACTACACCGGCGCGGCCGGGGAGCCGCCGGGCTACTGGCAGGGCGCCGGCGCCGCGGCGCTCGGGCTGGCCGGCCAGGTCGACGCCCGGGTGATGCGCAGGCTGTACCACGAGGACGTCGGCCCGGACGGCCAGATCCTCGGCCGCCGTCAGCGGCCGGGGAAGTACCCGGCGGCGTCGGGCTCGCTGCACAAGCGGATCGAGGCGGAGGTCGCCGAGCAGGTGGCCGCGGCGGGCGGGATCATCACGCCGGAGGAGATCCGGGAGATCCGGCTGAAGCTGCGCAGCCAGTGGCGCAACCGGGTGCCGTTCTACGACTACACGTTCTCCGCGCCTAAGAGCGTGTCGGTGCTGTGGGCGTCGCTCCTGCAGGCCGCGGCCGAAGCGGCGATGGAGGGGCGCGAAGCGGATGCGGAGCGGCTCACGGAGCAGGCCGAGCAGATCCGAGCAGCGGTGAAGCGGGCCAACGACCGGATGATGGTGCTGGCGGAGCAGCGGGCCGCTTACGTCCGCACCGGCCACCACTCCGCGACGACGGGGCAATGGCGCGACGCCAAGGGGTTCATCGTCGCCAGCTTCCCGCAGCACACGAACCGGGAGGGTGACCCGCAGCTGCACGTGCACAACGCGATCGCGAACCGGGCGCAGCGAGCGGACGGAGCGGATGACAAGTGGCGCGCACTCCACGGCCAGCCGCTGTTCAAGGAAAAGCTCGGGTTCGGCGCCTACGGTGACCGGTTCCTGGCCCAGGAGCTGGAGCAACTCGGGTGGCGCACGGTGCGGCGGGCGGACGGCAACGCGCTCGAGGTCGGCGGGATCTCCGAGGAAGCCGCCGACGCGTTCTCGGATCGCGCGAAGGAGCTGCAGGACAAGGCGCGCGAGCTCGCGGCCGAGTACGAGGCGAAGCACGGCCACGCTCCGGGCAAGCAGGCGTGGTACAAGATCAAGCAGCAGGCCGCTCTGAAGACCCGCGACGCGAAGGACCACAACCCTCCGGCGCCCGGCCAGGAGCTGACCGCGTGGGCGCGCAAGGCGGAGCGGCGCGGCGCCGGGAAGCTGTCCGCGCTTCATTACCGAGCGGCCGCGTACGCGGCGGAGCACGGGCCGAGCGAACCGCCGAGCGAAGCGGAGCGAGCCCGGGCCATCCGCATCGCGGTCGCCGAGGTGCAGAAGGCGAACGCGGTGTGGAGCCGGTCGCAGCTGGCCTTCGAGCTCGGCCGGGCGCTCGGCTCGCTTCCCCCGGATGCCGACCCGCAGGCGTACCTCGATGAGCTCGCGGCCGAGGCGGTGTCGGGACGGGCCGAGGGCGTGACCGTCCTGCAGATCGCGCCGGTGCCTGATGTCATCGACGTGTCCCGGCTCGAGCACCGCAAGGACGGCACGAGCATCTACCGGCCGCCGGGCGAGGACTGGTTCTGCACCAAGGAGCACCTGGACCACGAGCAGTGGCTGGTCGACGTGGGCAGGATGCCGGTCCCGCAGCGGGTCACGGCGGAGGCGGCAGCGGCCGCGGTCGCCGGGACGGACCTGGACTGGTCGCAGCGGGTCGCGGTCACGGGCCTGCTGACCTCCGGGCGGCTGATCAACTGCCTGGTCGCGCCGGCAGGCACCGGCAAGACCCACGCGATGGCCGCGTTCGCGCGGATCTGGACCGATCTCACCGGCGGCCGGGTCATCGGCCTGACGGCCTCGGAGAACGCGGCCCGCCAGCTGGCCGGCGAGGGCCTGACGTCGGCGGTGAACATCGCGAAGTTCCTCGGCAAGCTCAAGGACTCCGACCAGACCCGGGGGCACGTGCCGGTGTATCCGGGGGACGTCCTGGTGGTCGACGAGGCCACCCAGGCGTCCACGGATGACATGCTGCGCATCGTCCAGGCCGCCCGCCGGTGCGGCGCCCAGGTGATCGGAGTCGGCGACACCGAGCAGCTCGGCCCGGTCGACGCCGGCGGCATCTTCCGCCTGATCGCCGCCAGGCACGGGTCGTGGAAGCTGACCGAGGTCCGCCGGTTCACGCACTCCTGGGAAGCCGCGGCGTCGCTGAGGCTCCGCGACGGCGACGTCTCGGCGCTGGCCGAGTACGCCGACCGCGGCCGGATCTACCACGGGCACCGGACCCGGGTGTACGACGACGCGGTCATGCTGTGGCTGAACAACTACCGCGCCGGCCGGGACACGCTGCTGCTGGCCGCGAGCAACGAGGAAGCGGCCGAGCTGGCCCGGCTGGCCCGCGAGCGGCTGATCGAGCGCCGCCTCATCAGCGGTGCCAGCGAGATCACGCTGGCGGACGGCAACCAGGCCGGCCGCGGTGACCTGGTGCGGGCGCGGCTGAACACCCGGATCGACGCGGACGGGCAGACGCTGGCGAACCGGGACACGATCCGGATCGACGGCTGGCAGGACAGCGGCCTCGGGCGGCTCGCCGTCGTGTCGCGGCGCACCGGGCCGGGCCAGTGGTCCCGGCCGTTCCTGGTCCCGGCCGCCTACCTCGAGGAGTCCGCAGAACTCGACTACGCCGGGAACGTGCACATCGCCCAGGGCCGCACCGTCGACACCGGGCACCTGGTGGTCAGCGAGGGCATGACCCGGGACCAGCTGTATGTCGGCTTGACCCGCGGCCGGGAGAAGAACACCGTGCACGTGGTGACCGGGGCGCCGGACCCGGCGCAGCCCACGCGGGCCGAGCGGGAGGCGTACGCCGGCGCGGGCCTGCGGAGGGCTCACGAGCTCCGTGCAGGCCGGCGACGAGGCGGCCGCTAACGCGGTCAAGATCGTGATGCCGGACCAGCCCAGTGACCGGCAGATGGCCCCGTGGGAGGCCGTGCTCGCCCAGGCTATGCAGCGCAGCAACCCGGAGGGCACCGCCCTGGAGGCGATGCAGGCCGCGCAGGACTACGCCACCCACACCGGCCACCTCCTGGAGCTGTACGAGGCGTTCTGGCGCCTGGACGTGGTGCCGAAGATCGACGAGATGGTCCGGCAGCGGATCACGCCGGGCGAGTTCGGCCGGTACATGCGCGACCCGGAGCGCCCCGCGTTCTTGCAGGTGCTGAGGGCGCACGAGATCGGCGGCCGCCGCATCGAGGACGTGCTGGACTCGATCACTGCCGCACCGCTAGACGGCCTGCGCAGCATCGCGGCGGGTCTGCATGGCAGGGCGGGAAAATTGCCGGCCCCGGCGCGGGGCATGACGGCCGGATGGGCTGAACGCACGCCGGAGTGCGCCACGCCGGAGATCGAGACCGAGGCGCGGATGCTCGACGGCCGCCAGGCCGCGCTAGGTGAAGGGCTAGCCGTGAACCCGCCGGAATGGGCGCTCCGGGCCTGGGGTGACCCGCGCGCCGGGTCACCCGCGGTACAGGCCGAATGGCAGCACCGCGCCGGGCTCGTCGAGTCCTACCGGGAGGCCGCCGGGATCACCGACCCGCAGCAGGCGATCGGGCCCGTGCCAGCCGGGAAGGCCCACCTGGCCGAGGCGTTCCACGCCAGCGTGCGCGCCCTGGAGCTGCCCGACGACGCGGCCCTGCTGAAGGCGATGGGCCGCGGCCAGCTCGAGGCCCAGGTGCAGGACTACATCCGCGCCGAAGCGGTCGCGCCGCCCGACGTGCAGGCCGAGGTCGGCGACGTCGAGCACGCCCTGGAGCAGTCACGGGACCGGGCCGACACCGCCGTGCTCGGCGGGGACGTGGCAGCCCTGGAAGACGCCGAGACCGAGGCGGAGAAGCACTCCGGCGAGCTGTCGCGGCTGTCCGTCGCCGACGCGGCGCGCCGGGAGTGGCGCGAGGCCAACGCAGACCTCGAAGAGCGCGCCCGGGCCTCCGCCGCCGAGCTACGGCGCCGCGGTCCGGACGTACGGACCCGGAGACCGAACAGGAAGGGCGGCGCGTCGAGACCGAGGCCGAGTTCCTGGCTCGCCTGGACCGGATCGTCAACGGGACCGAGGCAGAGCCGGAAGCTGAGGTGACCCCGGAGGCCGCGGACGCGGAGCCCGAGAGCGGTCCCGTCGAGACTGAGGCGGAGTTCCAGGAGCGGCTGCGCCGGATGGTCTACGGGACCGAAGCGAAGCCGGACGCCGAGGCCGAGACGCAGTCGGAGCCTCGCCCGGAGCCTCGCCCGGAACTCGAGGGCGGCCGCGCCGAGACCGAGACCGAGGCGGAGTTCCAGGAGCGACTGCACCGGATCGTCCACGGCAGCGAGACGGAGCCAGAGGTGCGGGCCGTACAGGAGCCCGAGGGCGAGACCGTAGAGCCTGGCGAACGTCGTGAGCCCGAGACGGAAGCGGAGTTCCTCGAGCGACTGTCGAGGGTCACGGCGGAGGCAGAGGCCCGGCGGGAGGCCAGGCGCCAGGCCGAGGCGGAGATCCGCGCAGACCTCGGCTGCATCGGCCGCCAGGTCGACGAGCTCGCCGCCCGGATGGACGAGCAGCAGGCCCGGCGCGATGAGATCAACCGGGAGATCCGTGACGAGCCCGGAATCCGGCCCGAGCCTGAGCCTGAGCCTGTCCTGGAGTCCACGTGGCAGGCCGGCGAGGACCGCGCGCCCGCGCCGGCGCCAGAGCCCGAGGCCGACTTCGAGGCCGAGATCGGCTAGACGGCCTCCGGCGCTGATATGCACGCCGAATAGTTGTGCTTTTGCTCAGGCGGCCGGATCGTGCCCGGGAAGCGCTCCGCAGGTAGTCCATAGGGTTGTGCTTAGATGCAAAAGCACAACTCAAGCTCCTGGATGACGGCAAGCGGAAGGCCCCGGCGCTCTCCGCACCGGGGCCTTCCTCGCCGGAGTTCAGAACGCGTGCGGCCGCGCCATCCGGCAGCCCGTCTCGTCGCACTTGACCGACGCGGCGAGACGGCCCAGGACGCCGGGGAGCCACTTGTCATGCCAGGCGAGCGCGCCCTGCAGGTCCCGGTTGTCCTCGTCGCCGTAGATCCGCTCCCATTCGGCGCGGAGCGTGCTCAGTTCCCACACCGCCTCCGGGTGGTTCGACCAGCAGTGCGGGAGCCGGGCCAGGTACCCCGGGTAGTGGCGGCGGGCGAACCCGTCGACCCACTCGCGCAGGTCGGCGAGCATCGCCCGGCCCTCGTCCGCGCCGACGCACCACCACGGCGCCGGGGGCGGCTTAAGCTGGTGCTTGTCCAGGGCCTTGTCCAGCTGCTCTCGCAGGTGCTTGATATCCAGCAGGACCCGCATGGTGGCGCCGATGCCCTCGGCCTCGAGCCGGGCATCCCAGCCCGTGACGATCTTGCGCAGCTCGGCGACCTGCCGGGCTAGCGCGTCGATCGGGCCGGGTTCAGTCATCAGGCCTCAAGTTCCGGCTCGGGCTCCGGTTTCGGGACAAGCCCCAGAGTCAGCACCGACAGCCACCACTGCCGGCAAGCGGCGTCGGCCCGCTTTAGCTCCTCGGGGGTCAGGCGACGGCATGTCATCCGGCCTCCAGGTCGTACTCATCGAACGTCATAGCCCGGCCTCCGGTTCAGTCACCGATGCCTGCCTTGACCAGCGGGCCGGGCTTGCCGCCGTGGCCGTTCGCGGACGCCGGGACCGCCGGTTCGGGCGCCTGCTCAGGCTCAGGCAGGCGCGGCAGCCGGGCCGGGACGGTCAGCGCCGGGAGCGGCCGGCGCCCGAGGCGGGCGTCGAGCCTGCGCCAGGCCGGCCGGAACCGCACCACGACGGGGTGCAGGTTGGACCGGATGACCAGGGCGCACCAGTCCGGGAGCATCCTGAGCAGCTCCGGCGGCATGACCGGGTCCTTGCCGTCACCGTTTTTGACTGTGCCGCACAGCTTGCTGACTTCCTCCAGCGTCTTGGCGTCGTGAATGCCGGGCAGGAACAGCTTGGTGCCAGCCGTCGACCACACGGTGTCGGCGCCGTGCTCGCCGTACTTCTTGCGCAGCTGGCCGGTCGAGTGGACGACGGCCACGACCTGGATGCCCTTGCCGGCCGAATCGGCTAGCCACGCGGGCAGGGGGACGGGGCAGGCGTGCAGTTCGTCAATCGCGATCAGCAGGCCGGGGTCGAGCTTGCGGTGCCGCATCGACAGGCCGTACAGGCCTGCGGACCTGTGGATGTAGTCGGTGAAGCACCTGAAGAGCGGTGCTACCGGCGAGTTCTCCCCGTCGGCCATCATGTAGATCGTTCCGTTGGCCGCGGTGAACCGGGCCACGTCGAACGGGCGCGCCTCGGGGCCGGTGACCATCTCCCGGATCGACGGAACCGCCATCCACGCCAGGGCCTTGGACATCGTGAGCTTGATGCTGTCAGCGCTACGGGATGACTTGTCGAGCTCGGCGAGGCAGCCGAACAGTTCCAGCGACGCGCCAGGAACCTTCCGGGCCTGGTCGATCAGGTGATAGCCGAGGCTGTTGGTCCACGCCCACACGTCGCGCATGTCGCCGCCGATCAAGTCGGCCCCGTGCATCGCGGCAGCGAGGGCCGCCGCCGACTTCTCTGACCACCACTGCATGTCGCCGGTGGCCACGTCGCCGACCAGGCCATCAGCTCGCAGCAGCGCCTCGGCGGGGTCGGCGCAGCCCGCCGTGATGTTCCACCGGAACGTGGACGGGATGCCCGAGACGCCCCGAGGGTTGAAGACCTCCAGCGGGCCCAGGCGGGAGCGGTGGCCGGCTGTCAGCGTGTACATGTCCGACCGGGACTCCGCGATCAAGGCCGGTCCCGGGTGCTCGATCACGCGGTCGGCGAGCAGCCCGGACTTTCCCACCCGTGGAAGGCTCAGGATGATCGTCTGGTCCTCGGCCCGGGCGTACACCCGGCGGCCGTAGTTCGCCCGGCCGAGCCGGACCGCATACCGCGTGGTACGCGAGACAACGCGGTGGCGCAGCTTCATCCCCGGCCGGGCACGGCGCCCGTGATGGAGCGCGGCAAGCCGGGACCAGCGGAACAGCAGCTCGGCCAGCGTCGCGAATCCGGCGCCAGGATGCAGGCGGAACTTGATGCGCCACTGCATACGGCGGATCCGGTCCCCGGAGAACGCCGTGAAGCGGACGAACAAGCCGGCGATCACCACCAGGGCGACGCCGGCGACGATGAGCCGGATCATGACGCCCTCGCTTCCAGGTCGTCGAGGATCTGGGCGATGTAGGCGCGGGCGGTGCCCTCGCTCAGGCCGACGAGCGGCGCCAGCCGCCTAGCCGCCGCGGCGGCGCCGGCGCGCTTCCCGTAGGCGGCGTCCCGCTCGTACCACCAGCCGAGCCGGGCCTTCTTGGACGCCCCAGCGAGTTCGGGCGGCTCGGTCAGGGATTCAATAGCCGGAACATCATTGCTGGCCAGCGGTACCCGCGACGGCGTCGCGGCGTCCGGCAGCGGCGTGGCCACCAGGACCCACCGGCGCAGGCCTCCAGCCGTCGACCGTGGCGCCAGGACGAACCGCAGCGCGTACAGCAGGGTCACGCCGGCCAGGCGCACAGCGGCCACCATGGCGCGGCCCAGGGCCGTCCAGGCGGACATCTCGTCGTCGGCCAGGACGTGGCGGCGGATCACCGCGACGACACGGTCGACCACCACGGCGAGCGCCACCGGCGCGACCGCGTAGGCGACGACGGAGCGGGGCGAGGCGGTGTCGGCAGCCGACACGTTCATATAGGCGGACGCGATCGCGCACGCCAGGATCAGCGCCCGCTCAGTCCGGCTCGACTTCCCGGCCCTCGACAGCCCGAGTGCCAGCAGGGTGAACACGATCAGCGGCACGTCGAGCAGCAGCGCCTCGATGATGCTGGCCGCGTCCTGGTGCCGGGCGCCGAACACGTACTGCCGCTGCGCGCACTGAACGAGACGTACAGGGCACCGGCGCCGGCCACGGCCAGGAGCCAGGCCGCGCAGGCGATCAGGACCGAGCCGGGGGCGCGCCCGGCGCCGGCGATGCGGCGGACGTTGGTCACCATCCGGCCGCCGCTGGCCCGGGTGATCTCAAACAGACCCGGGCTGCGTGGAAGAGTTGAGTTGCTCATCAGGGCCTCCTAAGGCGCTGGGGAGACAAGCCCGGCCCGCGGCGTGCTTTCCAGGGCGTAGCCGCGGGCCGGGTGGCTGACAGGCAGGTCTGACCCGGAGCAGGTCAAAGGCCGGCTTCGGGCTCGAGATCGGGTTCCGGTTCGGGGGCGGCAGGGGCGGGGCCGTGGACGGCGGCCCAGGCGGCCTCGGCCTGGGACCACCCCCAGCTGCGGTAGATCTCATATGCGGTGCGCTGCTCCATCAACCGGCCTCCGCTTCCAATTCGGGTTCGGGTTCGGGGAGCGGTTCGGGCTCCGGCATCGGCAGGTGCAGGCTGTGCAGCACCCCGCTGCCGGCCGACTGGCAGTCGATCAGCGTGACGTACGCGGCCGGGTCAGGCATGCTCACCGGGGCCGCCTTCGGGTGTGGCGGCATCCTCGTCTGCCATCAGAGGGTTGCCTCGAGCTCGGCCTCGGCCTGCAGCTCGGCATCGGCGCCGGGCCGGGCCAAGTAGGTGCGGTGCATGGCTTCCTCGAGTTCGGCGAGCCGCTCGACTTCGGCCAGGCTGGCGTGCGGGTCGGCGATCGCCGCGGCGGTCCGCGCGGTGGCCGCGTCCAGGTCTGCGCGAGTCGGCAGCCACTCGCACGTGGTGCCAGTTACGGTGACCATCAGGTCTCCTTCCAGTGACGTTGGAACTGGGGACTCAGGGCCGCCCGAGGCGTCACTAGCGCCAGAGGCGGTCCGTTCCTTTTTACCCACTGTACGCGCGGTTTTACTCGGGTAAAAGTGTGTCGCTATGGGTAACAGCAACGTGTTGCGGATATCCTGGGTAAGCGGCGAGACTTACGGGTAAGAGGACGCGCGCGTCCGAACCCGACCTCGCAGGAGACCGCGATGAAGGATCCGATAGTGCTCAGCAGCGACTCGCACACGCTCGACGGCTGTGACCGCGTGATGCTCGACGGCGATGTGGTGGTCGTCCAGGGCAAGCCCGGGAACCCCGGCGACTACCGGGGGATCCGCGTCCCCGATGACGAGGTGCTGAACACGGTCTCGGCGCGGGTGTTCCTGGAAGCCGCTCACGAGCTCGAGCGGCGGTTGGGGGCAGCCGTGAACGGTGCCGACCTGCTAGAGCTGTACGACGCGGCCGGCGAGGAAGCGTTCCGGCTGGAAGCGCAGCAACGCTACGCAATCGACGCCGAGGATGCCCAGTTCCGGGCCTTCACCGAGGGTCGGCCCATGCCATCGGACCCGCACGTGGACCGGTCCATGCAGATCATCCGGGCGGCGACCGGCCGCGGCTGCCGCATCCGGCGCGTCCATGTCGTGGACCTGCCGCTCACGGTGTACCTGCGGTACGAGCTTGCCGCATACCGGGAGAACACCGACGCCGGCGAGGAGGTCGGTATCGCGGTGCGCAGCTGGCACCCGGACCTCGCCGACCTGACCGAGGATTTCGTGCTGTTCGACCATGCCGCCGTGGTGTGGATGCGGTACGACGATCAGGGCCAGGTGGCCGGGCTCGCCTTCAGCGACAAGCCCGTCGACGTGGCCCTCGCGGCCGGTTACCGCAGGACCGCCCTGGCCCATGCGGTGCCGCTGCGCGAGTTCATGACCCTGGCCGAGGCAAGCTGATACCTCAGTGCATCCATTCGGCGAACAGTCAGCGCGGCGCCAGGAACTAGGCGCCGCGCTTCGCCGTCTGCGCAAGAGCGCCGGGCTCTCCGGCGAGGAGATGGCCGAAGCGCTCGGCATCTCCCAATCACAGGTCAGCCGGATGGAACTCGGACAACAAGTGGCCACGGCGGCAGTGGTCGAGAACTGGGGCCAGATCGCAGGAGCGCCCGATATCCAATGGCTGGTCGGCACAGCCGAGGCCGCGGCCGCCGAGTTGGTCTCGTGGCGCAAAGCTATGGCTCGCGGGCTGGCGAAATTCCAGGAGGATTCCCGCGAGCTCGAAGCAACCGCCGCGGCAATCCTGAACTTCCAGACTGCGGGCGTGCCTGGCTTGCTGCAGGTGCCCGAGTACGCGCGGCGCGTGTTCGCGACCGAGCGCCAGGCCACGGAAGCGGACATCGCGGCCGCGGTAACGGCGCGGATGAACCGGCAGGTGATCGTCTACGGCGGGTCCAAGCTCCTCGAGTTCCTCATGACCGAGGCGGCCGTGCGCTGGCGGCTCGGGCCGCCCAGCCTGATGCGGGCGCAGATGGAAAAGATCATCGACGCCGCCGGGCTGGACAACGTGACAGTCGGGATCGTCCCCCAGGCCGCCGAGGCCGACGTCTGGCACGACCACGGGTTCAACATCCTCGGCGGCCTAGACGCGGACGCTGAAGCGGTGGTGCATGTCGAGACGCTGACCCGGGGACTCACCATTACCGACCCCGCCGACGTCGCCGCCTACAGGGACGCGTTCGACCGCCTGCGGAAGCTCGCCGTTACAGGCGAGGACGCGCAGACCCTGCTGAGGCAGATCGCAGCCGACTTCCGGACGCTCGGCTAGGCCCGGGGGTAACACTTCTTAAGCACTCTCCCGCGCCTCGGCCGCCGGGCGGACCTCGCACGAAATCGTCGCTCAGTACCGGCCAGCGGCTCAGCAGCATCGCTGCCCAGTCGTCCTCGTCATCTATCGGCCACCAGCCATCACCGGGGGCGACGAGCGTGTTACGGGCGCTGGCGTACCGCCGGAGTCTCGCCCGCCAGCCCTCCCGGTCCTGCTTGTACCGGGCCTCTCGCTCCCGCTGCAGGCCGGCTGCGCCGGTCGACTCGGCGACGCCGTCTAGGTCAGCATCACCGCGACACCATCCGCCCGGGCCGCGCTCGGCGAGCCCGTGCTCGGCGAGTACCCGCAGCGCAGCCGACACTGTCGACGCGGACAGCCGGGCCGACCTCGCGACCTCGGCGCCGCGTGCGGGCTCCGGGCCGAGCACCTCGTACACCAGCGCGGCCGCGCCGCCGAGTGCCAGGAACGCCGGATGGATCGCCTCGATTCGGCCAGCTCGCCGACGACGCCAGCGGACGCTGTCCGTATAGACATCCGGTATCCGGAGCTGGTAGCGGTCGGCCCGAGCCATCCGCCGCGGTGACACGAGGTCGATGAGCGGGTCAGGCTCATCTCGGAGTATCCGCAGGACGCGGAGACACTGTCCGGTGGCTGAGAGCCGAGTGCAGCGCCAGGTTCCGCGTACCGAACTCGACCACGGACGAGCCGCTGACCATCGCGGCCTGGCCCAACGCGAGGAGGACCAGGCGGACAGCGATAGCGCGGCGGCCCCAGCCCCTGACCCGCTCCGGGTCCTCGGCCGCACACAAGATTGCTGTCACCCACTGGCGGATGAGTCCGTACTCCGCTGAGGATGCCGATTCCTCTACCGGGGGGCGTGTGCTGAGGTCGCTAGTGTGCCATTGGCGTACATTTTTCTCCCCGCTCACGAAGGCGATCGCTTTTCGCCATCAGAAGCGCGCGTAGGGGACCGCCGTCTTCAGGCGGCGGGTGAATCCGCGCTCCCTCCCTCTGTTAGATAGAAGTTGCTGGTATACTAGCCGCATGGCTCGTGACGTGCAGGTTTCCGCTGGCGGCGTGTACGACATCGGCCTGCACGTCGTGTGGTGCCCGAAGTACCGCAGGCAAGTGCTGGTAGGCCCGGTCGGTGCCCGGTTGCGGGAACTGGTCGACGCGAAGGCCGCCGAGCACGGGTGGCGGATCGTGGCGTGCGAGATCATGCCGGACCGCGTGCACCTGTTCGTCAAGACCACTCCAAAGGACTCCCCGGCGTTCGTTGCGAACCAGTTCAAGGGCACCACCAGCCGGGCGCTGCGGCAGGAGTTCCCGCACCTACGGACCCGCCTGCCTACCCTGTGGTCCCGGTCATACTTCGTCGCCAGCGTCGGCGCGGTCAGCGCGGCGACGGTGCAGCGGTACATCGACACGCAGTACGAGCGGCCCTGGCGCAAGGAGCACGGCCGGTGAGGCGCGCGTATAAGTTCCGCATCTACCCGACCACGGGGCAGGCGTCCCGCGCGGCTCAGTGCTTGCGGGATCATCAGCGGCTCTATAACGCCGCTCTTGAGGAGCGCCGCGAGGCGTGGCGGATGCGGAAGGTGAGCATCCGGTACGGGCAGCAGTCCGCCCAGCTCCGTGATATCCGCGGCCTGGACCCGGATCAGGGCCGGTGGTCGTTCTCCTCCCAGCAGGCCACCCTGCGGCGGCTGGATAAGGCGATGGCGGCGTTCTACCGGCGTTGCAAGGCCGGGCAGAAGGCTGGCTACCCGAGGTTCAAGGCCCTGGACCGGTGGGATTCCGTTGAGTGGCCGTCCGACGGCGACGGCTGCCGGTGGAAGCCCGACGCGGGCCGCGTCTACCTCCAGGGTGTCGGCCACGTCAAGGTCCACGCCCACCGCGCCGTTGAGGGCCGGGTCAAGACGATCAGCCTGAAGCGAGAAGGGCGCCGCTGGTACGTGGTGCTCTCCTGCGACGATGTACTGGCCCGCCCGCTCCCCGCGACTGGCCGCGCGGTCGGCCTGGACGTCGGCGTGGCCCGGTTCGCCACCACCAGCGACGGGGAGGTCATCGCCAACCCGAGGTTCACCCGCGAGTCGGCGGATGAGCTGGCATCCGCGCAGCAGGCACTCGCCCGCAAGCAGCGCGGCTCCGCGAACCGCCGCCGGGCCAGGGCGAAAGTCGCCGGGGTCCACCGCCGGATCCGGGACCGCCGCGCCGACTTCCAGCACAAGACCGCGCGGGCACTCGTCCGGGAGTGCGACGTGATCGTCCTGGAAGACCTGCGGATCACCAACATGACCCGCTCGGCCAGCGGCACGCTGGAGCAGCCGGGCGTCAATGTGGCCGCCAAGAGCGGCCTCAACCGTTCGATCCTCGACGCTGGCTGGGGCCAGTTCGTGAGCATCCTCACCGGCAAAGCGGAAGAAGCTGGTCGGCGCATCGTGCTCGTGGACCCCCGGAACACCAGCAAAACCTGCCACCAGTGCGGCGAGAAATGCCTGCGCCCGTGGCAGGCTCTCGTGATCTGCCCTGTTCACGGCGGCATGGACGCCGACGTGAACGGGGCCAGGAACATCTACGCCAGGGCCGGGCTGGGCTCTGGTCAGGCTCATGCGGCCTGAGAAGCTGGCGGCTTCAGCCGTCAGAGCAGTCACTCATGGGGCAGGAGCCGGTCAAGCCGACCGGGCTCAGAACGCCGCTCGTACAGCGAGGGGAAGCCCTTCCAGGCTCCTGAGCTGACCGCAGCCCGGACGTCGTCCAGTTGCCAGCCACGGGCCGCCACGGCGGCCAGGACGACCATGCGCGCCTCAGAGCGGCCCGGGTAGCGGGACTTGTCCCACCGTCCGGTGCGGGCGACCTGCTCAAGCTCAGCACCGAGGGGGGCGCGGCCGCCCAGGCGGGGAACCCACGGGACGCCGGCGGCGTCGAGCTCGGAAGCTGGAGCAAGGCCGGGTGCTCCAATTTCGCCGGATGGTTGCTCAACGGCCTGCAGTTCGGCCGCGAGCTCGGCAAGCAACTCAGCCCCCACCTCCGGCCCGTTCGGGCACTCCACGGCAGCCGCGGCGTCCTCCAGCGGCATCGAGAGCACCCGCCAGCCTCCGGACTTGTGACGGCTTCCAGGAGGCGAGATCTGGCCGCCCAAGCTGGCCATCGGCGCCGTGTCGATCGAGGGGAACCGGAGCGCTAGGGCGCGACCCAGGTCGCGCAGCTCGCGCCAGGGCAACGCAGCGGCGAACAGGACGTAGACGTGGCGGCCGCCGCTCGGCGAGACGTCGGCGACGTACCCGGCGCCGAGCCGCTCGAGCAGCTGGCCGAGCTCGGCCGCCTGGTGGTCGACGTCGCCGCGGGACACGTCCAGGTCGATCGCCAGCATCCGCCCGGCAGCCGCGCCCGGGTCGTACACCGGCACCGTACACGGCTGGTCCGGAGGATCGGCAGGGAGCGGCCGGGCGTGCCGGGCCGGGTAGGTGCGGCCGCCGTCCCGCGAGATCCTGACGTGCGGCGTACCCGCGATCGAGGGCGTGACTGACCGCCAGGCGGCCTCCGCGGCAGTGCGCAGGAGGCTGTCAGGATCCGGGTGTATTACACACGGCGTGTCGGCCGGGGGCAGTGTTGATCTAGCCCGCTGGCCTGTTATCGTGGCCACGGTTGTTGGCTTTCAGTTCGGCCCGCGTCTTTGGTTGGCAGCCGGTGCGCGAGGCTCGGACGAGCGGATGTTCAGGTGTCGTGATGCCCGGCCTAGCGCCGGGCTTCGGCATTCCTGGGGCCTATAGAGCTCCAACTTGCGAGAGACCAATAACGGTCAGCATTGTTGCCGGCCCGGACGGTGAATGCAGGCTGGCGCGCCGGCTACAGCCGGGAATGCGGGGCCGCGGTGAGCCGCGCGGGGCCGTCGTACCAGCCGCCGCAGGCCTGGCACTCGGCGGGCGCGGATATGACCTTCAAGCCCTGCGTCTCGCTCGGTTCGGCGTGGTATCTCCGGGTGTTGATTGTCACGGTGAGCTGTGGGGCGGTGCAGGTGCACTGGCTGGCGCCGGTGAAGTCTGTCCGCCAGCCGCCCGCGGGCTTGTACCTGGTGCTCCTCATGGCCCTCTCGAAGCGGTCCCGGCGCCGTTCGGTTCGGAACAGCAGCAGTGTCCCCGCCAGCAGCAGGAACGCCTTCCCGCGGACTAGCCGCGCCTCGAGGTTGAAAATTGCGGCCGGCGCGCCGTCGGCATCGACGAGCGGGGTCCCGCCGGCGTAACGAGGATCACCGGCACTCCAGCCGACTGTCGCGGTGATGCCGTATTTGTCGGCGAGCAGGCCGATGGCCTGCGCTACGTCGGAGCGCTGCGCGAGCAGCTTGGCTGTCACCTCGGCGCGCTTGTCACCTGCGGCGCGGAGTGCCTGTTCAGCTTCGGCAGCCTCGGATCGGGCTGCGGCCCTGGAGAGGGCGTTCTTCCGGCGGACCTCTTCGTGTCGGTCCTGCGCCTGGCGGCGCGCGGTAGCTCGGTAGGCCTCCTGGATGCGGCGCGACTGCTCCGCTTGGCGCTCTAGCTCGGCGAGGTGCTCATCGAATGCCTGGATATATGCGGGGCTGTCCAGACCGTTGCCAGGCCGTCCCGTACGCAGACGCGCGGTCTGTAAGAGACGATGCGACCGGTGAACGCCCAGCCGAAGAACTCGGCCAGGGCCGCCGGGACGTCTTGCCAGTAACCGTCGAACTTCACGAGGCCCTCGGCGACGACTAGGCCCTCGCCGACGACTAGGCCCTAGCCGTCGTCAGGCCAGGCGAGACGAACAGAGAGCACGGCACCAAACCACGGCGGGCGGGTGCGGTCGCTGAACCAGATCGAGCCAACGCCGTCGGCGCGCATCCGCTCGGTGCGGGCGGTGATGTCGGCGGCGGCGGCGCGGGTGGGCGAGCTTGCGGGCCGCGACGGCGTAGGGGACGCCGAGCGCGTCGGCCAGTTCGCGGGTGGCCTGCTTGCGGTCCTTGGTGCGCCACGAGGCGTTCTGCTGTATCGGCAACCGCTGCGCCGATCGCTCTAATACCACCCTGATCGTGCATGTAGCGACGTGCCGACGCTCTCACCGCCGGTGACCGCAATTGCCGGGCGCAAGCCCCGTCCTTCAGGGCGGGGTAAGTCCGGAAGTTGCATTAACCACTCAATCCTCACGGTCACAGAGCAGCTCGGCCATTGCCTCTTCGTGCGAGACCGCTCCGGGCCGCCCGGCAGCTACCCACTCGTCATGCGCGGCAAGCGTCGCCTCGATCTCGGCTTCCTCAAGGGCCTCCGGGGAGGCGTGCCGCTCAACAGCCTGTAGGCGACGCAGCTCTGCCAGCGGGACGATGGCGGCGGCCTCACCGCCAAGGTGGATCACTTCGTAGGGCAGTTCGCTGTCGTACTGCGCGCTCATAGAGCCACGGTAACGGGCAGCCGCGGAGCTCGGCAGGAAGCCACGTCCGATCGGAGCAAGATAGCCAAAGGTCCGTACCTTATGCGGTACCGGCAGTTGCACCCGGCGCTGGCGGTCCCCGCACGAAGTCATTGCTCAGCACCGGCCAGCGGCTGAACAGCATCGCGGCCCAGTCGTCCTCGTCGTCCAGTGGCCACCAGCCATCGCCGGGCGTGACGGGCGCATGACGGGTGCCGGCGTACTGCCGGAGCCGCACCCGCCAGCCTTCCCGGTCCTGCTTGTACCGTTCGGCTCGCTCGCGGTGCAGGTCGGCCGCCCCGGTCGACGCGGCCACGTCATCCAGGCTCGCGGGCCCGCGCCTCCATCCATCGCGGCCGCGTTCGGCGAGATCATGCTCAGCGAGCACCCGCAGGGCCGCCCACGTGGCCGACGCGGACAGCCGGGCCACCTCGGCGCCGCGGACCCCGTCCGCGTCGAGAGCCTGGTACGTCAGCGCGGCCGTCCCGCCGAGCAGCAGGAACACCGGGTGGATCCCATCGATGCGCCCAGTCCGGCGGCGCCGCCACGGACGCTATCCGCGTACGCGTCCGGTATCCGGAGCTGGTAGCGGTCGGCCCGGGCGGCCTGGCGGCGGTTCACCAGGTCGACCAGCGGGTCAGGCTCCTCACGGAGCATCCGCAGGAGCCGCGACACTGTCCGCTGGCTCAGCCCCGAGGTGGTCGGGGTGTGGCGGGCTATGATCGACTTCGACGTCGCGAAGGGCAGCGGCCGGTTCCGGGTCGGCGGGCTGTTCGAGGGCGAGGTCGAGGTCGAGGCGAGGTCGAGGTCGAGGGCGACGGCTTCGGCTCGTTGGCGGGTGCCCTGACCACGCTCAACGACGCTGTCGTCGCACCGGTGCTGGCCCCGGCCGGGTCGGGAGGAGTGACGTTCGTGACCGATCACATGATCACCGGCGGCGGCGGGGTGCGCCTGCACGTGCGCGAGGCGGGCAACCCGCACGGTCGGCCGGTCCTGTTCATCCACGGCTACTCCCAGTCGTTCCTGTCCTGGATCGGCCAGCTCGGTGCCCGCCGCCTCGGCGGGCCGCTGCGGCTGCTGGCGATGGACCTGCGCGGCCACGGCCTGTCCGACAAGCCGCCCGGCGTGTACACGGACTCCGGGCTGTGGGCCGACGACGTCCAGGCCGTGATCAGCACGCTCGGGCTGGACCGGCCGGTCCTCGTCGGGTGGTCCTACGGCGGGTTGGTGATCTGCGACTACCTGCGGTTTCACCCGGACACACCGCTGCAGGGCATCGAGTTCGTCTGTCCGTGGACGACGCTCGGGACCCCCGCGGCGCAGCAGGAGATCAGCTCCGCGGTGTTCGCTCTGGTGCCGGGCCTGACGTCGAACACGGTCGGGACGGCGGTCGCGGCCGTCTCGGACCTGATCGGGCTGGCATTCGAGAAGCCGCTCGCTGCCGAGCCGCACTTCCGTACGCTCGGGTTCAACCTCGTGGTCCCCCCGAACGTCCGCGCCGACCTGCTCGACCGCACGCTCGACAACAACGACGTGCTGGCCCAGCTGCAGGTTCCGGTGCTGGTCACACAGGGCGCCAAGGATCGCATCCTCGCCCCGGAGGCCTCACGGCAGCTGGCCGGGCGGATTCCGGGAGCGACGCTGTCCGTCTATCCGGGCGCAGGGCACGCCCCGTTCGTCGACAACCCCGGCCGCTTCAACCGCGAGCTGCGCCACTTCGTGCTCGACGGATAGGGCGCGCCCTGAAGAGTAGAGAAGGCCGGCTGCCGCCCGTTGAAGCCGAGCTGGCGGCGCACGTCGAACCATCTCGCAAGCGCGTCTGTCGCGCTCGGATGAAATCCGCGGGTCTGCGGCTTGCCGGACTTGGTGTGCAGGACGCGGATGGTGTGCGCGGTCAGGTTGATGTCGGAGACTTTCAGCGGCGGGATGGCGGGCCGCGCCTGCTGAGTCTTCACCTGGCCGCCCGCAAGCGTGACTGTCTGCTCAGGGCGTCCCGGGTAGCCGATCGCCTCGCTGATACGCAGGCCTGACCGGGCCAGCAAGGCGAGCAGGGCGCGGTTGCGGATGCAAGTCCGGGACGTCGCCGAGCATGCGCTGACCGGCAAGGTCCTGCGCGAGTGGCTGGAGTACCGCCAGCGCCGCTGGCCGCACACCGCCAACCCGCACCTGCTGATCAGCAAGGAAAGCGCCCTGCACCACGGGCCAGTGAGCACCGCCTACCTGATCAGCCTGCGCGGTCTGCCCGCCACCCTGGACCGGCTGCGGATCGACTGCCAGCTCGCCGAGGCCATCGCCACCGGGTTCGACCCGCTGCACCTGGCCGAAGCCTTCGGCGTCAGCGAGCACACCGCGATCCGCTACCCGGTCAACGCCCGGCAGCTGACCGGATGGGCGGCGCATCAGCAAGCACCCCAGACACCGTGACCTTGGACTACGCCGGGACAGCGGGACGGTGACCGGTGTCCGCCGGAGACAACCGGACGGGCGGGGCAGGCGAGCACTGCCGGCCTCGCCCGACGGCAAGCATACGGAGCATCTACGCCAGGCGGCGCGCAAAGTCGCCTGGCGTCCGCTGGCGGGTGCTCTACCGTCAGGACGTGACCGAGACCCCAGAGATAACGTGGCTGGCAGAGTGCTCGCCCGTGGCGCTCGGCGAGGCCCTGCGGGTCGTGGCGCCAGAGCTGAGCGGGTATCCGCTCACGGTCCCGGGCCTGGCCGGCAAACAGGACCCGCAGTGGCACTCGGGCAGCGAGCCCCTCGGTGACCAGCTCTTCGTGAAGTTCGCCTGGTCGCGTCCGGCCGCACTCCAGCTGGCGCATGAGATCGCCGTCCTGGCCGCGCTCGCGCGCGGACCCGCGGTCCCGTTCCTGCCCGAGGTCGTCGCCAGCAGCACCAGCCCCCTGCTCCTGATCACCAGGCGCGTGCCGGGGGCATCCCTGTTCGAGGTTGCCGGCTCGATCGATCCGGACCGCGCGGCCAGGCTGATCGTGCGGTTCCTGGCCGCCCTGCATCACCCGGCCACCCGCCATCGCGTCGAGGCCGCCGTCGGCCCGATCACCGGCCCGGTGCTGCCGCCCGCTATGACCCCGACCATGCGGGACCGGTTCGGGACGTGGATACGGCCAGATCAGCGCCGCACCGTCATCCGGTGGTGCGACTGGGCCGGCGCCGTCCTCGCCTCGCCGGGTCCGGCCGTGCTCGTGCACGGTGACTTTCACGGCAACAACCAGGTGTGGGACCGTGACGAGCTCCGGCTGGTGATGGACTTCGCGACCGCCGGAGCTGCCGAGCCCGAGTACGAGCTGCGCACCTTCCCCGGTCCCGGGCTGGGTCCCGGCCTGGAGCTGCTGACCGCGGTCATGCGCCACTACCAGCAGGCCACTGGACGGCAGCTGTCGGCCGACCGGCTCATGGCCTGGCATCTGCGCCAGGCCCTCTACGACACGCTGTGGCACAGCGAAGCCGGCATCCCGCTGAACGACCACCGGACGCCACCGGAGTGGGTCGACGACCTGGCGGCGCGCTTCAGCGCACTCGGCATCGAACCCGAGGTTGCCTAGCTGCACCATCTGCAGGCGAGACCGGCTCACTCCGCCGCCCGAGTTCGTCCGCATCCCCCGGCCCGACGTGGGAGAATCGCTGCTCCGGACCCTCGAGTTCGCGCTGAGGTCCCTTGAGTTCGTGCGAACTGCCGGGAAAGCGGGTGATACAGCGGGTTACCAGTTCAGCGGCGATCGCCTGATCCGGCCAGGAACTAACCCACGCGGATCACGAACGCCCGTCGTGCCTCATGCGGACAACCAGGTGTCCGGCTTTGCCCTCCGGCCCGATGCCCCAACCTGTCGGCGCCGGCCAACCAGCGCGGCGACCGCGGCGCCGATTGCTCTCATGCCCTCCTGCTCGTGCAGGTAGCGACGCGCCGACGCTCTCGTGGCCGGTGACCACTCAATCCTCACGGTCACGGAGCAGCTCAGCCATTGCCTCCTCGTGTGAGACGGCCCCGGGGCGCCCGGCAGCCACCCACTCGTCATGCGCGGCAAGCGTCGCCTCGATCTCGGCTTCCTCGCGGGCCTCCGGGGAAGCGTGCCGCTCGACAGCCTGCAGGCGCCGCAGCTCGGGCAGCGGGACGATGGCGGCGGCCTCACCGCCGAGATGGATCACTTCGTAGGGCAGTTCGCTGTCGTGCTGCGCGCTCATAGAGCCACGGTAATGGGCAGCCGCGGCGCCCGGCAGGCAGCCACGTCCGATCGAAGCAAGATATTGAAAGATACGTACCTTTTGCGCCTAGATCCCAGCGGGCAAGCGGCCGAGGCGACACCACACGTGCATCCGCGTACTGCAGGAGCCGAGGCACAGACCGGCGTTAGCATGAGCGCATGACCGCGTTGCCCGTCGACCCGCCGCAGCAGGAGGACCCGCTCGACCCTGAGCGCATCCTCCGCTCGCTGCCCGAACGCGAGCGGGAGACGTTCCTGGCGGAGTACCAGCTGGCGCTGGACGGCGCACGCGACCCGGCCGGATGGCCGGAGCTGCGGAGATTCCTGCGGCTGTGGGCCTGGCGGGCGATCGCCGTGAATCAGCCGGGCTATTACGAAGCCTGGGAGCAGGCGAGCGCGGGCGCGGGCGGCGGAATGCTCCTGGAGGACGCGATCAAGCTCTACCGCCCCGGCACGTGAGCTACCGGCCCTTGCTGGGGGAGCAGGTGCTCCGCCAGATGAGGGGCCTGCCCGCCGGGGGGTTCGACCTTCTGGTGCAGGTTCTGGTCCGCATCTGCGAGGACCCGTACGACCGCCTGTTCAGCAAGGCTATGCGGGCCAACGATCCAACCAGGCGGATGGCCGAGCTCGGCGATTTCGGGTTCGTGGAGTTCCTGGTCGACGATGCCGCCGGCCTGGTGCGCGTCGTGACCCTCGTCTGGGCCGGCTGACCTGGCCGCTCTGCCGCCCTGCCGGTGCTTCCCCCTCGGCCAGCGCAATGACAGGCACAGAGTCGCCAGCGCAACCAGGCTAGCGAGCATGCCGGCCGCGTCGGCCCCGTACGTCACCGCCGTCGTCATTGTGGTGTTCATGACGACGGCGCCGCCGATAGGCCGGCGCAGCATCGGTTCATCCATCAGAAGCGCGCGTAGGGGACCGCCGTCTTCAGGCGGCGGGTGAATCCGCGCTCCCTCCCTCTGTTAGATAGAAGTTGCTGGTATACTAGCCGCATGGCTCGTGACGTGCAGGTTTCCGCTGGCGGCGTGTACGACATCGGCCTGCACGTCGTGTGGTGCCCGAAGTACCGCAGGCAAGTGCTGGTAGGCCCGGTCGGTGCCCGGTTGCGGGAACTGGTCGACGCGAAGGCCGCCGAGCACGGGTGGCGGATCGTGGCGTGCGAGATCATGCCGGACCGCGTGCACCTGTTCGTCAAGACCACTCCAAAGGACTCCCCGGCGTTCGTTGCGAACCAGTTCAAGGGCACCACCAGCCGGGCGCTGCGGCAGGAGTTCCCGCACCTACGGACCCGCCTGCCTACCCTGTGGTCCCGGTCATACTTCGTCGCCAGCGTCGGCGCGGTCAGCGCGGCGACGGTGCAGCGGTACATCGACACGCAGTACGAGCGGCCCTGGCGCAAGGAGCACGGCCGGTGAGGCGCGCGTATAAGTTCCGCATCTACCCGACCACGGGGCAGGCGTCCCGCGCGGCTCAGTGCTTGCGGGATCATCAGCGGCTCTATAACGCCGCTCTTGAGGAGCGCCGCGAGGCGTGGCGGATGCGGAAGGTGAGCATCCGGTACGGGCAGCAGTCCGCCCAGCTCCGTGATATCCGCGGCCTGGACCCGGATCAGGGCCGGTGGTCGTTCTCCTCCCAGCAGGCCACCCTGCGGCGGCTGGATAAGGCGATGGCGGCGTTCTACCGGCGTTGCAAGGCCGGGCAGAAGGCTGGCTACCCGAGGTTCAAGGCCCTGGACCGGTGGGATTCCGTTGAGTGGCCGTCCGACGGCGACGGCTGCCGGTGGAAGCCCGACGCGGGCCGCGTCTACCTCCAGGGTGTCGGCCACGTCAAGGTCCACGCCCACCGCGCCGTTGAGGGCCGGGTCAAGACGATCAGCCTGAAGCGAGAAGGGCGCCGCTGGTACGTGGTGCTCTCCTGCGACGATGTACTGGCCCGCCCGCTCCCCGCGACTGGCCGCGCGGTCGGCCTGGACGTCGGCGTGGCCCGGTTCGCCACCACCAGCGACGGGGAGGTCATCGCCAACCCGAGGTTCACCCGCGAGTCGGCGGATGAGCTGGCATCCGCGCAGCAGGCACTCGCCCGCAAGCAGCGCGGCTCCGCGAACCGCCGCCGGGCCAGGGCGAAAGTCGCCGGGGTCCACCGCCGGATCCGGGACCGCCGCGCCGACTTCCAGCACAAGACCGCGCGGGCACTCGTCCGGGAGTGCGACGTGATCGTCCTGGAAGACCTGCGGATCACCAACATGACCCGCTCGGCCAGCGGCACGCTGGAGCAGCCGGGCGTCAATGTGGCCGCCAAGAGCGGCCTCAACCGTTCGATCCTCGACGCTGGCTGGGGCCAGTTCGTGAGCATCCTCACCGGCAAAGCGGAAGAAGCTGGTCGGCGCATCGTGCTCGTGGACCCCCGGAACACCAGCAAAACCTGCCACCAGTGCGGCGAGAAATGCCTGCGCCCGTGGCAGGCTCTCGTGATCTGCCCTGTTCACGGCGGCATGGACGCCGACGTGAACGGGGCCAGGAACATCTACGCCAGGGCCGGGCTGGGCTCTGGTCAGGCTCATGCGGCCTGAGAAGCTGGCGGCTTCAGCCGTCAGAGCAGTCACTAAGGACCAATAGCTGCAGCAGCCCAGTTCAATGGGCCGCTATTGACCAGGCCAATTACGCGCTCTCCCGCGCCTCAGCCGAGGGCGGCCCTCGCACAAAGTCATCGCTCATGAACGGCCACCGGCCGAAGAGCATCGCCTTCCAGTCATCCTCGTCGTCCAGCGGCCACCAGCCATCGCCGGGCGCGATAGGGATATTGCGGGTGCTGGCGTACTGGCGGAGCCGCGCCCGCCAGCTCTCCCGGTCCTGCTTGTACCGTTCGGCTCGCTCGCGGTGCAGGTCGGCCGCCCCGGTCGACGCGGCCACGTCATCCAGGCTCGCGGGCCCGCGCCTCCATCCATCGCGGCCGCGTTCGGCGAGATCATGCTCAGCGAGCACCCGCAGGGCCGCCGACGTGGCCGACGCGGACAGCCGGGCCGCCCGGGCCACCTCGGCGCCGCGGACCCCGTCCGCGTCGAGAGCCTGGTACGTCAGCGCGGCCGTCCCGCCGAGCAGCAGGAACACCGGGTGGATCCCATCGATGCGCCCAGTCCGGCGGCGCCGCCACCGGACGCTATCCGCGTACGCGTCCGGTATCCGGAGCTGGTAGCGGTCGGCCCGGGCGGCCTGGCGGCGGTTCACCAGGTCGACCAGCGGGTCAGGCTCCTCACGGAGCATCCGCAGGAGCCGCGACACTGTCCGCTGGCTCAGTCCCGAGTGCAGGCTCAGGTTCCGGGTGCCGAACTCGATCACGGACGATCCGGACACCATCGCCGCCTGGCCAATGGCCGCGAGCAACTGCCGGACGGCGATAGCCCTCCGCCCCCAGCCCCTGACCCGCTCCGGATCCCCGGCCGCGCAATCCGTTCCCGTCACCCACCGGCGGGTAAGACCGTACTCCGCTGAGGGACCGCCGGTATCTGCAGGGGGGCGTGAGGTTAGGTCGCTAGTGAGCCAGTTACGTACGTTTTCCTCCCCGGCCACGAAGACGACCGCTTTTCGCCACTCCAGGGGGAGAAGCCGGTCCATCCGGCCAGGCTCTGAGGCCCGCGCGTACAGCCCACAGAAGCCCTTCCAGGCACCGGAGGCGACCGCCTCGAGCACGTCGGCCAGCCGCCAGCCCCGGGCCGCCGCGGCGCACAGGACAGCCATCCGGGCCTCGCTGCGCCCCCGGCCGCGGGTATGTCCCGTCCGGGCGGCACGGTCAAGCTCAGCGCCAAGAGGTGCACGGCCGCCGAGACGAGGAACCCACGGGACGCCGGCGTCGTCCAACTCGGCCGAGACGTCGAAAACCCTAGTGGCACCAGGGTTTTTCTCCAGCGCCTGCAGCTCCGCCGCGAACTCGGCCAGCAGCGCGGCCCAGACCGCCGGCCCGTTCGGGCGCTCGACGGCCGCCAGGGCGATGTCTGCAGGCGTGGACAGCACCCGCCAGCCGCCGCTTTTGTGGCGGGCTCCAGGTGGGGAGATCTGGCCGCCCAGGGCCGCCATCGGCGCCGGGTCGACCGCAGGAAAGCGCACACAGAACGCACGGGCCAGGTCCCGCAGCTCGCGCCAGGGCAGCACCTCGGCGAACAGGACGTACACGTGGCGGCCGCCCGGCGGGGAGACGTCGGCGACGTACCGGGCACCGAGGCGTCGGAGCAGCTGGCCGAGCCCGGTCACCTGGTCATCGACGTCGCCGCGGCCCGGGTCAAGGTCGAGCACCAGCATGCGCCCGGCAGCCGGGCCCGGGTCGTAGACCGGCACCGTGCACGGCTGATCGGGAGGGTCGGCAGGAAGCCGCCGAACATGCCGGGCCGGGTAAGTGCGACCGCCGTCCTTCGACACCCGGACGTGCGGCGTGCCCGCGATGGAGGACGTGACCGCACGCCAGGCAGCCTCCGCGGCAGCGCGGAGGTCCGCAGGAACCGGGGCAAATACTCCCGGCGTGTCGATGGCGGGCAAAGTTGATCTAGCCCGCTGGCCTAGCTATGGTGGCCACGGTTGCTAGCTTTCTGTTCGGGCCCCGGATCTGGTTGGCGCCATTGCGCCGGGACTAGAACACGCAGGTATTCGGGTTTGCGTCTGGCCCCCTTATGGGGGCCTTTGGCGTGTTACGGGGCTAAATGTGCCTCCGGATACTCGGGGATAGACGACGGTGGCCATTGTGCCCGGCCCGGTCCGTGAATGCAGGGTGGCGCGCCGGCCCGGGCCATTACGGCCGACACGCGAAAGCCCGGCCACCAGGTGACCGGGCTTCCTGCCTCCGCGAGAGCAGCTACCCGTCCAGCTCCGGCCAGTCGACGGCCACGAGCTTGGCGATCGCCTGATCATTAGTCAGGTGGTCCAGGTACCGCTGCATGACCGCGACGCTTGAGTGACCGAGCAGCTTCGAGATGGTCACCATGTCAACGCCGCGGAACAAACTGGTAGGGAGCTCGCACGCGAACGTGTGGCGGAGCCCGTGAGGGTGAACACGGCGTTCGATGCCGGCCTTGTCCTTCAGGCGGCCGAGGAGCGTCCGGACGTACTGGGGTGTCGGTAAGACTGCTGTCACCAGGTACACGCGATTGCGTCGAGCCTGCTCAGCGCAAGGCCGGTCAGCTCGCTGACCGGCCCCGTCGGCGGCGTGCGGCGCGGATCTCGGCGTCGGCGACCTTGTCGGCGAGCAGGGCGTAGGCCTGGGTGGTCTCGGCGGAGGCGTGGCCGAGGCGGCGGCGGACGACCTCGATGGGCACGCCGCTGTTGATCAGCTCGGTGGCGTGCGCGTGGCGGAGCTGGTGGATGCCGATCCCGGTGCCGGCGGCGGCGCAGTATTTCTTCCACCGGCTGTGCGCGGCGTCGTAGGACAGCGGGCCGCCGCGGCCGTTGACGGACGCGCGGAACAGCGGGCCCGAGGTGTACCCGGACCGGGCGAGGTAGAGCCTGAGCAGGGCGACGTGGCCGCGGTCATCCAGCAGCACGGTGCGGACGGTGCCGCCCTTGCCGTGGACGCGGGCGTGCTCGTCATCCAGCCGCAGGTCCAGGTCCTCGACGTGCATCCCGCAGACCTCCGAGGCGCGGGCGCCGCAGGTGTAGGCGGTCTCGAACAGCACCCGGTCGCGCAGCACGCCGAGGGGCACGTCCTTGCGCGGCCGCCGGGAGCAGATGGCGCTGAGCACCGCCTGGATGTCGGCGGCGGCCGCCGGGCGGGGCAGCGTCCGGGGGACCTCGATGGCGTCGATGCGGTCCATCGGGCTGGCGTCCAGCAGCTCGTGCCGGACGGCCCACTTGCAGAACGATGCGACGGCGGCGCGCTTGCGCTTGCGGGTCGCGGGAGCCTGTCCGGCGATCTCGCCGAGGAACGCCCGGACCGGTGCCGCGGTGATGGCGGCGATGTCGCCGTCGTGGCAGGCGGCGAAGGCGGTCAGGTCGCCGCGGTAGGCGCGGATGGTGTTGCGCGGCTTGTTCGCGTTCGCCAGGCCGGCGAGGAAGCCGTCGATGTGGCGGGCGAGCGGGTGGCCCGGCAGGGCGTCGCGGGCGGCCCGCTCCGCCCGCGTGCCCGCAGTTGCCTGATAACCGGGAATCGAAGCTGGCTGGCGCCGGGGCGCTCGCGCAGGTGGCATGCCGTCATGATAGTTAGTGTTGCCCGATAACCGAGGTTATCGCGCGACAAATCGCCGGCCACAGGTTTGCCGCTGCGGTTCGCCCGGCGCATCGAAATCTCACCCGACGAACCAGCGCGGGGGCCGCCGGGGTCAATCGGCGACGGCCGGGGCTGGGTCAATATACGCGCACCGGCTCGCGGCCGCCCGGACCCTGAGCTTGACATACCCACATATCCGTGCGATAGTACGGACGTACGGAGGTAGGGATGTCACCGAAGGATCATGACCACCCGGTCAGCCCGGATCGGGTGGCCGCGGCCCGGGCCGCGGTGGTGTCAGTCAGCGAGGCCGGGCGGCTAGCCGGGCTGCTGGGCATGCTCGCCGACCCGGCGCGGTCCCGGATCTTGTTTGCCTTGTCCGCGGCCGATGAGCTGTGCGTGGGGGACCTGGCGCTGGCCCTGGAGGTCACCGAGGACCAGGTGTCGTACGCGCTGAAGATGCTGCGCCTGGCCGGGCTGGTCCGCTTCCGCAAGGACGGCCGGATGGTCTTCTACCGGCTGTCGGACGGGTTCCCCCACCAGCTGCTGGAGCACTGCCTGCGCCAGCTGCTGTCGATCGCATCCCCGGAGGCCGGCGATGCGCGCGGTTGACGCGATCGGCCATGCGCTGGCCGTGGCCGGGTCGATGACCTGGCAGATCACCTGGTCGCTGATCCTGGGGTTCGCCTTGTCCGCGGTGGTCCAGGCGGTCGTGCGGCGCCAGACCATCGCCCGGATGCTCGGCGATGACAGGCCCAAGACGCTGGCGCGGGCCGCCGGGCTGGGCGCGGCATCCTCGTCGTGCTCCTATGCCGCGGTGGCGCTGGCCCGGGCGCTGTTCCGGCGGGGCGCCAGCTTCACCGCCGCGATGGCGTTTGAGATCGCCAGCACCAACCTGGTCATCGAGCTGGGCATCATCATGGCGCTGCTGCTGTCGTGGCAGTTCACTCTGGCCGAGTTCGTCGGCGGCCCCATCATGATCGTGCTGATGGCGGTGGCGTTCCGGCTGTTCGTCCGGCAGCGGCTCATCCAGGTCGCCCGCGAGCAAGCTGGCAAGGGGCTGGCCGGGTCCATGGAGGGCCACGCCGCCATGGACATGAGCATCGCCGCCGGCGGCAGCTTCCGGCGGCGGCTGGCCAGCCGCCGGGGCTACACCTCGGTCAGCCACATCTTCGTGATGGAATGGGCCGCCGTCATCCGCGACATCGCGATCGGCCTGCTGCTCACCGGGGCGGTCGGCGCCTGGGTGCCGGACTCGTTCTGGCAGCACCTGTTCCTGACCGGCCACCCGCTGGCGGCCAGGCTGTGGGGCCCGGTGATCGGCCCGGTCATCTCGGTGCTCAGCTTCGTCTGCTCGATCGGCAACGTGCCGCTGGCCGCGGTGCTGTGGAACGGCGGGATCAGCTTCGGCGGGGTCATCGCGTTCATCTTCGCCGACCTGATCATCATCCCGATCCTGGTCATCTACCGGAAGTACTACGGGACCAAGATGATGCTGGCCATCCTGGGCGTCTTCTACGCCACCATGGTCACCGGCGGGTACATCGTCGAATTCCTCTTCAGCGGGCTCGGCCTGGTCCCCGCCACCCGCGCGGCCAAAGTCACCCAGACCGGCATTACCTGGAACTACACCACCGTCCTGAACATCATCTTCTTGCTGCTGGCCGCCGCGTTGCTGGTCCGGTTCTTCCGCTCCGGCGGCGCCGCGATGCTCAAGATGATGGGCGGCGGCCCCGACGGGCACCAGCACCACCAGCATGCCGGGCTAGAACGCACCGTGGTGGTCTCCGAAGACGGTATCCAGCCGCCAGCCGGGCAGCCTGGCCGACCTGCATGACCGCTCAGCGCCGGCCGTACTAGCCGAGCTGTCAGGGCAGCGCCGATCCGACCGCGGCCCCCGCGGCGAAGCGCGCGATGCTGGCCGCCGGACAGCCAGAACCAGTCCGCAGAACCTGGATGCCCGCCGCCGCGCCACATGGTTCCAGCTCACCCGGCCCGACCCGCTGTCCCACTAACGTTATGCCGAACTACGAAAGCTCCTCATCCAGCACGCCGAGCACCTTGCCATACGCTGCTGCCATCGATCATGGTGACGAGTAGCGCCTGGCAGGTGACAACTATCGGTGGGACTCACACGCTCTCCCGCATCATGCGGGATCCCGCCAGATAGCGTCGAAGACTCCCTGCCATTTAACGGCAAAGGTCA
>CAWCII010000045.1:0-18964 GCA_963795575.1 uncultured Actinomycetes bacterium | reverse complement strand
TCTGGACCCCTGCCCCGCAGTTCACCAGCCTCGCGGGGGAGCGAGGTTGATCTGCAGGCTATTGTCCAGCTGCCCCTAGGCAATGCCGCCAAACGTCTCCCGGCAGCCTGGGCTGCCGGGAGACGGCCAGCAGCCGGCGCCCGTCGACTGGCGGGAGAGCGGGTCAGCAGCCGCGCAGGCGATGAGCTTGGCGGGTTGCTGGCCGTCCCGCGTGTGTAGGGGAAACGACTGTTACCCTACGCGGCCGTCCGGCGCCTGTCGGTCTCCGAAGTTGTGTGCACGCGCGGCTTGGAGAAATACCGCCATGTGCAGGGGGAGTCGGCCATCCGTCAGACTCGTTCCGCTGCTCAGCCGACCCCGTACTGGCCACGCACATTGTTGCTTAGAGAACACTTGGTTGCGATGAACGCAACCGATGGTGTAGAGTGTATTCCATGGCAGTCAACGACACGTTCGCGGAGATCGCCGCGTTGCTCAACCCGATGCCCGCGCGAACTGATGACAACGACGATGTGTGGAACGACATGGCAGGGTCGGTGTGGGAAGCGCGCGAGGCCGAGGCCGAGCAGCTGCGCCTGGGCTGGGAGCACCAGGACGAGGACCCGCTGCTGTCGACCCTGGACAGCCTGCGGGCCCGGCGGCTGCGGCTGGAAGCCGACATGCGGCTGCTGATCGCCTATGGCCGCCGCTTCGTGTACCCGCGGCCCTACAAGCTCATTGACCTGGCCGAGGCGGCCGGGATGTCCATCTCGGGAGTCCGCACCGCCTACGACACCGACGAGATCGACCAGGCCGCCGGGATCCTCGGCCGCTCCCCGGCCCCGGCCGCCGAACCGGCCGCGGAACCAGGCGCCGGCGACGGCCACCGCGCCCCGGCGACATGAGCATGGGAGTCCCTATGCCTGAACAGCCAGGCGATCAGCTATCCAGCGACGGCCAGCCGTTCACCGGCGCGCACCCCACCAACCGGGAGTTCGTCGGCGACTGCGCGCGTGGGGCTTTACCCGGCGCAAGGAAGACGGCGTGCATGTCGTCTTCCGCGGGCCGAACGGCGGCACGGTGCGCGTGATCCGGTCCCAGCTGGGCCGCGCCGACACCATCGCCGCGGACAAGACCGCCCGGCTCGCCGGTGTCACGGCCGCGCAGTTCTGGGCAGGACCGCCGCAGCCCGGCCATCAGGCCCCGCCAGCCGGCGCCGCCGCGACGCCGCGGCGGCGGACGGGCAGCACCCGGGACCGTATCACCTCCCTGGTGCTGGCCCTGCACGCGGCGGCGGACCGGCCGCTGGGGTTCGACCAGGTCGTCGAGCTGTCCGGGAACCGGGTGACCCGCGCGCAAGTACGGACGGCCAGAGTCGCCGCACGCACCGACGCCATCACCGCCGGCCAGGACGGGGAAACGCTGATGCGCGGTAACCCCGGCAACCTCCGCAGGGCCGCCGCTGCCAAGAGCGCCGCCGCCAAGACCCGCGCAGAACAAGGCCTGCGCGAGATGGTCCGGCGGGGAGAGGCCGCTCACGGCGAGAATCTCGAGCTCCGGCGCCGTCTGGGCCACCGGGCACCCGGACCGGGCCGGGTGGAAGGCTGACGATCGTGGAGCTGCTGATCGCCGTCAACCCCGACCCGGACTCCAAGCTGCCCTACCTGCTGCGTCTCCCGCTCGCCGGGGGGATGGTGTTCCGCACCTCAGGCACCTGGCCGCGCGTCAAGGCGCTCTACTGCTACCCCGTCTCGGCCGAGGAGTGGCCCGGCGAGGCAGCCATCGTCGAGCGGGTCGCGCTGCGCTCCTGCGTCCGGCGGGGTGCCGCGATCGACCTGGTGCTGGACCGGGGCCGGGAGAACCGCTCGCAGATCGTGTTCACCCAGGCCCGGGGCCGGGACGCCGTCTTCTGGCAGTCTCCGCGCACCCGCAAGCAGGCCCGCCCCAACGTGCGCACCCCCACCGCCCGGGCCGCTGGAATCCCCGACCTGGAGATCGTGGTCGACTCCCACGAACAGTACGCCTACCACTTCAACGGCCAGCAGGTCACCACCGTCAAACGCGCTCTGCCCTGTGGCGACTACGGCATCACCGCGGAAGGGAGGCTGATCGCCTCCGTCGAACGCAAGTCCCTGACCGATCTGGTGGCCAGCCTCACCGGCGGCAAGCTCCGCTACGCCCTGGCCGCACTCGCCGCCCTGCCACGGGCCGCCGTAGTAGTCGAAGACCGCTACTCGGCTATCTTCAAACTCGACCGCGTCCACCCCGCCATCGTCGCCGACGGACTTGCCGAACTGCAGGTCCGCTGGCCCAACGTCCCGATCATCTTCTGCGAAACCCGCCAACTCGCCGAGGAATGGACATACCGGTTCCTGGCCGCCGCCCGCACCTGGGCCGAGACCGAGGACGCCGCCATTCAGCGCATCGCACCCACCTGGGAGACAACCGGCATCGCTGATGCCCCGGCCGCGCCTGAACCCTCTACCGCCGAGGTCCGCGCCTGGGCGCGTGCCACTGGCCTCCCCGTTCCCGACCGGGGCAAGCTCCGGCCCGAGGTCTGGGACGCATGGCGCACCGCACGGGGCCGGTAGCCTGACTCTCTCGTTCCTTCGCAGACGCGACCGCAAGCGAACTACCAGCAAAGACATCAAGATCAACATTTTCTGCCCCAGATACCACCTGGACGACCGTCTACCTCGATGCCGCCGTCCGCCAGCTCAGGGCCCAGGGCTACCCGGTACTCGAGCAAGACATGGCCAGGCTTTCCCCGTTCGTCAGCCGGCACCTCGGGGTCCACGGCACCTACAGCTTCGTTCTTCCGGACCTGGCCCCCGGGGCCATCCGCGAGCTGCGCGACCCGGACGCTGCCGGCGAGGACGACGAGTAAGCGCCCGGCGGCCGGTCAGCCGCCCGCCGGCACGGCCGCCGCGTCGGCCTTCTCGTCGTGGGCGCGGAGCATGCGCAGCACGGTCGCCGGGGACGGGCGCTGGCCTTTCTTCTTGCCGGTGGCGATGACGAGGCGGGCGGCGATGTCGCGCACGCTCAGCTCCTGCCCGCGCAGGTGGAGGGCGACCGCGAGCATGGCGTCGTCAGTGACGGCGGCGCCGCCGATGGCCTTGCCGCGGGCGCGGGCCGACTCGTGCCTTCCAGGGTGCGGTCGCGGATGTACTCGCGCTCCATTCCCGACAGCGCGGCCAGCACGGTGAACACGACGCCGGATGGGTCGTGCGAGCCCTGCAGCTCGCCGGCGAGGAACTCCAGCCCGATGCCGGCAGCGCGCAGCTGCTCGGCCAGCGCCGCCAGGTCGATGCCGCGGCCGAGCCGCTTGTGCTCGTGCACGACGATCGTGACCGCCACGCCGGACGCGCGCAGCTCCCGGGCCAGGGCCACCGCCTTGTCAAGTTCGGGCCGGGTGACGGCGCGGGTGGAGATCTTCTCGGCAAAGATCCGGGTGACGCCCGCCGCGCGCAGCGAGTCGACCTGGGTGTCCAGCGACTGGCGGACGGTGGAGGCGCGAGCGTACCCGATCCGCACGTGCCCCGCCGGCACGGCGCCAGGTACCGCCGGGCGGAGCAGCTCGGCCCAGGCCGAGCCCGGCCTGCGCAGCGGCAGGACCGGGACGCTGAGCGCCTTCGCAAGATGCGGCACGAGCCGGAACCGGGCGGTGTGGTACTGCGCGGCCACCTTGCCCCTGCCGGTCCGGCACGGCGAGCCGGCCGAGGCGGCGCAGGAGGACATCGGGCAGTCGTTAGCTTCCACGTGCAGGAAGTCGTTCTCGCTCACCAGCGGATCGTTTCATGGGGGTGTGTCATTCGCCCGGTCATGTGCAACAACCCGTGAAACACCATTCGCCCTGTTCGGCACCTGGCGGCCGGCCTGTTTCACAGGCCCTCGCCTATGAAACAGAGGCGGACGGAGCAAAAGGCTCGTCCGATGTGACGGTGTTCCTGATCACGATGTGAGGGCACTGACGTCTGGGGTAGCGCGAGGCAGGCTGTCTCACCCGGTCGAGACCACCCGGTAAAGCGCGGGATTCATTGGCCATCGCAGGTCCGATGCGGCCTGCCGGAATCCCTGGCTGCTGACGGCGGCGTTGAACTCCTCTTCTGACGTCCAGTGCGCGATGTTCACGAACCGGAACCGGGCATCGTGCAGCGACTGGTGCAGGGCGGTCTCGATGTGCGCCGGGAACGTCTTGAGGTAGTCGCGGGTCTTCTCCCAGGCCGCGATGAACTCGGCTTCGTCGGCTGCTGGCACTTCGAAGATGTTGATCAAGGTGACGCTCATGGTCCGTCCCGTCCTTCCGGCGTGTCGGCAGCAAAGATGTTCGCCGTGAACTGACGATCGCCGCGGCCGTCTCACCGATAATGCTGCCAGCCAAGGGCCCCGTCGCGTTCATGGCCCGGGCTTCCACCCGGTGGCTTCCAGCCAGGCCGCAAGGGTCATCAGCCCGGGATGCCCGGCCCGCAGGGCCGTGAGGTCAGGCGCATCGGCTTCGCGCCGGTCCATCCACTCATACTGCCGGGCTAGGTCTTCATCGAATGCCCGCAGTTGCTCGATCGGGACCTGGCGGAACCGGGCCGGGATGCCGCAGGCCCGGGCGAAGACCGCCGCGATCTGCGGGCCCGTCAGGTAGTCTCCGGCGAGCTCCAGCTGCCGCCCGGTGAACCGCCCGGGCTGGCCGAACGCGATCGCCGCGAACTCCCCGATGTCGCGGGTCGCGACCAGCGCCACCGGGGTCTGCGGACGCAGCGCCAGGCTGACGACCAGCTCGCCGTCCTGAACCACGGGGCGGTTGTACGTGGCGAAGTTGTCCATGAACGACGCTGGCCGCAGGATCGTGGCGAGGAGCCCCAGCGCCGCGATGCGTTCCTCAATCCGCGCCTTGCTCTCCACGTGCGGGATCCCGGTGTGCTGGCCCGCGCCGCGGATCGAGCTATACACCAGATGGGCGATGCCCGCCTCGCGGGCCAGTTCGGCCACCGCCTGGCCGCGCCGCTGCTCCGCCGCGACGCCCTCCTGGGTTATCCGGTGCCCGCTCATCATGGTCAGCACCAGGAAGACCCCGTGGCAGGATCGCAGCGCCGCCCGGACCGATGCCGGGTCATCCAGGTCCCCGGTCACCAGGCTGGCGCCCGCATCGCGGAGCTGCCGGGCGGCGGGCTTGCCCGGATCCCGCACCAGCGCCCGGACCGCCCAGCCGCGGCTCAGCAGGGCCCGGGCCGCCGGGCCGCCCTGCTGGCCGGTGGCGCCGATCACCAGCACCGGTCCCTCACCACTGGCCATGGTGGCCAGGCTAGCGGTCATGCTGGTTGTTATCCTGGTATTGATCCTGCCAGGCACGGCAGGCCAGCGGCCCGCCCGATGACTCAGACGCCAGCATGACCAGCGACAACCCGGCCGCCAGGCCGACCCGGCATACCGAACTGGCCGCCTTCCTGCGCGCCCAGCGGGCCCGGCTCACCGCCGCTGACGTCGGGCTCCCGGACGGCAGCGCATCCGGGCGCCGCCGCACGCCGGGGCTGCGCCGCGAGGAGGTCGCCCAGCTCTCTGGTGTCAGTGTCACCTGGTACACCTGGCTGGAGCAGGCCCGGAACATCTCGGCGTCACCGCAGGTCATCGGCGCCTTGGCCCGGACCCTGCTGCTGACCCCCGACCAGCACCGGCACCTGCGCGAGCTGACCGGCCTGCCCCCGCCGGAGCCGCCATGGCCCGGCCAGGACATGCTGCCCCGACTGCAGACGCTGGTCGATGCGGTAGCGCCAAGCCCGGCCTCGGTCTACGACAGCCACTTCGACTACCTGGTGTGGAACGAGCCGTACGCCCGCCTCCGGCACGATCCCGCCACGCTGCCCGCCGGGCGGCGCAACATGATCTGGATGATGTTCACAGACCCCGGCAACCGCGCCCGCATGACCCGATGGGAAGCGGCTGCGCGTGCCGTGCTCAGCCAATTCCGCATCGCGGCCGGCCAGCACCCCGGCGACCCCCGGTTCACCGAGCTGGCAGCGGCCCTTACCAAGGCCAGCCCGGAGTTCCGGGACTGGTGGGCCGGCTACCCCGTCCGCTACTTCAAACCCGCGATCATCGCCGTCAACCACCCGCAGGCCGGGCCGGTCCAGACCTGGAGATGTTCCAGCTCCGGCTGGCCGAGCACCCCGGCCTGCTCATGGTCATCCAGGTACCCGTCAGCCAAGAAGACCGGACACGAATCACCGCACTCCTGCAGGCGCAGGGCAGCAGGTCTAACCGGCGCCAACACTCTTTGGAGATTTAGACGGCCAGCGGCGGTATCCCAATTGGTCTTCAGCCTGCTATCGCCGCTGGCCGTTCCGTTGTGGGTCAAGGGCAGGGGTCATAGCAGGGTGCGATCCTGGGCGGGGACGAACCGGATGCGTAGCACGGTGGGGATGGTTTCCCGTTCGAGGGAAGCGCGAAGATGGGTGAGGGCATCACGTTCGGTGTAGCCGTGTAGCAGGGCGGGGTCGGTGTGGTCTGCGGCGGTGACCGATAGTTCCAGCTCGGGTGCTGCGGGGGAGCCTTTGAGTGCTGCGGCTGCCCGGTGGATGCCGGGGCGGGTTTTCAGTTCGTCGGTTATCGCGCTGGTCACCGCATCGGCGGGCAGGACCGTCACGCCGTGGGTGCGCTCGGGTTCGAGGGACAGGCGGCGCACGGTGCTGGTGCGGGCCTGGATGAGGAGCCAGTAGAGGGCGAGCAGCGCGATGATGGCGGCGATGGCCGCGGCGGCGGGCCATACCCAGGCGTGGTGGCCGGGGTAGCGGGTCTGCGCGGCGGTGATGATGGGCGCCCCGGACCGGCCCAGGTCGGCGGGGTAGGTGCCGAGTCCGCGGACCAGCGCGGCCCCGCCCCCGGCAAGCAGGATCAGCCCGATGATGAACAGCACGGTGCGGTTGACGTGGGCGATGTGACGTGTCATTGGTGTCAGCCCGCCTTGCGGTGTATCCGGGCGCGGATGCGCACCGGATATAGCGGATCGAGGGCGGTGAGCCGGTCCTGGGCGGCGGCCTGCACGCTGCCGCGCAGGCCGCTGGTGTCCCGCAGCCGGGTGGTGGCGTGGATGGTCGCGCTGTGCCGTCTGAGTTTGACCCGGGCTCGCTCGATGCCGTCAACGTCGCGGGCGGCCCGGGCGAGGGTACGGCGCAGGCTGGCCCGGGGCACCGCGATCACTACGGATGTGTCCGCGGAGGCCAGGACGATGGCGTCCGGGCGTCCGGGCAGCAGCGCGGCCAGCATGAGGATCAGGCCGATGAACGCGGCGGCGGCGGCGGCCGCTAGCGTCACCGTGTCACTCCAGGGGGTGTCGCGCAGCGGGCCGGGGAAGTCGTGGTAAGGAACCCTCCACAGCGGGTGGCCCAGTGCCGCTGATACCGCCTCGATGGCGCCCAGGATCCCCGCTGCGGCGAGGATCGCGGCCACGATGATCGCCGCGACCCTTCTCTGCGGCCGGAATACCCGCCGGGCCCGGCGGCGCGCGCCCGGGTCTGACCACTGCGCGGCCCGCTGTGCGGGCGGCGGCTGCGCACTCGCGGGCAGCAGCTGGGTACCGGCGCGGCGGCTGGTTTCACTCACGTTTTCCTCCTGCCCGGCCACGCAGGAGCCGGGCCACCTCGATGTCAACGTGGCGCACTTCAAGGCCGGTCAAGCCAGCGACCCGCTCGATCACGTGGCGGCGTACCTCGCGGGTCAGGGTGCGGACCGGAGCGGGATAGTCGAGGGTCAGGCGCATCTCGATCAGGGCCAGATGCCCGTCCACGCGGGCTGACACCCGTGCCAGGCCCTCACCCGATTCACGGCCCATGGCCAGGCCGGCCACCCGCCGCGCCGCGCCGCCGGTATGCCCGATTTCGGCAGCGGCCTGGGCGGCCACCCGGGCCACGACCCGGTCAGCGATGGTGGTCTGGCCCCGCTGCCCGGCGGCTGGCAGCGGGGCGTCCGCCCTCACCTCGAGCGCGGTCATCGCGGTGACCGGCGGCTGACGAACAGCTCGCCGAGGTTCAGTTCACCGGTCAGCGCGCGGCCGGCCAGGTACCCGACCAGGCCAAGGACGAGCACGATCACGAACGCCCCGCCCCCGCCGAAGGCGCCCGCGAAGCCCAGCGCGATACCGAACGCCAGCCCGAGGATCGGCAGGATGCGAATCTCATTCATTGTTTCTCCTTCCCGCCAGCCGGGCCGGCGGTCATTTCCCGGCCTGGCCCGGCCGGTTTTGCTTCCTCGTCCCGGCGGCTGGCAGCCCGCCGGGCGGGGTTATGGTTCAACGCACCCGTACCGACCGGCGCCACCGGCGATGACGCAGCCAACGCGCCACCCAGGCCGACACCCATAGCCGGCGGCGGTAGACCATGACCGCCGGCGTGCCGGGCGCCTGGCTCCCGCGGCCCGCCCGCCAGCGTTCAAGCCCTTCGGCGAAAACCGCGGGGTCACCACCCATATCGGGATGGTGCTCGCGGACCCAGCACCGGAATGCCTGCTTACCGGCGTGGTGGTCCGGCACGCTGACCGTATCCATGCCCGCCCGGTTCACCGGCCGCGCCCCCGCGGGCCCGGACCCGGCCGGGGGGTGCCCGCGTCTGGCCCCGGCGGCTCGAACAGGCCGATCCCGGGCGGCTGCGGGGTTACCATCGCCGGCGGGACGCTCCCGGGTGCTGCGACGTCGCCGATGATGACGTTAACCGTGTGGCCGGGCACCGCCGCCGCTACGGCGTCGCGCACCTGCTGCGCCGCCGCAGCCAGGGGCAGCCCGTACCATACGGTCACGCAGACCTCGACCTCGCCGGCCCGCACCGCCACGCCGAGCAGGGTCCGGCCGGGCAGGTAGGTGGCCACGGTGCCGTACGGGCCCCCGGACAGCCCGGCCACCGCCGGGCAGCTGGCCGCCGCCTGCATGACGCGCCCGGCCAGCACCGCCAGCCCGGCGGATACGGGATCATCCGGCGTGGTCATTGCACGCGCGGCTCCGCCCCCGGCTGCTGCTCGTCGCCGGGCACGTAGATGTCATCGATGCTGATGTTGACCTCGGTGACCTCCAGCCCGCACATGCGTTCCACGGCGCTGATCACATTGCGGCGGATTGCACCGGCCAGGTCGGGAATGACCACCCCGTACTCGACCACCAGGTCGATGTCGGCGGCGGCCTGCAGCTCGCCCACCTCGACCCGCACGCCCTGGGCCACGCTGGCGCTGGCCCCGGGAACCCGTTCCCGCAGCGTGCCCATCATCCGGGTGGCTCCTGCCCCCATCGCGTACACGCCGCCGATCTCCCGGGTCGCCATCGCCACGATCTTCGCGACGACCGAGTCGGCGATCAGTGTGCGGCCATGCTCGGTTGCCAGCACGCCGCCGCCCGTGGCCTGCCCGGCCGGGCGGGGCCGGCCGCGGGCGGGCTGAATGCCGCCGCTCCCGGCGGGGCGGAAGTCCCGGTCCCGCGGTCCCCCCCGGTTCCGCCAGTGGTCTGTGCGCTCATGTGCCCTTCGTCCTTTCTCCCGCGAAGGCCCGCGGCGGGCCCGCTGCCATGCCGGTACACGTCCAGTGCCCGGCCGCGTTGTCATCCCGCCCAGCCGCGGTCACGGCGGGCGGGCATGCCAGGAAGACGCCGCCGGACCGGCAATCCTCACGGCGCTACCGATGTGAGACGCATCACTTCCAGCGCGGCGGGTAGCTCCTGGTGATGGTCAGGCCCCGGGCCGGCGTGCTGGCGACCGGCCCCGCAATGGAGCGCACGGCGAGCGCGGACGGGACAGGTGATGCCGCCGCCGGGCGGCGCCCGCCCCGCCCCGGCTGCGCGGCCCCGGACACCCCGCTGGACGACGCCACCCTGGTCATCCGCGCCCGGGAAGACGACACCTCCGCGTTCGAGATGCTCGTGCGCCGCTACCAGGGACCGGTCTACCGCATCTCGCTGCGAGTCCTGGCGAACCGGCACGACGCCGCCGATGCCGCGCAGGATGCCTTCATCACCGCCTGGCGGCGCCTGCACGAGATCAGGTCCGAGCAGGCTTTTGCCGCCTGGCTGTACCGGATCACCCTCACCACCGCGCTGAGCGCGGCCCGCAGCCGCCGCGCCCACCTGCCGCTCGACGAGGCGGCCGGCATCGCCGACCCCGCAGCCGCGCCGGATGAGCTGATGCTGGCCGCCGGCCTGAAAGACGCGCTGGAATGTGCCCTGGCACGGTTGCCGGCTCAGCAGCGGGCATGCTGGATGCTAAGAGAACTCGAGGGCATGTCCTATGAGGAGGCCGCCGATGTCCTCGGCACGACCCCCGCTGCGGTGCGCGGGCGTCTTTACCGGGCCCGCGCGCAACTGGTGCAGGAGCTGAAATCATGGCGGTAAACCCAGCCGATGACAGGCTGACCTGCGGCCGCTACGCCGGCCAGCTATGGGACAGCCTCCGCGCGGGCACGCCGGATGAACACAGCCGCAGCTGCCCGCACTGCCAGGCTGCCCTGGCCGAGATACGGCCCGTGGCCGAGGCGGTCAGCCAGCTGGCGGCCGAACCCGTATCTCCGCCGGCTGACCTGGCCGCCAATGTCATGAACGCGATCCGGGCCCGGATACACCGCAACCACCGCATCCAGCTGCCCGCACCGGCCGGAATGCGGCTGGACATCAGGGAACAAGCCGCCGCCGGCATCCTGCGCGCGGCGGCCGACCGCATCGACGGTGTACGTGCCCGCAGCTGCCGCCTGATCGGCGTGGCAGCCAACGGGACGCTCGCCGGTGTCCAGCTCGCGATCAGCGTGCGCTACGGCACCCCCGCCGGCCAGCGTGCCGACGCGGTACGCGCCGCGGTACGCGCCGCCGCCCGGTCCCAGCTGGGCCTAGCCCTGGACAGCATCAACATCGACGTCACCGACATTCACGACTACTAACGCGGATTTCCACGCAGGAGGCCCTTGAGGAAGCCGAGATCGAGGCGACGCTTGCCGCGCATGACGAGTGGGTAGCTGCCGGGCGGCCCGGAGCGGTCTCGTACGAAGAGGCAATGGCCGAGCTGCTCTGTGACCGTGAGGATTGAGTGGTTAATGCAACTTCCGGACTTACCCCGCCCTGAAGGACGGGGCTTGCGCCCGGCAATTGCGGTCACCGGCGGCGAGAGCGTCGGCACGTCGCTACATGCACGATCAGGGTGGTATTAGAGCGATCGGCGCAGCGGTTGCCGATACAGCAGAACGCCTCGTGGCGCACCAAGGACCGCAAGCAGGCCACCCGCGAACTGGCCGACGCGCTCGGCGTCCCCTACGCCGTCGCGGCCCGCTAGCTCGCCCACCCGCGCCGCCGCCGCCGACATCACCGCCCGCACCGAGCGGATGCGCGCCGACGGCGTCGGCTCGATCTGGTTCAGCGACCGCACCCGCCCGCCGTGGTTTGGTGTCGTGCCCTCTGTTCGTCTCGCCTGGCCTGACGACGGCTAGGGCCTAGTCGTCGCCGAGGGCCTCGTGAAGTTCGACGGTTACTGGCAAGGCGTCCCGGCGGCCCTGGCCGAGTTCCTCGGCTGGGCGTTCACCGGTCGCATCGTCTCTTACAGACCGCGCGTCTGCGTACGGGACGGCCTGGCAACGGTCTGGACAGCCCCGCATATATCCAGGCATTCGATGAGCACCTCGCCGAGCTAGAGCGCCAAGCGGAGCAGTCGCGCCGCATCCAGGAGGCCTACCGAGCTACCGCGCGCCGCCAGGCGCAGGACCGACACGAAGAGGTCCGCCGGAAGAACGCCCTCTCCAGGGCCGCAGCCCGATCCGAGGCTGCCGAAGCTGAACAGGCACTCCGCGCCGCAGGTGACAAGCGCGCCGAGGTGACAGCCAAGCTGCTCGCGCAGCGCTCCGACGTAGCGCAGGCCATCGGCCTGCTCGCCGACAAATACGGCATCACCGCGACAGCCGGCTGGAGTGCCGGTGATCCTCGTTACGCCGGCGGGACCCCGCTCGTCGATGCCGACGGCGCGCCGGCCGCAATTTTCAACCTCGAGGCGCGGCTAGTCCGCGGGAAGGCGTTCCTGCTGCTGGCGGGGACACTGCTGCTGTTTCGAACCGAACGGCGCCGGGACCGCTTCGAGAGGGCCATCAGAAGCGCGCGGAGGGGACCGCCGTCTTCAGGCGCCGGGTGAATCCGCGCTCCCTCCCTCCCTCCCTCCCTCCCTCCCTCCCTCCCTCTGTTAGATAGAAGTTGCTGGTATACTAGCCGCATGGCTCGTGACGTGCAGGTTTCCGCTGGCGGCGTGTACGACATCGGCCTGCACGTCGTGTGGTGCCCGAAGTACCGCAGGCAAGTGCTGGTAGGCCCGGTCGGTGCCCGGTTGCGGGAACTGGTCGACGCGAAGGCCGCCGAGCACGGGTGGCGGATCCTGGCGTGCGAGATCATGCCGGACCACGTGCACCTGTTCGTCAAGACCACTCCAAAGGACTCCCCGGCGTTCGTTGCGAACCAGTTCAAGGGCACCACCAGCCGGGCGCTGCGGCAGGAGTTCCCGCACCTACGGACCCGCCTGCCTACCCTGTGGTCCCGGTCATACTTCGTCGCCAGCGTCGGCGCGGTCAGCGCGGCGACGGTGCAGCGGTACATCGACACGCAGTACGAGCGGCCCTGGCGCAAGGAGCACGGCCGGTGAGGCGCGCGTATAAGTTCCGCATCTACCCGACCACGGGGCAGGCGTCCCGCGCGGCTCAGTGCTTGCGGGATCATCAGCGGCTCTATAACGCCGCTCTTGAGGAGCGCCGCGAGGCGTGGCGGATGCGGAAGGTGAGCATCCGGTACGGGCAGCAGTCCGCCCAGCTCCGTGATATCCGCGGCCTGGACCCGGATCAGGGCCGGTGGTCGTTCTCCTCCCAGCAGGCCACCCTGCGGCGGCTGGATAAGGCGATGGCGGCGTTCTACCGGCGTTGCAAGGCCGGGCAGAAGGCTGGCTACCCGAGGTTCAAGGCCCTGGACCGGTGGGATTCCGTTGGGTGGCCGTCCGACGGCGACGGCTGCCGGTGGAAGCCCGACGCGGGCCGCGTCTACCTCCAGGGTGTCGGCCACGTCAAGGTCCACGCCCACCGCGCCGTTGAGGGCCGGGTCAAGACGATCAGCCTGAAGCGAGAAGGGCGCCGCTGGTATGTGGTGCTCTCCTGCGACGATGTACTGGCCCGCCCGCTCCCCGCGACTGGCCGCGCGGTCGGCCTGGACGTCGGCGTGGCCCGGTTCGCCACCACCAGCGACGGGGAGGTCATCGCCAACCCGAGGTTCACCCGCGAGTCGGCGGATGAGCTGGCATCCGCGCAGCAGGCACTCGCCCGCAAGCAGCGCGGCTCCGCGAACCGCCGCCGGGCCAGGGCGAAAGTCGCCGGGGTCCACCGCCGGATCCGGGACCGCCGCGCCGACTTCCAGCACAAGACCGCGCGGGCACTCGTCCGGGAGTGCGACGTGATCGTCCTGGAAGACCTGCGGATCACCAACATGACCCGCTCGGCCAGCGGCACGCTGGACCAGCCGGGCGTCAATGTGGCCGCCAAGAGCGGCCTCAACCGTTCGATCCTCGACGCTGGCTGGGGCCAGTTCGTGAGCATCCTCACCGGCAAAGCGGAAGAAGCTGGTCGGCGCATCGTGCTCGTGGACCCCCGGAACACCAGCAAAACCTGCCACCAGTGCGGCGAGAAATGCCTGCGCCCGTGGCAGGCTCTCGTGATCTGCCCTGTTCACGGCGGCATGGACGCCGACGTGAACGGGGCCAGGAACATCTACGCCAGGGCCGGGCTGGGCTCTGGTCAGGCTCATGCGGCCTGAGAAGCTGGCAGCTTCAGCCGCCAGAGCAGTCACGAGGAGCACCAGGTACAAGCCCGCGGGCGGCTGGCGGACAGACTTCACCGGCGCCAGCCAATGCACCTGCACCGCCCCACAGCTCACCGTGACAATCAACACCCGGAGATACCACGCCGAACCGAGCGAGACGCAGGGCTTGAAGGTCATATCCGCGCCCGCCGAGTGCCAGGCCTGCGGCGGCTGGTACGACGGCCCCGCGCGGCTCACCGCGGCCCCGCATTCCCGGCTGTAGCCGGCGCGCCAGCCTGCATTCACCGTCCGGGCCGGCAACAATGCTGACCGTTATTGGTCTCTCGCAAGTTGGAGCTCTATAGGCCCCAGGAATGCCGAAGCCCGGCGCTAGGCCGGGCATCACGACACCTGAACATCCGCTCGTCCGAGCCTCGCGCACCGGCTGCCAACCAAAGACGCGGGCCGAACTGAAAGCCAACAACCGTGGCCACGATAACAGGCCAGCGGGCTAGATCAACACTGCCCCCGGCCGACACGCCGTGTGTAATACACCCGGATCCTGACAGCCTCCTGCGCGCTGCCGCGGAGGCCGCCTGGCGGTCAGTCACGCCCTCGATCGCGGGTACGCCGCACGTCAGGATCTCGCGGGACGGCGGCCGCACCTACCCGGCCCGGCACGCCCGGCCGCTCCCTGCCGATCCTCCGGACCAGCCGTGCACGGTGCCGGTGTACGACCCGGGCGCGGCTGCCGGGCGGATGCTGGCGATCGACCTGGACGTGTCCCGCGGCGACGTCGACCACCAGGCGGCCGAGCTCGGCCAGCTGCTCGAGCGGCTCGGCGCCGGGTACGTCGCCGACGTCTCGCCGAGCGGCGGCCGCCACGTCTACGTCCTGTTCGCCGCTGCGTTGCCCTGGCGCGAGCTGCGCGACCTGGGTCGCGCCCTGGCGCTCCGGTTCCCCTCGATCGACACGGCGCCGATGGCCAGCTTGGGCGGCCAGATCTCGCCTCCTGGAAGCCGTCACAAGTCCGGAGGCTGGCGGGTGCTCTCGATGCCGCTGGAGGACGCCGCGGCTGCCGTGGAGTGCCCGAACGGGCCGGAGGTGTGGGCTGGATTGCTTGCCGAGCTCGCGGCCGAACTGCAGGCCGTTGAGCAACCATCCGGCGAAGTTGGAGCACCCGGCCTTGCTCCAGCTTCCGAGCTCGACGCCGCCGGCGTCCCGTGGGTTCCCCGCCTGGGCGGCCGCGCCCCCCTCGGTGCTGAGCTTGAGCAGATCGCCCGCACCGGACGGTGGGACAAGTCCCGCTACCCGGGCCGCTCTGAGGCGCGCATGGTCGTCCTGGCCGCCGTGGCGGCCCGTGGCTGGCAACTGGACGACGTCCGGGCTGCGGTCAGCTCAGGAGCCTGGAAGGGCTTCCCCTCGCTGTACGAGCGGCGTTCTGAGCCCGGTCGGCTTGACCGGCTCCTGCCCCATGAATGGCGAAAAGCGATCGCCTTCGTGAGCGGGGAGAAAAATGTACGCCAATGGCACACTAGCGACCTCAGCACACGCCCCCCGGTAGAGGAATCGGCATCCTCAGCGGAGTACGGACTCATCCGCCAGTGGGTGACAGCAATCTTGTGTGCGGCCGAGGACCCGGAGCGGGTCAGGGGCTGGGGCCGCCGCGCTATCGCTGTCCGCCTGGTCCTCCTCGCGTTGGGCCAGGCCGCGATGGTCAGCGGCTCGTCCGTGGTCGAGTTCGGTACGCGGAACCTGGCGCTGCACTCGGCTCTCAGCCACCGGACAGTGTCTCGCGTCCTGCGGATACTCCGAGATGAGCCTGACCCGCTCATCGACCTCGTGTCACCGCGGCGGATGGCTCGAGCCGACCGCTACCAGCTCCGGATACCGGATGCCTATACGGACAGCGTCCGCTGGCGTCGTCGGCGAGCTGGCCGAATCGAGGCGATCCATCCGGCGTTCCTGGCACTCGGCGGCGCGGCCGCGCTGGTGTACGAGGTGCTCGGCCCGGAGCCCGCACGCGGCGCCGAGGTCGCGAGGTCGGCCCGGCTGTTCGCGTCAACAGTGTCGGCTGCGCTGCGGGTACTCGCCGAGCACGGGCTCGCCGAGCGCGGCCCGGGCGGATGGTGTCGCGGGCCCCTCGCCCTGGCCGACGTTGCCGAGTCGACCGGCGCGGCCGATCTGCAGCAGGAACGGGAGGAGCGGTACAAGCGGGACCGGGAGAGCTGGCGGACGCGGCTCCGGCAGTACGCCGGCGCCCGTAATACGTTCGTCGCCCCCGGTGACGGCTGGTGGCCGCTGGACGACGAGGACGACTGGGCGGCGATGCTCTTCAGCCGCTGGCCGGTGCTGAGCGATGACTTCGTGCGCGGGCCGCCACCCACCTCAGCCGAGGAACGAAAAGGTGCATGAGCAGATATGCGGTCCCATATCCCCCGAGTCGCGGCCCGGCACAGGCGACTCAAGCCGGGTTACCGTGGTTACCGGAAAACCTGTCTTCCCGGCACTGGGAGGAGCGCGGCGAAATGGCTGCCCTGATTACCTTGCTCGCCTCGGCGGAGTCCGAGACTGGCCTGGTCCGCCAGAACAACGAGGACGCGGTTTACTCCGGCCGCTGGTTGTTCGCGGTCGCTGACGGCCTCGGCGGTCACGCTGCCGGCGAGTTCGCGAGCGCTGCGGTGATCGACGCTTTGAGCTTCTATGACGCCGAGGCCGACCCCGCCGCGCTGCTCGAGGTCCTTGGTCGGGCAGTGGCCGAGGCGAATCGCGAGGTTGCCCGCCGCGTGTCAGAGGATCCTGCCCGGCTGGGCATGGGAACCACGCTGACAGCCATGCTCTGCTCGGGCGACCAGGCCGGGCTCGTCCACATCGGCGATTCGCGCGCATTTAGGCTCCGGAATGGCCAGTCTGCGCCAGATCACCGAGGACCACGTCATGGGCAAGCTCGTGTCGAACGCCGGCGACCTGGCGCCGGTGCTCACGCGGTACCTCGACGGGCGCCCGGACAGGTCACCGGATCTCAGCCGCCGCGAGCTTCGCCCGGGTGACAGGTACCTGATTTGCTCGGACGGCCTGAGCCCGGTTCTGCCCGCCGGGCCGATCCGCGAGGCCCTGACCGTGGCCACTGATCCGGCCGAAGCCGTGCGCCAGCTCGTTGCTTTGGCCGAGGAAGCCGGCGGGCCGGACAACACCAGCGTCATCGTCGTCGACGTCAGTGAAGGCAGCGCCGATGTCAGCCTGGCCGAGCCTGTGACCCTCGGCGCAGCCGCCGCTGAGGCGTTTACGCGCTAGGGCCCGGCTCACCCCAGGGCCAGGTAGCGGTCTCGTCGCGCTCCAGCACCACTATCTGCTCTACCCGGTCGCTTGGGATTACGTACATCGTGACCTCGATTGGCTTCCCGTCTTTCGCTGAGGTGCCGACGCGGACGATCTCCAGGACCGGCAGTGTCACCGGGATCTGCAGGAGGTCGGCCTCGGCCTTGGTCGGCATGCGTGCCCGATGCGTCTCCCGCCACGAGAGCGGGCCATGCCCTGCCATCTCGAGCCGGTATAGCCAGTCGCCGGGCCCGGGGGCCTGCCTGGCAACCTCGGGCACTTCACCCGCGCCGCGCGGGTGAATCCATGAGTCGTTGATCTGAAACGGCGGTTCAGTCTCCGGGCCGGTGACCCGGAACCTCCGCATGACCTCGGATCCCTCGGCCACGCCAAGCATCCTGGCGAGCCGGGGATCTGTCATTTTCTCGGGCCTCGCCGTGGGCGTGATGTGGTGCTTCCACACTTCCTGGCCGGATGCCGACGGGAAGCTGTAGCCGGGGCTATCGGTGGCGAGGTTGCGCTTGACTTCGTTGCCGCGCGGCCGCCGCGGCCGGACCATCCCGTGCCGGACCACCGTGCCGCGGCGAGGTACGGCCCAGACGAGACCCTCGGCCTCAAGGATCGCGATAGCCCGGGCCAGTGTGTCCCGGTTGACTCCGTACTCGCGGGCCAGATCCGCCATGCGGGGCAATGTCGCGCCGGGTTCCCACTCACCGCCGAGGATACGTTCCCGCAGCTCAGCCGCAATATCGAGGTATCGCGATGCTCCCGGCGGCACGGCGCTCCCCTATCTGTCCGGATTAATATGCCCAAGCAATTGACAAGGCTAGCACCAGGCACGACGATGAAATATGCCCAAGCAAATAGGGCATAGCAAGGCCCTCCGGCTATCAGCCAAGACGCGCCGGAGGGCAGGACCCTGCGAGAGGACCCCAGCATGCACGCTAACACCACCTCGCGACAACCCGACATGACCACCCGGGACCGCCTCAGTCGTGTCCGGATCGGCCCGCGCCTGCCGACTCTGGGCGAGCTGAACCGGGCTACCGCCGTAACTGCGGCCACGATCGCGGACCCGGCATCAACCGCGGCAGACATCCACCGGGCAGCCGAGCTTGAGGCGGCTACGCTGCATGCCTACTGGCAGACGCCGGGCGCTGGGGCTAAGGCCGAGCTGGAGCACGAGCCCGAGGTGGGCATCTGATGGCCGCTACCCAGCGCATTGCCGGCCTTGAGTGCCAGATGACCGCCGTCCCGACGCGGCGCGCCCGGGTCCTGGAAGTCCTGGCCGGGCACCCGGGCCTGACCGCTGGCGAGCTCGGCCGCGCCCTCGGCGTGACCAGCCCGGTAGACACCCTGCTGCGCCGGATCGAGGACCGCGCCGAGATCACCGCCACCCGCCGGCGGGCGCCGCACACGGGCCCGGTATGTCCGGCAGTGGGAGGTCGCCCCGCCTGGCACCGTCCCGCCGGATCGTCCCGTCAGCGCGGAGCGCTCCCGTCCCTTAAGCACCCGGCCCGCGGCTTCGCCCTGGAAAGCCTGCCGCAGGCCGGACCTGTCTCCCCAGCAAGGACTAGGAAGCCCTTACCGATGAGTAACTCAACTCTTCCACGCGGCCCGGGCCTCTTCGCGGTCGGCCGTGTCAACGGCGAGCGGTTCGTGACGAACGTCCGCCGCCTCGCCGGCGCTGACCGGGCTCCGGGTTCGGTCCTGATCGCCTGCGCGGCGTGGCTGCTGGCCCTGGTCGGGGCCGGCGCCCTGTACGTCAGTTTCTCCGCGCAGCGGCAGTACGTGTTCGGCGCCCGGCACCAGGACGCGGCCAGCATCATCGAGGCGCTGCTGCTCGACGTGCTGCTGATCGTGTTCACGCTGCTCGCGCTGGGGCTTTCCCGCGCGGGCAAG
>CAWCII010000044.1:0-402452 GCA_963795575.1 uncultured Actinomycetes bacterium | reverse complement strand
CGCCGAGTCCCGTTCGCAGGAGTGCTGAACTTCCGGGACATCGGCGGCTACCCGATTGGCAACGGGGGCCGGACCCGCTGGGGCGTGGTCTACCGGTCGGACTCGCTGCACTTCCTCACCCAGGATGACCTGCCGGCCTTCGACGCGCTGGGCATCAAGACGATCTATGACCTGCGGCGGTCCGGGGAACTCGCCCTGTACCCCGGGCCGCGCGAACACGTGCACTTCGAGCTGGCGAACGGCAACCCGCTGGATGAGGGCGAAGCGGCAGGACTGGCGACCCGCTAGGACGGGGAGCGGTGGCTGCTGGCGGACTACCGCGGGATGCTGGCCAGCGCGGCGGCGGCGTTCGGCGAGCTGTTCGCCCGGCTGGCCGATCCCGGGCGGCTGCCCGCGGTGATCCACTGCCTGGGCGGCAAGGACCGCACCGGGCTGACGGTCGCGCTGCTGCTGACCGCGCTGGGCGTACCGCGCGAGGTGGTGCTCGATGACTACCAGCTCACCGGCGACTACCGCGGGGTACTCACCTGCCCGAAGTCGTCGAGCTGTTCGTCGGATCCGGCATCGCCCGGGAGGCGGCCGAGGGGCTGCTCGGCGCGCCGCGGTGGGTGATAGCACGGGCGCTCGGCGAGCTGGATGAAACGTACGCCGGGATCGAGGGTTACCTGCTCGGCCCGGGCGGCATGCGTCCGGCCACGCTCGCCGCGCTCAAGGCGGCCCTGGTCAGCCGGGACCCCCAGTGCCGGGCAGCGCCGACCCGACACGGGGACCACCATGACCGACGCGCGGCGCGGCGCGGCGGATTCCCGCCGCTACAAGGTCACTGGCGACGTGCATCTGGTGCTCCTGGACGATGGCGGCCAGGTGCTGCTCGGCCGCCGCAAGGACACCAGTTTCGCGGATGGCTGCTACCACCTTCCGGCGGGCCACCTGGAAGCCGGCGAGTCGGCCATCGAGGCGCTTATCCGGGAGGCGCGCGAGGAAACCGGCATCATCATCTCGCCCGGCGCGATCGACTTCGCGCACGTCATGCACAACTCATCGGGCGGCGGCCGGGTCGCTTTCTTCTTCACGGTCCGGCGATGGGACGGCATCCCGGAGAACCGGGAACCCGCAAATGCAGCGAGCTGGGCTGGGCCCCGCTGCATGCGCTGCCTGGCGACCTGGTTGATTACGCCGCGCGCGCTAGCCGCGATCGCCGACGGCCGTCTTTCTCGTGTACGGCTGGTAGAACTCCGGGATTCACCGGAGGCGGACGAACCCCCACGGTTCCGGGCGCTCACCGAGGGTGTCTTGCGCCCGCAAGCGGAAGCAACTGCGTCGTCTGCCAGCCGTCACCGGAGAACGCGGTGATTACCGCGCGAGTGATGGCCGACCGGATATCGATCCGGGCAGCGGCAGCGGCCAGCTGCTCCCAGGCTTGCTGGCCCAGGCCGGAGGTGCGGGGATGCACGATAGTGACGTGCGGCGGGAAAACCACCGCACGGCCGGGAGGGATCGCCCGCGCCCGGAACGAGCCGATGCCGTTGTCGGGGTCCTGTACGTGAAAGAACACGCCATGCGCGGGCGGACCCATGAAAACACAGGGCCCAGGGCGATAGTGAACGGCGGCGTGCGGGCCGCCGCGGCCGCCGCCCTTTGCTCCAGTTCGGTGCGGTCGGGAATCTCCTCGGGATAAATGAGGGTGATGTGCGCGGCGATCTGACCGGCCATCACCGGGTCCCACCGGGATCGCAATTCCTCCACTGGCCTGCTGCGGCGGCGATCTAGGAACGCGGTGGCATGGTGACGGCTCAGCTCCGGAACGGGTGCCTGACTGGTCATGACGGCAATCTGAGCATCTTCCCGCTGCGGCCAGCCCCGCAGACATTAGGGTCACAGCAGCCCGAGCGCACGCTCGGCTTGCCGTTCCATGCTTTCAGGCGGGTTGCGGTGATGGCCCGGCTTTCCGGGCAACATCCTCAGCAGCCAGAACACGGCCATGAGCCGCCCGGAACCTGAGCAGCCGCGCCCGCTGGGCCCGGCGAACTCCAGTGTGTCGCCCAGGTTGTGATGCCTGATCAGTCCCCGTAGCCACACCGATACATGCTCGACCAGGTCGGCGACCTCGTAGGCAGGATCGCTGACCCCGGAGTCCTCGAAGTCCACCACCCGGCACCTGGCACCGTCCACACGAAGGTTGCCGAGGTTCCCGTCCGCCTGCGTGAACACCCGCTCAGCAAGCGGGCCAGCCGGGACGCAGACATGCGCGGAGCCGAGCATGCCGAGGCAGCGCTCAGCGCCACGCTGACCGAGGGCTCAGCTCCGGGAGCGGTTCAGCGATCCAAGACCGGACCGCAGAGCACAGCTCGGCCGGTCCCGGCCTGCGTTCGGGCAGGCTCGGCAGCGCCCCGGCGGGGACAGCCATATACAGGTCCTGAAGGGTCCGGCTCAGCGCGGCCAGCTGGTCGCGTGTCAGCGGGCAGCACCAAGCGGCTCACCGCAAACCCGAGTCATCACTACCACCGGAGCGCTAGCCTCGGCGAGCGGCCAACTATTCGCGAACGTTTGCTCTGCTCTGGCGGTGGGGGCAAGGCCTGCTCGGCGATGTCGCCAGCGACCGCGACATATCTTGGTATCCGCTGGTACGACCGGGCGAGGCTGAGATAGGCGGCGCGGGGATGTTCGAGAAGTTTACCGACCGGGCGCGGCGGGTTGTGGTGCTGGCGCAAGAAGAGGCCAGGATGCTCAACCACAACTACATCGGCACCGAGCACATCCTGCTCGGCCTGATCCATGAGGGCGAGGGAGTGGCCGCGCAGGCACTGGAGTCGCTGGGGATCAGCCTGGAGGCGGTGCGCCAGCAGGTCGAGGAGATCATCGGCCAGGGCCAGCAGGCCCCGTCCGGGCACATCCCGTTCACCCCGCGGGTGAAGAAGGTGTTCGAGCTGTCGCTGCGCGAGGCGCTGCAGCTGGGCCACAACTACATCGGCACCGAGCACATCCTGCTCGGCCTGATCCGCGAGGGCGAGGGAGTGGCCGCGCAGGTGCTGGTCAAGCTGGGCGCGGACCTGAGCCGGGTCCGCCAGCAGGTGATCCAGCTGCTGCACGGCTACCAGGGCAAAGAGGCCGCGGTAGTAGCCGGGCGGCCTTCTGTCCGGGCTGGCCGCGAGGAGCGCCAGGCTGCTGTCACAGCTGCTGGACCGGGTGACCGCGCTGGAGTCGCGGCTGTCGGTCATCGAACAGCGCGTGGGCACCGGACCGGATGTGCGCGAACTCGACCAGCAGATCGATCAGGCCCGCCACGACAGGGAAGCCGCCGTCAGCGCCCAGGACTACGAGAACGCAGCGGTGTTGCGGGACCGGGAGAAGCAGCTGGCCGACGAGAAGGCCTCCCTCCAGGAGGAGTGGACCGCCGCGCACATGGACCTTCCCGCTCTAGCCGAGGAGGTACGCCGGCTCAACGGCGAGATCGAACATCTTCGTGGTCTTCCCGGCGAGCAGGACACCGGACCACAGGACGGCGTAGCATAATCAACTTCTCCAGGACGCAAATCACTCTCCGCCGTCCGGCCCGCAGTATGCATCCCGCACTCATGCCACACAGGACAGCGACAAACGGTGATTGTGCAGTCGCGCACGGGCAAACTTCAGCCACCAGACCTGCGAGTCCGCACGTGACTGCTTTGCCGACCACAAGCTCCTGATACGTGAATCGGTCCCGCCGGTTCTCATCCACCGCGTGCGGCCCTGCGGGGTCATGGGGATCTAAGCAGCAGGCCGCAGGTTCGACGGGATCGGGCAACAGCACTGACGTCTACATCCCGCTGGCGCCTGCGCAAGCACTGACCACTGCGGCGGTCTCGCGCCGGGTACGGGAGTTCGGCAGGCTGAAGGCACTGGGCTGGACCAGCCGCCGCAGCGTCCAGCAGATCATCGGCGAGTCGCTGGTGATCGGCGTGATCGGCGGCGCAGCCGGGATCGGGCTCGGGTTCGCGGGGTCCGCCCTGGTCAGAGCGTTCACCCCCACGCTGACGGCATCGGTCGGGCAGACGCCCGCCGCGCCCAGCGGCGCGGCGTCATGAAATACGGCAAGCTGGCCATCAGCAACGACGCCAGGTCCGCGCCCGCCAGCCCGCAGTAGCAGCACTGCGGAGGGTGCGGTTGGCCTTCGCCCATGTGCAGAATGACGTGTTCTGCCCGCCACCGCCGACCTGCCCTGAAGAGGTTGCTGCCGCGCAGGTCGGCGGCTCGGCGCGCGTTCTCCTCGAACCTCCACATCACTCAGAGTGATGCCGTCTACTGGCACCATGAGCCCGGCGGGGTTCGCTGGAGACGTAATGTGGGTGATCCCGCAGAGGCAGTCGGATCGAAGGAGCGGTCACTGGTGACCACGGGGCCTTGCAGCACGGCCGGCGGGCCCCACTGCGCAACTGGCCTTGCACTGCGCGGTGCGATGGCGACAAGCGCCGGAGGTGTTCATGATGAATGACATGAAAAGCCGGGCGGGTCGCAAGGTTGCAGTGCTGGGCCCGATCCCGCGCGACCAGATCGTGACCCATGCCGGTGAGCGGTTCGAGAAGTACGGATGCGTCATGTATACGGCGGTTGCCCTCTCGGCTCTGCTGGATGCCGGCGACACGATCGTCCCGATATCACACGTCCGCCGGCACGACGAGGGTCTGGTCAAGGAGATCCTCGGGTCCTTCCCGAATATTGACACCTCCGGTGTAACGTCGCCGGCTGACCAGGGGGACGTGGTCGAGCTGCGTTATGTGGACCAGAATCGTCGCGTCGAGCGGCAGGCGAGCTTTATGAACCCGATCATGCCGGCCGACGTCGACCAGGTGCTGGATGCCGATGTGTTTGTCTGTGTCCCGATCACCGACTATGAGGTGGGGCAGCCGACGCTGCGGTACATCAAGGAGCACAGCCGTGCACCCGTGGTGCTGGATGCCCACGGCCCTACGACGACGCTGACCCGCAACGGCGAGCGGCATCCAAGGGTGTGGGCTGACCTGGACGTATGGCTTCCGTACGTCGACATCCTGAAGATGAACCTTGACGAAGCGAGCTCGGCGTGGCTGGGTGAGTCGGCGGAGGTGGCGGCTGATCCGCCGAGGCTGAGCGATGAAGACTTGCGCGGCCTGGCGCGTCACTGTCTGGACCGCGGTGTCGGGGCGGTATGCGTGACTCTCGACGAGCGTGGCTGCGTGGCCTTCTTCCGGGACGGCTCCGGCGGGGTCGCCGGGGAGTTCGTCGATCGCATCGAGGTGGAGCACGTCGTGGACACGACCGGTGCCGGCGACTCGTTCGCCGGGGGATTGGCCTATGGCTACCTCGCCTACCGGGATTACGTCGTGGCCTGCCAGTACGGGAATGCGATGGGCGCTCAGCGGTGTACCGGGTCGGAACTGGACGTCTACCTGTCACGCGAGGAAACGGAGCGGCAGATCCTCGCGGCGTACGGCCCTCGACCGCAGTAGGAGGTGCCGTGAACGGTTTCTTGCTCGCTTATGACGGCTTCGATCCCGGGACCGAGGGGCTACGCGAGGCGCTGACCTCCACGGGCAACGGTTACCTGTGCACGCGTGGCGCGGCGGAGTGGGAAGACTCCGACGGAGTGCACTATCCGGGCACGTATGCGCACGGAGGCTACAACCGCGAGACGACGATCCTGGGCGGCCTGCCGGTACTCAACGAGGACCTGGTCAACCTGCCGAACTGGCTGGTCCTCCAGCTGCGTATCGAGGGCGAGGATGCGTTCAGGCTCGCCGGTGTCGAGCTGCTGGACTACCGTCACGAATTCGACATCCGGAACTTGACCGTCCTGCGGCACGTCCGCTTTCGTGACCGCACCGGCAGGGAGACGACGCTGAAAAGCCGCCGGTTCGTCAGCATGGCCGACCCGCACCACGCCGGGATCGAGTGGACCCTGGTCCCGGAGAACTGGTCCGGGCACGTCGAGGTCATCTCGGCGCTCGACGCCCGGGTGAGCAACAGCGGCGTAGCCCGCTATCAGCAGCTGGAAGGCCGGCACCTGAACCCCGTTTCCCCGCGGACCTTCGGGCCCGAGGTCATCGCGCTCAAGGCCGAGACCCGGCAGTCGAATCTGTACATCAGCCAGGCGACGCGCACGCGCGTGTTTTGCGGCGGCGAGCCGCTGCCGGCGAGGCGGACGCTGCACCAGATGGAGGACTACATCCAGCAGGTCCTGGCCTTCGACGTGCGCCAAGGCGAGGCGACGCGAGTCGAGAAGATGGTCGCCTTCTATACGTCACGGGACCCGGCGGTCAGCGACACGCTGCTCAGGGCGGCCAGGTCGGCGGCCCGCCACAGCGACTTCCCCGCGGCGTTCGAGCGCCACAGCGCAGCATGGGACGAATTGTGGCGGACGTGCGACGGGCTCGTGTCCGGAAACGAGGAGGTCCAGCTGCTGCTTCGGCTGCACATCGCACACCTTCTGCAGGTCTGCTCCCGGCACACCGCCGACCTCGACGCCGGGCTGCCCGCACGCGGGCTCAACGGCGAGGCCTACCGGGGGCACGTGTTCTGGGACGAGATCTATGCGTTCCCGTTCTTCAACGTCCGGCTGCCCGAAGTCACGCGAGGGCTGCTGCTGTATCGCTACCGCCGGATCGGGGAGGCGCGGGCGGCGGCCCGGGAGGCCGGGTTCCGGGGCGCGATGTTCCCGTGGCAGAGCGGTAGCGAGGGCATCGAGGAGACCCAGCGCGTCCACCTCAACCCGCTGTCGGGCCGGTGGGAGCCTGATCTCAGCCACAACCAGCGCCATGTTAACGCCGCGATCTTCTTCAACATCTGGAACTACTTCCAGGCCACACAGGACTACGCGTTCGTCGAACTTTACGGCGCGGAGATGATGCTGGAGATCGCGCGGTTCTGGGCGTCGATCGCTCACTTCAACCCCGAGCGCGAGCGCTATGAGATCCACGGCGTGATGGGCCCCGACGAGTTCCATGAGAAGTACCCGGGCGCGCCGCAGGGCGGGTTGCGCAACAACGCCTACACCAACGTCATGGTGGCGTGGCTGTGCGACATCGCCGGGAAGCTGCCGTCGCTGCTCCCGGCGAGCAGCACGCAAGGATTGCGTGCACGGCTAGGCATCCGTGACGACGAGCTGGCGATGTGGCAGGACATGAGCCGCCGGATGTTCGTCCCGTTCCACGGGGACGGCATCATCAGCCAGTTCGAGGGTTACGGCGACCTCGAAGAACTCGACTGGGATGCCTACCGCGCGAAGTACGGGAACATCCAGCGGCTCGACCGGATCCTGCGCGCGGAGGGCGACGACCCCAACCGCTACAAGATCGCCAAGCAGGCCGATACGGTGATGCTTTTCTTCCTCTTCACGCGCGACGAACTGCGCGAGATCTTCGAGCGGCTGGGGTACGACTACCGTCCCGACACGGCTGCGCGGAACGTCGCGTACTACGACCGGCGGACGTCGCACGGCTCGACGCTGAGCTTTGTCACCCACGCGGGAGTACTCGCCGCCCTCGACCCGGAGAGCTCGTGGGACCGGTTTCTCGTCGCGCTCCGCAGCGATGTCGACGACATCCAGGGCGGCACGACGAAGGAAGGGATCCACCTGGGGGTCATGGCCGGGACACTTGACGTCGTGCAGCGGTATTACGCGGGCACCCATTTCCGCGACAGCGTTCTGTACTTCGACCCCCGGCTCCCGAGCGGGCTCGGTGGCCTGTCATTCCCGATGCAGTTCCGGGAGGCCCCGATCCTGGTCACGCTCAGCCGCGACCGGCTGACTCTAGCCGTCCATCCCGAGGGCGCCAGTCACCCGATACGGGCCGGAATACCCGGCGACGTCCGCGAGCTGTGCCCGGGGGACCAGGCCGTGTTCGAGCTCAGCGGGGGCGTGTCGGCTACCGAGCCGCCGGCCGCTGACTAAGAGGCGGACGGCTGCCCGATGTTGCATGCGGGAAGCACTGCCGGTCATGCGCTGCTTCGGGGCGCGAGCTTGGTGGAGGTCGTGGGCGGAATCGGATTGTCCTGTTCGGCGTTGTCTCGCCGGTCCCGGGTCGTTACTGCCGGGAGTTAGCGCCGAGGAGGAAATCGAACCTGTGCCGACCTTCGCCGTTGGCAGCTAGCCGGCCAAGGCTTTCGCGAGCGCCGTCCACGACTGGCGGGGGATGCCCTCCTCGCCCAGCGGCTGCAGGCAGACGTGGTCGGCGCCGGCGTCGAGGTGCGCGCGGACGAACTCGGCGATCTGCCCGGCGCTGCCCTGGGGGATGATCGCGTCGATCAGCCGGTCGGAGCCGCCGCGGGCGAGGTCGTCCTCGGTGAAGCCGAAGCCGAGCAGGTTCTGCGTGTAGTTGCGCAGGCCCAGGTACAGCTGGGCGTACTGGCGGGCGACGGCCTTGCCGCGCACCGGGTCGGTGTCGAGGACGCACGCCACCTCGGGCGCCACCAGCTTCCCGGGACCAAGCCGCTGGCGGGCCAGCCGGGTGTGCTCGACGGGCACGAAGTACGGGTGCGTGCCCGCGGTGCGCTCGCCCGCGAGGTCGAGCATCTTCGGGCCCAGTGCGGCCAGGCAGCGCTCGGCGGCCGGGGGCGGGGCCGGCGACGCGTCCAGGCCGTCGAGGAACGCGCGCATCGTCGTCAGCGGCCGGCGGTAGTCGCTGGTCGCCTCGGGGTGGCCGATGCCGATGCCGAGCATGAACCGGCCGGGGAAGTCCGCGCGCAGGGCCGCATCGGCGGCGGCCGTCTCGCCCGGGTCGTTGCTCCAGACGTTGAGGATGCCGGTCGCGGCGACGAGCGTCGACGTCGCCTCCAGGATCGGGCGGGTGTCGGGAACGCGGGGAGAGCCGCCCACCCACCACGCGCCGTACCCGAGCTGCTCCGCGAGCCTGGCCGCCTCGCCGGCGCGCTGGATACCGAATGGGCGGTAGCTGGTCCAGATGCCGACCTTCCCGATATTCATACCCACAGTCTTACCGCCCGGATCGCCCGCTTACCGCCCGGATCGCCCGACGGCTGTCCCTGACGGCTGGCTACACGAGCCCGGCCTGGAGGGCGAGCCGGGTTAGACCGGCGCGGCGGCGGCACCTGGTCTTGTCCCGGATGCGGTCGAGGCGGGAGCGGACGGTGCGCACGGTGATGTCCAGCTGGCCGGCGATCTGGCTGCCGGGGCGGCCTCGGCTACCAGGGTGACCAGCTCTTGCTCCCGCGGGCTGAGCCCGGCCAAGCCTGTCGGTGGCAGCGCGTCGCGGGCGGTGAGCATGGCGGCGAATTCGGCCGCGGCGGCTAAGGTCATGACTGCGCCACGCTCTTCGGCCGATCCTGGTAATCGGGTAATCGGTATGCTTGCGGGTGGTCAGCGGGATGCCCGCATCGAGGAGGATGTGATTGTGGCTGAGAACACGCGTCCTCCCCTCGATGGCGGCACCGTGCTGGTCACCGGCGCGTCGGCCGGGATAGGCCGTGAGATTGCGGTGCAGCTCGCGCGGCGGGTCAGGATGCTCGTGCTGATGGCCCGGCGGGCCGAGCGGCTCGAACAGCTGCGGATCAGCCTGCTGGCACAACACCCGCAGTTGCGGGTGCTGGCCCTGCCGGTTGACCTGTCCGACGAGAATGACGTGGACCGGGCCGTGACCGAATCAGGCGAGCAGGCCGGCGGTGTCGATGTCCTGGTGAACAACGCGGGCGTCGGCGATCAGGCCCTGGCCGACCAGGCGGACTGGGCACGGGTCAGGAACGTGCTGCGCACCAATGTGCTCGCGGTCGCGCAGCTGACCGCAGCCCTGGTGCCGCCGATGGTGGAGCGCGGGCGAGGCGGGGTGCTGAACATGGGCTCAGGAGCCGGGCTGACGGTCATGCCCGCGGCGGCGGCGTATTCGGCGAGCAAGCATTTCATGGATGGGTTCAGCGAGGCGCTGCGCGCGGACCTCACCGGCACCGGGGTAGTGGTCACCCAGGTCTGCCCCGGCCCGGTGGACAGCGAGTTCGACCAGAGGGCCGGGTCGGCGGGCGGGATGACTGGCGGCCCGCCGCAATTCCTGCGGATCAGCGCGGCCCAGTGCGCGCGCGAAGCACTGGCGGGCTTTGACCGCGGTACGGCGATGGTGTTCCCCGGCCGGGCCTACCGGATCGCGATGCGGGCGCTGCCGCTGCTGCCTCGCGAACTGCCGCGCCGCCAGGCAGCCCGGTCTGCCGCCCGCATCCGCAGCGCCGGGGGCACAGCCAGCCCGCCGGGCCGGCCGGAAGGACAGGTGCGGGCATGAGAATCAGCCGTCTGATCCTGAGCGGCGCGGCGGTTGGCACCATCATCGGCACCGGGCGGGCCGATCTCAACTCCACCCACGTGTTCAACCCGGCCTGGCCGCCGCACGCCCGGTTCCATAACGCCACCGGCTGGGGGACAATAGCCGCGTCCCAGGTTCTTGCCGTATGGCTGCTCTGGCGGCCCGGCCAGCAGGCACGGGACCGCGACGCAGCCATGACCACCGCCGCCTTGCTTTCCGCGATCGCATGGGTGCCGTTCTTTCCCGCCCTGGCCATCTCCGGCGCCGACGTCGAAGACGAGCCAGGCCACCTCTCTCGCGTCGCCGGGGTGCCCGTCAACCTGCTGCCCGCAGCGCTGATTCCCGCCAGCTGCGCACTCGGCTACATCCTGCACCGCCACGGGCGATAGCGCGTTCTGCGCCCGCGACCGCCAGCGGCACGCGACCACGGCGGGACAGCCACCCATCAGCGGAGCCAGCCTGAGGATATCCGCGCAGGTCAGAGGCATGCAGTTAGTGAAGCTGCCGTCTTCGTGTAATGGGTTGGCTTTCTCCCGGCCAATCCCGGACCCCGGCCCCCGGGACCTTCCCGAGCGGGTCCGGGAGCTGCCGCGGCTACGGCCCCGCGCCGCAGGCTTTCGCCGTGGCCTGGAACCGCGGGGAGTTGACGTCGATGCCAGCCGGGACGAAGTCCGGCACCAGGCCATTCTGCACGGTCGGATCCGGCCAGTTCGGGTAGCCGTGGGATCGCATGCACCTGGCGGCCTGCAGCGCCTGCACGAACTGGTGGTGCAGTTCGCCCGCGGTCGGCAGGTTATGCCTCGGGAGCAGGTGCTGGCATGCCTTCTGCGCCGACGGGCTGGGGTCGACCGGGATAACCCACCCGTGAAAGACCTCCTGCACCGTGCCGGGGGAGGGCGGAGCGCTCCCCGCCCGGGAGATGTAAAAGTCCGGCACGCCGTGGCCGCGCACGCACGAGGCGTAGGCATCTAGCTGCGCGGAGAGATTCTGGCGGGTGACGGCGCCCGATCCTGGCGGGTGCGAGCCGCCGCCGCATCCTGCCGCGAGCAGAGCGGTCGCGGCCAGGATGGCCAGCAGGCCCGGCCGCAACCACGCGGTCCCGGCCGGCCGGGCGCTGCGGTCGTCATCGCTCATCGCAGGGGCACCTTAACCGTGAAGCGGACAGTTCTCCCGGGCACCAGCATCGGCGGCGCGGATCAGACCGCGACGGGGATCGCGTGTGAGTTCGATGGGAAGCGACGACGCGCAGCCGGCCCGTCCTTGACGGCAACGGTGACGGCAACACGGGCAGCCGACGCCAAGCCAACGCCAAGGCCCCGTAGCGCAAACTAAAGCTGATCGAAGCACGCCGGCGACGGGTTACCGGCTCAACGTCAACGGCGACCAGCTGGGCGCCGCCTGCTTCGAGCGCCTGGTCCGCAGCGGAGGCCGGCATGGCCTCGGACGGGCCGCGGAGATCTACGTCAGTGGCTCCGCCCAGGGCGTCGGCGGCACCAGCCTGTCATCGCCCCTCGCGCTGGGCTCCTGGGCGCGGCTGCAGTCCGGCGCGGCAACAAGCTCGGCCTGGCGCGATCGACTGCTACGCCCTCTATGACCAGGTCAACCCGCGCTCGGCGGCACTTTCACTGGGGTGGGGCGTCACTGTGCTGGCCTTTCGCGCCGGTCGCCGTCTGGTGCCGATCCGCGCCGCTGAAGATCCACGGGCATGGCCTAGCCAGCGGAGTCGGCCACGCCGGTGGCCAGGGCGGCCAGTTCTTCCCGGGTCGGGCCCGGCGGGATGGGCGGCCGCCAGCCGCTGGCGTAGATTTCCCGTGCCCGCGCCTGAGCGGCATCGAGGCTACCGGGCAGGGTGAGCATGGCCTGGTAGGGTCCGACCACCCTCATCAACCCGGGGTCGGCCTCTGCGGCCGCCATGACCAGGTCGGACGGGAGGCGCCGGGTCAGGTTGACGTCCCGCCCCGACCAGCGGCGGATCAGGTCGGCGTCCCAGTGAACGTGGTCGTAGAACCAGGGCTTGATGTTGCCGTCGCACCAGCGGTCGAACGCCAGCGAGCAGGACGTGAAATCGCGGCCGTGCTCCTCCAGGAGACCGATCAGCCGTTGCGCCTGCAGCAGGGAGGTGGTCACGCCCCGCCCGGCCTGCGGATTGGTGGTGCACACGGCATCCCCGGCGTAGATCAGCCCGTCCAGCGCGACGCGGCCAGCGTCATCCAGCTGCCCCCGGTAGCTGTTGTACAGCCGCCCGCCCGGCAGCACCGGGGTGACTGGCCGGGATCGTCCCGGGCCGGTCCAGGCCGCCAGGACCGGGATGGCCCGGGCGGCGGCCTCGAACGCGGCCTGGCTGCGCAGCGCCGCGAGCTGGCGGTCCGTGCTGGCCCGGGCGATCAGGACGGACAGGATCCGGTTGTCGTGGATGAACACGGCCGCCAGGTAGCCGGGATAGGTCACCATCACCCCGAACGGCGCGTTGACCGGCCCGTCCGAGGCGCCCGGCAGCATCTGATACTGCCGTGACACGTAGGCGATCCCGCAGTCGCCGCCCTCGGCCGTTTGCCGAAGCGGCCGGGTGAGCCGGCAGGCGCGGCCGGCCGCGTCGATGACCAGGTCGGCAGCCACCCGCTGGCGGCCCGCCCTGACCCCGGTGACCCGTGCCCGGTCGCTGCACACCTCATCGACATGACCGGTGCGCAGCGTCACCCCGGGCTCGGCCTCGGCGGCTGACCGCAGCACGCGCTCGAACGTGAGGCGCCGGCACAGCAGTCCGGCCGGCACGCCGGGCTGGCCGGGCAACGTGGCCCGCTCCGCCCCGGCCGCGAGCAGGCCGCGCCACACCTCGGGCATCTCGGCGAGCAGCGCGTCCGCGACCTGCTGCCGGAAAGCATGCGGGTGATGAAACTGCATCACGCCCTTGCGGTCCCACCACGCGCCGCCGTCCGGCCCGGGATCGCGGTCGATGACCACGACGTGGTGCCCGCGCCGCGCAAGGGCGATCGCGATGTACAGCCCGGTGGGTCCCGCCCCCACGATGACTGCCCGCATACCGGTTCTCCCCCCTCCGCCGGGGACGCACATGGCGATCGCCGCACCGATGCGGACAAGGCCCCGGTGAGCGGCCGGGCTTCCGGCCGCTCACCGGACAGAGGAGGCAGCCCGGCACTTGATACGTCAGGCCGCGGCGCCGGGCCCGGTGAGCTGGCGTTACCTTCTGGCTTTCCGGACCTGCCCGGCTGCCCGGACCTGCCCGGCTGCCCGGACCTGCGCAGCGCCGGGGCGAGTTACCGCTAGGCGGGTTCGCGCCGGTAGTAAGCCCACTTGGCCGCCCGGCCGCGCGAGGCGGGGTGGGACCATGGTCAGTACCAGCTGGGTGAGGAGGTCGGCCGTGCCGGACGAGGATGAGATCGTCTTCCGCCGCGGGACCGTCTTCGACGGCCGCCGCTTCCTCCCGGAAGGCACCGCCGTCCGGGTGCGCCGCGGGAAGGTAGCCGAGGTCGGCCCGGAGCACCGGCTGGGGAAGGCGAGCCCGGTCGATCTCGGCGGCGGCACCCTGCTTCCCGGGTTCATCGACGCGCACGTCCATCCCGTCTTCGCCGGCGACCAGCTGCGCCACTGCGACCTGCGCCCGGCCTCGACCGCCCGCGGCTATGCCGAGCTGGTCGCCGCCTACGCGCGCGAGCACCCGGACGAGGAATGGATCACCGGCGGCGGCTGGTCGATGGATGCCTTCCCCGGTGGCGTGCCCACCCGTGACCTGCTGGATGCCGTGGTCAGCGACCGCCCCGTGTTCCTGCCCAATCGCGACGGTCACGGGGCCTGGGTCAACACCAGGGCGCTGGCCCTGGCCGGGATCGGCCGGTTGACCCCGGACCCGGCGGACGGCCGCATCGAGCGAGATGCCGACGGCGAGCCGGCCGGCATGCTGCAGGAGGGCGCGGCCGACCTGGTTACCCGCCTGCTCCCCGGGGTCACCGGGGAAGACTGGTACCAGGCCCTGCTCGCCGCCCAGGAACACCTGTTCACCCTCGGCATCACCGGCTGGCAGGATGCCATCGTCGGCGGCTACAACGGCGCGGCGGATCCGTTCCCCGCCTACCAGCGGGCGGCCCAGGCGGGCACCCTGCAGGCGACCGTGGTGGGCGCGCTCTGGTGGGACCGGCAGCAGGGATTGGAGCAGGTGGCCGGCCTGGCCCATCGGCGGAGCATCGCCGCCTCCGGACGCTTCCGCGCCACCAGCGTGAAGATGATGCTGGACGGCGTGGCCGAGACCCACACGGCCGCCATGCTCGAGCCCTACCTGGACCGCGACGGCTGCCGCACCGGCCGCTGCGGACTCGACTTCATTGACCCTGGCGAGCTGCCCCGGTACGTGACCGCGCTCGACCGCGAGGGCTTCGGTGTCCACTTCCACGCGCTCGGCGACCGCGCCGTCCGCAACGCGCTGGACGCCGTGGCCGCGGCCCGGCACGCCAACGGCCGGGGGCCGCGGCATCACCTGGCCCACCTGCAGGTCGTGCACCCCGACGACATCCCGCGCTTCGCGCCGCTCGGCGCGACGGCCAACCTCCAGCCGCTGTGGGCGACTCACGAACCGCAGATGGACGAGCTGACCATCCCGTTCCTGGGGGAGCGGCGCGCCGGGTGGCAGTACCCGTTCCGCTCCCTGCAGGCGGCAGGAGCAGCCCTGTGCGCCGGCAGCGACTGGCCGGTCAGCAGCCCGAACCCGCTGCACGGCGCGCATGTCGCGGTCAACAGGAACCTGCCTGCCCGGGCGGGCGGCTGCGACGGCGAGCCGTTCCTGCCCGGGCAGGCTCTCGGCCTGCCCTCGATCCTGGCCGCGTACACGTCCGGCAGCGCCCGGATCAACGGCCTCGAAGAGGTCAGCGGTTCGATCGCCGCAGGCCAGGACGCCGACTTCGCCGTGGTCGATGCCGACCTGTCCCGCCTGCCCGCCGGGGAGATCTGCCAGGCGGCCGTCGTCCAGACCTGGATCCGGGGCCAGGTCGTATATCAGCGGGCGTAGCGGTCACGAGCGGGCGTAGCGGTCACGAGCGGGCGTAGTTGCTGGCTCCGTACCAGTCCACCACGACCACCGGCTCGTCTCCCACCACCCAGGCGTCATGCCCCTGGGGCAGCGCGGTGACGTCCCCGGGCCGCGCGTCGAATTCGGTGCCGTCGGCCATCACCACGTGCAGCGTTCCCTGCACGTGGTACTGGAAATGCGGGGCCTCGCACAGGTCAGTGCCTGCGATCGGCTTGACGTGGTCGGACCAGCGCCAGCCCGGCTGCAAGGTGAGGCGGCCGATCTCGGCGCCGCCGATCCGCAGCAGGTGAAGGGCGCCGCGTTCGAAGGTACGGGTCTCGTCGGGGGTCTGGAAGCTCTTCTGCTCTGCTTTTCCGGTCATGGTGGCCTCCGCAAGGCTGCTGGCTGTCGGTGTCTTGCCGCCGAGCATGGCGGCCGGCGGTTGCAGCTGCCTTGCAGCCGTGCTCTGGCGGCGGGTGCCGCGCCGGGGGTTTGATACCTGCATGAGGTCGCTGGCCGTGCGGGTGCTCGGTGACTTCGCCGTGGACGGGGTCGAGCCGCAGGCGTTCGGCAGCAGGAAGGCCCGGCTGGCGCTGCAGCTGCTGGCCCTGGCCGGGGGACAGGCCGTTCCCTCCGGCGTGCTGATCGACGCCCTGTGGGACGATGCCCCGCCCGCGCGGCCCGACGACCAGCTTGCCGTGCTGATGAGCCGGCTGCGCTCGGTGCTCGGCCGGGACCGGATCGAGCACCGTGACGGCGGTTACCTGCTGCACTGCGACTGGCTGGACGCGACCGAGCTGGCCGTGCTCACCGACGAGGTGGAACGGCGCCAGGCGGCCGGGCAACGTGATGGGCGCGGTCGCGGCCGCGCGGGTCGCGCTCTCCCTGATCAGCGGCGACGGCCGCTGGCCGCTGCCCGGCGAGTGGGCGCAGCTCCGGCAGGCCGAGCTGGAGCGCCTGACCAGCCGCACCCGCCGGGTCGCGGCCGACCGCGCTGCTGGAGGCCGGCGACTGGATGGCGGCCGCCGACGCGGCGACGGCGGCGCTGGAACGCGATCCCGTACGACGAGGCGGCGCTGCGGGTGCTGCTGCGCGCCCATGCCCTGGGCGGCCGGGTGGCGGCGGCACTGGCCGCCTACGCCAGCGCGCGGGAACGCCTGGCCGACGAGCTGGGAACCGACCCGTCACCGGAGACCGTCGCGCTCTACACCGCCATCTTGCGGGGTGAGCTGGCCGTGCCCGGCGCCGGCTCCCGCGGACGGCCCGGCGGGCCTGGTCGGCCGGGACGACGAACTGGCCTATCTCGACACCGTCGCGGCGCGCGCGCGGGACGGCTCGGCCGAGGTGGTCGTGGTGGACGGCGAGGCCGGAATCGGGAAGACCACCCTGCTGCGCTCCTGGGCCGCCCGGCGTGCCGCCGCCGGCGACACGGTGCTGAGGGCCTCGTGCGGGCAGCTCGACCGCGCCATGCCGCTGGATGCGGTGCTCACCGCGCTCACCGCGCTGCTGCGGCGGCTCGGGCCCGAGGCGGACCGCCGACGTGCTGGGCTCTGATGCCGCCATGCTGGCCCCGCTGCTCGGCGTCGCGCCAGGCCCGCGGCCGCCGCCGATGCTGGCCGACAGCATGCTGGGCCCGGCGGTGCTCTACGCGGCCCTGGTCCGGGTGCTGGGCCGGCTGGCCGGGCGGGCGCCGCTGGTGGTGATCGTTGATGATGCGCACCTGGCCGGCCCCGCGCTGCCGGACTGGCTGCGTTTCGTCCGGCGGGAGAGCGCGGCCGTGGCCATCGTCGCCGCCGTGCGGAGCGGCGAGGGGGAGCCGCTGCCGGCGACCGCGTTCATCCACCTGGATGCGCTCGGCCGGGACGCGGCGGCCGAGCTGGTCGGGCGCGGCCCGGGTCGACCAGCTGTACGCGCGCGTCCGGGGGGCACCCGCTGTTCCTGACCGAGCTGGCCCAGCAGACAGCGGGCGCGGAGCTCCCGGCCTCGCTGGTCGAGTCGGTGTCCGCGCGGTGCGATGAGCTGGGCAGCGGCCGGGGCGCTGCTGCGCACCGCGGCCGTGATCGGCCCGGAGTTGGATGTCGACCTGCTCGCCGCGGTGCTCGGCCGCCCCGTCGTCGCCTTGCTGGATGACGCCGAGCAGGCGGCGGCCAAGCAGTTCCTGGTCGAGGAGGACGGGACCTTCCGGTTCCGGCACGAGCTGGTGCGGGAGGCACTGGCCGCGAGCGCGACCGCGGGCCGCGCGGCCCTGCTGCACCGGCAGGCCGGCCGGGTGCTGGCCCGGCGGCCGGATGCCGACCCGGTGCTGGTGGCCCACCATGCGCGGCTGGGCGGTGATCTCGCGCTGGCCTCGCGCGCCCTGCGGGACGCGTCGGCGCGGGCCGCCGAACGCTTCGACCACGCGGCCGCCGAGGCGCTGCTCGATGACGCCCTGCGCCTGCACTCCGACCCGGACGGGTGGCTGGCGCGGGCCCGGGTTCGCACCCTGCGCCGGCGGTACGACGAGGCCCTGGAGGACGTCGAGCGCGCCGCGGCGGCCGGCCCGGCCGCCCTGGAGGTCGGCGCGTGGGCGTCCTACTTCGGCCGCCACTTCGCCCAGGCCACCCAGTTCGCCGAGGACGGCGCGCTGGCCGCGGCAGGATCCGGCGACCCGGGCCCGGTGCCTGGCCGTCGGCGGCCGGACCCGCCACGCCGCCGGTGACCTGGCCCAGGCCGAGCTGCTGCTCGGCGAGGCGCTCTCGCTGGCCGAGGGCGCGGACCGGGTGACCGCGGCCGCGTGGCTCGGAGTGCTCTGGGCCCATCAGAGCCAGATGGACGAGGCACTGTCGCTGCTGCGCCCGGCGGCCCGCGGGCAGATCGGGGTGGAGCACACCTCGGCCACCTTGCACGCGCTGCTGTTCACCGGGCACGCGCACGCGCTCGCGGGCCGGCCGGCCGAGGCGCTGGCCGCGTTCGCCGGCTACACCGCCGAGGTGGAGCGGCGCCAGGTGCCGCGCTTCGCCGGCCGCGCGGTGAACTTCGCGGGCTGGGTGCTGCGCAACCTGGGCGCCCGGCAGGAGGCGCTCGACCATCACCTCCGGGCGCTGGAGGTGGCGCAGCGCCAGGGCACGCCGAGGTGACCATCGCCGCCCTGGAGGACCTGGCCGAGCAGTGCCTGGAGGCCGGCGACCCGGCCGGCGCGCGGGCCCGGCTGGCGCAGGCCGCTGACACTGCTCGAGGGCGACCTGGTGTTCGGGTGGCGGCTGCGGCTCAAGCACCGGCTGCATCACCGGCCGCCTAGCCCTGCTGTGCGGCGCAGCCCGGAACGCGCGCTGGCCGAGGCCCGCGCGCTGGAATCGCGCGCGACCGCGCTGGGCGTCCCGCGTTACACCAGCGTCGCCCGCCTGCTCGGGCACCGGGCGGGCCGGGCCCTGGGCCTGCCCGTGGACCGCGCCGCCGTCGAGACGGACCTGGATCTGCTCGACGCGCTGGTGGCCATCGAGGCGTGGCGGTGGACCGGCGAGGTGGCCGCCGACTTCGCCAGCCCCGCCTGGCTGGACCGGGCCGCGGACCGCGCCGCCCGGCTGGCCCGTGAGCGCGGGCCGCTACGCGGACGGGCTGCGGGCGGCGGCCAGGCCTGACCGCCAGGCGGCTGCCGCTGCGGCTTGACCCGCCCAGCGGGCAGCAGCCCGGTCATCGGGCACGCACCAGCGGGCCGGTGACGGTCACGAGCGCGTCCGGCGGCGCGGCGTACGGCGGCCCGTTCCGCCGCGTCCAGCGAGCGCAGGAACGGAGCGATGTGGGCCATGCCCAGCCGCCACGCCACCAGCCCGGCCGGGGTCGACAGCCCGGTCGGCACGGCGTCGTGCGGATCGCACCTCAGTGAAGCCCGCCGCAGTGGCCGCCCGCCAGCGCGTCCGGGTCGCCCGCCGCGTGACCCGCGTGCCGCGCAGCGACCGCGTACCAGGCCGGGGCGCGGTAGCCCGACCGGCGGCCAGCGGCCCCGTCCACCGCGCCCTTGGCCGGGTGGGTCCAGCCCGGCGCGAATGTGCTGGCGGCGATGGCCGCGGCCACCCGGCGAGCCTCGGCAGGCCGCGTGGCCGGGTGGCCCAGATGGTTCAGGCAAAACGCGGCCAAGACCAGGTCGAAGCGGCGGTCGCGGAATGGCAGCGCGGCCGCGTCGGCCACCACCGGATACAACCCCGGGCCCGCCCGGCGCAGCATGCCCAGCGCGAGGTCAGCCGGCCACCACCCGCCTGGCCCCGGCGGCCAGCGCGGCCCGGCCCGCCACTGAGGTACCCGCTCCCAGGTCGAGCACCCGGCGGCCGGACAGCGGTACCGGCGCCGCCGCCACCAGGGCCCGGGCCAGCGGCGTGTACATCCGTCCCGGGCCCTCGGCCCAGCCGGCGGCCGCGGCGTCATAACCGGCCCGCACGCCCGCGGTCAGCCCAGCAGCGGGGCCGCCTGCACGGCCTGTGCCTCCCACCACGCGAGCTCCTCGTCATAGCCGCCGAACGCCTTCTCCCAGCCGAACTGGACCAGCGCACCCAGCAGGCACAGCGCCAGCTGGCGTTCCCACCACGGCCCGGTGTCGATGCCGCACGCCTCGAGCGCGTCCCGGTATACCTGATCGCGGCCTCTTTGGGCTGCGGCAGGCGGCGGCAGTTGATCGCGAGGTACCAGGCCAGGTCGCTCAGCGGTGCGCCGCGGCCCGGCTGTTCCCAGTCCAGCACGACCGTCCGCCCTGCGTCGTCGGTGCCCAGGTTGTCCAGCTTCCAGTTGCTGTGCACGAACGTGTGCGGCGTCGCGGCCAGGGCGTCCACCAGCGGGCCCGGGTCGTGGGCCAGCGGAGTGACCACCGCTGCGGCGGCCGGCGCCACCTGCGCCAGCAGCGGCCAGCCCTTCGCGACCAGCTGCGGTACCAGGTGCGCCGAGCCAGCCGCCGCCTCCGCCGCCGCCGTCCACGGGGAAAGCTCCAGGTAGCGGTGCATGGCCGGCACCACGTCGAACCCCGGCCCGCAGCCCCAGAACGACGCGTGCAGGGCGGCCATGTGCCGAAGGAAGCGGACGTGCTGGCCGAGCGCTGATCGGCGCGTCGGCGACCGGGACCAGCCACGGCGTGACGTCGTGCATCAGCAGCGCGCAGCCGCCCGAGGGACCCGGGGCCGCCGGACCGGGGCCTGCAGCACCAGGGGCCGCCGGATCCGGCGGGGGCCGCGGTCCCGGCCGCTTCCCGCGCGACCCCGACGATCGGCTGGTTGAAGCAATCAGGCAGCCGGGCGAGAATGCCCCGCTCCCACAGCACCAGCGGCGCGCCCGGCAGGCAGCCGGAGGCGCGCATGGTCCAGTCTTCGGCGAGATCGAGGTGCTTGAGCACGTAACGCTGCCCGCCGATCACCACGTGCTCCAGCCTGGCCCCGGACTTGCCCGGCACGTCGGCGACGACCGTCCGCTCGGTGGCGCCGGCCAGCAGCTCGGTCACGCCGGCGAACCTGCGCCGACCCGCGCGGCACGGCTGCGGGTCACGCACCGGCGGCCTCCATTTCGGCCAGCAGCCAGGCGGGCCAGCGGCCGCCGCAGAACACCGTGTCGGCGACGATGCTGGTCATCGCGCACCGTCAGCACGTGCATATGATGCGCCGCGTGCGGCACGCCGTTCTCCGACCAGCTGAGCGTGTACTCGACCACCTCGCCTGTCGCCGCCGTCGACGCGGTGGCGGCGCAGTTCGTCGAAACGGCCGGGGTCGGCGAACCACCGCGCGTACTCGGCGCGGATGGCATCCGCCCCGGCCGCGTGCAGCCGCCAGTTGGGCACCGTCGCATCAAGCGTCGCGTCCGCGCTCCACGCGTCACAGGCGGGAATCGTCGCGGTCACGATCGCGTCCAGGAACTTGTCGATCACCGGGGTGCTAGCCATCGTCGCCTCCTGACGGGCCGATTGCTGCCACGATGCACGCCGGGGCTTGCAGCCAGCTTGCAGCCCGCCGGGCTGTGCAGGCAACCCCGGGCTCGCCGGGCTGCCCCGGCACGGCGGGAAACGATCGGCAGCTGGTCGCGCTCCGGCCCACTCGGTTCGCTCCGGCGCGGGCCCGCCTGGCAGCATGGTCCCATGGCGGCAGGGATGGGGCCATCGCAGGCTGCGGCGGGAAATTCACTGCTGGCCAGGGCGACGCTGTGCGCGGTCGCCGCGGCCGTGGCCGTCACGGCGGGCTGCTCGCCGGGCCGGCCTACGGCCGGGACGGCCGGGCGGGCATCAACCGGCACGGTCAGCCGGCCGCTGACCGGGACGGCCAGGCCGCTGCCAGCCGCTCCGGCTACCCCGCCGTCCACCGCAACCGTGGAGCACTGGGGATCATTTTTCGGCGCCAGGACAGGCAACTTTGACATCGACAAGTCGCCCGCCAAGGTGATTCTGCCCGGCACCGTGGCCGAGGTCGGGACCTCGAACTCGACCCAGTACGCGCTGCTCACGGACGGCAGCCTCTACGCCTGGGGCCTGGGCACGGAAGGCCAGCTGGGCGACGGCAGCACGGAGAACTCGTTCCGCAGGCCGGTGCGGGTGCGCTTCCCGGCCGGGGTGAGGATCGCGTCGATACCGGGCGATGCCATGCCCTATGACACCGCGCTGGCCGTTGACACCGCCGGGCACGCCTGGGGCTGGGGTAACGACGGCTACGGAAATCTCTGCCTGGGCCGCAGCAGGATGTACACCGTCCCGGTCCGGCTTCCGCTGTCTGATGTGACCGCCCTGGCCGGAGCCAGCAATCACGCGCTGTATGACGCCGGCGGCACCGTGTACGCGTGCGGGCAGAATCTTGACGGCGACCTGGGCGACCGCAGCATGCGCGGCAGCCGCACGCCGGTGAAAGTGGCCAGGCTTGACGGCTCGTCCGTCACCAGGCTGGTGGCCTCGTTTGCCGACTCCGGGGCGCTGCTGTCCGACGGGGAGTACTTCGACTGGGGTTACGACGGCGACGGCCAGCTCGGCGACGGGCACCTGAACCGGTCATCCGACGTGCCGGTCCGGGTGCGGTTCCGCCATCGGGTGACGCAGGTCGCCCAGGGCGGATCGATCTGGAACAACGGGCAGACGCTCGTGCTGCTGTCCAACGGCACCCTGCGGGCCTGGGGCGATGACTGGGCCTACCAGCTGGGCGACGAGACCGCCGAGACGGAGCCGTCTCCGGTGCGGATCTACCCTCCGGCCGGCGTTACCTTCACCAGCCTGGCCACCGGCGCGGTCACCTCCTACGCCCTGACCAGGACCGGAAAGGTCTATGCGTGGGGCGGCAGCACGGTCGGGCAGGTCGGTGACGGGCACAAGTACACGGTCTTCGCGCCCGTCAAGGTCGCTTCCGGCGCCACGGCGATTTCCGCGACCGCGAACAACGTGCTGATCAATGTTCCCCGGATCCCGGCGTCCCGCGGCCGCGCCTGCCAGGTGCCCGCTCATCACCGGCCGCAGGGCCAGCACTCGCAGCATTCCCAGCGGGACCGGCGCAGCCGCAAGCACGGCGCGTCATGCTGACCATGCGCTGCCTGCGGTCCTCGATCGGGGTGCCGCGCCCGCCGCTCGCCCGCACGTCGAAGTGCATCCGGTTCTTGATCGTTTTCTTCTCGGGCACGATATGGAACCGGATGCGCGGCCCGCGGGCCGGCCGTTGCCGCTACCCCCGGGGCGCACTCGGCCCGGTCGGCGCAGCGCCGGCCGGCTCCGGCGTCCCGGTCTCGAGCGGCAAGGATACGCGGGCCACCACCACGTAGGGGCGCGCCCGCAGCGCAGCGGAGAGCACCAGGTCCAGGTGGTTGTGCAGGAAGTTGTAGCGGATCTTCGACGGGGCGACCACCGGGATCAGCACCATGACCTGCTCGTCGTGGCGACCGCATATCTCGTCGATGTAGCCGACGATCGGCTCCACCACGGAGGCGTATTCCGTCCGCAGCACGCGCAGCGGGACGCCCGGGTCCCACCGGGACCATTCCGCCTCGATCCGCCTGGCGTCCTCGTCACCCTGGTCGCCTTCATCCAGCACCACCCTGACCGCCGTCACCTCCTGGCCGAGCGACAGCGCCTCGGAGATGGCGTACCAGGTGAGCCGCGAAACCCCGGTCACCGGGACGATCACCATGGTGCGCTTGCCCGCCGGCCTGGCCGGGACCTCGTCCAGGCGAAGATCGCGCGCGACCCGCCGGTAGTAGGCGCGGATCCGCAGGAACAGGAAGATGAACGCGGGGATGGCCACCACCACGACCCACGCGCCCTCGGTGAACTTGGAGATGAGGAAGATGACCGTGGCCACCGCGGTCACCAGCGCGCCGAACCCGTTGACCGTCGCCCGCATCTGCCAGCGCGGGCCCCTGGTCCGCCACCAGTGCACGACCAGCCCGCTCTGAGCCAGCGTGAAGCCGATGAACACCCCGATGGCGAACAGCGGGATCATCGTGTTGGTGTTCCCGCTGACCGCGACCAGCAGCGAGCCGGACAGGACGGCCAGCGCCCAGATGCCGTTGGCGAACACCTGCCGGTCCCCGCGCAGCGAGAACAGGTGGGGCAGGTAGTGGTCGCGGGCCAGCAGGCTGGCCAGCACGGGCAGGCCGCCGAAGGAGGTGTTGGCGGCCAGCGCCAGCACCAGCGTGATCGTGAGCGACACGACGTAGTACGCCCAGTGCCTGCCGACCGCCGTCGCCATGATCTGGCTGAGCACCGTCTGGCCCGACCGCGGCCCGATGTGCCAGCGGCGGGCCAGCACCGCCAGGCCGAGCAGCATGGCGCCGAGTATCACCCCGAGCAGCATCTCGGTCCGCTTGGCCCGCTCGACTCTCGGCTCCTTGAACAGCGGCACGCCGTTGGCGATGGCCTCCACGCCGGTCAGCGCGCTGCAGCCGGCCGAGAACGCCTTCAGGACCAGCAGCACGCCCACCGCCTGCAGGCTGTGCGCGCGGCAGCAGGGAATGCCCGGGCTGGGGGACGTGCAGCGCCAGCGGGTGGATCAGGCCGATCGCGATGATCGCCAGCAGGCCGACGATGAACACCGCGGTCGGCAGCAGGAAGGCGCGGGCCGCCTCGCCCAGGCCGCGCAGGTTGAGCACGGTGACGACGGCCAGGATCAGCAGGCAGATCGGCACCGTGTCCGGGACGAGCCTCGGGAAGGCGGAGGTCAGCGCGCCCACCCCGGCCGCGATCGACACGGCGACGGTCAGCGTGTAGTCGACGATGAGCGCCGCCGCGGCCAGCAGGCTGGCACGGGCGCCCAGGTTCTCCCGGGAGACCGCGTACGCCCCGCCGCCGCCCGGGTAGGCGTCGATCACCTGCCGGTAGGAGAACACCAGGATGGCGAGCAGCACCACGATCGCCACGGTGATCGGCAGGATCAGGTGCAGCGCCCCCGCGCCCGCGACGGCGAGCACCAGGATGATCGCTTCCGGGCCGTAGGCGACCGAGGTCAGCGCGTCCAGCGACAGCGCGGGCAGTCCCTCCAGCGGCGTGATCTGCTCCCTGGCGACCTCGGACGCGCGCAGCGGCCTGCCGACGAGGACCCGCCACGCGGATTCCAGGCCCGTCTGGCCTGGCATGCCAGCACACTCTACGGAGGAGAGTTAAAGGTCAAGTACGCCGGAGAGGTAAAGGTCAGGTTTCCCCGCGGCCGTTACGCGCTGTCCGGCGAGCACGGCCAGCCCCGGCGTGGACGGCGAGGACCAGGCACAGCGGTCCCAGGGTGACCACCGGGATGGCGGACGGCGCGTGCGCGATCAGTATTCCGCTGATCAGCGCGCCCGCCGCGAGCGCCAGCAGCGCGCCCGGCTGCCGCCAGCCCGGCCAGTGCCGCGTCCCGGGCGTGGCCAGGCCGGCGATCATGGCGGTCAGCGTCCCGGTCAGGTAGGTGGTGGCGTACTCGCCCCGCCCCAGGCCGCGCACGGCAGCGCTCTGCATCCCCATGGCCACGGCCGCCGTGACCTGCAGCAGGTACTGGCTGGCCCCGGCGGGACGCGGGCCGGCCAGCTCCCAGCCGGCCGCGAGCAGCGCCAGCAGCGCCAGCTCGACGGCGAGCGCCGCCGTTACCATCGCGGGCCAGCCCTCGCTGCTGCCGCTGGTGCCGTCGCGGCGTCACCGCGATCACCCGCGCCGCGGTGGCCACGCCGAGCATGTAGCTCGCGATCGAGAGGGCCGTGCGGAGGGCCAGCTCGCCCGACGCCCGGGCCACGCCCAGGCCGAGCAGCACCAGGTTGCCGGTCATCACGCTGGTGAACACGCCGCCCAGCCGGGTGAAGCTCAGCACGTCCAGGCCGCCGGTGCCGATCGTGAGCAGCACCGCGGACAGCGTGATGCGCCGGGCCAGCTCGGCGGGCACGGGCGAGGCTTTGCCGTTCACGTTCGGTAGCAGATCATCTGGCCGTCCCGTTGGGCAACCGGCACGCGGGCCGGACCGGTGCCGCGCCCGCGCCGCGCCCTAGCCGGCTTGCCGCGAGCGCATGCCGACGGTCGGGCGAGCAGCCCGGCCAGCAGCACCAGGGCGGCCGACAGGTACAGCGCCGCGCGCAGGCCGGACTGGAACGCCGAATACGCGGCGTTGATCACCTCCTGCACCAGCGCGGCGTGCCCCGCCCCCGCCGCCCCGCCCGCGCCCGCGGTATTGCCGTTGGACGGCACGCCGCCGGTCTCCACCGCCTGGATGACGATCGACTGGAAGGTGGCCGGGATGCCGAGCGCCTTCAGCTGGCCGGTCAGGCTGGAGCTGAGCCGGGCATTCACCAGGGCGCCGAGCACGGCCACCCCGGTCACCGCGCCGATCTCCCGGCTGGTGTTGGTCGCCGACGCGGCCATGCCGGACCGCTCCGGCGGCACCGAGTTGAGGGCCGAGGAGGTGATCGGCACCACGGTCGCGCCGATGCCGATGCCGGTCAGCCCGAGCGAGGACACCAGCGCCCAGTAGTCCGGATGCGGGCTCAGGCTGAGGTTGGCCAGCAGCAGCCCCGCGCTGAACAGCACGCAGCCGCCGAAGAGCGACCAGCGCGGCCCACCGAGCCCGGTCCACCGGCCGGCCAGCACCGCGGTGACGATCATCAGCACGGTCATCGGCAGGAACACCAGCGCGATCTTGTACCCGGAGTCGCCGACCACCTCCTCCAGGTACAGCGCGGTGAAGAAGAAGATCGCGAAGGTGGCGAAGTACGTGCAGAACGCCGCCGACGTTCGCGATCGCGAACGCGGGCACGCGCAGGAACCGCAGATCCAGGATCGGGTGCGCGGCCCGGCTCTCCCACCAGAAGAACGCCACGGCCGCGACCGCGCCGACGCAGAACAGGGCGATCACCTCGGGCGAGGCGAAGCCCGCGCTCTCCCCGTGGATGACCGCGAACACCAGGGCCGACAGGGCGGCCGCGCCGAGCAGCGTGCCCGCGGTGTCCACCCGGTGCGCGTCCGGATCCGCGCTCTCCGGCAGCACGATCGCGGCCACGACCAGCGCGGCCAGGCCGAAGACCAGGTTGAACCAGAAGATCCCGCGCCAGCTCCAGCCGCCGACCAGCGCCCCGCCGAGCACCGGCCCGACCGCGAGCGCCAGCCCGGACACCGCCGCCCAGACCCCGATCGCCCGGTCCCGGCGCGCTGCTCGGTGTACAGGTGGCGCAGCATGGACAGCGTGCCGGGCTCGCTGGCCGCCGCGCCGAGACCCATGATCGCCGCGCCCGGCGATCAGCACGCCGACGTTCGGGGCCAGCGCGCACAGCAGCGAGCCGCCGCAGAACACCCCGGCCCCGCACAGCATGACGATCTTGCGGCCGAACTCGTCGCCGATCATCCCGCAGGCCAGCATGATGCTGGCGAAGGTCAGCGCGTAGGCGCTGACCACCCACTGCAGCGACGAGACGCTCGCGTGCAGGTCGACCTGGATGCTGCCGAGCGCCACGCTGACGATCGTGTTGTCCAGGAAGGTCAGGAACAGCAGCGTGCACAGCGCGGCCAGCGCGACGGGCGACCGCCGCGGCGGGCCGTCGCCGCCACCTCGGTCGTTGTCGCCAAGGCGACCTTCCGCTAGCCGGACGAGCAGGCGGCCGGGCAGCGCCGGATCTTACGAGCCCGGAGGACTTCTCCAGCCCGAGCAGGCCGCAGAAGCTCTTGTCGCCGACCTTCCAGGTGCCACTCTGAGTGCACCGCGACGCCGTTCTGGTCGGACAGAGCGCGGCGCCCCCGACGAGGATCGAGTAGTCACCGTGGCCTGCGTGGCGGTCACGTTCGTCACCTTGGTCACCTTCGCCGACGCCGAGGACGCCAGCGACGACTTGGACTGAGCGGCGATCAGCGCCTTGAACTGCGATCCCCGTTCTGCAGCAGCGCCACCCGCTTGGCGACCGGAGTGCTCGACGAGAAGAAGGCCGCCCAGTTCGGCCTTGATCGCCGCCTCGGCGGACGAGGTCGAGCCCGGCGACGATGAGCCCGAGGACTCGCGACCGGCGAGCTCGGTGACGTCGAACTCGACGGGGATGAGCTTGACGAGGGGGCCGACCGCTGCTGCCACAGCCGGCCAGCAGCACGCCGCAGGCCGCGGCGGCCGCAGGAACCAGCGGAGATCCGGCGGATCAGGGGTTGGAATCGCATGTCAGCGTCTCCCTCCTGGCGTGATCCTACTCGCGGCGCAGGGCAGCCTGCAGCGCGCGCGTGACGCCGGAGTCAGGCGCTGACCGCCGCGGGCCAGGAACGTGGCGCCGGGCCGTGGGCGCGGGCCGGTCAGGCGCGTGGCGGAGGCCGTCGTGGCCCCGGCGTCGGCCGGCGACCAGCAGCGCACGATGTCGCGCATGGAGAGCAGGCCGGTGACCTCCTGGCCCTCCACGACCACCAGGTGACGGAAGCCGCCGCGCACCATCGCGGCCGCCGCCTGCTCCAGCGTCCAGCCGGGCGACGCGACCACGATGTCCGGGCGTGCGGTGGTGCTCGACGATCTCGCTGTCCGGGTCCTGCCCGGCCGCGATCGAGTCGAGCACGTCGCGTTCGGTGAGGATCCCCACGCTGGCGTGCTCGGGATCGATGACCACGGCCGCGCCGACCCGGCGCTTGGACATCAGCCTGGCCGCTTCGCGCAGCGTGTGGGCAGGCCCGATGGTGAGGACCAGCTTGGTCATGCCATCCCGGACGTTCATGTCATCACTCCCGGTGATCGGGGCTGGTCACGGCAGCGCCGGCACCTCTTTGTGAACTTGTGACGCCAGCATCAGCTTACCCCGCCCAGCAGTTGCAGAACCTCGTCGTGCAGATGCCCGTTGGTGGACACCGCGCTGCCGCCATCCGGCCTGGACCGCACCGGACAGGTCGGTGAACCGGCCGCCCGCCTCGTCCACGATCACCTGGATCGCGGCCACGTCCCACAGCGACACCTCCGGCTCGGCGGCCGTGTCGACCGCACCCTCGGCCACCAGGACATGTGACCAGAAATCCCCGTAGGCCCGGGTCCGCCAGACCGCGCGGGACAGGCCGAGGAAGCCGCCCAGCGCCCCGGCTTCCTCCCAGCCGGACAGGCTCGAATAGGAGAACGACGCGTCCTTGAGCTGCCGCACCCCGGACACCCGGCAGCCGGGTGGCCTTGGTCAGCCCGCGCCCGGTCCAGGCCCCGTCGCCCTGCGCGGCCCACCACCGGCGGCCGAGCGCGGGCGCGGACACCACGCCGACCACCGGCTCGTCGCCCATCATCAGCGCGATGAGGGTGGCCCAGACCGGCACGCCGCGGACGTAGTTCTTCGTCCCGTCGATGGGGTCCACCACCCAGCACCGGGGCCCGACGCCGACCTTGCCGAACTCCTCGCCGTGCACCGCGTCGCGCGGCCGGGCCCGGCGCAGCACGCTGCGCAGCTGTTCCTCCACCGCGCGGTCGGCGTCGGTCACCGGCGTCAGGTCCGGCTTGGTCTCCACCTGGAGGTCCAGCGCCCGGAACCGCCGGGTGGTGATGTCATCCGCCGCGTCGGCGAGGACGTGCGCGAAGCGCAGATCGTCGTCGTAACCCGCCATGGCCGGCACGGTACCGCGTCTGGCCTGGCGGCGGCACCGTGGCTCGCGGGGACGCGCGATTTGGCCGAACGGCTGGCGCCAGGCCGGCGGCCCGCTGTCATAGCGTGGCCCGCATGGACTACACCCACCTCGGCCGCAGCGGAGTGTGACTGGCGGGGTCAGCCCTCGTCGCCGTCCCGGCTGCGCAACAGCCGCCGCAGCGAATCGAGCCTGGCCTCGGCACCGTGTTCGCGCGCCCAGTCGTCCAGCGCACAGTCTTCTTCCAAGTGCGTGCAGCCAGGCGGGCATCCGGCGGCACCCTCGGCCAGGTCGGGGAAGGCCTGCACCACGCGATCAGGGGAGATGTGGCCGAGGCCAAAGCTGCGCAGCCCCGGCGTGTCGATCACCCAGCCCCGGCCGGCCGGGGGCCAGCCTGAGGGCGACGGCCGAAGAAGACGTGTGCCTGCCCCGGCCGGTGACCGGGTTGACCGCGCCCACCGCCCGCCCGGCCGCCGGCATCAGCGCGTTGACCAGTGTGGACTTGCCCACACCCGACTGACCGATGAGCACGCTCTCGCGTTCCGCCAGCCGGGCCCTGCACATCGTCGAGTACGTCCTCGCGCAGCGGCCGGCTGGTCACGACGCACGGGAAGCCGAGCGGCTCGTAGGCGGACAGCACGTCGTCCGGTGATGCCAGGTCGGCCTTGGTCAGGCACAGCAGCGGGGCCAGGCCCGCGTCGTAGGCGGCGACCAGGCAGCGGTCGATGAACCGGACCCGCGGCGGCGGGTTCGCCAGCGCGCAGACGATCACCAGCTGGTCGGCGTTGGCGACGATAACCCGCTCGACCGGGTCGGTGTCATCGGCCGAACGGCGCAGCACCGACGTACGCGGCCGTACCCGGACGATCCTGGCCAGCGTGCCCTGCGCGCCGGAGATGTCCCCGGCGAGGGCCACCCGGTCGCCGACCACGACGCTCCGGCGGCCCAGCTCCCGCGCCTGCATCGCGATGATCGGCTCGTCGCCGACCAGGCAGCCGTACCGGCCGCGGTCGACGCTGGCCACGAACGCCTCGGCGGCGTCCTCGTGGGCGGGCCGCCGGCGGGTCCGCGGCCGCGAGCCACGGCCCGGCCTGACCCTGACGTCGTCCTCGTCCAGGCCGGCGTGACTCGGTCGCCTGGTCAGGACGGACGCTCCGGCATGACTCAGTGCCCGCTGTCCAGCATCGCGGCCCACAGCTGCGTGAACGCGGGGAACGTCTTGGCCACCGTGGCCGCGTTCGGATGGTCAAGCCGGGGACGGCCAGGCCGAGCACGGCGCCGGCCATGACCATCCGGTGATCGTCGTAGCTGGCGAACACGCCGTCGGCGGCCAGCGGCCGGGGCCGGATCTCCAGCCCGTCGGCCAGCTCGGTCACCTGCCCGCCCAGCGCGTTGATCTCCGTGGCCAGCGCGGCCAGCCGGTCGGTCTCCTGGGCCCGCATGTGCCCGATGCCGGTGAACACCGACGGGCGACGAGGCGAGCGCGGCGACCGCGGTGAGCACCGGGGCCAGCTCGCTGCAGTCCCGCAGGTCGGCGGTGATGCCGCGGATCGTGCCGGTTCCGGTCACGGTCATCCGTCAGCGGTCAGCTCGCAGCGCGGCGCCCATCCGCGTGAGCAGTTCCATGATCTGCCCGCCGGGCTGGGCGGTCCGGGCCGGCCAGCCCGCGATCGTCACCGTGCCCCCGGTGACCAGCGCCGCCGCCAGGAACGGGGCCGAGTTGACCAGGTCGGGCTCGACCCGGATCGTTCCGGGCCGCAGCGGCCCCGGGTGGACCCGCCAGGCGTCGGGGCGCGCCGCCCGGCTGCCCCGTTCCGCGGCCCTGCTCGCTCCGACCTCCGCGCCCGCGTCCCGCAGCATGCCCACCGTCATCGCGATGTGCGGCGCGGACGGCACCGGCGGGCCCTGGTGCCGGACCTCCAGGCCCTTGTCGTACCGGCTGCCCGCCAGCAGCAGGCCGGACACGAGCTGGGACGAGGCCGACGCGTCCAGGGTGACCGGGCCGCCGGCCAGCCAGCCGGTCCCGTGCACGGTGAACGGAACCGCGCCGCGGCCGCCGTCGTCGATGTCGGCGCCGAGCGCGCGCAGCGCGCCGATGAGCGGCCGGACCGGGCGCTGCGAGGCCCGCGGGTCGCCGCCGAACCCGACGCCGCCGGCGGCCAGCGGCGCCACCGGCGGCACGAACCGCATCACCGTCCCGGCGTTGCCCACGTCGACCTCGGCGGCGCGATCCATCGCTCCCGGCCGGACCGCCCAGCCCTCGGCCGACTCCTCGATGCTCGCGCCCAGCGCGCGCAGCGCGCCGGCCATCAGCAGCGTGTCCCTGGCCCGCAGCGGATCCGGCGATCACGGTCGGCCCGTCGGCCAGGGCGGCCAGCATCAGGGCCCGGTTGGTGATCGACTTCGAGCCGGGCAGCCGCAGCACCGCCCGGACCGGCCGGTCCGCGGCCGGAGCGGGCCACGGCCGGGCGCCGGCGGGCGCGGCCGTTGCGCGGCTGGTTTCATGGTGCGAGCGTACTGGGCCCCGGCTCCGCGGTAAGAGCCTGCCGGGAACCCCTTGCCCGGCTGCGCGGCGCCCGGCCACCGCCTCGCGTTGCCGCCCGGGTCACCTGGTACCTCCGGCCGCTCCCTCGTTCCGCCTTGCGGGACGGCGGCCGATCACGCTCGCGGCGAGCATGGATTCTCGGCCGGCTCTGAGGATCCTCCGTAGCCGGGGTGGCCGGGGCGGGGAGATAGGGTAAACAATCAGATTCCGGGCAGGGGTGCTGTCAGGAGATCGGGGTCAGGGGGACCTGATGTGCGGCCGGTTCGCGTCTGCGCGAAAGCGCGCGGAACTCCTCGAGGAGTTCAGCGTGCAGCGCGACCGCGCCGAGACCGACCTGGCGCCGGACTACAACGTGGCCCCGACCAAGCGCATCTATACCGTCCTGACCAGGCGCTCAGGCTCATCCGATGACCAGGCGTCCGGCACCGCGGCTTCCGGCGGCACCGCGGCTGCTGGTGACGGGGCTTCCGGCGGCACCGCGGCCGAGGCCCGGCGACGCTCCGGCAGCGCTGCCCTGAGCGCCAGCTGCGGATCGTGCGCTGGGGGCTGGTGCCCTACTGGGCCAAGGACCGGGCCATCGGCAGCCGCATGATCAACGCCCGGGCCGAGACGGTGGCGGAGAAGCCCGCGTTCCGGCGGGCGTTCGCCCGCCGCAGGTGCCTGCTCCCGGCCGACGGCTTCTATGAGTGGCAGCAGGTCACCGGCGACGGGGGTAAGCGCAAGCAGCCGTATTACATCTACCGTGCGGACGGCGGCGTGCTCGCCTTCGCCGGCCTCTACGAGCTGTGGCGGGATCCGGCTGTCCCGGAGGATCACCCGGACAGCTGGCTCTGGACGGCGACGATCATCACCACCAGGGCCGAAGACGAGGTCGGCCAGATCCACGACCGGATGCCGATGGTGGTCGACGCCCTCCGCCTGGCAGGACTGGCTCGATCCCGGCCACAACGACCTGGCCGGCCTGGTGCCGCTGCTGGTTCCCGCGGCTTCCAGCGGGCTGACGTCGCACCCGGTCTCGACGGCCGTGAACAACGTGCGGAACAACGGCCCCGAGCTGACCGAGCCCGTGCCGGACGCCGGGCCGGCCTCAGCCCACCTAACGTGCCGCAGGCCAGGTCGGGGCCGTCCGGCGCCCATCCGCCCGACGGCGCACCTGCCAGTTCCGGCGGGACCTTGTTCTGAATCCCGTACCGGCCGGGCAGCGTACCCCAGATCCACGCAGCCGGCCCTGCGGACAGGAGGTAAGAATCCGTGGATACCGCCACAGCGCGCAAGCGCCTGGAGGAGATCCGCGACGAGCTCGACAAGTCCATCACGGTGCTGCAGGGAGAGAATCACGGGGACGACGCGGCGGCCGGCTATCCGGGCGATCCCGCGGACGCCGGCGCCAACCTCTCCGAGGCCGACCGCAGCGAGGCGGTTCTCGAGGCGGCCCGGGCGCAGCGCGGACGGGTGCTGGAGGCGCTCAGCCGCATCGAGAACGGGCGCTACGGCACGTGCGTTGACTGCGGCGATCCCGTTCCCGAAGGGCGGCTTGAGGCGCGCCCGGAGGCGGCCCGGTGCGTGCGCTGCCAGGCCAAGCACGACCGGGCGCGGCACTGACCGCCGCGGCCGCCGGCTCGCGGGCCGCTAAGCCCGCTTGCGGGCCATGACCACGAGCTGGATGCCGACCGACTCGTCGGCCTCCGCGGACAGTTCCGCCCGGACCAGCCGCGGCATCGCCATCGGGTCCCGGCTGAGCACGCGGGTGACCATGGACGGGGACAGCACGGTCCGCGGCCGCACCGCGTCCGGTTCCAGGCCGGCCTCGTCGCAGAGATCCCCGAGATGCTGCGCGCCGTAGCAGCGGGTGAACGTGCCGTCCGGCCACGGGATCAGCAGGACCTCGGCGCTCGGCAGATCGGTCAGCTCCGCCCAGTGACGCTGTTCGGCCAGGACCGCCATGCCCAGCACCAGCGAGTCGACGCTGGCGATCAGCCGCCCGCCGGGCTTGAGCACCCGGGCGATCTCGGCGGCCAGGTACTCTGCCGCGATGTAGCGCGACAGCGTGCGATCGTCCGCGATCACCCCGTCCGCGCAGCCGTCGGCCAGGAAGCGCAGGCTTCCCGGAGTCGGCGGTGACGGCGGCCACCCCGCTGCCGGGCCGCGGCCCGGGAATCTCGCTGCCCGGCACCGGCTCAGCGTCCACCCGGAGCACGTGGTGCCCGGCCCTGGCGGCCTGCGCGGCGCACCGTCCGTGCGGGCCGGAGATGTCCAGCAGGAACTGCCGGCCGGCGGGCAGCCAGGCGGCCAGCTGAGCGGTCGCGACGGCCCGGTGGAAGCGCCAGTAGTCCGCCAGTGAAGCATCTGCGGCCGCTGAGGCGTCCCCGGCCGCGGCGAGAGGGCTAGCCGTAGCTGCCACCGTTACCCCTGTCTCTCGCATCCCCGGCTAAGAGCCTTCCCCGCCGCAGGCCCTTCACTCGCTCGCGGCAGGAATGAAGGGGTGAGCGGTGATGTTCTCAGAAGCATGCCTGCAGTCGGCCGCACGCCGCTGGCTACCCGCCAGGCCGCGCCTCGCCTCAACTAGCCGGCGCGAGGATGTATCCTCCCGCCCATACGGTCCCGCACGCCCGGCAGCAAATGCCGGCCGATGGCGGTCAGCGACAGCAGTCCGCGAGGGGGTGAGTCCGGTCCCGGAGACGCTCACTGAGCGGAGCCAGCGCTTCGAGCAGGACGTTCTGCCCTACCTCGATCAGCTGTACTCCGCGGCCATGCGGATGACGCGCAACGCCGCGGACGCGCAGGACCTGGTCCAGGAGACGTTCGCCAAGGCCTACGCGTCCTTCCACCAGTTCCAGCCGGGTACCAACCTCAAGGCGTGGCTGTTCAGGATCCTGACCAACACGTTCATCAACACCTACCGCAAGAGGCAGCGCGAACCGCAGCGGGCCGGCACCGAGGACATCGAGGACTGGCAGCTGGCCAGGGCGGCCGAGCACACGTCCTCCGGGCTCAAGTCGGCGGAGAGCGAGGCGCTGGAGCGGCTGCCTGACTCCGACGTCAAGCAGGCGCTGCAGGCGCTGCCCGAGGAATTCAGGATCGCGGTCTACCTGGCCGACGTGGAGGGATTCGCCTACCGCGAGATCGCGGACATCATGGGGACACCGATCGGAACGGTCATGTCGCGGCTGCACCGCGGCCGCAGGCAGTTGCGCGAGCTCCTCCAGGATTACGCCGCCGACCGGGGCCTGGTCAGGTCCCCGGACGGGGTGGCGTCTTCCTCTGCTGCGGGCGAGCCAGAGGAGGACGCCTCATGAGCTGCGGGAATCCGCACGAGACCCCGTGTAGCGAGGTGCTGGCCCGGGTCTACGACTACCTCGACGGCGAAATCGACGGCGCCGACTGCGCGCAGATTCGTCAGCACCTGCACGAATGCGGGCCGTGCCTGCGGGAATACGGCCTCGAAGAAGTGGTGAAGAAGCTCGTGCACCGGCACTGCGGCAGTGACCTGGTGCCGAGCGATCTCCGGTCCCGGGTGCTCACCAGGATTCAGCAGGTTCGCGTCGAGCTCGAGGTCACCGAGTTCCAAGCCGAGTGAGGCCCTGCGGCGGCACCCGCGGCACCGGAAAACCGCGGTTACCGGCTGTTGACTATGAGTCACGTCATGCGCACGTTAATGATTGGGCCTGCGCGTGCGCGGGCGTTCGGGTTAACCTATGGGACAGGCCGCACTGTGGTGGGCTGACGCCTGCCCGCGTTAGTTCAGGAGGTGGCCGTATGCGAGCGCTCACCGCGTTCCCTTTGGCGCATGGCGCCGCTGGACTGGGTAGGTGTGACGTCATGCTGCATCAGGGCGTCACCTGGGGGTGACGGAGCCGGGCCGCTGATGCAGGCCGGAATCGATTACTAGGGGGGCCGGTGCGGAGGCTCTCGTGGCCGGTATGGCTCTACATAGCCATAGTCGTCATCGCGGCTTCCGCGCTGGTGGCCCGGGGCCCGTTCGCCGGGATCAGCTGGTTCCAGCTGGCGGTGCTCGCGCTCCTGTTCCTGGTCTGTGATTCCGCCCCCACCCCCCTGATGCGGCGGTGGTCAGCCTGGTCGCCGAGTTCGTCGGCCACGCTGGCCTCTGTCGTGCTCCTGGGCCCGGTCGGCGCCGCGATCGTCGGAGCCTTCTCGGCGCTGAGCATGCGGCGTGGCCTTCTCGTCGCGCAGCGAGTGTTCAACGGCGGCATGTACGCGCTCAGCGCCTACGCGGCCGGCTGGATGTTCGTCACGCTCGGCGGCCGGGTGGGCGTTCCGGACAGGGCCTCGTTCCCGGCCATCATCGGTCCGTTCGCCGCGGCCGCCGCGGTGCACGTGATCGCCAACCATGAACTGGTTGCCGGGGTGCTGCTGCTGACCCGCAACGGCGAGGGCACCACGCAGAAGGCCCGGATAGGCCCTGACCTCCGCCTGATGCTCTCCGACCTCGGCTACGCCGCGTTCGGGCTGCTGATTGCCGCGCTGTGGAGGGTTGTCGGGCCGTTCGCGGCGGTCCTCGTGCTGATCCCGCTGTTCGTGGCCCGGTGGGCGATCGGCCAGTACACGGCGCAGCAGAAAGCCTACGAGGCCACCATGGCGGCGCTCTGCAAGGCGGTCGAGACCAAGGACTTCTACACCCGGGGGCACAGCGAGCGGGTGTCCAGGGGATCGGCCATGCTCGCCCGCGAGATCGGCATGCGGCCCGGCCGGCTGGAGGCCATCACCTACGCGGGCATGCTGCACGACGTGGGGAAGCTCGGCGTGCCCACGAAGGTGCTGCAGAAGTCGGGGCGGCTCACCGAGGAGGAATTCGCGGCGGTCCAGCTGCATCCCATGCGCGGGCTGGAGATCGTCAGGGAGATCGGCTTCCTGGACGAGGCGCTCGCCGGGATCATGCATCACCACGAGCGGATCGACGGCCGCGGCTACCCGCAGGGCCTGGCGGGCGACGAGATTCCCGAGTTCGCCCGGGTCATCGCCGTGGCCGACGCGTTCGACTCCATGACCTCCACTCGCTCGTACCGGGGCGCGCGGCGGGTCGGCGAGGCCGTCGCCGAGCTCCGCAAGTGGTCGGGCACCCAGTTCGATCCCGCGCTGGTGGAGGCGTTCGTCGCGGCGCTGCAGCGCGACGGCTGGGAGCGGCCCGCGCCCGTGGCCCCGCCGTCCGGCCGCACCGACGAGGTGGCCGCCCAGGATCACGACGACCCGACCGCGCCGCTGCGGGTCTTCGAAAGCCGCTGAGCTGGCCGTGATCGACCGGCAGCCCGAGGCGCGCGGCGGTTCATGGCAGGCCATGGACTCCGGCCAGGTGCTGCTGGTAGCCGCGGCGGGCCTGCTCGCCGTGGCCGCGATAGCTCAGGTGGCGGCGGCTGGCATCGTGCAGGCCGGCGACGCCGTGGCGTTCGGATCCCTGGTTGCCCTGGGCGAGCTGCTGCGGATCCGGCTGCCCGGCAACCGTGAGTCCGCCCCGATCGCGGCGGCTGGCGCGCTCGGCTATGCGCTGCTGCTGGACATCGGTGACCGGCCGGCCGTCCAGTCCGCCTTGCAGGTGATCGTGATCACCGTGGGCGGGATGATCGTCGGCGCGCTGCCGCACCTGGCCGCCGGCCGTCCGGCCAAGCTCGACCGGATGGCCTCCCGGCTGATCGCCGTGGCCTGCGTCGCCTTCGTGTTCCGGCCGCTCGCACCGACCGCGCTGATCCGCGGCCACTGGTGGCCCGCGCTGGCGGTGATGGCCCTGCTCGTCGTGCTCGCCTGGTTCGTGGACGCGGTCCTCAGCGCCCTGATCCGGGCCGAGCAGCTGCGCGCGAGGTTCAGCGTGGCGCTCTGGGACGAGTTGCGGGTGCAGCTGCCGCTCGGCGCCGCAGTGGGCGCGTCGGCGCTGCTGATCGCGTTCTCCTCCGAGGTCATGGGCCTGGCCGCGGTATGGGTGTTCACCGGGCCGCTGCTGGTATCGCAGGTCGCGTTCCGCCGGTATGCAGGGATCCGGGCCACCTACCTGGAGACCGTGCGCGCCTTGTCGAGGATGACCGAAGTCGGCGGCTACGTGGAGGGCGGCCACTCGCGCCGGGTGAGCAGGCTGGCCGTGGCGGTCGGGCGTGAGCTCGGGATGAACGAGCCCGAGCTGCTCGAGCTGGAGTACGCGGCGCTCATGCACGACATCGGCCAGCTCTCGCTGCGCGACCCGATCCCCGGGGGGGCGACCGTGCTGGTCTCGCTCGGCCGACCAGCGGCGCATCGCCGAGCTCGGCGCCGACGTGATACGCCAGGCCGGCGTCCTGGACCAGGTCGCGGATATCGTCGCCAGACAGAGCGAGCCCGCGCGGGGCCCGGAGCCAGCCCCCCGGTGGCCAGCCGGATCATCCGCGCCGCCAACGCGTTCGACGACCTGGTCGGCAGTTCCGCCGACCGGGACCGCGCCTCGGCCGCCCTGGAGCGGCTGCGGCTCGATACGGCGTCCGAGTACGATCCGGGAGTCATCGAGGCGCTCAGCAAGGTCGCCGGCAGGCGTGCCCTCAGCCGGGCGTGAGGAAAGGAGACGCGGGTGGCCGAAGTCCGCGCGGAGATGGTCGCGAACGTGTGGCAGGTCGTCACCAGCGAGGGCGCCGAGGTGGACGAAGGCGACACCCTGGTCATCCTGGAGTCGATGAAGATGGAAATCCCGGTGGTCGCGGAGACGCCCGGGACGGTGACCAAGCTGGCGGTGGCCGAGGGCGACGTCGTGCAGGAAGGCGACCTGATCGCCGTCATCGGCTGACGGTATGCCTGCGCCGGACGCGCCCCGGCCCGCCAGCCGACTCGCCGGTCCTCACAGGCCGCTGGTCGACCGCGGGTAGACGACGTCCGGATCGGTGACCACGTTGACCAGGTAGGGCACGCCGGCGTCGAACGCCCGGCGCAGCGCGGGGCCGATCTGCCCGGGCTCGGTGACCAGTTCCCCCGCGCCGCCGAGCGCGCGCACCACGTCGTCGTACCGGCACTGCGGCTGCAGGTCGGCGGCGACGTCATAGCCGTAGAGCGCGCGCATCGGGTGCTTCTCCAGTCCCCAGATCCCGTTGTTGCCGCAGATTATGACGGCCGGCAGCCGGTGCCGGACCAGCGTGTCCGCGTCCATCAGCGAGAACCCGGCCGCCCCGTCGCCGAGCAGCAGGGCCACCTGAGCCGAAGGCCGGGCGACCCGCGCGGCGATGGCATAGCCGAGCCCGGTGCCCAGGCATCCGTAGGGGCCGGGATCGAGCCATCCGCCGGCCCGGCCCGGCTCGATGTACTTTCCCGCGAACGAGACGAAGTCCCCGCCGTCGCCGATGACGACCGCGTCATCGGCGAGCAGCCGGCTGAGCTCGCCGTAGATCCGCATCGGGTGAATGGGGCTGGCCTGGCTGCACAGCAGCTCCCGGTCGGATCCGGCGGCCGCCTTCACCGCGTCCTGGAGCCGGGCCAGCCAGTCGGGCGCGCTCCGGCCGGCGGCCCCGGAGCCCGCGAGCGCGGCGAAGAAGCCGGAGAGGTCCCCGGCCGCGGAGGCGGCCAGCGCGCAGTGCGTCGCGATCTGCTCTGCCGCGTCCGCCACGTGGATGACCTGGGCCGCCGGGCGGCCGTCCTGGCCGCCGAATTCGCCGTACCCGAGCCGGAAGTCCAGCGGAGCGCCCGCCACCAGGACCAGGTCCGCCTCGCGGAACGCGATGGACCTGGCCCGGGTCACCAGCAGCTCGTGACCGGGCGGCAAGATGCCGCGGCCCTGGCCGTTCGCGACGACGGGCAGCCGTAGCTCTTCGGCGGCCAGCCGCGCCTGCGTGTCCGCGCCGCCCAGCCAGACGTCCGAGCCGAGGACGAGCACCGGGCGCTGCGCGGCGGCCAGCAGGCCGGCGATCCGGTTGAACCGCCTGGAGAGCCTCCGTCCACCCGGCGCTCCCGGCGTCGGCGGGCTGCGCCGGAGCCCGGTCCTGCGTCCCGGCCGGTGCCCGGCTGCGTCCCGGGCCGGTCCCGGCTGCGCCAGGTCCCGCCTCGCCCTGGCCGAACAGCGCCTCGAGCGAGATGTCGAGGAACACCGGGCCGCGGTGCGCGGTCGCGGCCAGCCGGAACGCCTCGTCCACCGCCGCCGGGATCCGCTTGGTCTCGTGCTCCGTCCAGGCTCGCTTGGTGACCGGCCGGACCAGCTGCGGATGGTCTATCTCCTGAAGGCTGCCGGAGCCCCAGCGGTAGTCCGAGGCCCGGCCGGCCAGCACGACCACCGGAGAGCCGTTGAAGTGCGCGGTCGTGATCGCGCTCACCCCGTTGGTCACCCCCGGCCCGGCCGTCAGCACGGCAAGACCGGGGGTGCGGGTCAGCCGGGCGGTGGCTTCCGCGGCGAACACCGCGGTCTGCTCATGCCGGACATCCACGAGCCGGAGCGGCGGGTCCGCCGTCACCGCCCCGTCGTAGAGCGGGAACACGTGGCCGCCGGACAGCGTGAACATCGTGTTCACGCCGTGGCGGCGGGCGGCGGCGACGGCAAGCGCGCCGCCATGCGGAGGCGTCTGGGGGCCTTCGTTCATGCCGGCGACGTTACCAGCGAGTCACCTCGGACGGGACAGCCGGCCGGAAGCCAAGGCAGCAGCTGTGAGGGTTCTCCGTTCACGCTCGGCGGACCGCGCTCGGCGGCCTGAGATCGCGCTCACTGGGGCGGATCTCCGGCCGGGCGGCGCAGCCTGGTGACGAACTTGTACCTGTCGCCGCGGTACCAGGACTGGGCCCATTCGACCGGCTTGCCGTCGACGTCGAAGGCGTGCCTGGACAGCAGCAGCAGCGGCAGGCCCACGTCCACGCCGAGCAGCCGGGCGTCCTCGGGACCGGCCAGCACGGTCTCGATCGTCTCCTCGGCCTCGGCTAGCCGCACGCCGTAATGCGCGGTCAGCGTCTCGTACAGCGACCGGTGGCGGCCCAGTTGCCGGCGCAGCCCGGGGAACCGGCGCGCGGGCAGGTGCGAGGTATCGATGGACATCGGCTCGGCGTCGGCGAGCCGGAGCCGGTGCACCCGCACCGCCCGGCCGCCAGGCTTGACGTCGAGCAGGTCAGCCAGGTGCTCGTCCGCCGTGACGTAGCCGATCTCGAGGATGGTCGTCCGCGGGCGCAGCCCGTGCGCCCGCATCCCCTCGGTGTAACTGGCGAGCTCCAGCACCTGGGCGACCTTGGGCTTGGCGACGAAGGTTCCCCGGCCCTGGATGCGTACCAGGCGGCCCTCGATGACCAGCTCGGACAGCGCCTGCCGGACGGTGGTCCGGGAGGTCCCGTACTGCCGGGCAAGCTCCCGCTCCGGGGGCACCGCAGAGCCCGGGCCCATCGCGCCGGTCAGTTCCAGCAGCCGCTGCTTCACCGTGTAGTACTTGGGCAGCGGCCGTCCCGGTTCTTCCGGCGGCAGGTCACCGGCCGGCGATGACACCGGGGAAGCGGTCACGGAGTACTCCTTACGACCTGCGCATCCGTCCGGACAGGGTGCCGGCCGCGGCCGGCGTCCGCGACACTGCGGCGAAGTCGCGTTCGGTCAGGGTGGCACGGGTGACCAGCCGCAGGCAAGAACGCCCGGCCAGGACCGAACGTGGAAGGGAACATCCGGCCCGGGCGCACCGAGGCCCCGGACTGGGGGACGGGCTCATCAGAGCGGCCGGGCCGCGCCGGACGCCGCCGATCGCGGGACGGGCTCGCCGCCGGGAACGGGCTGACCGGGCTGGATGGGATGATGACGGCGTGCCCTCCCTCTCCGATCTGGCCAGCCGCCATACCCTCCTCACCGGGAACGATGTGGAGTGGCTGCACGCCCTGGTGTCCGACTGGCAGCTGATCGCCGACCTGTCGTTCGCCGACCTGATCCTGTGGGCGCCGGTCCGGGACGGCCGCGGCTGGCTGGCGATGGCCCAGATGCGGCCGACCACCGGGCCGACCGCGGTCCACGACGACGTGGTCGGGCTCCGGATCAGGACGGGCCAGCGGCCGCTGCTCGACGCCGCCATCGCCCAGCGGCGAATCTGCCGTGAGGGCGACCCGGACTGGACCAGCGGCGTGCCGGTGCGTTCGGAGACCATCCCGGTCACCCGCGACGGCCGGGTCATCGCGGTCATCGAGCGGAACACCAACCTGAACTCCGCTCGCACCCCCAGCAGGCTCGAGCTGACCTACCTGCGCGCCGCGGACGACCTGGCCAGGATGGTGGCCGAGGGGACGTTCCCGTTCTCCGGCGAGGAGCCCATCCTGGTCAGGTCGCCGCGGGTCGGTGATGGCCTGCTCCGGCTCGGCCGGCTGGGACGCGTGACCTACGCCAGCCCGAATGCGCTGTCCGCATACCGGCGGCTCGGCCTCACCGCCGACCTGGTGGGAGCCGACCTCGGCCCGGTGACCGCGCGGCTGTGCGCGCCCGGCGAGCCGATGGACGACTCGCTCATGGTCGTGGCCAGCGGCCGCCGGCCCCGGGAGACGGAAGTGGAGGCGAACGGGTCGGTCGTCCAGCTGCGTGCCATCCCGCTGGTGGTCGGCGGCTCCCGCACGGGGGCGCTGATCCTGGTGCGGGACGTGACCGAGTTGCGCCGCCGGGAGCGCGAGCTGCTGTCCAAGGACGCGACCATCAGGGAGATCCACCACCGGGTGAAGAACAACCTGCAGACCGTGGCCGCGCTGCTCCGGCTGCAGGCGCGCAGGTTGTCCGAGCCGGAGGCCAGGATGGCGCTCGAGGAGGCGGTGCGCCGGGTGGGCTCGATCGCGGTCGTGCACGAGACGCTCTCGCTCACCCCCGACGAGGTCGTCGACTTCGACGACGTCGCCGCCCGGGTCACCACGATGGCCGTCGAGGTGTCAGCGCCCGAACTCGGCATCACGCCGCGGCTCACCGGCCGGTTCGGCATGCTGCCTGCCGCGGTGGCGACGCCGCTCGCCATGGTCCTGACCGAGCTGGTGCAGAACGCCCTCAAGCACGGCCTCCGCCCGGCCGGCAGCCGGGCGGTGAGCCTGGAGGTGGCGGCGCGACGGCGTCCGGGCAAGCTGACGGTCATGGTCGCCGACAGCGGCGCCGGGCTGCCGGAAGGCTTCGACCTGAACTCGGCGGCCAGTCTCGGCCTGCAGATCGTCCGCACGCTGGTGGTCGCGGAACTGGGCGGCAGCCTGGAGATCACCGGCCGCGCAGGCGGCGGCACCCTCGTCGTGGTTGACCTGCCCGTGGAGACATCCGCACCGTCAGTGCCGCCTCTCGACGGCGCCGACGGCGTGCGTGCAGGCTAGACGGTCAGACGTGGGCGCGAGCCCGGATGCCTGCTGGTGCGCCGCTTGAGCGCGCGACGCTCGTCCTCGCTCATCCCGCCCCAGACGCCGGCGTCCTGACCGCTCTCAATCGCCCACTGCAGGCATGGTTCCATCACCGGGCAGCGCCGGCACACCTGCTTGGCCTCGTCGATCTGGAGCAGCGCAGGACCGGTGTTGCCTATAGGGAAGAACAGCTCAGGATCCACGTCATGGCAGGCGGCGTGGTGGCGCCAGTCCATGTGGTCCACTCCTCTTCATCGCCGGGTCTTCGGGGACCCGCCGCCTCGTTCCGGTCTTTGTGAACGTTTTCACGAGCTAAGCCATATGCCGGGCTCATGCTCCTGACCTTCTTGACGCATATGATCGGCACTGGTGCCTCGCTGCGGCCCCGGTTAGGCTGGAGCGGTTGCCCGGACCCCGACCCCGGACTACACAGCGTGCATCCTTCCTTTCGCGATGCATCGCTTCTACTCTTTCAAGCTGGACGTAGCAGGCGCAAGAGATTTGGTCAAGGTTCGGGCCGAATTTCGATGTCAGATGCGTCACAGTGTGACTACGTGATGGTCACGCTCACCGCCGATCACCCGCAGCGCCCGCGGTACCGAGCGGAATGTCGACACACTTCTCGCTCGCCCATGTACTCTCCGTCTACCTGCAAGGCTATCGGGCGGTCGGAGCGCAGGGTAAGCCCAGGCTCGTCGTGCAGACTGAGTACGTGGCGGCCGTTCGGCGGGCCATTTTTCCCTGACAGCATCTGGCGGATCACGTTCAGCGTGGAAACGGTCCGCATCCTGCGCAGCGCGAACACGTCAAGGCCGGAGCCGAAGCTCGCCAGCGGGCTGGGGTTGACCGGGCGGCGGCCCAGGTAGGTCCACGGCGCGGTGTTGGATACCACGCCGAGAAAGACGTGATCGACCGGGCGATGGCCGTCGCGTTCCAGGGTCAGCGCGGGATGCCGCCGGTCGGTGACTCGAGTAGTACTGCCGGAAGGCGACCCACATGTACAGCGCGTCCGAGGCTTTCCGGCCGTTGGCGCGCAGTCCTTCCATCGCCCGCACCACTTCGGCGTCCATGCCGAGCCCGGCGCTGAAGGTGAAGTACCTTCCCCGGCCAGCCCGAGCCCGATGCTGCGGGTCTGGCCGCCGGAAATGGCCGCCAGAATGTGGCCGGTCGCGTCGATCGGGTCGGCGGGCAGCCCGAGCGAGCGGATGAACACGTTCGCATTCCCGCCGGGAATCGGGGCCAGTGCGGGCAGCTCGCCGGCCGGCACCGCGGGGCCCGCCGTCCCTGCGGCGGACGGCACCAGGCCGTTGACCGTCTCGTTGCACCGTGCCGTCCCCGCCCAGCGTGATCACGAGGTCGAGGCCGTCGTTTACCGCGCCCGCCGCGAGCGCGACCGCGTGGCCCCGGTAGCGTGTCTCCACGACCTCCAGGTCGATCTCGGACGCCAGCGCCCGCACGATCACGTCCCGGCGAAGCGGGGTCGTGGAGGTGGCCTGGGGGTTAACGATCAGCAGCGCGCGCACGGGCTCAGGGTAGCCAGCCGGGAGAGAGGCGAAACATGCGGGATCGTCCCTTCGCCCTGCTCGGCGCGGCCGGCGCGCAGGCGGCCGAGGCGGCCGGGGTGTGCATCGCGTCCGTGCTCTCGGCCATCGACACGGCCGCGGGCAAGTCCTACCAGCTCGGCAGCGGCATCGCGCTGACGGTCATCGGGTTCTGCCACCGTGGCCGCCGCTGGCCGTCGTCGCCGTGGGGCTCGCCCGGGCCCGCGCCGGTGGAGCCGGACACCCGCCCTGCTCAGTCCAGCTGTTCACCCTGATCGTGGGGATCTACCTGCTGCAGGGACACCGCTACGACTGGGGCGGCGCCCGCCGTGGCTGCTGGCCGTCGTGGCGTCGCCGCGCTGCTGCTGCCGCGCAGCCTGGCATGCGCTCGACCGCGGCCGCCGCCGCGCAGGAGCGCGGCCGGCCGGACGGCACCGGACAAGCCGGGCCGCGGCCGCAAGGCCGCCCGCGCACCGCAGTCCGGGCGGACCGGGTCACTCGTCCTCGGTCAGGCCCTCGCGGAGCTGAGCCAGCGTCCTGGCCAGCAGCCGGGACACGTGCATCTGCGAGATGCCCAGCTCGGCCGCGATCTGCGACTGCGTCATGTTGCCGAAGAACCGCAGCAGCAGGATCCGCTTCTCCCGCGGCGGCAGCCGCTCGAGCAGCGGCTTGAGCGACTCCCGGTACTCCACGCCCTCCAGCGCGTCGTCCAGCATGCCGAGCGACTCGGCCACGGCGGGCGCGTCGTCGTCGCCGGAGTCCGGGGCGTCCAGCGACACCGTGGAGTAGGCGTTCGCGGACTCCAGGCCCTCCAGCACGTCCTCGTCGCTCATCTGCAGGTGCGCGGCCAGCTCGGCCACGGTCGGGGCCCGGCCCTCGCGCTGGGCCAGGTCGCCGATGGCCTTGGTCAGCGCGAGCTTGAGCTCCTGCAGCCGCCGCGGGACCCGGACCGCCCAGCCCTTGTCGCGGAAGTGCCGCTTGATCTCGCCGACGATGGTCGGCGTCGCGTAGGTGGAGAACTCCACCCCGCGGGCCAGGTCGAACCGGTCGATGGACTTGATCAGCCCGATGGTGGCCACCTGGGTGAGGTCGTCGAGCCACTCGCCCCGGTTGCGGAACCGCCGGGCCAGGTACTCCACCAGCGGCAGGTGCAGCTCGACCAGCTCGCCGCGCAGCCGCAGCCGCTCCGGGTCGCCGTGGGCAGCGTCGGCCAGCCGCTCGAACAGCTCGCGGGCCCGCGCCCGGTCCTCCTCCGCGTGCGTTGACCGGATCGCCGTGACCGCGGCGGTCGTCGGTGATCTCGACCTCCGCCGGCACCCGGATCTCGGCTTCCCCGGGCACCGGGACCCTGGCTTCCTCGGTCACCCTGACCCCGTCGTGGCCGCGGGCTCTTGCGCAGCACGATGGTGACCCGGTCGTCCGGGCCGACGCTGGAGTCGACGCTCCCGGCCAGCGCGGACAGCACGGTCCAGGCGAACGTGTCCTTGGCCGGCGGCTGTCCCGGCCGGGAGTCCGCCGAGACGGCGATCGTCATCGTGTCCGGCTCAGCGCGAAATCGCACTCCAGGCTGGTGCCCGCATCGGCCTGGGCCAGCAGCATCGCGCAGGCCTCGTCCACCGCGATGCGCAGGTCCTCGATCTCGTCCAGCGTGAAATCCAGCCGTGCGGCCAGGCCGGCGGTCGCGGTGCGCAGCACCGACAGGTAGGCGCCCTCGGCGGGCATCCGGACGTCACCTGGTCGCGCGGCGTCCGCGGCGGCAGCGTGCCGGTTCCCGGGCGCGGCCGGTTCCCGAGGTGCGGGTGCTCTGTGCGGTCACATCACCCGGCGCGGCCGCCCACGGCCTGTTCTTGTCTGTCACGTCACTCCCCAGCCGGGCCACGGTGCTCGGACATGGTCCTGCTGGCAACTTACCGCTCGTCCGGAGCGGGTAGCAGCCGCGCCGCGCGGCGGAACGGCCGGCCGTGGCGCGCCCGGCGAGCGCAAGAAGCAGCAGTCCGGACTGCCTCGTTCACCGCGAGGCAATCCGGACTGCGTCCGGGCGTCAGGCCGTGTCTGCGGCGTACGGCCAGCGGGAACTCAGCCCTGCTTGGTCTCCCAGAAGATCTTGGCGATCTCGTCGATCTTGGCGAGCAGCTCGTCCGCCTTGGCGACGTCGTTGCTGCCCTTGGTGCCGCCCGCCCCGGCCAGCTTGGTGGCCTGGTTGAACAGCTCGTGCAGCTGCGGGTACTTCTCGAAGTGCGGCGGCTTGAAGTAGTCGGTCCACAGCACCCACAGGTGGTGCTTGACCAGCTCGGAGCGCTGCTCCTTGATGATGACCGCCCGGGTGCGGAACTCGGGGTCGGCGTTGCCGCGGTACTTCTCCGCGATGCGCCTTGACGGACTCCGCCTCGATCCTGGCCTGGGCCGGGTCGTAGACGCCACAGGGCAGGTCGCAGTGGGCGTACACGGTGGTCTTAGGTTCGAGGAGACGTGCGAGCCTCATCGCTCCCCTTCTTTCGTGTCGGATCATTGGGTACAGGACTCCGACCCTACCCCGCGAGCCGCATGACACACCTGGAGGGATGCATGCGCTGGCCGCTGCTGCGCGTCGCCGTCGCCGAGCAGTCCATGCAGCCCACGCTGCAGCCCGGCGACTGGCTGCTGGTGCTGCGGACCCGGCGGGTCCGCCCCGGCCAGCTCGTCGTCGCCCGGCATCCCGTCCCGGCCGGCGCTGCTGCTGGTGAAGCGGGCGCCAGCGCCGCGAGCCCGGCGGCTGGTGGCTGCAGTCCGACAGCCCGGACGGCGCCGCGGCGGACAGCCGCGCCTTCGGGCCGGTGCCGCCCGGCCTGATCGAGGGCCGCGTGCTGCTGCGCTACCGCCGGGCCCGGCGCTGAACGGACGCACGGCCCCGCCGATGAACATCGGCAAGGCCGCGCGCTGTCGTGCTTGCGTCTGGTCCTGGGTCAGAGCGGCGGGGAGTGTCCTGGCGATCTCTCCGGAGGTTACTGCCTGGTCTTCGACGAGCTTGAGCATCTCCTCCCTGGGCAGCCGGGCCGCCTGCGCCCAGAAGTAGATGACCAGGGCGAACGCGGCGACGATCGCCATGTCCCACCAGAACGGGATGTTGTTCGGTGGCGGTGCAGCTGCGCCCGCCCCGGCCTTGCCGCGCGCTGCAGTACTGGCCCTGCCAGGAGATGATGCCCATGCCGATCAGGAAGACCGGCAGCCACTGCGCCGACTTCCAGTCCAGCGGCGGCCGCTGCGTGTCGAACGCATGCGACACGCCGATCAGCACGTAGCCGATCACCATGCAGATGCCGAGCTTCCAGATCGTCTCGAAGCCCGACCAGTAGATGATCTGGCAGGCGAAGATGAACGCCAGCGGCGCCAGCCAGACGGCCCAGCGGCATCCGGTACGGCCGGTCCGCCTCCGGGACCTGCCTGCGGAACGCGCCCAGCGACAGCGGCGCGCCCGCGTACATCAGCACGCGTGGCCGAGGTGACCAGGCTGACCAGTGACTTCCAGCTCGGGAACGGCAGCAGGAACAGCAGGCCGAGCAGGAACGCGAGGATCAGGCTGACCCACGGCACGCCCGCGCTTGTCGACCCTGGCGAAGATCTGCGGGAAGTAGCGGTTCCTGGCCAGGCCGTAGCCGACCCGCGAGGTCGAGGTCTCGTAGATCAGGCCGGTGCCGAACGGGGAGACGAACGCGTCGATCCGCAGGATGATCGCCAGCCAGCCGAGCCCGGCCGCGCCCGCGAGTCCGGCGAACGGCCCGACTGGGATCGGGTTGTTCGCCGGTATGCCGGCCCAGCCGTGCGTGAGCCCGCGATCAGGGCGTGCGGGATCGCGCCGATGAACACGACCTGCAGCAGGATGTAGATCAAGGTGCCGATCAGGATCGCGATCGATGATCGCCCGCGGCAGGTTCCGCTGCGGGTTCTTGATCTCGCCGGCGAGCTGGTCGGCCTGCTCGAAGCCGAGCTAGGCGAACACGATGCCGGCCGACGGGATCGCGCCGAACACGGCCTTGCATGCCGTACGGCATGAAGCCGCCGTGCGCGCCGAAGTTGCTCGCGTGGAACTTGAAGAACAGCACGATGATGGCGAAGACGGGGATCGCGACCTTCCACCACGTGATGCCCGCGTTGACCTTGGAGAACAGCCTCATGGCCAGGAAGTTGATCGCGGTGAAGATCGCCATCAGGATGATGGTGAGCGACGAAGCCGGGCCCGGTGGTGACCTTCGTCGTCGTGTTGTAGATGATGAGCTGTGCGAGTAGTAGGACGCCGTACTGCATCACCGCGAAGCACTCGATCGGCGCCACGCGTGACCGCCTGCAGCCAGGAGAAGAAGCCGAACGAGATGCCCGGCGACGCTGCCGAACGCGAAGTGCGGGAACCTGGCCGTCCCGCCGGACACCGGGTACATCCCGCCGAGCTCGGCGTGCACCAGCGCCAGGACGATGACCATGACTCCGGCGATGACCCAGCCCAGCAGGGCCGCGGTCGCCGGCCGCCGCGGCCGCGCAGCCACGCGCCGAACAGCCAGCCGGAGCCGATGATCGAGGTCTCCGACGCCCAGATGGCGCCGATCAGGCCCATCTCTCGTTTGAGGCCAACATCCGCCGGCCGGGTCGGAGCCTCTACCGACTGAGTTGCCATATCCGAACCTTCTTTCGGTCCGTGCATGTTGGGTGCAGGAAACCGTGCCTGCAAGTTGGCAACATCGTAATGATCAGCCCGGGACCTGAAAAGTGGTGGACGTCGCATCTTTTTCGTAACGCACCCCTGGCCGTGAGACCGCGGCGGGGTTGTCTCGCTATCGAGGTACATACGTCCATCTCGCCGGACAGCGGTCGTTATCCGGAGCCTTACTGACTGCGACTCATCCGCTCCGGAAGGCAGCGCAGGCGATGCGGCGGCGGCCCGGGCCCCGGCCGCCAGGCGCCCGGCCCGGTCTAGACGGCGGCGGTGGGCAGGACGTCTGGCGTGCCGCCCCGGCGGCGCGCCCGCAGCGCGGTGACGTTGGCCCTGGAGCCGCACCGGTCGCAGCAGTAGCGCCGGGACCTGTTGCTGCTGGTGTCGATGAAGACCCGTGCGCATGACGGGGCCCGGCAGACTCCCAGCCGGTCCAGGCCGAACTGGGTGAGGATGGTGGCCAGGCCCATGGCCGAGCCCGCCGCGTACGTGTCCGCGATGCCGCCGCCCTGGGTGAGATGCAGATGCCACGCCTGCCCGTCGTGGCGGCAGACCTGCGGATGGACCGGATGCCGGATGAGCAGGGCGTTCAGCCGCTCGACGGCTCCGGTGCCGTTCCCTTCCGCGGCGGCCGCGAAAATCTCCCTGAACTCGGCGCGCAGCAGCCGCATCGCGTCAAGGTCGGCCCGGGTTACCCGGCGGCCAGGAAGCCGCAGATCGGCCAGCAGCGCACGGAGCCCGTCCAGCGTGGAAATATTGTGGCCGCCTCCGCCGCCGGCTTCTTCATCGCTCGCGGCGGCGTTTGCCAGGCGTACCGCTAGTTCGGCGTAGCCGCTCAGATCCACCCGTGATTCCTAGCCAGGAAGCCTGCTGTAAGGCTAAAGCCCCGCTGAGTATTGCGTGTCTGCGTCCGCCGGACGCGGGATTGACAAAAAATCAGGGCCCAATAGTACATCGCCCGGCGGGTCTCGTCAGCTATCCCCGGCCGTGTCGACCACCGTCACCGTGCCGCTAGGGTGCAGACATGTTCGCTGTCACCGCCGCGCGCTTCGACGCCGATGACCCGCTGGCCGGGCTGGAGCTGGGCGACCGTCCCGAGCCGGTACCCGCCCGAGGGCTGGACCACGGTCACCGTCAAGGCCGCCTCGCTCAACCATCACGACGTGTGGACGCTGCGCGGGGTGGGCGTCACCGAAGACCGGCTGCCCATCGTGCTCGGCTGCGACGCCGCCGGGCTCGATCATGACGGCAACCCGGTCGTGGTGCACGCCGTCATCGGGGACGCCGGCGCCTACGGCGGGGACGAGACCCTGGATCCCCGGCGCTCGCTGCTGTCCGAGCGGTACGACGGCACGTTCGCCGAGCGGGTCGCCGTGCCGCGGCGGAACCTGCTGCCCAAGCCGGACGCGCTGAGCTTCGCCGAAGCGGCCTGCCTGCCGACCGCGTACCTGACCGCCTACCGGATGCTGTTCGCCGCGTCCGGGGCTCGAGCCCGGCGCGACCGTCCTGGTCCAGGGCGCGGGCGGCGGCGTGGCCACCGCTCTCATCCTGCTCGGCCGCGCGGGCGGGTTCCGGGTCTGGGTGACCAGCCGCAGCGAGGCCAAGCGCGACCGGGCGGTCGCGCTCGGCGCCGACCAGGCGTTCCCGGCCGGCGAGCGGCTGCCCGAGCGGGTGGACGCGGTGATGGAGACCGTCGGCCAGGCCACCTGGCCGCACTCGCTGCGCGCGCTCAGGCCGGGCGGCCGCATCGTGGTCTGCGGCGCGACCAGCGGTCCGGCGCCCTCTGCCGACCTGGCCCGGGTGTTCTTCCTGCAGCTCTCCGTGATCGGCTCGACGATGGGCTCGCGGGACCAGCTCGGCAGGCTGCTGCGGTTCTGCGAGCAGACCGGGAGTGCGCCCGCTGATCGACCGCATCCTGCCGCTGGCTCAGGCCAGGGACGGCTTCGCGGCGATGGCGTCCGGCGAGCTGTTCGGCAAGGTCGTATTCACCCGGTAGGACGCCCGACAACGGTAGGGCCATCCGTCAGCGCGGCGCGGCAGCCCGGCTGCTCCTTGAGGTCCAGCGGGGCGCCGGTGATCACCCGGAATCTCGGCGGAGCTCGTCCCCAGCCCGGCGCGGCGTCGTCTCCTGCGTGGTGCGGCGGCGTCGTCTCGCTGGTCGGCTGCCGGCGCCGTCGTCTCGTGGTGGTGCGGCGGCGTCGCCGTTCCGGGGTGCGCTGGTGTCGTCCCGCGGCGGGGAAACGTCCTTGTCCGGTGACTGCTCGGGCTCGAAAATCTCGGTCCGGATCCGGGCCGAGCGCCTCGTCCAGGATCGTCCGCAGGTCGCCGAAGGCATCCTCGCCGATCGCGCTGGCGTGGGCGGCCAGCCGCCGCAGGTCCGAGGCGAACTGCAGGGCCACCCGCTCCAGGTCCCGGAACCTGGCCGGGTCCGGCCAGCCCGGCGTGCGCCCGGTCCCCGGCCAGTCATGGCTGCCCGGCCAGTCGCGCCAGTCCTCAGCCCGGCCAGTCCCGCCAGCCCGGCCAGTCCCGCAGGCCGGACCAGTCGCCCCAGTCCCTCCGGGACCGGGCGCGCCCGGCCCGGAAGCGCGCGCCGGCCTCCTCGCCGGCCCTCTCCCGCTCCTCGTGCCCCCGACGCGCTCCGGAGTGCGGATCGCGTTCCCAGCGTCCGGCTCCGCGGCCTCTTCCCGCTCGCGCCGTGCCTCTTCATGCTCGCGCTCACGCTCGCGCCGGGCCTCTTCGTCCCCGCGTTCGCGCTCGCGCCGCGCCTCTTCGCTGCTCCCGCCGCGCCTGATCCTGCTCGCGCCGGGCCTGGCTGCGGTCCTGGTCCCGGCGGTCACGCGCCTCTTCACGCAGCCGACGGGCCTCTTCGCGCGCCCAGTCGGCCCGGTCCCGGCCTCCTGGCGGGCTCGCTGAGCCTCGTCCCGCGGGCGGCCGGGCGTCTCCTCGTGCTCCCGGCTTGCCTCTTCCCATGCCCGGGGGTGGGGTTCCTCGTGCGGCGGCCGCCTGTCCTCCCGGTGCACGTCCCGGGCGGCCCGGGCGATCTCCTCACGCAGGCTGCGGACGGTCTCCCTGACGTCCTCCTTCACCTCGCGCGCGATGTCGCGCACGGACTCGGTGATCTCTTCCTCGAGTTCGGCGAGGTCGTCCACGCGTTCGCGGATCTCCGCACGGCCCTTGTCGGTGAGCCGGTAGACCTTGCGCCCATCCACCTCGTCGTGGGTGACCAGGCCCTCCTCTTCCAGCCGGGCCAGCCTCGGGTAGATGGTGCCGGGCGACGGGGCGTACACACCCATGAAGCGGTCCTGCAGCAGCCGGATCACCTCGTAGCCGTGCTTGGGCGCCTCGTCCAGCAGCTTGAGCAGGTAGAGCCGGAGCCTGCCGTGGCGAAACACCGGGCTCATCGGGCATCGCCTTCTTCGTCCGGCCGCCCGTTCCCGTGGCGGCTGTTTCTCCTGTGCTGATGCGTCCTGCGCGTGGCGGCCGCGCCTTCCGTGCCGGTCGTCTGCGCCGGTCGTTCTGCACCGGTTCGTCGCACCGGTCGTCCTGTCCGGCTCGTCTGCACCGGTTCGCCGTGCAGGTTCGTGCACCGGTTCGCCCGGTACATGCTGCACCGGTTCGCCCGGTGCCGCTTGTCCCGGTGCTCCGCAGGATGGTGACATCTCCGGACATGCTGGCGACCGAGAGCTTGCCCGATCCGCCGCCCAGCGTGCCGGCGCATCTTCGCGGCCGCGGCCAGAGGCCAGGCCGTCGAAGTCGCTGTGCATCTGGCCCGACGCAGAGCGCAGGTCGGCCTGGGCGCTGGTTTCCGCAGGCAGCCGGATGCGCTACGTCGCCGGACAGCGTGCTTACCCGCATCTCGCCCGCCGGCGCCGAGTGCCGACGTCCGCGGTGACCCGGCCGCTGACGGTCCTGGCGTCCAGCCGCCCGACGCTGGCCGCCGGCCAGGGTCAGGTCGCCGGACACCGATTTGAACGCGACGCTCCCGTCCAGTCCCTGGGCCTCGACGTTGCCCGAGACCGTGTTGGCGTCCACCGCGCCGGTCACGCCGTCCAGCGTCATGTCTCCGGACACGCTCTTGAGCGATGTCCGCGCGGACACCCCGGACACGATCGCGGTGGCGTTCACCACGCCGAGCTGCGTCGGGCAGTCCTTCTGCACCATGACCGTGATGTTCGCCGCATGCCGCTGCGGCTTGCAGCCAGCCCAGCAGGCCATCCCAGTTCAGGTCCTCATAGCTGACGGTGAGGATGCCCGCCTCGTGGGTCACCAGCAGCGGCTGCCCGGATACCTCGGTCACCTCCAGGCGCGGCCGGTCCGCGGTGGCGAGCACGGCGACTGAACCCGCGACGATCCTGACCCGGAGCGCGACGATGCCGTCGAAGTCCAGGGTGGTAGGGGAGTCGATGGTCCAGCGCGGCATCTACGCGAATCCCTTCCATGGCCTGCACCGAGCGTCAACTTTCCGCCGACGGCGGCACCATACATACGATATATCGCGTTTGCGGAAGTCAACATCGGCCACGATTCGTGCCACCGCCGCTAGTCCTCGTCGCTGACCGCGGCCAGCCAGCCAGCCAGCCGGTCGACCGCGGCCTCGGACTCGGGGTTGAGATCCACGAATTCCCTGCAGCCGGCCGGCCACCCAGGCCGAGGCTCACCTGCTCGTCTCCGCGCTGCTCCTCGAGCTCCTCGATGCCCCGATCGGTGAAGTACATCAGCGCCGCGCCCGCCTTCCCGCGCCCAGCCGTCGGCATGCAGGCCTGCAGGAAAGCGATACCCCCAGGCCTGGTACCAGGCTACGCGCGGCCCGCAGCGGCCCGCGGGGCGGGCTGCAGCGCCGCCTCGATCAGGGCCCGGTGCTCGCTGGCGTGCTTGGTGGCCGAGCCGGCGGCCGGCGCGGAGCTCGGCGGCAGCGACACACAGCCGACCGGCCGGCCGAGGTAGCTGGGGAAGCTTCAGCGCCATCCACGGCCAGGCCCCCATGTTGGCCGGCTCCTCCTGCACCCAGACGACCTCCTCGGCGGCCGGGGTACCTGGCCAGCTCGGCCTGCAGCTCCGCCAGCGGCAGCGGGTAGAGCCGCTCCACCCGCACGATCGCGGTCGGCACGGCCGGACCGGGCGCGGTGCCCGCCGCTGAGCCGCCGTCGGCGGGGGAGGCGCCGTTCCCGGCGGCGATGGCGCGCCGCCGTTCGGCGAGGTCGTAGTACACCTTGCCCGAGCACAGCAGCACCCGGCGCACGCTGCGCGCCGCGTCGTCGGCCACCTCGTGGTCTCCGATCACCGGCAGGAAGGACCCGCCGGTGAACTCGGCCACCGCCGACGTCGCGGCCTTCAGCCTGAGCATGGACTTGGGCGTGAAGACGATCAGCGGCTTGCGCCGTCCGGACAGGGCCTGCCAGCGCAGCAGGTGGAAGTAGTTGGCGGGCGTGGTCGGCATCGCCACGGCCATGTTGTCCTGGGCGCACAGGCCGAGGAAGCGCTCGATCCGCGCCGAGGAGTGGTCGGGTCCCTGGCCCTCGTACCCGTGCGGCAGCAGCAGTACCAGGCTGGAGCGCTGGCCCCACTTCTGCTCGCCGGAGCTGATGAACTCGTCCACGATCGACTGCGCGCCGTTGACGAAGTCGCCGAACTGCGCCTCCCAGCAGACCAGCGCGTCCGGCCGCACGACCGAGTATCCGTATTCGAAGCCCACGGCGGCGAACTCCGACAGCAGCGAGTCGTAGACGTAGAACTTGGCGCTGCCTGAGTTGAACCGCCGCAGCGGAGTATGCTGCCCGCCGGTCATCCGGTCCACCAGCACGGCATGCCGCTGGCCGAATGTCCCGCGCCGGGTGTCCTGGCCGACCAGCCGCACCGCGCGCCCGTCCATCAGCACCGACCCGAACGCGAGCAGTTCGCCGGTCGCCCAGTCGATCGCGTCCTCGCTGACCATCGTGGCCCGGCGCTGCAGCAGCGGCTGCAGCCGCGGATGCGGGGTGAAGCCCTCCGGCAGGTTCAGCTGGGTGTCGATGACCTGCTTGATGGCCTCCTCGGTGATCGCTGTCGGCACCGCGCCGTGGTTGACCGGCTGCTCTGCCTCCGGCTCCGGCTTGACCACCGCGCCGGGCTCGGTCGGCCGGCTCGTCGCCTCGCGGGTCTCGGTGAACACCCGCTCCAGCTGCTGCTGGTAGTCGCGCAGCGCGTGCTCGGCCTCTTCCATCGTGATGTCTCCGCGCGCCGATCAGCGCCTCGGTGTAGAGCTTGCGGACCGAGCGCCGCGCGTCGATCAGGTCGTACATCAGCGGCTGGGTGAACGACGGGTTGTCCGCCTCGTTGTGCCCCCGCCGCCGGTAGCAGACCAGGTCGATGACCACGTCCTTCCTGAACTCCTGCCGGTAGGCGAACGCGAGCCTGCCCACCCGCACGACCGCCTCCGGGTCGTCGCCGTTCACGTGGAAGATCGGCGCCTGGATCATCCGGGCGACGTCCGTGCCGTACACGCTCGACCTGGAGTACTCCGGCGCGGTGGTGAAGCCGACCTGGTTGTTGACCACGATGTGCACGGTGCCGCCGGTCCGGTAGCCGCGCAGCTGAGACAGGTTGAGCGTCTCCGCGACCACTCCCTGGCCGGCGAAGGCCGCGTCGCCGTGGATGAGCACGGGCAGCACGGTGAAGCCGGGCTCGCCCTTGTCGATGAGGTCCTGCTTGGCCCGGACCACGCCCTCCAGCACCGGGTCGACCGCCTCCAGGTGACTGGGGTTGGCGACCAGCGAGGTGCGGATCGAGGACCCGTCGGAGGCCACGAAGTTGCCGTCGGCGCCCAGGTGGTACTTCACGTCACCGGAGCCGTGCATGCTGCGCGGGTCCAGGTTTCCCTCGAACTCGCCGAAGATCTGCGCGTACGACTTGCCGACGATGTTCGCCAGCACGTTCAGCCTGCCGCGGTGGGCCATGCCGATCACGGCCTCATCCATCTGCTGGCCGGCGGCCTCGGTCAGCACGGCATCGAGCAGCGGGATCAGCGACTCGGCGCCCTCGAGCGAGAACCTGCGCTGCCCGACGAACTTGGTCTGCAGGAACATCTCGAACGCTTCGGCCACGTTGAGCCGGCTCAGGATGCGGACCTGCTCGTCGTGGCCGGGCGGGTCATGCGGCCGCTCGGCGTGCGCCTGGATCCAGGCCCGCTCGTCCGGCTCCTGGATGTGCATGTACTCGATGCCGACCGTGCGGCAGTACGAGTCGCGCAGCACGCCGAGGATCTCGCGCAGCTTCATCAGCGGCTTGCCGCCGAAGCCGCCGGTCGCGAACTCGCGCTCCAGATCCCAGAGGGTGAGGCCGTGCTGGTTGATGTCCAGGTCGGGATGCTTGCGCTGCTTGTACTCCAGCGGGTCGGTGTCGGCCATCAGGTGGCCGCGCACCCGGTAGGCGTGGATCAGCTCGTGCACCCGGGCCGGCCTGCTGATGTCGTCTTCGTGGCCGGCCGGCAGGTCGCGTACCCAGCGGACCGGCTCGTACGGGACCCGCAGCGAACTGAAGATCTCGTCGTAGAAGCCGCTCCCGCCGAGCAGCAGCTCATGGATCACCCGCAGGAACTCGCCGGACTGCGCGCCCTGGATGATCCGGTGGTCGTAGGTCGAGGTGAGCGTGACCGACTTGCTGATGGCCAGCCGGGCCAGCGTCTCCTCGGACGCGCCCTGGTAGGCCGCGGGGTACTCCATCGCCCCGACGCCGACGATGCATCCCTGGCCCGCCATGAGCCTCGGCACCGAGTAAACGGTCCCGATCGTGCCCGGGTTGGTCAGGCTGATCGTCACGCCGGCGAAGTCGTCTACCTCGAGCTTGCCGGCCCGCGTCCGGCGGATCAGGTCCTCGTACGCCCGCCAGAACTGCCGGAAGTCCATCGTCTCGGCGCGCTTGATCCCGGGCACGAGCAGCTGCCGCGAGCCGTCGGCCCTGCGGTGGTCGATAGCCACGCCGAAGTTGACGTGGGCCGGGGTGATCAGCGTCGGCTTGCCGGCCGCCTCGGCGAAGGAGTTGTTCATCGCGGGCAGCTCGCGCAGGGCCTTCACCACCGCGAAGCCGATCAGGTGGGTGAACGAGACCTTGCCGGCGCGGCGGCGGCTCAGGTGATTGTTGATCACGATGCGGTTGTCGATGAGCAGCTTGGCGGGCACCGACCGCACGCTCGTCGCCGTGGGCACGCTCAGGCTCGCCATCATGTTGGCGGCGGTCCGCGCGCTGGCGCCGCGCAGCCTGATCTGCTCCGCATCGGCGGGTGACTCCGCGTCGGCGGGTGACTCCGCGTCGGCGGGCGGCCCCGCGTCGGCGGGCGGCCGCGTCCCGGCGGCCTGGGCCGGCCCGCCTGAGGGCGGCGGGGGCGACGGCTGCGACCGTGGTGTCGCCGGCGCGACGGACGCCTGACCGGCCGGCCCGGCGGGGCCGGCCGGAGCAGCCTGGCCGGTCGGGACGGCGGAGCCAGCAGGAGTGGCCTGCCCGGCATGGCCAGCCGGGGCAGCCGGGGCGGTGGGACCGGCGGCCGGGCCAGGGGTGGCAGCAGGCCCGGCCGGGGCGGGCGCCGCCGTGGCCGCCAGCGCGGCCGCCGTGGCCTGCTCGGTAGTCACCGGGCGCTCAGGTCCGGGCGAGATCGGCTGGTAGTCGGCGAAGAAATTCCACCAGGCCTGGTCCACCGATGCCGGGTCGGCCAGGTACCGCTGGTACAGCTCATCGACGAGCAACTCGTTCGGTCCGAAGTCCGTGGCGCCCGCGGCCAGCACGCCGTCATCCCGGCCGGTCTTCCCGGCTCCGCCGTTGGCCTGCTGATCGTCTGCGGACCCGGAAGGACTCGCGGACGCCCGCCGCGACTCAGGAGACACTGCGGACATCGCCCACTTCCGCTCGGATAACCAGTTCTGACCGCCCTCCAGGCTACCCGGCGGCGGCGCGCCCGGGGGCGCGTCCGGCCGCGGCGCTGGATCGGGGCAGGCGGATCCATACGAAGATCAGCACTGTGCCGGACAGCAGTGGTGCCGCCTCGTAGGGTGGTCACCTGACTTGCGACGGGCCGGAGGGAAAGCCACGGGCCTTCGCGGCTGACCGGTACCATCGGGGCGCGAGAAATCTCCCGCGTCCCCGGGCACGCACTCCTAATCGGGCTGAGGCAGTGGCGAATACGACAGGCAACCCAGGAGGCGGTGAGCGAGCGCCCGGCGGCGGGCCTGTCGGCGACCACGGCTACAGCGGCGGCTACGGATACGGGCCCGGTTACGGCGCCCCGGACGGCGGCGGGAGCTACGGCTACGGGCAGACGGGACCCGCCGGCCGCGATGATGGCGGCGGGCCGGGATACGCCGGCCCGATGATGGCGGCGGGCCCGGACCCCCCGGTCCCGATGATGGCGGCGGGCCCGGATAGCGCCGCGATGATGGCGGCGGGCCCGGACCCCCCGGTCCCGATGATGGCGGCGGGCCGGGATACGCGGCTCGATGATGGCGGCGGCCCCGGACCCCCCGGTCCCGATGATGGCGGCGGCCCGGGATACGCTGCCGCAATGATGGCGGCGGGCCCGGATACGCCGGCCGCGATGATGGCGGCGGGCCGGATGCGCCGCGATGCCGGCGGTTACGGCGGATCCACGACGCTCGCCGGGCCGGGCGCGGACCGGGATACCAGGCCGGCGCAGGCGGGTGCGGGCCCCGGAACTGACGGCGAGCACGGGGATACCGCCGTGCCGCCGGAGCCGGCCGTGGTCGCCTCGACGCCCGCACTCAAGGGTTACCCCGGCGGCCCCGGCCTCGAGTCGGCGCTGGCCGTCCGCTCCGCAGCGGCCCAGTCCGGCCCCGCGGCTGACCAAGTCGGGCCCTCGGCCGCCGAGACCGGCGCCGTGTCCGCGCAGGGCGGCGCCCTGCCTGCCCGGGCGGGCCCGGGGTCCGCTCAGGGCGGCGTCCCGTCTGCCCGGGCGGGCCCGGCGCCCGGTCAGGGCGGCCCCGAGGCTGTCCAGGTCAGCTCCGCGGCTGTCCAGGTGAGCCCCGCGGCCCGCGACCTGAGCAGCCCGTCGGTCTGGCAGCGTGCCCAGCGGGCCTGGCGCGAGGCGGGGGTCGAGTGGCAGCGGCCGGTCGCCGACTGGGAACCCGCCGAGGCCGAATGGGAGCAGGCGCAGGCGACGTCGGCCGGCGGCTCCCGCTTGCCGGGCAGGTCGCTCCTGCCGGGCAGGTCCCGCTCGTCCGGCCGGGGCGCCTGGGCCGGCACCAACGGACACGGCGGGCCGAGCGGCAGGATCTCGGCCCGATCTCTGGCCGAGATCCCCCGGCGGTGCGCTCAGCCTGTCCGCCGACGTGGTGAGGCTCTCCGGCCGCACCGGCCGGTCACCGGGCGCCGCCCGGCATGTCCGGCGCGGAGCATGGCAGGCCGCCATCGCCGTGATCGTGGTCGCGGCGCTGGTCGTCGCGGGATTCCTCCTGTTCGGCGGGAACGGCGGAGCACCCGCCGGCGCCGCCGCCGTGCGGCAGTACCCGCCCGCCCGGCTGGCCGGGGCCGACTTCGGCACCGATCCCGGGCAGCAGGCGCGCGGCATCTTCCAGTCGGTCAGCGCGCTGGCCGCATCGGGCGGAACGGTCGTGGCCGTCGGGTCGCTGACCGGCCAGTGGCTCCCCCGGGCCCAGTTCCTCGTGTCGGCCGACGGCGGGCACAGCTGGCAGCTGGCGCCGGTCCGCGCCCCGGGCGGCGCGGTACCGTCGCCGGCCGATCTCCCGCTGCTGGTGGCCGGCGGCACGGCCCTGCCCGGCGGCCGGGGCGGCTGGCTGGCCGTCGGCCACGGGGCCGCCTGGACCAGCCAGGACGGCAAGGCGTGGACACTTGCCCCGGGGAAGGGCATCGCCCCGATGCGGGCGGCCGACCGGGTACTCGCGCTGGCCCGCACCAGCCGCGGCTACCTGGCCGTGGGGGAGAACGTGCCCGCCAGCGGCCCGGCCCGCAGCAGCCCGGTCGCCTGGACGTCCGCGAACGGGCTGACCTGGCAGCGGATCCCCGCCGCCGGCCTGCACCTGGCCGCTTCCGGCGGGCGCGTGCTCCAGCTCGGCCGGGTGGCGGCCCGCGGCCGCCACGTGATCGTGGAGGGCGAGATCGCCGGCGCGCGCGGGAACGGGCAGCACGGCCGGGGTTCGCGGTCTGACGGCGTCTGGCGCAGCACCGACGGCGGCGCCCGCTGGTCTCCGGCGCACCTGCCGGCCGGGCAGCTGTCCGGCATAGCGGCCGCCGGCTCCGGATTCGTGGCCGTCCGGCCCGGCTGGACCAGGAAGACCGGGAGCGACGCGGTGGCCTACGTGTCCGCAGGCGGCTCCTCCTGGAAGCGCGCGGCCGCCCTCACCGCGGCGAAGAAGGACCACCTCAGGGTCACCGCCGTCGGCGGCAGCGACCAGGGCGCGGTCGTGTCCGGCCGGGTGGCCGGGGGCGCCAGGGTGGCGTGGGTGAGTACCGACGGCACCACATGGCGGAGGGTCGCGAGCCCCGGCAGCGCCGCGCAATCGCAGGCCGGCGTCACGGTGACGACCGGCGGGACCGTGGTCGCCGCCGGGGCCACCGTTCGCGCCGCCGACGGCCAGCAGCCGTACCTGGTCCTGGCCGGCGCGCGGGCCAGCCCCGTGAACTTCCGGGCCATCGCCGGGGCGACCGGTCCGGCCCTCGGCATCAACGGCATCGCGGTGACCGGCAGCACGCGGATCGCCGTGGGCACCGCGAACGGTTACCCGGCCATCTGGTCGGCGGGAAGCCAGGGACGCTGGCGACGGATCGGCTCGGGCGCCCTGGTCCGCCCCGGCCTCGGCACGCTCGCCAGCGTGGTGCACGGCCGCGCGGGCTGGCTCGCGGCCGGCGGAGTCGCCGCCGGGACGACCAGCCGCCCGGTCGTCGTCTCCTCCGCCCACGGGACCAGCTGGCAGGCGGCGGACGACGAGGCCGCCTTCGCCGGGCCGGGAATCACCGTCAGCCAGGCGGCGGCCGGCCGCTCGGGCTACGTCATCGCGGGCCGTCAGGTCATCCCCGCGCGCACGGTCACCAGGACCACGTTCGTGCACGGGCACAAGCACGTCACCAGGCACGTCATCCCGTCCCGGACCGTCGCCGCGGCCTGGTGGTCGGCCGGCCTGGCCGGCTGGACCAGGGGAGTCGATGCGGGCGCCGGCGACCTGGACGGAGCCGGGCGCCGGCAGATGAACGCGGTCACCGCCGCCGGCACCGGGTTCGTCGCGGTCGGCTCGGTCGATGGCGCGCCCGCGGCCTGGACCTCACCCGACGGCAGGCAGTGGGATGCTGGCCCGCCTGCAGGCCCGCCGCCCGGCGCGACAGCGGCCGTGCTGCAGCAGGTCGCCGCGCACGGCCGGGTGATCGTGGCCACCGGGACCCAGACCACCGCGGCCGGGACCGCGCCGTTCGCCGAGTACTCCGCGGACGGCGGCAGCGCCTGGCAGCCAGGCGCCGCTCGCGCGCCCGGCGGGTTCGCCGCCGTCACCGCGCTGGCCGCGGCGGGCCGGGGATTCGTGGCGGTCGGCACGGCCGGCCAGCCGGGTAACCAGCGAGTCGTCGTCTGGTCGTCGCGCGGACGGGATCACCTGGACGACCCGCGAGCCCGCCGGCACCGGGCTCGACAGCCGCGGGCTCGCAGGCCATCACCGCGCTGGCCGCCTCCGGCTCGCTGCTGACCGGGGTCGGCTACCTGGCCACGCCGGCGTCCGAGCAGCCGACCCTGTGGCAGGCGGCCGCGGCCCCTGGCTAGCTGCCCCGCCTGCGCGCGTCAGCCGAACACGTCCGGCCTGCGGTGCTGCAGGCACGGCACCTCGGCCCGGATCCGGGCGGTCAGCTCGCTGTCGATCTCGGCCACCGCCACCCCCGGATACGGGCCGAGGTCCAGCGTGGTCACCCCCATCGGATCGACGACCATGCTGCGGCCGATGCCGGTCGGGGCGCGGGTCGGCGGCTCGCCCGGATCGGGTATCTGGCCCGCCGCCGCCATCCACAGGGTGTTCTCGATCGCCCTGGCGCGCACCAGGGTGACCCAGTGCTCCTCCTTGAACAGCCCCGCCGCCCAGGCCGCCGGCAGCACGATCAGCTCGGCGCCCCGCGCGGCCAGCGCCCGCGCATGCTCGGGGAACCGGACGTCGTAGCAGGTGAGCAGGCCGACCCGCACCCCGGCCAGGTCGGCCACGACGGGCTCGCTGCCGGGCGCGACCAGGTCGGACTCCCGGTGTCCGAACGAGTCGAACACGTGAATCTTGCGGTAGGCGGCGACCAGCCGCCCGGTGCCGTCAAAGGCGACGGTGGTGTTGTGCACCCGCCCGTCGGCGGCCGGCTCGAAGATCCCGGCCACCACCGCGATGCCGAGCTTGCCGGCTGCCTCGCCGACTTCGGTTCCGAACGCGCCGTCCGGCGGCTCCGCGATGGCGCGCAGGTCGCTGCCGAACCGGGCCTGCGTCCCCTCAGGAAACACGGCCAGGTCGGCCCCCTGGCCGGCGGCGCCGACCAGGGCGGTCCGCACCCGGTCGAGGTTGGCGGCGGGATCGGCGCTGACCGGGATCTGGCACACGGCGACTCGCATGCCCGAAGTTTAGGCCGTGTCGGTGGTTCTGCTGCGGCGCGGACCGGCGTCCAGACGGCGGCCGGCGGCGCTGCCGTGTCGGTGGTTCTGCTGCGGCGCGGACCGGCGCCCAGACGGCGGCCGGCGCTGGTGCCCACCCGGGGTTGTCTCCGATAGCTCCGCTCATGCGTGTCCGGTTCCTCAGGCCGGCCGATCCCGCCGCCCAGGATGGCCATGATCACAGGGGGCGGACGGCAAGATCGCGCAGGCCGGGCACGACCCGGTCGTGCGCTGCGGCCGTCCCCGACTAAAGCGGACAGGCATGAGCCTCGCCGCCGGCTCCTCCTCCGCCTGGCCGGACGCCGCGCGATCACCGCTCCGTCGCGCCGGAGGCGCGCCAGCCAGCAAGCACCCGCCAAGAATCCGGTGGACACGGCGTAGAGCCGCAGGCCCCTGCCCCGCTGCGGGTTCCGGCCGGGTTCTCAGCCCGGACCGTCAGCATGATGTCATGTCGGGGTGAACCGACCCTTGCTCAACCGCAGGCTGGCCGGCCTGGGAACGACGATCTTCGCCGAGATGTCGGCGCTCGCCGCCGAGACCGGCGCCGTCAATCTCGGCCAGGGCTTCCCCGACACCGACGGCCCGCGCGAGATCGCCCAGCTCGCCGCCGACGCGATCCTGGCCGGCCGCGGCAACCAGTACCCGCCGGGGCCGGGCGTCCCTGAGCTGCGGCACGCGATCGCCTGGCACCAGAAGCGCTGCTACGGCCTCGAGTACGACCCGGGCCGCGAGGTGCTGGTGACGGCAGGCGCGACCGAGGCGGTCGCGGCCGCGCTGCTCGCCCTGGTCGAGCCGGGGGACGAGGTCATCGCGCTGGAGCCGTACTACGACTCCTACGCGGCCTGCATCGCGATGGCGGGCGGCGCCCGGGTGCCGGTCACCCTGCGGCCGCCGGACTTCCGGCTGGATACGGACACGCTGCGGGCGGCGGTCACCCCGCGCACCCGGCTCATCCTGCTGAACACGCCGCACAATCCGACCGGGGCCGTGCTCACCCGGGCCGAGCTGGCGGCCGTGGCCGAGCTGGCCTGCTCCCGGGACCTGCTCGTGATCACCGACGAGGTGTACGAGCACCTGGTGTTCGACGGCGAGCACGTGCCGATCGCCTCGCTGCCCGGGATGGCCGAGCGCACGGTCACGATCAGCTCGGCGGGCAAGACCTTCTCCTTCACCGGCTGGAAGATCGGCTGGGTGACGGCCTCCGCCGACCTGGTGGCGGCGGTCAAGACGGCCAAGCAGTTCCTCACCTTCGTCAGCGGCGGCCCCTTCCAGTACGCGGTGGCCGAGGCGCTGCGGCTGCCCGACACCTACTTCGCCGGCCTGCGCGACGATCTGCGCCGCAAGCGCGACCTGCTGTGCGCCGGCCTGGCCGCGGCCGGCTTCGAGGTGTACCGGCCGGCCGCGACCTACTTCGTCACCACCGACATCCGCCCGTTCGGCGAGAGCGACGGAGTCGCGTTCTGCCGCGAGCTGCCGCGGCGGGCCGGGGTGGTCGCGATACCGAGCGGGCTGTTCTACGACGACAAGCAGGCCGGCCGCAGCCAGGTCCGGTTCGCGTTCTGCAAGCGCACCGAGGTCCTCGAGGAGGCGCTGGCCCGGCTGGGCCGGCTCCGGGCCGGCTAGGCCGCCTGACTCCCGGTCAGCCGCCGGCCCGCCGGCCCGCTTCATCCTCCACCCACAGTGCGGTCTTCGGGCACGACTGCACCGCGTGCCTGACCTGGCTGGCCAGCTCGCCGGGCACCTGCTCGGCCAGGATGACCAGGTTGTCCTCGTCGTCCACCTCGAAGACCTCCGGGACCAGGCCGGCGCACACGGCGTTCGCTTCACAAAGGTCACGATCGACGCGTACCCTCATCGTCTGGCCGCCGCCGTCGTCCCCATGGCGGCACATTATCCGGGGCAGGGCGGTCAGGCGGAAGCCGGACTGTCCGGGGGGCGGCCAGGCGGGTGCCGATCAATGATCGGGAAAGGGGCGGCCGGGCGGAAGCCGGACTGTCCGGGGGGCGGCCAGGCGGGTGCCGATCAATGATCGGGAAAGGGGCGGCCGGGCGGAAGCCGGACTGTCCGGGGGGCGGCCAGGCGGGTGCCGATCAATGATCGGGAAAGGGGCGGTCGGGTGGAGGCCGAGTTCGTCCGGGCCGCCGAGGCGGCCCGGGGTTTCATGCCGGCACCGGAGGGCGCGGCGCTGCACGAGACCGCGGCCCGCTACGCCCGGGTCGGGCCGATCCTGGAGATCGGCACCTACTGCGGTAAGTCCACGATCTACCTGGCCGCGGCGGCCCGGGCGGCCGGGCAGTTCGTGATCACGGTGGACCATCACCGCGGCTCCGAGGAGAACCAGCCCGGCTGGGAGTATCACGACCCGGAACTGGTGGACCCGCGCACCGGCCGGCTCGACACCCTGCCGCACTTCCGCGCGGCGCTGGCGGCCTCGGGGCTCGAGGACAGCGTGATCGCGATCGTGGGCCGGTCGGCCGACGTGGCGCGGCTATGGCAGGCCGGGCTCGGCATGCTGTTCATCGACGGCGGCCACACCGACGCGGCCGCGGTGGCCGACTACCAGGGCTGGGCGCCGCACCTGGCCCGCGGCGGGGCGCTGGCCATCCACGACGTGTTCCCCGACCCCGCCGACGGCGGCCAGGCGCCCTACCGGATCTACCGGCGGGCGCTGGCCTCCGGCACGTTCACCGAGGTCCGCGCGGAGGGCTCGCTCCGGGTGCTGGAGCGCACGGGCGACGGCACCGGATGAGCTGTCAGCGGCTCCGTCCGCCGCCGCCCGGGAAGCAGGCACGTGGCGCCGTCGCTGCGCGCGCCCGCTGGTGCCGTGATCTATGAGACCGGACCTGCCTCCGGAGGCAAATCTTCCAGGGCGCTGTCCTCGCTGTAGTCACTGGCGATGTGGACGACCTCGGTCTGCGGCCGGAACACCGGATCCAGCCGCACCAGGTCCCACTCGTTGATCCATGCCCTGACGTACTGCCGCATCCTCGTGGCGCCAAGCCGCTCGAGACCGGGCACATCCGGTGGGGACCAGCCGAAGGCTCTGGCGTGCAAATCCTTGAGCGCGGCATAGGCCCGGTCGAGATCGTCGTCGTCAGGCGGGTCGAGGAGCAGCATGTCGTGCTCGATGTGACGCATCCCGGCCACGGCCAGCGAGGCGGTCTCATCCCATTCCGGCGACTGCTTCGCCCGTAGCCTGGCCGGGATGTGCGTGCGATCGTCCTTGCCGGTCAAGACGGCCGCCTCGAAGTCATCGGTCATGGCGAAGACCGCGCCGAGCGGCAGGCCGGGGTCGGTGTCCCGGCTGCCCAGCCATCTGGCCAGCTCCGCGTATGAGCGCCCGCGCTGCAGCGGCGAATAGCGGCCGATCAGCTCGACTTCATCAAAGAGGATCACCCAGCCGGCATGCCCCGCGGCGCGCAGCATCCGGGCCGCGAACCTGAATCGCTGCCGGGCGAGCTCGCGGGCGATGACCGGGCGCGAAAGTGGAACAGCCCGGCGGCGCCGACCGATCGCAGGGCGCGGCGCAGGTCCGAGACCCGCAACGGCTCACCCGCCCAGAACCGCACCAGGGCCGCGGCCGTCTCATCGCTTCCGGGCACTTCGCCGCCGCGCAGCCGCTCATGACAGAGCAAGGTCGCGGCGAACCGCTGGTCCAGTTCACTGGCGGGTGAGTTCACCCACCGGCTGAACTCGGCGTAGCGCGGCGTGTCGGGATCGAGCGCCGCTGCGGCGTCTTCGAGGACGCCGTGCGCACGGCCGGGATCCACTGCGCCGTCCACGGCGGCCCGGAACGTCTTGACCGGGTCATGCAGCGGTGTCTCCTTGCTGATCACTACCGTGCTGACCACGAAGCCCGACGACATGGCGAGATGACCCAGATGGGTCAGCAGGTGGCTCTTGCCCGAGCCGAACCCGCCGCCGAGCAGCAGCCCGGACGAGATGGCGCCTGAGATTCCGGTCTCGGTCACCCGGTCGAGCAGTGCCGTGAAGCGGTCCTCGGCCTCCGGCTGCCCCGAGCCGAGCACGGTGACCGCATCCCAGCTCGGAACCCCCGAGCGCAGCGCTTCAACCGCCCGGCGGCGCGCCACCAGCTCCGCCGCTCATGACCGCGGTCATGCCACGGCCTCAAGCCGGACCTCGAGCCGGACCAGGGCCGCGAACGGGTTGGCCCGGCGCCGGTCGCGGACCTCGTCCGCCACGCGCAGCTGCAGCGCGGTATAGGCGGGCAGCCCGCGCGCCTCATTGGTCATCAGCTCAGGCGGCACGACGGCTATCACCAGGACGCCGCGCAGCTCATCCGTGGCGTCGATGAACTGGCGCAGCACCTCATAGGCATCCAGTACCGCGGCCTTCGAGTAGTAGAAGCCCGATCTGGCCTCCACCGGAGGCCGCCGCGTCTCAGCGAGCCTGCCATAGTCGAAGCACACGACCAGCCCGCGATAACCGGCGGTCAGGAGCAGCGCCGCTGTCGAGGCCAGCATCGCGCGCGCGTTGTGCCTGCCGATCCTGGTGTAGATGAGCGCGGACCGCAGTGCGGTGATCGACCGGAGCTCGCCGTGCAGCCAGTTGAGCACCGCCTCGTGCTCCGCGTCGTCGATGTCCCCGGCACCGAGGTGGGCCTGTGCGAGACGCAAGATGGCGCGGCCCATTTCGCTGGCGATCAGCGGGTTATCCAGCAAGCTGCGTTCCAGCAGTCGCCGGACGCTGCGGTACAGCTCGCGGGCGTCCACATCGTGATGGCGGGCGATCTCCGCCACGGTGAGCCCGGAGCCCTCCGGAACGGGAAACGAAGCGCTGGCGTAGGCGGATCGCACGGTGGCCGCCGCCACCGACTCCCAGTCCACCACGTGGGAGATCGCGAAGAAATCTGGTCGATCATGTGTACCCGGGCCGATTCCGCGCTGATGCGCACGAACAGGTCATTATGCTCGGCGGTGGCCGTGGCCAGCGCCGACTCCAGGCGGTCTGCCGCGCCGCCGTCGCCCACCACGGCGACCTTCACGGCGGCCCCTCCAGCCGGAAGGTACTCGGCCAGGTACTCGCGCGCCAGGAACGCGGCATAGTCGTCGGTCTTCAGGGCGCCGCCGCCCAGCACGCCGCTGGGCGGTACGGCCTGTGCCGCCGGATTCACCGTGGCTCCGCGGCGCTGAACGAGACTCCCCAGTAGCGCTGCTGCTGCCCGGTGCGAGCGACGGTCGTCAGCACCCCCGCGGTCCGCGTGCCGCTGCTCGCGTGCCAGCGCAGCATGCGCCCGTCCCTGGCCTGCCTGGTCCCGCGCTGATCGAGCAGGTACAGGTCACGGGCGAATTCCGGCCGGGTGTATTCCTTGCTCTGACCAGGGAGCAGCGTCAGCACCGACCAGATGTCCACCAGGCGGGCCACGGCATCCGGCTTCTTGCCCGTCCGCGCGACCACTAGGTCATAACCGGTGACCAGGCTCTCGAGGAACTGCTCGGCGCGGAACTTCGGCGGTTTCTGCTGGGCCGTTGCCAGCAGCCCGACCAGCACGGAAGGCCGCAGCCGCCGCTCCCTCCGGCGGTCGATCTCGACCACTGAGTCACCAGGGACAACGCGCACGATCGACGGGTAGCAGAGCAGCCGCTCGTCCTCCTCGAACATCGCCACCCCGGCATCCGAAGCCGTGGCCAGCAGCTCCTTGGCGTAGTCGCCAGAGGCCAGATAGGTAGTCTCATCAATGTCATAGGCTTCGCGGACCCGCTGCACTTCGCCGGAAAGCTCGGCCGCCAGCCCGGCGGCGGCGTCCAGAGCGCGCCGCAGCTCGCGCACCTGGCCGCCGGCCGCTGCCGCCTTCGCCTTGCGCAGCTCCCTGGTCAGGGTGCCTGCCGACTTGAGCGCCGCATCTGCGCTGGCGTGCGTGGTGTCCAGTGCGGACTCGAATCTCGTCACAGGATCCTCCGGCGGATTCCCTGATGCCTCGCCATGTCCGCTGAGCACGTTAGCATTCACTTGCGGGCCTCGCGGTGCCTGGCGCTCACCGAGCCGGCGGAGCTTCAGCGCAGCCTGTCAGACCGACGGATTCCGGCGAACTCCGGATGGAGTTCCGTTCCGCGATCCGTGAGACCGGGCCACACCCCAGGGGCTAGGGCGCGGCCCGCCCCGCGCAGCCGCAGGCGGCCGGATCGGCCGCGGACGCTGCCGTGGCCGACCGCGTGCCCGCGTCCCGGAACAGGCTGGCGCCGCCGGTCGCGCCGGACAGCGCGTCCGCGGCGAGGATCATCGCCGCCGCCGTCCAGCTGCTGCGCTCGGCCGGGAAGTGCGCCTGCTGGGCGAACTGCCAGCCGGTCCAGTATCCGCCGTCGGCGTGCCGCAGGTGCTGGATGGCCGCGTACAGCTCGGTCGCCCGGGCCCGGTCGCCGATGGCGTCCAGGGCCATCACCAGCTCGCAGGTTTCCGCGCCGGTGACCCACGGCTGGTCGCTGACGCAGCGCACCCCCACGCCGGGCACGACGAACTCGTCCCAGCGGGCGGCCAGCCGGTCCCCGGCAGCGGCGCCCCGCACCGCGCCGCCGAGCACCGGGTAGTACCAGTCCATCGAGAACCTGCTCTTGTCCGCGAACGCCTCCGGGTGGCAGGCGATGACGTGCGCGAGCTGGTCGGCGGCCAGCTCCCACTCCGGCTGCGGCTCGCCGGCCAGCTCGGCTAGCGCGACCGCGCAGCGCAGGCTCTGGTGGATGCTGGAGCAGCCAGCCAGCAGGGCGTAACCGGCGGGCGCGCCGCCGGCGTCCCGCTGCCAGATGATCTCACCGCGCGGCGTGCGCAGGCCGAGCACGAACCCGATCGCCCTGCGCACCACCGGCCACATCGCGGCGGCGAACTGCCTCGTCCCCGGTCACCTCCAGCTCATGCCAGACGCCGACCGCCACGTAGGCGACCTGGTTGCTCTCCGCGGCGGCGTCGGTGACGACGGTGCCGGTGGTCTCCTTCGGCCAGGATCCGTCCGGCGCGCTGCGCGCCGGCCAGCCACTGGTAGGCGCGCCGGGCGGGGCCGGTCAGCCCGCACGCGGTCAGCGCCATCGCGCATTCGACGTGGTTCCACGCGTCCGCGTGCCCGTCCGGCCAGCCGATCGCGCCGGTGGCCTGCTGCAGGCCGGCGACGCTCCGCCCGGTCGCCAGCACCTGGCCGGCGGTCAGCACCCCGGGGACCTCGGGCACGCCGGCCGACCTCGAGCCGGCAGGCCAGGCCGTCACGCGCCGGCATGCGCGCGCTCCCGCGAGACGGCCGGGCGCCGCCGTTCGGCCTCATCTTCTTGACCGCATAGACGACGAGGCTCTTGCCGATCACCGGGTTGAGTGCCCGCTCGGCCAGCCTGGTCACGGCCGGCCGCTTCATGATGTCCCAGACGAGCAGCCGGTGATAGGCGCGGGCGGCCGGGTGCTCGTCGTCGTGCACCCCGACGGCGCATTTCAGCCACCAGTAGGGCGAGTGCAGCCCGTGCGCGTGGTGGTGCGGGCCGACGGCCAGGCCGGCCCGGGCCAGCTTGGCTTCCAGCTCGGCCCGGGTGTAGATGCGGACGTGGCCGCCGGGGACGTTGTGGTAGTCGTCGGACAGCGCCCAGCAAATCCGCTCCGGCAGCCAGGCTCGGCACGGTCACCGCGGCGATGCCGCCCGGCCGCCAGCACCCGGGCGATCTCGTTCATCGCCCGCTGGTCGCCGGGGATGTGCTCGAGCACCTCGGCCGCGATCACCCGGTCGAAGCTGGCGTCGGGGAACGGCATCGCGGTGGCGTCGCCCGACACCGCCTGCCCGCGCGCGCCCGGCGGCGCCTCGCCGGCCTCGCGCATCGCGCGCGAACATGCCGGTCACCTGGTCGAGCTCGGCCCGGTCGGCGTCCAGCGCGACCACGTGCGCGCCGCGCCGCAGCGCCTCGAACGCGTGCCGGCCCGCGCCGCAGCCCAGGTCGAGCACGCGGGTGCCCTGCGGTCACGGCCGAGCGGCCGAAGTCGACGGTCAGCAGGGCCCGGCTCCCCTCGGCGCGCCCATCATGGCCTGCGGTGTCCGCGTCATGGCTCCGGCGCCTCCCGCACGATGCCGATCGCCGCGCGGTACTGCGCCACGGTGGCGCGGGCGACCGCGGGCCAGGCGAACCGCTCCTGCACCCGGCGCAGCGCCGCATCGCCGAGCCGCTCCCGCTCGTGCGGCTCGCCGAGCAGCCGGGCGCAGCACGGCGGCCAGCTCGTCGGGATCGCCCGGCTCGACCAGCGCGGCCGCCTCGCCCGTCACCTCGGGCAGCGCGCCGGTCCGCGACGCCACCAGCGGCGTGCCCGACGCCATGTGCTCCACGGCGGGCAGCGAGAACCCCTCGTACAGCGAGGGGACGACCGCGATCTGCGCGCTGGCCAGCAGCTCGGCCAGCTCGTCGTGGCTCATCCCGTGCGTGAACCGACCTGCCCGGCCAGCCCGAGCTCGCCCATCAGCTTGTCGGTCGGGCCGCCCGGGGTGGGCTTGCTGACCACGATCAGGTGCGCGTCGCGGCGCATCGCGCCCGGCCGCCAGCAGGCCGAACGCGCGCAGCAGCGTGGTCACGCCCTTCATCGGCGAGTCCGCGCTGGCCACGGCCACGATCCGGCCCGGCACCCGGGGCCCGGGCCGCGGATGGAACAGCCGGGTGTCCACGCCGAGCGGGATGACGCTTGACGCTGTCCGGGACGGCCCGGAAGTCCGGCGATGATGTCCCGGCGGGAGGACTCGGAGACGGTCAGGATCGGGCCGTTCCGGGACACCCGGTGCGCGACCCGGCCCTGCATCCGGACGAACGCGTACCAGCGCCGCTTGCCCAGCCGGGACAGCCCGCGGGCCGCCTCGCAGCTCGATCCGCCGGTCCACGCTGACCGGGTGGTGAATGCTGGTCACCAGCGGCAGCCCGAGCCGGGTGACGCCGAGCAGGCCGTAGCCGAGCACCTGGTTGTCGTGCACCACGTCGAAGTCACCGCGGCGCGGCGCGCAGCGCGCGCAGCGCGCGCAGGCTGAAGGTGAGCGGCTCGGGGAAGGCGCCGGTCTTCATCGCGGCGACCTCGAGCACGTCGATCCAGTCGCGGTACTCGCGCAGGTGCGGCGTGCGGAACGGGTCCTCGTCCCGGTACAGGTCCAGGCTCGGCACCTCGCGTCAGCACCGGCCCCGGCTCGAGCTCCGGGTAGGGCTGGCCGGAGAACACCTCGACGCGTGTGGCCGAGCGCGGCCAGCTCGCGGCTCAGGTGCCGGACGTAGATGCCCTGGCCGCCGCAGTGCGGCTTGCTCCGGTAGGACAGCAGCGCGATGCGCAGCGGCCGGTCCGGCCTCCGGCGCGTCGCGGGCGCGGCGCCGCAGCGCTCTGCGGCCGCCGGGGCTCGCACGGTGGTCACGCAGGTTCGCCCCTCCTACTAGGAAGCCGGGTGGTGCCTGAGCTGATCGAGGATCGGCCTGCGTGACCTCCCAGGCAGCGAACATTACCACCCGGTAAGGTCCGGTCCCCGGGCATCCGCCGAGCGGCGGGTCGCGGCTGGGTAGGCTACCGCGACATGGCCTGATTCCGACGACGCGGAGGTTCCGCTGACCAGGCGCGCGCTGATTACCGGCATCACCGGACAGGACGGCTCCTACCTGGCCGAGCACCTGCTGCGCTCGGCTATGAGGTCTGGGGCCTGGTCCGCGGCCAGGCCAACCCGCGGGTGCCGCGGATGCGGGAGCTGCTGGCCGACGTCCAGCTGGTCCGCGGTGACCTGCTCGACCAGGGCAGCCTGATCTCCGCCGTCGAGCGGGTGCAGCCGGACGAGGTGTACAACCTGGCCGCCATCTCCTACGTGCCGATGTCCTGGCAGCAGGCGGAGCTCACCGGCGAGGTCACCGGCCTCGGCGTGCTCCGGGTGCTCGAGGCGATCCGGGTGTGCAGCGGGATCAGCGCGTCCCGCACGCCGGGACGCGGGCAGATCCGGTTCTACCAGGCGTCCTCGTCGGAGATGTTCGGCCAGGTGCGCGAGTCGCCGCAGACCGAGGGCACCCCGTTCCACCCGCGCAGCCCGTACGGCGTGGCCAAGGTCTACGGCCACTTCCTCACCCAGAACTACCGCGAGTCCTACGGCATGTACGCGGTGTCCGGGATCCTGTTCAACCACGAGTCGCCGCGCCGCGGCACGGAGTTCGTCAGCCGCAAGGTGTCGCTGGCCGCGGCCAAGATCAAGCTGGGCCTGGACCGCCAGCTCCGGCTCGGCAACCTGTCGGCCAGCCGGGACTGGGGGTTCGCCGGCGACTACGTGCGCGCCATGCAGCTCATGCTCGGCCAGGACGAGCCCGACGACTACGTGGTCGGCACCGGCATCACGCACACGGTGCAGCAACTGGTCGAGCGGGCCTTCGAGGTGGCCGGGCTGAACTGGCGCGACCACGTGGTGTGCGACGCCGCGTTCATCCGGCCGGCCGAGGTCGACCAGCTCTGCGCCGACGCGTCCAAGGCGCGGCAGCAGCTCGGCTGGTAGCCCGCGACCGAGTTCGACGAGCTGGTCACGATGATGGTCGAGTCCGACCTGAGGCTGCTGTCGGCCTCCGGCGGCCGGGCGGACGACTCCTTCGGCCACGACGTCTGGTAGCGCTGGCGGTCTGGCGCACCGGCTGACGTCAGCCGGCGCTGCCACGCGCAGGCCGGCCGCGGCCGGCCGGTCAGCCCACCGCGCTGCCGACCAGATGCCCGATGCCGAACGTCATCGCGGCGGCCAGCGCGCCCAGGATGAGCTGGCGGGCGGCGCCCCGGACGAACGGCCGGCCGGTCAGCCGGGCCACGGCGCCGCCGCCGATGATGGCGGCCAGCGCGGCCAGCCCAGGGCCAGCGCGAGCGAGTTGGCGCCCGCCAGGTACGGCAGCAGCGGGACGAGCGCGCCGACCGAGAACGAGACCAGCGAGGCCCCCGCCGCGGTCACCGGCGAGGGCAGTTCGTGCGGGTCGACGCCGAGTTCCTCGCGGACGTGCACGTTCAGCGCGTGATCCGGGTTCCGGGAGATCTGCGCGGCGACCTCCCTGGCCAGGCCGGGCTCGACGCCGCGGGCCCGGAACATCGCCGCCAGCTCCCGCTGCTCGGCGACCGGGTTGGTCTCCAGCTCGGCCTTCTCCTTGCTGACCTCCGAACCGACCAGCTCGTTCTGGGACGAGACCGACACGTACTCCCCGGCGGCCATGGAGAACGCGCCCGCCGCCAGCCCGGCCAGGCCGGTGAGGATGACGAAGTGCGGCTGACCCTGGCGCCGCCCACGCCCGCGATCAGCGAGACGTTGGTGACCAGCCCGTCCATGGCGCCGAAAACCGCGGGCCGGAGCCAGCCGCCGGACACGTCCCGGTGATGGTGCCCGTGCCCGTGCGCCTCGGACTTCGAGCCATCTACGCTGGTCACGCGCCTCAGTCTACGGACGCACCTCGTACACCAGGTTGAACGGCGTCTCGGCGGCCCGCCGGAACCGGGTGAAGCCAGCGTCGGTGGCCACCTGCCGGATGGCGGCCTGGCCGGCCTGCGCGCCGAGCGAGTAGCCGCCCGGCTGGGACAGCGCGCTCGGCACGCACAGCAGCGTCGAGAAGCTGCAGGACAGCCGCCCGACCGGGTTCATGTTGCCGGCCGTCTCCGCCGGCCGCGTACGGCTCGACGACCAGCCAGGTGCCGTTCGGCCGACAGCGCCCGGTCCAGGGCCCGGACCGCGTCCACCGCGGGCCCGTGCACCTGCGGCAGCGCGCGGTAGCCGTACGGGTCCTGGATGCGGGCGGGCCGGATGCCCTGCCCGGCCAGCAGCTGCCGCATCCGGGCCGCGACCGCCTGCTGGCCCGGGTACCGCCGGGCCGCATGCACCCCCGGCCGGTACGACTCGGGCGAGCCGTTCACCGCCAGGAAGGACAGAGCTGCGATCACGGTGGCCGCGTCCAGCAGCTCGCCGAGATCGGCGCAGGCCAGCGCGGCCTCGCCGATCGTGGCCGCGTTGCTGCTCATGAAGGCCAGGGCATCGGCCGGATCGAATCGCAGCGGCGGCAGCGTCCCGCCCTGCCACGGCCGCTCGCCGAGGACGCACAGCGCGGTGCAGGCCAGCGCGGCCAGGTCGCCGGTGCCGATCGCCCCGATCATCCGCACCGGCGGGGCGAGGTCCCGGTTGAGCGCCTGGGCGAGCACGCCGAGCAGGGCCGGATCCACCCCGGATCCGCCGCCGGCGAGCTGGTTGAGCCGGACGACCAGCATCGCGCGACCGGGTGACGTCCAGCATCGGGCCGGCCCGCCGGCGTGGCTGCGCAGCAGGCGCAGCCCGTGCCCGGTGTCGCCCGCGGCCACCAGCCGGTTGGCGCCCACCCCGGTGGTCCGCCCGTACACCGGCCGCGCCGCGGCCACCCGGCCGATGACCTCCCGGGCCAGCCGGGCCCGCTCCAGCCCGCCGGGCGCCACCTGCACCGCCGCCCCGTCGCGGCTCACCTGCCGGACCTGCGGGCAGGTCATCCCGGTGCCGTCGATCACCACCGGCGCCGGCCGGCGCCCTCCCTGACACGGCGACCTCCCGTCTGACGTAACAGTTCGCAAACACCGGCCGCCGGGCCTTGACACCCTCCGCGGTGGCCAAGAGCATGATGGATCATTGAGCCTTTGCTCGTCCCGTCCGCCCGGGTACGCCGGCGGTCTCGGTGCGGATAACGTAAGGTTCACATGGCGCCTGGGCGGAAGGCGGGACAGCCTGCGGGCATGACGCGGACGTCCTTGACGCAGATCATGAAATCAGGCTTCGCTGGGGATATCCAGGGAACCGGGAGGGCGCGCGCCGGCACCTAACCCCCGATTATCGATCGGAAAAGACGAAAAGGACCCCGCCTTGATCACCTTCGAGCACGTGACGAAGCGGTATCCGGGCGGCACGGTCGCGGTGGACGGGCTCGACCTGGAGATCCCGGACGGGCAGACCATGGTGCTGGTGGGCCCGAGCGGATGCGGCAAGACCACGTCGCTCCGCATGATCAACCGGATGATCGACCCGACCAGCGGCCGGATCCTGCTCGACGGCCAGGACATCCAGAAGTCCAACCCGGCCATCGCTGCGCCGCGGCATCGGCTACGTCATCCAGCAGGCGGGGCTGTTCCCGCACCGGACGATCGAGGACAACATCGCCACCGTGCCGCTGCTGATCGGCTGGACGAAGCAGAAGGCCCGCGAGCGCGCCCGCGAGCTGATGGACCTGGTCGGGCTGGATGCGGAGATGGCGCGCCGGTACCCGCACCAGCTGTCCGGCGGCCAGCAGCAGCGGGTCGGCGTGGCCCGGGCGCTCGCCGCCGACCCGCCGGTGCTGCTGATGGACGAGCCGTTCAGCGCCGTGGACCCGATTGTCAGAGCCTCGCTGCAAGATGAGCTGCTGCGGCTGCAGGCCGAGCTGCACAAGACCGTGGTCTTCGTCACCCACGACATCGAGGAGGCGATCAAGGTCGGCGACCAGGTGGCGATCTTCCGCCCGGGCGGCCACCTGGTCCAGGTGGACACGCCCGCAGCAGCTGCTGGCCGCGCCCGCCGACGGCTACGTCGAGGACTTCCTCGGCTTCGACCGCGGCATCCGCCGGCTGTCCTTCCTCGCCGCCGGACTCGCTGGACCTCGACACCGGCCCGGTCGTCGGGCAGGACACCACGGCCGCCGCCGCCCTGGCCCAGGCCCGCAGGGCCGGCGCGCCCTGGCTGCTGGTCATCGATTCCGAGCGGCTTCCGCGCGGCTGGGTCGCGGCCAGCCGAGCTGGAGTCCGCGCCGGGCAGCAGCACGCTGGCCGACCTGCCGCTCACCTCGGCCACGGTCACACGTTCCGGGTGGACTCCGACTCGCTGCGCGCCGCGCTGGACGCCACCGTGCTGTCCGCCACCGGCCAGGCCGTCGGGGTGGACGCCGACGGCCGGGTGGTCGGGTGTGACCTCCTACGACCGGCTGCGAGACGGCGATCCAGCGGGCCGACGAGGCGGGCACGCGCCGAGCCAGCGCCGTGCCGCGGAGAGCGCGGCGGCCCCATGAGCTGGGCCTTCAGCAACGCCAGCATGCTGGCCCACCTCACCGGCCAGAACGCCTACCTGGCCCTGGTGCCGGTCCTGGCCGGGCTGGTCGTCTCGCTCCCGCTCGGCATCGCTGTGCGTCCGGTTCGGCTGGCTGTACCCGCCGGTGCTCGGCCTGACCAGCGTGCTGTACGCGCTGCCCGCCCTGGCCCTGTTCGTCGCGCTGATCGCCTACACCGGGCTGACCGACACCACGGTGATGATCCCGCTCGGCGGTCTACTCGCTGGCCGCGATCTTCCCGAGCGTGGTGGACGGGCTCCGCTCGGTGCCCGAGCCGGTCAGGCAGGCCGCGGTCGCCATGGGCTTCGGCACCTGGCGGCGGCTGGTCCACGGTCGAGCTGCCGATCGCCGTCCCGGTCGTGATCGCCGGCCTGCGGGTGGCGGCGGTGTCCAGCATCAGCCTGGTCAGCGTGGGCGCGCTGATCGGCATCGGCGGCCTCGGCTACCTGTTCACCGACGGCGAGCAGCGCGACTTCACCACCGAGATCGTCGTGGGCATCGTGCTCATCGTCGTGCTCGCGCTGGTCACCGACATGGTGCTCGTGCTGGCCCGGTGGCTGCTGACGCCCTGGCAGCGCGGCGGCCCGCGCCGGGCGGCGGCCCGGGGTGTCCGGCGCGGCGCGCGGGCGGCTGGCGAAGGGCGCGACATGAGCTTCTTCAACTTCGCCTGGCAGTGGCTGACCGTGGCCGGCCACTGGAGCGGCGCCAACGGGGTCCCGGCCCGGCTCATCGAGCACGTGGAGTACACCGTCGCTGGCCATGGTGATCGCCATAGCCATCGCGCTGCCGGCCGGCGTGCTCATCGGGCACACCGGCCGCGGCGGGCTACCCTGATCAGCCTGGCCAACATCTGGCGGGCGCTGCCCACGCTGGGGCTGCTGGTCCTGGCCTTCATCATGAGCGGCGGCGCCTCCTGGGCCTGGCTGATCCCGCTGGTCGTGCTGGCCATCCCGCCGATCATGGTGACCACCTACGAGGGCGTGCTCGGCGTTGACGCCGACCTCAAGGACGCGGCGGCCGGGATGGGGATGACGTCGCGGCAGGTCCTGTTCAAGGTGGAGGTCCCGGTCGCGATGCCGCTGATCCTGCTCGGCCTGCGGACCGCCACCATCCAGGTGGTCGCGACCGCCACCATCGCCGCCTACATCAGCCTGGGCGGATTCGGCCGCTACATCATCGACGGCCTGGCCACCAACAACTACGAGCTGGTCGCGGCGGGCGCGGCGTGCGTCGTCGTGCTCGCCCTGGTCGTTCAGTTCGCCTTTACCGGCCTGGCCCGTCTCATCGTCCCGGCCGGCCTGCGCCAGCGGGCCCGGCAATCCTGATCGCCTGGGAAATCACGGAAGGAAAGTGCGTCATGCACCGCATAACAGTGCACAGAACAATGGCCGTCGGGATGGCCGCCGCGGTCGGCCTGACCCTCGCCGCCTGCGGCAGCAGCCCGTCGGCAATCCAACCCGCTGGCACCGGCGCGTCCAAGGGCTCGGTGGTCGTCGGCTCGGCCAACTTCCCCGAGAACGAGCTGCTCGCCAGATCTACGCCCAGGCCCTGCAGGCCCACGGCGTCAAGGTCACCACCAAGTTCAACATCGGCGCCCGTGAGGTCTACTACCCGGAGATCAAGAAGGGCGCGGTCACGATCATCCCCGAGTACAACGGCGCGCTGCTGACCACCTCGGTGGACCCGACCAGCACGGCGGCGAGCACGGCCGAGGTGGACGCCGCCCTGAAGGCCAACCTGCCGAGCACGCTGGAGATCCTCAACCCGTCCTCGGCGCAGGACGCGGACTCGGTCACCGTGACCCGGCGACCGCCAAGAAGGACCACCTGACCTCGATCGCTGACCTGAAGCCGTACGCGAAGAGCATGGCCTTCGGCGGGCCGCCGGAGTTCAACACCCGCGCCGACGGGATCCCCGGCCTGAAGAAGAACTACGGGCTGACCTTCAAGAAGTTCGTGCCGACCGACGAGTCGGGCCCGGTCACCATCACCGACCTGACGAACGGCAAGGTGCAGGCCGCGGACGTGTTCACCACCACGCCCGCAGATCATCACCGATCACCTGGTGAGCCTCACCGACCCCAAGAACAACTTCGCCGCGCAGAACGTCGTCCCGCTGGTGTACAAGTCGGGCGTCAACTCCAAGATCACGGGCATGCTCAACTCCGATCTCGGCCAAGCTGACCACGCCCGCGCTGCTGGCGATGGACAAGGCCCTCGTCGTCCATCACGCGAGCTACTCCCAGGTCGCGACGGGCTTCCTGGCCCGGGAGGGCCTGAAGTAGAGGACCTGAAGTAAAGAGCCTGAAGTAAAGGACCTGAAGTAAAGGACCTGAAGCAAGAGCCCGTTTGAGAACTCATGCTCGCCGCGAGCGGTGATCGGCCGCTGCCTCGCGAGGCGGAGCGAGCGGAACCTGGGAAGCTGCTGAAATAACCTGCTCCCGATCAAAGAGCAAGCCGCTGACCTGGGGCGCCGTTCTGGGTAGCTAACTTCGGCATTGCTTCAGCAGGCTCCTGGCCGGGGATACAGGTAACCAAGTGACCGAGCGGCAACGCAGCGAGGCGGCGGCTGGGCGCCGCGCGGCAGGGCCGGGGTTCCCAAGCCGGCTTTGAGCCCGGCGCCGCCGGCGGGCCGGCCGGTAGCGGCGGCCCGGCCCGCCGACGGCGACCTCGTGGGTAACAGGTGTCAGGTCGGTAACATTGATTGCGAGCAGCCGGCACCTTCGTTACTTTGTCCACGCCCGACACCCGGCCGATCAAGGTGCCTAGATGCCCCGGGAGAAGGATGCGTTCCGCGCCGCGCGGGCCTTGCGCTCGCCATGCCCTTCGTGCTGCTCGCGGCCGGCGTGCGGCTCCCAGCGGCCGGCCGTGTTCCATCCCGCCGGAGCCCTGGCTGACCTATAGCCCGGCGGCCGCGGCCGGCCCTCCGGCCCGTGGTCCCGTTCCCCGGCCGGGTCACCTTCGACTTCGACCCGCTGCCGCCGGGGCGCCGCAGGCCGCGCTGGTCAGCACCGACCGCGACTTCATCCTGGCCTACTACGACGCCATCTACACCCGCGGCAGGAGCCGCGGTACGCGTCCTACATCGGCAACCAGAACGTCCAGCTGAGCGTGGCGGGCAACATCGCGCACAGTGGCCGGGCACCGCGGCTACGCCGGGGTCACGACCTACTTCGACACCACGGTGCAGCCGCTGGCCGGGTACCGCGGCGAGCGAGAACGTGACCTACTGCGTGGACGAGTCGAAGCTGGATCACACCGACATCCGCACCGGCCGCGTGGTGCCGAAGGGCTACCCCCCCGGCCGCCAGTACTACCCGGAAAGCGACACGTTCGCCAGGGGCCGCCACGGCGCCTGGAAGCTGGTCGGCACCCTGGTCACCTACTACCCGCACGGCCAAGCCCGGGAGTGCAAGCCATGAGTCACCGTCGCGCCGCGCGGCTGTCCGTCCTGGTGGCAGCCGCCTCGTCCGGCCTGCTCGCCGCCGCGCTGGCGGCCGGTCCCGCCGCCGCCGCGCGCCGGGCGGGAGCAGCGCCGGGGCCGGCTGCACCGGGGAGAGCTGCTGGGTCGTCGCTGGAGAGCCGGTACATCACCCTCGGCGGCGACTACACCGACGGCGCGGCCGGCTTCGCCCCGGTGAACGTCCCGCCGCCGCCGTGCTGGATGAGCCGCTGTTCAGCGGCCCGGAGATGTGGCAGCTCTGGCAGCAGAGCCTGGGCAAGACGCGTCGGGCCCAGCGGCACCAGACCCCGAGCAGGGCTATGCGGGGTTTGCCCCGTCCATCAAGGAGCACCGGAACGACATCGGCGGCTACTGGTACTCACCCGACGATCCAGGGTGGGCGATCGGCGAGGCGGCCTGCAACCCTCCGGCCATGCCGCTGCTGGCCTGGGTGCCGAACGGTGCCCTGCCCGCCGCCGCCGCCCATCCCGCCGGCCACGCTGGCCGCCTACGCCTACAACCACCTCAAGGTTCCCCGCCCACGCTGGTGGTCAACCCGGCGGGCCAGAACTACGTCAGCCTGCCCACCTACGTCTGGGCCACCACGCCGGGCGGCGCCCGATGCCGGGCCGGCTCACGATCACCGCCTCGGGCGGCGGCAACTCGGTGACCCTGACCGCCGTCGCCGGCGCGGCTCTCAGGTCAGCGCCGCCGGGGGCGACATCGTCCCCGGCGTGCCCGCCGAGCGGGTCGGGCTACCCGGTGGGCCGGGCGCCGCCGAACGCCGGGCCCGGGACCCAGCCGGACTGCGGTGTCGTCTTCCACGCGACCGGCTACGGTATGCCTATCGGCGCGAGCCTCACATGGAGGATCGCCACGACCGTCGCCGGCATCCGACCTGAACAACATCACGGTGCAGGGCACCAGGAACGTCGACGTCGCGGAGATCCAGAACCTCAACGGCTGACCAGGCGGCGTCAGGAGAGCGGCGATGACGACGGGCGATCACGGCGGAGCCGGGCCGCGGCCGGTGCGCGCACCCCGCGGATCCGCGCTGACCTGCAGGGCCTGGCCGCAGGAAGCGGCCATGCGGATGCTGATGAACAACCTCGACCCCGAGGTGGCCGAGCATCCCGACCAGCTCATCGTGTACGGCGGATCGGGCCGCGCGGCGCGCAGCTGGGACGCCTACGACGCGATCGTCGCGTCGCCTGACCGGGCTCGGCGACGACGAGACCCTGCTCGTCCAGTCGGGCAAGCCGGTCGGGGTGGCGCGAACGCACGAGTGGGCGCCCCGGGTGCTGATCGCCAACTCGCTGCTGGTGCCGCAGTGGGCCACCTGGGAGGAATTCCGGCGGCTCGAGGGCCTCGGGCTGACCATGTTCGGCCAGATGACGGCCGGATCCTGGATCTACATCGGCACCCAGGGCATCCTGCAGGGCACCTACGAGACGTTCGCGGCCGTCGCGGCGAAGCGGTTCGGCGGCTCGCTGGCCGGCACGATCACGCTCACCGCCGGCCTGGGCGGCATGGGCGGCGCCCAGCCGCTGGCGGTGACGATGAACGGCGGCGTGGCCATCTGCGTGGACTGCGACCCGTCCCGGATCGAGCGCCGGATCGAGCACGGCTACCTCGACGAGGCCGCCGACGGGCATCGACGACGCGATCCGCCGCGCGGTCGCCGCGCGCGACGCCGGCCGCGCGCTGTCGGTCGGCCTGCTCGGCAACGCCGCCGACATGGTGCCGGCCATGCTGGCGATGAGCGCCCCGATCGACATCGTCACCGACCAGACCTCGGCGCACGACCCGCTGACCTACCTGCCCCGCGGGGTCGCGTTCGAGGACATGGCCGCGCTGCGCGCCGAGGATCCCGACGGCTTCACCCGCCGGGCCCGCGAGTCGATGGCGGCGCACGTCGAGGCGATGGTCGGCTTCGCCGACGCCGGCGCCGAGGTGTTCGACTACGGCAACTCGATCCGCGGCGAGGCCGAGCTGGCCGGTTACCAGCGGGCCTTCGCCTTCCCCGGCTTCGTGCCCGCCTACATCAGGCCGCTGTTCTGCGAGGGCAAGGGCCCGTTCCGCTGGGCCGCGCTGTCCGGCGACCCGAAGGACATCGCGGTCACCGACCAGGCCATCCTCGACCTGTTCCCCGGCAACGAGGCGCTGGCCCGGTGGATCCGGCTGGCCGGCCGGAAGGTGCACTTCCAGGGCCTGCCGGCCCGGATCTGCTGGCTCGGCTACGGCGAGCGGGACCAGGCCGGGCTGGCCTTCAACGACCTGGTCGCCCGCGGCGAGGTCTCCGCGCCGATCGTGCTCGGCCGCGACCACCTGGACTGCGGCTCGGTCGCCTCGCCCTACCGGGAGACCGAGGCGATGGCCGACGGCTCGGACGCGATCGCCGACTGGCCCATCCTCAACGCCCTGGTCAACGTCTCCTCCGGCGCGTCCTGGGTGAGCGTGCACCACGGCGGCGGCGTCGGCATCGGCCGGTCGATCCACGCCGGCCAGGTGTGCGTGGCCGACGGCACCGAGCTGGCCGCGCGCAAGCTCGAGCGGGTGCTGACCAACGACCCGGGGATGGGCGTGTTGCGGCACGCGGACGCCGGCTACGACCTGGCGTCCGAGGTGGCCGCCCAGCGCGGCGTGAAGATCCCGATGGCCCCGTCTGGCCCATGAGCTTCGGCCCGGCTGTGGGAGTCGCTGCTGCCGATCGGGCGGAACGAGCGGACCGGCGGATACCGCCGGTACTCCTGGACCGAGGCGGACCTGGCCTGCCGGGCCTGGTTCCGCGACGCCGCCGCCGAGCGCGGGCTGCTCGTCTCGGCCGACCGCAACGGCAACCTGTGGGCGTGGTGGGATCCGCCCGGCCTGGCCGGCCCGCCGCCGCCCGGAGCCTCATCGGGCGCCGTCGTGACCGGCAGCCACCTGGACTCGGTGCCGGACGGCGGCGCGTTCGACGGGCCGCTCGGCGTGGTGTCCGGGTTCGCCGCGATCGACCTGCTGCGCGCCCGCGGCCGCGTCCCCGTCCGGCCGATCGCCGTCGCCGCGTTCGGCGAGGAGGAAGGGGCCAGGTTCGGCGTGGCCTGCCTGGGCAGCCAGCTGCTGACCGGCTGCCGACCCCGCCGCCGCCCGGGCGCTGCGGGACGGCGACGGGGTCAGCTTGGCCGAGGCCATGACCGCCGCCGGGTACGACCCCGCCCTGATCGGCCCGGACGAGGACTTGCTGGCCAGCATCGGCGCGTTCGTCGAGCTGCACGTCGAGCAGGGCCGCGCGCTGGCCCAGCCGCTCGGCGCGCCGCGATCGGGATTGCCGAGGGCATCTGGCCGCACGGCCGCTGGCGGTTCGACTTCACCGGCCGCGCCGATCACGCCGGGACGGCCCGGCTGGCCGACCGGCGGGACCCGATGCTGCCGTTCGCCGCCACCGTGCTGGCCGCGCGTCAGACCGCGGCCCGCGGCTGGGCACGCTCGCGACGTTCGGCAAGATCGTGGCCGAGCCCGGCGGCGTCAACGCGATCTGCTCGTCGGTCCGCGCCTGGCTGGACGCCCGGGCGCCCGGACGCAGGAGGGCTCGACCAGACGGTCGACGAGATCCGGGCCGCCGCCGAGCAGGCCGCCGCGCGAGCACGCCGTCGACGCTCACCGTCTCGGCCGAGTCGCGCACGCCGCCGGTCGGCTTCGATCCCGCGCTGCGCGACCGGGTCGCGGCGGTGCTCGCCGCGGCCGGGATCGACGCGCCGGTGCTGCCCACCGGCGCCGGGCACGACGCCGGGCGTGCTGGCCGCCCGGATGCCGACCGCCATGCTGTTCGTGCGCAACCCGGACGGCGTCTCGCACGCGCCCGCCGAGCACGCCGAGCCCGCCGACTGCGAGCTGGGCGTGACCGCGCTCGCCGCCGTGCTCGAGGACCTGGCCTGCCGGTGACCGGCGCGGCGACCGATCCCGGCCCCGCGTGCCGCCGCTGGCACGCCGAGCTGGCCTGGCTGCCCGGCCGCGGCGTGCAGCGTGACGTGCTCATCGAGGCGGCCGGCGACCGGTTCACCGCGGTCGAGAGCCGGCGTCCGCGGCCGGCCGGAGCCAGGCACCGTCCGGCTGAAGGGACTGACCCTGCCCGGTCTGGCCAACGCCCATTCGCACGCGTTCCACCGCGCGCTGCGCGGGATCACCCAGGCCGGCCGGGGCACGTTCTGGACCTGGCGGGAGCGGATGTACCAGGTGGCGGGGCGGCTGACGCCGGACAGCTACCTGGCGCTGGCGCGCGCCGCGTACGCCGAGATGAGCCTGGCCGGGGTGACCTGCGTGGGGGAGTTCCACTACCTGCACCACGGGCCCGGCGGGGTGCCGTACGCCGACCCGAACGCGATGGGCCGGGCCATGCTGCAGGCCGCGGCCGAGGCCGGCCTGCGGATCACGCTGCTCGACACGTGCTACCTGGCCGGCGGGCTGTCGGCGGACGGCCAGTCCGCAGCCGCTGGCCGGTCCGCAGCTGCGGTTCGGCGACGGCGACGCGCGACCGGTGGGCGGAGCGGGTGGAGGCCCTCGGCCCCGACTCCCACGGGATGCTCGCCCCGCACGCCCGGGCCGGGGCGGCGATCCACTCGGTGCGCGCGGTGCCGCCCGGCCAGATGGGCCAGGTCGCCGCCTGGACGCATGGCTACGGCGCGCCGCTGCACGCGCACCTGTCCGAGCAGCCGGCCGAGAACGCCGCCTGCCTGGCCGCCTACGGCGCCACCCCGGCCGCGGTGCTCGGCCGGGCGGGCGTGCTCGGGCCCGCGCAGCACCATGGTGCACGCCACCCACCTGACCGAGGGCGACGTCGAGCTGCTGGGCGGCAGCCGGACCTGCGCCTGCTTCTGCCCGACCACCGAGGCCGACCTGGCCGACGGGATCGGCCCGGCCCGCGCGCTGGCCTCGGCGGGCAGCCCGCTGTCGGTCGGCAGCGACAGCCACGCGGTGGTGGACCTGTTCGCCGAGGCCCGCGGGATCGAGCTGACCCAGCGGCTGGCCACCGGGCAGCGCGGCCAGTTCACCGCGGACGAGCTGGCCACCGCGGCCACCGCGGCCGGGCACGCCTGCCTGGGCTGGCCGGACGCCGGCGAGATCGTGCCCGGCGCGCTGGCCGACCTGGTCACGGTCGCGCTGGACAGCCCGCGGCTGGCCGGCGCGGCCGACGCCACCGCGCTGGAGAGCGTCATCTTCGCCGCGACCGCGGCAGACGTCCGCGACGTCGTGTCCGGCGGCCGGGACGTGGTCCGCGACGGCCGGCACCTGCTGATCCCGGACGTGCCGGCGGCGCTGTCCGCGGCGATCGGCGCGGTTCTCGGCTGACGGGGAAATGCTCCGGCGGCCGGTCCGCGCATGGCTGCCCGCCCGGGGGACAATCCGCGTATTGCCCGCCCGGGCGCCCGCGGCAGGCACGGACCGGCGGCGACTCGAAACCGTGACCATGAAACTCACCGCGACACGGGCAGGTCCGCTGGCGTGACCCGCGCCGGACCGGAAATGATCTGAGCGTGAACGGGCGACAGCGGCATCACGGGTGACGCGATCATGAGCACGCTGATCACGAACATCGGCGAGCTGGTCACGAACGCGCCGCGCGACGGCGCCGGCCCCGGAGGCGGCGACACCGGAGGCGGCGGCGACACCGGAGGGGGCGGGAACACCGGAGGCGGCGGCCCGGCGGGGCCATTCGCCGCCATCGCCAGCGCGGCGCTGGTCATGGAGGCCGGACTCGTGGCCTGGGCCGGGCTCGCGTCCCGGGCGCCCGCCGCCGACGACATCGTGGACGCCGGCGGCCGGGCGGTGCTGCCGGGGTTCGTGGACTCGCACGCCCACCTGGTCTTCGCCGGGGAGCGCGGCGAGGAGTTCGCCGCCCGGATGGCCGGCGAGCCCTACCGGGCGGGCGGGATCGCCTCCACCGTCGCCGCGACCAGGCGGGCCACCGATCCCGAGCTGCGGGCCGGGCTGCGCCGCCTGGTCGCGGAGATGATCCGGCAGGGGACCACCACGTTCGAGTGCAAGTCCGGGTACGGCCTCACCGTCGCCGACGAGGCCCGCAGCCTCAGCCTGGCGAGCGAAGTCACTCCCGAGGCCACCTACCTGGGTGCGCACGTCGTCCCGCCCGAGTTCGACGGCGACGCCGGCGGCTACGTCGATCTGGTCTGCGGCCCGATGCTCGACGCCTGCGCGCCGCATGCCCGGTGGGTGGACGCGTTCTGCGAGCGGGGCGCGTTCGGCGCGGACGAGGCCGCCACCGTGCTCGCGGCCGGCCGCGGCCGCGGGCTGATCCCCCGGGTGCACGCCAACCAGCTCGGTCCCGGGCCCGGCGTCCGGGTGGCGGTGCAGGCCGGCGCCGCCTCCGCGGACCATTGCACCCACCTGACCGGCGAAGACGTGGACGCGCTGGCCGGCTCGCAGACCGTGGCCACGCTGCTGCCCGGGGTGGAATTCTCCACCCGGCAGCCGTACCCGGATGCCCGGCGGCTGCTCGGCGCCGGGATCACGGTGGCGCTGGCCACCGACTGCAACCCCGGGTCCTGCTACACCTCCAGCATGCCGCTGTGCGTCGCGCTCGCGGTGCGGGAGATGCGGATGACGACCCGGGAGGCGGTGTGGGCGGCCACGGCCGGCGGGGCCCGGGCGCTGCTCCGGACGGATGTGGGCCACCTCGGCGTGGGCGCGCGCGCCGACGTGGTGATGCTGGACGCCCCGTCACATGCGTACCTCGCCTACCGGCCCGGCGTCCCGCTGGTGGCCGCGGTCTGGCGGGCGGGCGAGCTGGCCGCGGGCGCGTTCGTCTAGGGAAGCCCGCCGTCGAGGTAGTCGAGCTCCTCGTGCGCCCGGACCAGTTGCTCCGACACCTCGGTCAGGTCGGCGAAGCTGCGCCGCTGGTACCCGTCGCCCGTCGTCCAGGAGGCGATGCCGTTGCGGCACCAGACGGTGAGGTCACTGCGGATGGACAGCACGGCGATGTCCGCGACCGGCTCGTCGCTGCGCACCAGCCTGCGGCCGATCCCGCGGTCGACGATCAGTTCCTCGAGCTCCCTGGCGGCCTCGCAGGAGCTGACCGGGTAACCGGCCAGCCGGGCCGCGCCGCGGGCCGCGGGCACCGGGATGGCGAACCAGACCGCCTTTCCCTGGACCTTCCACCGGCCCAGGCGCGCCCGGGTCGGGTGATGACCCCACCGGCCGTCGGACAGCTCGGACACGACCTTCAGGCCGCGGCCGTTGATCGATTCCAGCGATACCCGGGCGGGATCCGGCGGAGCGCCGGACTTCCACCCTCGCTGCGAGTCGAAGACCTTGCAGACCAGTTCCTAGCCGGTGGCGCAGCCGCGGACGTAGGACCACAGCTCCGGGGATCCGGTGACGGACCGCTGCCTGCCGCCGTCGGGCTCGAGGTCCCCCTGCGCGTGCAGGGTGTTAGCGGCGAGTTCGCTGACCATCGTGACGCCGTCATGGACCACGTCCGCAGACAGCCCCATGTCCGCCACGGCCGCGCGGAACAGCCGCCTGGCCACGCCCGCGCAGGTGCCGTCGAGCGGCAGCGGCCACGCCTGGCAGCCGCTGGCCTTCGCGCGCGCCGGGCTGCTCACCGTCGCAGCCCCCGCGAGCATCGCTGCCATCAGTTCGGCGCCGGCCGGACAGCGACGGGCAACGCAAACATGACGCTCAGCCTTCACGAGTCATTGATCTGTGAAACACAGATTATGAGTCATGAGCCCTTCCCGCAATGGCATCCGCGAAATCCCGCGCGGAAATCGCGCGCTTTCCGCGGTGCCGCGCCTTGCGCTCAGGTGACACGAATGTAACCAGCAGGTAGCGGGGTGCGATCACAGCCGGTAGGGGCGGGCGTGTGTAAAGTGCCATGTGCGGCGGAAACCGGACGCCGGACCGCCGCGGCCTTGAGACAGGCACAGCAACAGAGGACCCCCCGGGAATGCGCCCGGGGGGTCCTCCTGCGGTCGCTACCGGTCATCCTAGATGTCGTAGCGGCCCGCCCTCACGTCTTCGAGGAACGCGCTGAAGTCCGCGCGCCCGACGACGTGGGCCCCCCCTTCGGGGCACTTGCTGTCGCGCACGGCGATCACATCGGGGAGGTTGGCCGCAACCTCGACGCAGCCGCCGTTGCCCCCATTGCTTCTGCTGGCCTTGCGCCAGGTGGCTTGAGACAGGTCGATCATTGTTCACTCCAGTTGCTCGGCAAGTTGCCTGAGGTAGACCGTGGTATCGTCCGGCTCGAGTGCCGCGTCGCGGACCCGGCCGAAGGCTCGCATGTAAGTGTTCACCTCTTCCGTGCGGCTGACCTCCTCGATCGAGTAGTCGGTCTCCAGGAAGACGAGGGTGGGGTCGCGGTCGGGCAGGGCGAAGATGTTGATCGACGAGAACGTGCCCTGCGGCGGGCCGTCGTCGAAGCGCTGGATGCGCAGTTCCACCTTGGGCCGCCGGTTCATCTCCGCGAGGTGCTCGATCTGCTCCCGCCGTTCGGTGTTGGTTCCCCACCGGTACAGCAGCGACGCCTCGGTGATCACGGCGACCAGCCGGGGGACGGTGCCGTCGGTGCGGTCCAGGACTTCCTGCCGCCGCTGCCGGGTTTCCAGCGCCTTCCGCCGCCAGACCGGCGGCCTGGCCGCCGTCCGCATGAACGCCTCGGTGTACGCCGTCGTCTGCAGCAGGCCGGGCAGGATCAGCGGCATGAAGACGCTGATGCGCACCGCGTCGTTCTCGAACCCGGGGAACTCGTTCTCGAAGATCTCGGCATAGTCCCGCCACCAGGGCCGGACGCGGGCCCGCACGGCGAGTTCCTCGATCTCGTCCTGCTCCGCTCCCTCGACTCCGTAGATCCGGAGCAGGTCGCGGATGTCGCTCATCTCCGGGCGTTTCCACTGGTTGGCCTCGATCCGGCCGACCTTGCCCCGGCCCCAGTCCAGCATGTCGCAGACATGATTGGCCGTGTACCCGCTCCGCTTCCGGATCACGGCCAGGCGATGTGACAGCCGGCGCTTGGCCACGGTAGCGCCATAATCGTCGTCACTCACCGGAGTCCTCCTTGACAGGGCCGGGGTTTCAGTATACCGCTGCTTAAGTTGTGAATCACAAAGTTTGCTGTTGTTACCAGCACGTGACCTGCGCGGTCGTTGCAGGACATTTCCGCAGGCCATGCAGCTCTCCTAGGCGGGCAGGGAACGATCAGGGAAAGGGCCGGCCGCCACCCCGCAATGGTCGGCATCCGAACATCGCGGACGCGGCACGGTCATTTCCCGGCGGCCGGAGCCGTAACTTTGCGTATCTGGGCAGGAAGCTCGGGCGAGTCGGCCGCGTTACCCGGCGGCGTCGTCGAACTCGCCGTTCCTGACGCCGTCCAGGAAGCACTCCCACTCGTTCCTGTCGTAGACGAGCACCCGCCCCGCCGGGTCGCCCGCCACGCGCATGAGCACCCACTCGCCTCCGCCGGGTGCGGGAGCGCCGCTGGTGCCCGCGGTACCGACGCCGACGAAGGCGATCTCGATGGAACCCGCCCCGCCGCCCGAACGCTGCCAGGCCTGGGCCGCGACGTCGATGCCGAGCTCCTCCACGGTGGGCTTGGCGGCGGTGGCCGGCGGGCTGGCCGGTCACGGGCGCCTGGCGACGCCGCAGTAGAGCACGCGCGATCCCTCGGTGTCCGCCGCCGCGGGGTCGTCGGCTCCCCACACGCCCACGTACGTGACGGCCGGCTCCGCGCCGGAGTAGGGCGGGACCAATTCCAGCCCCTCGAAGAACCGCCGCACGTCGGCTTCGGTGCGCAGGTAGATCCGCGTCGTGGCGTGCTCGTAGGTGTCGTACATCGCCTGCACCGAACGCGGCGGCAGCTTGTCGGCGGTCGCGTGCGACAGCGCGACGTAGCTGCCCGGCGCGAGCGCGTCGGCGTACCGCCGCACCAGCGCCCACGGATCCGAGCCGTCGGCCACGAAGTGCAGCACCGCGGTCATCAGCAGCCCGACCGGCTGGCTGAAGTCGATGAGCGCCCGCAGGTCCGGGTGGCTCAGCACCTCGTCCGGTTCCCGCAGGTCGGCGATGATGAGCGTGGTGTGCTGTTCGTCGGCGAGCAGCCCGTCGGACATGGCCGCCACCATCGGGTCGTTGTCCACGTAGACCACCCGCGCGTCCGGGACCAGCAGCCGGACGGCGTCGTGCGTGTTGCCCTGCGTGGGCAGCCCGGAGCCGATGTCGATGAACTGGCGGATGCCGTGCTGGGTGGCCATCCAGCGGGCCGAGCGCTGATGGAAGCCGCGGTTGGCCCAGGCCGCGTCGTACAGATCGGGCAGCGCCTGGCGCAGCCGGTCGCCGGCGTCCCGGTCCACCGGGAAGTTGGTGGTGCCGCCGAGGTAGTAGTCGTACAGCCGCGCGGCACTCGGCGTGGACGCGTCCACGCCCGGGGGAGCCGCTCCGCCTCGGTCATCCTTGCCCTCCGTCGGTGCCTCGGCTTCATAGTCTTACATGTCCGGGCGACGCGCAGACGCGGTGTGCGAGCAGCATGTGCATCAGCAATCTCGCGCAGGCTAGTCCAGCGCCGGGTACCGGCCGCGGAACCTGATCAGCGGGTCCGCGGAATCCGAGACATAGGCGATGTCCAGCAACCCGGCCGATGACCAGGAGGTGATCTCCGGCCGGGACCAGGCTTTCGGTCTGCGCAGTCCAGCGCGGCCAGCCCGCCCGCCGGGATCAGCGCGCCCGACCTGGCGGCCGCGCACTGCGGCACGCCGTCGAGCAGCAGCCGCGCGCCCGGCCGCCCGGCCGCCGCGAACCGGCCGGCCAGCACCCGCTGGCCGGCCGCCAGCAGCGTGACGGCGAACCCGCCGGGCCGTCCGGCCGGGCCAGCACCTCCGCCGGGTAGGACTCCGCCCGCAGCGCCACCAGGACCAGCGGCGGCTCCAGCGACACCGGGCAGAACGCGCTGACGGTCAGCCCGATGTCGTCGCGCCCGTCGGCGATCGTGACCAGGGTGACGCCGGAGGCGTACCCCGCGAGTGCCTCGCCCAGCCGCACGGCGTCGGCGCCGGGCCGTTCGGTCACTCGATCTTCCAGCTTCCCGGCAGCATCAGCGGTCCGTACGGCGGGAAACCCGCCCGGGCGGCGATCGCCGGCGACCGGGCCCCAGGCCTCGGCCAGCAGCGCCGGGCGGGCGCGGCCGCCGCGGACTCGCTCGAGCCCGGCGGGCGCAGCCGGTCGAGCGGGCCGAGCCGCGGGTAGGCCGCAGCGGCGCGTCGGCGGGCAGGCCGGCCCGGCGGCGGGCGTGCCCGGCGGCCGCCTCCAGCCCGCCGAGCTCGTCCACCAGGCCGCGCTCCAGGGCGTCCGCGCCGGTCCAGACCCGGCCGCGGGCCACCTCCTCCACCTGCGCGGCGGTCATCCGGCGGCCGGCCGCGACCTTGCCGGTGAAGTCCGCGTAGATCCGGTCCAGCCAGGTGTTGACCCGGTCCCACTCGTCCTCGCTGAACGGGCGGGTCGGGGCGAACATCGTCGCGTGCGCCCCCTCGGCCACCGAGTCGGTGCTGATCCCGGCCCGGTCGAGCAGGCCGCGCACCACGGGCTTGGCCATGATCACGCCGATCGAGCCGGTCAGCGTGCCCGGCTGGGCCACGATGACGTCGGCGGCCATCGCGATGAAGTAGCCGCCGGACGCGGCCACGTCGCCCATCGACACCACGACCGGCTTGCCGCGCCGCGCGGGCCCGCACGACCTCGCGCCAGATGGCGTCCGAGGCCACGTACGAGCCGCCGGGGCTGTTCACCCGCAGCAGGATCGCCCTGGCCCGCTCGTCCCTGGCCGCCGCCCGCAGCGCGGCCGCCACGGTGTCCGAGCCCATCGCGGCCGACAGCGGCCCGCGGCCGCTGCGGCCGCGCCTGATCGGCCCGGATGGCGTGGATCAGCGCGACGAACTGCTCCCGCGGGTTCGGCAGCGTGCGCATCCGGCGGGCCAGCGCCTGCGAGCGCCGGTACCGGCCGACGTACTGCGGCACGCGCCTCCGCGGCCGGCTTTCCTGCGGACACGCCAGCGTACACCTCGTCCCGGTAGCCGAGCGCGTCCACCAGCCCCAGCTCGAGCGCCTCGGCGGCCAGGAACGGGCCGCGGTCGATGAGCGCCCGCGCCTGCTCGGCGCCGATGCCGCGCCGCGCGGCGATCGCGGCCGTGAGCTGGCCCGGTGATCGAGCCGGCCAGCCGCTCGGTGGCCTCCCGGGCCGGCCCGGTGAACCCGCGCTCGGTCATCATGTCGGCCGCGGACTTGTACTCCCGCCGCTTGCCCACCTCGTAGTCCACGCCGAGCTTGTCCATGGCCGAGCGCAGGAACACCTGCTCGACCGCGACGCCGGTCAGCCCCAGGTCGCCGGAGGGCTGCAGGTACGATCCGGCCGAACGCGGTGGCCAGGTAGTAGGGCAGGTTGCCGGCCGAGAAGTCGCCGAACGTCTCCGCCCAGGCCACGGTCAGCTTGCCGGCCTGCGCCGAACTCGGTGACCGCGTCGCGCAGCTCCTGCAGGCCAGCCGAGCCCGATCCGGCGCCCGCCGACCTTGGACCACCAGCGCGCGGACCCGGTCGTCGGCGCGGGCCCGGCGCAGGCCGTCGACCACCTCGGCCAGCCGGGCCCGGCGCCTGGTCATCAGCGCGGACACCGGATCGGCGGGCGGGTCCTCGGCGAGCCCCTCGGTCAGGTCCAGCTCCAGGATCAGCGGGAACTTCTGCCGCCCGGGAAGGTGTCCGATCATGTCGGTCAGGCCAGCCCAGCCCGGGGATGTCGGTCAGGGTCGCGTCAGGCATGCGCCCAGCTTACGGCGGCAGGCCGTCCGGCCGCGGCCAGGCCGTGCTATCGTCGCCGCCATGACCGGCAGGCCGTCCCGGCCGCGGGCCGCGGCCGTCTATCGTCGCCGCCATGACCGGGCAGGACGGAGATGGCTGGGCCCGCTGCGACCGGGGCCACCTGCACTGGGGACGGTTCGGCGCGGTCGGCCTGCTCGCCTACCACCGGCAGCCGGGCGCCGGGCCGGATGGCGCCCGGGTGCTGCTGGCCCGGCGCAGCCGGTGGGGCCAGCACGGCGGCAGCTGGGGCCCGCCGGGCGGGGCCAGGGACAGCGACGAGCCGCCGGTCGCGGCGGCGCTGCGGGAGGCGGCGGAGGAGTGCGGCCTGCCGCCCGGCGGGGTGGACGTGCAGGGCATGCTGCTCGACGACCACGGCGGCTGGTCGTACCAGACCTACACCGGCCCGGCCGCCAAGCCGTTCGGCGTGCGCGCGGCCAGCCCGGAGATCACCCAGGCGCGGTGGGTGAAGGCCGGCGAGGTGACGTCGCTGCGACTGCATCCCGGCTTCGCCGAGCACTGGCCGGTGCTGTCGCGGGCCCTCGCCCCGGTGTCGGTCATCGTGGACGCGGCGAACGTGATGGGCGCGCGGCCCGACGGCTGGTGGCGCGATCGCGCCGCGGCCGCGCTGCGGCTGCACGACCAGCTGGCCGGCCTGGCCGAACGCGGCGTCGCCGGCCTGCCGGACCTGGCCGGCCTGCCGCCGCTGGACCGCTGGTTCCCCGCCGTCGTGCTGGTCGTCGAAGGCGCCGCCCGGCGCGCCGCCTTCGCCTCGCCGCCGTCGCTGCGGGTGGTGCTCGCCCCGGGCTCGGGCGACGACGCGATCGCGGCCGAGGCGTCGATGCTGCCCGGCCGGCGGCTGGTGGTCACCGCCGACCGCGAACTGCGCCGCCGCTGCCAGTCGGCCGGCGCATCGGTGGCCGGCCCCGGCTGGCTGCTCGGCCTGCTCTGACCGGGCCTGCCGGTCCCTGAGACCGCCCGCGCGGCCGGACCCTGCCGCCAGCTACGGCGGGCCGCGTGGCCGGGACCCTGCGGCCAGCCACGGCGGCCCGGTGGCGGCTGCACCCCGGTACCGCACCGCGCTGAGGTGGTGGATGGCACCGCGCTGAGGTGGTGGATGGCACCGCGCTGAGGTGGTGGATGGCACATCGCCTACCCTCCTGTGTCGGCGATGTGCCATCCACCACGGTCGCATGGAGTGCCGCGGCGGCGGCTGGGGGAGTGTCGCCGGGGCAGCGAGGCAGGCGGTCGGGGCAGCGAGGCAGGCGGTCGGCGGGTCAGCCCGGCAGCCGGTCCCGGCCGTGCGGCGCCTCCCAGTCGATGTCCGGGCCGGCCGGGATGATCCGGGCCGGGTTGAGCCGGGCGAAGCCGCCGTAGTAAGCCGTCTTGATCGCGCCGAAGTCGGTCGTCTCGCGGAACGCCGGCCGCTGGTACAGGTCACGGGCGTAGCCCCATAGGCGGGGGTAGTCGGTCAGCCGGCGCAGGTTGACCTTGAACAGCCCGTGGTAGGCGGCGTCGAAGCGGGCCAGCGTCACCCACAGCCGGATGTCGGACTCGGTGACCGTCTCGCCGAACAGGAACCTGCGGCCGGCCAGCCGGTCTTCCAGCTCGTCGAAGGTGGCGAACAGCCGGGTGACGAGCTCGTCGTACTCGTCCTGGTAGCTGGTGTTGCCGATGCGGTAGACGGCGTTGTTGACCGTCTCGTAGATCCGCTCGTTCAGCTCGTCGATCTCCGGCCGCAGCGCGGCCGGGTACAGGTCGGTGCTCCGGTCCGCCCACCGTTCGAACTGGGTCGCCAGGTCGATGGTGATGTCCGGGAAGTTGTTGCTGACGATCTTCCCGCTCTGCCTGTCCCACAGCACCGGGACCGAGATGTGACCGGGGTAGCCGGGCTCGGTGGCCTCGTAAGCCTGCCGCAGGAAGGTGAAGCCGTTCACCGGATCCGGGCCGCGGGCGGCCCGGAAGGCCCAGCCGCGCCCGTCCCGCACGTCGTTGACCAGTGACAGCGACACGACGTCGGTGAGCTGCTTCAGCCGCCGGACGATCGCGGTCCGGTGCGCCCACGGGCAGCCGAGGGCGATATAGAGGTGGTAGCGGCCCGGCTCGGCCGCGAACCCGGTCGAGCCGTCGGCGCTGAGCCGGCCCTGGAACGGGTAGCGCGGCCGGACGAAGGTCCGGTCCGCGCTACCCGTCCCCTTGGCCCCGTACGCGCCGTAGGTCTCGTAGTTAACCGGGCTGGCGAACTGCGGCGGGGCGGTGGTCATGTCATCCTCCGGCGAGCGGGGCTCCCTCGGCCGCGTTCGGCTGCGCCGCGTCCGCGATCTGCTCGGCCGGCACCGGGACCGGGACCGCCGGGCGCGCCGTCCGGCGCAGGGCGACCATCGCCACCACGATACCCGCGGCGATCAGCGCGATCGTGACCGCCAGGCCGGCGTGATACCCGTCCAGGAACGCCCGGGCCGGGTCCGCGCCGCTGCGCAGCGCCGCGCCTTCCCGGGTGCTCAGCACGGCGCCGATCACCGTGATGCCCAGCAGCCCCGCCACCTCGCGGGAGGCATTCAGCAGGGCCGACGCGACCCCGGACCGGTCGGCCGGCATCGCCTCGAGCACCGTGTTGGTCAGCGGCGCGTTCATCAGGCCCGCCCCCGCGCCGAACAGCCCGAACCCGGGCATCAGGTCCAGGTAGGTCGCGTGCAGCCCCTGCCGGGCGAACAGGTAGAGGCCGGCCAGCATGATCGCCAGGCCGAGCGCGACCGTGCGGTGCGCGCTGATCCGGGCCGCGACCTGCTCGGAGATCGCGGCGAAGACCGCCACGAACAGCGCCATCGGCACGAACGCGAGGCCCGCCCTGACCGGGGAGAAGCCGAGCAGGCTCTGCAGGTAGAGCGAGGTGAAGAAGTAGATGCCGAAGATGCGTCAACCCACCGTCTTGGCATCTGAAGTCTCCGTCCTGGGAACAACACTTGCACGTTGCACGTGTACGTCGTACCTATACGTTGTACATGTACGCGGTACAGCCTGACATGTACGGTGTATAGTTGTCAACGGATATGTCGCGCACACAGGCACCTGAGGCGGAGCGATCCCGGCTGAGCAAGCAGGCCGTGGTCGACCGCGGGCTCGCGGTCGCCGACGCCAGCGGCCTGGACAAGCTGACCATCCGGCGGCTCGCCCAGGAGCTTGGCGTCACCCCGATGGCGCTGTACTGGCACTTCCGCAGCAAGGAAGAGCTGCTCACCGGCCTCGCCGACCAGCTATGGGGCGAGATCGACACCGATGTTGACCCGGCGCAGCCGTGGTCACGGCAGCTGCGCGGGCTGCTGGAGTCGCTGGTCCAGGTGCTGCGCGCGCATCCGAGCGCCTCGCAATTGCTGCTGGAGATGGAAAAGCAGAGCGAGCCCGCGCTGCGGGCCACCGAGGTCACGCTCGGAGTGCTGCGCGGCGCCGGCTTCGACCCGCGGCATGCCAGCGCGATCGCCCGCAGCACGCTATGGACCGGGCTGATGCTCAGGATGAGCGAGCCCGGATCCGAGCCGGGCATGACCGGCGAAGAGCGGGACGAGCACCTGCGCCAGACCCGGGTGCGGATGGCGATGCTGCCTGCGGACCGGTACCCGCGGGTGGTCGAGTCCGCGGCGCACCTCGCCGACTGCGATGACCCGGAGTTCCACTACCGGTTCGGCATCGACCTGTTCATCGCCGGCGTCGAGCGGCCGCCGCGTCACTGACGTAGCCCGCCGAGTGATCAGGTCCGGGAGGGCGGGATGAACGTGGTGGTCCTGGCCGACACGCACGCGCCGCGCCGCTGGCGGGCCTGCCCGCCGCGGGTGGCCCGGCGGCTGCGGCAGGCCGACCTGATCCTGCACGCAGGCGACGTGTGCACGGCCGCGGTGCTCGACGAGCTCACCCAGTATGCGCCGGTGCACGCGGTCCGCGGCAACAACGACGGCCCGGACGTGGCCGCGTGGGGGGCGGCCGAGACCGCGCGGCTCGACCTGGACGGCGTCCGGGTGGCCATGCTGCACGACAGCGGCCAGGCGGCCGGCCGCCTGCACCGGATGCGCCGCCGGTTCCCCGACGCTGACCTGGTCGTGTTCGGCCACTCACACATCCCGCTGGACCAGCCGGGCGACGGCGTGCGGATGTTCAACCCCGGGTCGCCCACCGACCGCAGGCGCCAGCCGCACGGCACCATCGGCGTGCTGCTGATTGACGGCGGCCGCCTGGTGCGGGCCAGGATCGTCACGGTGACCTGAGTGCCGAGCCCTGGCCGGGGGGCCGGCCGGGCGGTAGTTTGCCAGGCATGACAGTCAAGCTGGTGGTCCTGTATACCCGACCCGACGACCCCGAGGAGTTCGACCGGCACTTCCTCGGCGTGCACATGCCGCTGGTGAGCAAGATCCCGGGGCTGGAGCGCGCCGAGACGGCCCGGTTCGTGGCCGCCGTCGACGGGGAGCAGACCTACTACCGGCAGGCGATGCTCTACTTCGCCGACAGCAAGGCGCTCAACGCCGGACTCGGCTCGGACGAGGGAAAGGCCGTCGCTGCCCACTACGAACAGATCGCCCCGCCCGGATCCCGGCGGTTCGTCGCGAAGCTGGACGACTGACCGCGGGCGTCCCGCGCCGGCCCCGGAATGCCGGGCGCCGGCGCTTCCGGGGCAGCGTCCCGGGTCCGGCCGGGGATAGGAGCGGCAGGCGTTAGAGTTGGCCCGGTGACCGAACGCGCGATCTTGGTGACCGGGGCCTCGCGGGGCATCGGGCGGGCCATTGCCCGGGCCTTCGCCGCCCGCGGCGACCGGGTCGCCGTCCACTACCGGACGTCCTCGGAGGCCGCCGCGGACGTGCTGGGCGGGCTGCCGGGTACCGGTCACCTCATCGTCTCGGCCGACCTGGCCGACCCGCAGGCGGTCCGCCGCATGGTGGACGAGGCCGCGGCCGGGCTCGGCGGCCTCGATGTCCTGGTGAACAACGCCGGCATCTATGAACCGCACCCGATCACCGATGTCTCGTACGAGGACTGGCAGTCGGCCTGGCAGGACACGCTCGGCGTCAACCTGATCGGGGCCGCGAACGCGACCTGGTGCGCGGTCCGTTACATGATCCCGCGCGGCGGCGGCCGGGTCATCAACGTGACCTCCCGGGGCGCTTTCCGGGGCGAGCCCCGGCATCCGGCGTACGGGGCGAGCAAGGCCGGCCTGAACGCGTTCGGCCAGTCGATGGCCCGGCATCTCGCGCCGCACGGCATCGCGGTGGCCTCGGTGGCGCCCGGGTACGTGGAGACGGACATGACCACGCAGGAGCTGGCCTCGCCGCGCGGCGACGCGATCAGGGGGCAGAGCCCGTTCGGCCGGGTCGCCAGGCCGGAGGAGATAGCCGCGGCGGTGCTCTACCTGGCCTCGCCCGGGGCCGAATGGGCCAGCGGCACCATCATCGACCTGAACGGCGCGTCCTACCTGCGCTGACCAGGCGGCGCACCTGATGGGCCGCTCGCCATCGTGGTCGCCGGGCCCGCGATCTACTGACCGGCCCCCGATGGCTCCGCAGCCCCCGGCTCGGCGGCCGTCCCGGGGTTCTGCCCGGCTGCGACCGTGGTCGCTGGCCTGGACGCTTCCGCGGGGCCTGGCTCGCCCTCCGGGCCGGGGGCGGTCTCCGGCGCCAGCCACAGCACGCCGAGCGGCGGCACGGTGAGGGTGGCCGAGGCGGGCCTGCCGTGACACGGCTCGGCGACGGCCTCGACCATCCCGAGGTTGCCTACGCCGCTGCCGCCGTAGACGCCGGCGTCGGTGTTGAGCACCTCACGCCACCGCCCGGCGGACGGCAGGCCGAGCCGGTACCCGTAATGCGGCTCGCCGGAGAAGTTCGCCACGCACGCGAGCACATCGCCGGACTCCGACAGCCGCAGGAACGACAACACGTTCCCGGCCGCGTCGTTGGCGTCGATCCAGCTGAACCCGTCCGGGGAGGTGTCCAGCTGCCACAGCGCGGCGCAGTCCCGGTACACGCCGTTCATGTCCCGCACCAGCCGCTGCACCCCGGCGTGCATCTCGTCGTCAAGCGCCCACCAGTCCAGGCCGCGCTCGGCCGACCACTCGGCGCCCTGGCCGAACTCCGACCCCATGAACAGCAGCTGCTTGCCCGGATGAGACCACATGTAGGCCAGCAGCGCCCGCAGCCCGGCGAACTTCCGCCACTCGTCGCCGGGCATCTTGCCGAGCAGCGACCCCTTGCCGTGCACCACCTCGTCGTGCGAGAGCGGCAGCACGAAGTTCTCGCTGTAGGCGTACATCATCGAGAACGTCAGCTCGTTGTGGTGGTAGTGCCGGAACAGCGGATCCCGGGCCAGGTAGCCCAGCGTGTCGTGCATCCAGCCCATGTTCCACTTCAGGCCGAAGCCGAGCCCGCCCAGGTACGCCGGCCGGCTCACCCCGGCCCAGGAGGTGGACTCCTCGGCCACCGTGGCGATGCCCGGCGACCGCTTGTAGCAGGTGGCGTTGGCCTCCTGCAGGAACGAGACGGCCTCCAGGTTCTGGTTGCCGCCGAACACGTTCGGCACCCACTCGCCCGGCTGCCGCGAGTAGTCCAGGTACAGCATGGAGGCGACCGCGTCCACCCGCAGCCCGTTGACATGGAACTCCTCCAGCCAGTAGGTCGCGTTCGCGACCAGGAAGTTGCGCACCTCGTTCCGGCCGTAGTCGAAGATCAGCGTGCCCCAGTCCGGGTGCGCGGCACGCCGCGGGTCCGCGTACTCGTACAGCGGCGTGCCGTCGAATCGGGCCAGCGCCCAGTCGTCCCGCGGGAAGTGCGCCGGCACCCAGTCCACGATCACGCCGATTCCCGCCTGGTGCAGCCGGTCCACCAGGTAACGGAAGTCGTCCGGCGAGCCGTACCGGGCCGACGGCGCGTAGTAGGAGGTGACCTGGTAGCCCCACGAGCCGCCGAACGGATGCTCGGCCACCGGCAGGAATTCGACATGCGTGAACCCGAGCTGGGTCACGTAGTCCGCCAGCTGGCCGGCCAGCTCCCGGTAGGACAGCCCGGGCCGCCAGGAGCCGATGTGCACCTCGTACACGCTCATCGGCTCGCGCTGCGGGGCGCGGTCCTTCCGCGCCGTCATCCACTCGCCGTCGCCCCACTCGTGCCGCGAGACGCTGACCACCGAGGCCGTGGCCGGCGGCGGCTCGGCCAGCGCGGCCAGCGGGTCCGCCTTGGCCCGCCATACGCCGTCCGGGCCGCAGATCGCGTACTTGTACCGCGTCCCCTCACCCGCCGCCGGCACGAATAGCTCCCAGACGCCGCTGCCGCCGAGCGAGCGCATCGGGTGGCTGCTCCCGTCCCAGTGGTTGAAATCCCCGATCACCCGCACCCCGCGGGCGTTGGGGGCCCAGACCGCGAACGCCGTGCCCGCGCTCCGGGCAAACGCCTCCCGCAGCGGCTGGCCGCCGGGGTCCGCGCTGCCGCCGGGGTCCGCGCCGCCGGCGAACTGCCTCGGGTCCGCGCTGCCGCCGGGTCCGCGCCGCGGCGAACTGCCTCGGGTCCGCGCTGCCGCCGGGGTCCGCGCGCGCTGCCGGGGTCCGCGCCGCTGCCGCGGTCCGCGCCGCCGGCGAACTGCCTCGGGTGCGCGCCCAGCACCCGCCACAGCTCTTCGTGCCTGCCCTCGCTGATCAGGTGCAGGTCCATCTCGCCCAGGGTGGGCTGATGCCGGTACGGGTCGTCGCCGATGATCTCCGGGCCCGCGCCCGCGGAGCCGTCGGCGGTGGTCCCGGCGGGGTAGGCGACCGCCACCCGGTAGTCGGCCACCTGGCCGGCCGGCCCGGCGGCATCGGCGGGCAGCACGGCCGCGAACACGCCGCCGCGGGTGTGCTCGGCGGCGAACCTGCGCCCGTCCGGCAGAAGGATGCTGACCGTGGCCGCGAGCGGCCGCAGCGCGCGCACGGTGATCCCGTCCGGTCCGGGGTGCGCGCCGAGCAGCGCGTGCGGGTCGTGGTGCAGGCCGGCCAGCAGCCGGTCGATCTCGGCCGCCGTGACGTCAGCGGGATCCGCGCGGCTGGTCATGAGCCGTCCCCCGCCCCGCCGTCCGGCGCGGCAACCGCCGCGGCGGCCAGCGAGTCCAGCGGGATGGGCAGCCAGGACGGCCGGTTCCTCGCCTCGTACATGACCTCGTACACCGCCTTGTCCAGCTCGAACGCGCGCAGCAGCACCTCGGACTTGGCCGGGTCCGCGGCCCCGCCGACCTCGGCGTAGCCGGCGCAGAAGGCCCCGCGGCTGCGCCGTACCCAGTCCCGCGCGGGCAGCTCGAGCGCCGCCCGCTCCGGGTGCCCGAGCAACTGGTGCCGGGCCGCGTAGTCGAACGAGCGGAGCATGCCGGCGACATCGCGCAGCGGTGAGGACCTGGCCCGCCGGGTGGCCAGCGGGACGGCGGGCTCGCCCTCGAAGTCGAGCACCACCCAGCCGGTCTGGGTGCGCAGCACCTGGCCCAGGTGGTAGTCGCCGTGGATGCGCTGCACCGGCACTGGCTCGTCCAGCCGGGCCAGCTCGTCGCAGGCCGCGGTCACCACGGCGGCGTGCTCACGCAGCGCGGGGACGGCGGCGAGCGCTTCGGCCAGCCGCTGCCGCATCGGGCAGGCCAGCCCGGCCGCCGCGGCCGCCGGGAGCTCCTCGGCGCCGAACGCGGTGACGAGATCCCGGTGCACCTCAGCGGTGGCGGTGCCGAGCCGGCGCGCCTCGCCGGCGAAGTCCCCGCCCGCCTCCGCGGCGCGGGTGCGCGGCTGGGCGTACAGATCGCGCACGCTGGTCGCGGCCAGCGACCAGCCGTCGCTGGCCGCGCGCAGGTACCGGGACAAGATGGCGAGGGTCGTCACCTCGGCGCCGTCGCCGGCCTCGATCCAGCCGAACGGCTCCGCCACATGCCGCGCGCCCAGCCGGGCCAGCGCGGCTGACACCTCGAGGTCGGGATTGGGGCCGGGAGCGACCCGGCGGAACACCTTGAGGATGGCCTCCTCGCCGTAGACCAGGCTGGTATTGCTCTGCTCGCCGGTGAGCACCAGGCTGTCCGGGCCCGGGCCGTTCAGCGGTGCACGGTCCAGCGCGGCGCCGCCGGCCCGGGCGAACCGCACCGGCCCGGCGACCCGCTGCTCTGCGATCCACCGCAGCAGCAGCCGGGCCAGCTCGCTGTCGTGCAGCGCGTCATAGGCGATCCGCCCGTCCGCGGCCGCGCCGATCCGCACGTGCTCCAGCCGGCCGGGCAGCCGGGCCCGCAGGCCGACCAGGATCTGATAGGAGTCGGCAGAGCCTGCGGCACGCCCCGGGCCGTCCTGGGTGACGGCGGCGATCAGGTGCCGCAGCGCGGCCTCATTGCCGCCGCCGGCCGCCAGCTCGGTGTCCGCGGTGATCTCGAGCTTGGTGATGGGGCGGCCCTTGCCCGCGAACCAGCGCTGGGACGGCAGCCACTGCGCCAGTGCCTGCTGCAGGGCAGTGGCCTGCGAGCCGCCGGGGGCCGTCACGTCAGCGCTCGTGCTCTTCCCTGGGCGGGGGGAGCTGGAACCAGTAGAACCCGTGCCCGGGGAGGGTGAGGAAGTAGTGGAGCTCGCCGATCGGCGGGAACCAGACGCCGCCCATGCACTCGACCGGCGTGACGCCGCGGAATCTGCGCAGGTCGAGCTCGACCGGCTGCGGGAACCGGGACAGGTTGTTGACGCACAGCACCCGGTCCGCGCCGTCGGAGACGGTCTCGCCGTCTTCGCGGACGAAGGCGAGCACGCTCGGGTTGGACGAGGACAGCTCCTCGTACCCGCCCAGGCCGAAGACAGGATGCCGCTTGCGGATCTCGATCATGCGCCGGGTCCAGTGCAGGAACGAGCCCGAGTCGTGCTGCTGCTGTTCGACATTCAGTGCCTGGTACCCGTAGATCGGGTCCATAATCAGCGGCAGGTAGAGCCGGGCCGGGTCGGTCCGGGAGAAACCGCCGTTGCGGTCCGGCGTCCACTGCATCGGGGTGCGCACGCCATCCCGGTCACCCAGCCAGATGTTGTCTCCCATGGCGATCTCGTCGCCGTAGTAGAGGACGGGGGAGCCGGGCAGCGACATCAGCAGGGCGGTAAACAGCTCCAGCTGGTTGCGGTCGTTCTCCAGCAGCGGGGCCAGCCTGCGCCGGATGCCGATGTTGGCCTTCATCCGGGGGTCCTTGGCGTACTCGGCCCACATGTAATCCCGTTCCTCGTCGGTGACCATCTCCAGCGTCAGCTCGTCGTGGTTGCGCAGGAAGATGCCCCACTGGCAGCCGGACGGGACGGCCGGCGTCTGGGCCATGATCTCGGAGACGGGATAGCGCTGCTCGCGCCGGACCGCCATGAAGATGCGCGGCATCAGCGGGAAGTGGAACGCCATGTGGCACTCGTCGCCGCCCACCGACGCGTCGCCGAAGTACTGAACCACGTCGGTCGGCCACTGGTTAGCCTCGGCCAGCAGCACCCGGTCCGGGTACAGCCGGTCCACCTCGGCCCGGACCCGCCTCAGGTACTCGTGCGTCTCCTTGAGGTTCTCGCAGTTGGTGCCCTCCCGCTCGTACAGGTAGGGCACCGCGTCCAGCCGGAACCCGTCGATGCCGAGGTCGAGCCAGAACCTCAGCACCTCCAGCATGGCGTCGGCCACCTTCGGGTTCTCGTAGTTGAGGTCGGGCTGGTGGGAGAAGAACCTATGCCAGTAGTACTGGCCGCGGAGCTGGTCGAAGGTCCAGTTCGAGGCCTCGGTGTCCACGAAGATGACCCGGGCGTCGGAATAGGCCCCGTCGGTGTCGGCCCACACGTAGAAGTCGCCATAGGGACCGTCCGGGTCGCGGCGCGAGGCCTGGAACCACGGGTGATCGTCGCTGGTGTGATTCATCACCAGATCCGCGATGACCCGGATGCCCCGCTGGTGCGCTTCCTCCACCAGCTCGACGAAGTCGCCGAGATCCCCGAATTCCGGCAGCACCTTCATGAAGTCGGATATGTCATAGCCGCCGTCGCGCAGCGGGGACTCGTAGATGGGCAGCAGCCAGAGGCAGTCGATGCCCAGCCACTGCAGGTAGTCCAGCCGCGAGGTCAGCCCGCGCAGGTCGCCGGTGCCGTTGCCGGTGGAATCGGCGAAGCTGCGCACCGACACCTCGTAGAAGACCGCGCGCTTGTACCAGTGCGGGTCGCGCGGCGTCTCGAACGAGAACGAGTCCACCGGCTCGGCCTGCATCCCGGAGTAGTCGGGCATGCGCGCGGCGGCCGGCGAGCCGTGGGCACCCGGCTCCTGTCCTGTCACCATCGCGACTCCCGCGTTCTGCCTCGTGCCGCCGCTCAGGGCAAGTCCGGAGTGACGGCGAAGATGTGCGCTGGCGACCAGGCCGGGTCGAGCCGGACATAGTTCGCCTGCCCCCACCGGTAGGACTCGCCGGTCAGCTCGTCCGTCACGGTGAACGCGCTGCCGGGCTGCACGCCGAGGGCGCCGGTGTCCAGCCAGGCCGTGGCCTCGCGAGGCCGGTGCGGGTCAAGGTTTACCACGACGAGGACGGTGTCTGACCCGGCCCGTTTGGAGAAGCAGAGCAGGTCCGGCTGGTCGACGTGGTGGAAGCGCAGGTTACGCAGCCAGTGCAGGGCCGGGTGGGTTCTCCTGATGCTGTTCAGCCTGGTGATGAGCGGCGCGATGCCGGCCGGCCCTCGGTACGCCGCGGCCCAGTCCCTGGCCCGGTACTGGTACTTCTCCGAGTCCATGTACTCCTCGCTGCCCGGCCGGACGGGGACGTTCTCGCACAGTTCGTACCCGGAGTAGATACCCCAGGAGGGGGAGAGCATGGCCGCCAGGACGGCCCGGATCCGGAACGCCGGCGGCCCGCCGTGCTGCAGGTACTCGGTCAGGATGTCGGGCGTGTTGGCGAAGAAGTTGGGCCGCATGCAGGCCGCGTCCGGCCCGGCCAGCTCGCGCAGGTAGCTGGTCAGCTCGGGCACGGTGTTCCGCCAGGTGAAGTAGGTATACGACTGATGGAAGCCGATCATCGCGAGGGTGTGCATCATGGCCGGCCGGGTGAACGCCTCGGCCAGGAAGATCACGTCAGGGTCGGTCCGGCTCACTTCGGTGAGCAGCCGCTCCCAGAACGGCGGGGGCTTGGTGTGCGGGTTGTCGACGCGGAAGATCCTGACGCCGTGGTCCATCCAGTGCCGGACGATCCGCAGCGTCTCGTCGTACAGGCCGTCCGGATCGATGTCGAAGCTGACCGGGTAGATGTCCTGGTACTTCTTCGGCGGGTTCTCCGCGTAGCGAATAGAGCCGTCCGCGCGGGTGGCGAACCACTCCGGGTGCTTGCTGACCCAGGGATGGTCGGGGGAGCACTGCAGGGCCAGGTCGAGCGCGACCTCCAGGCCGAGCTTTCCGGCCCGGGCGACGAAGGCGTCGAAGTCGTCGATCGTGCCCAGGTCGGGGTGCACCGCGTCGTGGCCGCCGGCCGGCGACCCGATGGCCCACGGCGAGCCGGGGTCGGACGGCCCGGCGTGCAGCGTGTTGTTCCGCCCCTTGCGGTTGGTGAAGCCGATCGGGTGGATGGGCGGCAGGTAGACGACGTCGAAGCCCATGTCCGCGATCGCTTCCAGTCGCCGGGCCGCGGTGCGCAGCGTGCCGGACACCGGTTCCCGCCGTCCCAGCGGATCGATCTGCGCTCCCTCCGAGCGCGGGAAGAACTCGTACCACCCGCCGAACAGCGCCCGCTGGCGTTGCACGATGAGGTCGAACCACGCGGACCGGGCCTGCCGCTCCCGCAGCGGGTAGACGCCGAGGATGCGGAGGATCTCCGGATTCCGGGCGGCGGTCAGCCGCTCCCAGGGCGGGATGTCCGGGTCGGCCAGCTGGCCGGCCAGCGCGGCGAGCGCGGCCCGGGCCGCGAGGGACCGGCCGGCGCCTTCGTCGTCCCCGTCGGCGGCCGCCGGGCGCGCGGAGGCCGCTCCCGTGCGGGCGCGCCCTCTCGCCGGGCGGGCCGCGGCCGCCGGCCCCGCCGGGACCGCCTCGCCCCACCCCGGGCTGCGGACCGCCCGCCCGGCCCGGGCGAACAGCAGCGCGCCCTCGGCCAGCATGAGCTCCGCGTCCTGGCCCATCGGGATCTTGATCTCCGCGTCGTGCCGCCACTGCGCGATCGGGTCCCGCCACGCCGCCACGCGGAAGCGCCACAGTCCCTCGGCGGTCACCGTGACCTCCGCCCCCAGCCGGTCGGTGCCCGGCGCACGTTCCCGCATCGGGACGGGCGCGCACCGGCTGCCATCCGGGTGCTGCAACACCACCGCCGCGCCGATCAGGTCGTGACCCTCGCCGAACACGGTGGCGCTGACCTCGAAGGATTCGCCCGCGACGGCCTTGGCCGGCCGCTTCCCGCCGTCCACGGCAGGCTGAACATCAAGGATGGGAACGCGACCGATCACCCCGGAGAGGCTACCCAGCCGGGCCAGGGCCAATCGAGCCAGGGCCGCCCGGGCGGCCGTCCGGGATGACCGGCGGGCCGGGAACCTCCGCGGAGTCGGCCAGCCGCAGCTTGCGCCGGGCGCGCTCGTAGAACGTCGTGTGCCCCAGGCGGACGACGTGGGCGGCGCCGGGGCGTGGCCGCAGCTCGATCACGTCGCCGGCCTGCACGTGCGCGGCGACCTGTCCGTCCACCTCAACGGCCAGGCGGCCGCTGGCGGGCAGGATCTCCAGCGACAGGCTGTCGTCCACCGAGACCACCAGCCCGCGGTTGTAGGCCGAGTGCGGCGCGGCCGGGGTGACCAGGAGCGCCTCGACCGAAGGGCTCACGATGGGGCCGCCCGCCGAGAAGCTGTAGGCGGTGGAGCCCGCGGGGGTGGCGACCACCACCGCATCGGCGGCGTAGCTGACGAACGGGTGGCCGGCGGCCTGCACCGCGACCGCGGCGGTGGCCTGGCCCGGGAAGCGGACGGTGGCGATGTCGTTGAACGCGGTGACCACCTGGCCGCCGATGACGGCATCCACCGCCAGCCGCGGCTCGACGGTGAACTGGTGCTCGTCGATGGCGGACAGCGCGCCGGGCAGGTCGGGGATGTCCACCTCGGCCAGGAACCCCAGCTTGCCGAGGTTCACCCCGAGTACCGAGGCGCGCTGCCGGTCGGCCATCCGCATCGCGCGCAGCATCGTGCCGTCGCCGCCGAGGCTGACCACGAGGTCCGCGCGCCGCCCCAGTTCGGCGGCCGTCACCGGGACCGCCTGGCAGTTCAGCCTGCGGATCTCCGTGTCGATGCCGAGAACCTGGATGCCCCGGCGCGCGGCCCAGTCCAGGACGGCGTTCACCGCGCGCTGCGAATCACGCTGCGGGTGCAGGACCAGGCCGATGATGTGCATGTCAGCCGGAACCTGTCGGTAACGGCCGGCTTGTCGCGATGCGCATGATCCCAAGCTATCCGGTGCGACTACCGGCCGTCCCGGCCCTGCTCCCGCGAGCACCACCAGGTGGACCGGCCGCCGACCGTCCCGTGCCGCATCTCGGCGCCGCAGCGCGGGCACCGGCCGCCGGGATGTCGTGCCCCGATGACCTCGCCGGTGTGCACCCCGCCCTTGGCGATCGCGGACTCCAGAGCGGACCGCAGCGCCCGGTAGAGGCGGTCCGCGTCCTTGCGCTGAAGGCTGCCGGCCCGCGCGGCGGGCGGCACCCTGGCCCGCCAGAGCGCCTCGTCGGCCAGCAGGTTCCCGACTCCGGCGATCTTGGACTGGTCGAGCAGCCGGGCCTTGACGGCCATCGTCCCCTGGCAGATCAGGGCGCGGAACTCCGCCTGCGACACCTCCCCGGCGTCCGGCCCGAGCGCGTCGATATCGGGGTTGAGCCGGACGCGGCCCAGCCGTCGCTTGTCGAACAGCACCAGGCGGCCGCCGTCGGCGAACTCCAGCGTGAAGCGGTTCCATTCCGGCTTGTGCGGCTGCGCGCCGCGACGGCGCGGGCCGCCGCCCTCGGCGGCCCCGCGGCCGGCCGACACCACCACGATGCGCCCGCCCATGCCCAGGTGAATGCCGAGGTCGGGACCGGGCCCGGCGGACCGGCCCAGCCCGGAGGTCTCGCACCATATCGTCTTGCCGCGCCGGCGGGCCGCGGTGAGCGCGCGTCCGGCCAGGGCGACCCGCAGCTGCCCGGGGGAGTGTGGCCGGCAGACGAACGTGTCCGCGTCGTCCACCGCCACGATCGGCCGGCCCAGGGCCCGGTCGGCGATCAGGCTGCGGGCGGTCTCCACCTCGGGAAGTTCCGGCACCCACCCGTTGTACCCGGCCGCGGCCCGCCGCGTGTCCCGGGGCGGCCAGGTCGGGTGTCCCGGGGCGGCCAGGTCGGGTGTCCCGGGGCGGCCAGGCGACCGGAAATCACGGCTGCCAGACTGGACCGGGCGAGCATCAGGAGGGCGGGCATGACCAGTGCGGCCGAGTGCGGCGGCGGCGGGCACCATCGAGCTCGGCGGCGACATGGTGGTGCGCCGGATGGGCTTCGGCGCGATGCGGATCACCGGCGAGGGCATCTGGGGGGATCCGCCCGATGCCGGGCAGGCCAGGGACACCCTGCGGCGGGTGGTGGAACTCGGCGTCAACTTCATCGACACCGCCGACTCCTACGGCCCGGAGGCCAGCGAGCGGCTGATCGCCGAGGCGCTGTACCCGTATCCCGACGACCTGGTCATCGCGACCAAGGGCGGCCTGGTGCGGCCGGGCCCCGGCCGCTGGGATGCCGACGGCAGGCCCGAGCACCTGCGCGCGGCCTGCGAGGGCAGCCTGCAGCGGCTGCGGCTGGACCAGGTTCCGCTGTACCAGTTCCACCGCCCCGACCCCCGGGTGCCGCTGGAGGAATCGCTGGGCGAGCTGGTGCGGCTCAAGGACGAGGGCAAGATCCGGCACATCGGGATCTCCAACGTGTCCGAGGAGCAGTTGCGGGCCGCGCAGGCGGTCACTGCGGTGGTGTCGGTGCAGAACCGGTACAACGCGGCCGACCGCGGCTCGGAGGCGGTGCTTGACGTGTGCGAGCTGGAGCAGATCGCGTTCCTGCCCTGGGCGCCGATCCAGCAGGCCGGCCGCAACCCGGCGGTGGCCGAGGCGGCCCGCCGCCATGACGCCAGCCCGCGGCAGATCGTGCTGGCCTGGCTGCTGGCCAGGTCGCCGCAGGTGCTGCCGATACCCGGCACCGGATCGCCCGGGCACGCCGAGGCCAACATCGCCGCCGCGTCGATCGAGCTCGGCCCGGACGAGGTCACGGCCATCTCCCGGGCCGTGTGACCGCCGGGTGACGCGGCGCCGGGCGGCGGCCCGGCGGCTTGGCCGAGACGGGCCAAGTAGGTCCCGCCGCCGGTCTATGCTCGCTTCTGGCCAAGGGTGGCGCCCCCGCGCTCGGGTCATGACTGCCTTCGCTGGCGAACCCAGCCCGGCACTCACCGGACCGAGACGTGCCCGAAGGCACGAGTAACCCCGGGTTCGCAGTTCACAGCGTTCAGGAGCATTCCCCTTGAGAGCGATCCGACGATTCACCGTCCGCACCGCGCTGCCCGGGCCGCTGGCCCCGCTGCACGAGCTGATCTTCAACCTCCGGTGGTCCTGGCACCCGGGCAGCAGGCAGCTGCTGGCCGCGATCGACCCGGTCCGGTGGCAGCGGAGCGGGCACGACCCGGTGGCCATGCTCGGTGACGTCTCGCCCGAGCGGCTCGACGAGCTGGCCGCCGACGAGGAGTTCGGCGGCCGGCTACGCACGGCCACCGAGGACCTGCGCGAGTACCTGTCCGGTCCGCGCTGGTACCAGTCGCTGGACGACTCCGCGCCGACGGCGATCGCGTACTTCTCGCCCGAGTACGGCATCACCGCGGCGCTGCCGCAGTACTCCGGCGGCCTGGGCATCCTGGCCGGCGACCACCTCAAGACGGCCAGCGACCTCGGCGTGCCGCTGATCGGCGTGGGCCTGCTCTACCGGCACGGGTACTTCACCCAGTCGCTGTCCCCGGAAGGCTGGCAGGCGGAGCGCTACCCGTCGATGGACCCGAACGGGCTGCCGCTCGCCCTGCTGCGCGGACGCCGACGACGCGCCCGTGTACGTCACGGTCGGGCTGGCCGGCGGCCGCCGGCTGACCGCGCAGATCTGGCTGGCCCAGGTGGGCCGGGTGCCGCTGCTGCTGCTCGACTCCTACGTGGAGGACAACGAGCCGGAGCTGCGCGAGGTCACCGACCGCCTCTACGGCGGCGCCAGCGAGCACCGGCTCCGGCAGGAACTGCTGCTCGGCATCGGCGGCGTCCGGGCGGTCAGGGCCTTCTGCTCCATCACCGGCCACCCGGCCGCGGAGGTGTTCCACACCAACGAGGGGCACGCGGGCTTCCTCGGCCTGGAACGGATCCGCGAGTACGCGGCCCAGGGGCTCAGCTTCGACGAGGCGGTGGAGGCCTGCCGCGCGGGTACGGTGTTCACCACGCACACCCCGGTGCCCGCGGGCATCGACCGGTTCGCGCGCGACCTGGTGCAGGCGCAGTTCTGCGACGAGGTGGCCGGCGCCGCGCTGCCGTGTGACCGGGTGCTGGCCCTCGGCGCGGAGACCTATCCCGGCGGCGATCCGGACATGTTCAACATGGCGGTCATGGGCATGCGGCTGGCCCAGCGGGTGAACGGGGTGAGCCGCCTGCACGGCGCGGTGAGCAGGCGGATGTTCGCCGGGCTGTGGCCGGGCTTCGACCCCGCCGAGGTGCCGATCGGGTCGGTGACCAACGGCGTGCACGCGCCCAGCTGGATGGCCAGCGAGGTCATCGCGCTGGCCGAGGGCGAGCCGGACTGCCCGGCGGCCGGCGCCGACTGGCCGGCCTGGGACCGCATCGCCGCGGCCGGCCCGGAGCGGATCTGGCAGGCCCGGGCCGCGCTGCGGGCGCGCCTGGTCGGGCAGATCCGGCAGCGGCTGCGGGCCTCCTGGCGCCAGCGCGGCTCGTCCGAGGCGGAGCTGACCTGGATCGACGACGCGCTGGACGACAGCGTGCTCACGATCGGCTTCGCCCGCCGGGTGCCGTCCTACAAGCGGCTCACGCTGATGCTGCGCGACCCGGCGCGGCTGAAGGCGCTGCTGCTCGATCCCGAGCGCCCGGTGCAGATCGTCATCGCGGGCAAGGCGCACCCGGCCGACGACGGCGGCAAGCGGCTGATCCAGCAGATGGTCGAGTTCACCGACGATCCCGCGGTCCGGCACCGGATCGTGTTCCTGCCCGACTACGACATGGCGCTCGGCCGTGCCCTGGTCCAGGGCTGCGACGTCTGGCTGAACAACCCGCTGCGGCCGCTGGAGGCCTGCGGCACGTCCGGCATGAAGGCCGCGCTGAACGGCGGGCTCAACCTGTCGGTCAGGGACGGCTGGTGGGACGAGTGGTCCGACGGGGCCAACGGCTGGGACATCCCGTCCGCCGACGGGGTCCACGACGAGGGGCGCCGCGACGACCTGGAGTCCGCCGCGCTCTACGACCTGCTCGGCCAGCCGGTGGCGCCGCTGTTCTACGACCGGGACGCCGACGGGCTGCCCCGGCGCTGGCTGGAGATGGTCCGGCACACGCTGAGCACGCTCGGCCCGCGGCTGCAGGCCGCGCGGATGGTGCGCGAGTACGTCACCGAGCTGTACGTCCCGGCCGCGCGCAGCAGCCGTGCGCTGGCCGCCGGGGCCCGAGCCGTTCGCCGGGGCCAGGGAGCTGGCCGCCTGGCGGCAGCGGGTGGTGAAGGCCTGGCCGGGGGTGCGGATCGAGCACGTCGAGGCGGAGGCGGCCGAGCCCAGGCTGGGCTCCCGGCTGGCGGTGCGGGCCAGCGTCGCCCTCGGCGACCTCACCCCGGCCGACGTGGCGGTCGAGCTGGTCTGCGGCCGGGCCGGCGACGACGACGAGATCACCGACCCTTCGTACAGCACGCTCGCGCCGGACCCGCAGCCGTCCGGCTCCGACGGCGCCGGTCAGGTACGCCGGCGAGGCCGAGCTCGGCCGGGCCGGCCCGTTCGGCTACACGGTGCGGGTGCTGCCCAGCCATCCGCTGCTGGCCAGCCGGGCCGAGCTCGGCCTGGTCACGATGCCCGACGCGCCGGCCGGCATGACCAACGGCGACCTGCGGTGACCGGAGCCTCCCGGCCGGGGGCCCCTGGCCGGGGCGCTGATCGCTATGACAACCTTGTACATCTTCCCGTGGCCGTGCTGGAGGTTCGTCATGAGTGAATTCGTCCGGGTGCAGACCGAGGGAGCGGTGGGCACCATCCGCCTGGACCGCCCCCCGATGAACGCGCTCAACGCCCAGCTGCAGGACGAGCTGGCCGCGGCGGCCGCGCAGGTGAGCGGCGACGACGCGATCCGGGCCGTGGTCATCTACGGCGGCGAGAAGGTGTTCGCCGCCGGCGCCGACATCAAGGAGATGGCCGAGGCCAGCTACGCCACGATGGCCGCCCGCTCCAGGCGGCTGCAGGCCTGCCTTCACCGCGATCGCCAAGATCCCCAAGCCGGTCGTGGCGGCGGTCACCGGCTACGCGCTCGGCGGCGGCCTCGAACTGGCGCTGTGCGCCGACTTCCGGGTCCTCGGCGAGAAGGCGCAAGGTCGGCCAGCCGGAGATCCTGCTCGGCGTCATCCCCGGCGCGGGCGGGACCCAGCGGCTGCCCCGCCTGATCGGCCCGGCCCGGGCCAAGGACATCGTCTACACCGGGCGGTTCGTGGCCGCAGCCGAGGCGCTCGCCATCGGCCTGGCCGACCGGGTGGTGCCGGACGACGAGGTGTACCAGGCCGCCTGCGAGCTGGCCGGCCGGTTCGCCGGCGGGCCCGCGCCTGGCCCTGCGCGCGGCCAAGCAGGCCATCGACGACGGCCTCGAGGTCGGCCTGGAGGCGGGCCTGGAGATCGAGCGGCTGCACTTCGCCGGGCTGTTCGCCACCGAGGACCAGCGCGCCGGAATGCGCAGTTTCATCGAGAATGGTCCGGGGAAGGCCACCTTCTCCGGACGGTGACGAGGAGCCGGGGATCCGATTCGAACGGAGCCACCATGACCGAGCCGGGCGACGCTCTCTCGTTCGACCTGGTCGCCGCCGCGCTGCGGGCCGACAGCGCCGACGTGGCCGTCTACGCGCGCGTGCTCACCGACTCGCTCGGCGACGCGCTGCCGCCCGGCGTGGTCGACGTCGACCGGGACCGCACCATGTCCGACCGGATGCGCGGCCGCCCCGGCGAGGTGGCCAAGATCACCGTGCGGCTGGGCGAGCAGGTGCTGACCCTGGGCAGCGAGCGCGGCCGGCTGGCCGCCGAGATTTGCAAGGAGGTGCGCGGCGTGGTGCTGTCCCGGCGGCCGGTGCCGGTGGCCGAATGGGCGGCCGAGCTGGCCAGGGCGCTGGTCGCCTACGCCGACCAGAACGCCCAGGCCGCGCAGGTGCTGCGCCGCCTGGTACCGGGACCGAGTCGCCTTGATCCGCCGGGGACCGGGTCGCGCCTGATCGCCCGGGGACCGGGTCGCCGTGATCGCCGGGACCGGGTCGCCCTGATCACCGTGCCTGAGGCACCTAGTCACGCGTCAGACGTGGCGGGCCAGCCGCTTGTAGCGAAGGCCGCCTTCGGCGGAAAGCCGAGACCGGCCGGGCCGGTCACCGCCGCCTCACCCGGGGGTGAACTTGCCAGCCCCCCGGTTCGTCTCATTAGATGATCTTCCCCGGCGGCCTTCGGCGGACAGCGTTCACTCGGCCGCCTTCCCGTAGGGTGGCGGTGCGATGGCCGCGCAGAACACGATGCCGGACCGGCTTGGCCCCTACCGCCTGCTCGAGAGGATCGGCGAGGGCGGCATGGGCGTCGTTCACCTTGCCCGTGATCCTGACGGGCGCGCCGTCGCGGTCAAGGTGCTGCGCCCGGGGGTGGCCGGCGACCCCGATGCCCGCCGCAGGCTGGGCCGGGAGTTCGAGACGATGCGCCGGGTGCGCAGCCCCTTCGTGGCCGAGGTCATCGACGCCGACGTGACCGGCGACGTGCCCTACGTGGTCACCCGCTACGTGGCCGGTCCCTCGCTCGACCAGATGATCAGGGACAACGGGCCGCTGCGCGGCCCGGCGCTGGAGCGGCTCGCCTGGGGGCTGGCGGAGGGCCTGGCGGCCGTGCACGCCGCGGGCGTGGTGCACCGCGACCTCAAGCCGGGGAACGTGGTCATGGCGGGCGGCGTCGCCGGTGCTGATCGACTTCGGCATCGCGCACGCGCCGGACGCGACCAAGATCACCCAGACCGGCATGTTCATGGGCACCCCCGGGTACCTGGCGCCCGAGATCGTCGAGGGCCAGCCGAGCGGCTCGTCGGCCGACGTGCATTCCTGGGGCAGCACGGTGGCGTTCGCGGCCACCGGCAGGCCGCCGTTCGGCACCGGCTCCTACGAGACGATCTTCTACCGGATCATCTCCGGGCGGCCCGACCTGGACGGTGTTCCGTCGCAAGCTGCTGCCGCTGGTGACCGCCGCGCTCAGCCGCGACCCCGGCCGCCGTCCGTCGGCGATCCAGCTCAGCACGGAGTGCGCCGCGCTCGACCTGTCCGGCCCGGACGTGCCCGTCCGGGGCCGAGGTGGGACGCCGTCCGGCCGGCGCTTCCGCCGCGGCCGGCGGGGCCGTGGCGCCCGGTCACGGGGCCGGGGCACCCGCAGGCGCGCCGGGCACGGCCGGGCGCGTACCGGGGGCGGCCGCCGCGGGCGGCCTGGCCGGTGCCGTCGGGGCCGCGGCGCCGTCCGCCGCGGCCTACGGGAGCCCGTCCGCCGTGATCCACGGGGCACCGTCCCCCATGGCCTACGGGGTGCCGTCCCCCATGGCCTACGGGGCGCCGGTGCCCATGGCGTACGGGACGCCGGCCGCGCAGGGAACCATGATGGATGGCCCGGCCGCGCTCGTGCCGCAGCCCGCCCCGGCCGGCGGTGGCCCCGGGCTGCGCCCGCTGACCCGGCAGCGCCCGGCCGCGGCGGGCGGCGAGCTCTACTCCGACCTGCTGCCTCCGGTGCGGTATCCCGCCGTGGCCACCGCCCCGCCCGCGGGGTCGGCCGGGTACGGGGCTGTCCCTGCCGCGCCAGCGCCGGCCCGGCGGGCCGGTACCGAAGCCCAGATCGGGTCCCGGCGGCTGCTGACCCTGCTCACGATGGCGGTCGCCGTCGCGGCGAGCGTGCTGCTGCCGGTGGCCGGCACGGTCGCCGCGCTGGTGGCGATCGTGTTGCTGCGCGCCGCCGACCTCGCGCACGGCGGCCTCACCAAGCGGCGGTCGGAGCGGGGAGCCCGGATCAGCGACGTGCCGGTCATGGTGACCACCGCACCGTGGGCGCTGGTCCGCGCGCTGGTCAGCTCGGTGCTGCTCGCCCCGCTGGCGCTGACCTGCGGCGCGATCGCGGCGGCGGTCACGATCATCGCGGTGCACGGCCATCCGCATCCGGCGGCGGCCGCGTGCGGGGCCGGGGGTTCGTCGCCTTCTACGGATTCGGCCCCGGCTCGGCGAAGCCGCGCCGGCAGCTTGGCCGGCTCTACGGCGCGGTGGCCCGCAGCCGCTTCCCCGCCGCGCTCACCACGGTCCTGCTGCTGGTCGTCGTCGTCGCGGTGGCGGCCGCGGCGGTCACCCAGCCGCATGACCTCTGGCCGCTGTCCTCGCTGAGCTGGCACGTGCAGGGGCTGCGTCACTTCGCCGACCAGGTGGTCTACCGGCTGCATCACCTCTAGGCCGGTCCCGGCGAACCGGCGCGGCAGCCGCGGCCAGCGGGTGGCCGCGGGCCAGGCCTGCCGGGTCAGTCGCGCGCTTGCTGAAGCAGCGTCCGGCGCAGTGCGGGGCCGAAGGCAGCGGCCACGGCCAGCGACACGACCGCGCCGCTCAGGTAGAAACCCGGCCCGGAGCTGACCCCGACCACGCCCTGGTTCACCGCAAGCCAGCCCAGGCCCAGTGCCGCCGCGCCGAACAGGCTCACCGCGACCGTGGGCACGAAGCCGTCCGGCAGCACGGCACCGGACCAGCGGCGGCCCGCCAGGTAGTAGCCCGCCAGCAGGATCAGGCCCGCGACCCCGGCCAGCAACCGCAGTCGTACCGCGTCGCCGCTGGTTTCCAGCATCGCGGCCTGCGCGCAGCCGTGCGCCGCCGGGTTGTCCGTGAGCCAGGCCCGGCAGGCAGCCGGGGTGAGCCTGGCGCCGCGCGGGACCGCCCCGACGAACCGCGGGCCGAACGCCGCGTTCATCACCGCCGCCACCAGGCCGCTGGCGCCGACGGCCATGAGGCCGACGCAGGCCAGGCGCCACGCCGACACCGCGAGATCGCCGGCCACGGCGAGGGCCGGGAACCGTCGCAGCCGCGCGTCGTGCGCGCGGACGACTGCGCGCACCGACCCGAAGCTGGAGATCGCCGCCTCCTGGGCCTCGCGCTCGGTCAGGCCCGCGGCCAGGCCGGCCGCTGTCGCCTCGCGCAGGTGATCCTCGGCCTCGGCCAGAACTCGCCTGGCCTGGCGCGGCGCGGTGCGCAGCCGGGTGTAGAGCAGGTCCAGGTATTCCTCGACCGGATTGCCCTGCATGCTCACACCGACCACCCCAGCGCGGCCTGGGCGCTTCGTTCCAGCGCGGCCTGGGAGCCCCACCCCAGCACGGCCTGGACGCCGCGCGCGAAGTCCCGCCACTGGGTCTGTTCAGCCGCCAGGGCGGCCGCCCCCTCCCTGGTCAGCGCGTAGACGCGGCGGCGCCTGCCCTCGGCGGCGGCCCAGGAGCTGCCCAGCAGCCCTGCGTCCTCAAGCCGGTGCAGTGCGGGGTAGATCGTGCCCTCCGGCAGGTCGAACGTTCCCTCGCTGCGTTCCCTGAGCGCAGCGATGATCGCATATCCGTGCGCGGGCCCCGCGGCCAGCACCGACAGCAGCAGGAGGTCGAGATGTCCCTTGAGTCGTTCACGATTCATGCTAAGTAATACTAGGCATAGATACTCTATGCGTCCAGCGCGGCACCAGTCCCGGGTGAATCCGTGATCATCCCCACCCTGCCCGTCTTCCGACCAAGATCCGGAATGGTTTGTCTCGGTTTTCCGGGCGGAATGCGGGCAAGCCGTCTCATCCGGGGATGGTCGCACGGGGGTGAAAATTGCCTGGACCGTGCCGCCGGGGCCGCTGCCGGCTGCCCGGCTCAGGTGGGCTACTTTCCGGTCAGTGCCCGGACCTGTCGCCAGCGGGCACGTGATCTTCCGAGACACGCCTAGCTGGCCTGGCGGTCGGGGAGCCGGTGCCGTGCCGGGATTCCGCGCCGGGGAGGCGGCCGGCGGGGTGCCGCGCGCTGGCTGCGCGGGCCGGGCCCGGCGGGTATGGGCGCTCTGCGGCCGCGCCGCCTGCGGCGGCTGGATGCCCTGGGCTGGTGCTGTGCGGCCCGGATCGCCCGCAGCCGGGGCTCGGCGCGGCCCGGCGGCGGCAGCGGCCGGACCAGCCCCAGCGCGACCACCTCGTTGGCCAGCCGGGTCCGCCGGTTCATGCCCTCCTGGATGCGGAACTTCTGGTACAGGCGCAGCAGGTGCTGCTTGACCGCGGCTTCGGTCACGACCAGGTCGGCGCGATCTCGCGGGCGGTGGCCGGCGCGACGAACGCCTCGTCCGACAGCGCGGGCCGGCACAGCGAGGTGAGCACGTCGAGTTCGCGGCGGGTCAGCTCGGGCGCGGCCTGCCTGCGCAGCTCGACCTCGGCCGCGATGTCCTCGTGGGCGAGCCCGCCGACCCGGCATCGCGCCGACGCCGAAGCTCAGCACGTCGCCGTCCTCCAGCACTCGGCGGGCGGCGGGGCGGCCGTTTACCCTGGTCCCGTTCCGTGATAATCCGAGGTCGGCCACGTATGCGTACTCGCCCCGGCAGATGATCTCGGCGTGCAGCTTGGAGACGCTCGGGTCCGCAGCCGGATGTCCACGGAGCTGCCACGGCCCACCGTGGTCACGTCGGCGCGCAGCGGAATGACCTCCCCCGTGTCCTCGATGCGAATGTAGGGCCTCTCCACGTCGATCCTCCCGCCTAACGGCGAGTCACGGATGCCTCACGGGGAGTTACCCTCTGTGCGGCGGTCGTACCCCGATCGGCGCTACCGATTGGCGAAGTCCGGCTCAGCGATTCGGCCCTTGGCCGCCTGCGCTGGCCGGCCCGGCGCGGCGTTAAGATCGCCGTGGACGAGGTCGCCATGGCCGCCGGCGGCGCCCTGACGCCGGCCGGTCACCGCCACTGCCACTACCATCGTGGAAGAGTCCGTGCCAGACCGCGCAGCCGACCGGCGGTCCCAGCGGCTCCGGACGCCGTGCGCCGTCCATCGCGGCGCAGGCCCCTGCGCCCGTGCGTCCCGGCGCGCCGACGCCCCGCTCGGCGTGCGGCGGCCGGGCAGGGCGCAGGCCGGCCTCGCGGTGGGCGCAACTGCCCTACGCGCTCGTGCTGGCCGGGATCGGCCGGCGGCCTGGCCTGGATGTGGCTGGGCCCAGGCATGTCCGCGCGGGCATGATCACGGTGGCGGTCGCGCTGCTCGTCGCGGCGCTGGCGCGGCTGGTCCTGCCGGAGCGCTGGCCGGCCTGCTCGTCACGCGGCACCGGGTGACCGACGTCCTGGTCCTGCCGTCCTCGGCGCGTGCATCCTGGCCGTCGCGCTCGTGCTGCCCATCCCGTGCCTGAGCACCAAGCGACGGCCTACCGGCTGCCAGGTGCCTGTGCCGCACCGGTAGCCTGGCAGGCGGCGGGCCCGGCAACGGCGCGGGCAGAGCAGCGTGGGAAGGGAAACCGGCGGCATGCCCAAGATCAAGGTAGCCAATCCCGTCGTCGAGCTGGACGGCGACGAGATGACGCGGATCATCTGGCAGTTCATCAAGGACCAGCTGATCCTGCCTTACCTGGATATCGAGCTCGATTACTACGACCTGTCCATCCAGAACCGGGATGCCACCGACGACCAGGTGACGATCGACGCCGCGAACGCGATCAAGGCGCACGGCGTGGGTGTCAAGTGCGCCACGATCACGCCGGACGAGGCCCGCGTCGAGGAGTTCGGGCTGAAGAAGATGTGGCGCTCGCCGAACGGCACCATCCGCAACATCCTCGGCGGTGTCGTGTTCCGCGAGCCGATCGTGATGTCCAGCATCCCCCGGCTGGTGCCGACCTGGACCAAGCCGATCGTGATCGGCCGTCACGCGCACGGCGACCAGTACCGCGCCACCGACTTCGTGGTCCCCGGCCCCGGCACCGTGACGATCACCTACACCCCCGACGAGGGCGACCGGCCGATCGAGTTCGAGGTGGCCAAGTTCACCGGCGGCGGCATCGCCATGGGCATGTACAACTACGACGACTCGATCCGCGACTTCGCCCGGGCCACCATGCGGTACGCGCTGGACCGCCGCTACCCGCTGTACCTGTCCACGAAGAACACGATCCTCAAGGCCTACGACGGCCGGTTCAAGGACCTGTTCGCCGAGATCTTCGAGGCCGAGTTCAAGGCCGAGTTCGAGGCGGCCGGGATCACCTACGAGCACCGGCTGATCGACGACATGGTCGCCCAGGTGCTCAAGTGGGAGGGCGGCATCGTCTGGGCCTGCAAGAACTACGACGGTGACGTGGAGTCCGACGTGGTCGCCCAGGGCTTCGGCTCGCTCGGGCCTGATGAGCAGCGTGCTGATGACCCCGGACGGCAAGATCGTCGAGGCCGAGGCCGCGCACGGCACGGTGACCCGGCACTACCGCCAGTACCAGCAGGGCAAGCCGACGTCCACCAACCCGATCGCCTCGATCTTCGCCTGGACCCGCGGGCTGGCGCACCGCGGCAAGCTGGACGGCACGCCCGCAGGTCACCGCCTTCGCCAACGCGCTCGAGCAGGTCTGCGTGCAGACCGTGGAGAGCGGCAAGATGACCAAGGACCTCGCCCTGCTGGTCGGCGGGGACACCCCGTTCCTGACCACGCAGGAATTCCTCAGCGCGCTCGACGAGAACCTGCGCGCCGCGATGGACGAGCTCGCCGGCTTAGCCCGCTCGCGCCGCCTCGCACCACACGATCACCGAAGGAGAACAGCGGACATGGCCCGCACAGGCAAGGTAACCGTCGTCGGGGCCGGCTTCTACGGGTCCACCACCGCCCAGCGGCTCGCCGAGTACGACATCTTCGACGAGGTCGTGCTCACCGACATCATCGAGGGCAGGCCCGAGGGGCTCGCGCTGGACATGAACCAGTCGCGGCCGGTGGAGGGCTTCGAGACCAAGGTCACCGGCCAGACCACCGGCCCGGCGGGCGAGGGTTACGAGGCGATCGCCGGCTCGCAGATCGTGATCGTCACGGCGGGCCTGCCGCGCAAGCCCGGCATGAGCCGGATGGACCTGATCGAGGTCAACGCCAAGATCGTGCGCAGCGTGGCGGAGAACGTCGTGAAGCACGCGCCCGACGCCGTCCTCATCGTGGTCTCCAACCCGCTGGACGAGATGACCGCGCTGGCGGCCAAGGTCACCGGCTTCCCGCAGCGCCGGGTGATGGGCCAGGCGGGCATGCTGGACACCGCCCGGTTCAGCTACTTCGTGGCCGAGCGGCTCGGCGTGCCGGTCGGCTCGGTCCGCACCCTGACGCTCGGGCTCGCACGGTGACACGATGGTCCCGGTGCCCTCGGCCTGCACGGTGGACGGCAAGACCGCTGACCGACCTGCTGACCGCGGACGACATCGAGGCGCTGGTGCAGCGCACCAGGGACGGCGGCGCCGAGGTCGTCAAGCTGCTGAAGACCGGTTCCGCCTACTATGCCCCGTCGGCGGCGGCGGCCCGGATGGCCCGCGCGGTGGCCGAGGACGCCGCACGCGGTGATGCCGGTCTGCGCCTGGGTGGACGGCCAGTACGGCATCTCCGGCGTCTACCTGGGCGTCGAAGCGGAGATCGGCGCCGACGGGCGTGATCCGGGTCGTGGAGCGGGACCTGACCGAGTCCGAGCTGGCCTCGCTGCGCGAGGCCGCGGAGGCGGTCCGCGCCAAGCAGGCCGACGTCGCCAGCCTCTGAGCCATAGCGAGTCGTGCCCGCTGCCGATGAGATGTCCCTGGCCGAGGAGGCCGCGCTCCGCGATCGGTGCGCCGTCTTCCCGGCCGGCCACGGGCCGGTGACCGCGGCCGGCTTCTGGCCGGCATCCCCGCCGAGCACCGTGACCGGCCGGCCCGGCGACGGCGGGGTCGCGGCCGAACGCCGGTTAGCCCAGTGTGGCGAGCCCTTGCAGGTTGACGCAGGTGATCCCGCGCACCTGGACGAACGCCATGAGCACCGTGTCGCAGGCCGGGCAGCGGACCACGGTGCCCGGCCCTTCAGGTACACCGCCAGCTCGGCCACCTGGCCGGTCGCGCCGCAGTGGGCGCAGGTCCCCACGGCCGTGGTCATCTCGGTGCCGAAGACCTCAAGCAGCAGGCCGCCGATCGCGTTACCGTCGAGTGCCTCCATCATCAGCCTCCCGTGGCCCCGAACCGCTCGGTTCGTACCCGCTGTGCCTGGTAGCCGAGCCCGACCAGGCCGTCGGCGACGGCCTCGACGAAACTGGTAGGACCGCAAACGTAAGCCAGCGGGGCCTGGCCGGCGGGCCAGGCGGCCCCGGCCAGCATCCGCGCGTCGACCCGCCGCGCGTAGCCGGTCCAGCCGGGCGGCTGCCGCCGGGTCAGCGTGTGGATCACCTCGACGCCGTCGCCGAGTTCGCCGAGCTCGGTACGGTAGATCATGTCGTCCCAGGAGCGGGACGAGTAGAGCAGGCGGACCGGGACGTCGCTGCCGCTGCGGACCCGGTGCCGCAGTATCGCCCGGAGCGGCACGATCCCCGAGCCGCCGGCCAGCAGCATCAGCGGGCCGCCGCTCGCCGGGCTCCCAGACGAAGTAGCCGCCGACCGGCCCGCGCAGCTCCAGCTCGTCGCCCGGTCTCAGCTCCTCGGTGAGGTAAGGCGAGACCTCGCCGTCGTCCAGCCGCTCCACCGTGATCGCGACCGGCTCGCCGGGAGCCGAGGCGATCGAGTACGAACGCTCGGCCCGGTATCCGTCCTCGGCGGTGAGCCGGACGTCCAGGTGCTGCCCGGCCCGGTGGCCGGGCCATTCCGGCACGTCGAGGCCGATGGTCACCGCCGCCGCCGTCTCGTCGGTGACCGAGGCGACCGAGGCGACCTGCCAGGTCAGTCGCCCGCGTACCGCTGTTCCAGCCATGGATCTCCGTACATGTGATAGCCGTAGGTCTCCCAGAAGCCCGGCTCGTCGGTGTCGCTCAGCCGCAGCCCGCGCACCCACTTGGCGCTCTTCCAGAAGTACAGGTGGGGGACGAGCAGCCGCGCGGGGCCGCCGTGCTCGGGATCGAGCGGCTCGCCCGCGTAGCCGAACGCCACCCAGGCCCGCCCGCCGGTCAAATCCGCCAGCGGCAGGTTGGTGGTGTAGCCGCCGTCACAGAACGCGACCGCGTACCCGGCGTCGTGCCCGACGTGCTCCAGCAGCGCGTCGACCGGCACGCCTTCCCAGCTCGTATCGAGCTTCGACCAGCGGGTCACGCAGTGGATGTCCACCGTGACCGTCTGGCTGGGCAGCGCGCGGAACTCCGCCCACGTCCAGCTCTTCGGCTCGCTGCCGCCGGCGATCGAGAACGTCCAGTCCGCCAGCGGCGTATGCGGAGTCGGGCCGGCCGACAAGACCGGGAAATCCTCTGTCACGTACTGGCCGGGCGGAACCCGGCCTGCGCGCCTCGCGGCGCCGGCCGTGGAAGCCACGGGAAATGGGGCTCACCCGTCACCACCTCTCCCTGGACCTGGTGCTGGCCGCCCGCCCGGCTCAGCCGGCGGCCAGCCTGCGCAGCGCGAGCTCGGCGTAGAGCGCGGTGCCGTCGCTGAGCACCGCGTCGTCGAAGACGGCCTCGGCCGAGTGGTTGAGCGGGGCCGTCGGCGGGGACCAGGTCCGGCGGGCAGGCGCCGAGGAACAAGAACGCGCCGGGCACCCGCTCCAGCACGAAGGAGAAGTCCTCCGCGCCGGTCACCGGGTGCGGCAGCGGGGCGAACCGCTCCCGCCCGAACAGCGCGGCCGCGGCGTGCTCGGCGAACGCCGCCTCGGCCGGGTCGTTGACCGTGACCGGGTAGCCGTCGCAGTACTCCGTCGTCGGCGGCCAGGCCGTGCGCCGCGGCGATGTCGCGGACCAGCCGGACCGACGCGCGTCCTTCACCCGGGCCCGGGTCGCGGCGGAGAAGGAGCGGATCGTGGCGGGGAACCAGGCGTCGTCCGGGATGACGTTGTCGGTGGTGCCGGCGTGGAAGCTGCCCACCGTGATGACGACCGGGTCGAAGACGTCGAACCGGCGGGTGACCATCGTCTGCAGCGCGGTGACCATCTCGCAGGCGGCCGGGATCGGGTCGGCGGCGCGGTGCGGCGTGCGAGGCGTGCCCGCCGCGGCCGCGCACGGTCACCTCGAGCACGTCGGCGGCGGCCATCATCGGCCCCGGCCTGCTGGTGATGACCCCGGCGGGCAGCTCGCGCGGACGATCACGTGCAGCGCGTACGCCGCGGCCGGCCGCTCGCCCGCCGCGTCGAGCACGCCCTCGTCGATCATGTGCCGCGCGCCGTCGCAGCCCTCCTCGCCCGGCTGGAACATGAAGACCACGTTCCCGGCGAAGTCGTCGCGGCGCGCGGCCAGCAGCCGCGCCGCCCCGGCCAGCATGGCGGTGTGCAGGTCGTGCCCGCAGGCGTGCATGGCCCCGTCGATCTCGACGCGTACGGCAGCCCGGTGCGCTCGGTCACCGGCAGCGCGTCCATGTCGCCGCGCAGCAGCACGGTCGTGCCCGGCCGGGCGCCGCGCAGCACGGCGGTCACCGAGCTCAGCGCCGTGCCCAGGGTGATCTCCAGCGGCAGCCCGTCCAGCGCGGCCAGCACCTTGGCCTGCGTGCGCGGCAGGTCCAGGCCGATCTCGGGCTCACGGTGCAGGGAATGGCGCAGCTCGGACAGTTCCGCTCGCAAGAGCGCGCGCCTCGTCATACAGCGCCATGCCGACATCCTGCCAGCCCGGGCCGGGTCGCGTCATGCCCGCGGCGTCAGGTCATCGCGAACGCGCCGGCGCTTCGGCGGACGGCGGGCACCACGCGCGGGCGCCGGCCAGCCGCGGCGGCCGAACTCGCCGCCACCGCCGCGACGACCGGCGTCCGAACGGCCGGCCGGCACCAGCGCGATCACCGACCCGCCGAAGCCGCCGCCGATCATCCGGGCGCCGAGCGCGCCCGCCGCCACCGCGGCGTCCACCGCCACGTCGGCCTCCGGCCAGGAGACCTCGAAGTCGTCGCGCAGCGAGGCGTGCGACTGCGTCAGCAGCGGGCCGATGCCGGCGACCGCGCCCGCCCGCAGCAGCGCCGCCACCCGCTGCACCCGCTGGTCGTCGGTGACCACGTGCCGGGCCCGGCGGCGCAGCACCGGGTCGTCCAGCGGTCCAGCATGGCCCAGGTCGGTGACGTCGCGCAGCGCGGGCACGCCGAGCAGCGCGGCGGCCCGCTCGCAGGCCCGGCGCCGGTCGGCGTAGCCGCCGTCGGCCAGCTCGTGCCGCACCCCGGTGTCCAGGACGAGCAGTTCGAGCCCGGCCGCGGCCACGTCGAGCGGCACCTGCTCGGTGGCCAGCGACCGGCAGTCGAGCAGCAGCGCGTGGCCGCGCATGCACTGCAGCGACGCGGACTGGTCCATGATGCCGCGTGGGCACGCCGACGAAGTCGTTCTCCGCGCGCTGGGCCAGCCGGGCCAGTTCGGGCCGGCGCGACGTCGAGCCCGTACAGGCCGGTCAGCGCGATCGCGGTGGCGCATTCGATCGCGGCCGACGAGGACAGCCCGGCGCCCTGCGGCAGGTCGGAGTCGAAGGCCAGCCGGGCCCCGCCGATGCGCGTGCCCGGCCTCCCGCAGCGCCCAGGCCACCCCGGCCGGGTAGCCGGCCCAGCCGCGGTGACCTGGCCGCGGCGCGCAGCGACGTCCGATGCGTCGCACCGGCGACCGGCTCGCCGCGGGCCTGCCGCGAGCACAGTTCCAGCACGCCGTCGTCGCGCGCGCGACGCGGCCGCGCGCACCCCCTGGGCCAGCGCGAACGGCAGCACGAAGCCGTCGTTGTAGTCGGTGTGCTCGCCGATCAGGTTCACCCGGCCCGGCGCGTGCCACACCCCGGCCGGATCGGCGCCGTAGCAGCTCGCGGAACCAGCCGCCGCCGCCGCGCGGCGCGCCTCGCGGCGACCGGTCTATCCGGTGGCCGCGCGACCGCCGCCCAGGCGTCGGCGACCATCGACCGCAGGTCCTGCTCGGCCTTCCAGCCGAGGTCGCGGTGGATGCGGGCCGGAGGAGGCGACCAGCACGGCCGGGTCCCCGGCCCGGCGGGGCGCCTCGGTGGCCGGGATGTCCACCCCGGTCACCTCCCGGCACACGGCGAGCACCTCGCGGTTGGAGAACCCGGTGCCGTTGCCGAGGTTGTAGACCCGGTGCTGCGCCGGCGTGCAGGCGCCGAGCGCGAGCAGGTGCGCCCGGGCCAGGTCGGACACGTGGATGTAGTCCCTGACGCAGGTTCCGTCCGGCGTCGGGTAGTCGTCGCCGAAGATCTGACCTCGCGCCGCGCCGCCGGCGCCTGCCCGTCGGGCCGCCCGGCGCCAGCGCGATCCAGGACGTTCGGGATCAGGTGGGTCTCGGGGGAGTGCCGCTCGGCCAGCCAGCGGCCATCCGCGGCTCCCGGTAGGCTCCGGCCACGTTGAAGTACCGCAGGCTGACCGCGCCGAGCCCGTCCAGCCGGGCGTACTCGGTCAGCGTCACGTCGACGGCGAGCTTGGACGCGCCGTACGGGCTGGCCGGCCGGGCCGGGTCGGTCTCCTCGACCGGGATGCGCTCCGGCTCGCCGTAGACGGCCGCGGTGGAGGAGAACACGATGCTGCGCACCCCGGCGCGCGCGCATCGCCTCCAGCAGCGCGAGCGTGCCGCCCAGGTTGTGCGACCAGTACAGGCCGGGCTTGGCCACCGACTCGCCGACCAGCGACTTGGCCGCGAAGTGCAGCACCGCGTCGATGCCGCTCGGCCAGCACGCCGGCCGCGGCGTCCCGGATCGTGCCGCGCACGAAGATCGGCCCCGGCCGGCACGGCGTCGGCGTGCCCGGTGGACAGGTCGTCGAGCACGACCACCTCGTGGCCGGCCTCCAGCAGCTGGGCGGCGACCACGCTGCCCACGTATCCCGCGCCGCCCGTGACCAGCAGCCTCATCCAGCCTCCCGGAGCCGTCGTGCCGCCGTCTCCGGCATGATGTCGTTGATCCACACGCCGGTTCCCGATTCGGTGCCCGCCAGGTACTTGAGCTTTCCCGGCGCGCGCCGCACCGACAGTACCTGAAGGTGCAGCGCCGAATTCCTCGTGCCCCGGCCCGGGCCGCGACGGGCGCCTGGTGCCAGGCGGCGATGTAGGGCAGCGGCGCGCCGAACAGCGCGTCGAGGCGGCGCAGCACGTCCAGGTAGAGCTCGCAGAACCCGGCCCGGGCCGCCTCGTCCGAGCGCGGTCAGCCGGGGCACCCGCCGGGCGGGGAAGATCAGCACCTCGTACGGCCACCTCGCGGCGGCCGGCACGAACGCGATCCACTCCTCGTTGCGCGTCACCATCCGGGAGCCGTCCGCCACCTCGGCGGCGGTCAGGTCGTCGAACAGGTTGCCGCCGGTGCGCGCGGCGTACGCCGGCGGCCACGTCCAGCATCCGCCGCATCCGCGGGGTGACGAACGGGAAGGCGTAGATCTGGCCGTGCGGGTGGTGCAGGGTGACCCCGATCTCCTCGCCCCGGTTCTCGAAGCAGTAGACCTGGCTGATCCCCGGCATGGCGCCGAGGACGGCGCTGCGGTCGATCCAGGCCTCCAGCACGGTCCGCACCCGGCCGGGGCTCAGCCGGGCGAACGAGGCGTGGTGATCGGCGGTGAAGCACACCACCTCGCACGGCCGAGCGGGCCGCTGCACCGCCCGGGTCTGCCACGCGCCAGGTCGGCCCGTGGTCGGCCAGCCGTCGGCCGCCCGTCAGCCGTGGCCCGCGCCGCGCAGCGAAGGGAACCGGTTCTCGAACACCACGACGTCGTAGTCGGCGGCCGGGATCTCGGTCGGCCGCCCGGGCGCCGACGGGTCCAGCGGGCAGGCCTCCGGCGGCGGCAGGAACGTCCGGTCCTGCCGCTGCGCGGCGATCACCACCCACTCGCCGGCCAGCGGATCCCAGCGCAGGCCGGACTCGGGCGGTGCGGCCCGGCGGTCATCGGGGGCAGCTCGCGGCGGTCGGGCACGTCCGCGCGGCCCAGTCCCGGGCGACTCATCGAAGTAGATGATCTCGCGCCCGTCGGCGAGCTTCCCGCTGTTCTTCCAGATCCGTCCCACGGCTCTCATACGTTGGCACGCGGGCGCCCGGTTGTCCAAGCGGCGCATGATCATCCCGGTTCCGGCCGGATCCCGCGGGACACGGCGCGGTGCCGCACGATCGAGCGGCCGGCCGCTGCGCTGCGTAGACTGTGCGCACGCGCCACGCATCCTGCTGGTGCGCCGCGCCGGGTGCAGGCGGCCCGGCCCCGGCCGCCTGGGCGATCCAGGCCGGCCGCGACATGCCGAGATCGGGAAGCAAGACGTGAGCCAGGTCCCCTGGGACATCCTCATCGTCCTGCTCATCGTGCTGGTCGGCGGGTTCTTCGCCGCCGCCGAGATGGCGCTCGTCTCGCTGCGCGAAGGCCAGGTCAGGGCGATCAGCCAGCGCGGCAAGCGCGGGCAGCGGGCGGCGCGGCTGGCCCAGGACCCCAACCGCTTCCTGTCCGCGGTGCAGATCGGCGTGACCATCGGCCACCCTGCTGTCCGGGCACGTTCGGCGCGGCCACCCTGGCCAGCGACCTGCGCACGGCGCTGCTGCGCCAGGGCCTGTCCGACGCCCTCGCCTCGACGCTGTCGCTCGCCGCGGTCACCATCGGCATCTCCTTCTTCAGCCTGGTGCTCGGCGAGCTCGCGCCCAAGCGGCTCGCGCTGCAGCGCTCGGAAGGAGTCTCCCTGCTCGCCGCCCCGCTGCTTGACCGGATCACCGTGCTGGCCCGGCCGCTGGTCTGGCTGCTGTCGAAATCGATCAACCTGGTGGTCCGGGTGCTCGGCGGCGACCCCGCGGCCGGCCGCGAGGTGATGACCGAGGAGGAGCTGCGTGACCTGGTAGCCGGCACCCAGGCGCTGAGCGCGGACGAGCGGCACATCGTCGGCGAGGTCTTCGACGCGGGCAAGCGCCAGATCCGCGAGGTGCTGGTCCCACGGACCGAGGTCGAGTTCCTGGCCGCCGACACCCCGCTTCGCGGAGGCGGCGAAGACCGTGGTGGCCGCGCCGCACTCACGGTTCCCCGTGTACCAGGACTCCTACGACAACGTGATCGGCTTCGTGCACGTCGCGGGACCTGCTCGGTCCCGGGCCGGCGGACCAGCCGGGCCGGCCTGCCGGGTCGGAGACGTCACCAGGCCGGTCAAGCAGCTGCCGACGAGCAAGCGGGTGCTGTCCGCGCTGTCGGAGATGCGCCGGGACCGGGCGCACCTGGCGATCGTGGTGGACGAGTACGGCGGGACCGCGGGCATCGTCACCCTGGAGGACCTGGTCGAGGAGCTGATCGGCGACATCTGGGACGAGTACGACACCGCCGCCGGCCAGGCCAAGCGGCTGCCCCGCGGCGAGCTCGAGGTGGACGGCCTGCTCAACCTGGACGAGTTCGCCGAGCAGACCGGGATCGAGCTGCCCGAGGGGCCGTACGAGACGGTCGCCGGCTACATGGTCGCCAGCCTCGGCCAGCTGCCCGTCCGAAGGCGACCACGTGGACGCCGACGGCCACCGGCTCACCGTGACCGAGCTGGACGGCCGCCGCATCGCCAGGATCCGGGTCACGCCCCGGTCGGAAAGGCAGGGCCGCGTTGACCGTGTCCGGTGACTTCGACACCGTGCTGGTCGTGGACTTCGGCGCCCAGTACGCGCAGCTCATCGCCCGGCGGGTGCGCGAGTGCCACGTCTACTCGCAGATCGTGCCGGCCACCATGCCGCACCGGGAGATGCTGGCGATGAAGCCGAAGGCGATCATCCTGTCCGGCGGCCCGGCCTCGGTATACGCGGACGGGGCCCCGCCCGCCCCGCCGGGCCTGCTGGAGGCCGGCGTCCCGCTGCTCGGCATCTGCTACGGATTCCAGCTCATGGTGGCCGGGCTCGGCGGCGCGGTGGACGCGGACCGACGCGGCCGAGTACGGCGCGACCGAGCTGGACACCATCCCGCGGCAGCGCCCTGCTGGACGGCCTGCCGCCGCGCCAGCGGGTGTGGATGTCGCACGGCGACACCGCCGTGACGCCGCCGCCCGGGTTCGCCGTCACCGCCCGGACCGCCGGCACGCCCGTCGCCGCCATAGAAAATCCCGGCCGCGGGCTCTACGGCGTGCAGTTCCACCCCGAGGTGGCGCACACCGAGCACGGCACCGAGATCCTGCGCCGGTTCCTGGACGCGGCGGGCTGCCGCCCGGACTGGACGACGCGCGGCGTCATCGACGAGCAGATCGCAGCGCATCCGCGAGCAGGTCGGCGGCGGCCGGGCGATCTGCGGGCTGTCCGGCGGCGTCGACTCGGCGGTCGCCGCCGCGCTCGTCCAGCGCGCCATCGGCGGCCGGCTGACCTGCGTGTTCGTCGACCACGGGCTGCTGCGCGAGGGTGAGGCCGAGCAGGTGCGCGCGGGATTTCGTGGCCGCGACCGGGGTCGAGCTGCACGCGGTGCGCCGCGGCGGATGTTCTTCGCCGGGCGCTGGCCGGCGTGACCGACCCGGAGGCCAAGCGCAAGATCATCGGCCGCGAGTTCATCCGCGCGTTCGAGGGCGCGGCCCGCGACATCGCCGGCCGAGGCGGGCAGCCGCGGCGAGTCCGTCGAGTTCCTGGTCCAGGGCACGCTCTACCCCGACGTGGTCGAGTCCGGCGGCGGCACCGGCGCGGCCAGCATCAAGTCCCACCATAACGTCGGCGGACTGCCGGAGGATCTGAAGTTCCGCCTGGTCGAGCCGTTGCGCCGGCTGTTCAAGGACGAGGTCCGGCTGATCGGCACCGAGCTGGGCCTGCCGCCGGAGATCGTCTGGCGGCAGCCGTTCCCCGGTCCGGGGCTCGGCATCAGGATCATCGGCGAGATCACTGCCGCAGCGGCTGCGATCCTGCGCGCCGCGGACGCGATCGCCCGCGCGGAGCTGTCCGCCGCGGGGCTGGACCGCGACATCTGGCAGTGCCCCGTGGTGCTGCTCGCCGACGTCCGGTCCGTCGGGGTGCAGGGCGACGGCCGCAGCTACGGCCACCCCGTGGTGCTCCGCCCGGTGGCCAGCGAGGACGCGATGACCGCCGACTGGGCCCGGCTGCCCGCACGCGGTGCTCGCCCGGATCTCCACCCGGATCACCAACGAGGTACCCGAGGTGAACCGGGTCGTGCTCGACGTGACCAGCAAGCCGCCCGCCACGATCGAGTGGGAGTAGCGGGCCGGGGGACGCGCGGCGGATCGCCGGCCGTCCGGGGAGTTTGCGTCAGAAAGTAATCTGCCCGTCACCACTGGTGATCAAGGTGCCTGAAAGTTACGATCTGAACACAAGCGGCTACCACGGCCGACCCCAATGAAGAGAGGCACCCCGCCATGCATCGTTTCCCCCGGCTGCCGTTCGTCGCCTTAATGGCGTGCGTGCCGGTGCTGGGCCTGTCCGTGGCCTTCAGCCCGGCCGCGGGCGCCAGCACGGCCGGCGTCCACCCGTCCCGCAGCGCCGCCGCGGCCGCCGCCCGGCCGCGCTCAAGCGCCTGGAGATCGGCCAGCACGGCACGGACCACCGGGTGCCCGGACAGGACCTGCGGATCAAGGGCCTGTCCCAGGTGCAGAGCAGCAACTGGTCCGGCTACGCCGATACCAGCACCACGTTCAGCACGGTCACCGGCCACTGGACCGAGCCCTCGGTCAGCTGCGGCTCCCAGACCTCGCTCGCGGCCTTCTGGGTCGGGATCGACGGGTACAGCAGCAGCTCGGTGGAGCAGGACGGCACGCTCGCCGAGTGCTACTACGGCTCCGCCTACTACTACACCTGGTGGGAGATGTACCCCAGCAACGACATCCAGGTGGTCGGCTCGAGCCTGCGGCCCGGTGACAGCATCAGTGCCTCGGTCGTCAGGAGCGGCACGAGCTACACGCTCAAGGTCACCGACTCCAGCCGCTCGGGTAACAGCTTCTCCACCACTCAGACGTGCTCGAGCTGCGCCAACTCCAGCGCCGAGTGGATCGCGGAGGCGCCGAGCGGATCGAGCGGCGTCTACCCGCTGGCCAACTTCCACTCCTGGACCGAAACCGGAGCGACCGTGAATTCCCGGGTCATCTCGAGCTACGCCGACGATGAGATCACCATGACCGATCCGTCCGGCCGGGTGAAGGCCCAGCCCGGTCCGCTTAACGGCAGCGGCAACGGGTTCAGCGTTACCTGGAAGCGCAGTTCCTGACGCCTCGCCCCGCGGCAGGCCGGCGTCTGGGCGCCGCGAGCCCGGCAGTCCTTTGCCGGGCGCGCTTAGCCGGGGGAACCGGCGGGGATGTCCGTGTAGGCCTTGGTCTCGATGATCTGGCGGGTCGCGGCCATCGCGTCCCAGACGTCGGTGAACCGGGTGGTGATCGGGGCCAGCCCGAACCGCATCCGGTCCGGCGTCGCGGTAGTCGATGATCACGCCGCGGGCGGCGAGGGCCTGGTAGATCCGGCGCGCCTCCGGGTGGTGCAGGGTCACGTGCGAGCCGCGCCGGGCCGGATCCCGGGGCGAGGCGAGCGCGCAGCCGAGCGGCATCAGCCACGCGTCGGCCAGGCTGATCAGGTACTCGGTGAGCTGGACCCCCTTGTCCCGCAGCCGGCCGATCCCGGCCTCGGCGAGCAGCCGGGCGCCCTCCTGCACCGCGGCGATGCCGGCTACCTGCGGGGTGCCGGCGGTGAACCGCTCGATGCCGGGCAGCGGGTCGTAGCCGGGCCCATCTCGAACAGGTTCCGCTGGCCCATCCAGCCCCAGATCGGCTGGCGCAGCCGGTCCTGCAGATCGCGGCGGACGTACAGGAAGGCGGGCGCGCCCGGGCCCGCGTTCAGGTACTTGTAGGTGCAGCCGACGGCGAGGTCGGCGCCGCACGCGTCCAGTTCGCACCGGCACCGAGCCGGCCGAGTGGCACAGGTCCCACAGCATGAGCGCGCCGGACGCGTGCACCAGGCCGGTGATCTTCGCCATGTCGGCCAGCGCCGCGCTGCGGTAGGCGACGTGCGACAGGCTGACCAGCGCGGTGTCGGTGCCGACCGCGGCCGCGCAGGGCCTGCCTCGTCCAGCCCGGAGTCCATGTCGGTGTGGATCATCCGCAGCTCGCAGCCGCGCTGCGCGGCGATGCCCTGGAACACGTACCGGTCGGTGGGGAAGTTGTCGTCGTCGGTGACGATGACCCGCCGCCCCGGCCGTGCCGCCGAGGGCGGCGCAGGCCAGCTTGTACAGGTTCACCGTGGTCGAGTCGCTGACCGCCACCTGGCCGGGCGCGGCGCCGAGCAGGTGCTCGCCCAGCAGGTCGCCCACCCGGGCCGGCAGCCCGATCCAGTGCTCCCAGGAGCCGATCAGCCCGCGGCCCCACTCGTCGCCGGACCACCTGGGCGATCCGTTCGGCCGTGGCCAGCGGCAGCCGGCCCAGCGAGTTGCCGTCCAGGTAGATCAGCGTCGCGCCCGTCGTCGGCGAACCGCTCCCGGAACCCGGCGAGCGGATCGGCGGCGTCGAGTTCCACCGCATGAGTGCGGTCCGTCCGGAGAATGTGTCACTCGTCACAGTACGATCCCGCCTGACGAAGATCATGGCGGTGGTATTCCGGCACGCGCTGAGCCCGTGACCCCGCAGCGGATCCTCGCGCCGGCTCACCGGACGTCGCTCTGCCGGGCCGGACCGCGCACGGATCCTCGCGCGCGGCTCACCGGAACCGGGCCGGCTGACCGCCCGCGCCCGCGCCGCCCCGGCGGCGCTCAGCTGGGCCGCCGCCGCAGGCCGCGGCGCAGCCGGATGGCCAGCACGATCAGGGCGGCCACCACGTCGGCGGGCAGCACCCGCTTGAGTACCGGCCCGGCGGCCACGTCGAGCAGGTCGATCGCGTCGTCCTCGGCTTCGGCCCGGGGCAGGTCTCGTCCTCGGGGACCGCGGCCCTGCGGCGCGCGCCGCGGTCCCACGCCGGGCCCTCGCCGTCCCGGCGGCGCCGGCGCCGTCGCCGGGCCGGCGCTGTGCCGGGCCGCCGTTGCGAGGCCGCCGTTGGCCGCCGGCCGGGCCCGGCTCCGGCTGCGGCCGTCTCGGCCAGCGCGAGCCCGAGATCGCGCAGCTTCTCCTCGATCTCCTCGACCGACCGCGCGCCGATGTTCCTGATGCCAGCAGGTCGCTCTCGGTGCGCGCGACGAGCTCGCCGACGGTGTCGATGCCCTCGCTCTTGAGGCTGTTGAACGAGCGGGACGGGGAGGTTCAGCTCCTGGATGCGGGATCGCCATGCCGGGCGTCGTCCCGGCCCGGGCTCGCTCGGCGGCCGGCAGCCGCCGGCCTGCCGGCCGGGTCGGCTGCCGCGCCTGCCTGCCCGCCGCCCGCTACAGCCGGTGACTCGCCGCCGGGGGGCCACGGCCGGGTCCGCCGGCGGCCAGCTGCTCGGCCAGGTTGGCCGAGAACTTCTCGATGAGCCTGCCGCCCACCTCGGCCATCACGCCCCGGCCGAACTGCGCGGGCCGGCCGGTGACGTTCAGCGACGTGTGCACGCTGACCCGGGTCTGGCCGTTCTCCTCCTCCAGCCGGGCCTGGACGGTGGCCGAGGCCGTGCCCGCGCCCCTGGTCTCCTTGCCGGCCGCCTCGACCTGCACCGCGTGCGCGGCGGCGTCTTTATCGGTAAACGTCGCCTTGCCGGTGTAGGTCAGCGCGATCGGCCCGACCTTGACCTTGATCCTGCCGGTGACCACGTCGCCGTCCACCTCGTCGACGGTGGCGCCCGGCATGCAGGGAGCCACCCGTGCCACGTCGAGCAGCACGTCCCAGGCCTGCTCGGGCGGAACAGGAACGGCGAATGAGTGCTCGAGCTCAATGGCCATCGCTTCGTACTCTTTCCGGTGCGTAGATCGCCCTGCCGTCATGGGCCTTGCCGGCCCGGCACGAGCGTTCCTTCCGCCGATTATCCGCCTTTCACCGGCCGGACGTGCGGCAGTCGATCATACTCCGGCGGCGTGGGCCAGCGCCCGGCCGGTGAGCACCCGGGCCAGGTGCTGCCGGTAATCGGGCCTGGCGTTCAGGTCCGACGGCGGGCTGGTGCCGTCCGCGGCGTGTTCCGCGGCCGCGCGCAGCGCGTCCCGGTCGGCCGCCACGCCGGCCGCCGCCTCCTCGGCGGCCGTGGCCCGCAGCGGGGTGGAGCCCATGTTGGTCAGCCCGACCCTGCGCCTCGGCTACCTGCCCGTTCGACCGCCGGGCCAGCGCGGCCACGCCGACGATGGCCCACGACTGCGCGCTCGCCTGGAACTTCTCGTACCGGTAGCCCCAGCCAGGTCCGGGCTTGGGCACCCGGACCCCGGTCAGGATCTCGCCGGGCTCCAGCGCCGAGGTCAGGTAGTCCATGAAGAAGTCCGCCGCGCGGGATCTCGCGGTCCCCGCCCGGCCGCGCACGACCATCCGTCGCGTCCAGCACCAGCATCACCGCGGGCAGGTCACCCGCCGGGTCGGCGTGCGACAGGTTCCCGCCGATCGTGCCGCGGTGCCGGACCGCGGGGTCGGCCACCGTGCCTGCCGTCTGTGCGAGCAGCCCGCAGTGCTCCCGGATCAGCGGGTCCCTGATGAGCTGGTAGTGCGTGGTGAGCGCGCCGATCCACAGCGAGTCGCCCTCGTCGCGCACGCCGCGCAGCTCGTCGAGCCCGCCCACGTCGACGAGCAGCTCCGGGTAGGCCAGCCGGAGCCGCAGCAGCGGCATCAGGCTCTGCCCGCCGGCGATTACCTTCGCGTCCTCGCCACCGTCGGCGAGCGCGGTCACCGCCTCGTCCAGCGACTGCGGCCTGGTGTAGTCGAACTGGGCCGGGATCATCGCGCGTCCCCCTCGTTGCCGTCCGCCGTGTGGGTGACTCCGCTGCTGGTCTCGCCGTCGGAGCTGATGCCGCTGGCGTCGCCGCCGCCCGCCTCGCCGGCCGCGTCGCCGCGGGCGGCCTGGATGGCCCGCCACACCCGCTGCGGCGTGCAGGGCATGGTGACGTCGCGCACGCCCAGCGGGCGCAGCGCGTCGACGATGCCGTTGACCACCGCCGGGGTGGAGGCGATCGTGCCCGCCTCGCCGATGCCCTTGACCCCCAGTGGGTTCGAGGTGGCCGGGCGTCTCGTTGTAGTCGGTGGTGTATCGACGGCAGGTCCGCCGCCGACGGCAGCAGGTAGTCCGCCATCGTGGTGGTCAGCAGGTTGCCCTCGTCGTCGTAGACCGCCTCCTCGAACAGCGCCTGCCCGATGCCCTGGGCGATGCCGCCGTGCACCTGGCCCTCCACGATCAGCGGGTTGACCACGATCCCGGCGTCGTCCACCGCCACGTAGGAGCGGATCGTCACCTGCCCGGTCTCGGTGTCCACCTCGATCGCGCACAGGTGCGTGCCGTGCGGGAAGGAGAAGTTCGCCGGGTCGAAGGTGGCCTCGGCGTCCAGCGACGGCTCCACGCCGTCCGGCAGGTCGTGCGCCGGTGAACGCCTCGAACGCGATCTCCTGGATGGTCTTCGACCGGGCCGACCGCCGCGCGCCTGGAACGTCCCGCCGGAGAACTCGATCTCCTCGGGCGGCGCCTCCAGCAGCGCGGACGCGATCACCCTGGCCTTCTCGACCACCTTGTCGCAGGCGCCGACGACGGCGATGCCGCCCACCGCCAGCGACCGCGACCCGTAGGTGTCCATGCCCTTGGGCGACACCAGGGTGTCGCCGTGCAGCACCCGGACGTCCTCGAACGGCACGCCGAGCTCGTCGGCCACGATCTGGCTCCACGCGGTCTCGTGCCCCTGGCCGTGTGCGCTCGACGCCGGTGACCACCTCGACCTTGCCGGTGGCCAGCATCCGCACGCTGGCGTGCTCCCAGCCGCCGGCCGCGTAGCTCGAGCGAGCCGAGCGACCCGGGACGGGGCCAGGCCGCACATCTCGGTGTAGGTGGAGATGCCGATGCCGAGCTGGACCGGGTCGCCGCTGGCGCGGCGCCGCTCCTGCTCCTGGCGCAGCTCGTCGTAGCCGAACAGCTCCAGCGCCCGCGTCGGTGGCCGCCTCGTAGTTGCCGCAGTCGTAGGTCAGCCCGGCAGATCGTGGTGTACGGGAATTCCTCGTGCGGTGATCCAGTTGCGCCTGCGCAGCTCCAGCGGGTCCATGCCCAGCTCGGCGGCGAGCTCGTCGATGGTCCGTTCGATGGCGAACGTCGCCTCCGGGACGGCCCGGCGCCGCGGTAGGCGTCGGTGGGCATCTTGCGTGGTGAACACGCCGGTGCACCGGAACGAGTAGGCGTCCATCTTGTAGATGGCGTTGAACATGAACGCGCCGAGCAGCGGCACGCCGGGCGTGACGAGCATCAGGTAGGCGCCCATGTCGGCCAGCAGGTCCACGGACAGGCCGCGGAGCCTGCCGTCGCGCTCGGCGGCGATCCTGATCCGCTGCCACTGGTCGCGGCCGTGGTGGACGGTCAGGTTGCCCTCGCTGCGCGACTCGGTCCACTTCACCGGCTGGCCGAGCCTTGCGGGCGGCCAGCAGGGCGAGCACCTCCTCGGCGGTGACCTGCAGCTTGGAGCCGAACCCGCCGCCGACGTCGGGCGCGATGACCCGCAGCTTCGTGCTCCGGGATGCCGGTGACCAGAGCCAGCATGGTCCGCACGCATGTGCGGGATCTGGGTGGCCGACCAGATGCGTGAACTCGTCGCCGGACGGCGCGCACAGCACGGCCCGCGGCTCCATCGCGGTGGGGATCAGCCGCTGCTGCCGGTAGTTGCGCTCGATCACCACCGGGGCGTCGCGGAAGGCGGCGTCCAGGTCGCCGTTGGCCAGCGACGAACTCGTAGCTCTTGTTGCCCGCCTCGTGCACCTTGGGCGAGTCCTCGTCCAGCGCGGTGCGGATGTCCAGCACCGGCGGGCAGCGGCTCGTAGTCCACGTCGATGGCGGCCGCCGCGTCCGCGGCCTCGTACCGGCTCCTGGCGACGACGCAGGCCACCGCCTCGCCGACGTAGCGGACCTCGTCGGTGGCCATCGGCGGGTGGTCGGGGATGACGATGTCCGGGGTGACCGGCCAGGCGCACGGCAGGCTGCCCTGCTCGGCGGCGAAGTCGGCGCCGGAGAACGCGGCCACCACGCCGGGCATGGACGCGGGCGGCGGACAGGTCCACCCGGGTGATCCGGGCGTGCGCGTACGGGCTGCGGGCGAAGGCCATGTGCAGCATGCCGGGCAGGACCAGTGTTGTCGGTCCAGTTCGTCTGGCCGGTGACCAGGCGGGCGTCCTCCTTGCGGACCCGGGCCCTGCCGACCTCGGCTGCGGCCGTTTCGGCCTGCGTGTCCGTGGTCATGAGCGTCGTCCCGCCGGCCGGGATGCTGCCGCTGACGCGGCGCGGCGCACCGGCGCGCGACGATGTTCTGGTAGCCGGTGCAGCGGCACAGGTTGCCTTCGAGCCCCTCGCGGATCTCCTGCTCGGTGGGGTGCGGGTTTTCCCGCAGCAGGTCGGCGGCCGCCATGATCATGCCGGGGGTGCAATACCCGCACTGCAGCGCGTGCTCTTCCCGGAACGCGCTCTGCAGCGGATGCCATTCGCCATTCCCGATGCCCTCGATCGTGGTGATCTCGGACCCATCGGCCTGGACCGCGAGGACGGAGCAGCTTTTCACCGACATTCCGTCCATGTGCACGGTGCACGCACCGCAGTTGGTGGTGTCGCAGCCGATCGGGCGTGCCGGTCTTTCCCACGACTTCTCGCAGGTAGTGGACCAGCAGCAGGCGGGGTTCGACGTCGTCGGTATAGCTGACGCCGTCAACCTTGACGGTTATGCGGGTCATGCACGGCCTCCTCGCCAGACGGCAGTTGCGCCTGGTGCAAACCTAGGACCGCCGGGCTGGTCCGCACCAGTCCCTATCGTTCGCCCGGCGAAGGGTGTCTTCGCGATGTCAATTCGAGTCGTTTCACTGTGACTACTCGGGTTGTTCGCATTGTGACTACGTGGTTGTCTCACTGTGATTGCCGAGATAACGGGACGCGCTCATCGGGCCGCCGCCGCATCCGGCCGCCGGTCACGGTCGGGCAACGATCACCGGACGCCCCGTTGCCGGGGCCGCGGCCCCGGCGCCATCGTGGGGAGCGATGTTCGATGGATCCCGCGCAGCGCCGGTCGTCCTGCGCCGGATGGGAGCATCCAGGCTCGTCCTCGGCGCGGTCCTGCTCAACACCGTCGTCGCGGCCACGGTGGCCGCGGCGCTCGCGGCATTCGCCGGGCAGGCGCTCGGCCAGGCCGCGCAGCGCCGGATCGAGACCGCGCCCGGCGTGCGGGTCGACATGAACGGCGCGATGAACCTGCGCCAGGCCGATGCCGACTCCGCCTCCATCCGCGGCTCGCTGCGGGCGGCGTTCGGCGCGATTCCGGTGACGCTCGACCGGTCGCTGTGGTCCGACTCGCTCGCGCTGCCGCCTGGCCAGGGCGCGGCGCGGCCGCCCGCCCGCGCCGCGGGCACCCCGGTCGCGCTGCTGCAGGCGGCATCGCCCGACCGGGTCCGGGCGATGTCAGCCCTCGTCACCGGCGCCTGGCCAGCCGGCCCGGCCGCGGGCCGGCCGATCCCCGCCGCGCTGCCGAGCAGCGCGGCGGCCCAGCTGCGCCTGCCGGTGGGCAGCCTCCTGTCGGTGCGGGACCGCAGTACCGGGGCGGCGCTGCAGTTCCGCCTGACCGGCATCTTCCGGCCCCGCGACCGGGCGGCCAGCTACTGGGGCCTGAACCTGATCGGCGCGTCCGGTGCCACCTCGCAGGGCGGGTTCATCACCTACGGCCCGCTGGTGGTGGACCCGGCCGCCTTCACTGGCGGCCGTCTCGTCACCGGCGGCGCGTCCTGGGTCGCCCTGCCGGACCGGCAGCGCATCGGCGGCGACCTCATCGCGCTCGCCGGCAAGATCACCCGGATGGCGTCGGCCTTCAGCCTCTCCCCGCGGTTCGGCGGCCTGCAGGTCGGCACGGCCCTGCCCGGACTGCTGGCCGGCCTCGGTGCCGACCTCGTCGTCGCGAGGTCGCTGCTGGTCATCGGCGGCCTGCTGGTGCTGGTCCTGGTGGCGGGCGCGCTGGCGCTGGCGTCCCGCGTCCTGGCCGGCCAGCGGGAGCCGGAGTCCGCGCTGCTCAGCGCGCGGGGCGGATCACCGGCGCAGCTCGCCCGGCTGAACGCCGCCGAGTCCGGCCTGCTCGCCGTCACCGCGGCTGTGGCCGGCGCGCTGCTCGGCGGCCGGCTGGCCGCCTGGCTGGCCGCCACCGGGCCGCTGCGCCGCGCCCGGATCCGGATCGGCGCGCTGCCGCCCGCCGCCTGGTGGGCCGCGGCGGCGGCGGCGCTGGCCTGCGTGGCGATCACGCTCGGCCCGGCGCTCCGGCCGCCGCAGCCGGGGAGCGCGCGCGTGCGGCGGGGGAGGCCGGCGCGGGTGGCCGGCGTACGCCCGGGCGGGCGGTGACGTGGCGCTGGTCGTGCTCGCGTTGCTGGCCGGCTGGCAGCTGCGCCGGTACTCCGCGGTGACGAGCACGGGCAGCCTGGGGATCGACCCGGTGCTCGCCGTCGCGCCCGCCCTCGCACTCGTCGGCGGCACGGTCGTCCTGCTGCGGCTGCTTCCCGTGCTCGCCCGGGCCGGGGACCGGCTGGCGGGCCGAAGCCGCACCGTGCTCGGCTCCCTCGCGGTCTGGGAGATCAGCCGGAACCCGGTGCGCAAGGGCAGCGCGGCGCTGCTCGTCGTGCTGGGCGTGGCCACCGGGACGCTGGTGCTCAGCCAGCACCAGAGCTGGCAGCGCTCGGTCCGTGATCAGGCGGCGTTCACGGCCGGAGCCGACGTGCGGGTGGACACCGCGGCGCCGGTTCCGCTGGCCCGGGCGGGGACGGTCGCGCGCGCGCCGGGAGTACTCGGCGCGGTATCGGTCGCCCGGGTCCTGCTGCCGGCCACCGGGTCGTCGCTGATCGCGCTGGACGCGCGGCAGGCGGCGGGCACCGTGCTGCTGCGGCCGGATCTGTCCCGGATGCCGCCGGGCGCCCTGTGGCGGTCGCTGATGCCGGCCCGGCCCGCCGGGGTCGCGCTGCCGGGCCGCCCGGCCCGGCTGGAGATCACCGCGAGCCTGGGCCCCGCGCCGCTGCGGCTCGGCCGGGCCGCGGTCAGCGTGTCCGTCCAGGACGGCTCGGGCGCGGTCTACCTGGTCCCGGCCGGGACCCTGGCCGCCGACGGCCGCGGTCACCACCTGGCCGCCAGTCTCTCGCCGCGCCGGCAGGCGGTCTACCCGCTGCGGCTGCTCGCGATCTCGGTCAGCTACCAGATGCCCGCGGCGAAGACGCGTCACCGGGCCGCGTTCACGCTGGCCTCGGTGGCGGTGTCGGACGCCCCGGCGGGCGCGTTCCCGGCCCCGTTCATCCCGGGCCGCGCCCTGCGCGGCTGGACGCCCGCGGTCACGGAGCCCGGGCTGAGCGCGGCCGGCCGGACGGCTCCGGCCGGGCCGGCCATTCCGGCCGCGGCCGGCTGGGGCGCCGCCGCGGCGGGGGCGCAGCGGCTGTCCTTCCGGCCCGGTTACGGGACGCAGCGCGCCGGGCCGGGTTCCCGGCCCGAGCCGATGCAGGCCAGCCTGACGCTGGCCGCGGCCGGGCGGCGGATCCCGGTCATCCCCGCGGTCGCGACGCAAGGCTACCTGCGGGCCAGCCAGGCCAGCCCGGGCGCGATCGTGCCGATCACGGTCAACGGCGTCGCCATCCCGATGCGGATCGAGGCCTCCGTCGCCGCCTTCCCCACGGTCACCGCTCCGGGCGGCGCCCTCATCGTCGATCAGTCCATGGTCCAGGACATCCTCGCCAGCCGGTCGGCGCAGCCGCTCGGAATATCGCAGTGGTGGCTGCGGACAGCATCGCCCGGGGTTCCTCCCGGGCTGCCCGCGGCAGCGGTGGTGACCGATCGTGCCCGCCGCGCCGCGGCGCTGCTCGCCGATCCGCTCTCCGCCGTACCGCAGCAGGCCCTGATCGCCATCGCCTTCGCGGCCGCGCTGCTCGCGGCCGCCGGGTTCGCGGTGAGCATCGTGGCCGCCCCGGCCCGCGGCCCGCGGTCGGCCCTGCTCGCCGCGCTCGGCCTCTCGTCCGGGCAGCAGGCCCGGCTGAACTGCGCCCAGGAGCTCCTGCTGAGCATCCCGGCCGCCGGGACCGGGCTGCTGCTCGGCGGGGTGCTCGCCCGGCTGCTCATCCCCGCGGTCACGCTGACCACGAACGCCACCAGGCCCGTCCCGCCGGTGCTCGTCGAGTTCAGCTGGCTGCGCGCGGCCTTGCTGGCCGCGGCCGTGGCGGTCGTGCCCGCGCTCGCCGCCGCCGCCGCGACCGCCCGGCGGCCCGACCCGGCCGCCAGCATGCGCACGGCGGAGCAGCAATGACGAGCATGCGAAGGCTCGCGCCGGGCCTGACCGCGGCCATCGGCACCGGGGCGGCCGCGGCCGTCACGCTCGGGCTGCTCGCCGGGGTGGCCATGTTCGCCGCGGTCGCGGGTCCGCGGGAGAGCCTCGGCGTGCGCACGCGCGCCCTGCAGCACGTGTTCGCGACCGCCCCCGCGGCCGCGCGGTCGGTGCAGGCCACCGCCGACTGGCAGACGGCGGCCAGCGGGGCCGGCGTGTTCTTCGGCGGCGGTGAGATCAGCTCGTTCAGCGGTGACGAGATCACCGAGGTGACCGGCTTCCTGGCCGCCGCGCTGACCGCCTCCGGGGTGCCGCTGCTGCCGCAGTCCGCCGACTGGTCCAGCCTCACCACGGCCTACAACCCGGTCAGCGGCGAGGCGAAGAGCGCGCGGGCGTCGGCCGGGGTGCCGCCGCGGATGGAGGTCACCTTCCGCGACCCGCTGGCTGGCAACTCCCGGCTGGTGTCGGGCCGCGAGCCCGGCCAGGTCCGCCTGGCCGGCGGCCAGTCCGGCCGGGCGGTGTTCGGTGTCGCGGTGACCCCGGCCACCGCCGCGCGGTTCGGCCTGCGCCCGGGAAGCCGCCTGAGGCTGAGCCTGGCGAGCAGGCCGGTCACGCTCGTGGTCACCGGGATCGTCCGGCCGGTCCGGCCCGCCGGGACGTTCTGGACCCTGGATCCCGACGCGGCCGCGCCCTCGCTCAACCAGCCGCTGGGCGGCGGACCGCCGTACTGGGTCGGCGCCGCCTTTGTCGGGCCGGGTGAGCTGGCCGGCCTGCAGGCGGTGTTCGGCCCGCAGGACATGCAGCTGCTCTGGGATCTTCCGCTAGCTCTCGGCGGGGTGACCGCCGACCAGGCGCAGAGCCTGGCGAACCGGCTGAACCGCGCCGCGTCGCAGGCCGGCACGGGCCTGCCGGGCACGCTGCTCAATGAGATCAGCCCCGCGATCACCGTCGGCCTGACCGGCGCGCTGACCGCGTTCGCCGCGTCACAGGCGGCCATCGGCGCCGTCCTCGCCCTGCTGTTCACCAGCCTGATCGTGATCGGCCTGGTCGTGGTGCTGCTCGCCGCCCGGATGCTCACCGAGCGGCGGGACGGCGAGCTCGCCGGGCTGCGCGCCCGCGGCGCGTCGCTGCGGCAGCTCGCGGCGCTGATGCTGCGCGGCAGTGCCCTGGTGATCCTGCCCGCCGCGGCGGCGGGCGCGGGACTCGCCGTCGCCGTGACGCCCGGCGCCGGGCCGCCGCTGGCGTGGTGGCTGGGCGGCGCCACGCTCCTGATCGCGCTGGCCGGCCCGGCCGCGATCACCGTGCGCCGGCACCGGACCGTGGAGCTATCGCCGGACCGGGCCGCTGACCTGGCGGCCGCGCGGCGCACGACCGCACGCCGGCGGGTGGCCGAGGCCGCGCTGGTCGCGGCCTGCGCCGGCGGCCTCATCGTGCTGCACGACCAGGGCTCATCCCAGGTGGGCGGGCTCGACCTCTACACGAGCGCGGCACCGGTGCTGGTCGCGGTGCCGGTGGCGCTGGTCATCCTCCGGCTCGGCCCGCTCGCGCTGCGCGGCCTGCTGCGGCTGGCCGCGCCCGCAGGCCGGGGCGGCCGGCTTCGTCGGGCTGGCGACCGCGGCGCGTGCCGCGCTCAGCGCAGCGCTGCCCGCCTTCGCCCTCGTGCTCGCGCTGGCCGTGGCCGCCTTCGCCGGCATGATCAACGCCGCGGTGAGCCGCGGTGAGTACGCCGCGTCCTGGCGGTCCGCCGGAGCGGATGCCGTCGTCAACGCCTCGCAGCTGGCCGGCGGGCTGACCACGGCCGCTCAGCGGGCGATCGCCGCCGTTCCCGGCGCGCAGCAGACCGCGGCGGTCTCGGTGACCGAGTCCGCGGTGAGCGGCGGCTCGGGTGTCGCGGTGGCCGGCATCGACCCGGACCGGTATGCCGCGCTCGTCGCGGCCACGCCCTGGCCCGCCCTGCCGCGGGTACTGCCCGAGCGCGCGCCGGGGACGGCGGGGCCCGGAGGCGGGGACCGCGGCGCGGTTCCGGTGGTCGCCTCGCCGGCCGCCGCGGCGCAGCTTGGCCGGGGCGTGGTCCGGCTGCCGCTCAGCTACGGGCAGATCCCGGTCCGGGTGGCGGCGACGGTCCGCGGCACCCCGGCGCTTGCGGGAACCGCATCATTCGTGCTGCTGCCCCGGTGGGCCCTGCTGCGGGTGGCGTACCCTCCGCCGCCCGCGCTCATGCTGGTCACGGGGGAGCACCTCGACCAGCGCGCGCTGACCGCGGTGGTGCGCCGCGCGCTGCCGGGAGCCTCGGTCAGCTTCCGCTCGGCGGCGCTGGCCGCCCTGGCCGGTGCGCCGCTGCAGCACGCCGCGGGCGTGTTCTTCGCCGAGGGCGTGGTGCTGGCCGCGGGGTTCGGCGGGATCATCCTGCTGCTCGGCCTGGGGATGGGCGCCCGGGCCCGCGACCAGTCGCTCGCCAGGCTCCGGGTGCTGGGGATCAGCCGCGGCCAGGCCCGGCTGCTGCTGGCGGCGGAGACCCTTCCGCAGGTGCTGGCCGCCGTGATCGGCGGGCTGGCGTGTGCGTGGCTGCTCGCCCCGCTGATCGGCCCCGACCTGGATTTGTCGGTCTTCACCGGCTCGACGGCCAGCGTCCAGGTTCGCCCGGACTACCTGGCGCTGGCCCTGCCCGCGGCGGGGCTGCTGGTGCTGGCGGTCGCGGTGCTGGTCATCCAGGCCGCCGCGGCGGGCCGGCGCGGGGCCGGCGCGGCGCTGCGGATCGGCGGGTGAGGCCAGCAGCGGCCGGAGCCCGGCCGGGCCGGCTCAGCCGGTCTGCATGACCTGGTAGGCCTCGGCCAGCCTGCCCTCGGCCCAGCCGGCCTGCTCGGCGTTGCGGGCCAGCCAGCCGCGCAGGAAGTCCTCCAGGTTCTCCATCTGCGCGGTCTGACTCTGATGCGCCCGCAGCGCGGCGATCTTGCGCCCGAACGTCTCGGTAACGTCCACGTAGTGGTTGGGCGCGAATGACGCCATCCACACCTCCCGGACGGTCCAGGCCGCCAGCCCCTCGTCGGCCAGCAGCTCGGGGAACGCGAACGGGTTGCGGGCGTCGGGGTAGACCGCGTCCAGGGCGGCGGAGCCGACCGCGCGGTGGTCGGGGTGGCTGGGCGGCAGCCGGACGTAATTCCGCTCCGGGGTCGGGCACAGCACCCGGTCCGGCCGGACCTGCCTGATCACCCGGGCCAGATCCCGGCGCAGGCCGATAGTGGCTTCCACCCGGCCGTCGGGATAGCCGAGGAAACGCAGGTCAGAAACGCCCACGCACTTGGCTGCCGCGGTCTGCTCGGCCCGGCGCATGGGAGCGATCTCGTCCCGCGGGACCGACTCGTCATAACCGCCGGCGTCGCCGTCGGTGACGACGCAGTAGGTGACCTCTATCCCCGCGTCGGTCCACCGGGCGACCGTGCCCGCGGCCGAGAAGTCCACGTCGTCCGGGTGGGCGACGATGACCAGGATTCGCTCGATCTCAGAGTCTTCCAGCACGCTGCGATCCTACGGACCCGTGACGGCGTGCCGACGGCCCGCCCTAGCCGAAGCGGCCGTGGAAGTAGTCCGCGGTCCGCGGGCGCCCGCGGGCATGGCGGGAAGGGATCCGGCTCACTCCAGCGAGCTCATCACGTGCTTGACCCGGGTGTAGTCCTCGAACCCGTACAGCGAGAGATCCTTGCCGTACCCGGAGTGCTTGAACCCGCCGTGCGGCATCTCGGCCACGACCGGGATGTGCGTGTTGATCGGCCACGACTCCTCCGTTCGGCGGTCAGCCAGGCTTACCGGGCCGCCGGGGTCCTCTCCTCGCACGCCCACGGCGACCCGTAGTCGGTGAGCAGGTCGAGGAACGGCCCGGCGGGCAGCGCCTCCGGGCCGAGCACGCCGGTGCCCGACCAGGCGCCGGCGTCGATCAGCTCGAGGGCGACGACCGGGTTGACCGCCGTCTGCCAGACCACGGCCTGCGAGCCGTACTCGGCCATCGACCAGGCGTTGTCCACCACGTGGTGCAGGTACACCTCGCGCGGCGCGCCGTCGGTGCCCGTGCCGGTCACCCAGGTGCCGGCGCAGGTGAGCCCGTGCATCGGGTCGCCCAGCGTGGCCGGATCCGGCAGGCAGGCGGCGACCACGTCGCGCGGTGAGACCTGCACGTCACCGGCCCGCACCGGGGCGGTCGAGTCGAGGCCGAGCTTGTGCAGGGTCTGCAGCACGCCGATGAACTCGGCTCCGAGGCCGTACTTGAACGTGACCCGCCTGGCGTCCACCCAGCGCGGCACGAGCAGCACTTCCTCGTGCTCCACGTTGACGCACTCGACCGGCCCGATCCCGGCCGGGAAGGTGAAGGTCTCCGGCTCGCTGAACGGCTCGGTGGTGAACCAGCCCCGGTCCCGCTCCCAGATGACCGGCGGGTTGAGGCACTCCTCGATCGTGGTCCAGATGGAGAACGTGGGCGCGAAGTCGTAGCCGTCGACCACGAGGTTCGCGCCGTCCCGGACGCCGATCTCGTCGATCTCGCGGAACAGCGTATCGGCGGCGTAGCGGGCGAACACGTCGGACAGGCCGGGCTCGACCCCCATGCCGACCAGGGCCAGCTGGCCGCGGGCCTCCCATTCCCCGGCGGCGGCGAACTGCTCGTCGCCCAGCTTGACGCCGGTCTGGCGGTAGGGCTCGCCGGGGTCGGGATGCGACAGTGACATCGCCATGTCCAGGTAGTGCCGCGCCGGCCGCCAGCGCCGCGCGGAACAGCGGCATCACGAAGCGCGGATCGGTGGCATTCAGCAGCACGTCGCAGCGGTGCGGCCTCGATGGCGGCCGCCGCCGAGCCCTCGTCCCTGGCGTCCAGCTTGATCGCCGGGCTCTGGCCGGCGGCCGCGCGCTCCGCCCTGGCCAGGTCGTAGTCGGCGATGACAAGCTCGGCGAAGCGGCGGCGGGCGGCGATCCTGGCGATCGCGGTGCCCACGCCGCCGGCGCCGACGAGAAGGATGCGCATGTCGTGGATACTAACGCGATCGGGCACGAAATCCAGCGTTGACATCGAGTTGTTACTGCGGAAACCTTTGCAAGAGGCCATAATCGGTGCTAGAACCGTCGCACCTAGAGGCTTGAGCCGGGAGAGGGATGAGGGCATGGCCACCGCGGAACATGTCATCGAGCCCGTCGAGCAGCCGGTCGACAAGGGCCTGAAGACGGGGCGCTCGGGCTGATCTCCACCATCGTCATCGCGACCGCCTCTGTCGCGCCCGCCTACAGCCTCGCCGCGACGCTGGGTTTCGTGGTCGGCGGCGGTCGGCCTGCAGTCGCCTGCAGTCGCGCTGCTCGCGTTCGTGCCGATGCTGCTCACCTCCATCGGCTACAGCGAGCTGAACAAGGCCGACCCGGACTGCGGCACCACGTTCACCTGGGCCACCCGGGCGTTCGGCCCGAAGACCGGCTGGGCGGGCGGCTGGGCATCGTGGCCGCCGACATCCTGGTGATGGCCAGCCTGGCCCAGGTGGCCGGCCAGTACGTGTTCCTGCTGTTCAACGCCAACGGCATCGGGCCCAACCCGGCAGCAGCTGGGTGCTGCTGGTCGGCGTGGTCTGGATTGTCGTGATGACCTACATCTGCTACCGCGGCATCGAGGTCTCCGCGAACTTCCAGAAGGCGCTGCTGGGCATCGAGCTGGTCATGCTGCTCGTGCTGTCGGTCACCGCGCTGGTCAAGGTCGGCACCGGGCACGCCCCGCCCGGCCACCTCACCCCGAGCTTCTCCTGGTTCAACCCGTTCAAGATCCCCGTCGTTCAGCGCGTTCGCCACCGGCATGATCCTGTTCCTGTTCATCTACTGGGGCTGGGACACGGCGGTCGCGGTCAACGAGGAGACCAAGGACCAGAACAAGACCCCGGGCCGGGCGGCGATCATCTCCACCGTCATGCTGCTGGTCACCTACCTGCTGGTGACCACCTCGGTCCAGTCGTTCGCCGGCATCGGGACCACCGGCATCGGCCTGGGCAACCTGGCAACTCCGGCGACGTGCTGTCGGTGCAGGGCAGCGCGGTCTTCGGCACGTCCGGCTTCGGCACGTTCCTGACCCACCTGCTGATCCTGATGGTGCTGTCCTCGGCGGCCGCCTCCACCCAGACGACGATCCTGCCGACCGCGCGCACTACGCTGTCGATGGCGGTGTACAAGGCGATCCCGCGCTCGTTCTCGAAGATGCACCGGCGCTACCTGACCCCGACGGTGTCCACCATCGTCATGGGCGCCATCTCGATCGCGTCTACGTGGCGTTGAACTACATGTCCAACGGCATCGGCGTGATCCCCGACGCGGTCACCGCGATCGGCCTGTAGATCGCCTTCTACTACGGGCTGACCGGGTTCGCCTGCGCCTGGTATTACCGGCGCAACCTGACCAGCAGCGCGCGCAACCTGTGGATGCAGGGCATCCTGCCGGTGCCGGCGGGCTGATGCTGTTCTTCCCCGGCGGCTGGAGCCTGTGGCAGGACTACGACGTGGCCACCGAGAACGACTTCACGATGTGGACCGTGCCGGGCCTCCACTGGCAGATCGGCGGCGTGTTCGTGATCTTCGTCGTGTCCGGGCTCGTCGGCCTGGCCTGCTACCTGTACTGCGGTTCACCGCGCCGGCCTTCTTCCGGAAGCAGACCCTCACCAGGGCCACGGAGACCCTCGTGCCCGACCCGGACGCGTAACGGCCGCCGGTCCGCCCGGGCGCCCGGGCGGACCCGTGTGGCTGCCCCCCGGGCGTCGGCGGCAGCGCCTACGCTTGGGCAAGTGACGGCCACGGCGCGGATGCACTGCTCGAAGGACTCAACCCGCAGCAGCGCGCCGCCGTGATGCACGACGGCGGCCCGCTGCTCATCGTGGCCGGCGCGGGGTCGGGCAAGACCCGGGTGCTCACCCACCGGATCGCCTACCTGCTCGAGGAGCGGGACGCCACGCCGCCGGAGATCCTCGCGATCACGTTCACCAACAAGGCGGCCGGCGAGATGGCGGCCCGGGTCGCCGCGCTGACCGGGCCGCAGTCGCGAGCCATGTGGGTGATGACCTTCCACTCGGCCTGCGTGCGGATCCTGCGCCGGGAGGCCAAGCGGTTCGGCTACCCCTCCGCGTTCACCATTTACGACCAGGCCGACTCGCAGCGGCTGATGGCGCTGGTCTGCCGTGAGCTGGATCTGGACCCCAAGTACCACCCGCCCAAGGCGCTGCTGGCCCAGGTCTCCAATCTCAAGAACGAGCTGGTCGACTACGAGACCTTCGCGTCCACCGCGGACGGCTACCGGGGCAAGGCGCTGGCCGAGGCGTACGCCGGAGTACCAGCGCAGGCTGACCGCCTCGGGGGCGATGGACTTCGACGACCTGATCATGATGACGGTCCACCTGCTGCAGGCCTTCCCCGAGGTGGCCCACGAGTACCGGCGCCGGTTCCGGCACATCATGGTGGACGAGTACCAGGACACCAACCACGCTCAGTACGTCCTGGTCAGGGAGCTGGTCGGGGGCGGACCCCGACCTGGGCGGGGACGACCCGGACGGCCGCCGCCGGCCGAGCTGTGCGTGGTCGGCGACGCCGACCAGTCCATCTACGCCTTCCGCGGCGCGACGATCCGCAACATCAACGAGTTCGAGCGGGACTTCCCCGACGCGCGGGTGATCCTGCTCGAGCAGAACTACCGGTCCACCCAGAACATCCTGGCCGCGGCCAACGCCGTAGTGGCCAGCAACCCCAGCCGCCAGCCCAAGAACCTGTGGTCCGACCAGGGCGACGGGCCGCCGCTGGTCGGGTACGTCGCCGACAGCGAGCACGACGAGGCCGCGTTCGTGGCCGAGGAGGTGGACCGGCTCACCGACGAGGGCGAGGCGTCACCCGGCCAGGTGGCGGTGTTCTACCGGACCAACGCCCAGTCCCGGGTGTTCGAGGAGATCTTCATCCGGGTCGGGCTGCCCTACCGGGTGGTCGGCGGCGTCCGGTTCTACGAGCGGCGCGAGGTCCGGGATCTGCTCGCCTACCTGCGGCTGATCGCGAACCCGGCGGACGAGCTCTCGCTGCGCCGGATCCTGAACGTGCCCAAGCGGGGCATCGGCGACCGCGCGGTGGAGAGCGTCGAGCGGCACGCCCAGCGGGAGCGGATCCCGCTGGCCGCCGCGCTGGCCCGGGTCGACGACGTGGCCGACCTGGCCACCCGCTCGGCCAGGTCGATCGCCGATTTCAACGCGCTGATCTCCTCGTTGCGCGAGCTGGCCGCGGCCGGCCCGATCGCCGCGCTGGCCGAGGCGGTGCTGGACCGGACCGGGTACTCCGACGAGCTGAGGGCATCCGACGACCTGCAGGACGAGAGCAGGGTGGAGAACCTCAACCGAGCTGGTCTCCGTGGCCAGGGAGTTCGACCTGGCGAACCCCGGCGGCACGCTCGAGCAGTTCCTCGAGCAGGTCTCCCTGGTGGCCGACGCCGACGAGATCCCCGACGGCGACGACCACGGCGGCCTGGTCACGCTGATGACCCTGCACACCGCGAAGGGGCTGGAGTTCCCCGTCGTGTTCCTGACCGGCCTGGAGGAGAACGTGTTCCCGCACCAGCGCTCGGTCTCGGACCCCAAGGAACTGGAGGAGGAGCGGCGGCTGGCCTACGTCGGGATCACCCGGGCGAGCAGCGGCTGTACCTGACCCGCGCGGTGGCCCGGAGCTGGTGGGGACGGCCGGAGTTCCACAAGGCCTCGCGGTTCCTCGGCGAGATACCCGGGCGCCTCATCGAGTGGCGGCGGGACGAGACGGCGGCCGCGCCCCCGGCCATGGAGCGGGCCGCCCAGCGGCCCGGGGTCAGCTCGCCGGGCAACCGCCCGGTGCCCGCGCTGCGCGCCGGGGGACATGGTCACGCACGACAAGTTCGGGCTGGGCACGGTCATGACCGTGGACGGGGACGGCGACCGGGCCGAGGCGAAGATCGACTTCGGCGGCGACTACGGCGTCAAGCACCTGGTGCTGCGCTACGCCCCCCTGGAGAAGCTGTAGCGTCATTCACGACCGGCTCGCGGTGCAGGCGGCGACGGGCTGCGGGCGATCAGGCCAGTCATCACCGCGGTCACCCGGGTAGATAATTGTGCAGGACGCGATCTGTGAGTCATACAGCCCTCCGTATTGCGGTTACGCTGCCGGTCGACGAGGGTGACAGCTACGAGGCGGCAGGCCGGGAGGAAGCCATGGGCAGCATCCGGGTGGTCATCGCGAAGGCCGGGCTCGACGGCCACGACCGCGGCGCGAAGGTGGTCGCCCGGGCGCTGCGCGACGCCGGCGTCGAGGTCATCTACACCGGCCTGCACCAGACGCCCGAGCAGATCGTGGCGGCCGCGATGCAGGAAGACGCCGCGGCGATCGGGCTGTCCATCCTGTCCGGCGCGCACATGACGCTGTTCGCCCGGGTGCTCGAGCTGCTCGCCGAGCGGGACGCCTCCGACATCACGGTCTTCGGCGGCGGCATCATCCCGGAGGACGACATCGGCGAGCTGGAGCGGCTGGGCGTGGCGAAGATCTTCACGCCCGGCGCGCCCACCCAGCAGATCGTGGACTGGGTGAACGCCGAGTTCGGCGCCGCGGCCGGTGCCGCGGAAGGATCACCGCGCACCCGGGAGCGGCGCCGCGGGCGGTCACGGCTAGGCTGCCACCGGGCCGAGCCCGCCGGCGAGCCCGCCAGCCGCGCACCACCAGCCGGGCCCGGCCAGCCGGGCCCGGTGAACCACGCGCGAACGATGAGGGGCGGAGCCGAGTGGATCTGTTCGAGTACCAGGCGAAAGAGCTGTTCGCGAAGTACGGCGTGCCGGTCACGCCGGGCCGGGTCGCCGACGACGCGGCCGGCGCGCGGGAGATCGCGGCCGAGTTCGCCGCGGCCGGCACGCCGCAGGTCGTGGTCAAGGCCCAGGTGAAAACCGGCGGCCGGGGCAAGGCCGGCGGGGTCAAGCTGGCCAACGGCCCGGACGAGGCGCAGGCCGCCGCCGAGCGGATACTCGGCCTGGACATCAAGGGCCACATCGTGCACAAGGTCCTGGTCACCGAGGCCAGCGACATCGCCGCCGAGTACTACCTGTCCTACCTGCTGGACCGGGCAGAGCGCACCTTCCTCGCCATCTGCTCGGTGGAGGGCGGGATGGAGATCGAAGAGGTCGCGCACAGCAACCCGGACGCCATCGCCAGGATCCCCATCGACCCGCTGACCGGCGTGGACGCGGCCAAGGCGGCGGAGATCGTCCGGGCGGGCGGGCTGCCCGCCGAGGCCGCCGAGGGCGCGGCCGCTCTGGCGGAAAGCTCTGGGCCGTCTTCACCGGCGAGGACGCCACCCTGGTCGAGGTGAACCCGCTGGTCCTCACCCCCGACGGCCAGGTGCTCGCGCTGGACGGCAAGGTGACGCTGGACGACAACGCCGCCTTCCGGCACGACTGGGCCGGGTTCGCCGACACCGAGGGCGCCGACCCGATCGAGACCCGGGCCAAGGCCAAGCACCTCAACTACGTCAAGCTGGACGGCGAGGTCGGCATCATCGGCAACGGCGCGGGGCTGGTCATGTCCACCCTGGACGTGGTGGCCTACGCCGGCGAGCAGTTCGGCGGCATGCGGCCGGCCAACTTCCTCGACATCGGCGGCGGCGCATCGGCCGAGGTGATGGCCGACGGCCTGGAGATCGTGCTGTCCGACCCGTCGGTGCGCAGCGTCCTGGTCAACGTGTTCGGCGGGATCACCTCGTGCGACGCGGTGGCCAACGGCATCGTGTCGGCGATCGGCATGCTGGACGGCCGCGGCGAGCCGGTGCGGCATCCCGATCGTGGTCCGGCTGGACGGGAACAACGCGGCCGAGGGACGGCGCATCCTGGACGAGGCGGGCATAGCCGTGGTCGAGCAGGTCGCGACGATGGACGACGCCGCGCGGCGGGCCGCCGAGCTGGCCGCGGCCGGGACGGGGGCATGAGATGGCGATCTTCCTGAACAGCCAGAGCCGGATCCTGGTCCAGGGCATCACCGGCTCCGAGGGCCGCAAGCACGGCCGCCGGATGCTCCAGGCCGGCGCCGCGGTCGTCGGCGGCACCAACCCGCGCAAGGCCGGCCAGACCGTCGACCTGGGCGTGGCCGAGGTCCCGGTGTTCGCCACCGTCGGCGAGACCATCGAGGCGACCGGCGCCGACGTGTCGGTGATATTCGTGCCCGCGCCCGGCACCAAGGCCGCGGTGATCGAGGCGATCGACGCGCGGATCCCGCTGGTCGTCGTCATCACCGAGGGCGTGCCCGTGCACGACACGGCCGAGTTCTGGGCGCACGCCCGCGCGGCCGGCAACGCCACCCGGATCATCGGCCCCAACTGCCCGGGCGTCGCCTCGCCCGGCAAGTCCAACGCCGGCATCATTCCCGGCCGACATCACCAGCGAGGGCCGGATCGGGCTGGTGTCCAAGTCGGGCACGCTGACCTACCAGATGATGTACGAACTGCGGGACATCGGCTTCTCCACCGCGGTCGGCATCGGCGGCGACCCGGTGATCGGCACCACGCACATCGACTGCCTGGAAGCCTTCGAGGCCGACGACGAGACCGACGCGATCGTCATGATCGGCGAGATCGGCGGCGACGCCGAGGAACGCGCGGCCGCGTTCATCGAGCGCCGGGTCAGCAAGCCCGTGGTCGCCTACGTGGCGGGCTTCACCGCCCCGGAGGGCAAGACGATGGGGCACGCCGGCGCGATCGTGTCCGGTTCCTCCGGCACCGCCCAGGCCAAGAAGGAAGCCCTGGAGAAGGCCGGGGTCCGGGTCGGCCGCACCCCCAGCGAGACCGCCCGCCTGGTCCGCGAGGTCATGCGCAGCCGCTGACCGGCCGCGCGCGCCCGCACGGCCGGGCCGCTGCGCGGCTGCCCGGCGCGCCTCACCGCCGGGGCGGCGGCGGCCCGCGCGTCAAGATGCGCGTCCCTAGTGACCGTTTCCAGCCTGCGCCCGCAGCGGTCGCCTGGCCCCGGCGACCCGGACAACGCCGGAGAGCCGGACGGCCAGGGGGCGCAGCGGCCGCTCGCCGTCACCGGGGCGATCGCCGCCTGCGCGGCCGCCGGGGCCGGGCTGGCCGCGCTGACCCTGCTGGCCGCGATCGGCTGGGTCGCGGCCCCGCACGCCAGCGTGGGCCGCGGGCTGCCCGGCGTGCTGCGCACCGCGATCCAGCTCTGGCTGGTCGGCCACCACGTGGGCTTCTCCCTGGCCGGCACCGGCCAGGTCGGGCTGCTCCCGCTCGGCCTGGTGCTGCTGCCCGGCGCGCTGCTGTGGCGGTCCGGCCGGTGGGTGGTGCGGACCGGGAAGGTGGAACGGCTGCGGCACGTCGGCTACGCGGCGCTGGCGCTCGCGGTCCCGTACGGCCTGCTCGCCGGGGCGCTCGCCGTGGCCAGCCGGACCGCGCTGTCGGCGCCGTCGCCGGCCCAGGCAGCCGGAGCGGGATTCCTGCTCGCGCTCGTGGCCGGCGGGCTGGGCGGCGCGCGGGCGCTGGCGCCCTGGGGGCGGCTGATCGCGCTGCTGCCCGACCGGGCCCGCTGCCTCGTGGTCGGCGCCACCGGCGCGCTCGCCGTCCTGGCCGGGACGGGCGCCGTGGCTGGCCGGCGTCGCGCTGGCCACCCACGCCACCGGATTCCGGCTGGCCAGCGACGAGCTGTCGCCCGGCCTGGTCGGCTCCGCGCTGCTGCTGCTGGCCAGCCTGGCCTACCTGCCCAACGCGGTGGTCTGGGCGATGGCTTACGTGATCGGGCCGGGGTTCGCCTTCGGGGCAGGTACCGTCCTGGCGCCGACCGGATCGGTGCTCGGCCCGGTGCCGCTGTTCCCCATGCTCGCCGCGCTGCCCGCGGTGCCGCAGGGCCCGCACGCCGGCCGTCCCGGGCTGGTCGCGCTGGCCGTGCTGGCCGTCCCGTACCTGGCCGGGGCGTTCGGCGGGCTGCTCACCGTGCGGACCGCGCCGAGCCCGACCATCGAGGCCGCCCCGCTGTGGGGACTGGCCTGCGGGGCGGCGGCCGGATGCGTGACCGGCGCGCTCGCGGTGTTCTCCGGCGGCCCGCTCGGCACCGGCCGGCTGGCCGCGGTCGGCCCTTCCGGCTGGCAGGTCGCTCTCGTCGCCACGCTGGAGATCGGCATCTCCGCGGCCGTCACCGCGGGCATCGCGAACTGGCTGCTGATCCGGCGCAGGCGGGCCCCGGCCGCCGCCAGCAAGGCTCCCGGCCCCGCGCCCGAACCCGAGGGGCACCGGATCTACGTCAATCTCTGGGCGGGCGACGAGGACGGGGACCGGCCGCCGGAGCCTCCGCTCCCCGACGCGGCGGCCCCGTTCCCCGTGCCGATCGAGCCTCCGCCGATCTGAGCCGGGCCGCCGGAGCCCCGGGGTTGCCCCCGCCGCGTGCCGTTAGGCCATCGAGGAGCCGGAAGGCGCGGCCGGCCTGCACTAGCCAGCGGCAACTCCGATCGAGCCTCCGCCAGCCTGAGCCGGGCCGCCCGCGCCTGGGGGCCGCCTGCGCCCCAGGTCGCCCCGGCCCCTGGCCGTCCCGGCAATCGCGGCGACGGACGTCGCGCCCATCGCCAGTGACCAGCGGCAACATATTCGCCTGGCGCACATATCTCGAACCGGCAACTTTTCGATCACGGCAGGGCTAATGTTCTCGGCTGGGAGCCTGATCCGAGGGGAGAAGTGTCATGTCCTACCGGACGAGTGCTTCTGGCCGCCATCGCCGGCACTGGCTCGCGCCGCCGCCCCGGCCGCGGGCCTCGCAGCTCGGCTGGCTGGCCGCCTTAGCGGTAGCCGGGCTGCTGCTGGCGGTCATGATCGCCCCGCGGCCGGGCAGCTTCCTCGAGTCCGCGGACGTGTCGCACCCCGCGGTCGCTGCGCGCCCGCACCCCACGCCCGCCGCGCGGCCCGGGCCCCGGCGTGCGGCGGGGAACACGGCCTGCGACATCATCGTGCCGGCGCACCCGCTGACCGCCGCCGGCCTGGCCACCCCCTACCTGCTCACCGGCCCGCACGGCCGGACGCCCGAGCGGTCCGGCTGCACCATGGCCAATGCCGCGAGCCTCGGCGCCTTCGTGCAGGCGACGATCCTGAACCCGGCCACCGGGGCGCTGCGCGTCTACGAGCCCCTGGTGATCACCCGGGGCACGCGGCCCGCTGCCGCCCCGGTCGTGCCCCGGCTGCCCGCGCACGCGGTCGTCACGATCGACTTCGGGTTCAACGGCACCGACCTGACCCAGGCGGGGGCGACCCGGCGTGCGCTGCGGCAGGGCCGCTGCGTCAACGGCCTGCGCCATTCGATCTTCGGCCAGGTGTCGTTCTGCAACGGGACCGGCTTCTTCGCGGCCGCCTTCCACGCCGAAGGCGCGGGCAAGCTGGTCGTGCCCAGGCCCGGGGTCTCCCCGAAGACCGGGCAGGACTGCCTGACCACGCGCAGCTTCGACCTCGTCGACCAGGATCCGAGCGACAACGTCACCACCACGTACCTGCTCACCCCGCGGGGGCGGACCGCCCAGTTCAGCGCGGCGAACGCGGGCCGCCTGCCGCGTGCCGTGAAGATCAACAACGGAAGCGACAACGAGCTGCTCGACGCGTTCATGGACCCGACGCTGGGGTGCACGCCGTTCGAGGCGCCCGATCTCTCCCGCGGCGGGCGGCCGGGCACCTCGCAGGCCCTGGACGAGCTCGCCGCGGCCAGGTACCAGCGGCCGCCCGTGGCCCTGGTGCCGGAAAACGACGAGATGGCGATGACCGGCCACGCGTTCAGCGCGGCGAAGACCAACCTGTACCGGTTCAACGTCGGCCAGGACCCGATCTCGGCCGCGAACAACACGACCAGCAGCCCGCCGAACTTCTGCCAGAACATGGTCGATACCCAGACCCCGTTCCTGAAGGAGTACCGGGCGCTGCTGAAGACGGGCGCGACGCCGGTGCCGTCGGTGGGCGACAACCTGCTGACGTTCATGGCGAACCGGCTGTCGGAGTCCTTCGCCAATCTCGGCTGCCGGAAGTACGGGCTGTTCGACCCCGTGAAGGTCACGCTGGACCGCGCGGGCGCCGCGATCGCCGCCCGCTTCGACACCGCCCACCAGAGGGCCACCCGCTGCCCCCGCGGGTGCGTGTTCCCCGGCGCGCCCGACCAGGGCCCGTAGCCCCGGCCGGCGCGGGACAATGATGCATGCCCAGTCGCCTGGTCGTGCTCGTCTCCGGGGCCGGAACCAACCTGCAGGCGCTGCTCGACGCGTGCGCGGACGAGTCTTACGGGGCCAGGGTGGTGGCGGTCGGTGCCGACCGGGACGGCTGTGCCGCGCTGGACCGGGCCCGCGGCCGCAACATCCCCGCCTTCGCGCACCGGGTCAAGGATTATCCCGAACGCACCGCGTGGGATCGCGCGCTCGCCGGCTCCTGCGCCGCCTACCGGCCTGACCTGGTGATATCGGCCGGCTTCATGAAGCTTGTCGGGCCGGGCTTCCTGGCCGCCTTCGGCGGCCGGTTCATCAACAGCCATCCCGCGCTGCTACCGTCGTTCCCCGGCATGCACGGGGTGCGGGACGCGCTGGACTACGGGGTGAAGGTGACCGGCTGCACGATCTTCCTGGTGGATGCCGGGCTGGACGACGGGCCGGTCATCGCCCAGCAGTACGTGCCGGTGCTCGACGACGACGACGAGGCGTCCCTGCACGAGCGGATCAAGGTGGCCGAGCGGGCGCTGCTGGTGCAGACCGTGGGCCGGATGGTCCGCGAGGGCTGGTCCGTCCGCGGCAGGAAAGTGAGGTTCGGCCGGTGACCACGCCAAGCGCGAGCGGCGGAGCCGCCGGAAGCGGCCGGCCGGGGACGGGCGACGGGCCGGCCGCGGACGACGGCCCGGGCACGAGCGACGGGCCGGGCTCGGGCGGCCGGGTACCGGTCAAGCGGGCGCTGGTCAGCGTGCACGACAAGGCGGGCCTGGCCGAGCTGGCCCGCGGCCTGCACGAGGCCGGCGTCGAGATCGTCTCCACCGGCAGCACCGCGGCCGCGATCGCCGCGGCGGGGCTGCCGGTCACCCGGGTCGAGGATCTCACCGGGTTCCCGGAGTGCCTGGACGGCCGGGTCAAGACGCTGCATCCGGCCGTGCACGCCGGCCTGCTGGCCGACGTCGGCCGGCCCGGACACCGGCGTGAGCTAGAAGAGCTGGGCGTGGCCCCGTTCGGGATGCTGATCTCCGGCCTCTATCCGTTCGAGGCCACGGCCGCCTCCGGGGCCGGGCCGGGCGACTGCGTCGAGCAGATCGACATCGGCGGCCCGGCGATGGTGCGGGCGGCCGCGAAGAACCACGCGAGCGTCGCGGTCATCACCGAGCCTGCGCAGTACGGGGCGGTGCTGGAGGCGGTGCGGCTCGGCGGCTTCACCGCCGGGCAGCGCCGCCGCCTGGCCGCCCGCGCGTTCGCCCGCACCGCGGCCTACGACACCGCGGTGGCGTCCTGGTTCGCCGCCGCCTACGCGCCCGACGAGACCGCGGCCGAGACGGGCTGGCCGGACGTGACCGGCGCGCTCTGGTCGCGCCGCGGCGTGCTGCGCTACGGGGAGAACCCGCACCAGCAGGCCGCCCTCTACCTGCGGGCCGGCGGCCGGGGCGGGGACGACGGCGTGGCCGGCGCCGAGCAGCTGCACGGCAAGGCGATGTCCTACAACAACTACGTGGACGCGGCGGCGGCCCGGCGGGCCGTCTTCGACTTCGCCGAGCCGTGCGCGGCGGTGGTCAAGCACTCCAACCCGTGCGGCATCGCCGTGGGCCCGGACGTGGCCGAGGCGCACCGCAAGGCGCACGCCTGCGACCCGGAGTCCGCGTTCGGCGGGGTGATCGCGGTGAACGGCGCCGTGACGGCCGGGCTGGCCCGCCAGATCGCCGGGATCTTCACCGAGGTGGTGGTCGCCCCCGGGTTCGAGGCGCGGGCGGTGGAGATCCTCTCGGCCCGGAAGAACCTGCGGCTGCTGCGCTGCCCGCCGCCGGCCTCGGCCGAGCGGGCCACCGAATGGCGCAGGATCGACGGCGGCCTGCTCCTGCAGTCCCAGGATCTGGTGGACGCGCCGGGCGACGCCCCGGCCGGCTGGGAGCTGAAGGCCGGCGAGCCGGCCGCCGGCGACGTACTGGCCGATCTCGCCTTCGCCTGGCGGGCCTGCCGCGCGGTGAAGTCCAACGCGATCCTGCTGGCCGTGGCCGGCGCCAGCGTCGGGATCGGCATGGGCCAGGTCAACCGGGTCGACTCGTCCCGGCTGGCGGTGGCGCGCGCGGGCGAGCGGGCCCGCGGCTCGGTCGCGGCCAGCGACGCGTACTTCCCGTTCCCGGACGCGCTTGAGGTGCTGATCGAGGCGGGCGTGCGGGCGGTCGCCGAGCCCGGCGGGTCGATCCGCGACGAGCTGTCCGTCACCGCCGCGAAGGCGGCCGGGATCACGCTCTACTTCACCGGCGTGCGGCACTTCTACCACTGACCGCGAGGCCGGCACGGCGGCCCAGACCGAACCAGACCGTGACCGTCTGCCGCCGGATCTGCACCCGAAGCGGGACGCAGGCGGTGGGCCCGGGGGGAGGGTTTCCAGGATGTCCTGGCCGGGGTTCCCGGGGCGCGTCACGGCCAGGCACCGGGGGGATCAGGAGAGCCCGGGGTAACAGCGCCGGCGGTGCGGGCCGGGCCTGATCGAGACGGCCTGGGACCCGGCCCGGTAGCCTGCCCTGAACGGCAGCGGTATGCAGATCACGGGCACGGCGAGGCGGAACCCGCCCGGGCCGGCGTTCCCCCCGGGCAGGCAGTCAGGGACCCGCACCGTAGCCGTAATCGCCGCCAGGCCCGCCGCACCCTTGTCCCGCCTGACGAGCTCGCGGCACGTGGCCTGCGGAACGGCGACCGGCGGGCGCAGCCCGGTGAGGCCGGCGCCACCCGCCCGGCCTGCATGCGCGACGACCGCGGCGGCGGCCCCGCCGGCCAGCACCAGCGTGGCGACCACCGCCACCAGCCAGCGCGGGGGAGCGCCCAGCCGGGCCGGTGACCATCGTCCCGGCGAGCGCTGCAGGATGTCCTGGCCGGGCCGGCCGGGCAGCTCGGGCGGGTCCGGCCGCGCCGCGGCAGACCAGGCCCGGAGCGCGCCTGACGCCGGACCTGACCGTGTCGATTCCGTACCGGGCCGGAGACGCCGACCAGCCACGCTCCGACTCTACCGGCCCGGTTCCGGCCTGGGCAGCTGCGAGTACGCCTGCCTCCGCGCCGCCCGGCCGCGCCGGACACGGGCCGGCGCTGGCGGCCGGGCACGTTAGGGCTGCATGAGCCCGGCGCCGTGCGGCCGGCCGGGTACGCGTTCCGCATCACCGGCCCCGTGCAGCCGGCCGCCCGCGGCGTTTCGCGCATCCCGTTGGCCAGGGCCGCGCGGCTGATCGGGCCGACGATGTAGCTGCACGCGGGCGGCAGGGCCACGGCCGCCGCGACCGGCCCGCGCGGCTCGGCCCCGCCGGGCCCGGCCCCGCCCGCGACGATCCCGGCCACGCCGCCGGCCAGCACCAGCGTGGCGATCACCGCCAGCAGCCGGCGCGGGGGACTGCCCAGCCGGGACGGCGACCATCGTCCCGGCGAGCGTTCCAGGATGTCCTGGCCCGACTGGCCGGACAGGCCCGCTCGGTCAGGCCGCGTCGTGGAGAACCAGGCCCAGCGTGTGCCTGACACCGGACCTGACCGTGCTGACCCCGTGCCGGACCGGGGACGCCGACCAGCCACGCTTCGACTCTACTGGCCGGTCCCTGGTCGTGAAGATCAGGGCATGTCCCTGGCGCAGCAGGCTGGCCGTGCCGCGGGACTGAGCCCGCGGCCGCTGCTCGACCAGCAGGAACTCCCCGCCGTCATGATCGGTCCCGGGCTCGTCCAGGCCTATGACCACCTGCAGCGGGAACACCAGGTCGCCGTAGAGATCCCGGTGCAGGGCATTCCAGTCGCCGGCCTGGTAGCGCAGCAGGATGGCGGTCGGCTTCTGCTGCCCGGCCGCGTGGCACACGTCCAGCCACTCGTCCAGGGTGTCCGGCCAGGGAGCGGGCCTGCCCAGCCGGGCCGCCCAGTCCCGGGCGATGGGCAGCAGCCGCGGGTAGAACGCGGCCCGCAACCCGGCGACGAGCCCGGGCAGCGGGTAACCGAAGTACCGGTACTGCCCGGACCCGAACCGGTGCCGCGCCATGTCGATCGTGGCCCTGAACCTCTCCTCCCGGTCGTACAGGGCCGACAGGCCGCGGCACTCCCCGCCGCTGAGCAGCCGCGGGGTCTGGGCGCATCCGTACGCGTTGACCTCTTCGGTCAGCGCCTGCCAGTCGAACCGGTCCAGCCTGGTCATGACGGCTCCAACCCGGCCGATGTGGCATTGCCGGTGTCCTGACGCGGTCGGTGCGACATGGCCGGGGTCAGGCAGGCTCCCTCCAGGGTCAGCAGGATCCGCTTGGCCTCGGCGCCGCCGGCGTACCCGCCCAGACTGCCGTCGCTGCGCACGACCCGGTGGCAGGGCATGACCACGGGCAGCGGATTGGCGGCGCAGGCCGTCCCGGCCGCCCGGACCGCCCGGGGGCGGCCCGCCGCGGCGGCCAGCGCGGCATAGCTCGCCGTCGTGCCGTAGCCGACGCCGGGCAGCCGGGAGACGATCAGGCGGCGGAACCCGGTACACAGCCGCAGGTCCAGCGGCAGGTCGAAGCGGGTGCGCCGGCCCGCGAAGTACTCGTCGATCTCGCGGGCCGCCGCGTCCAGCCGGGCCGGCGCGCGCAGTACCCGGGGGCTGACCTTGATGGCCAGCTGGTCCAGGACGGCGTCATGGTCCTGGATGGCGTAGGCCACCCGGACCAGCCCCTGTCCGGTCGCTGCGAGCAGCAGCGAGCCGACCGGGGTGTCGGTGGTCCGGTAGGCGACGTCCAGGATCCCGGCGTCGCCCGCGGCGGCCGCCAGGCGGTCGCGCAGCCTGCGCTGGGCCTGCTCGCCGGCATCCGGCAGGGCGGCGAGCAGCGCGGCACCGGTCAGGTCGTGGGGCTGGGTCATCATCATGTTTCTCCTTGGGCGTGTGCTGACTCGCGCGGGCCCGGCCATGCCTTGCGCAGGGCCGCGATGCCGTCGGCGGCGGCCCGGCGGGCCGCCTCCGGAGTGCCGCCGAGGATCCTGGCGACTTCGGCGTACGGCAGTCCGGCCAGGTAGTGGTAGGCGACGCACGCCCGCTGCCGGAGCGGCAGCTCGCTGAGCGCCGACTGCAGGCCGGACTCGGTGCCGCTGGGCATCCCGTACTCGCCCGGCCGGTCCGGCAGGTCGCCGACGGGGGTCGCGCGGCGGGCCTCGGCGCGGGCCTGGTCGATCGCCTTGCGGTGGGCGATCGTCACCAGCCACGCCTCGACGTTGCTGCCGGGCCGGAGCCGGGGATAGGCCCGCAGGGCGGCCAGAAAGGTCTCTGACCAGGCGTCCTCGGCCGCGGACGGCCCGACGACGGCACGGCAGACCCGCAGCACCGTCGGCCCGTGCCGCTCCACCACCCGCTCGAATGGCTCTCGTTCCACACTGGGTAAACGTGCCAGACCGGCCGGACGTGAGGTCGCCGCGGCCCGGAGCCGGATGCTGGGGTGCGCCGGCGGCGCCGCCTGGCCGGTCAGGCACAATTGGAGCGCCATGACTGCTCGCATCCTGGACGGCAAGGCCGTCGCCGCCGGCCTCCGCGCCGATATCACCCGGCGGGTCGCCGCGCTGGCGGCCCGCGGCATCGTTCCCGGGCTCGGCACCATCCTGGTCGGCGATGACCCGGGCAGCCGGGTCTACGTGAACGGCAAGCACCGGGACAGCGCGCAGGTGGGGATCACCAGCATCCGCCGGGATCTGCCCGCCGACGCCAGCCAGCAGCAGGTGGAGGCGGCCGTCGACGAGCTGAACGCCGACCCCGCCTGCACCGGCTATCTCGTCCAGCTCCCGCTGCCCGGCGGCCTGGACGCGGACCGGATCCTGCACCGGGTCGATCCGGCCAAGGACGCGGACGGCCTGCACCCGCTCAATCTCGGCCGGCTGGTGCTGGGCGAGCCGGGGCCGCTGCCCGGCACGCCGCGCGGGATCGTGGCGCTGCTGCGCCACTACGACGTGCCGATCGCCGGGGCGGACATCACCGTGATCGGCCGCGGGATCACCGTCGGCCGCACGCTCGGCCTGGTGCTGACCCGGCGCAGCGAGAACGCCACCGTGACCCTGTGCCACACCGGGACCAAGGACCTGGCCGCGCACACCAGGGACGCCGACGTGGTCGTGGTCGGCGGCGGGCCGGCCGGGGCTGCTGACCGCGGACATGGTCCGGCCGGGCGCCGCCGTCGTGGACGTCGGCATCACCCGGACCGACGCCGGCCTGGCCGGGGACGTGGATCCGGGCGTGGCCGAGGTGGCGGGCTGGCTCGCCCCGGTGCCCGGCGGAGTCGGCCCGATGACCCGGGCGATGCTGCTGGCGAACGTGGTGGAGGCGGCGGAACGGGCGGGATGACCGGCTGGCCCAAGGTGCTACTCGCCGGTAACATGACAGCAGCGCGGAACAGGATCGGATTCAGGGAGGTCGGTCGCCGGCCATGAACATCGTCGTATGCGTCAAGCAGGTCCCGGACACCGCGATGGAGCGGAAGCTGAAGCCGGAGGATTCCACGCTCGACCGCGAGGCCGTGGACGGGGTTATCAACGAGCTCGACGAGTACGCGATCGAGGAGGCGCTGCTCATCGCCGAGGCGCAGGGCGGCGAGGTGACGATCCTGTCGATGGGCCCGCAGAAGGCGGCCGAGTCGATCCGCAAGGCGCTGTCCATGGGCTGTGACAAGGCCGTGCACGTGCTGGACGAAGGCCTGGCCGGCTCCGACGCGCTGGCGACCTCGCAGGTTCTCGCGCAGGCTCTGACCAGGATCGGGTTCGATCTGGTCATTCTCGGCTCGGAGTCCACCGACGCCCGGATGGGCGTGCTCGCGGCCATGCTGGCCGAGCGGCTCGGGGTGCCGCAGATGTCGCTGGCCGGCCAGGTGGAGATCGACGGAACGACGCTGCGGATCCACCGCCAGACCGACTCCGGCTACGACCAGGTCGAGGCCGCGCTGCCCGCGGTGGTGAGCGTGGTCGAGAAGATCAACGAGCCGCGCTACCCCTCGTTCAAGGGCATCATGGCGGCGAAGAAGAAGCCGGTCGACACCCTCGGCCTCGCCGACCTGGATATCGACTCCGCGCAGGTCGGCCTGGCCGGGGCGGCGACCGAGGTGGTCAGCTTCGCGCAGCGCCCGCCCCGGGCGGCGGGCACCATCGTGAAGGATGACGGCGACGGCGGCGTCAAGGCGGCCGAGTTCCTGGCCGCGCAGAAGCTCATCTGAGATGCGGCCGGACACCGATCGGCGGGAGGAGGGCGGCCATGGCTGAGGTGCTGGTACTGGCCGAGCAGGCCGGGGGCGAGGTCAGGAAGGTCAGCTACGAGCTGCTGACCCTGGCCCGCCGCCACGGAGAACCCGCCGTGGTCTGGACCGGGGCGGGCGCCGAGGCCGGCCGGGACCGGCTGGCGGAATTCGGCGCGGTCCGGGTATACGCGGCCGAGGGTGCCGAGTTCGATGAGTACGTGGTCGCGCCGAAGGCCGAGGCGCTGGCCGCGGCGGCCGCGCAGACGTCCCCGGCCGCGGTGCTCATCGCGGGAACCGCGGAGGGCAAGGAGATCGCCGCCAGGCTGGCCGTGAAGACGGGATCGGGCGTGATCACCGACGCGGTCGGCCTGGGCGAGGGCCTGGTTGCCGAGCAGTCCATCTTCGGCGGTTCCATCGTGGTGCAGTCCCGGGTACGGACCGGGACCCCGATCATCGCGGTCCGGCCCAACTCGGTGACCGCGGAGCCCGCGCCCGAGCCGGGCGCGGCGGAGATCGTCCCGCTGGACGTGCAGGTCACCGACGCGGCCAGGACTGCCAGGGTCACCGAGAGCGTGGAGCAGGAGCGTGGCGAGCGGCCCGAGCTCGCCGAGGCGTCCATCGTGGTGTCCGGCGGCCGCGGCGTGGGCAGCGCGGAGCACTTCGCGCTGATCGAGCAGCTGGCCGACGCCCTGGGCGCGGCCGTCGGGGCGTCCCGCGCCGCGACCGACGCGGGCTGGTACCCGCATCAGTTCCAGGTCGGCCAGACCGGCAAGACCGTCGCGCCGCAGCTGTACCTGGCCGTCGGCATCTCCGGCGCCATCCAGCACCGGGCGGGCATGCAGACGTCCAAGACGATCATGGTGATCAACAAGGATCCGGAGGCCCCGATCTTCGAGCTGGCCGACTTCGGCGTGGTCGGGGATCTGTTCGCCATCGTGCCGCAGCTCGTCGAGGAGATCGGCAAGCGCGGCCAGGTTTAGCGGCCGGAGGCGACGGCGGCTCCCGGTAGGCTGAGCGCGTCATGGGGTACCTCGACGGCGCGAAACCGGCAGCGGAGCCAGCATCAGGCGGCCTCGCTTACCTGGATCACGCGGCCACCACGCCGCTGCTGCCCGAGGTGCTCGACACGATGGCCGAGGAGCTGGCCCGGCTCGGCAACCCCTCCTCGCTGCACAGCGCGGGCCGCCGCGCCCGCCGGGTGGTCGAGGAGTCGCGCGAGCAGATCGCCGAGGCCTACGGCGCCCGCCCGAGCGAGGTGATCTTCACCAGCGGCGGCACCGAGGCGGACAACCTCGCGGTCAAGGGCCTGTACTGGGCCCGGCGCGGCGGCGGCGGCGGCCGCCGCCGGGTGCTGGCCACCCCCATCGAGCACCACGCCGTGCTGGACAGCGTGCACTGGCTGGCCGGCCACGAGGGAGCCGAGGCCGCCTGGCTGCCGGTGGACGCCGCCGGGCTGGTCAGCCCGGCGGCGCTGCGCGCGGCCATCGAGGCCGATCCCGCCAGCGTGGCCCTGGTCAGCATCATGTGGGCGAACAACGAAGTGGGCACGGTCCAGCCGGTCTGCGAGCTGGCCGCCATCGCCCGTGAGTACCAGATCCCGTTCCACAGCGACGCCGTCCAGGCCGCCGCCCAGCTGCCGGTCGACTTCGCCGCCTCCGGCGCGGACGCGCTCAGCATCAGCGGACACAAGCTCGGCGGCCCGGTCGGCGTGGGTGCTTTGCTGCTCGCCCGGCACATCGAGCCGGTGCCCGTGCTGCACGGGGGCGGCCAGGAGCGGGACATCAGGTCGGGCACGCTGGACGCCCCGGCGATCAGTGCCTTCGCGACCGCGGTCCAGCTCACGGCCAAGCAGGTCGGCGACGAGGCTCGCAGGCTTTCCGCGCTGGCCGCCGACCTGACCGGGCAGGTCCGGGCGGCCGTGCCGGACGCGGTGCTCAACGGCCCGCCGCCCGGGCCGGACCGGCTGCCGGGCAACGTTCATTTCTCCTTCCCGGGCTGCGAGGGCGACGCGCTGCTCATGCTGCTCGACGCCAAGGGGATCGCCTGCTCCACCGGGTCGGCCTGTACCGCGGGAGTGGCGGAGCCCAGCCACGTGCTGCTCGCCATGGGCGCCGGCGAGGCCCGGGCCCGCGGCTCGCTGCGGTTCTCGCTCGGCCGCACGTCCGCCCAGGCCGACGTGAACGCGGTCGGCGCGGTGATCGGCGAGGCCGTCGATCGTGCCCGCCGTGCCGCCCGCTGACGCTACGGGCCGGCCGCCTGCCGCGCGTTCTCGCTGAGCAGGCCCGCATGAACCGGGGCGATGAGGTCACGGGCGAAGACCCGGGCGTCCTCGAGCGTGTCCATCGGGATAGCGCTGGACGGGGTGAGGACGAACGACAGGACGATCCGCACGCCAAGCTCGGCGACGGTCTGGATGCGCCGCTCGGTCTCGGCCGGCGGAGCCTGCGACCCGAACAGATCCCGGCGGATCAGGGCGGCGCTCTGCTCCCGCGCCAGGTCCACCACCGGGCCGCCGTTCACCGTGAGCGACGGCAGGATCGCCTCCGGCTCGGTGCGCAGCAGGCGGCGCAGCAGCGGGTGGTCGCGCAGGTACTGAAGCGCGAAGGCGACCCGCTCGACCATCTGGTCCTCCGCACTGGCCCCGGGACCGCCCACGCTGACCAGGTCACCGAGGAAGACGCGCAGCTCGCGCAGCACGACCGCCTCGATGAGGGCCTCCTTCCTGGGGAACCTGCGGTAGATCGTGATCCGGGACAGCCCGCAGCGCCGCGCGATGTCCTCCATCGTGGACCGGCGCAGCCCGAAGTCCTCGAACTGGCCCAGCGCCGCGTCCAGGATGCGCTCGGTCACCGCGTCGGCGTCCCCGCCCCGGTCGCGTGCCTGGGCCATGCGCAGTAGATCGATGACCATCCTCAGCCTTCCACCGGGCGCGCCGCACCCGCCCGGTCCTCGCCGACCCGGCCTGGCCTGGATCCGTCCCATCCGATCCGGTGGATCCGACCCTACGCCTTGATACAACTATGCGAGAAATGTATCTTGTGTTTCAATGATACTGATACGGTAGTCGCAGACGCCAGAGGAGCACCGCCATGGGCCTGCCTACGGACACCCGCCGCCACGCCGGCCAGGACCAGCGCACGTACGCGGTCGTGATCGTGGGCACCGGCTTCGCCGGGATCGGCATGGCGATCGCGCTGAAGCAGGCCGGCCTGCGCAGCTTCGTCATCCTGGAGAAGGCGGACCGGGTCGGCGGCACCTGGCGGGAGAATACCTATCCCGGCTGCGCCTGCGACATCCGGTCGCACCTGTACTCCTTCTCCTTCGAGCCCAAGACCGACTGGAGCCGTGAGTTCGCCCCGCAGCCGGAGATTCTCGGCTACATCGAGCACTGCGTGGACAAGTTCGGGCTGGCCCCGTTCATCAGGTTCGGCGCCGAGGTGATTGGCGCAGAGTACGACGAGCCGAGCGCAGCCTGGCAGGTCAGTACCGCCGACGGGGGCCTGGTGCGCGGCAAGGCGCTGGTGATCGGCCAGGGGCCGCTGCACGTGCCCAACATCCCCGAGCTGCCCGGGCTCGAGCGGTTCGAGGGCAAGGCGTTCCACTCCGCGCAGTGGGACCACGACTACGACCTGGACGGCAAGCGAGTCGCGGTGATCGGCACCGGCGCGTCGGCGATCCAGTTCGTGCCGCAGATCGCGGCGAAGACCTCCCGCCTCACCGTCTTCCAGCGCACCGCACCGTGGATCATGCCGCGGCCCGACCGGGCGTTCACCGACGCGGAGAAGGGCAGGTTCCGGCGAGTCCCGGCGACCAGGGTCGCACACCGGTACATGATCTACTGGCTGCAGGAGAGCCTCGTCCTCGGCTTCGAGCACCCGAAGCTGATCAAAGCCGCGGAGCGGCTGGGACGCGGCCACATCGCGCGCCAGGTCTCCGACCCCGGGCTGCGCCGCAAGCTCACCCCCGGCTACACGCTCGGCTGCAAGCGCGCGCTGGTCTCCAGTGACTACTACCCGGCGTTCAACCAGCCCCACGTGAACCTGGAGACGGCCGGCATCGCCGAGGATCCGCGAGCATTCGATCATCACCACAGACGGCCGCGAGGTCGAGGCGGACACGATCATCTTCGGCACCGGGTTCCACGTCATCGACGCCATGTCCAAGATACGCATCGTCGGCCGGAACGGGCGCAAGCTCGCCGATGCCTGGCGGGACGGGATAACCGCCCACCTGGGGACCACGGTGACCGGGTTTCCCAACCTGTTCTTCCTGGTCGGCCCCAACACCGGGCTCGGGCACAACTCGATCATCTTCATGATCGAGGCTCAGGTCCGCTACATCATGAGCTGCCTGCGGCTGGTGGCCAGGTCCGGGGCCGGCGCGATCGAGGTCAAGCCCGGCGCGCAGGACCGGTTCAACGCCTGGGTCCAGCAGAAGTCACGGGGCAGCGTGTGGGTGAAGGGCGGCTGCGTCAGCTGGTATCTCGATTCCGGCGGAGTCAACCGGGCCCTCTGGCCGGCCTCGACGGTGAACTTCTGGCTGCGCATGCGCCGGGCCAGAGCCGCCCACTTCCGCCTGGAGGGGGCCGCATCATGACCGCACTCCTCGATGCGGGCACGGCCGTGATCCGCTGCCGGGACGGGAATCACGCGATCGCCCTGACCGACCGGGAGCTGACCGCCGAGCGGCTGATCAAAGCGTCGCGTAAGCACTCCTTCGACCCGGACGTGGACGTGGACTGGGACGCCCCGCCGGTTCCCGGCCTGTTCTACGCGCCGCCGGAGGTGGTCTCGCTGTACGAGACGCCGCTGTGGGAGCGGCTCACCGACGACCAGCGGATCGAGCTGACCAAGCAGGAGACCGCGAGCCTGGCCTCGTTCGGCATCTGGTCCGAGCTGCTGCTCATGCAGATCCTCGTCCAGCACTCCTACCGGAACCGGTTCGACAGCAGCCATGTCGGCTACGCGCTGACCGAGGTCGCCGACGAATGCCGTCACTCGGTCATGTTCGGCCGGATGGTCAGGACCTTCGGCCTGCGCACCCGCCGGCCCAGGGCGCCCGAGTTCCACCTGCTCAAGGTGCTCGGCGCGATCCACGACCCGATGCTGATGTTCGCGGCGGCGATCGTGATCGAGGAGTTCACCGACGCGATCCAGCGCATCACCTTCCCCGACGAGCGGGTCCAGCCGCTGGTCCGCCAGGTGAGCCGGATCCACGTGATCGAGGAAGCCCGGCACATCAAGTACGCGCGCGAGGAACTCAGGCGGCAGGTGGCCAAGAGCTCGGCCACCCGGCGCAAGCTGACCGCGACGAGGCTGGCCTGGGGGATGTCCGGGATCCTCCACCGGAACCTCATGCATCCGTCCGGCTATGCGGCGGTCGGGATCGACCCCGACCTCGCCCGGCGCGAAGCGGTGCGCAGCCCGCACCATCAGGCGGTCCTGCGGTGGGCGTCCCGCAAGTCCATGGCGGCCTTCGACGAGGCCGGGTTCCTGGACGGCCGGGCCCGCACGATCTGGCAGAGGTCAGGCTTCCTGGCCCCGGACGCCGCCTAGCCCCGGCCCGCCACGGTCACCGGGTCGGCCGCGAGCGCGACCCGCATCACGGTCGCCTCCTGACCTGTGGCTTCCGTGATACCCACGCCGGCAACGGGTGACCGCAGCCGCGGGTTTCACCATGCCGTTCGGTTATTGTCATCCGCGGCCGCCGCGGAGGCCAGACAGCGCCGGTCAGTCGGCCAGCTCGCGGTAGAGCGCGACGGTCTGCGCCGCGATCGCGGCCCAGTCGAACTCGGCCTCGGCCCGGCGGCGGCCCAGCTGCCCCATCGCTGCCGCCCGGTCCGGGTCGCGCACCAGCACGTTCAGCGCATCGGCGAGCGACTCCGGGTCGTCCGGCGGCACCAGCAGGCCGGTCCGGCCCTCCACGACCACCTCGGGAATGCCGCCGACCCGGGACGCCACGACCGCGGCGCCGCACGCCATCGCCTCCAGGTTGACGATGCCGAGCGGCTCGTACACCGATGGGCAGGCGAACACCCGGGCGTGCGAGAGCAGCTGGATGACCTCGCGCTTGGCCAGCATGCCGGAGATCAGCCGCACCCCGGACCGGGCCGAGGTGAGCCGCCCGGCCAGCCCGTCGACCTCGGCTGCGAGCCCGGGAGTGTCCGGCTGCCCGGCGCACAGCACGAGCTGGGCCGCGGGGTCCAGCCCGGCGGCCGCGCGCAGCAGCACCGGCAGGCCTTTCTGCCGGGTGATCCGGCCGACGAAGATGACGTAGGGCCGGCCGGGATCGACGCCGTACTTGATCAGCACGTCGGTCCCGTGATCGGGTGCGTACTCGCGGGTGTCGATCCCGTTGCGGATCACCCTGACCCGCTCCGGCGGCACCGCCGGGTAGGCGGCCAGCACATCCGCGCGCATGCCGTCGGACACCGCTACCACCGCGGCCGCGGCCTCCATCGCGGTGCGCTCGCACCAGGATGAGAGCGCGTAGCCGCCGCCGAGCTGCTCGGCCTTCCACGGCCGCAGCGGCTCCAGCGAGTGGGTCGTGACGACGTGCGGCACCCCGTACAGCAGCGCCGCCAGGTGGCCGGCCAGGTTGGCGTACCAGGTGTGCGAGTGGACGAGGTCGGCGCCGCCGGCCGCCGCGGTCATGGCGAGGTCGGCGGAGATCGTCCGCAGGGCGGGGTTGGCCGTGCCCAGCCGCGGCCACGGCCGGTGCGCCACCGCGCCGTCCCGGTCCGCGCCCTGGCAGTGCACGGTCAGGTCCACCAGCCCGGCCAGCTCCCGGGCCAGGTATTCCACGTGCACGCCGGCTCCGCCGTATACCTCGGGCGGGTATTCCCTGGTCATCAGGGCCACCCGCAGCCTGCTGCCGCCGCCGGCTGCCGTGCCGCTGGCTGCCGTGCCGCCGGCTGCCGTGCCGCCGGCTGCCGTGCCGCCGGCTCCCGTGCCGCCGTCCGGTGCGCCGCCGCCACGGGCCGCGCGGCCCGGCCCCGCGGTCACGGCGTGACCAGCTGGCTCTTGCCGACCACGGTCACCCCGCCGGCCGACACCACGAAGCCGCGGGCCCGGTCGTGCTCCTTGTCCACGCCGACCTGCACGCCCTCCGGGACGATCACGTTCTTGTCCAGGATGGCGTCCCGGACCACCGCGTTCCGCTCGATGCGGGTGTTGTGCATCACGACCGAGCGCTCGACCGTGGCCCAGTCGTTGACCCGTACGCCCGGCGAGAGCACCGACTCGCGGACCAGGCTGCCGGACACGATCACGCCGTTGCTGACCACGCTGTTGATCGCCCGGCCCACCCGGCCGTCGCCGTCGTCGTGCACGAACTTCGCCGGCGGCTGGGACGGCACCTGGGTGAGGATCGGCCACTGGCTGTTGTACAGGTTGAACACCGGGTGGACGGCGCACAGGTCCATGTGCGCCTCGTAGTAGGAGTCCAGGGTCCCGACGTCGCGCCAGTACCCGGCGTCCCGTTCGGTCGCGCCCGGCACCTCGTTGCCGAGGAAGTTGTACACCTGGACGGCGCGCTGGCCGACCAGCATCGGGATGATGTCGCCGCCCATGTCGTGCCTGCTCCCCGCGTCCGCCGCGTCCTTGCGCAGCGCGTTGACCAGGACGTCGGTCGTAAACAGGTAGTTGCCCATCGACGCGTACGCCCGATCGGGCCGGCCCGGCATCGCGGGCGGGTCGGACGGCTTCTCCAGGAACGCCTCGACCGACAGCCCGTCCTCGCCGGTCGCGATCACGCCGAACGCCGTCGCCTCGGTGCGCGGCACCGGGATGGCCGCCACGGTCGCGCCCGCTCCCGAGGCCACATGCTGGTCGATCATCTGCCGGGGATCCATCCGGTAGACGTGATCGGCGCCGAATACGATCACCAGGTCGGGCTCTTCGTCGTATATGAGGTTGAGTGACTGGTGGATCGCGTCCGCCGAGCCGGTGTACCACTGCGGCCCGAGCCGCTGCTGCGCCGGGACCGGTGTGACGTAGTTGCCGAGCATGGTGCTCATCCGCCAGGTCAGGCTGATATGCCGGTCCAGGCTGTGGCTCTTGTACTGGGTCAGCACGCAGATCCGCAGGCAGCCGGAGTTGACCAGGTTGGAGAGCGCGAAGTTGACCAGCCGGTACAGGCCGCCGAACGGAACCGCGGGCTTGGCCCGGTCGTCGGTGAGCGGCGCCAGCCGTTTTCCCGCGCCGCCCGCCAGCACGATGCCGAGGACTCGTTTCTGCGCCACCACGCACCTCCTCCTCACGGCCCAGGGGCGCCGCCAGGCATCCCGTATCAGTGTGATCTGCCCTCTACCGCGACCGCCACCCTCACCCGGCGCGGGAAGTCCGCGGATCCCGCGTACCCTCGATAGGCGATGACTGCGCTCCGCGTGCTGGCCGCCATGTCGGGCGGCGTCGATTCGGCCGTCGCCGCGGCCCGGGCGGCGGACGCCGGCCACCAGGTGACCGGCGTCCACCTCGCGCTGTCGCCGAACCCGCGCTCCCACCGGACCGGGGCCAGGGGCTGCTGCACCCTGGAGGACGCCCGCGACGCGCGCCGGGCCGCCGACGTCATCGGCATCCCGTTCTACGTCTGGGACATGGCCGAACGCTTCGACCGGGACGTGGTGACCGACTTCGTCACCGAATACGCGGCCGGCCGGACGCCCAACCCCTGCCTGCGCTGCAACGAGAAGATCAAGTTCACCGCGGTCCTGGACCGGGCCCTGGCGCTCGGCTTCGACGCGGTCTGCACCGGCCACCACGCGCGGCTCGACCGCCGGCCGGGCCGGACCCGGCTTCGGCGCAGCGTCGATCCGGCCAAGGACCAGTCCTACGTGCTCGCCGTGCTCACCTCCGGCCAGCTCGGCCGGGCCATGTTCCCGCTGGGCGACTCCACCAAGGCGCAGGTGCGCCGGGAGGCGGCCGCCCGCGGCCTGGCCGTCGCCGGCAAGCCGGACAGCCACGACGTGTGCTTCATCCCGGACGGGAACACCCGGAAGTTCCTGGCCGGCCGGCTCGGCGAGTCCCCCGGCCAGGTCGTGGACGCCGGCGGCCGGATCCTCGGCGAGCACGAGGGCGCCTACGGCTTCACCATCGGCCAGCGCAAGGGCCTGCGCATCGGCCGTCCCGCCGCCGACGGCCTGCCCCGCTACGTGCTGGACATCGAGCCGGTCAGCGGGACCGTGACCGTCGGCAGGCGCGAGCAGCTCGACGTGCGCGAGATCACGGTCACCCGCCCGGTGTGGACCGGCTGCCCGCCGCCCGCGGCGCCGCTGGCCTGCGCCGTCCAGCTGCGCGCGCACGGCGAGACCCACCCGGCGACCGCCTGGCCGGACGGCGGCGCGCTCAGGATCCGGCTGGGCGAGCCCGCCCGCGGCGTGGCCCGCGGCCAGGCGGCCGTGCTCTACGACGGCGACCTCGTGCTCGGCTCTGGCACCATCGACGCCACGCACGCCACCGCCCTCGCATAACCCCGCCCGCGAGCCACCCCCACCCACCCCCGCCGCTCCGGCCCCGCCCCGGTCCCGCTCTGCTTGGCTGAAGGTGGTCGATGTGCCATCGACACCCCCGCTTCCCGCGGTCGCACGGCGTGGCGCTGTCCGCCTGTCCCGCTCTGCTTGGCTGAAGGTGGTCGATGTGCCATCGCCGACGTTATGTGGGAGGCGATGTGCCATCGACACCCCGGCTTCCGCCGGTCGCGCTGCGTGGCGCTGTCCGCCGGGGTCGCTAGGCTCGGCTGCGTGACCAGCGACACCGCGGCCTTTCCCTGGCCGCCCGGCAGTGCCTCGGCGGCGGGTTCGATGCCCGGCACGGAGCCGCTGACCGCCATCCGGATCGTCTTGGACGAGCTGCCCGACCTGCCCTATCTGCCCGAGCTGCCCGACCGCGGCCCCGGGGCCGACCTGATCGGGCGCACCGCGGCGCTGCTCGCCGAGCTGCCGGCCGAGGTCACGCCCCGCGGCTGGCGGCTGGCGGCCCGGCCCGGCCGGGACCTGCGCCGGGCCCGGGCCCTGCTCGAGGAGGACCTGGACGCGCTCGAGGAGGCCGCGGCCGGCGACGCCTGCCCGCTCAAGGTGCAGGCGTGCGGTCCGATGACGCTCGCGGCCTCGCTCGAGCTGCCGTCCAGCCTGGAGGTCGCGCTCGCCGATCACGGCGCGGTCGCTGACCTCACCCAGTCGCTGGCCGAGGGCATCAAGGCGCACGCCGACGAGGTGCGCAGGCGGGTGCCCGGCGCCCAGCTCCTGCTGCAGCTGGACGAGCCGCGGCTGCCCGCCGTGCTGGACGGTGCCGTTCCCACCGCCAGCGGGCTGCGCAGGCTCGCCCCGGCCGAGCCCGGCCCGGCCGCCGACAGCCTGCGCGCGGTGCTCGACGCGACCAGCGCCTATCGCGTCGTGCACTGCTGCGCCGCCCGCCCGCCGCTCGGGCTGATCACCCGGTCCGGCGCGCAGGCTATCTACGTTGACCTCGGCCTGCTCGGACCGGACGACGACGATCCGCTGGCTGAGACCGCGGAGGCCGGTACCGGCATCTTCGCCGGTTCCGTCAACCCTGTGGATACCGAACGGCCGGAGGCCAGCCGCCTGGCCCGGGGGGTCATCGACCTGTGGCGCCGGCTCGGCCTGCCGCTGGCCGGCTGCGCGGAGCAGGTGGTGACCGGGCCGGCCTGCGGGCTGGCGGGCGCGTCGCCCGAGCGGGCCAGCGAGATACTCGGCGCCTGCCGGGAGGCGGGCCGGGTACTGCCCGAGATGATCGCGGAGGAGACAGCGTGACCACCGTGGCCCGTCCTGGCCGTGACCGGGGAACGCCGCGTGATCGCGGAGGAGGCAGGGCCCACCTGACCACCGTGGCCCGTCCTGGCCGTGACCGGGGAACGCCGCGTGATCGCGGAGGAGGCAGGGCCCACCTGACCACCGTGGCCCGTCCTGGCCGTGACCGGCAGAGTGCCCGCGTGATCGCGGAGGAGGCAGCGCTCACATGACCGAGCTACCGGAGGCCGCCGAGCTGGGCGGCGTGCCCACGGACGTCCGGCAGCGGCACGCCACGCTCAGCGTGGAGCTGACCGAGCACCAGCACCGGTACCACGTACTGGACTCGCCGCTGATCTCCGACGCCGAGTACGACACGCTGATCCGCGAGCTGCGCGACATCGAGGACCGCTACCCCGAGTTGCGCACCCCCGACTCGCCCACGCAAAAGGTCGGCGGCCCGGTCTCCACGCTGTTCACCGCCGTGGCCCACATCGACCGGCTGCTGAGCCTGGACAACGCGTTCTCCGCCGGGGAGTTCGACAACTGGACGGCGCGGGTGGCCCGGCTGGCCGAGTCGGGCCCGGTCGCGCCCTACCTGTGCGAGCTGAAGATCGACGGGCTGGCCGTCGCGCTGCTGTACCGGGGCGGCGCGCTGGTCCGCGGAGCCACCCGCGGCGACGGCGTCACCGGCGAGGACGTCACGCCCAACATCCGCACGATCGCCAGCGTGCCCGCCCGGCTGAAGGGCAGCGGCTTCCCGGGCACCCTGGAGGTGCGCGGCGAGGTGTTCTACCCGGTGGCCGGGTTCGGCGAGCTGAACGCGGCGCTGACCGAGGCCGGGAAGCCGCCGTTCGCCAACCCGCGCAGCGCCGCCGCGGGCTCGCTGCGGCAGAAGGATCCCCGGATCACCGCGACCAGGTCGCTGGACCTGATCGTGCACGGCGTCGGCTCGACCCAGGGCGGCCCGGATACCCAGTCCGGCTGGTACGAGCGGATGCGGGAGTGGGGGCTGCCGGTCAGCGACCTGTACCGGGTGACCCCCGACCTGGGCGGGGTGCGCGACTACATCGCCTACTACGCCGAGCACCGGCATGATCCCCCCTACGACATCGACGGGGTCGTGGTCAAGCTGGACCGGATCGCGGTGCAGCGTGAGCTGGGCTCCACCAGCCGGGCACCCCGCTGGGCGATCGCGTACAAGTACCCGCCGGAGGAGGTGACCACCCGGCTGCTCGACATCCGGGTGAACGTGGGCCGCACCGGGCGGGTGACCCCGTTCGCGGTGATGCAGCCGGCCAAGGTCGCCGGGTCCACGGTGGACCGGGCGACCCTGCACAACGCGGACGAGGTGGCGCGCAAGGGCGTGCTGATCGGCGACATGGTCGTGCTGCGCAAGGCCGGCGACGTGATCCCCGAGGTGGTCGGGCCGGTGGCCGACCTGCGCGACGGTTCCGAGCGCGCGTTCGCGTTCCCCGACCGCTGCCCGTCCTGCGGCACCGCGCTGGCCCGCGAGGAGGGCGAGGTTGACTGGCGCTGCCCGAACACCCGCTCCTGCCCCGCCCAGCTGCGCGAGCGGCTGTTCCACCTGGCCGGCCGCGGCGCGCTGGACATCGAGGTGCTCGGCTATGAGGCCGTGGTCGCCCTGCTCGACTCCGGCCTGGTCTCCGACGAGGGCGACCTGTTCATGCTGACCGCCGAGAAGCTGGCCACGGTGCCGTTCTTCGTGAACAAGGCGGGCACGCTGACCGTCAACTCGCGCAAGCTGGTGACGAACCTGGAGGAGGCCAGGTCGCGCCCGCTGTGGCGGATCCTGGTCGCGCTGTCGATCAGGCACGTCGGGCCGACCGCCGCCCGCGCGCTGGCCGCCCGATTCGGCTCGCTGGACGCGATCGAGCAGGCGACGGTGGATGACCTGGCCGCCGTGGACGGGGTGGGCCCGACGATCGCGGCCGCGGTCATCGACTGGTTCACCGTCGACTGGCACCGGGCGATCGTGGACAAGTGGCGCCAGGCCGGCGTACGTCTCGCCGAGGAGGCCCCGCCGCCGGCGGTCCCGGCGGTCCCGGTGCGGCCGCCCGCCCGCTGGCCGGCCTGTCCCTGGTGATCACCGGCTCCCTCTCAGACTTCAGCCGGGACTCCGCCACCGAAGCAACCCGCGCCCGCGGCGGCAAGGTCACCGGCTCGGTCTCCAAGAAAACCGACTTCGTCGTGGCCGGCGAAAACGCAGGCTCCAAATACGACAAGGCGGTGGAACTCGGCGTGCCGGTGCTTGACGAGGCGGGTTTCAAAATGCTGCTGGACCACGGTCCCGACGCCGTCCGCCCCGCGACCCACGACGCATAGCCGAGCGCAACTTCCGGACGGGCAAGCCCGGCACCGCGCTTAGGCGGCCACAGCGCCAGCGCACCGCACGGCTGCCAGCCGGCCTACGCCGTGTCCTATGGATTCTGCGCGGCGCGGATCGGCGCCCAGGCGACGACCGGCGGCGTTGTCGCCGCCGCCGCCGCCGATAGCCCCACTGTCGGCTCCTCCTCCTTCTTCTCCTTCCTCCTTCTTCTCCTTCTTCTCCTTCTTCTCCTTCTTCTCCTTCTCCTTCTCCTCCTTCTTCTCCTCCTTGCCGGACGCCGCCCGCATCCACCAAGATCTTACGGGACACGGCCTTTGTGCGTTCCCGCGGAAACGTCTCGACCCGCGTTCCTCAGCCTGGTGCGGTCACTCGGGCCGCCGGCGTTCGGCTCGTCCGACAGCCGGCGGCCCGAGTGGGCGTACCGGGCGCCCCGGCAGCAAGCGTGCCGTTATCCGGTTCAGGACGGAACCGGTGGGCACCTAGGATGGCCTGCATGCCTATCACCCGTGATGAGGTGGCGCACCTGGCCCGCCTGGCCCGGCTGGCGCTCACCGACGCCGAACTCGATCACTTCGCCGCGCAGCTTGACGTGATCATCTCGGCGGTCGCCCGGGTTCAGGAGGTGACCGCGGAAGGCATCCCGCCCACGTCGCACGCGGTGCCGCTCACCAACGTGTTCCGCCCGGACGAGAACGTGCCCTGCCTGAGCCCGCAGGCCGCGCTGGCGGCCGCGCCCGCGGTCGAGGAGCAGCGGTTCCGCGTGCCCCGGATCCTGGCGGAGGACTGACCATGACCGCCGAGCTGACCAGGATGACCGCCGCCCAGATGGCGTCCGCGGTCGCCGCCGGCGAGCTGTCCGCGACCGAGATCACCCAGGCGCACCTGGACCGGATCGCGGCCGTCGACGGGCAGGTGCACGCGTTCCTGCACGTGCCGGCCGACCTGGCGCTGGCGGCGGCCCGCGCGGTGGATGACCGCCGCGCGGCGGGCCAGCCGCTCGGCTCGCTGGCCGGCGTGCCGGTCGCCGTCAAGGACGTCTTCGCCACCGCCGACATGCCGACCACCTGCGGGTCTCGCATCCTGGACGGCTGGCAGCCGCCGTACGAATCGACGGTGACCCGCAGGCTCCGCGAGGCTGGCGCCATCTTGCTGGGCAAGACAAACATGGACGAGTTCGCCATGGGCTCGTCCACCGAGAACTCCGCGTTCGGGCCATCCCGCAACCCCTGGGACCTGACCCGGGTGCCCGGCGGCTCGTCCGGCGGCTCGTCCGCCGCGGTGGCGGCCTTCCAGGCGCCGCTCGGCACCGGCACCGACACCGGCGGCTCGATCCGCCAGCCCGGGGCGGTCTGCGGGGTGGTCGGGGTGAAACCGACCTACGGCGGCTCGTCCCGGTACGGCGTGGTCGCCTTCGCCTCCTCGCTGGACACGCCGGGGCCGCTGGCCCGGACCGTGCTTGACGCGGCGCTGCTGCACGAGGCGATGTCGGGGCATGACCCCCGCGATTCCACCTCGGTGGACGCGCCGGTGCCGCCGGTGGTGGCCGCGGCCCGGCAGGCAGACGTCGCGGGCATGCGGATCGGCGTGGTCACCGAGCTCGGCGGCGAGGGATATCAGGCCGGGGTGCTGGCCCGGTTCGGCGAGGCGGTCGAGCTGCTCGAGTCGCTCGGAGCCAAGATCGCCGAAGTGTCCTGCCCGCACTTCGCCTACGCCCTGCCCGCGTACTACCTGATCGCCCCGAGCGAGTGCTCGTCCAACCTGGCCCGCTTCGACGCCATGCGGTACGGGCTGCGCTCCGGCGACGACGGCACCCGCAGCGCGGAGGAAGTCATGTCCCTGACCCGGGGCCAGGGCTTCGGGGCCGAGGTCAAGCGGCGGATCATCCTCGGCACCTACGCGCTGTCCAGCGGCTACTACGACGCCTACTACGGCAAGGCACAGCAGGTCCGCACGCTGGTGATCCGCGACTTCGAGACCGCGTTCGAGCAGGTCGATGTGCTGGTGTCGCCGGCCACGCCGACCACGGCGTTCAAGATCGGCGAGCGGGTGGACGATCCGATGGCCATGTACGTGGCCGACCTGTGCACGATCCCGTCCGACCTGGCCGGCAACGCCGCGCTGTCCGTGCCCTGCGGGCTGGCGGCGGACGACGGGCTGCCGGTCGGCCTGCAGGTCATGGCCCCGGTGCTGGCCGACGACCGGGCGTACCGGGTGGGTGCGGCGGTCGAGGCCGCGCTGGCCGGCCGATGGGGGCACCCGCTGCTGGACGAGGCGCCGGCCCTGGCCGCGCAGCAGCGGGGGAGCGCGAGGAATGACCGAGACGGTGGCGGAGCTAATCCCGTTCGACGAGGCGATGAGCCGGTACGAGCCGGTGATCGGCCTCGAGACGCACGTCGAGCTGGGCACCACATCGAAGATGTTCTGCGGCTGCCCGACCGGCTTCGGCGCCGAGCCCAACACCCAGGTCTGCCCGGTCTGCCTCGGCCTGCCCGGGTCGCTGCCGGTGACCAACCGGGTCGCGATCGAGTCCACGATCAGGATCGGGCTGGCGCTGAACTGCACGATCGCATCCTGGTGCCGGTTCGCCCGGAAGAACTACTTCTACCCGGACATGCCGAAGGACTTCCAGATCTCCCAGTACGACGAGCCGCTGTGCACTGACGGCTGGCTGGATGTCACCGTCCAGCCGGACCACGAGCCGTCCCGGCAGGTGCGGGTGGAGATCGAGCGCGTGCACCTGGAGGAGGACACCGGCAAGTCCCTGCACAAGGGCGGCGCGACCGGCCGGATCCACGGCGCCGACTACTCGCTGGTGGACTACAACCGGGCGGGCATCCCGCTGGTGGAGATCGTCACCAGGCCGGTCCCCGGCACCGGCGCGCTCGCCCCGGTGACCGCTCGCGCCTACGTCACCGAGCTGCGGGACCTGCTCCGCGCGCTCGACGTCTCCGATGTCCGGATGGAGGAAGGCTCGCTGCGCAACGACGTGAACACCTCGCTCACCCCGAAGGGATTCCGGCCGCTGGGGCACCCGGACCGAGACCAAGAACGTCAACTCGCTCCGTTCGGTCGAGCGGGCCGTCCGGTACGAGATCGAGCGGCAGGCGGCGGTCCTCGACGCCGGCCACCGGGTCGTGCAGGAGACCAGGCACTTCCACGAGGACACCGGCACCACCACGGCCGGGCGCAGCAAGGAAGAGGCGCAGGACTACCGGTACTTCCCCGAGCCGGATCTGGTGCCGCTGGCCCCGTCGGCAGACTGGGTGGCCGAGCTGCGCACCTCGCTCCCCGAGCTGCCCTCGGGCCGCCGCGCCCGCCTGCAGTCCGAGTGGGGCCTGTCCGATCTGGACATGGCCGCCGTGGCCCACGCCGGCGCTCTCGACCTGGTCGCCGAGACGGTCGCGGCCGGCGCCCCGCCCGCCGAGGCCCGCAAGTGGTGGCTCGGCGAACTCCGCCAGCGGGCCAACGCCGACGGCGCCGGCCTGGCCGCGCTGCGGATCACCCCGGCCCAGGTCGCCCGGGTGGCCGAGCTGGTAGCCTCCGGCACCCTCAACGACAACCTGGCCCGCCAGGTGCTCGGCTTCGTGCTGGCCGGCGAGGGCCCGCCCGACGACGTCATCGCCAAGCGCGGCCTGGCTATCGTCAGGGACGAGGACGCCCTGCTTGCCGCCGTGGACGACGCGATCGCCGCCAGCCCGGACGTAGCAGGCAAGATCCGCGGCGGCAAGGCCGCGGCGGCCGGCGTCCTGGTCGGAGCGGTCATGAAGGCCACCCGCGGCCAGGCCGACGCCACCCGCGTCCGCGAGCTGATCCTCTCCCGCCTGGGCCAGTCCTGATCCAGCCCGCGACCTCCGCGCCCTTGCGGCGTGCCGTTCAGCCCTGTCCTGGGTGCCCGCAACACCCGCTCGGCCATCCGGCTGCCGGCTGCCGCCGAAGAGCCGGCTGTCCGGGCGAGTGCCCCGAGCACTCTGAGCTTGAACAGCAAGCTCAGACGCGCGCGGTGTCCTGGCGGAACCGCCACATCGCGCCGCCGGCGAAGATGACCAGCCAGATGACCGCATTGGCCACCCACGCGGCCTGGACGCCGCCGCCGAGCAGCGGGGCGTGCACGAGCTGGTTCAGGCCGTAGAGCGGGGTGTACTCGGCGATGACCCGGATCGTGTGCGGGAACTGGCTCAGCGGGATGAACAGCCCGCCGCCGAAGGAGAACAGGATGAGCACGATGCCCATCAGCTGCATGACGTTCTCGGTGGGCAGCAGATAGCCGACCAGCAGGCCGAACGCCGCGAACACCACGGAGCCGACCCAGACGCACAGCCCGCCGACGACCCACAGGTAGCCGGGCATGGAGGGCTTGCCGGTGGCCGCTCCCACGGCGAAGACCACCACGACCGAGCCGAGCCCCAGCACCATCGCGGTGAGCACCTTGATGGTGATGTAGGCGACGGGGGACAGCGGAGTCAGCCGCAGCTGCCGGCTCCAGCCCGCCGCGCGCTCGATCGAGACCATGGCGCCGCCGCTGGTGGTGGCCAGCACCGCGCCGTACAGCGCCATGCTGATCAGGACGAACGCGGAGACGTTGCCGTGCCCGTCCGGCTCGCTGGCGTACGCGCGGTTCAGCCCGAACAGCAGGAAGAACACGCTGGGTGCGATCAGCGTGAAGATGAAGGTGCGCCGGTTGCGCAGCAGCCTGCGTACCTCGATGCGCAGCACGGCGAGGTTGAGCCCGCCCATCGGCGGCGGCCGGCGGTCGCTCAGGTCGGGTGCGGACAGCGGCCGCGCGCTCACGACCCGGCCTCCGCACCAGGCTGGTCACTGGTCAGGGCGACGAAGGCGTCCTCGAGGCCCCGGGTGTTGATCTCGAGATCCCTGGCGGGCGTGTTCGTCAGCAGGTACCTGGCCACGGAGTCGCTGTCGCCGGCGTGGATCAGGACCGTCTCCCCGCGCACCTCGACGCGGTCCGCGCCCGGCATGCCGCGCAGCGCGGCCTCGTCGGCGCCGGGCAGCGTGGCCCGCACGGTCCGCCCGGCCGCCAGCGCCTTGACCTCCGAGGAGGTTCCGTCGGCGACGATCTTCCCGTGCCGGATCAGGATGATCCGGTCGGCGTAGGCGTCGGCCTCTTCCAGGTAGTGGGTGGCGAACAGCACCGTCCGGCCCAGCTCGGCGTCGTGCCGGATCGCGGTCCAGAAGCCGCGCCTGCCCTCGACGTCCATCCCGGTGGTGGGCTCGTCCAGGATCAGCAGCTCCGGGTCGGAGACCAGGGCCATGGCGAAGCGCAGCCGCTGCTGCTCGCCGCCGGAGCACCTGCCGACCCTGCGGTCGGCGATGCCGGCGATGCCGCCCGCTTCAGTACCTCGCCCACCGGCTGGCTGCGCGCGAACACGCTCGCCGTGTACTCCACGGTCTCGCCCACGGTGAGGTCCTTGAGCAGGCCGCCGGTCTGCATCACGGCGGAAACCAGCCCGCGGGTGACTGCGCGCCGCGGGGTCACCCCGTACACCGACACCTGGCCGGCGTCCGGCGCGGACAGGCCGAGGATCACGTCGATGGTCGACGTCTTGCCTGCGCCGTTCGGGCCGAGGAACGCTACGATCTCGCCGGAGGCGACGGTCAGGTCGATGCCCCGCACCGCCCGGACCTGGCCGAAGCTCTTGGTGATGCCGTGCAGTTCGATCGCCAGGGGCAGGCCGCCGGCCGCGCTCCCGCGGTGTCGTGGCCGAGTCCCTGTCACGCCCTCCGTCATGCCCTCACCGGCCCCGGTGAGCACCCGGTCCTGGTATCCGCGTCCACCATGCCACTCCTTTGCCGGGCCCCGCCGGGACAGCCAGCGGGGAACCTCCGGGCCGGGACTGCGCGGCCCGCATCCTGCCTGTTGCCAAAGCACGACTAAACTCAACGCGGTGGGTAGAAGATTACCTGGGTGACTTGCCGGCGGCCGCGGCAGGCCGGCGGCAGCCGGGTCATGGCGGCCATCGTCTGTGAGGAGGAACATCCTATGGCCCTCATATCCAGCAGCATGAAAGGCCACCGTGTCACGGTTGGCCGCCGGGGCATCACCGACGAGCAGGCAGCCTCGGTCATCCAGGACGAACTGGGCGACGGCTACCGCGTCAACCCCAGCGGGGGTTTGGTCGAGGTCCGCAAGGGCACCTTCGGCCGGGCCAAGGTGGAGATATCCGACTCCCCGGACGGCACCGAGTTCCATGTCACCGGCCAGGGCCTGCCCGTGCCGCTGCTGATGTTCACCGTCAAGATAATCAACGACCGGGGCATCGCCCGCCACCTGGCCCAGCTCATCGCCCAGTCCGAGACTTTCCGCGCCCAGCCTTAGCCTGCCGGCTTCCCGCCCTGGCGCACCGTCTACGGCCTCTGTCAGCGGCGGAGCCGCTGCGGGCGACCCTCGCCGTGCATGATGCCCTGCGCCCCGGGCAGCTGGTCCTCCTGGGCCGGCGCGGCGCTGGGGCATGAGCTCGGATTACCGGCATTCGGCAACGCCGACAGCCGGAAATCCGGGTGCGTGTCCCGGCGTCACCGGAAGTTGTGACACACTCCCGCCGGTAACGCAGAGCAACGTAAGAGCGGCTCGCTCCCGGGACCGGGCGAACTGAACTAATTGCCACGTTTTGCCCGTTTTCAGGGAACTCAGTTGTCTCTCGGTGTACGCACTAGCTCAACCTAAGCGTGACCTTCGGTACGTAGAGTGAGATCCATCGCCAGGAGCGATAACGCCTCCAGCCGGCCGGCGATCCCGGCCTGAGCCCGGAGGCCACGGCATCACTTCGGTCGGGACGCATCGGCAGAGGTTGATCAGGCACGCGTCGGGTGGCCTGGACCCGCACCATTCCGGTGGGCGCGACTAAGGGAGGCTCGCACGTGTCGGTGGACCACCGATGAGCATCGCGGGGCACGCGCTCGCGGCCGCCGGGATCGCCGCATCGGCGCTGGCGGCGCTCACCCTGTGGCTGGCGGCCCGGCGGCGAGCCGGACGAGGCAGGCTCGCCTACCTGTGGTTCAGCGGAGCGGCCGGGTTCTGGTGCCTCGGCGTTATCGCGCAGCAGGTCCTCGGCGCCCCGCTCAGCGGCGTGGCCGCCGGCCTGACGCTCGCCGACCTGCCGCCGCTCCTGGCGCTCATCGCGGTGGTGGCGGGCGTCGTGGCGCTGGTGGCGGCGGGCGGCGGCAAGGCCGGCGACGGATGGCGGACCCTCGGCCAGCGGATGGCCAGGCGTCCGGAGATCCCGCGGCTGGCGGACGGCTTCGTGCTTGCGGCGGTGCTCTTCGTCATCGGCTGGATCACGCTGCTCGGCCCGGACTACATCAGATCCGGAAGCGGGCCGGGGGCATTCGCGGTGGAGCTGCTGCACCCGATGGCCGACCTGGTGGCCGCCGCCCTGGTGCTGCCGATGATCTCGGACGCCGGCGCCGCGGCGGTGCCGCCGTTCGTTGCGGTGCTGCTGGTGACGGTGAGCGATGCGCTGGGGGTGAGCGCCCGGCTTAACGGCGGCGCGCCGGGAGCCGCCCAGCAGGCCGTCGCTCTCGCGGCGTTCTGCGTGCTCGGCCTCACGCCGTGGCTGGCCGCGCCGCGCGCCGCGCGTCGCGGCGGGATGGCGGCCGACGTGCCCGCCGGCGGCGGTCGCGTCCGGGGCGGCGGCCCTGGCGGCGGTGGGCGTCTGCGTCTGGGCGCTGGCCCGGGGGCACGGTGCGCCGGCCCTGGTCGTGGTGGCGGGCGCGGCCGTCCTCGCGCTGGCCGCGCGGATGCTCGGCGCGGTCGTCGGCGGCAGGCGCCCGGCGCGGACCTCGCTGGAATCGGGACGCCGGTTCCGCGAGCTGGCCCACCTCACCAGCGACGCCGTGATCGTCTGCGAGCGCGGCGGGGTGATCCGCTACGCCAGCCCGGCGGTGGCCGAGTACGGGTATTCGACCGACAGGCTGCTCGGCACCCGGCTCGACGAGCTGGTCCATCCGGAGGACAGGCCCGGCTGCAGGCAGGCCGTGGTCGCGTCGCTCGGCCAGCCGGGGCTGCCGGGCAGGTTCGGCTGCCGGGTGCGGGCCGCGGACGGTACCTGGCGGCACGTGGAGGCGACGGTCTCGCCGTACCGGCATCCCGGCGGGACCGACCAGCTGCTGGTCACGGCGCGCGACGTCAGCGACCAGGTAGCGCTGCGCAGGCAGGTGACGCACCTGACCTTCCACGACGGCCTGACCGGCCTGCCGAACCGTGCCTACCTGGAGGAGCGCGCCACGACGGCGCTGGGGGACCAGGCCGGGGAGCCGGATCCCGGCCGCCGGCGCCGCCGCAGGCGGGCGTGGTCTTCCTCGACCTCGACGGGTTCACCGCGGTGAACGACTCGGTCGGCCATCGCGGGGGCGACCTGCTGATCGCGCAGGCGGCCCGGCGGCTGCGCGCGGCCGTGCCGCCCGCGGCCACCGTGGTCCGCTGGGGCGGCGATGAGTTTGCCATCCTGGCCGAAGAGGCCGCGGGAGCGCAGGCAATCGTGGATCTGGCCGAACGGCTGGCGCAGGCCGTGGCCGCGGAGCCGTTCCGGGTCGCGGGGCGGGATATCTCGCTCACGGCCAGCGTGGGCGTGGCCTTCGCGGGCTCCGACCCGCCCGGGATCGTGCTGCGCAACGCCGACGTCGCGATGGCCAGGGCCAAGGGATCGGGCGGCGGCCGGGTGGAGGTCTTCGCCGCGCAGATGCACCAGGACGTGGTGCGCAGGCTCGAGCTGACCAGCGACCTGCAGCGCGCCATCACCGACGGGCAGCTGGTCGTGGAGTACCAGCCGGTGGTGGAGCTGGCCACCTCGCGGGTCAGCGGCGCGGAGGCCCTGGTCCGCTGGTGGCGCGGCGGCACGGCCGTCCCTCCCGGGGAGTTCCTCGGCGTCGCGGAGGACTCGGGTCTCATCGTGCCGCTCGGCAACTGGGTGCTGCGCCAGGCGTGCGAGCAGGCCGCGCGGTGGTGCCGGTCGGCCGCCGACATCGGCGTGTCGGTGAACTTCTCGCCGCGGCAGGTGAGCGCGGAGCGCTTCCCCGAGTCCGTGCTCGGCGCGCTCGGCGACGCCGGGCTGCCGCCCGAGGCCCTCACGCTCGAGGTCACCGAGCGGGTCCTGGTGCAGGCCGCGGGCCCGGTCCTGGACCACCTCGGCGAGCTGCGCCGGGCGGGCGTCCGGCTCGCCATCGACGACTTCGGTACCGGCTACGCCTCGCTGGCCTACCTGCGCCAGCTCCCGGTGGACATCATCAAGATCGACCGCTCGTTCGTGGCCGGCCTGGGCGAGGACGACACGCTCACGCTGCTGACCAAGACCATCATCCAGCTCGGCCGGGACCTGGGCATCGCCGTCGTCGCCGAGGGCATCGAGAGCTCGCGTCAGCTCGGCCTGCTCAGGGACATGGGCTGCGGGCTCGGCCAGGGCTACCTGGTGGCCGCCCCGATGTCAGCCGCCGAGGTGGAGACGCTGCTCGGGACCACGGTCGCCCAGCCCGGCGGCGGCGCTGTGCCGCCGGACCCGGAGGCCGAGCCCAAGGCAATCGTCTCATAATCTGAGACACAACTGCGCAGACCGTGAAACAGGCGGTAAGGTGAGCGACGTGCATCGCAGTCTGATTCTCGTACTTCGGCAGCGCGTAGGTCGCTGACGAGTCAGCTGCCTGCGCGCTCCCCTCGGTCGCCACCCGGCGCGGGGGGTTTTTTATTTGCCGCGTAACCACCGACCAGGAAGCCGTCCGATGACCGAGCAGACGACGCCAGCCCGTCAGGCCCCCAGCCCGCGCGACATCGCCGCGCGAGTGGGCACGGCCACGCCGCATGCCGCACCCGGCCCGGCCCCGTCCGCGCGCGCCGGCCGGTCCGCCGGTGGCGGTACCGGCGGCCGTCCCGCGCCAGGTCACCGGGGCCCAGGCGCTGATCCTGGCCCTCGAGGAGCTCGGCACCGAGGTCGTGTTCGGCCTGCCCGGCGGCGCGATCCTGCCGGCCTACGATCCGCTGCTCGACTCCACCCGGCTGCGGCACGTCCTGGTCCGGCACGAGCAGGGCGCCGGGCACGCTGCTACCGGGTACGCGCAGGCCACCGGGCGGGTCGGCGTCTGCATGGCCACCTCGGGCCCGGGCGCGACGAACCTGGTCACGCCGATCGCGGACGCGTTCCTGGACTCGGTGCCGCTGGTGGCGATCACCGGCCAGGTGCCCACCAGCCTCATCGGCACCGACGGCTTCCAGGAAGCGGACATCTCCGGGATCACGCTGCCGATCACCAAGCACAACTTCCTCGTCACCCGGGCCGAGGACATCGCCAGGACCGTGGGCGAGGCGTTCCACCTGGCCGCCACCGGCCGCCCCGGGCCGGTGCTGGTGGATATCGCCAAGGACGCGCTGCAGGCCAGCACCGAGTTCCGCTGGCCGGTCCCGTTCAGCCTGCCCGGGTACCACCCGGTCACCCGCCCGCACTCCCGGCAGGTGCGGGAGGCCGCCCGGATGATCACTTCCGCGCGCCGGCCGGTGCTGTACGCGGGCGGCGGGGTCATCAAGGCCCGCGCGCACCGCGAGCTGCGGCAGCTCGCCGAGCTGACCGGCGCCCCCGTCATCACCACGCTGATGGCGCGCGGCGCCTTCCCGGACAGCCACCCGCAGCACCTCGGCATGCCCGGCATGCACGGCACGGTCGCGGCGGTCGGCGCGCTGCAGAAGGCGGACCTCATCGTCGCGCTCGGCGCCAGGTTCGACGACCGGGTGACCGGCAGGCTGGACAGCTTCGCCCCCGGCGCGGCGGTCGTGCACGCGGACATCGACCCGGCCGAGATCTCCAAGAACCGGCACGCCGACGTGCCCATCGTGGGGGACTGCCGGGAGGTGATCGCCGAGCTCACCGCGGCGGTGACCGCCGAGCGTGAGGCCGGGAACTCCAGCGACCTCGCCGCCTGGTGGGCTCAGCTTGACGCCTGGCGCGGCACCTACCCGCTCGGCTACGAGCAGCCGGCCGACGGCTCGCTCGCGCCGCAGCACGTGATCGAGCGGATCGGGAAGATCGCCGGTCCGGAGGCGGTCTACGTGGCGGGCGTCGGCCAGCATCAGATGTGGGCCGCCCAGTTCATCTCCTACGAGCAGCCGGCCACCTGGATCAACTCCGGCGGCCTGGGCACCATGGGGTTCGCGGTGCCCGCGGCCATGGGCGCCAAGGTGGGCCGCCCCGGGGCGTGCGTGTGGGCGATCGACGGCGACGGCTGCTTCCAGATGACCAACCAGGAGCTGGCCACCTGCGCGCTGGAGGGCATCCCGGTCAAGGTGGCCATCATCAACAACGGCAACCTCGGCATGGTCCGGCAGTGGCAGACCCTGTTCTACAACGGGCGGTACTCCCAGACCGACCTGGGTCCGCAGCCGGATCCGGCGGCGTCGGCCGGGACGCGCGTGCCCGACTTCGTCAAGCTGGCCGAGGCCTACGGCTGCGTCGGCCTGCGCTGCGAGACGCCGGGGCGGGTGGACGAGGTGATCGAGCAGGCCATGAAGATCGACGACAAGCCGGTCGTGGTCGATTTCATCGTGCACCGGGACGCGATGGTCTGGCCGATGGTGGCCGCCGGCACGAGCAACGACGACATCAAGGTGGCCCGCGACATGGCCCCCGACTGGGACGTGACCGAATGATCCGAGACCGACTGATCACAGGGAGCCCGCCGCAGGCGCCGGGCCCCGCACCGCGCAGTGCTGGCCTGCGCGCCTCCGGCACGACCAGCGAAGGGCCGCAGCGGTGCCCCGGCGCCGAGGACCCGCCTCCCGAAGCCAGCGAAGCGCCCGCGAGGGAGGCAGAACAACATGAGCAGGCACACGCTGTCGGTGCTGGTGGAGAACAAGCCGGGGCTGCTGGTCCGGGTGGCCGGGCTGTTCTCCCGCCGCGGGTTCAACATCGACTCGCTCGCGGTCGGGCCGACCGAGCACGAGGAGATCTCCCGGATGACGATCGTGGTGAACTGCGAGGATCATCCGCTGGAGCAGGTCACCAAGCAGCTCAACCGGCTGATCAACGTGCTGAAGATCGTGGAGCTCGAGCCGGCGGCCGCGGTCCAGCGCGAGCTGATGCTGGTCAAGGTGCGGGCCGACCTGGAGACCCGGTCGCGGGTGCTGGAGACGGTGGCGCTGTTCCGGGCGAAGGTGGTGGACGTGGCGACGGACGCCGTCACGGTCGAGGCCACCGGCAACCGGGAGAAGCTGGACGCGCTGATCAGGGTGCTTCAGCCGTTCGGTATCAAGGAACTCGTGCAGTCCGGCATGGTGGCCGTGGGCCGGGGCGGCCGATCCATCACCGATCGTGCGCTGCGGCCGGTCGAGCGCAGCGCGTGACCACGACGAGAAAAGAGAGCGGAAAGTGGCAGAGATCATTTACGACGACGGCGCCGATCTCGGGCTCGTCCAGCGGCGTCACGTCGCGGTGCTCGGGTACGGCAGCCAGGGGCATGCCCACGCGCTCTCGCTGCGCGACTCGGGCGTTGACGTGCGGGTCGGGCTCCCGGAGGGATCCCGCAGCGTCGAGAAGGCGGAGAACGAGGGCCTGCGGGTGCTGACGCCCCGGGAGGCCTGCGAGGAGTCAGACCTGATCATGGTCCTGGTTCCCGACCACCTGCAGCGCGGCCTGTACGCCGATGCGATCGGGCCGGCCCTGGTGGAGGGCGACGCGCTGTTCTTCGCGCACGGCCTGTCCATCCGCTACGGGCTGATCCAGCCGCCGCCGGGCGTGGACGTGTGCATGGTCGCGCCCAAGGGGCCGGGCCACCTGGTGCGCCGGCAGTTCAGCGAGGGCCGGGGCGTGCCCGTGCTGGTCGCGGTGCACGCCGACGCGTCGGGGAACGCGTGGCCGCTCGCCCTGTCCTACGCCAAGGCGATCGGCGGCACCCGGGCCGGGGCGCTCAAGACCACGTTCACCGAAGAGACGGAGACGGACCTGTTCGGCGAGCAGGCGGTGCTCTGCGGCGGGATCTCCGAGCTGATCAAGGCGGGTTTCGCCACCCTGGTCGAGGCCGGGTACCAGCCCGAGGTCGCCTACTTCGAGTGCCTGCACGAGATGAAGCTGATCGTGGACCTCATGTACGAGGGCGGCATCTCCAAGATGTACTGGTCGGTCTCGGACACCGCGGAGTTCGGCGGCTACACCCGCGGCCCGCGCATCATCGACGAGCGGACCAGGGCGGAGATGCGGAAGATCCTCGCCGAGGTCCGGGACGGCACGTTCGCCCGCGAGCTGGTGGAGGAATTCGACGCTGGCCGGCCGACCTTCCTCAAGCGGCGTGAGGCCGAGCAGTCCGAGCAGATCGAGCAGGTGGGCGCGGAGCTCCGGCCGCTGATGAGCTGGCTCGACGACAGAGGACAGGGTCCGGCCGCGGCCGCGGCGGCCGGGTCAGCGCGGCGGCGGCCCGCCGGGGCCGCCTGCCGCAGCTCGCTGGCGAGCGCATCCACCCGCGCCGTTCCGGCGGCCAGCTGCTGCATCCGGGTGACCGGACGGAGGAATGACGCGCCAGCGCGGTACCCAGGACGGCGACCGCCAGGATCGCCATCCCGCCGGTCACCAGGCGGGTCGCGGGGAGCCAGTCTGGGCGCGGCCTGATGCCGCCCAGGCCCAGCCCGACCACCAGCGGGCCGCCTGGCCCGGGGTGACCCGGCACGCCTTCGTGGTTTCCCGCCCGAGGATGCCGGCAACCCAACATCTCACCCGCGAGAGAGGCGGCATCATGAGACGTTCGATGTTGCGGTTCATCAGCGCACACAAGGCCGCGGCGGCGGTTGCTCCGCTGGCGGCGGGCGCGCTCCTGGTCGCGGTGCCGGCGGCCGGGGCAAAGCCCGCGTCGGCGATCGGCCAGCGTCGCCGCCATTCGGCGACGCAGCAGCGGCTGGCGCTTAATCTCGGGCACAGGTCAACGGCCTGATCCGCCGGATGACGCTGGCGGAGAAGTTCGGCCAGCTGGAGATGTCCGGGCCGACCGGCGCGAACGGAACGCCGGGCCAGACGCTGCTCAAGGAGGTGCGCAACGGCCAGGTCGGCTCGGTGCTCGACCTGGTCGGCGTGGCCCAACATCAACAAGGTGCAGCGGGCCGCCCTGCAGTCGCGGCTGCACATCCCGGTGATCTTCGCCCTGGACGTCATCCACGGGTACAAGACGATCTTCCCGGTGCCGATCGCCGAGGCGAGCAGCTGGGACCCGGCGGCCGTCGAGAACGACGAGTCGATCTCGGCCGACGAGGCCACCGCGGACGGGATCAAGTGGACCTTCAACCCGATGGTCGACATCAGCCGCGACCCGCGCTGGGGACGCGTGGTCGAAGGCTCCGGCGAGGACCCGTACCTCGGGCTCGGCGATGGCCGCGGCGAAGGTGCGCGGCTACCAGGGCAGCGACTTCGGCGCGCCGGACAAGATGGCCGCGACCGTCAAGCACTTCGCGGCCTACGGCGCGCCGGTGGCCGGCCGCGAGTACAACACGGTCAACATGTCCACCCAGCAGCTGCTCAACGACTACCTGCCGCCCTACAAGGCGGCCGTCGACGCGGGCGCAGCGTCCGTGATGAGCGCGTTCAACTCCCTCAACGGCGTGCCGGCCAGCGCCAACCCGTACCTGCTACCACGATCCTGCGCCACGAGTGGGGATTCGGCGGCACGGTGGTCAGCGACTACCAGGCGATCCAGGAGCTGATCGCCTTCGGCTTCGCCGCCAACGGCGCGGACGCCGCGCGGCTCGCGCTGACCGCCGGGGTGGACATCGAGATGGGCGTCCAGGTCCCGAGCCAGTACGCCACCTACACCGACTACGGGCCCGCCCTGGTGCGCAGCGGCAAGGTCAGCATGGCCACGATCAACAACGACGTGCGGCACGTGCTGACCCTGAAGTACCTGGCCGGCATGTTCGCCCATCCGTTCACCGACCCCAGCCGGGTCAAGCACGCCGAGCTCACGCCGGCCCACCTGGCCGCGGCGCGCACCATGGCGGGCCGCTCGATGGTGCTGCTCAGGAACACCGGCAAGGCGCTGCCGCTGAGCACGCGGCGTGCCATCGGTGGCCGTGGTCGGGCCGCTCGCCAACGACCCGTCCGACCAGCTCGGGCCGGACGTGCCGATCGGGTACTCGCCTTGACCAGGGCAAGGTCGTTCCGGTGCTGGCCGGCATCAAGGCGGCGGTGCCGCACGCCACGGTGACGTTACGCGCAGGGCTGCGACACCTCGTGCACCTCGACCGCCGGGTTCGGCGCGGCGGTCGCGTGCCGCGAAGGCATCGGATGTAACCGTGGTCGTGGTCGGCGAGCCGGCCGCCGACAGCGGCGAGGCGTCCTCGCGCAGCCGGATCGACCTGCCGGGGCAGCAGCTCGCGCTCGTCCAGGCGATCGCGGCGACCGGCAAGCCGTACGTCGTGGTGCTGATGAACGGGCGGCCGCTGACCATCGGCTGGCTCGCCGGGCACGCGCCGGCCCTGCTCGAATCGTGGTTCCCCGGCACCGAGGGCGGCAACGCGGTCGCCGACGTGCTGTTCGGCAAGGTCAACCCGGGCGGGAAGCTGCCGATGAGCTTCCCCCGCGACGTCGGCCAGATCCCGATCTACTACAACCAGCTGCCGACCGGCAGGCCCTACGATCCGAACAACAAGTACACCTCCAAGTACCTCGACGTGCCCAACACGCCGCAGTACCCGTTCGGATTCGGCCTGTCCTACACGACGTTCGCGCTGTCGAACCTGCACCTGTCGGCGGCCAGCATCGCCAGCGACCGGCACGCTCACCGTCACCGCGGACATCACCAACACGGGTAGCCGGGCGGGCGACCGACGTCGTCCAGCTCTACATCCATGACCAGGTCGCCAGCATCCTGCAGCCCGTCCGCCGGCTCGACGGGTTCCAGCGGGTCACCCTCAAGCCCGGCCAGACCCGGAAGGTCACGTTCACGCTGGGGCCGGCGAACCTCGGCTTCTACGACAACCAACGGCCAGTTCACCGTCGAGCCCGGCGGCTTCGACGTGTACGTCGGTGACAGCTCCACCGGCGGCCTGCACGGACAGTTCACCGTGCGGTAGCCCTTCCCGGTCGCTGCGGCTACGGCGCGGGAGGCGCGGCGCCGGCCTGAACCTCCCGCGCTGCCCGCGAGCGGCAGGCCGCAGCGGTCTTAAGGCCTTGATACGGAACGGCGGCGCTACTAACGCCATCCCGCGGCTCTGCCACCGGGCCGGGATCGGCACCGAACGCTCCTTCCGCGCGGCTCCGCACATCCCGGCCCGCCTGCTCCGCACGAAGCGGAGGCTGCTTGCGTACGGCTTTAGACCGCCGGCCCGCGCCGCCTCGGCGGTGCGACAATCGGCGCATGCCGGAACGACTCGAGGTGCAGCGGCGTGGCCGCATCAGCGGCGACATCTTCGCCGTGCTCACCGATCCCCGACACGTGGCCATCGACAGCTCCGCATGTTGATGGAGGCCAGCGGGCCATCGTCGCCCAGGTGGGAGACACCTTCGTTGTGCACATGACCGGAAGCGCTCAACACTATCCCCTCGGCTCTACGACGTCACCGTCGAGATCGTCACGTTCGAGCCGGCCAGGAAATTGCCTGACCGTGCGCGCCAGCTGACCTCGGCCACGTGTATGCTACCGCTGGAGCCCATCGAAGAGGCACGCTCGTACGTCCTACTACGACTGGTCGGCGCCGAGCAAAGCTGGAAGACGCCGCCATCTTCCCGTGATTCCGGAGAGCGCACTGCGGCCACGCTGGGGATCCTGCCCGCACCGTCGCCCCCGCAAGCCCCGCCCCGCGCCCTCAACCCGTGACCGCACTCCCGCCACGCAGGATCGCAGGTTTCGCTTCCCAGCGCGCGCCCGATCCGCGGCCCTGCCGGCCCCTGGTTCAGGCCCGGTAAGCCGCCAGCCGAGGAGGCGCGGCAGGGGCCGGCTGGCGTTGAGCTGGATGTGCTGACCGAACCGTCCACCGTGACCGTGCACGCAATGGCTGGCCCGGGTGGATGCCCGGCGGAGGGGCAGAGCGGTGACCGTGACCCGGCGGCATGCCGGCCATCCGGTGACCGTCACCCCGGTGGCGCTACCGCGGCGGTCCTGGCGCCCCAGGCGGCGCGCACCCGCCGAGTACCGTGCCCGGCCTGATGTGCACCGCTCCAGGTCACCGCCGTCGCTGCGCAGCAGCCTCTCGGATGCCGTGATCACCTCGCCAGCTCGCTCGGCTGGCGCGGGTGGCCTGGACGCCCAGCACCGCGCCAACACCGGACTGGCCTGCCGGCGATCCTTCGTCCGGCCGAGAACACCAGGCACCCCCCCGCCGCGCGTCGAGCCGGTCTTGACGCCGTCGATCCCCAGGTGGCCGAGGCCGGAGTCGACGTTGTACACCAGGCCCGCCACGGCAGCCGACCGGCAGGCCACGATCTGGCGGAAACCGGCATCTGGAGCGCGCGTACCGCCAGCCGAACTGCCCGGCTGTGCTCACCGTGCCGGTTGACGCCGCTCGTCCGCATAGCGGTGCCGCGCAGCCCCAGCAACCGCCCCTGCCGTTCATCTTACCACGAACGCCGCCCGCGAGCCAGCATCCCAGAAGGCCAGCAGGTCCGCGATGTTATTACCGACGGGACCAGCAGTGCCGCCAGTGCGTGCCACTCGGTGAGTTCTTCTCCGGCCACCACCTTGACCACCGACTGGCCCTGCTTCTCGTCCCGGTGGTAGACGGCCACGTCGGCGGGTGTCACAGCCAGCCGTGGCCCGCCTGGCCCGGCCGCAGCGGTGATCGCGAGCACCACGTAAGCGGTCATGATCTTGGCCAGGCTCGCGATCGGTGCGGCCTGGCGCCGCCGTGCGCCGCGAGGATGCCGACCCCCGCGTTCCCACCACCGCTTCCCCCGGCCTGCCCAGGCCGGGCGGGGCGGCGCCCCGGAAGCACCCGCAGCGCCGTGCGGCCGGAGCGTCAGCGCCTGCAGCGGCCGCAGCAGCTGCACCGTGACGAAGACGCCGCGCCATCATCGCCGCGCACAAGCCACCGCGACGTCACGCCGAACATCCGCAGCGAGATCCGGCGCCGCCGGTGCTGGAGCCCAGGCTGCGCCGTGACGGCAACCTCGGCCGGACGCAGCCCGAACCTTGCCGGAACGCAAGGCCGCGACCGCGGCCGCTTGCGGCGCATGATAACCACCGGAACCACCCTGCCGCCCGCGCACTCGTATTCCGGGAAGATTCACCACGAAGCCGCGCTCGTCACAGACGTAAGACCATGCTAATTCGCGGCAGGCACCTGGCCAGGCCGTTAGCGCCAGAGGCTCGGCCCGCAGAACTCAAACCGAGACCTCAGCTCCGACCGGCAGGTGGTCGTGATATACCGGCGCTGCCGATGCCCAGGTGGACGCAGCCATGCGAGAGCCTGACCAGCTGCCGCCGTGGAGGCGACCCCGCCTGGGCGAAGACACGCCTCCGCATCGGCTCTGTACTCGCCGATGGTAGCTGGCGCCGGCCTTTCCACCGACGTGGAGATGCCGCGCGGGTCGCGTGCGGCGTGCCGGGCAGCCCTGGCTCCATGGACACCGCGCCCTAGGTGATACGCCGTCGGACTGCAGCCAGGTGAGTTCGCGGAGGTCCACGCAGGCCGACGCCGCGCCGGCATGAACTGCGCGTCCTGGCGACTGAGCGCCGCGCTCCCGGCGCGGCGTCCGGCGTCGCGCGCGTGGCGCGACGAGGCAGTCCGTCGCTGCCGCCCTCCCGCCCTGTCGCGGGTGGCGCACCACCCCGACGCCGCACCGCCCGGCGTAGAACGTCACCCCGCCAGCCTGCCGCTCGTCGTGCCTGCGACCACCAGAAGGCCAGACGCGTCAGCCGATAACTCCCCGTCGCCATGACAGAAACCTACGAAAAGGCGCCGTGACCGCACGCCTGCATGCTGGCAGAAATTAGCTGCTAGCAAAGGCCGCCGCCCGCGTCCGCGCACGCGCGCTGCGCGAGGCCTTGGCGCAGGCCATACGCAGCGCGCGACCAGCCCTGCACTGCTCGCGTGCTGGCGATCCACGCATGAAACGAGGCGCCAGGCCATCACACGCCCGTAAAGCTGCTCACCAGTCCCACCAACCCCACCGCCGGGCAGCGTGCCCGGCGGCCGCGCGCCCCCACCCCTCGCAACCCTTCACAAGCCCTAATAATACTTCCCACGCCATACCCTCAAGCGCTTCGCGGCCTACGGCGCGCCGGTAGCAGGCCGGGAGTACAACACGGTCGGATGACATGCTCATGCCCGGGACGAGCCGGGATGACCTCAAGCCGCCTGCCCGGAGGGGAACATGCGCCGCCCCCCGGACCCGGGGCCGCGCCGCCTGGCCGCCGCTCGTGAAATCCTTCACAAAGCGGGCTAGACTAATGAGCTCCCCGAACACAACACGCTGGAGAGCAGCATCGTGCCCATCGTCCTGGTCGCTGAGGAACTATCGCCCGCAGGCATCGCCCTGCTCGAGTCCGACTTCGAGGTCAGGCACACTGACGGCGCGGACCGGGCGCAGCTGCTGCCGGCCCTGGCCGGCGCCGCGGCCGTGATCATCCGGAGCGCGACGAGGATCGACGCGGAGGCCCTCGCGCACGCGCCGAACCTCCAGGTGGTGGCGCGGGCCGGCGTCGGCCTCGACAACGTCGACGTCGAGGCGGCGACCAAGGCGGGCGTGATGGTGGTCAACGCGCCTACCTCCAACGTCGTCAGCGCCGCGGAGCAGGCGGTAGCACTGCTGCTCGCCCTGGCCCGCAACCTGCCCCAGGCGGTCTCGTCGCTGCGTGGCGGCGAGTGGAAGCGCTCCAAGTTCACCGGCACCGAACTCGAGGGCAAGGTGGCCGGCCTGCTCGGCCTCGGCCGTATCGGCGTGCTGGTCGCCCAGCGGCTTTCCGCATTCGGGATGCGGGTGATCGCCTACGACCCGTACGTGCCCGCGGCCCGGGCGGCTCAGCTGGGAGTGCGGCTGCTCAGCCTGGAGGAACTACTCGCCGAGGCCGACTTCATCAGCGTTCACCTGCCCAAGACCCCGGAGACGGCGGGCATCATCGGGGAACGGGAGCTGCGGCTGCTGAAGCCGGGCGCGCGGATCGTGAACGCGGCCCGGGGCGGGCTCGTCGACGAGCACGCGCTCGCGCTCGCCCTCAAGGACGGCCGGGTGGCCGGCGCGGCGATGGACGTGTATGCGACCGAGCCGTGCACCGACAGCCCGCTGCTCGGGTTCGACAACGTGGTCGCCACCCCGCACCTGGGGGCGAGCACGCATGAGGCGCAGGAGAAGGCGGGCACCCAGGTGGCCCGCTCGGTCAGGCTGGCGCTGGCGGGTGAGTTCGTGCCGGACGCCGTGAACGTGCAGGGCGGCCCGGTTGACGAGGACGTCCGGCCCGGGCTGCCGCTGGCCGAGAAGCTCGGCCGGATCTTCACGGCGCTGGCCGGCGGCGTGGCCGCCCGGCTGGACGTCGAGGTCCGGGGCGAGATCGCCGCCAGCGACGTCCGGGTGCTGCAGCTGGCCGCGCTCAAGGGCGTGTTCAGCGATGTGGTTACCGATCCGGTCAGCTACGTGAACGCGCCGCTGCTCGCGGCCGACCGCGGGGTCGCGGTGGGGCTGGTCACCGACGAGGCCAGCCCGGACTGGCGCAACGTGGTGACGCTGCGCGGCACGCTGCCCGGCGGCCAGGTCGTGTCGGTCTCCGGCACCCTGACCGGCACCCGGCAGACCGAGAAGCTGGTCGAGGTCAACGATTTCGAGATGGAGATCGCGCTGGCCCCGCACATGGCGTTCCTGACCTATACCGACCGGCCCGGCATCGTCGGCGTGGTCGGTGAGATCCTCGGCGGCCAGGGCATCAACATCGCGGGCATGCAGGTGTGCCGGAACGCGCGCGGCGGCCAGGCGCTCATCGTGCTCACCGTCGACTCCGCGCTGCCGCCCGCCCTGCTCGACGAGATCACCATGGCTATCGGCGCGGTCTCCGGCCGGACCGCGGACCTGGACGAGCGCTGACCGGCAGGGCCGTCGCAGCCGGGCCGGCGGTGACGGCGAAGGGCCTGGCGGGTGATCACCCGCCAGGCCCTTTACCGCACAGGGCGTCGTCGCCTACTCGGTCCACCAGTCTTCGTCGTCGGACTTGCCGGCCTTGCTCGCGACCGGCTGCCGCGATCCGCCGCCCGCCTGACCACCGCCTGGCCGGGCGGCCGCCTGCGGCTGCTGCGCCTGCGGCTGCTGCCGCGGCCCGGACGGTCCCTGGCCCTCCGCGCCGTGGCCCGGCCGGGGCGGAGCCGCATGCCGCGGTTCCTCGGCCCGCTTCGGCTGCGGTGCCTGCGGCCCGGGCGCCTCTGCCTGGGCCGGCGCGGGCGCAGCAGCGGACCCGATGCCCGCCTTGGCCGGGGCAGCGGGGCGGCCAGGGCCGCTCGTCCATGCCGGGCAGCTGGCCACCGAGCAGCTGGCGCAGCTGGCGTGAGGTGGCTGGTGATGCTGTCCTTCTGCCGGGTCAGGTCGTCCACCTGGCGCTGAGCCGCGGAGCGGTGCCGGTCGGCCTCGGACTTGGTGTCGGTCAGCAGCTGGTTCGCCTGCGCCTTGGCCTGGGCGACGATCTGGTCGGCGTTCTTCTTGGCGTTGCCCACCAGCGTCCTCGCGTGCTGGTCGGCCTCCCGGCGGGTCTGCTCGGCCTGCGCGCTGGCCTTGGAGGCCCGCTGCTCGGCCGTGGCGGCGCGCTGCTCGGCCTCGGTGACCAGCTTCTGCGTGGCCGCCTGCGCCGCGGCGAGCCGCTCGGCCTGCTGGCGCTCGGCCTCCTCGCGCTTGGCCGCGAGGTGAATCTCGAACTCGGCCTCGGCCTGCGCGCGCTGCGCCTCGCTCTCCTCCAGGATGCGCTGCGCCTGGCTGCGCATCTCGTCCGACTGGCGCTTGGACGTGGTCAGGATCTCGTCGCGTTCCCGCTTGGCCGACGCCTTGAGCTGAGCCACCTCACGCTCGGTGGAGGTGCGCAGCTTGGCGATGTCACGCTCGATCGCGGCCCGCTTCTCCGCGATCTCGTGGTCGGCGGTGGCCCGCAGCTTGCCGACCTCGCGCTCGGTGGTCGAGGTCAGCTCTTCGGACTCGCGCCGCGCGGCGGTCATGATCGCCTCGGCCTCGCGCTCAGCCCCGGCCCGCTGGTCGTCGGTCTCCCGCTTGGCGGTGGCCCGCAGCTCGGTCGGCCTCGTTCTCGGCCGACGCGCGAACCTCGGCCGCGTCTACCTTGGCGGCCGCGTGGAACTCGTTCGCGCCGGACCGCGCCTCCTGGACGATCTCCGTCGCCTGTTCCTCGGCCAGCCGCAGCAGCTGCTCGATGCGTGATCCCAGGCCGGAGTAGGTGGGGCGCTCCTGCTCCTGGATCTGCCGGTGGGCGTCGGACAGCTCCCGCTGCAGCGCCTGCACCTGCTCGCGGTGCTGACGCACCTCGGCGTCGACCTGCTTGAGGTGCTCATCGACCTGATGCGGGTCGTATCCGCGCATCACCTTGGCGAACTCGCGCGGGGAAGACTCTTCGAAGAAGTTGCTGAGCTGGGCATCAATATCGGACTGCATGGCGCCTGATCCTGGGTAGGTGAGGAGGGCACGCGACAGCCTGCGATCGGCTCGCCGATCCGTCTCGCCGGGCGGCGCACTGGCGGAGGCCTGCGCCCGGCCGGTACGGATCGCCACGAGCTTCCCGCCCAGTCCCTGGCAGCGTACTCCGTCCGTGACGGGTTGGCCGCGCCTTCTGGCTTCCTCGGCCCGAATATCCCCTCTTCCGCAACTAGCGGCGCTCGGTCCGGGTGCTGCCCAAGGCCCTTTACCTGCCCATTTAGGCCGCGGCCCGGTCACGGCTCGTAAGCCCTGGTCTTATTACCTGGCCATTCAGGCGATTGTCAGCGGGCCGGGCCTGCACCAGCTCGGTGAGCACGCCGCCCATGCCCGAGGGTGCAGAAATGCCATAGATGCGCCCATGGAGCCGTGCCGCGGCCGCTCGTCGATCAGCCTGATGCCGTCCGCGCCGAGCGAGGCGAGGGCCTGCCTGACATCCGCCACGCCATATCCGATGTGATGCATTCCCTCGCCGCGCCGCGCGATGAACCGGCCGACCGGAGTGTCGGGGCCAGCGGCTCGAGCAGCTGAATGTATGACGATCCGGCCGGGCCGTCAGCCACATGCAGCATCGCCTCACGGACGCCCTGTTCCTCGTGGACCTCGCGGCTTACCACGATCAGGCCGAACGCCGACTCATAGAAGGAGATCCTCTCCTCCAGGTCGCGGCAGGCGATTCCGACATGGTCGATGCGGGTCAGCACCACGTGCCTCCTCGCCGACGTGCTAGCTCTAGGTATCGTGGCAGAAGTCCCCGCGCAAACTGGCGCGGGACGCGCCGAGGGCGGAGGTCGCGCGGATGCGGGAAGCGGTCATCGTGGGAGGGGCCAGGACTGCCTTCGGGCGGCTGCTCGGCTCGCTCAGGGACTTCAAGGCCGTGGAGCTCGGCGGCTTCGCGATCAAGGCGGCGCTCGAGCGCGCTGGGATCACCGGCGACCAGGTCGATTACGTGATCATGGGCCAGGTGCTGCAGGCCGGTGCGGGACAAATCCCGTCCCGGCAGGCCGCGGTCGCGGCAGGCATCCCGATGACGGTCCCGTCGATCACGATCAACAAGGTGTGCCTGTCCGGCCTCGACGCCATCGCGCTGGCCGCCCAGCTGATCAGGGCGGGCGAGTTCGACATCGTGGTGGCCGGCGGAATGGAGTCGATGACCGGCGCGCCGCACCTGCTGCACGGCGCGCGGTCCGGCTACAAGTACGGCTCGGCCGAGCTGCTCGACGCGATGGCCCACGACGGCCTGACCGACGCGTTCGACCACATCTCCATGGGCGAGTCCACCCAGCGGCACGCGGTCGCGGACGGCATCAGCCGCGAGGAGCAGGACGAGTTCTCCGCCCGGTCGCACCAGCGGGCGGCCGAGGCGATCAAGAACGGCCTGCTGGACGAGGAGATCGTGGCCGTCCAGGTGCCCCAGCGGCGCGGCGACCCGCTGATCTTCGACGCCGACGAGGGCGTGCGCGCGGACACCACCGCCGAGGCGCTGAGCAAGCTCCCGCCCGGCGTTCGGCGCCGACGGCACGATCACCGCGGGCTCGTCCTCGCAGATCTCCGACGGCGCCTGCGCCGTCGTGGTGATGTCGGCGGAGGCCGCCGCCGCACGCGGCGCCGCGTCCTGGCCGAGATCGGCGCGCACGGCAACGTGGCCGGCCCGGACAACTCACTGCTCTCCCAGCCGTCCGGCGCCATCAGGCACGCACTGGGCAAGGCCGGGGCGACAGTGGCGACCTGGACCTGATCGAGATCAACGAGGCGTTCGCCGCGGTCGCCATCCAGTCCATGCGGGACCTCGGCGTCGGCCCGGAGAAGGTCAACGTCAACGGCGGCGCGATCGCGCTCGGCCACCCGATCGGCGCGTCCGGCGCGCGGATCGCGCTGCACCTCGCCTACGAGCTGCGGCGGCGCGGCGGCGGCCTGGGCGCGGCCGCGCTGTGCGGCGGCGGCGGCCAGGGCGACGCGCTGCTGCTGCGGGTGCCCGCGCCGGCTGCCCGCGCCAGCGGTGGCTGACGATACCGGGCCGGGCCACGGCGGCACCGGTGCCGCGGTGCTCGCGCCGGACGCCGGCCGGCTCGTGCAGCGGGCCTCCGGCGGCGACCTGCGGGCGCTCGCGCGGCTGGTCTCGCTGATCGAGAACGGCTCGCCGGAGCTGCGGCCGATCATGCGGGCGCTCGCGCCGCTGGCCGGCGGCGCCCGGGTGATCGGCCTGACCGGGTCGCCCGGGGTGGGCAAGTCCACCATCACCGGTGCGCTGGTGAAGGCCTACCGCGCCCGGGACCAGCGGGTCGGCGTGATCGCGGTGGACCCGAGCTCGCCGTTCACCGGCGGGGCGCTGCTCGGCGACCGGATCCGGATGCAGGACCACGCCACCGACACGGGGTGTTCATCAGGTCCATGGCCAGCCGCGGGCACCTCGGCGGGCTGGCCGTGGCCACCCCGCAGGCGCTGCGCGTGCTGGACGCGGCCGGCTTCGACCTGATCCTGATCGAGACGGTCGGGGTCGGCCAGGCCGAGGTGGAGATCGCCTCGCTGGCCGACACCACGATCGTGCTCGTCGCGCCGGGCATGGGCGACGCGATCCAGGCGGCCAAGGCCGGCATCCTGGAGGTGGCGGACGTCTTCGCGGTGAACAAGGCGGACCGGCCGCAGGCGCAGCAGGCGGTCCGGGACCTGCGCAACATGATCGCGCTCGGGTACCGCGGGACCGGGCCGGACGGCGAGCGGGACGAGCCCGGCTGGAAGCCCCCGATCGTCAGCACCGTCGCCACCACCGGAGAGGGCATCAGCGAGCTGGCGGCCAAGGCCGACGCGCACTGGTCCTGGCTGGCGGCTTCCGGCGAGCGGGAGCGCAGGCGGCAGGGCAGGGCCAGGGAAGAGGTGGCGGCGATCGCCGTCGCCGCGCTGCGCCGGCAGATGAGGCGGCTGCCGGAGGGCACGGCCTGGACGAGCTGGCCAGCCAGGTCGCGGACGGGGAGATGGACCCCTACACCGCCGCCGACCAGCTCGTCGGCACCCTGGTCACGGAGGAGGAGCGGGGCGCCGCGGTCGGCCGTGACCGGATCGTCCGGCTCCGGGGATCCGCGTCCCCGGAGCCGTCCGGGTCACCGCCCGGGAGCGGGCGGCCTGCGGCCCGTTCGGCAGAATCCGGCGGGCCGGCCGGATGGCCGGTCGCCGCCGCAGCCGCCGATTCTGCTGCTGCCGCCGCCGCCGCCTCCGCCGCCTCGAGGATGGAGTCTTCCCGCAGCTGCTCCTGGTAGGCCCGCTTGCCGCCGCGCACGCCGAACAGCCGCTTGGAGATCACCAGGTAGACCACCAGGGCCAGGTTGACCACGAAGGTCAGCACCCGCAGCACGGTGAACTTCACGGTCAGGTCGTAGATCTCATACGGCAGGAACACCGAGGTGGCCACCATGGCGAAGTACTCGCCCCAGCGCTTCAGCAGCCACAGGCCGACGCCCTCGATGATCTCGATGACCGCGTACGCGGCCAGCCCGACGGCCAGGTAGCCGAGCGTGCGCGAGTCAAGCCGCAGCGCGTGCCGGACCAGGCCGAGGATCTTGGAGTGCTGGAAGTTGAAGCCCAGGTCCTTGTACAGCCTGCGCACATCCGGCAGGGCCCGGTCGAACTCCTCCGGAGCGAGAGGCGCGAGTAGGAGAACCGCCACACCCCGAACGCGGCCGCGCCGAACACCAGCGCCCGCAGCAACCGCTCGACGGCGAAGATCCGCAGGATGAGGGCGCTGCGCAGTTCCTTGCCCCGGCGCACCGGCGGGGCCGCGGCGGCCGGGCCGTGGCCGCCGGCGGACCGGTGACGAACGTTCCGCAGCGCAGGCAGCGCCACGCCTCGCCCGAGGCCGTGCGCGCGGTCAGCTGGCCGCGCAGCGCAGGCTCGTCGGGCGCGTAGGTGACATGCCCCCCGCGGCCGCAGCCCAGCAGGCTCCAGTCCATCATCGCAGCCTACGGCAGCGGCCGCCGCAGGCCGCCGCGGCGCGCTACGGTGTCGGTGTGGCGAAGCCGCTTGACCTGCCCTTCGATCCCATCGCCCGGGCGGCGGACATCTGGGAGCGAAGGTTCGGCCCGCCGTCGGCCATGGCCGCCGTCACCTCGATCATGCGGGCCCAGCAGATCCTGCTCGGCGAGCTCGACCGCCTGCTGCGGCCGCACGGGCTCACCTTCGCCCGGTACGAGGCACTGGTGCTGCTGACCTTCAGCCGCCGGGGCGCGCTGCCGCTGCGGGTGATCGGCCAGCGGCTGATGGTGCACCCGACGAGCGTCACCAACACGATCGGCCGGCTGGAGAAGCAGGGCCTGGTCGTCCGCAGGCCGAACCCGCGCGACGGCCGGGGCACGCTGGCCGAGATCACCGCCCAGGGCCGGGCCGTGGTCGGGCGCGCCACCCGGGATCTGATGGCGGCGGACTTCGGCATGGGCCGGTACGACGCCGGCCAGCTGACCGAGATCTTCGACCTGCTGCGCGGCCTGCGGCTGGCGGCCGGCGACTTCACCGACGGCAGTGCGCCGCGGGCCCCCGGCGATGGCCGGGATGCCGGCGCGCAGGCCGCGGTCAGCCGCTCCTGACCGCGTGCGGCTGCCAGGCCCGCCCGCCGTCATAGGTGAACCACACCGCGTGCTGGCCGGCGTGGGCGGGCACCGCGACCCCCTGCGGCCGCGCTGGTCAGGCCGACGTAGCTGAACCCGCCCGGCGGCCCCGCCTGTGCCTGCGCCCAGGTCGCGCCGTCATCCGCCGAGAAGTAGATCCCCGTGCTGCCGCCGAGCACGGTTTCCCCGCCGGGCTCCGCGGCCAGCGACGTCACCGTCCCGGGGATCGTGGCCTGGCCCTGCCGCGTCCAGGTCGCGCCGCCGTCCGATGAGGCGTAGGTGATCACCCGCTGGCTGCCCGCCGCGGCCGGGCTGGCGCCCGGGCAGGCGAGCACCAGGTCGCCCGGGGCGGCCGCGGCGAGCTGCCCGCCGGACGGCCGGCCGTCCGCCTGCGCCGCGCCGGGCGGGCAGGGCAGCGCGGACGCGCTGACCGCCGTCCACGGAGCGGTGCCGCTGACCGGGCCGCTCAGCAGCCTGCCCGCCGGCGTGTACCAGTACCCCTGGTCCTGAGTGAGCACGAGGTCCGCCGAGCCGGTGCTGGCGCCCGCGGCGGTGACGCCGGCCACGCCGGGCACCGGTGCCCAGTCGTCACTGCTCATCGGCGAGGAGTACAGGGCGAACCGGGTGCAGTCGGCGGCGAAGTCAGCCCCCGTCCCGGTGCACCGCGCGAGCACGGCGAACGCCTCGCGGCCGGCCGTCTCCAGGCGCAGCACCCGCAGCCCGCCGAGCGGGACCCGCGCCCAGTGCAGGCCGCCGTCGTGGGTGGCCCACAGCGCCGGGCCGAACGCCCACCCGTCCTGCTCGTTCAGGAACCGGATTCTGGCTCACCCCGGTGCCCCCGTCCGGCGGACCCGTGCCCGGGGCGGGCACGCCGTACCAGCTCTGTCCCGCGTCGTCGGTCCGCGCCGCCGACGTGCAGTATCTCGTGGCGCAGTGGCCGGGAATGCCGGCCTGGCCGATCACCCAGCCGGTGTTCAGGCCGATGAAGGTGACCGAGGTGGCCGCGAAGTGAGCGGGAACGCCCGGCTGGTAGCCGAATCCCTCCGGGCTGCTGGCGGCCGGGGCGTCCGAGGCGGGGGCGGCCGAGGCGGTGCCGCGCGAGGTGGCGGCCGGAGCGGACGTGGCCGGGACCGTGGCCGCAGAGTCGTTGTTGCCCGCCGGGTTCGGCTTCAGGTGCAGCACCGACGGCACCGCGCGGGGCAGCGCCACGACGGCCAGCACGATCACGACCGCCACGCCGCCGGCCGATGCGGCGGACAGCACCGCCCGGCGGGCCTTGCGCCGCCTGGCCCGCTTCCTGATCTGCTCGAAGGTGCCCGGCGGCGGCCGCAGCGGCTCGACCTCCTCGTGCAGCCAGGCCTCGATGTCGTCGCGAGGGTCGCTCATGCCCGGCCCCCGAGGCTGGCCCTCAGCCTGGCCCGGGCCTGGAACAGGTCGGCCTTGACCGTCCCCTCCGGCCGCCCGAGCATCACCGCGACCTCGCGCACCGCGAATCCCGCGTAGTAGTGCAGCAGGAAAGCGCTGCGCAGCCGGACCGGCAGGTCCTGGATCAGCTGCCGCACGTCCACGTCCTGCGTGGCCGACGGGGCATAATCGGTGGCGGCCGACGCGGTGACCGTGCGCAGCGCGCGGCGCTCCCGCTCGGTCTTGCGCCAGTGGTCCCGGACCAGGTTCGTGGCGATCATGTACAGGTAGCTCTGCGGGTTGTCGAGAGTGGCCCACCGGGCGAGCAGCCGGGTGAACGCCTCCGAGGCGATCTCGTGCGCGGTGTCGTCGTCGTCGACCAGCCGCCTGACCCACCCGGCCAGCCGCGGGTAGCAGCTATTGAACAGCTCCTCCGCCGCGGCGGCGTCGGTGCCACGGAACCGCCCCACGGGCTCTCCCCTGCTGGCGCTCAGCGTGCGGGGCGCGATCCGCCGTCCCGGCATGACCACCACGCCGCCTGCGCCAGGGCAGGATCGGCGTTGTCCAGGTAACAGCGCACGGGCTTTCCCCATCACATTCTGCCGCATCGCGGGGCGGGCCGAGCCCAGGCGCGCACCACTCACCCCGGGCACCCGTAGAGACGACGCCGGGCGCCGTTTGGTTGGAACCTTTCTCCCCGGCCCCCGGCCACCCGCCGGCCCGCACCGGCAGCAACCTCAGCGATGTCACATCGACCGCGTCTCAGCATCAGCGATGTCACATCGACCGCGCTCAGTATCGCGCGCCCACGCTCCTCGACCGCGTCCAGCCCAGCGATGTCACATCGACCGCGTGGGGCCGCGGGGTACACTGGACGAGAAAATACTAGGACTTCCTACTATTTTCGCCGAGCGGCTCACGAGCCGGAGGAAGCGGCCATGGAAGCGCGAGGCAGTCACGCCGGGACGGACGACGGCAGGCAGCGGTGGCAGCGGCGCTATGACCAGGCCCGGGTGCGCGACGCCGACTTCAGCACGCTGTCCGGGCTCGAGGTGGACCCGGTGTACGGGCCGCCGCCGGGGGCCGAGCCGCCCGGCTTCGACCGGATCGGCTGGCCCGGCGAGTACCCGTTCACCCGCGGCCTGTATCCGACCGGGTACCGGGGCCGGGCCTGGACGATCCGCCAGTTCTCCGGGTTCGGCAGCGCGGAGCAGACCAACGAGCGGTACAAGATGCTGCTGCGGGCCGGCGGCACCGGGCTCTCCGTCGCCTTCGACATGCCCACGCTGATGGGCCGGGACTCCGACGACCCGCGCTCGCTCGGCGAGGTCGGGCACTGCGGCGTGGCCATCGACTCCGCGGCCGACATGGACGTCCTGTTCGCCGGGATCCCGCTGGCCGGCATCACCACGTCGATGACGATCAGCGGGCCGGCGGTCCCGGTGTTCTGCATGTACCTGGCCGCCGCCGAGCGCCAGGGCGCCGACATCGGGCAACTCAACGGCACGCTGCAGACCGACATCTTCAAGGAGTACATCGCGCAGAAGGAGTGGCTGTTCGGACCCGAGCCGCACCTGCGGCTGATCGGCGACCTGATGGAGTACTGCGGCCGCAGCATTCCCGCCTACAAGCCGCTGTCGGTGTCCGGCTACCACATCAGGGAGGCAGGCTCCACGGCCGCGCAGGAGCTTGCCTTCACCCTGGCCGACGGCTTCGGCTACGTGGAACTCGGCCTGTCCCGGGGGCTGGACGTGGAGAAGTTCGCGCCCGGCCTGTCGTTCTTTTTCGACGCGCACATCGACTTCTTCGAGGAGATCGCCAAGTTCCGCGCGGCGCGCCGGATCTGGGCCCGGTGGCTGCGGGACAGGTACGGTGCGCGCACCGAGCGGGCGCAGTGGCTGCGATTCCACACCCAGACCGCCGGGGTGTCGCTGACCGCGCAGCAGCCGGACAACAACGTCGTCCGGACCGCCGTCGAGGCGCTGGCCGCGGTGCTCGGCGGCACGAACTCGCTGCACACCAACGCGCTGGACGAGGTGCTCGCGCTGCCGAGCGCGAAGGCGGCGGAGATCGCGCTGCGGACTCAGCAGGTGATCATGGAGGAGACCGGCGTGGCCAACGTGGCCGACCCGCTCGGCGGCTCCTGGTACCTGGAGGCCCTCACCGACCGGCTCGAGGCCGAGGCCGAGGAGATCTTCGGCCGGATCCTGGCGATGAGCCCGGACGACTCCATGACCGGCGGGATCCTGCGCGGGATCGAGGACGGCTGGTTCTCGTCGGAGATCGCCGAGGCGTCGTTCGCCTACCAGAAGAAGCTCGAGAAGGGCGACAAGAAGGTGGTCGGCGTGAACTGCCACACCGACACCACCGAGCAGCCGCTGGAGATCCTGCGGGTCAGCCACGAGGTGGAGCGGGAGCAGGTCGCGGCGCTGCGCCGCCGCCGGGCCGGGCGCGACCAGGCCGCCGCGGACGCGGCCCTGGCCGCGATGATCCGGGCGGCCCGCTCCGGCGAGAACATGGTCCCGCCCATCCTGGACGCCGCCCGCGCCGAGGCGACCCTGGGCGAGATCTGCGGCACGCTCCGCCAGGAGTGGGGCGGCTACTTCGAGCCGCCGTCCTTCTGATCCTCGTGCCGCCCGACCGCGGTACCGGCTGATCCCGGTACCTCCGGCCACGTCACCCGCCGTGATGGGGCAGGATAAAGGCATGCAGCCGCAGCAATTCTCCCTGTACGGCGCCGTCGATCTCGGCGCGCGCCAGAGCGCCGCCCAGCGCAGGCAGCAGGCGGCGGACTCGGGTGACCGGCCCGGAGCGAGCGCCGGCGGATCCGTGTTCGACACCACCGAAGAGACCTTCGCGACCGACGTGGTGGAGCGCTCGCGCTCGGTGCCGGTGATCGTGGATCTCTGGGCCGAGTGGTGCGGCCCGTGCAAGCAGCTCAGCCCGGTGCTCGAGAAGCTTGCCGCCGAGGCGGCCGGGCGCTGGGTGCTGGCCAAGGTGGACGTGGACGCCAACCCGCAGCTCAGCGAGGCGCTCCGGGTGCAGAGCATCCCGATGGTCGTCGCCGTGATCGCGGGCCAGATGGTGGACGGCTTCCTCGGCGCCCTGCCCGAGGCGCAGGTCCGCGAGTGGCTGGCTCAGGTGCTCGCGGCCGCCGAGCAGCTCGGCGTCGAGGGCGGCGCGGCCGGGAACGCGGAGCAAGCCGGCGGGGACGCGCCCGCCGCCGCCGACGGAGCCCAGGACGGCCGCGCGCGGCCGCCGGGGCACCCCGGCTACGAGGCGGCCCAGCAGGCGATGGAGCGCGGTGACCTGGACGCCGCCGCGGCGGCGTTCGAGCAGGTTACTCGCCGCCTCACCGGATGACCCGGTGGCGAAGGTGGGGCTGGCCCAGGTCGATCTCATCCGGCGGGTGAACGGCTACGACCAGGCGCAGGCACGGCGGGAGGCGGCCGAGCACCCGGACGACGTGCAGGCACAGTGCCGGGTCGCGGACATCGACCTGGCCATGGGCCAGATCGACGAGGCGTTCGACCGGCTGCTCGGCACGGTCCGGCGGACCACCGGGGAGCAGCGTGATCAGGCCAGGCTCCACCTGATCAGCCTGTTCGGGATCTTCCCGCCCCGCGACCCCCGGGTCACCAAGGCGCGCGCCACCCTGTCCAGCCTGCTCTTCTAGAGCCGCCGCGCTGCCCGGTGCGCCGGGCAGCGCGCGCCGGGCCGGGCCCGGTCAGCGGCCGTCGGCCGGGTCGCCGTCGGCCAGCCGCTCGAGGGCGGGCAGCGCGGCCGCGAGCGCGGCGAGCTGGTCGGGCCGGAGCGAGGCCAGGCTTCCGGCCAGCACGGTCGTGCTCTCCTGCCGGATGCGGTCGAGCACCTCGCGGCCGCGAGGAGTGATGGCGAGCTCGCTGGCCCGCGCGTCGCCGGCCACCGTGCAGCGCTGCACGTAATCACGGTCCTCCAGCGCCGCCACCAGCCTGGTCAGCGTGGACGGGGCGATTCCCTCCACGGCCGCGAGATCGCTCAGCCGCAGCGGGCCGGACCGGTCCACGGTCGCCAGGGCCGCCACTTGCGTCGGGGTCAGCCCGGCGAGCTGGTGACGGCGCAGCCGCCGGGACAGCCGCGCGATCGCCAGCCGCAGCCGGGCCACGTCGATCTGCGGCGTGTCGTCCGGCGCGGCCGCCGCGTGCCGGATGGCGGTCACCGGCGCGCCCGCCCGGGCGGTGTCCACCGCCGCCCGGACCCCGGTTGCGCCTCCGTGTGCCACCCTTGCAGGGTACGCGGTGTCACTGGCCGGCCCGCGCGGCCGTGCCCGGCCGGGACGAGCCGCCGGGCGCGGCGAGCCAGCCCGGCCGGCGCACCGCGGCCAGGCCGGCAGCAGCGCACGAGAGGCGGATCGACGTGACCATTGCGCCGAGCGTGTCGTACTCCATCACCGTGCGGCTCGAGGTAGCCGCCCACGGGCGCGCCGTCAGCGAGCTCACCCGCGCGGTCGAGCAGGCCGGCGGCGTGGTCACCGCGCTGGACGTGACCGCGGCCGGCCATGACCGGCTCAGGGTTGACCTCACCTGCGCCGCGCAGGACAGCGAGCACGCCGAGGCGATCGTCGAGGCGCTGCGCGCGATCGACGGCGTGACGCTGCACAAGGTGAGTGACCGCACGTTCCTCATGCACCTCGGCGGGAAGATCGAGATGCAGTCGAAGGTGCCACTGCGCACCCGGGACGAGCTGTCCATGGCCTACACCCCGGGCGTGGCCCGGGTCTCGCTGGCCATCGCGGCGAACCCCGACGACGTGCGGCGGCTCACCGTCAAGCGCAACAGCGTCGCGGTGGTGACCGACGGCTCGGCGGTGCTCGGGCTCGGCAACCTAGGGCCGTACGCCGCGCTGCCGGTGATGGAGGGCAAGGCCGCGCTGTTCAAGCGGTTCGCCGGCATCGACGCCTGGCCGATCTGCCTGGACACCCAGGACGCCGGCGAGATCGTGCGGACGGTGCAGGTCATCGCGCCCGGCTGGGGCGGCATCAACCTGGAGGACATCAGCGCGCCGCGCTGCTTCGAGGTGGAGCGACGGCTGCGGGAACTGCTCGACATCCCGGTGTTCCACGACGATCAGCACGGCACCGCGATCGTGGTGCTGGCCGCGCTCACCAACGCGCTGCGCGTGGTGGGCAAGCAGATCAGCGGGGTCAGGATCGCGATGGCCGGGGCGGGCGCGGCCGGCACCGCGGTGCTGCGGCTGCTGCTGCTGTCCGGGGCTAAGGACATCGTGGTCTGCGACGACCAGGGCGCCGTGTATACCGGCCGGCCCGGCCTGGATGAGAGCCTGCGCTGGATCGCGGAGAACACCAACCCGGGTGGCTACGGCGGCGACCTGCCCGGCGCGCTGGGCGGTGCCGACGTGTTCATCGGGCTGTCCGTGCCCAACATCCTGACCGGGGACGACGTCGCCGCCATGAACAGCCGCTCGATCGTGTTCGCGCTGGCCAACCCGGTCCCCGAGGTCGATCCCGGCGACGCCCGCGAGCACGCCGACGTGGTCGCCACCGGCCGCAGCGACTATCCCAACCAGATCAACAACGTGCTCGCCTTCCCCGGCGTGTTCCGCGGGCTGCTCGACGCGCAGAGCCGGACGGTGACCGATCACATGCTGCTGGCCGCCGCGCAGGCGCTCGCCGGCGTGGTCTCCGCGGACGAGCTCGGGCCGAATTACATCGTCCCGTCGGTGTTCCACCCCGATGTGGCCTCGGCCGTGGCCGCCGCGGTCCGGGCAGAGGCCGGGGGCCGGGGGCAAGGAGCCGCATCCTGAACCATGATGGTGCCATGCAGGATGCTGCCCGGGCGGGCGAGCTGCTCGTCGCCACGCCACTGCTCGGCGACCCGAACTTCCGCCGCACGGTGATCCTCGTCGTCGAGCATGAGCCCGAGGAGGGAACCCTCGGGGTGGTGCTGAACCGGCCGACCGAGCTGGAGGTCGGGCGGGTGCTCGAGCCGTGGACCGAGCTGGCGACCGGCCCGCCCGTGGTATTCACCGGCGGGCCGGTCGCGCCCACCAGCGCCCTGGCACTCGCGCTGGCCCGCGACGAGGGCGAGCCGCTCGGCTGGCGCCCGCTGGACAGCGGCCCGGCGATGTCCCGGATCGGGCTGGTCGACCTGGAGGCGCCGCCGCAGGTGCTCGCGGCCGAGATCACCTCGCTGCGGGTGTTCGCAGGCTACGCGGGCTGGGGGAGCGGGCAGCTGCAGGCCGAGATCGAAGAGGGCGCCTGGTATGTGCTGCCCGGTGATCCCGCCGACCCGTTCATGGCCGATCCGGAGCGGCTGTGGCCGGGCGTGCTGCGCCGCCAGGGCGGGGAGCTGGCCCTCGTCGCGACCTACCCTGACGACCCGCGGCTCAACTGACCGGCCGGCCGCGACGGTCAGGCCGGCCCGCCCCGATCGGGTAAAATCGGGGCCCGTGAGCACCGAAGTTCTTCCCGGCGGCAGCACCGGCAGCCAGACCGACGTCCGGCCGGACCTCTCCCACGGCGACGGCGACCACGAGCGGTTCGCGCACTACGTGGACAAGACCAAGATCGTGGACAGCGCGGTGACCGGCAATCCCGTCGTCGCCCTATGCGGCAAGATCTGGGTGCCGTCCCGGGATCCCAAGCGCTTCCCCGTCTGCCCGGACTGCAAGAAGCTCTACGAGTCACTGCCGTCCGGCGACTGAGCCGCGCCCGTCTCGTCTCTCCCGGAGACCAGCCCGGTCAGGCTTCCTCCACCAGCTCCACCCCGGCGCCGCGCAGCTCGTCGAGCGCCCGCTCCGTCGTCAGCGGCAGGACCCCGGCGGTGAGCGGGAGCAGCACCCGGGTGCCGAAGCCCTCGGCCACCGCGTCGGCGGCGGTGGCGCGCACGCAGTGATCGGTGGCGATGCCCACCACGTCGACGTCGGTGACGGCCCGGTCCCGCAGCCAGACGACAAGCGGGTGGCCGGCCCCGCTGGTGCCCTCGAACCCGCTGTAGGCCGCGGCGTACTCGCCCTTGCTGAACACCTCCTCGACCCGCGTCCCGTCCAGGGCGGCGTGAAAGTCCGCGCCCGGCGTGCCCGCCACGCAATGCGGGGGCCAGGTGTTGACGTAGTCCGGGCGGTCCGAGAAGTGGTGGCCAGGCTCTACGTGATAGTCACGGGTGGCGATGATCCGGTCGTACCTGGCCGCCCGGGCGGCCAGGTAACCGGTGATCGCCTGCGCCACCGCGGTCCCGCCGGACACGGCCAGCGAGCCGCCCTCGCAGAAGTCATTCTGCACGTCGGTGATGATGAGCGCGCGCATGGCCTGAACCTACCCGAGCCGCGGCCCGCGGCCCCGGCGCGCTCGGCCGGCGGGCCCGGCTGAGGCCGGGCCGCCTATGCGCCGGCGTTGTCCCCGACGACGGCGGGGGTGCCGCCGGTGATCCGCACCAGCTCGTCGAACGTGGTCGGGAACACGGTATGCGGGTGCCCGGCGGCCGCCCAGATCGTCTCGTGCCGGCTGAGCCAGGTGTCCACCAGGGTGCGGATCGGGCGCGGGTGGCCGACCGGCGCGACGCCGCCGATGGACTGGCCGGTCCAGGCCCGGACCGACCCGGCGTCAGCCCGCCGGACCGCGGCCGCGCCGGCCAGCGCCGCCGCCCGGGCCGTGTCCACCCGGTGCGCCCCGCTGGTCATGACGAGCAGCGGGGCGCCGTCGGCGCTGAACACCAGGCTGTTGGCGATGGCGCCGACCTCGCAGCCCAGCTGCGCCGCCGCCGCGGCCGCGGTCGGGGCCGGCTCGGGCAGCTCGCGCACCGTTCCGCGCACGCCCAGCTCATGCAGCACGCGGGAGAACTCCTCGGTATCGACCGGCATCCGTGCACTGTAGCCGGTCGGCCGCGCGGGACGGCGCGGGGTCAGTCGTCGCCGTCGGGCTCGAACACGGTGGGGATGGCCGGATAGCCGCGGGACAGCTGCAGGGCATGGGCGGGCAGCTCGCCGAGCGCCTGCTGATGGCGCTCGCGGGCCGCATGCGCGTTCTGCCGGCCGACGATCTCGCCGGCGTGCACCAGCGGGTGCAGCAGCACCCGGTCGTTCGGCGCGGGATCCGGCGGGACCGTGGTGATGACCTCGGCGAGCGCCGTGCCGGCGTCGTCACGGTGGCGAACGGCCCACTTGCGCCCGCCGCGTCCGGGCTTGCCGACCGACCGCTTGGCCATCGGCCGCAGCGCGCCGGTACCGCCCTCGGTGTCCGCGCGCGCTACCAGCTTGTACACCAGGGCGGCGGTGGGCGCCCCCGAGCCGGTGACCAGCGACGTGCCCACCCCGTACCCGTTCACGGGCACCGCGCCCAGGGCGGCGATCGAGTACTCGTCGAGATCCCCGGTCACCACGATCCTGGTCTTGGCCGCGCCCAGCTCGTCCAGCAGCGCCCGGACCTGGCGGGCCACGCTGGGCAGGTCCCCGCTGTCGATGCGCACGGCGCCGAGCTCGCCGCCGGCCAGCTCCACCGCGGTGCGCACCGCCCGGGGCACGTCGAACGTGTCCACCAGCAGGGTCGTCTCGTGGCCCAGCGACTCGAGCTGGGCGGCGAACGCGTGCCGCTCGCTGTCGTGCAGCAGCGTGAACGCGTGCGCGCTCGTCCCCGCGCTCGGCACGCCGTACTCGCGCCTGGCCTGCAGGTTCGAGGTGGCGCCGAAGCCGGCGACGTAGGCCGCCCGGGCGCTGGCCACGGCGGCGTACTCGTGCGTGCGCCGCGATCCCATCTCGATCAGCGGCCGGCCGGCCGCGGCGGTCACCATCCGGGAGGCGGCGGACGCGATCGCGCAGTCGTGGTTGAGGATCGACAGGCTGACCGTCTCCAGCAGGACGGCCTCGGCGAACGGCGCCTGCACGACCAGGATCGGCGAGCCGGGAAAGTAGCAGTCGCCCTCCGCGTAGCCCCAGATGTCGCCGGTGAAGCGCCACGACTCCAGGTAGTCCAGGGTCGTCTCGTTGACCATGTTCGCGTCCGCCAGGAAGTCCAGCTCGGCCTGGCCGAACCGGAAGCGCTCCAGCGCGTCGAGCAGCCGGCCGGTGCCCGCCACCACGCCGTACCGGCGGCCGTGCGGCAGGTGGCGGGCGAAGACCTCGAACACCGCGCGCCGCTGCGCCGTGCCGCTGTGCAGGGCGGCCTGCAGCATGGTCAGCTCGTACTGGTCGGTCAGCAGCGCGGTGCCGGGCCCGCTGGCATCCGTGGTCACGAGTACTGCTCACGAGTGGAAGACTACGGATAGGAGGTGAGCACCGGTGAGCGTGGCACCAGTTGAGGTCGACCAGCCCGCAGTCGCAGCGAGGACACCACCCCGGCCAAGCCGTGGATCGCCATCGTGTGGAACGACCCGGTCAACCTCATGTCCTACGTGACCTACGTGTTCCAGCAGGTGTTCGGCTACTCGAAGCGCAAGGCGAGCGGCTCATGCTGGACGTGCACCACAAGGGCAAGGCGGTGGTGGCGGCGGGCGCCCGCGAGGAGATGGAGCGCGACGTGGAGATCCTGCACGGCTACGGGCTGTGGGCCACGGTGCGCCAGGACGCGTGAGCGAGGCCGAGGGCGGGGTGGGACTGCAGTTGCCGGGCACCGGCTTCCGTGCCGTCCGCGGCGGCGGCGCGTCGGCGCGGTTCGCCGCCGCCGAGGCGATGCTGCTGCGCAGCCTGGCCGGCCAGGTGGCCGACCTGGTCGGCGGTGAGCCCGCCGGGCCCGGGGAGGCGGCCGCCGCGGCCGCAGCCGGTTCCGCCCCGGGGCGGGCCCCGGCCGGGGACGCGGCCGCGGGCGACGCCGGCCGCGGACCAGGCGGTGCCGGACGCGAGCCAGCTCGAGGAGATGCTCGCGCTGAGCGACAGCGCCCTGCTGCCCGACGACCCGGTGCTGGCCCGGCTGCTGCCCGACGCCTACCCCGACGACCCGGAGGCCGCGGGGGAGTTCCGCCGGTACACCGAGAGCGGCCTGCGGTCCGGCAAGGTGGCCGCCGCCAGGACCGTGCTCGACACGCTGCCCGAGTCCGGCGGCCGGGTGCAGCTGTCCGCCGACGAGGCCCAGGCCTGGCTGCGCTCGCTCAACGACATCAGGCTGGCGCTCGGGGTCCGGCTGGACGTCACCGAGGACCGGGAGGCCATGCTCGAGCGGGCCAGCCACGGCGGGCCGCAGGCCGCCGGGCTCTGGGTATACGACTGGCTGACGCTGCTCCAGGAGACGCTGGTGGAGGCGCTCTGGTGAGCACGTCCCGGCCGGAGCCCGGCAGGTACGCTCGCTGCCATGCTGACGATCAGCCGCGCGCTGCATGACAAGATCGTCGCGCACGCGCGGGCCGACCACCCGGACGAGGCGTGCGGCGTCATCGCCGGCCCGGCCGGCAGCGACCGGGCCGAGCGGTTCATCCCGATGACGAACGCCGAGCGCTCGCCGACGTTCTACCGGTTCGACTCGATGGAGCAGTTCCGGGTGTGGCGCGAGATGGACGACCGGGACGAGGAACCCGTGGTCATCTACCACTCGCACACGGCCACCGAGGCCTATCCCTCCCGCACCGACATCTCGCTACGCGAGCGAGCCCGGGCGCGCACTACGTGCTGGTCTCCACCCGGGACGACCGAAGATACCGAGTTCCGCTCGTTCCGGATCGCGGCCGACGCGGTCACCGAGGAGGAGGTCCGCGTCACCGCGGAATGATCCCGGCGGGCAGCCGGTTGACATGCCAGGAAGCTGCCCGCGACCACGCCGCGCCCGCGGCATTCCCACCGCCTCACACTGGAGCACTGACGATGGCCATCGAGGTCCGTATCCCGACGATCCTGCGCAGCTACACCGGCGGGGCCAAGTCGGTCGAGGGCTCCGGGGCCACGCTGGCCGAGCTGCTCGCCGACCTGGAGGCCCGGCACGGCGGGCTGCGCGAGCGGCTGGTGGACGACGCCGGGCTGCGGCGGTTCGTGAACGTCTACCTGAACGACGAGGATGTGCGCTTCCTCGGCGGGCTGGAGACCCCGGTAGCGGACGGCGACACCGTGACCGTGCTGCCCGCGGTGGCCGGCGGGGCGGCAGCCGGGCGCAGCCCCGGCGTCCTGAACGCTGCCTGCCTGGTCCGCCGGGATGCGTTACGACTCGCTGCTCGACTCGCTCGGCCACACCCCCCTGGTCGGGCTGCCCCGGCTGTCACCCGGCGACGGCGTCCGGCTGTGGGCCAAGCTCGAGGACAGGAACCCGACCGGCTCGGTCAAGGACCGCGCCGCGTTCTACATGATCGAGCAGGCGGAGAAGGAGGGCCTGCTCTCGCCCGGCTGCATGATCCTGGAGCCGACCTCGGGCAACACGGGCATCTCCCTGGCCATGGTGGCCAAGCTGCGCGGCTACCGGCTGACCTGCGTGATGCCGGAGAACACCTCGGCCGAGCGCAGGCAGCTGCTGGAGATGTTCGGCGCCGAGATCGTCTTCTCCCCGGCGGCCGGCGGCTCCAACGAGGCCGTCCGGGTGGCCAAGCGGCTCGCCGCCGAGCACCCGGACTGGGTGATGCTCTACCAGTACGGCAACGAGGCCAATGCCCGTGCGCACTACGAGACCACCGGCCCCGAGCTGCTCGCCGACCTGCCGGAGCTGACGCACTTCGTGGCCGGCCTGGGCACCACCGGCACCCTGATGGGCGTGGGCCGGTTCCTGCGCGAGCACCGTCCCGGCGTGCAGATCGTCGCGGCCGAGCCCAGGTACGGCGAGCTGGTCTACGGGCTGCGCAACGTGGACGAGGGCTTCGTCCCCGAGCTGTATGACCGCCAGCGTGCTGAGCACGCGGTTCTCGGTGTCATCGGCGGACGCGCTGCGCCGCACCCGCGAGCTGCTGTCGGTCGAGGGCATCTTCGCCGGCATCTCCTCCGGCTGCGCGCTGCACGCCGCGCTCGGCCATGGCGGCCAAGGCGGTCGCGGCGGGAGAGCGGGCCGACATCGCGCTCGTCATCGCCGACGGCGGCTGGAAGTACCTGTCCACCGGCGCCTACGGCGGGACCGCTCGAGGAGGCCGCAGGCCCGGCTCGAAGGCCAGCTATGGGCGTGACGGCCGCGGGCGCCGATCCGGTGCCCGGTCCGGCCAGGCTCCGGCGCGTCCGAGCCCGGCACGTCCGAGCCCGGCGCGTCCGAGCCCGGCGCGTTCGACCAGGCCACCGCCGTGCGGCGGACCGGGGACGGCCGCTACGAGATGCAGCCCGGACCCGCGGTTCTCGCCGGCGCCGCCGCCGGCGGCGCACCGCCGGCGGTGAACGGCGGCGTGCTCATCGCGGCCATGCTGCGCGCCGTCCTGGACACCTCCCCGCACCCGCACCCGGTGGCCACCAACGCGCACTTCCTGCGGGTGCCGCGGATCGCGCCGGCCCGGGTCGAGGTGACCTGGCTGAAGCACGGCAAGACGGCGGCCGCGGCCCGGGCCTCGCTGACCCAGGACGAGCAGCTCGATGATCGAGTCCATGGTCGCCACCGGCTCGCTGACCGACGGCACGCCGACCGGCGGCGCGCCGCGGCCCGGCGCTCCGCGATGGCATGCGGGACGCGCAGGCCCTGTCCTGGACCGGGGAGCCGCCCAGCCTCCCGCCGGTCGGCGAGTGCGTCCAGGCCGAGGCGGCCGGCGGCCTGCGCGGCCAGGTCGATCTCCGCCTCGATCCGGCCACCGCGGGCTGGCTGGAGCGCAACCCGGGCGGCATCCCCGAGATGCGGGGCTACTTCCGGCTGCGCGATGACCGGCCGCCGGACGCCTACCTGCTCGCCTTCGCCGTGGACGGCGCTGCCGCCGGTGGTGTTCGGGCTCGGCGCGTTCGGCTGGGCGCCGACGGTGGAGCTCACCTGGCACATGCGGGCGGTGCCCGCGCCCGGCCTGCTGCGGGTGGCCGCCCGGTGCCGGCACGTCAGCGGCGGCTGGTTCGACGAGGAGGCCGAAGTGTGGGACTCGGCGGGCCGCCTGGTGGCGCAGAGCCGTCAGCTCGCCCGGGTGGGCCGGTAGCCTCCGCTCGCAGCCGGGCCGGCCTGCCGGCGGCGCGGCCACGGCGCGCCGCCGCCGCGCGGGGCGTAGCGTGGACCCTCGTGCGCCTGACCGTGATCGGCTGTTCCGGGAGCTTCCCCGGCCCGGACAGTCCAGCGTCCTGCTACCTGGTGGAAGCCGAGGGGTTCCGGCTGCTGCTCGACCTCGGCAACGGCGCGCTCGGCGCGCTGCAGCGGCACTGCGGGCTGGACGAGGTGGACGCGATCTGCCTGAGCCACCTGCATGCCGACCACTGCCTGGATCTGTGCTCCTACACGGTGGCCCGGCTGTACGCCCCCGGCGGGGCCAGGCCGCCGATCCCGGTGTACGGGCCGGCCGGGACGGCGGACCGGATGAGCCGCGCCTACAGCGCGAAGCCCGGCCCGGAGATGCGGACCGCGTTCGACTTCGTGACCCTGACGCCGGGCCGCCGCGGCATCGGGCCGTTCCGGGTGACGGCCGATCACATGAGCCACCCGGTGGAGACGTTCGGCCTCCGGCTGGAGCACGCCGGGCGCAGCCTGGCCTACTCGGCCGACACCGGCGAGTCAGCGGCCCTGCAGGCCCTGGCCCGCGACGCCGACCTGCTGCTCTGCGAGGCGTCCTTCCGCGACCGTCCCGATCTGCCGCCCGGGGTGCATCTCAGCGGGCGCCAGGCGGGCGAGCACGCGGAACGGGCCGGGGCCGGCCGGCTGCTGCTGACGCACCTGGTCCCGTGGAACGACCCCGAGCACAGCCTGGCCGAGGCATCGGGCGCCTTTGCCGGGCCGGTAACCCTGGCTGCGTCCGGCCAGGCCTTCGATCTCGGCTAGGCTGGCCGGCATGCCCAGGCCGGATGGACGTTCTCCCGACGAGCTGCGCGAGGTCAGGTTCACCCGCGGCTGGCTCGACCATGCCGAAGGCTCGGTGCTCGTCGAGTTCGGCGCGACCCGGGTGCTCTGCGCGGCCAGCGTGACCGAAGACGTGCCCCGATGGCGCCGCGGCAGCGGCCTCGGCTGGGTCACCGGCGAGTACGCGATGCTGCCCCGGGCCACTAACACGCGCAGTGACCGGGAGTCGGTCAAGGGCAGGCCGGGCGGCCGCACCCAGGAGATCTCCCGGCTGGTCGGCCGGTCGCTGCGAGCCTGCGTGGATCCGAAGGCGCTCGGCGAGAACACGATCATCGTCGACTGCGACGTGCTGCAGGCCGACGGCGGTACCAGGACCGCCGCGATCACCGGCGGGTACGTGGCCCTCGCCGACGCGGTCGGGTACCTGCGAAGCCGGAACCGGTGCAAGGGCGACCCGCTGCTGGGCTCCGTGGCGGCGGTCAGCGTCGGGATCGTGGACTCCCAGCCCCGGCTGGACCTGTGCTACGAGGAGGACGTGGCCGCGCAGACCGACATGAACGTGGTCTGCACGGGCGACGGGGGGTTCGTCGAGATTCAGGGCACGGCCGAGCGGGAGCCGTTCGGCCGGGAGATGCTCGACCGGCTGCTCGGGCTCGCCGTCGCCGGCTGCGCCGAGCTCACCAGGCTCCAGCGCGAAGCCCTCGCCGGGTGACCCGGGAGGCCGCCGGCGCGGTCCGGCGGGTCATGCTCGCCACCAGGAACCCGGGCAAGCGCGCCGAGCTGGCCCGGATCCTCGCGGCCAGCGGGATCGACGTCGCCCTGGCCACGCTCGACGAGTTCCCGGACGCGCCCGAGGTGGCCGAGACCGGCCGCACGTTCGCGGAGAACGCCCTGCTGAAGGCCCGGTCGGCGGCCGCGTTCAGCGGGCTCGCCGCCGTCGCCGACGACTCCGGGCTGTGCGTCGATGCGCTGAACGGGATGCCGGGCGTGCTGTCGGCCCGCTGGGCCGGCGGGCACGGAGACGACCAGGCCAATCTCGACCTGGTGCTGGCCCAGCTCACCGACGTGGCGGACCGGGACCGGGGCGCGCATTTCGCCTGTGCGGCCGCGCTCGTGCTGCCGGCGGGAAGCGAGCGCGTGGTGGAGGGGCGCCTCTTCGGCCGGCTGGCCCGCGCGCCGCGAGGAAAGCACGGGTTCGGTTACGACCCGATCTTCCTGCCCGACTCCTCCGAGCTCACCACGGCCGAGATGGAGCCCGCCGCGAAGGACGCGATCAGCCACCGGGGCCGTGCGCTGCGCGCGCTGGCCCCGGTGATCGCCGACCTGCTCCCCGGCTGATCAGGCTGGCCTGTCGCCTGGTCAGGCTGAGCTTCTGCCGAACGGTACGGCCGCGCCGGCCGTGTCACGTGCGGAACACGTGACACCGGGCCGGCCGCGGGGCAGGCAGGCGATCCAGGCCGCCGCCGGGGTCAGGTACCGTAGGTCCGTTCGGCCCGGCCGAAGGGAGCATGCGTGACGGACAAGCGGCTGGCGCCCGGGGACCCGGCGCCCGACTTCACCCTGAACGACTCCGGCGGAAGCCCGGTCAGCCTGTCGTCCTTGCGCGGGCAGCGGGTGATCGTCTACTTCTACCCGGCGGCGATGACGCCCGGCTGCACCACGCAGGCGTGCGACTTCCGGGACAGCCTCAGCAGCCTCGCCGCGGCGGGCGTGACGGTCCTGGGCATATCCCCGGACCAGCCGGCCAAGCTGGCTAAGTTCCGGGACAAGGAGGGGCTGAACTTCCCGCTGCTGTCCGATCCCGATCATGAAGTGCAGCGCGCCTACGGCACGTACGGGGAGAAGAAGCTCTACGGCAAGACGACCGTGGGCGTGATCCGGTCTACCTTCGTCGTCGGCCAGGACGGCACGCTCGAGCACGCCTACTACGGAGTCAAGGCCACCGGTCACGTGGCCAGGCTGCGCCAGGACCTAGGCGTCTGACCGGCGCCTTCGCGCCGGTCACCGGTCCGGGGCCGTAGCCCAATGGCAGAGGCACAGGATTTAGGATCCTGCCAGTGTGGGTTCGAATCCCACCGGCCCCACAATGCCCGATCGTCACGTCCTGAAGCTCAGCACCACGGCAGCCCGGCAGTCAGCGCCGTACCACGGCTCGATCCGGTGCTGCCGCTCGATCCGGTGCTGCCGCTCGATCCGGTGCTGCCGCTCGATCCGGTGCCGACGGTCCCTGGCCGGCCGCCGGATCTGCGCGATGACCCGGTTCGGCAACAGCGTGCTGCCCCGGTTCGGCCTGCCCCGGCGCGATCTGATAGTCATTCAGAAATCTGAGAAGCACTAAGACATGGGACTCCCGGGGGGACGTCAAGGCCACGGGCGGTGTTGAGTGTTGACAGCGGCCCGCCATGATCGGTCTACTTCCTTGCATGTCGGATACTGCTCCAGGCGCAGCTAGCGGCTTCCGCGTGACCACCGGGCTCGGGCTGCAGGGCCAGGCCATCGAGCAGGACCTGGGCCTCGCGTTCGGCCTGGTCGTCCGCAGCATGGGATTCGCCAAGTCGGTCGGCGCGGGGTTCAAGGCACTGCGCCAGGGCGAGGTCGGCCAGTACACCGAACTGCTCGAGGACAGCCGCCGGCACGCGGTCGACCGGATGATAGAAAACGCCCGGCTGCTCGGCGCCAACGCGGTCGTGGCGATGCGGTTCGACTCCTCCGAGATCGGCCAGCAGCTCACCGAGGTCGTCGCCTATGGCACCGCGGTGGTCACCAGGCCCGCGGCGTAGCTATGCCCGGGCAGGAGGCAGGCCGGCCGCGATCGCTGCTAGGTGACGCCGATCGCGAGCGGCTGGCCGGCCTGCTGCGCGAGCACTACGCCCGGGACGGCCTGAGCCTGGACGAGCTGCGCCGGCGGGTGGGTATCGTCCTGGCCGCCGAGTACTCCGACGAGGCGGCGGCCGCCGTCGCGGATCTTCCGCTGCTGGCCGGCGGCCCCGGCGCAGCGGCCGGACCCGGCGGATCCCGCATGCCCGCCGGCCAGCGCCGCCGGCACGCCCAGGCCGCCGCCCCCGGCCCGGGATGGATGCCGACGCCCGAGCGGTTCCGGGATCCGTCCACGAAGAAGATCATGCGCGTCTGGATCGACCCGGCCGACGGCACCAGGCACTACGTGCCCGACGACGCCGGCTGACCCGGCGGGCCCGCCGCGGACAGAACAAGACCAAGATGGTCACGTCCGGCGCCGAGCCGGCCGAGGTGCAGATGCTCAAGTCCGGCGTCGCCCAGATGATCCTCGCGCAGGAGCCCGCGATCGAGGAACCCGAGCGGACCTGGGCGGCCCGGCTGCCTCGGCGGCCTGATCACCCGGCGGTCCCGCTGGATACCTGGCGCGACGCGCTCACCAGGCAGCCCGATGATGTGAAAGTGACCGTCGACCTGACAGACTGATCAGCAACCAGCTACGCGTGCAGCGGCTGCGCGAAGAAAGGACTTGAGTGATGGCCGATACGGACGCTGCGCCTGCGGCGCCGGATCCGGAAACGCTGGTCACCGAGATCGAGCGCACCCGGGACGACCTGGCCCGCACGATCGACGCCATCGCCGACCGGGTGAACCCGGCCAGCAACGCGCGGCGGGCCATGCAGCGGGTGCGCGCGCACGCGGCCAGGATCGACAAGCAGGCGCGCGAGCAGGCCGGCCAGGTCGACAAGCGGGTGCGTGAGCGGGCCGGCCAGGTCGACAAGCGGTACGCGGCGGCCGCGGCCGGGGCGGTGGTCGTGATCGTCGGCGCCGCGGCCTTCCTGATCTGGCGCCGCCGCAGGTAGCCTCCGGCTCGCGCCGGCCTTCGCCGTCCGCCGGGCCTCGCCGGGTCAGCATTCGATGACGTTGCCGGCGAGCCCGCCGCGCGAGGTCTCCTGCTCCGGCCGCCAGGCGGACTCGTTCGCCAGCATGAGCCCGCTGACCGGCAGGCCGGTCCGATCCCGATCTTGAAGAGGTCGAAGACGCTGATCGCCATCGATGCACCTGCCTGCGACGGCTGGCTGGCCGCTCGCCCGGCCCCGGTCAGCCGTCGCCGGAGATCAGCTCGGCGTACTGCCCGGCGGACAGCAGATCCGACGGGGGATCGTCGTCCAGCCGGACCTTGAACAGCCAGCCCGACCCGTACGGGTCGGCGTTGATCTGGCCGGGGTCCTCCTCGACGTCCGCGTTCACGTCGGTGACCTCGCCGTCCACCGGCGAGTACAGGTCGCTGACCGACTTGGTGGACTCGATCTCGCCGCACGGCTCGCCCGCGGTCACCTTCGTGCCCGGGGCCGGCGGGGACACGTAGACCACGTCGCCGAGCGCGTCGGCGGCATGCTCGGTGATGCCGACCGAGGCCACCTCGCCGTCGATCGCCACCCATTCGTGCTCTGCGGTGTACCGAAGCTGCTCGGGCACGGTCATGGTCATCGCCTCCTGGAGTAGAAGGGGAGCGTCACCAGGTCAGCGGGCTCGCCGCGGCCTCTGATGTCGATGGACAGCCGGGTGTCCCCGCCGTTCCCGGCGCCTGGTCCGCGGCGAGCCCGCCAGTCCCTGGCTCCAGGTAGGCCATGGCGATCGGCATGCCCAGGGTCGGCGACGGTGCCCCGCTGGTCACCGTGCCGCAGGGCTGGCCGTCCCAGAGCACCGGGTAGCCGTGCCTGGGCACCCGGCGGCCGCGGCAGGCCAGCCCGGCCAGCGCCCGCCGCGGCGGCTGCCGGGCGTACTGGGCGAGCGCGTCACGGCCCACGAAGTCTCCCGGTTTGTCGAGCTTGACCACCCGGCCAAGCCCGGCGTCGAACGGAGTCACGTCCGGGCCGAGCTCGTTGCCGTACAGCGGCATGCCGGCCTCAAGCCGGAGGGTATCGCGGGCCGCCAGGCCGGCCGGCACAAGCCCCTGCCCCGCGCCGGCGGCGGTCAGCGCCGTCCACAGCGGCTCGGCGTCCTGCGGCCGGCAGAACATCTCGAACCCGTCTTCGCCGGTGTATCCGGTGCGGGCGACCAGGACCGGCCGGCCGCAGACGACGGCGTCGTGGCTGGCGTAGTACTTGACCCCGGCGAGATCGATGTCGGTGACCGGGGCCAGTATCGCCGCGGCGTTCGGGCCCTGCACGGCGATCAAGGCGTAATCGCCGGTCTGGTCGGTCACCACGGCGGCGAAACCGCCGGCCCGCCCGGTCAGCTCCCGGTGCACGACGGCTGTGTTCGCCGCGTTCGCCACCACCAGGAACTCGGTATCCGACCGCCGGTAGACGATCAGGTCGTCGAGCACGCCGCCGTCGGCGGCGCAGATCATCGTGTAGCGTGCCCGGCCCGGCGCGAGCGCGGATGGCTGCCCGGCCAGCCCGTAGTCCAGCGCGGCGCCGGCGCCGGCGCCGGCGACCGCGATCTCGCCCATGTGCGAGAGGTCGAAAATCCCGGCCGCCGTGCGCACCGCGCGGTGCTCGGCGGTCTCGCTGCCGTACCGCAGCGGCATCTGCCATCCGGCGAATCCGGTCAGGGTGGCGCCGAGGCGCTGGTGCACCGCAAGCAGCGGGCTGGGACGCAGCTCGCCGGCGGGTTCGGGCTGGGTCATAGGCAGGCACTCCAGAGGTCGGTTGCGACCTTAGCAGGATGCCACCATGCCGTGATGCGGCAGCTACGGCTTCCCGGGCAGGGGCGCTGAAGGGCCGCCGACCTGGGCATATGAGACCGGGAGGTCAGCACGTCCGCAGGATCAGCAGCCATCGCCTGCCGTGCAGGGTCCTCAGATCCCGCTGAGATCGGAGCGCTGCCCGCGGTCAGCCGGGGGCCGTCCAGTCCGGCGTGCCGGAACCATTTTTCGCTAGGCCCATGGCCGTATTCCTCGCGCCGCCGTGTGCGAAGCTGTGTGAGCGGCCGAGGGCCCGGGGCCGCCGCCGGTCACACGGAACCTCACACGGCAGCAGCTGGCCCGCCAGCTGACACCATCTTCGGCCGTGCGGCGCGACCCGGGTCGGGTTTATGCGGCCGCGGGAGCCGTAACTGAGGATGGCTTTCAGCGTCTGCCCGATGAATTCCCCGGGCGGAGGTCTACCCTAGTCAACCTCGGCAGAGTACCCCTGGTCAGGGGAAACTTGCCCTCGGCCCTACGTAACTGATATGGGAGATCAATGGACCTGCTCACCGAGGAAGCACTCGCCACAGAGCTTGTCACCGTGCCGGACTGGGCGCATGTCGGGGACAGCATCAAGCGCACCGTCACCAAGGGGGATTTCCGTGCCGCGATGCTGTACGCCGGCGCGGTCGCCTACCTGGCCGAGGAGGCGAACCATCACCCGGACGTCCTGATCCAGTGGAACAAGGTGACGCTCACCCTGTCCAGTCACTCGGCCGGGGGACTGACCGCGAACGACTTCGCGCTGGCCCGGACCATTGACGCGCTGACCTGAGCGCCGCGCCCGTCACCGTCCCGCGCCGAACTCGCACGGCATCCGCTTGATGCCGTTGATGAAGGCAGACAGCAGCCGGTCCGGCTCGGCGCCGGCCCGGATGTCCGGCACGCGGCGCAGCAGTTCGCGCAGCATCACCGTGATCTCCCGGCGGGCCAGGTGCGCGCCCAGGCAGAAGTGCGGGCCAGGGCCGCCGAACCCCACGTGCGGGTTGGGCTGGCGGGTGATGTCAAACCGGCCCGGGTCAGAGAATACCGACTCGTCCCGGTTCGCCGCCCAGTAGACCAGCAGGGTCTTGTCGCCCGCCGCGTAGTCGCGCCCGCCCATCGTGTAACCGCGGGTCAGCGTCCGGCGCATGAAGATGACCGGCGACGCGTACCGCACTATCTCCTCGACCGCGCCGCCGATCCTGGCCTCGAAGTCCCCGGCCAGCAGGGCCCGCTGGTCGCCGAACTCGGTGAGCAGCCACAGCGCGTGCGAGATCGCGTTGCGGGTGGTCTCGTTGCCGGCCACCACCAGCAGGATGAAGAACGACGCCAGCTCCGCGCCGGTGAGCTGCTCACCGTCGATATTCGCGTTCACCAGCGCCGAGACCAGGTCGTCAGTGGGACGGTCCGCCCGGCTAGCGGCCAGGTCGGTGACCAGCGCGCGCAGTTCCTCGGCCGCGGCGATGATCTGGCCGAGCGCCTCGTCCATGTTCTCGCTGACCAGCTCGGTGTCGAAGCCGGACAGGATCGTGTTGCTGTTACGCAGCACCATGGCGTAATGCGCGTCGCCGATGCCCATCATGTCACAGATGATCTTGAGTGGCAGCCGGGCCGCGACATGCTGCACGAAGTCGCAGGGACCCCTCTCCAGCAGTTCGGATACCACCTGCCCGGCCGCCCGCTGCACGTCGTCCTCGAACTTCTGGATCATCCGCGGCGTGAATGAGCGGGAGACGATCCGGCGGAGCCTGGAGTGCCGCGGGTCATCCATGTTGATCATCGAGCCGAAATACTCGTTGAACTCGTCGGGCACGTCGGGGATCTGCGTCGCGCCGCGGCCGGAGCAGAACACCTCGGGATTCCTGCTCGCCTCGGTCACGTCGGCGTGCCGCACCAGGGCATAGTAGCCGGGGCCCTTCTCGGCGAACGGAGTCTCCGGCTCGGCGAAGAAGGCGGGCTGGTCAAGGGCGCGGAGCTGCGCGAACGCGGCGTCGCGCTCGGCCAGCGGGCGCCCCCAGAAGGCGCTGTCCGACAGGTCGGTGCCGGGGGCCGTCATGCGAGACCGTCCTTCCCTGCGGACTAGAACAGCATTCGGTTCCATACTGGCACGTCCGCTGGCGCTGACCGAACGCGACGGGGCCCGGCCGGCCGCTCACTGTTCTGCGGTCGGACCGGGCCCCGGGCCAGGGTGTTACCTGATAGTGAGTGCCCGGCCGGCTGAGCGGGCCGGGCCTGGACCGGCCCGCCTGGCCGGACGGGCGCATATCCGCCCGGCAGCCGGCCGGCCGCCGCCCATGTCGCCTTGCTCAGCCGGCCGGGCTGCCTGTCGCGCCGCCCGCCTACTGGGCCGGGCCGGACGCGAGCGTGATGCTGGCCGAGTGGCTGCTGCCGTCCTGGCCGGCCCAGCTGACGCTGATCTTGTCGCCGGGGTGGTACCCGCTGAGGATCGAGCGGATTTGGGCCGGCGAGGTGATGCTGTGGCCGGCCAGCGAGGTGATGGTGTCACCGGCCGTCAGGCCCGCCGCGGCCAGCGGAGAGCCCTGGGTGAGCCCGGCGATCTGCGCCCCGGTCCCGGTGCCGCTCTGGCTGCCCGCCGTCCCGCTCCCGGAGCTGACCTCGATGCCCAGGAACGCCGTCGAGCCGATGTGCACGTCGGCCGAGGCTGAGGCCGCCTCGACCTGGTGGGCGATGGACATCGCCTCGTTGACCGGGATCGTGAACGCCTGGGTGGCGGCCTGCGACGAGCTGAGCTGCAGGGATCCGGAAGACCCGGCGGTGTCGATGCCGATCACCTGGCCGTAGGTGTTGGTGAGCGGACCGCCGGAGTCGCCCGGCTGGATGCCCGCGTTGGACTGGATGAGCCCGCTCAGCCGCTCGGAGGTGCTGGACCCCTCGTCGCTGGCGGTGATCGACCGGCCCAGGCCGGTGACATGCCCGGTGGCGACGGCGGGGGTGCCGTCTGTCCCGCCCGCGTTGCCGATGGCGATGACCTTGTCGCCGACGCGCACGTGCGAGGAGTCGCCGAGACTGGCGGTGGACAGGCCCGACGCCCCGCTCAGCTGCAGCACCGCGAGGTCCTTGGTCTCGCTGTAGCCGGCCACCCTGGCCGGGTAGACGCGGCCGTTGCCCACGTCCCTGACCTTGATTGAGGTGGCGCCGTCGATGACGTGGTTGTTGGTGAGGATCTCGCCGTCGGGGGTGAGGACGATCCCGGTGCCGGCCGAGGTGCCGTCCTGGTAGCCGAGGCTGGAGACCACGTCGACCAGACCGGGGTCGGTCTTGGCGACGACCTGGGCGGTGGTCAGGGTCGCGGGCGCGGTGGCCGCACCGGCCAGCGCCCAGGCCGAGCCCGCGCCGACGGCCAGCCCGGCCGCGGCGGTCAGGGCCAGCAGCCGCAGCCGGGGCCGCCGGGAGGGCTGGCCGGGACTGCCCTCCGCGGCCGGCCCGGCCGGGCCGCCGGGGCCCGCCGGGCCATACGGGGCGGCCGGGCCGTACCGGGCCCTGGCCGCCGGGGCCCGCCGGGCCGTACCCGCTGCCCGCGCCGTAGGAGTAGGGGTGGCCCGGGGCGTACCCGCTGCCCGGGCCGTAGGGGCTGCCCGCCGGGCCGTACCCGGGGTCCGCCTGGGCGTACCCGCTGCCCGCGCCGTAGGCGTGGCCTGCTCCGTACGGGCTGGTCGCGTGGTAAGGGCCGCCGGGGCCGGGCCATGGCGTGTTTGACGGCGGGTGTTCGGATCCGGCCGGGGCCGGCGGTTCGTAGACCATGGGCCTGCTCTCCCTGGTGCGTGCTCTCGTCGTCTGGCAAGAACTACGATGCCGCCCTCAGCTGCAGGCAAACTCAGGGATAGCTGACCCTTGCCAGGAAGTTAATTGGGTGAAACCTGAATAAAGTCTCTGAAGGCTAGGCGCTCCTGCCCGGATCCGGCCCGGGAGGCGTCCCCGCCGGGCGTGCCGCCCCGGCCTCATCATCGCCGGGCAGCCTGAGAGCAGCCTCAGCCCGCGCTGAAATCTGCGCGCAGACGGCGTCGCGGCCTGAGACGGCGGCCCGCGCCGGGATTGCTTATCGTGGTCCGACCCGAGCTGGGGAGACGCCGGTGTTCGACGAACTTGCCTATGACGACAGCGACGAGCCGGGCATCGCTCTGGTGCCGGCCGACGTCTCCTGGGCCGAGATAGAGGATCACATCAAGATCGCTCATGGCCCGCTGCTGGCCGGCCCCGACGCCAGCGGCCGGTACAGCGGCGCCTACTGGGCCTGCGCCCGGATGGTGGTGGAGCCGGATCTCGGCTCCGACCAGGACGAAGCGGTCAGCGAGTTCCGGCGAATCCTCCGCGACCGGGGCCAGCTCTAGCGGTGCCCCGCGGGCACCGCCCGGCCCGGTCACGCGTCGCGGTGAACCGAGCCGGGGCTGAACGCCGGGAGGCAGACGGCGACGTACTCCGCCCCTTCGGCCCCCGGGCTGCTGTAGCGCACCCACTCGCCCGGCGCGGCATGGACGGCCTGGCCGGCCCGCACGGTGAGCTGGCCGCCGTCGAAGTCCACCCGCAGGGCCCCGCGCAGTACGATCGTGAACTCGTCGAACTCCGGACGCTGCCCAGGCTCGGCCCAGCCGGACGGGCTGCGCATCCGGGCGATGCTGACCCGGGCCTCGGCCGTGCTGGCCCGCCCGATGAACTCCTCGATCAGCTTGGGCGGCTCGCCCGCGGCCGCGACCAGGCTCGGCTCGCCGATCAGTTCAGGCATGCGGCTAGTATTCCGCAGCCGGGCCGGCCGCGTCGGCCCGCGGCCGCCCGCGCCCGCGGGTGCGGTAGCGTGCGGGCATGCCGGATCAGGATCTGCCGTCCGCCGGGGACCGCTGACCCCGGATGGACGAGCTGACCGACTCCAGCGGCCTGGCCGGCGATCCCGGCGGGCTGCGGCGCCGGCTGGCCGCCGATGGTTACCTGTTCTTCCGCGGCCTGCTGCCGGCCGGGCAGGTGCGGGCGACCGGATCGGCCGTGCTGGCGCAGCTGGTCGCCGGCGGCTGGGTCGCCGGCGACGGCACGCCGTCCCGGCCACCGCGGGCCGTCGGCCAGGCCGGCGCGCTCGCCGACCCCGCCTTCCGGGCCGCCGTGACCGGTGCCGCGTTCAACCAGCTCCCCTACCTGCCGCCGCTGCGGGCGGTCGTCCGGAGCGTCCTCGGTCCGCGCGCGTTCTCCTACCCGGTGAAAGTGCTGCGCGCGGTCTATCCCGAACGGCCGGGTAGCCGCACTCGCGGCCGCTACCAGCACTACGACTACGGGGTCGCGGGCGTGCAGGACATGCTGACCAGCTGGATCCCGCTGATGGACATCCCGGTCCGGCTGGGCGGCCTGGCCGTGCGCCCGGGCGGCCACCTGCGCCGTCCCCGGCCGCCGCGGCTGCTGTCGGTGTACGAGCGGGGCTGGGCGACCACCGGGTACCGGCCCGGCGACGCGATCATCTTTCACTGCCTCACCCCGCACGCCGTCCTGCCCAACCGCGGCTCGTCGCTGCGGCTGTCCGGCGATTTCCGCTGGCAGCTGCCGGGCCAGCCGGTCCCGGCCGAGCTGATCCTCGGGCCGGGCCTGCGGCAGCGGCACGAGCTGTTCAGCCGGATGTTCCGGTACCAGCGGTGGTGGGAGCCGGTCCCGGCCGGACTGGACCTGCACCCGAGGAACGACCTGGTCGTCGCGCCGCCGGGACCGTCCAGGTTCTTCGCCGTTCACCCGGGCTGGCGGCAATGGCAGCCGCCGCCCGGCGGCGTGCACTGACCCGGCCCGCGGCCGGCCGGGATCGCCTGATTCCCCGAACGGACCGGGTCAGCCGGTCGTCAGCAGCCGCTGGACCCGGGTGAGGGCTTCCCGCAGGTTGGGCTCGGAAATGGTCTGCTGCGCCTCGTCCGGCGTGACCCAGCGCAGCGGCGCGTCCGGGCTCTCCGGCCGCGCCGTCTGCGGCGTCCTGGTGGCCAGCACGAACCTCAGGTCGGCATGCTCGTGCGCGGGCTCCCCGTTGCCCGCGGGGACCGAGACGATCGCCACGTGCCGCAGCTGCGAGTCTGGCCACGGCACCAGGTCAGCGAGCCCCGTCTCCTCCCGGGCCTCCCGCAGCGCGACGGCCAGCGGGCTGGTCTCACCCGGGTCGCCGTGCCCGCCCACCTGCAGCCACGCCTGCTGGCGCTGGTGCCAGCGCAGCAGCAGTTCGCCGCCGTCCGGATGCACGACCACCGCCGACGCGGTGACGTGCAGCGGAATCGAGCGCAGCCAGGGGTCCTCCGCGGTCCGCAGCAGCGCGCGCACCCGGTCCACGTCGGCGGTCTCGGCCTGGCCCCGCGGGCAGTACCGGCCCAGCAGGTCAGCGGTCTCTGCGTTCACCCGCAGATGGTCGCACCGCCGCCGCCGCGCGGTCCACCCGGGAGGGCGTGTTGGACCCGGCCGGCACGGTGACGCGATGACCGGCGAGCGGGCCCGGCTCCGGGCTGGCATCGGCGCCGGCCCGGCCCGCGGCACGCTGCTGACGGTGCGGTCCGCCGTGGGGCAGCAGCCGCCATGCCAGCCTCTCCGGCCGCCGGCCGGGAGTCAGATTGCCCTGATTCTCTCGCCCGCCGGGTCGAGCGGAGGCCGCAGGTGCACGCGGGCCGGGCACAGCTCGCCGTCCACGTTCACCTGGTACCGGCCCGCCCGGGCCCGCTCGGCCGTCATCACCTCGCCGCCGGCATCGCGGATGTAGGCCAGGGCCACCGAGCTGCCGATGGTCTCGCCCCAGGCCGCCGACGTGACCTGGCCGGCCGCGCGGCCGTCCCGCAGCACGAGCTCGCCGCCCCACAGCATGACGTCCGGGTCGTCGAGCACCAGGGAGACCAGCCTGCGCCTCGGGCCTTCCGCCCGCGCCTTCTCCACCGCTTCCCGGCCGAGAAACGGGATGCCGGACTTCAGCTTGCAGGCGAAAAGCAGGCCGGCCTCCACCGGGTTGTAATCCGGGCTGAGCTCGCGCCCGTAGGCGCGGTAGGCCTTTTCCAGGCGCATCGACTCGATGGCGTAGTAGCCGGCGTTCACCACCGCCGAGCCCGGCGCCCGCGGCCATCAGATCCTCATAGACGCCGACCGCGAATTCGGCGGGCACGTAGAGTTCCCAGCCGAGCTCCCCGACGTAGGTGATCCGGGTCGCCCGGACGGTGGCGTAACCGATGTCGACGACCTGACTGGAGCCGAACGGGAAGGTCGCATCGCCGAAGTCGCTGCGCGACACCGAGGACAGGAGCTCCCGCGACCGGGGCCCCATGACCCCGTAAACGGCGTAGGCGGAGGTGACGTCGAGCAGGGTGGCGGCCGCGCCGGACGGGATCCGGCGGCGGATGTGATCCTGGTCGTGCTCGGTCTGCGAGGCGCTGCTGACCAGCAGGAACTCGGTTTCCGACAGCCGGGTGGCGGTGATGTCCGCCTCGTAGGTGCCGCGTGAGTTGAGCATCCCGGTATAGACCGTCCGGCCGGGCGGCACCGCGATGTCGGCGGTGCACAGCCACTGCAGCACCTCCTCCGCATCCCGGCCGGCCAGCAGGAACTTGGAGAACGAGGTCTGGTCGAAGACCGCGACGGCGCCCCGGGCCGCCCGCTGCTCGGCCGCCGACCAGGGCAGCCAGTTCTGCTTGCCCCAGGCGTAGCGGATCTCGCGGCCGCTCCCCGGGCGGGGCGAAGAAGTTGGCCCGCTCCCAGCCCATCTTGCTGCCGAAGCACGCGTTGGCCTCTTTCAGCAGGTGATACACGGGTGACCGGCGGAACGGCCGGGCGGTGCCGAGCTCGCGGTTCGGCCAGGGCACGGCGTAGTGCAGGCCGAGCACCTCGCCCACCCGGTCATGCAGCCACTGGTTGTTGCCGTGGAACCGGGCGAACCTCCGCAGGTCCACGCTGGACAGGTCGGTCGCGGGCTCGCCGCCGGCGATCCATTCGGCCAGCGCCCGCCCGGCCCCGCCGGCCGAGGCGATGCCGACCGAATTAAAGCCTGCCGCGACGAAGAAATTCCGCAGTTCCGGCGCCTCGCCGAGGATGAACTGGTTGTCCGGGGTGAAGCTTTCCGGGCCGTTGTAGAACTTCTTGATCCCGGCGTGGCTGAGCGCCGGGATCCGCAGCAGGCCGTTCTCCATCAGGATCGAGAACTGGTCCCAGTCCTCCGGCAGCAGCCTGAACTCGAAATCGGCCGGCAGCGCGTCGGGCGCGAGCCAGGGCTTGGCCTGCGGCTCGAAGCCGCCGACGACGAGCCCGCCGACTTCCTCCTTGAAGTAGGTGTACCCGTCCGGGTCGCGCAGCACCGGCAGATCCGGCCGGACGCCGTCGATGCGCTCGGTCACCACGTAGAAGTGCTCGGCGGAGTGCATCGGCACGTTCACCCCGCACATCGCGCCGACCTGCTTGGCCCACTGGCCCGCGCAGTTGACGACGACCTCGGCCTCGATGTCGCCGCCGGCCGTGCGCACGCCGGTCACCGCGCCGCCGGCGGCGAGGATCCCGGTCACCGGGGTGCGCTCGCGCACCCGGGCGCCCCGCATGCGGGCGCCCTTGGCCAGCGCGTAGGTCAGGTCGGTGGGATTCGCCGTCCCGTCCCCGGGCAGCCAGAGCGCTCCGGCCAGGTCGTCGGTCCGCATCACCGGGTAGAGATCGAGCGCCCGGGCCGGGCCGATCAGCTCGCAGTCCAGGCCGTAGGCCGCGGCCGCGGCCGCGGTCCGCCGCAGCTGGCCCATCCGCTCGGCCGTGCGGGCCACGGTGACGCCGCCGCACTGCCTGAACCCGGCGGACAGGCCGGTCTCGTCCTCCAGCCTGCGGTACAGGCCGGTCGAGTACTGCACCAGGCGGGTGACGCTCTCCGACGCGCGAAGCTGGCCGACCAGGCCGGCCGCGTGCCAGGTCGTCCCGCAGGACAGCTGTCCCCGTTCCAGCAGCAGCACGTCCGGCCATCCGAGCCGGGTCAGGTGATAGGCGACGCTGGTGCCTATCACGCCTCCGCCTATGATGATCACCCGGGCCCGGTCCGGCAGCGGCAGGCGGCCTCGCGCCTGCTGGCCGGCGCCGGCCGGGGATCGGCCCGCCGCGGGCCTGGCGTGCCCCTTCTCGCCCGGGCCGGCCGTGGCCCGGACGGCCGGCTGGCGGTCAGTCATCGCGCTGGGCATCCTCGAGGAGCCCGGCGAAGCCCGGGCCGGTCATTTCCCCTGCGGCCGCCTCGTAGCGTTCCATGGCCCAGGACCAGAAGTCGAAGTCGAGCGGGCTGGTGCTGGCCTGGATGGACCCCCACAAGGTCCACCCGTACTTGGCGGCCAGGCCGAACAGCCGGGCCCGGGCGAGCTTGCTGCGCAGCGGCCGCCCGTAGTACTCGCTGACCAGCTCGGCCAGGCCGTCAGCGTCCAGGCCGCACTCGCTCCAGATGTTGCCCAGCTCGAAGCACGGGTCATTGTTGCCCGAGTACTCGTAATCGATCAGCCAGATGCGGTTGCCGTCGTCGATGAAGTTGCCCGCCAGCAGGTCGTTGTTGCACGGCGCCGGGGTGGCGGGCCGCGCGGCGAGCGCATGCCGGATGGCGTCGAAGCACGGCAGCAGGCCGGCGTATCCGTCCGGCAGCCGGAAACCCCGGGCTCGGACGACGTCGAGGTAACGCCGCTGGATGTCGAACATGTCGAAGTCGTTGGCGAACGGCTGCGCGGCGTGCAGGCGGCGGCAGGCCTGGGCGACCCGCGCGATGTTTCCCGGCGCGGACACGTCCGCGTTGCTGAGGGTGCGCCCGTCGATGTAGCCGATCACCAGGACGCCCTCCTCGGGACGGTACTCGATCACCGGTGCCGCCGCGCCCGCCGCGGCCGCGGCCGCCGTGTTCCGGTACTCGTTGTCCCGGTTGATCGCGAGCAACTCGCCGCCGCGAAGACCCGTGCCACGAAGGTGCCGGCGGGCGTGCTGACCTTGTAGTTCCGGTTGGTCAGGCCGCCGTCGAGACGCTGGACCGAGCGCGGCGTCCCGGCCAGGCTCGGCACCCGGTCGAAGAGCGCGCTGAGGTCGCCGTGCAGTTCGTCGGCTATCAACGCAGCCCCCTCGCCTCCTGCCCGGGCGTCTCTACCCTGATAGGCCGCGGACACACCCGAGCGCTGGATGCAGCGTAAATCCTGGTGCCGGTAAAGGTCTAGACAAAAGAGATGCCAGGATTCGGTTACGGGCAGCCGTCAATTAGCCACTCCCCGCTATGTACGACCCGGGCCGCGGCATCAGCTCATACCGCGCCGGAGCCACCCAGGAAAGGTATGGACAATTACCGGGGCCGGGCTTACGCTACGCCTCAAGCCGCAGGCCGGTCCGCGGGGAAGGCACCCGATGAGCCCAGACGAAGGCAGGTACGCCGGCCACGAGCGCGATTCCGCCGACCTCGCCGGCTTCGGTTACAAGCAGGAACTCAAGCGCTCACTGGGGCTGTCCAGCTCCTTTGCCGTGGCGTTCAGCTACATCTCCCCGTCGACCGGGATTTTCACCCTGTTCGCCCTGGGGCTGACCACCCTGGGCGGGGTGTTCATCTGGACCTGGCCGGTCGTGGCGCTCGGCCAGTTCATCGTCGCGCTCAACTTCGCCGAGGTGTCCAGCCACTATCCGGTGGCAGGCTCGGTCTTCCAGTGGACGAAGTTCATGGCCAGCCGCAGCTATTCGTGGTTCACCGGCTGGATCTACCTGTTCGCCGGGATCCTGACCGTCACCGCGGTGGTGGCCACCCTGCCGCTGGCCCTGATCCCCGCCCTCAACGGGCTCGGCTGGCACGGCCTGAACGTCGCGAGCCTGCACACCCAGGAGATCGTCGCGCTGATCACGCTGGTCGTCATCACCGTGCTGAACATCTACGGCGTCCGGCTGGTGGCGATCATCAACAACACCGGGGTGCTGTTCGAGATCCTGGGCATGTTCGTCTTCGCGCTCGTGCTGCTGGCCTTCCACAACCACCAGGGCTTCGGGATCGTCAAGAACAGCGGCGGGTTCACGGTGAACGGCAGTTCGTTCCTCGCCGCGATGTTCATGAGCCTGTTCGTGATCTACGGCTTCGACACCGCGTTCGACCCTGGCCGAGGAGACCCGCGACCCGCGCCGGAACGCGCCCAAGGCGGTGCTCTACTCGGTGATCGGCGCGTTCGTCATCGGCGGGGTGTTCCTGCTCGGCACCCTGGTCGCGATCCCCAACCTGCACCGCGCGATCGCGGAAGCGCCTGACGGCCCGGCGCAGATCATCCAGGCCAACTTCTCCTCCGGCTTCGCCACGCTGTACCTGCTCGTGGTCTCCGCGGCGATCTTCGTATGCTGCCTGTCGATCATGGCGGCGACGATCCGGCTGTGCTTCGGCATGTCGCGCGACCGCCAGCTGCCCATGTCCCGGCCGCTGGCCCGGGTCGCGCCGACCCTGCACACACCGGTCTGGACCTGCCTCGCGGTCGCCGTCCTCGCGGCGGTGCCGTTCTTGAAGTACTCGGGGGCCGGCACCATCGCGATCGCGGCCACCGGCATGATCTACCTCAGCTACTTCCTCGGCAACCTGGTGATCATGCGGGCCCGCCTGCGCGGCTGGCCCAGGACGCGCGCGCCGTTCCGGCTCGGCCGCTGGGGCATGCTGGTCAACATCGTCGCCCTGCTCTACGGCGGCGCGATGCTGGTGAACTTCGCCTGGCCGCGTCCCGCGAGCAACCCGAAGCCAGACCAGACCAAAGGGCTGCTCAGTTTCGGCTGGGACTTCCTGGACAAGATCCCGATCCTCTGGACGGTCGTGGTCGGCATCGCGCTGATCGGGACGATCTACTATCTGGCCGCTGGCCGCCGCCAGCCCTTTTCACCGGTGATACCGCCCGCCGAGGAGGCACCGGCCGCGGAGTCACGGTGATACCGCCGCCAGCAGACTCTCACCGGGATGCCGCCCAAGATCGCGCGCGAACCCGGCACCACGGTGCACGCCCAGATCGAGGACTGGCTGGCCGGGGCGATCGCGGTGGGCAGGCTCGCACCGGGCGACCGGCTGCCCGCCGAGCAGGATCTGGCCGTGTGGTTCGGGGTGAGCCGGATGACGCTGCGGCACGCCCTGGGCGAGCTGGCCCGGCGCGGCCTGGTGACCAGGGCCGTCGGCCGCGGCGGCGGGACCTTCATCGCCGAGCCCAAGCTGGAGCAGGACCTCACCACGCTGGCCGGGTTCTCCGAGCAGTTGCGCCGCCACGGGATGACGCCCGGCGCCCGGGTGCTCGCCGCGGCCGAGCACCCGGCCGGCCCGACCACCGCGGCGGCCCTGCAGATCGCCGAGGAGGATCCGGTGTACGCGATACGGCGGATCAGGCTCGCCGACGGCAGGCCGCTGGTGCTCGAGCATTCACAGTTCCCCGCGGCCGTGTTCCCCGGCATGCTGCGCTGCAGGCTGGAGGGCTCCCTGTACGAACTGCTCGAAGTCAGGTACGGCCAGCGGCCGCACCGACGCCCGGGAGCGCCTCGAGCCGGTGACCGCCAGCGTCCGCGAGGCCGAGGCGCTGGACGTGGACGAGGGGGTGCCGCTCATGCTGGTGGAGCGGACCGCCTACTCCGCGCACGGGGCAGCCGCTGGAGTTCGCCCGCGACCTGTTCCGCGGCGACCGGACCCGCGTGGTCGTCTGGACCTCGGAGCTGGCCGGCGAGCTGTAGCCAGCATCCAGCAAGCCGGGGGCCACGGACGCCCGAGCGCACATCCCGCGGCTGGGCGCACGTGGGCTGACCCATGCACTGGACTGACGGGGCACTTGCTCAAAGAAGCACGGCCCCGCGGGAGCGCGCGCTCAGCGGGCGACGATGTTCACGATCCGGCCGGGCACGATGACGATGCGCTGCACGGTCAGCCCGTCGGTGAGCCGGGCGTAGTCCGGGTGCGCGGTGAGCTGGGCGCGGGTCTCGTCTTCGCCGGCGTCGGCCGCGACCTCGATCTGGAACCGCCGCTTCCCGTTGACCTGAACCGGCATGACCACGGACTTCTCGGCCGCCAGCGCCTCGTCGAACTCCGGGAACGGCTCGTAGGCCAGCGACTGGGCGTGCCCCATCCGGGACCACAGCGTCTCGGCGATGTGCGGGGCGAGCGGGGCCACCATGAGGACCAGCGGCTCGGCCAGCGCCCGGGCGATGCATCCCGTCCCGGGACGCCAGCCGGCTGGCGTGGTTGTTCAGCTCGATCAGCCGGGCGATGGCCGTGTTGAACCGCAGCTCGCCGAAGTCGCGCCGCACGACCTTGATCGTGCGGTGCAGCCGCCGCTCGGTCTCCTCGTCCAGCGGCTTGTCCGCGACCAGCAGCTCGCCGGTCTGCTCGTCGACGATGTTGCGCCACAGCCGCTGCAGGAACCGGTAGACGCCGACCATGTCGTCGGTCTGCCAGGGCCGGTCGGCGTCCAGCGGGCCCATGGCCATCTCGTACAGCCGCAGCGTGTCCGCGCCGTAGGCCGCGTAGATGTCGTCCGGGCGTGACCGCGTTCTTCAGGCTCTTGCCCATCTTCCCGGCCCGCGGGCTGACCGGCTCGCCCTGGTAGCAGAACCGGCCGTCGCCGGCCTTGACCACCTCGGCCGCCGGGACGTACATGCCGCGCTCGTCCAGGTAGGCGTCGGCCAGGATGTAGCCCTGGTTGAACAGGCGCTTGAACGGCTCCTTGGTGGACACGTAGCCCAGGTCGTACAGCACCTTGTGCCAGAAACGGGAGTAGAGCAGGTGCAGCACGGCGTGCTCGACGCCGCCGACGTAGAGGTCCACGCCGCCGTCGCCGGGCGGGGTGCCGGCCGCCACCATCCAGTACCGCTCGATTTCCGGGTCCACCAGCCGCTGGTCGTTGACCGGGTCCAGGTAGCGCAGGTAGTACCAGCAGGAGCCGGCCCACTGCGGCATGGTGTTGAGCTCGCGCCGGTACCGCCGCGGGCCGTCGCCGAGGTCGAGCTCGACCTCCGCCCAGTCGGTGGCCCGGGCCAGCGGCGGGACCGGGTCGCTGGACTCGTCCTGGTTCGGCTCGGGCCGGAAGTCGGTCATCTCCGGCAGCTCGACCGGCAGCAGTTCTTCCGGCAGCGCGACCGGCAGCCCGTCGGCGTCGTAGACGATCGGGAACGGCTCGCCCCAGTAGCGCTGCCGGGAGAACAGCCAGTCGCGCAGCCGGTAGGACCGCTCGTAGTGGCCCGCTCCGCGGCTCTTCCAGCCAGCGGATGGCGTCCTCGATCGCGGCGGCCTTGTCCAGGCCGGTCCAGTCCAGCCCGGGCACGTTCAGGTCCAGGTAGCCGTGGTCGCCGACGTACGCCTCCGGCCACTCGGCGGGCGGCGTGTCCGGGCTGATCTCATGCTCGGCCGAACCAGTCGGCGGGCGGCTGCAGCACCGCCCGGACCGGCAGGCCGAACTTCTGCGCGAACTCGAAGTCGCGCTCGTCGTGCGCGGGGACGGCCATGATCGCGCCGGTGCCGTAGCCCATCAGCACGTAGTCGGCGATGAATACCGGTATCGGCTCGCCGGTCATCGGGTTGACCGCGTAGGAGCCGGTGAAGACGCCGGTCTTCTCGAAGCCCTCCTCGCACCCGCTGCCGGTCGGTCAGCCGCGCCGACGCGTCCCGGTAGGCCCGGACCGCCGCCGCCGGGGTCCAGTCTGCGGCGGCGCCGCGGCCGGCCTCGGGGTAACGCCACTGCTGCGGCGTGCCTTCCGGCCAGGCGGCGCCGGCGGTCAGCTCGTCCACCAGCGGGTGCTCGGGCGCCAGCACCATGTAGGTGGCGCCGGCCAGCGTGTCGGGCCGGGTGGTGTACACGCGGATCTTCGCCTGGGACCGGGCCACCGGGAACTCGATGCTGGCGCCGTGGCTCGGCCCGATCCAGTTCCGCTGCATCGTCTTGATCGACTCCGGCCAGTCGAGCAGGTCCAGGTCGTCGAGCAGCCGCTCGGCGTAGGCGGTGATCCGCAGCATCCACTGCCGCAGCGGGCGCCGGTACACCGGGTAGTTGCCGATGTCGCTGCGGCCGTCCGCGGTGATCTCCTCGTTGGCCAGCACCGTGCCCAGCCCCGGGCACCAGTTGACCAGCTCCTCGGAGATGTAGGCCAGCCGGTAGCCGTCGACCACCTCGCGCCGCTGCCGCTCGGTCAGCTCGGCCCAGGGCTGGCTATCCGGGTTGGCCTCGCCGACGGCCGGCGCCCGCTGTTCCCGACTCGAATTCGGCGACCAGCTCCTCGATCGGCCGGGCGCGGCTGCCGCCTCGGTGTCGAACCAGCTGTTGAAGATCTGCAGGAAGATCCACTGCGTCCACTTGTAGTAGCTGACGTCGGTGGTCGCGAACTCACGGCGGTCGTCGTGGCCCAGCCCCAGCCGCCGCAGCTGGCGCCGCATGGTGGCGATGTTGTTCTGCGTGGTGATCGCCGGATGCTGCCCGGTGTCGAGGGCATACTGCTCGGCCGGCAGGCCGAACGCGTCATAGCCGAACGGGTGCAGCACGTTGTGGCCGGTCATGCGCAGGTAGCGCGCGTAGACGTCGGTGCCGATGTAGCCGAGCGGGTGGCCGACGTGCAGCCCCGCGCCGCTGGGGTAGGGGAACATGTCCATGACGTAGAACTTCGGCCGCGCGGCGACCTGGTCGAAGCCTTCGGACAGCGGCCCGGACGGGTTCGGCGTGTTGAACGTCCCCTCGGCGCGCCAGTACTCCTGCCAGTGCCGCTCGATCTCGTTGGCGAGCCGCGCGTCGTAGCGGAACGGCGGCTGGTCGTCCGCCTGCGCGCTGGCGGCAGCTTCGCTCTGGTCCGGCCCGGGGCGGCTGGCGCTCTCGGTCATGAGGTTCTCACCACGATCGACTTGATCCATCAAAAAACCCCTCGTAAACGAGGGGTCGCCACGCTGACTCAGACGTCAGCGCGGCATGCTAAGAAGCAGCCGTGCGGCTCGCATGCCTCAAGGCTAGCGCAGCGCTGGCCAGGCAGCAGCCCTAACCAGGCTGGCCCGCGGCCGCAGGGCCAGCGGGGGCTCACGCCGGCCAGGCCGGCCCCGGGCCGATGATCATCCCGCCTTGCCCGCGTTCCGGCCAGATCGGGGGTGGCTGGTCACGATTCCATGGGGGGAACGTGGGCAAAGTGCGCGTCGGGCAACCAACTCGCATGTTGATCTTGATCATGTTGACGAGCTTACGCAGGCCACCAAGGTGGAGCGCGTCGCGAAGCAACGGGCCATTCGCGACGAACCCGAAGTCGCCGGCCGCGGCGACCGGCGGAGGCGGCTCGCGACCGCCGGCTGTGCCGGTCACCCGCCGGAGACCGTCACCTCGTGCCACAGCCCGCCGTTCAGGTTGAGGTTGTTGCCGCTGGCCTGGCCCGGGGCGGTGTCGCCGACGTAGGTGTACAGCGGGTGCCCGTTGTAGGTGAGCTGGCTGGATCCGTCGGTTCGCTGGATCGTGCCTAGCCTGCCCGGTGACGCCCGGGATGGGCCTGGCGGTGCCGGTCACCGGCGGCCAGTACGCGGCGCAGCTTCCGTAGCACTTCGATGCGGTCGCGGTATCCGGCGCGAACCAGTACAGCGTCAGGCCCTTGGCGTTGGTCAGCACCTCGCGCCGTCGATCGTCGTGGTCTTGAGGCCAGCGCCATTACCTCGGCCGCCGCGGCCGCCGGCACCGGCGCCGGCCACCGCGACTCCCAGCAGCACCAGGGCCACGACCGCCAGGACGGCGGCGGCCACTCCGCCTGCCCTGGCGACCGCGGCGGGAATCTGGGCGGGGAACCGCGCCGGGGCTTTCACCGTGCCGTCGGCTTTCAGCCGGGCAGCGTCGGCTTTCACCGTGCCGTCGGCTTTCACCGTGCCGTCGGCTTTCACCGTGCCGTCCGCGGGGGCCAGGGCCAGCGCCACCGCCGCCAGCGCGGCGAAAGCGGCCACCTCGATCACGCCGGCGACGATCCCGGCGGTCGTGCGAACCTCCTTGAACCCGAACAGGCCGATCCACACCGACAGGAGGTAGCCGCCCAGGGTGGCGAGGGCGAAGCCGGCCGCAGGCCGCAGCCGCCAGCCGGCTCGCGGCGAGCCCGGCCGGGGATGGCCAGCACGCCAGCCCGAGGGCGAAAGCCGCGATGATCTGCAGCAGGAAGAGCCAGCCGATCGTCGGGATCGTCCGGTAGCCGGTCAGGTACAGGTCCAGGTGGATCGCCCCGCTGGCGATCAGCAGGCCGGCGCCGGTCACTCGCAGCGCGACCGGCAGCCAGCCGGAGCGCCGGTCGCCTTGATGCTTGAGTCGCGGTCTGGGGCGGCCTCTGTCATCGTATTCACCCGTCGCGCCATCGTTTCTTCTCCTCGTGTTGTCTCGCAATCCTCACGTCATCGCCGGCGAGCCAGGGCAGCGGGAGGGCACACGCTGCCCTGGCGCCGGCGACAGCAGCCGCGGCCTGAGCCGGGGGACGGCCGCTGCCGGGCAGTACGAGCGCGGCCGCTGCCGGGCAGTACGAGCGCGGCCGCTGCCAGGCAGTACGAGCGCGGCCGCTGCCAGGCAGTACGAGCCGTGGCCGCCGGCCGCTCCCGCCGCGGGGTCGTTCCCGGTCCTGCCCGGGTCTACGGCGTCCGCCGCGCTCAGTACCCGTAGCCGCCGCCGCCGGAGCTGGATGAAGAACTCGAGGCGGGCGCGGGCGCGGGCTGCCGGAGTCGGTGACCTCGTGCCACACCCCGCCGGACAAGTTCAGGCCGTTGCCCTTGGCCTGGCCGGGCTAGGTGTCGCCGACGTAGGTGTACAGCGGGTGCCCGTTGTAGGTGGCCTGGGTCGAGCCGTCGGACCGGGTGATCGTGCCGAACTTGCCCTTGATCCCGGCCTCCGTCACCGGCCCCTTCACCGGCGGCCAGTACTTGGCGCACGCCCCGTTGCAGTTTGACTCGGTCAGGTGTCGGGGGCGAACCAGTAGAGCGTGAAGCCCTTGGCGTTGGTCAGTACCGTCGCGCCGCTGATCTTGTGGGTTTTCACGGCGCCGGTCGCACTGGCCGCGGCCGGAGTGGCGGCCGCCGAGCTTGATGATCCAGCCGATCCACCGGAGCTGCCGGAGGTCCCGGACGAGCTCCCGCAGGCGGCAACGGCGAGGGTGGCGGCCGCGAGTACAGCCGTCGCCCACCATCGGTTAAGCATCGCGAATCTCCAATTCACGCAGGATGATGTGCTTTCAGGTCGCGCGGGGCGCGAGGCCTGCTCACCGACCACGCAATGAGGCGTGTCTAACCAGACCACGTACGGCAGGCCATAATCGTTCAGTCGCGCCGAGGTCGCCGCGAGGTGGCCGACCCGCAGCCGCTGGCCGCCGGGCCGCCGTTTGCCTGGCTGACGCGCATAAACTGACGCCTGCGCCACGCGGAACGTAGCGCGGAAAACGCGAACTCAAGATGTCCTGCCGCCCGGCCAGCATCTCCTGTGCCGCTTGGTTGAACGTGCCGCTCAGCTAAGGCGCTGCCTGGTCTGGCGCGCTGCCTGGTCTGCGCCGCTGGTCTGGCCGCGCCTGGTGACGCCGGTCAGACGCGGCGGAGTACGGCTACCACCTTCCCGAGGATGGTGGCCGTTTCGCCGGGAATGGGCGTGTAGGCGGGGTTGTGCGGCATCAGCCAGACGTGACCGTCGGACCGCTTGAAGGTCTTGACCGTGGCCTCGCCCTCGATCATCGCCGCGACGATGTCGCCGTTCTCGGCGACGTTCTGCTGGCGCACGACCACCCAGTCGCCGTCGGCGATGGCGGCGTTGATCATGGAGTCACCCACCACCTTGAGCAGGAACAGCGTGCCCTCGCCGACGATCTGCTTGGGCAGCGGGAAAACATCCTCGATCGCCTCCTCGGCCAGGATCGGCCCGCCGGCGGCGATCCGGCCGACCAGCGGAACATAGGCCGCTCCCTGCGACGGAATGTCCGCACCGCTGGGCGTGACGTCAAGCTCCCTGTCGTGGCCGGGCTCGGGGTCCGGCCGGACCGCGGGAGTGCCCCGGCAGCCTGACCTCCACCGTGCGCGGCCGGCCCGCGTCGCGGCGCAGGTAGCCCTTGCTCTGCAGGGTGGACAGCTGGTAAGAGACGCTCGACGTGCTGGTCAGCCCCACCGCCTCGCCGATCTCGCGCATGGAGGGCGGATACCCGCGGCTCTGCACGGACTCGCGAATCACCTGAAGCACCTTGCGCTGCCGCCAGGTGAGCACGTGATCGGGGTCAGGACGATCAGGCGTGTCGATGACGACCGCGGGGACTGTGCCCTTGGGTTTGCGCCCAGGCCTGCCCTTGGGCCTGGGCGCGGCGGTACCGTCACCGCCAGGCGCGGGCGAGGCTGACCGTCCGCCCTGCTCGCTGCTGCTGTCCATGATCTGACCTCCAGACCGGATGGTTGGGCTCTGAGCTGACGCTAGCGGTTTCGTTACCGGATCTCAAACATCTGTTCGACGCGTCGCGAAAATGTCGGACCCGTCCGGTAAAACAGATCGTGCGAGCGTGCGTTCGATCGAACTTATTTACATCGAACAGGTGTACGATCGAACTGTCATTCGCCCGAAGGAGGCCGAGATGGGTGTCATGCCGGCCGAGGCCAAGCCCCGGCCAGCCCCGATCGCGCTGAGAGCGACCACGGTCAGGCCGCGCCAGGCCGGCCCGTTGCCGCGAACGGCGGGCCAGCGGCCGCCTACGGCCGGCTCGACGAGCGCACCCGGTAGGCGTCCGGGCGTGCACCGAGGTTCTTCGCGCGGCTCCGTCGGCCGTGGCCCTGGCCGTTCCGGCGGCGCTGCCCGTCCGGCAGGCCAGGTGGTCACGCCCCGGTGAGGGTGCACGGCGGCTGCGCCTCACCCGGCGCGGCCGTGTCGTCCTCGCGGCGTGCGCTGCGGCCATGCTCGGCCTGCTCTGCTTCGCGGCGGTCAGCGGGGCGCCGGCCCAGCGCGCGGCGTGCCGCCGGGCGCGTCCGGGCGCTCCGTGTCCCGGATCATCGTCCAGCCGGGGCAGACGCTGTGGTCGGTCGCGGTGCAGGCCGATCCGCAGGCTGACCCGCGCCTGGTCATCCAGCGGATCATGACGCTCAACGGGCTCCCCGGTGACAGCGTTCAGGCCGGTCAGCGCCTTCTGGTGCCGCGAGGCTGAGGGTCGGCGGCCGTCCGCGGCGGCCGCGGCGCCTTCCGGCCGCGGCGGTCCTCCTCACTCGCCGGCCGCGACATGCCGGCGCCGCTTCCGGCCGCGGCGGCCCTCCTCACTCGCCGGCCGCGACATGCCGGCGCCGCTTCCGGCCGCGGCGGTCCTCCTCACTCGCCAGGCCGCGCCGGGCCGCGACACGCCGGCTCCGCTCCCGATGGCCGCTCCCACCAGCAATTTCTCAGGATCGGCGGGCAACCCTTGCCGTCGGGCAGTTAGTAGGTCTAGCGTGACCACAACATCTAGTAGTTACATGGTTGTAGTATTTCCATAGGTTGTGTTTATGAGAGAACCTGTGACGACGGCTGAGAGGGGGCGATCGCGTGCGCTGCCCGTTCTGCCGGCACAACGACAGCCGAGTCATTGACAGCAGGACTGCGGACGACGGCTCGGCGATCCGCCGCCGCCGGTCGTGCCCGGAGTGCGGCAAGCGGTTCACCACGCAGGAAACCGTGATCCTCATGGTCGGCAAGCGGAGCGGAGTCACCGAGCCGTTCACCCGCGAGAAGATCGTGCGAGGCGTCCGCCGGGCCTGTCAGGGCAGACCGGCGACCGAGGACCAGCTCGCGAACCTGGCCCAGCGCGTCGAGGACGCGATCAGGGCTCGTGGCTGCGCCGAGATTCCCTCGCATGAGGTAGGACTGGCGATCCTCGGACCGCTGCGCGAACTCGACGAGGTGGCCTACCTGCGGTTCGCCTCGGTCTACCGGGGATTCGAGTCGCTGGCCGATTTCGAGGTTGAGATCGCGTCGCTGCGCGACGCGCACAGGGAAGCCGGTGAGCTCACCCGATGAAGCGGAGCCGGCGAGCAGGATCGGGGCAGCCGCTGTCGGTGGCCGCAAGTCAGGCGGGGCCAGCCCGTCAGCAGGAATCATTCGAAGCGGGCCCGACCGGGCCCGGGCGGGATCCGGGCGATTCCGGGAAGGGGAAGGTCATGACGGAGACGGCGAGCGGCCAGGCTGGGCAGGACGGCAATTTCCCGGACACGGGGCTGAGGATCCGGCGCATCAACACCCGCGAGGGCGTGCACCCCTACGACGAGGTGACGTGGGAGCGTCGCGACGTCGTCATGACCAACTGGCGGGACGGCTCGGTCAACTTCGAGCAGCGTGGCGTGGAATTTCCCGGCTTCTGGTCCGTCAACGCCGCGAACATCGTCACCACCAAGTACTTCCGCGGCGCGGTCGGCGCCCCGGAGCGCGAGTGGAGCCTGAAGCAGCTCGTGGACCGGGTGGTGGGCACCTACGTGGCCGCCGGCCGCGAGCACGGCTATTTCGCCACCGAAGAGGACGTGCAGCTCTTCGACCACGAGCTCAAATATGCGCTGATTCATCAGGTATTCAGCTTCAATTCCCCGGTCTGGTTCAACGTCGGAACGGCCTCCCCGAAGCAAGTATCAGCGTGTTTTATCCTGGCCGTCGAGGACACGATGGATTCAATTCTTGAATGGTACCGGGAAGAGGGGCTGATATTCAAGGGCGGATCTGGTGCGGGCATTAACCTGTCCCGTATCCGCTCCAGCAAGGAGCTGCTCACCTCGGGCGGCACCGCGAGCGGGCCGGTGTCGTTCATGCGCGGCGCGGACGCTTCCGCCGGGACCATCAAATCGGGCGGCGCGACCAGGCGCGCGGCGAAGATGGTCGTGCTCGACGTGGATCACCCGGACGTGGCCGAGTTCATCGAGACCAAGGCGCGCGAGGAGGAGAAGGTCCGCGTGCTCAGGGACGCCGGGTTCGACATGGATCTCGGCGGCAAGGACATCACCAGCGTCCAGTACCAGAATGCCAACAACTCGGTCCGGGTCTCCGGCGAGTTCATGCGGGCCGTGCAGGACGACGGGCAGTTCGACCTGCTCGCCCGGCGGACCGGCGAAGTGGTGGAGAAGGTCAGCGCCAAGGCGCTGTTCCGCCAGATGGCGCAGGCGGCCTGGGGATGCGCAGACCCGGGAATCCAGTACGACGACATCATCAACGACTGGCACACCTGCCCGGAATCCGGCCGGATCACTGCGAGTAACCCGTGCTTCCCGGCCGACCAGCGCGTGCTTACCGACAAGGGCCTGATCCGGATCGGCGACTTGGTGCGGCGGGCCGCGAACGAGGAGGAGTTCGCGGTCTACACGAACGACGTGACCGCGGAGCAGGGCCCGGAGGACCGGATAACATCGACGAATCCCACCTGCTACATGGTCACCGGGACAAACGAGATCGCTGAGCTCCGCTTCTCCGACGGCTCCCGGCTGCGCTGCACGCCTAACCACCGGGTATGGACCGCGAACAAGGGCTGGGTCGCTGCGAGCGACCTGACCAGCGACGATAAAGTCGTCCGCTCCTTCCAGCACGCTCCACGGCCGTTGAGTGACGTGGGCATGCCCATGCACGCCATCCTCGCCGCGGAGTACGAGAAGTCACGCAAGCCGCTGAACATCCCGGTCAAGTGGGACGAGGGGTTCGCGCACTACCTGGGCTGGCTGACCGGTGATGGGTGTGTCGACACGCGCGATGCGACGGCCGTGACCGTCTACGGCTCGGATGACGACAAGGAAGTCGTGCTACCCCGGCACCACGCGCTGCTGGCCAGGATCACCGGTTTTGAGAGCAAGCCGAGCGTCCAGCAAAACGGCACGCTGCAGTTGCGCGTGACGCGGCCCGCGTTCGGCGAGTTCTTGCACGCCCTCGGCGTCGCGGAGGGCCGGGCGGCGGACAAGGTCGTCCCCGCGGCGGTATACGAGGCGCCCGGGGATGCCGTGATCGCCTTCCTGCGAGGGCTGTTCGACGCCGATGGCTGTGTCGTAGATCAGCAGGCCAACGGAACACGCTACGTGGGGCTGGGCAGCCGGTCCGAGGAACTGCTCATAGGCGTGCAGGAGCTTCTCGCCTCACTCGGGATTGCCAGCCGGATCCATGCGACGGGGACAAAGTCGGAGAGCTTCCGGTACACCAGGAAGGACGGCAGCCAGGTCACGTACGGCTCCGACGGTCCTTCGTATGATCTGCGCATTACGGCGGGCGCCATACGCGAATTCCGCAAGTTGATCGGATTCACCCTACCGGGCAAGCAGGACAAGCTCAGCCGGATCGTGGCGTCTGCGGGCTTCTACAATGTAGACCGCACGGTGCGCCTGGTGAGCCGCGAATCAAGAGGTTTCGAGACCACCTATAACCTGACCGAGCCCCGCAATCACTCTTACATCGTCGGCGGAACGGTCGTGGCAAACTGCAGTGAGTACGTTCACCTCGATAATTCCTCGTGCAATCTGGCGAGCATTAACCTGCTGAAGTTCCTGCGCGACGATGACACCTTCGACGCGGAGCGGTTCGAGCGGATCACCGAGCTCGTCATCACCGCGATGGACATCTCCATCTGCTTCGCCGACTTCCCGACGGAGAAGATCACCGAAGTCACGCGCGCCTACCGCCAGCTCGGCATCGGCTACGCCAACCTCGGCGCGCTGCTGATGGCCACCGGCCACGCCTACGACTCCGAGGGCGGCCGGGCCATCGCGGCGGCCATCACGTCGCTGATGACGGGGACGGCCTACCGGCGCTCCGCCGAGCTGGCCGGCGTCGTCGGCCCGTACGACGGATACGAGCGGAACCGGACCGCGCACAACCGGGTCATGAGCAAGCACGCCGAGGCCAGCGCCAGGATCAGCCCGCTCGGCGGCGTGGACCGCGACGTCCTCGCCGCCGCGTCGCGGGTCTGGCGCGAGTGCCTGGAGCTAGGCCGGACAAACGGGTACAGGAATGCGCAATCTTCACTATTGGCACCAACTGGAACAATAGGGCTGATGATGGACTGCGATACCACGGGCATCGAGCCTGACCTGGCCCTGGTCAAGTTCAAGAAGCTCGTCGGCGGCGGCTCCATGCAGATCGTCAACCAGACGGTGCCGCGCGCGCTGACGAATCTCGGCTACCAGCCCGAGCAGGTGGAGGCGATCAGCGAGTACATCGCCGAGCACGGCCACGTGGTGGACGCGCCCAGCCTCAGGCCCGAGCACTATGAGGTCTTCGACTGCGCGATGGGCGAGCGCGCGATCAGCCCGATGGGTCACGTCCGGATGATCGCGGCCGTCCAGCCGCTGCTCAGCGGGTCGGTCAGCAAGACGGTGAACATGCCGGAGAGCGCGACCGTCGAGGACGTGGAGGAGATCTACTTCCAGGGCTGGAAGCTCGGCCTGAAGGCGCTGGCCATCTACCGGGACAACTGCAAGGTGGGCCAGCCGCTGTCCAACGCGAGGAAGAAGCCCGCGGCGGCGCAGCCGGACGCGCCGGCCGAGGCGGCACCGGCACGCGAGGTCCGGCCGGTGCGCAGGCGGCTGCCGCGGCAGCGGCCCGCCATGGTGACCAGGTTCTCCGTGGCCGGGGCCGAGGGCTACATGACCGCGTCCAACTACCCGGACGACGGCCTGGGCGAGGTCTTCCTCAAGCTCGGCAAGCAGGGCTCCACGCTGGCCGGGGTGATGGACGCCTTCTCCATCGCGATCTCGGTCGGGCTGCAGTACGGCATCCCGCTGGAGTCCTACGTCGCGAAGTTCACCAACATGCGGTTCGAGCCGGCCGGCCTGACCGACGACGCGGACATCCGGATCGCCAGCTCGGTCATGGACTACATCTTCCGGCGCCTGGCGCTCGATCACCTGGCCTATGAGCAGCGGGCCGAGCTCGGCATCCTGTCGGCGGCGGAGCGCACCGCGGGCCTGGCCGCCGACGACCAGCAGGGCCAGGGGCCGGCCGGCGAGCCGGACCCCGAGGAGATGGCCCAGTCGGCCCCGCTGGAAGATATTCCGGCCGAGCGCGGGCGCCGCCGATCCCGGCTCCGGGCCGGTCTTGCCGCCGCAGGCTGGAAGCTCGACGGAGCTGATCGAGTCGAGGCAGGGCCGGGTGGCGGACGCGCCGTTGTGCCTGACGTGCGGCACCAAGATGCGGCCCGCCGGAAGCTGCTACGTCTGCGAGGGCTGCGGCGCCACCAGCGGCTGCAGCTGAGCGCGGTCGGCCAGCGGGGCCGCCTCCCGTCGCGGTGAGGTAGCGGGCAGCCCCGGCAAACCGCCGGGACCGAGGGCGGGACGGCCACGGTACCGGCCCGCCCTCGCACGTCCGCGGACCGGCGCGGGATGTGCGGACACATCTCGGGATGTGTGAACATATACGGAGCGTCAGGATATGGAGAGTCGGCCGGGGAGTTCCGGGCACCGGCGGGATGACTCGTGCGGCGGCCGCGATCAGGGCGGCGCGCGGTCACCGCGGCTGCCGCTGCCTGAGGGCGAAAGAGCACGTCAGGAGGTTCCGGACCGCCCGGCCCGATGATCGGTGATGCCTTCCCCGGGCTCGCCCGCGGCGGCGGCGATCACCCCTCCCGGCTTACACCGAATCGTCGTTCCGGCCACGCAGCGTAACATACGTAACGAAAGGTAACGATTGGGGCGAGAATCCAGCACGTCTGTACTGCCTGGTGCTGCGCGCGGGTTACGCTCCCCCTGACAAGCTCCTGACTGGCAGCGTCTTCGCAGGTCAGCGAGACGGCTCCGGTGACGGGCGGGAGATGACCGTCCGTTACCGGACGGGCGGGGCAGCACCTATCATCCCGGTCCCGCCGCCGCCGCGCGCCCTGCATCGTTGATGTGCGGGCGCGTTTCCGAGGGAGGCCTTATCGCCGGTAAGTAAGGGCATGCGCCCCGCCAGCTTGGCACATGCGACCACTAGTCACGAGGAGAAGCGATGGTACGTCCCTTCGGACGTCACAGGACACTGAGATCCAAGACATTCGCCGGAGCCGCGCTGGTCGCGGCCGCCGCGCTCACCGCGGCGGGCTGCGGCAGCAGCGGCAGCAGCGGCAGCAGCGGCGGAAGTGCCTCCGGCCTGTCCACGAACGGCAACACGGCCACCTGGGCCGAGACCGCCGGGTTCACCCCGAACTTCATCTTCCCGTTCACCGACGCCGCCCACTTCGGCACCTGGAACATCAGTGACCTGCAGTACCTGCTGTACCGGCCGCTGTACTGGTACGGCGAGCACGAGTCGCCGACGATCGACTACAACCTGAGCCTGGCCGGACCGCCGACCTACAGTTCCAACAGCAAGGTCGTCACGATCACCGTCAAGCCGTACAAGTGGTCCAACGGCGAGACCGTCACCGCGGCCGACCTCATGTTCTGGATGAACATGATGAAGGCGGAGAAGCTCAACTGGGGCGGCTACGTGACGGGCCTGTTCCCGGACAACGTGAGTTCCTACAAGGTGGTCGGCACCAACAAGTTCCAGCTCACCTTCACCCAGGCGTACAACCACAACTGGATCCTGTACAACGAGCTGAGCCAGCTCTACCCGATCCCGCTGGCCTGGGACGTGACGGCCAACGGGCAAGGGCAAGTGCTCGAGCACCACCGCCTCCCCGGCCGGCTGCGCGGCGGTCTACAACTACCTGATCGCGCAGAACAAGAACCTGGCCGGCTACGCGACCAGCAAGATCTGGGGCGTGGTGGACGGCCCGTGGAAGCTGTCCAGCTTCAACCCGGACGGCGCCCTCACCATGGTGCCGAACAAGACCTACTCGGGCCCGGTCAAGCCGACCCTCAAGGAGTTCAAGGAGGTGCAGTTCACCTCCGACACGGCCGAGTACAACGTGCTGAAGTCCGGCACGTCATCGGTGCAGGTCGGCTACATCCCGCAGCAGGACATCACCGCCCCCACCACCAACCCGGAGAAGGCCGGCCCCCAACCGCTGTCGGCCAACTTCACGATGACCCCGTGGATCGGGTACGGGATCAACTACTTCCCGATGAACTTCAACAACCCGACGGTGGCCGGCGCGATCATCAAGCAGACCTACTTCCGGCAGGCGCTTGACTACACGGTTGACACCGCGGGAATCATCAAGAGCGTGTACAAGGGCTACGCGTGGGTCAACACCCAGGGCGTGCCGACCCTGCCGAAGAGCTCGCTGCTCGCCCCGGGCCTGCAGAATGACCAGTTCCCGTTCAGCACCAGCAAGGCCAGGTCACTCCTGGTCTCCAACGGCTGGAGCTCCACCGGGAACCCGGCCACCTGCGTCAAGCCGGGAACGGCCAGCGGGGAGTGCGGCAAGGGCATTCCCAAGGGCTCGAAGCTGCAGTTCAACGTGCAGTTCGCGAGCGGGAGCACGCCGCTGACCACGATCATGCAGGCGTTCCAGTCGAACGCGGGCCAGGCCGGCATCAAGCTGAACATCTCGGCCGCGGCGGGCTCGACCATCACCGCCAACGACACCACCTGCACGCCCACCAAGTCCACCCCCTGCACCTGGCAGATGGGTAACTGGGGCGGCGGCTGGATTTACGCGCCGGACTACTACCCCAGCGGCGAGGACCTGTTCGCCAAGGGCTCGCTGGCCAACTACGGCAGCTACAACGACCCGACCAACAACAAGCTGATCGCGGACACGCTGGCCCCCAACGCGACCAACCAGACGATGTACACCTGGGAGAAGTACCTGGCTCACCAGGCGCCCGTCGTCTTCATGCCGCAGTTCGCCAACCCGCTGCTCGAGGTCGCGAACAACCTCAAGGGCGTCACCCCGGTGAACTGCTTCGTGAACATCACGCCGGAGACCTGGCACTACGTCAAGTAGATCCGGATAAATCCGGAATCTCGGCGCTACCATAAGTAAATAAGTCCGATTGCGCGGTTTCCGCCCCCTCCCGGGCTCATCAGGCCCGGGAGGGGGCGGGGCCGGACAGGGAGCACAGGATGATCGCTTACCTGATCCGACGAGTCCTGCAGGCGATCATCGTGGTCTGGCTGGTGACCGTCCTGACCTTCGTACTGCTCAAGCTGCTCCCCGGCGGGCCGGTCCGCGCGATCCTCGGCCAGCGCGCCAGCGACGCGGCCCTGGTGGCGGCGCTCACCAAGCAACTGGGCTTCGACAAGCCGGTCTGGTACCAGTACTGGCACTGGCTGGACGGCCTGCTGCACGGCAACTTCGGGTTCTCCTACGCGCAGAACCAGACCGTGTCCTCGCTGCTCGGCCAGCGGCTGCCCAAGACCCTGCTGCTGCTGGGTCTCTCCACGCTGCTCGCGCTGGTCATCGCCATCCCGGTCGGCGTGGTGCAGGCGGTCCGCCGCAACAAGGCCTTCGACTACGTCGGCACCGGGCTCTCCTTCGTCTTCTACGCGATGCCGGCCTACCTGCTCGGCCTCATCCTGATCGACATCTTCGCCGAGCAGCTGCACATCTTCCCGCCCGAGGCGGCCCAGGGGGGCACCATCGGGTCTTTCTTTACCCAGTTCAACGCGATGGTGCTGCCGATAGCCTCGCTCACGCTGATCACCATCGCATCGTTCAGCCGGTACATGCGCTCCTCGACGCTGGACCAGATCACCCAGGACTACGTGCGCACCGCCCGGGCCAAGGGCGCGGGCGAACGGCGCATCCTGTACCGGCACATCCTGCGCAACGCGCTGATCCCGATCGCGACGCTCCTCGGCCTGAGCCTGCCGATCATCTTCAGCGGCGCCCTGATCACCGAGTTCGTGTTCAACTACCCGGGCATGGGCCTGCTGTTCATCACCGCCGCGACCACCCAGGACTACCCGATCCTGCTCGGCGTGACCGTGATCGTGGCCTTCGCCACCGTGGTGGGATCGCTGCTGGCCGACATCCTGTACGCGGTGCTCGACCCGCGAGTGAGGTACGTGAGCGCATGACCGTCAACGTTCCCCCGCCGCTGCCGCAGGATCCCGGCAAGACGCATGGTGGCGCCCTCCGCCGGGACCGAGGACCTGCTCGAAGTCCGGGCGCTGGGCGTCGCCCCCGGCATGGAGGCCCCGGCGACCCGCAGCATGTCCCGCCGCGGGCTGGAGGTCTTCGCCGAGAACAAGCTGGCCCTGATCGGGACGGGCATGCTGATCCTCATCGTGCTCTTCTGCTTCATCGGGCCGCTCGTCTACCACACCAACCAGGTCAACACGAACCTGCTGAACGCCAACCTCAAGCCCGGCGCAGGGCACCCGCTCGGCACCGATTCCGACGGCTACGACGAGCTCGGCAGGCTGATGGTCGGCGGCCAGGTCTCGCTGGAACTCGGGTTCGCGTCCGCGATCGTGGCCACCGTCCTCGGCACCCTGTGGGGAGCGGTCGCGGGGTACGTGGGCGGCTGGATTGACGCGGTCATGATGCGCCTGGTGGACGCCGCGCTGGCCATCCCGATCCTGTTCCTGCTCATCGTGCTGGCCACCATCATCACGCCCACCCCGCTGAGCATGATCGCGATCATCTCGCTGACCTCCTGGCTGGGCATCTCCCGGCTGGTCCGCGGCGAGGCGCTCAGCCTGCGGGTGCGCGAGTACGTGCAGGCGGTCAAGGTGATGGGCGGCGGCGGAACGCGCATCGTGCTGCGGCACATCGCCCCGAACGCCGTCGGCACCATCATCGTCAACGCGACGTTCCAGGTCGCGGACGCGATCCTGCTCATCGCCGCGATCAGCTTCTTCGGACTGGGCCTGTCCCCGCCGAGGACCGACCTCGGCGGCATGCTGTCCAACGGCACCAACTTCGTCGGCGCCGGCTACTGGTGGCTCATCTACCCCGCCGGAATCCTTATCGTTCTCATCGTCATCGCGGTGAACTTCATCGGTGACGCGCTCCGTGACGCCTTCGAAGTCCGGCTGCAGCAGCGATGACGCTGCGCGCAGCAGAGAGCGGTGCCCCAGGCGCCGGCCCGGAAGTGAGGACCCTGACGTGCCGCTGCTAGAAATCGACGACCTCAAGACCGACATCAGGCTGAAGCGCGCCACCGTGCACGCGATCGACGGCGTGAACATGACCGTGGACCGCGGCCAGTGCGTCGGCCTGGTCGGCGAGTCCGGGTCGGGCAAGACGATGACCGCCATGTCGGTCATGCAGCTGCTGCCGCCCGGCGGCCACATCGCCGGCGGCAAGATCCTGCTCGAAGACCGCGACCTGGCCCAGCTCGACGACGACCAGATGCGGCACATCCGCGGCAACGAGATCGGGATGATCTTCCAGGACCCGATGACCTCGCTGAACCCGACCATGACGGTCGGCCAGCAGATCTCGGAGACGGTCGTCCTGCACCGCGGGGCCAGCAAGCAGGAGGCGCACGACCGGGCCGTCGAGGTGCTCGAGCTGGTCGGCATGCCCAGCCCGGAGCAGCGCGCCCTGGACTACCCGCACCAGCTGTCCGGCGGCATGCGCCAGCGCGCGATGATCGCGATGGCGCTGGCCTGCGAGCCCAAGCTGCTGATCGCCGACGAGCCGACCACCGCGCTCGACGTGACCATCCAGAAGCAGATCCTCGAGCTCATCGACGGCCTGCGGCACCGGCTCGGCATGTCGGTGATCCTGGTCACGCACGACCTCGGGGTGATCGCCGGCCGGGCCGACAAGGTCTGCGTGATGTACGCCGGGAAGATCGTCGAGACCACCGACACCACGACCCTGTACGCCAACCCGCGCCACCCGTACACCGAGGCGCTGTTCGAGTCGCTGCCGGAGACCGGCGCGGACAAGGGCCAGCGCCTGTACAGCATCCCGGGCATGCCGCCGGACCTGACTCAGCCGCTGACCGGCTGCCGGTTCGCCCCCCGCTGCCGGTACGCGCAGGACAAGTGCCGCCAGGAACGAGCCGCCGCTGGCCGGCGAGACCGGACTGCACCAGTACGCCTGCTTCTTCCCGGTGGGAGTGGAGGAGAGGCAGGCCGGCGACCGGGTGGTCCCGGTGGCCGAGGTCCAGGAGAGCGACGGCGAGCCGCTGCCGGAGACGCAGGCCGGCGAGCCGATCCTGAAGATCAGCAACCTGGTCAAGGACTTCCCCATCACCGCGGGCGCGGTGCTGCAGCGCAAGATAGGCACGGTCAGCGCCGTCGCCGACATCTCGCTGTCCATCCGGGCGGGCGAGACCTTCGGCCTGGTCGGCGAGTCGGGATGCGGCAAGACGACCATCGGCAGGCTCGTCGTCGGGCTGGAGAAGGCCACCTCGGGCTCCATCGAGTTCGCCGGCGAGGAACTCACCAAGCTGTCGGAACGGAAGCTGCGCCATGTCCGCAGGAAGATCCAGCTGATGTTCCAGGACTCCTACGCGGCGATGGACCCCCGGATGCGGGTGGGCTCCATCCTGCGCGAGCCGATGGTCATCCAGCACATCGGCAACCACCGCGAGCAGGACAAGCGCATCGAGCAGCTGCTGGACGAGGTCGGCCTGCCGCGCACCGCCGTCCAGCGCTATGCCCATGAGTTCTCCGGCGGCCAGCGGCAGCGCCTCGGCCTGGCCCGCGCGCTGGCGCTGCGGCCCGACCTGGTGGTCGCGGACGAGCCGGTGTCCGCGCTCGACGTGTCGATCCAGTCGCAGGTGCTCAACCTGATGCTCGACCTGCAGCGGGCCCGGGAGCTGACCTACGTCTTCATCTCGCACGACCTGTCCGTGGTCCGCTACCTGTCAGACCGGATCGGCGTGATGTATCTCGGCAAGCTGGTCGAGGTGGGCCCGGCGACGAAGGTCTACTCCCGCCCGATCCACCACTACACCAAGGGCCTGATCGACACCGTCCCGGTCGCCGACCCGGAGGCCGAGCGGGCCAAGGTGAGCGCGGGCGTCACCGGTGAGCTGCCGTCGGCCATCAACCCGCCGTCCGGCTGCCGGTTCCGCACCCGGTGCCCGGCGGCGCAGGATCTCTGTGCGGCCGAAGAGCCGCCGCTGCGCGCGTTCAGCCTGGACGGTCACCGCGCCGCCTGCCACTTCCCGCTGCGCGAGCCCGAGTCCGGCGCGTCAACGCTGGATGAGCCGCTGGTCGCGTCGTCGTAGGCCGGTCCCGGCCGCGAACCCGGCATCGTCCGGTGGGCCCGGCCCGGGCGTTTCTGCCGGACGGGCAGGGTGAAAGCGTGCGTCACGGTCACCTCCAGGTACGGCCGCTGCGCGACAGCGACCGCGCCGCGGTGGCCCGGTTTCTGGGCCAGCACTGGGGATCGCCGGTCCAGGTGGCGCACGGGACCGTGTTCCGCCCGGCGGAGCTTCCCGGGCTGATCGCGTACAGTGCCAGCGAGCCGATGGCCGGGCTGCTGACCTACGAAGTCCGCGACACCGTCCTCGAGATCATCACGCTGAACGCCGTGCCGCGGCAGGCCAGCGCCGGCACGGCGCTCGTGCAGGAGGCGGTCGCCGAGGCGGCCCGGCGCGGCTGCGGTGAGGTCAGGCTCACCACCACCAACGACAACATCGAGGCGCTCCGCTTCTACCAGCGGCGCGGCTTCCGGCTGGCCGGGCTGCGGCCCGGCGCGGTCACCGAGGCGCGCAGGATCAAGCCGGAGATCCCCGAGACCGGGGAGCACGGCATTCCGCTCCGCGACGAACTCGACCTGAGCCGCGCCCCGTAGTCTTCTGCCGCCCGGATCTCCTGCTGCCAGGAGGGGCGCCCAGACGGCCGCCGCTTCCGCCACGATCCACGGGACCCGGCCCGCCGGTCCGCCCGTTATGTACCATGATGTCGGTAAGGATTCCGGCCCTCGCGGGCCGCTCACCCACGGCTGCCTCCCGATCGTGCGCTGTCGTAAGCGCGGGGTGATGCGCTATACAAGGAGACAGTGCGAGGGAGCGACATGCCGCCAACCGATGCGTCCCCGCGGGAAGGGCGAGCCGTGCTTGACTGGCTCGCCCGCGCTCGCGGGACACTGAGCCGAGCGCCGCTGGCGCTGCGGATCATTGCCGTCTTCGCGGTCATCATCTGCATCCCGGCGGCGCTGCCGGTCCTGCTCCTGGCCGCGCTGGCGTACGCCCCGGTGGCGGTGATCACCGAACGGCGCAGCGCGCTGGCGTCGGGCTGCGTGGTGCTGTGGGGCTGGCTGGCGGTCAGCCTCGCGGCAGGCGGGATGAGCGCCGGGCTGATGCTGCTGTTCGCGCTGGCGCTCGGGGTCGCCGCCGGCGCGCACGCCGGAGCGCTCGGCCGCTGTTACGTGCCCTGCCGTACCACCGCCTGGGCGCTGCTGTGCTCCATGCCGGTGGGCGGCCTGGCGCTCCGGCTCTGGCCCGCCCAGCAGTACATCGGGGTGGCCCTCGCCGTGCTGCTGGCCTGCCTGGTGCTCGGCTGGCGGCTGGCCAAGTCGTGGCAGGAGGACCGCGGCTACGGGCAGGGACAGCTGCGCGCCACGGCGCTGGCCGCTCCGCATGCCGAGGCGGCGCGGTCCGGGCGGGCGGTGGCCGACGTGACGGACTCGCGCCGCCCGGCCGGCCCGGTCCCGGCCCGCGGCACGCGCACCGCCGAGCGGCAGGTGCCCGACATCTCGCCCAGCGAGGCCATGGCCGAGCTGGACAGCATGATCGGGCTGGCCGCGGTCAAGGAGCAGGTCCGCTCCATCGCCGCCTCGATCGAGGCGGCCCGTCGCCGCGCGCTGGCCGGGTACCAGACCGAGAAGCCGATGCGCCACTTCGTCTTCCTCGGGCCGCCGGGCACCGGCAAGACGGCGGTCGCCCGGGTCATCGCCAAGATCTTCTACGCCTTCGGGCTGCTCGAGACCCCCGAGGTGGCCGAGGCGCACCGGGCCGACCTGATCGGCGAGTACCTGGGCGCGACCGCGATCAAGACCAACGAGTTCATCGATTCCGCGCTCGGCGGGGTGCTGTTCATCGACGAGGCCTACGGGCTGGTGAACGAGGGCGACGGCCAGAGCGACCGGTTCGGCCAGGAGGCGGTCCAGGCGCTGCTGAAGCGGGCCGAGGACGACCGGGAGAACCTGATCATCATCCTGGCGGGCTACGACCAGCAGATGGAGGACTTCCTGGCCAGCAACCCGGGCCTGGCGTCCAGGTTTGCGACCCGGGTGAAGTTCCCCGGCTACTCGCCCGCCGAGCTCTTCTCGCTGGCCGAGTCGAACATGGAGCACCGCGGCGACCGGCTCGACCCCGATGCGCGCCCGGCGCTGTGGCACCTGTTCGAGGACGTGGGGCGGCGCCGGATCGGCGACGAGCTCGGTAACGGGCGGTTCGTCCGCAGCCTGATCGAGAAGACCGGCCAGGCGCGGGACGTGCGGGTGATGAGCGGCGCCGTCGAGCCCGACGCCGACGACCTGGTCACGATCACCGCGGCGGACCTGCAGCGGGCCTACGCGGAGCTGACAGCGCGGCTGCGCGGCTACGGGGACACGCCGACGGTGGAGAGCGCGCTGGCCGAGCTGGACGAGCTGGTCGGCCTGGAGCCGGTGAAGCGCCAGGTGCGCGAGATCGCCGCCCAGCTGCGGGTAGCCCGGCTGCGCGACCAGCAGGGCCTGGCCAGCCAGCCGCCCGCGCGGCACTTCGTCTTCACCGGCCCGCCGGGCACCGGGAAGACCACCGTGGCGCGGATCCTGGGCCGGATCTTCGCGGCCCTCGGCCTGCTGGCGCGCCCGGCGGTGGTCGAGGCGCACCGCGCCGACCTGGTCGGCGAGCATCTCGGCGCGACCGCGATCAAGACGAATAAGCTCATCGATTCCGCGCTCGGCGGGGTGCTGTTCATCGACGAGGCGTACTCCCTCTACCACGAGGGCTACTCCGGTGGTGACGCGTTCGGCGCCGAGGCGACGGCCACGCTGCTCAAGCGGGCCGAGGACGACCGGGACCGGCTGGTCATCGTGCTGGCCGGCTACACCAACGACATGGACCGCTTCCTGCGTACCAACCCGGGGCTGGCCTCCCGGTTCAACGTGCGGGTGGCCTTCCCCAGCTACTCCCCGGCCGATCTGTCGCGGATCGCGGTGATGATCGCGGAGCAGGCCGGGGACACGTTCGACACCGAAGCGCTGCCCGTGCTGGACCAGGTCTTCTCCCACGCGTGCGCCGAGGGGCTGATCGACGAGCTCGGCAACGGCCGGTTCGCCCGGTCCCTGTTCGAGCGCGCGTGCGCCTGCCGGGACCTGCGGGTCGCCCACCTGGGCGAGGCCGCCAGCGCGTCCGTGCTGACCACCATTACCGCCGCTGACCTGCGGTCCGCCTATGACGAGCTGGCCGGCCGCGGCGGCTAACCTTGCGGCAGCTAGTGTCGCGGCGGCCAGGAGGCTGCGGGAATAACCTGTTTCTGATCAAGGAGCAAGCCGCTGACCTGCGGGTCTGCCGTTCTGGATAGCTAATTTCGGCATTGCTCCAGCACGCTCCTCGTTGTACTTTGCCGGGCCGGCAGCCGGCCCGCTTTCTGCTTGGATCGGACCTCTGAGCCCAGGGCCATGCCTGCGTCGACCCCCGCGGCGCACCGATGCGCAAGCGTCAAAGCCAGCGTTCACGCAGGTCAGAGCGACTTCACAAAGTACTGCTAGGGCTCGACCGGCGGCAGCGCGTACAGCGCGGCCGCGATGTCGGCCTGCCTCGGGCCGGCCGCGCGGATGGTGTCCATCAGGGTGTGCAGCGCGGCGTGCCGGTCCTCGCCGAGGTCGAGCAGCCGCTGCGCGGCCTCCCACAGCTCGGCCGGCTCGCCCCGCCACAGCCGGTCGGCCAGCTCGAGATGCCGCTCGAGGTGCGGCTGGCCGGCGTGCCTGGCCGGCCCGTCGTGGTCGGCGGCCAGCAGGATCCGGCGGTCGGCCGGATCGGCCGGGTCCAGGGTGCCCAGGTCCACGCCGCCGTACCAGCCGGTCAGCAGCGGGAAGGCGAACACCCGGCGCGGCAGCGCCTCCAGGTCGGAGTCGGGCAGCAGCCGGGACACCAGCCCGGTGTCCAGGCCGAAGGAGGCCGGATCCCGGTAGGCGGCGGCGAATTTCTCGGTGGAGTCGAACACCGCGTCCAGCGTCTCGGCGATCGCCTCCGGGCGCAGGCCGCTCCGGCTGCCCGCCCACCGCGTCCAGGCGGCGAGCACGTGCGGGATGGCCTCCTGCTCGGCCGCCGACAGCATGACCTTGCGCGGCAGCCAGTCGAGCAGGAACGTATCCGCCTTGACCGGGCTCATCCGCAGCGGGCGCCCGAAGTCCCGGTCGCAGCCGTAGGCGACGATGTGATCGGCGCAGTGGCTGGCCGATCTCCGGTCGGACAGGTCCTCGGCCTCGTCCGAGGCCAGGAACTCGGCGACCAGCATGGCCCTGCGGTCGGCGCTCCACGGCCGGCGGCTGGCCCGTTCCGCGGTGCCCGCCGCGCTGGCCTTCGCGGCCTGGTCGCCGCCGCGCGGCGGCAGGGTGCGGATCCTCGTCCTGATGAACGCGTGGTAAGCGGGGAAGGACTCGCTGACCGGAGGGTCGGAGCTGTCGTCGGTAACCTGCAGCGCGCGGGCCAGCATCCGCCTGGCCTGTGCCGGGCCGAGCGGCCCGAATGATCCTCCGGCGCCCGCGTCCCCCGCGTGCAGCTGGCGGCACTGATCGAGCAGCTTGCCGACCTGGGTGGTCACCCAGCCGTCCCGGAGCAGGCCGCCCGCGTTGTAGTCCACGACCGCGACCAGCGCGTGCGGCTCCTCGCCCGCGTAGCTGAACACGCAGACCGCCTCGTCCCGGTCGCCGTAGGCGTCCGAGTTCAGGAAGCAGTCCCCCGAGGTCACGGCGCCGAGGTGGTCCGCCCAGCGGGGCCGGGCCACGCCCCGTTCGATCAGGTCGAGCGCGGCCCGCTCGGCCTTGGCCGCCTGGGCCGGGGTGCCGAGGCAGGCGATGCCGGACAGCAAGGCCAGCGCGGCCGGAGTGGCCTGCTCCGCCGCGTACTCGACCAGGCCCTCGCCGACGAGCTCTTCCAGCCCGGCCCGACCGCACAGGCCAGCCCGCGAGGGCGGAGCGCCCCACCAGGTGCCGAGCATGTCGCTGACCAGCAGTTCGGCATCGAGCGGGCTGCGCACGGCCAGGAGTTCCCGGGCAGCGCGCAGCATCTCGGCGAACAGCGCCACTGGTGGTGACTCAGGAGATCCGGGCCGCGCCGTTCCGTGACCCGGACCGCCCGGGGGCTGTCTGCGTCGTCGGCTCTGCGGGTTCACTGGCACAGCCTTTCAGACGGCACGCACCGATGGTATGCGCAACCGCGATGTCACCCGAGGATTCTTGCGGTTCCGCCCGCGCCCGGGCGCGCCGCGGCCGCCGGCCGCGGCACCGGGCCGGCCGAATGATTACCAGCACGTGCTTTCGGCCGCTAGCCTGCTTGTGTCGGCACAGCGCAGGAAGGAGCCGCCCATGCCAGGCGCCCGAATGCTACGCGGTGGGAACGGATGAGCACGGACACGTCCGTGCCCGAGCCGCGGGTGTCCGGCCTGGAGGCGTCAGACTCCGCCCTCCTCGACACGCTGCTGCGCGAGGCCCCGATCGGCTTCGCGTTCTTCGGCGCCGATCTCCGGTTCCGCCGGGTCAACCAGACGCTGGCCCGGCTGCACGGGATGCGCCCGGAGGATCACCTGGGGCGCACGCCGTCGGAGGCCTGGCCGGCCGCGCTGGCGGCCAGGGCTGAGGCGGCCCTGCGCCGGGTACTGGCCGATGACCAGCTCGTTCTCGAGGCCGACCAGCCCGTCGTCGTGACCGCGACGGCCGGGGAAGGCCGCGAGCGGCACTGGGCCTTTTCCTGGTTTCCCTGCCACGACGGCGAGGCGGATGTTACCGGCGTGGTGCTGATCGCGGCCGATATCACCGACCGCCAGCACTCGGCCGAGGCCGTCCGGCGCAGTGAGGCCAGGTACCGCTCGCTCGTGCAGGCGGGCGCGCAGGTGGTCTGGGTGACGACACCGACCGGGGAGATCGCCGAGGACTCGCCCGAGTGGCGCTGGATCACCGGCCAGTCGCTCGAGGAGTACCTGGGAAACGGGTGGCTGGATGCCATTCACCCCGAGGACCGGGACCGGGTCGCCAGGGCCTGGCGGGAGTGCGTCCGCACCGGGAGGATCTTCGACGACCGCTACCGGGTGCGTACCAAGGCCGGGGCCTACCGGCACTATGACGTGCGCGCGGTCCCGATCGAGCGGGCCGGGACGATCATCGAGTGGGTGGGCGCGAGCACGGACGTCACCGGCCAGCGCGAGGCCGAGGAGATGCGCGGCAGGCTCACCGAGCAGCTGTCCGCCGCGGCCCTGCGCACGGCCAGGCTGCAGCAGGCTACGTCGATGCTCGCCGAGGCGCTCACGGTCGAGCAGGTTGTCGAGGTGATCACCGAGGTCGGGCGGTCCGCGGTCGGCGCCGAGCGGTCGGCGGTGGCGCTGCTGGACCCCGACGGGCTGCGGCTGCGCACCGTCAACCCGGGCGGCCGGGGAGGTGAGCTGCCGCTGGATGTGCCCAGCGTGATCACCGCGGCCATCACCAGCAGGCGGCCGGTGCTGGTCGAGGATCCGGCCGCGCTCCGCGCGCTGTTCGAGCCTGACGCCAACGTCGACCTGTACCTGCGGCACAGCGACGAGCAGGCCTGGGTCGGGCTGCCGCTGCTGGCCGCGGGCGCGCCGCTCGGCGCGATCAGGTTCTCGTTCACCAGACCGCGCAGGATCACCGAAGAGGAGAGGGTGTTCCTCGAGGCGCTGGCCGGCCAGTGCGCGCTCGCGGTGGAGCGGGCCTCCCTGTTCGAGCGCGAGCACACCACGGCTGAGACGCTGCAGCGCAGCCTGCTGCCGGACCGGCTGCCGACCGTTCCCGGGATCATCCTCGAGGCGCGGTACCTGCCGGTCACCAGGAACATGGAGATCGGCGGCGACTGGTACGACGCCTTCAAGCTCCCGGACGGGCGGCTGGCCATCGCGGCGGGCGACGTCATGGGCAAGGGCCTGACCGCCGCCGCGGGCATGGGCCGGGTGCGCAACGCGCTTCGCGCCCTGGCCCTGACCGACCCGCGGCCGGCGGCGGTGCTGGCCGGGCTGGACCGCCTGTTCAACGCCACCGAGCTGGACGAGCAGGTGACTACGGTCGCCTACCTGGTCATCGACCCGGTGACCGGGGAAGGACTGGCCGGGAACGCCGGTCACCTGCCGCCGCTCCGGTTGCACCGCGGGAGCCCGCCGACCCTCGACGCGATCGAGGCTGGCACGCCGCTCGGCTGGGCAAGTCCCCGCCAGCAGCATGCCTTCCGGCTCTCGCCCGGCAACACTGTGGTCTTCTACTCCGATGGACTAGTTGAGAACCGCACCCGCGGCCTCGATGCCGGCCTGGACGAGCTGCTCGCGGTGGCCGGCCAGGCGCCGGCCGACGCGATCGGGCATCCCGACCGCCTGCTGGAGTACCTGGTTGACCAGATGCTGGCCGGATATGAACAAGATGACGATGTGACCGTGCTCGTGCTGCATGTGCCCGAGCAGACAGGGGAGGGCAGTGATGAGGAGCCTGGCTGGCCAAGTCACTCCTGAAGTCCGCCTAAGGTGGGGGTCAGGAGGCGGGCGGCGAGCGTCGGCGCCGAGCCGTGGCGGCGGTTCGCCTTCTGGCACGACCCCAGCAGCCGGGGCCTCACGGTAGGGTCCAATTCTCGCTACACATGCGCAGGAGAGTATCCGTGTCGCCTGCTAGTTCGGTCAGCCCGGCGCGGCCGGCCGCTGCCCGGCGAGGGAAGGGGTGGCGATGGTGAGCGCTGCCAACTCCGCGGCGAGGAAGCAGCGGGCTGGCCAGGCGTCACGCGATGCGGGCGCCGGCCCGCCACAGAACGGCTCCACGGGTGGCGGCAGGCGGCGGCGTCCGGCCGCAGATGGCCGGCCGGAAGGCAGGAAGTCCGCTGACGGGAAGCAGAGTGCCGGGAAGGTGACGTCGGCCGCCGAGCCGGCTGAAGCCTCCGAAGAGCAGGAGACGGAGACCTGGGTGCAGGACACCGCGGAAAGCGAACTGGCAATAGACAGCCTGGATCACCCGGCTGATCTCGGTGTATCAGTCGATATCGCGGTCGTCGAAGACGACGTCGAATTGGAGATCGAGGGGGCGCTGGACGAGGCCGAGCTTGACGACGTAGACGTCGCCGACCCGGTGCCCGGCGTGGCGGACGACGAGGCCGAAGCCGCGGTCGAGGACCCCGCGGATGAGGCGGATGAGGCGGACGGGGCGCCTTCCGCGGCGGACCAGCCATCCGGAGCCGCGCCGGCCGGGCCCGGCCAGGCGGCCGCGGCGGAGACCGCCGAGGAGGACGTCTTCGTCTACGGCGACGACGACGATGACCTGCCGGCCGCGCAGGTCGCCGCGGCCGGGGCCACCGCCGACCCGGTCAAGGACTACCTCAAGCAGATCGGCAAGGTACCGCTGCTCAACGCCGAGCAGGAGGTCGAGCTGGCCAAGCGGATCGAGGCCGGGCTGTTCGCCGAGGAGAAGCTGGCCGAGATGCACGCGGCTCCGGGCTCGGACCAGGCCGGCGACCTCGAATGGATCGCCTCCGATGGCCGCCGGGCCAAGAACCACCTGCTCGAGGCCAACCTGCGCCTGGTCGTGTCGCTGGCCAAGCGGTACACCGGCCGGGGGATGCTGTTCCTGGACCTGATCCAGGAGGGCAACCTCGGGCTGATCCGCGCGGTGGAGAAGTTCGACTACACCAAGGGCTACAAGTTCTCCACCTACGCCACCTGGTGGATCCGGCAGGCCATCACCCGGGCCATGGCCGACCAGGCCCGGACCATCCGGATCCCGGTGCACATGGTCGAGGTCATCAACAAGCTCGCCCGGGTGCAGCGGCAGATGCTGCAGGATCTGGGCCGGGAGCCGACTCCCGAGGAGCTCGCGGCCGAGCTGGACATGACCCCGGAGAAGGTCATCGAGGTGCAGAAGTACGGCCGGGAGCCGATATCGCTGCACACCCCGCTCGGTGAGGACGGCGACAGCGAGTTCGGTGACCTGATCGAGGACTCCGAGGCCATCCAGCCGGGCGAGGCGGTCAGCTTCACGCTGCTGCAGGAGCAGCTGCACTCGGTGCTCGACACCCTTTCCGAGCGCGAGGCCGGCGTGGTGTCGATGCGGTTCGGGCTGACCGACGGGCAGCCCAAGACCCTCGACGAGATCGGCAAGGTCTACGGGGTCACCAGGGAGCGGATCCGGCAGATCGAGTCCAAGACGATGTCGAAGCTGCGGCACCCGTCCCGGTCCCAGGTGCTCCGCGACTACCTCGACTAGGGCGCTCTGCTCGCGCCACCCGTCGCGACCGGGAGCAGCGCGTACTGGTCCGGGCCCCGCCGCATCACCCGCCGCCGCTCCAGGGCAGGTGCGCGGAGGCAGGGTGTCGGGGTGCTCAGGCCGGGACGCGTCGCGGACGGGAGCAGCGCGACTGGTCGCGGGCCCCGGCCGCATCCCCGCCTCGCCTGTCCAGCGGGCGAGGTTGCGCGGACGCTCAGGTGGCGGGTGCTCGGGCCGAGACCGCTCCCGATGAGAGCAGCGCGGCGAGCTGGTCGCGGGCCCCGGCCACATCACCCGCCTCCCGGTCCAGGGCGAGCTCGCCGGGCGGTCAGGGTGCGCGGTGCTCGGGCCGTTCCTGCTGCAGGCGACATCGCCGGCAGATCACGGGCGCCATAGCTGCCGCTATACCGAGTGAGATTACATGCGCGGCGGGACACGCCCGGGCGTGCGGCAACAGCGCTGCGCACGCTGGCCAAGTACCCGACTGCGCGGTACCGCTGGGGATCGCTGCCTCGATCACGCTGGCGGCGGCCCGCTGCCAGCCCTGGGCCAGGGCCGGCGGGCTGGGTCGGGTGACCGCCTGCACCAGCCGGTGCGCGGACACCGCCCTCCTCGGCCGGGCGGGCCAGCGAATACTGCGCAGCGCCGCCACCGCATCTCCGGCCGCCAGCTCATCGGCCAGCAGCGGAGCCAGCACCTCCGGCCACCGCCGGGGCCAGGTCCGGTGAGCCGGGCCTTGGTTGCAGCAACAGCCGCAGCGGGACCGGCTCGGGCGCGCAGCAGGCCAGCAGCCGCAACAACCCGGCCGCCGCAGGGCGACTGCTCCCAGGTCGGCAAACGCCAGCGACCAAGTGGTGGCCACCGTCCCGTGGTACCCAGCCGACCCGCCGCGGCCCAGCACATCGCCGGCGCCGCTGGAACAAGGCCAGATACCCAGCCAGGGTCGCCCCGGTGGCCTGGATGTAGGCAGCGGACTGCTCCAGCGCCAGCGGCAGCCCGCCCAGCTCCTCAGTCAGGACCCTGGCCGCCTGCTTGTCAGGGTCACCACTGCGGTCCACCAGGAACCCTGCGGCGGTGTCGGGGCCAAGGACGGGCACCTCGACCGCTTGGCTGGAGGGCCACAGCGCGTTGCGGCTAGTGATCAGCACCCGGCCGCTCCCGGCCGGCGGCAAGAACTCCCGTGCCTGTTCCGGGCCGGGGACGTTATCGAACACCAGCAGCCAACCCGCCGGGAAGGCGGCCAGCACCGAATGCACCGCCGCTACCAGATCCCGCCCGCGACGACCCGCCGATGCCAAGCTGGTCGGCCAGATCGGTGAACCCGGCCGCCAGCACCGTGGTGTCCTCGGCGGGGAATAGCCAGGCCACTCCCGCATCACCCAAGTGCCGGTGCGCATACTCCACCGCCACACTGGTCTTGCCCGCACCACCCAGCCCGTACAGGACCACCACCCGCGGCCCAAGCCCATCGCCGCCCATTAGCCGGGTGTCCACGTCGCCAAGCAGATCCTCGCGGCCGGCCAGGAAGGCCGGACGTGGCGGCAGCCGCACCGACTGCCCGGCATCGCCCTCCCCGGCCGTTTCGCCAGCGCCTCCACCAAGCCGCCCACCTCACCTACGAACACCGTATCCACCACCGCCTCGCGCAGACCTTGCCCGGGTCACGTACTTCACCCCGATTGCGCCAGCACGACGTGCGCCGCAGTCAGTACCGTGCGCCCCGCCACCATGCACCCCGACTCCGCACCCGATGCTTTGCATCATGGCCTTCGCCCAGCTCGGCTAGACACTTCCACCACCTGCATGGTCAGCGACGACTCCAGGCCACATCTACCCCGGCATGACGTCAGCGGCAGAGACCACCTTGACCGGCTTACCGTCCCGATCCAGCTGACTGCCGAATACCACCGTCACCTTGCTGCCCGAGCGTGCTCGCGCCCCCCGCCACCATCTAGCTCCGGCCCACCAACGACACGCTGAATCCCGCTTTGCCGTCCAGCTGACCTAGTAGCCGTGACCGTCAGCTCCACCGTCATCGAGTCCACCGGCAACTGGATATCCGAGCCGCGCGCCCGCCGCCCGGCCCTGATCAGCTCATCCCGCAGCACGGCGATCGTCGCCAGCCTCTAGCCGCCCGCCTCTGCGACCAGCCTCAACCTCCCCCGCAGCAAGGACATCAGCAATAAATCAGCCCGCCAGCAGTCCCCCCTTCCCTCCTACGGCATTCCTCGCCGCGCGCTGGAAGTCACATGCGGCGGCCTCTTTAACTCAGCCGCGAGCCGATCAGTCGATCTGCACGAACGGCCTGGTGATCGCGCTTGACAGAAAGCCGCACCACGGCGGTAGCTCCTTAGCTTGTCGTTTAACCTGCCCGGCTGATTGGCGGGTGTTTTGCCTGGTCTTGCGCTGGCGTGTCCGGCGTGTCGCTGCGCGTGAGCACGGCCTCCGCGTGATCATGGGTTCTCGCTGAAGGACCATGATCACCACGGAGGCCGTGGTGGACAGCTTGCTAGAGCATGCGGCGTGGTGTCGAGTCCCTGGCCGTGCTGTCGCGGTTCCGGCTGGACTTTCATGCCTGCCTGACCGCTCGCGCTGACGAACTGTCCGAGCCGGCGGATGCGGTGCTGTGCGCGGACGGGCCGGTGCGGACCCTGCCCGGGCTGTCGCTGGCCGCCGGGCACCGGCGCGGGCACGGCGCTTTGCATGACGCGGTGAATCGCGGCCGGATCGACGTGGCCCGGCTGCGGCGGTCGCTATGCCGGCTGCCGTTACCGCGGGCCGCCGATGGCCGGCTGATGCTGGCCGCCGATGTGAGTAACTGGCTGCGGCCCGGCGCGGCGACCAGCCGGGACCGGCTGTTCTGCCACGTCTACGGGCGCGGGAAGGGCCAGGCGCAGATGATCCCGGGCTGGCCGTACTCGGTGCTCGCGGCGCTGGAGCCGGGGCCGCACCTCGTGGACCGCGGTGCTGGACGCGGTGCGCCTGGGCCCCGATGACGACGAGACCGAAGTCACCGCCGCCCAGGTCCGCGACGTGGTCACCCGGCTGACCGGGGCCGGGCACTGGGCCGAGGGCGATCCGGCCGTCCTGGTCATCTTCGACGCCGGCTACGACGTGACCCGGCTGGCCTGGCTGCTGGCGGACCTGCCCGCCGGGCTGCTGGGGCGGCTGCGCTCAGACCGGGTGCTGCAGCTGCCCGCGCCGCCGCGCCCGCCCGGCACCATGGGCCGGCCCCGCAAGCACGGCGGCGAGCTGGCCCTGGCCGACCCGGCGACCTGGCCGGCCCCGCAACTCTCCACCAGCACCGAGACCACCCGGTACGGGACCGCCGTCGCGGCTGCCTGGGACCGGGTGCACCCGCGGCTCACCCACCGTGCCGCCTGGCTCGATCATGACGGCTCGACTTGCCGGTGATCGAGGGCACCCTGATCCGCCTGCACGCTGACCGCCTGCCCGGCGACCGCGACCCCAGGCCAGTGCGGCTGTGGTCCTCAGCCGCCGGCGCCGCCCCGGCAGACGTGGACCGGTGCTGGCAGGCGTTCTTGCGCCGGTTTGACCTCGAGCACACCTTCCGCCTGTACAAGCAGGTCCTGGGCTGGACCACCCCCAAGATTCCGCAACCCCGAGGCTGCCGACCGGTGGACCTGGCTGATCATCACTGCCCATACCCAGCTCCGCCTGGCCCGGCCGCTCGCTGATGACCTGCGCCTGCCCTGGGAACGTCCCGCCCCGCCCGGGCGGCTGACCCCCGCGAGGGTCCGCCGCGGCTTTAGGAACATCCGCGCGACCATGCCCTGCCCGGCCGGTGCGCCGAAACCCGGCAAGCCCGGCCCGGGACGGACGCCAGGGTCGAAGAACCGCCGCCCCGCCACCCGCTATGACGCGGGGAAAACCACCAGACGAGAACGCAGCCTCAAAGCACAGCGCGAACGTGCAAGTTAAACGGCAAGCTAAAGGCGTGTTTCATAAGTGGCGTGGGAGCCACTCGTTGATGGCTGCGATGTGGACGGTGGCTTCGTAGTACCCGGTCATGCACGGCGAGCCCCGCGCCGGGCCGGCGCGGGGCTCGTGTTTAGCTGCTTTCCCGGCTAGTTCGCCGGCCCGGGGTCCCCGCTCTCCTTGCCGCCGGCGAGCAGGTTGGTCTCATCCTGAATCTCCACAGCGACCTTAGCCAGGGCCTCGGCGTGCTGCCGCGCGTGATGCGCACAGAAAAGGAGCTCTGCGGATCCCGGAAGCAGTACTCGGACATACGCCCGGGCCCCGCAGCGGTCGCACACGTCCGCGGCGGTCAGCGGCTTGGTTGGGGCTATTGCTCCTGTCAACGTCGCTCCTCGCCTCGTGCCTCCGGCTTCTGCATCCGGCTGGCGCCAGTCACTCACTACCTTCTACCTCCACCTTCCACTACTACACAACGCACGGACGGACGCCAGCCTTCCCCCCGGGGAGTGACCTACGCCATAAGCGAAACCCGGTCCGCCCGGCGCGAGCGCGGAGCCGGCCTGCGCCGAAATTAACGCAGGTCGCAGGCAGAATAACGAATTTGTCTGCCCGGCGTGCCTGCGCGCCGCAGGGCGCGCGGCGGGCTAGGGTGTGTGTTCATCCGGGCGGCCTGCCGCCCGCCCGTCGCCCGAGGAGTGCCCTCGTGACCGCCCCCAGTGCCGCCAGCCCCAGTGCCGCCAGGCACGGTGCCGCCAGGCAGGATGCAGCCAAGTCCCGTGCTGCCCGCGCGGCCGCCTTCCCGTCCCGCGAGCCGCACCCGGGCGACGCCTACACGGCCCGGCACCTGTCCGTCCTGGAGGGCCTGGAGGCCGTGCGGAAGCGGCCCGGCATGTACATCGGGTCCACCGACAGCCGCGGCCTGCTGCACTGCCTGTGGGAGATCATCGACAATTCCGTGGACGAGGCGCTGGGCGGCCACGGATCGCGGGTCGAGGTCACACTGCACGCCGACGGCTCGGCCGAGGTGCGCGACCAGGGCCGCGGCATTCCCGTGGACTCCGAGCCCAAGACCGGGCTCACCGGCGTGGAACTGGTGATGACCCGGCTGCACGCGGGCGGCAAGTTCGGCGGCGGCTCCTACACCGCGTCCGGCGGCCTGCACGGCGTGGGCGCCTCGGTGGTCAACGCGCTGTCGGCGCGGTTCGACGTCGAAGTGGACCGGAACGGGCACACCTGGGCGGCGAGCTTCCGCCGCGGCGTCCCCGGCGTGTTCGCGGGCCCGGGCCCGGACGCCCGTTTCTCGCCGGCCTCTGGCCTGCGGAAGGAACGCCGCGTCGCGAAGCGGGTGACCGGCACCCGGAGCCGGTTCTGGCCAGATCCGCAGGTGTTCGTGCGCGACTCCGCGTTCACCTTCGACGCGCTCACCGAGCGCGCGCGGCAGACGGCCTACCTCGTCCCCGGGCTGATGATCCGGATCCGCGACGAGAGCCAGCCGGGCGGCCCTCCCGCGGAAGCGGAGTTCTCCTTCGACGGCGGCATCAGCGAGTTCTGCGCCCATCTCGGCTCCGGCGAGCCGGTGACCGAGGTGCTGCGGCTGCAGGGATCGGGACGGTTCACCGAGACCATTCCCGTGCTGGACGAGCAGGGCCACATGACGCCCGCGGACGTGGAGCGCGAGCTGTCCGTGGACGTGGCGCTGCAGTGGGGGTCCGGCTACGACCCCGTCACCCGGTCGTTCGTCAACGTGATCGCCACGCCCAAGGGCGGGACGCACGTGACCGGCTTCGAGCGGGCCCTGGTCCGGACGGTGAACGAGCAGCTGCGGGCGTCCCGGCTGCTGAAGAACGGCGACGAGCCGGTGATCAAGGAAGACGTGCTCGAGGGGCTGACCGCGGTCGTCGCGGTGCGGGTGCCCGAGCCGCAGTTCGAGGGGCAGACCAAGGAGGTGCTCGGCACCCCGGCCGCGTCCAGGATCGTGGCCCAGGTCGTCGCGGCCGAGCTGAAGTCCTACTTCGAGTCCCCGCCCCGCGGCGCCAAGGCCCAGGCCCGCGCCGTGCTAGACAAGGTCGTCGCGGCGGCCAAGACGCGCATCTCCGCCCGCGAGCACCGGGAGAACCAGCGCCGCAAGACCGCGCTGGCCAGCTCGGCGCTGCCGGCCAAGCTGGCCGACTGCCGGACGGCCGATGACCGCAGCGAGCTGTTCATCGTCGAGGGCGACTCCGCACTCGGCACGGCCAAGCTGGCCCGGGACTCCGAGTTCCAGGCCCTGCTGCCGATCCGGGGCAAGATCCTCAACGTGCAGAAGTCCTCGCTCGCCGACATGCTGAAGAACGCCGAGTGCGCGTCGATCATCCAGGTGATCGGGGCCGGCTCCGGTGCCGCCTTCGGCCTGGACGCCGCCCGCTACCAGCGCGTGATCTTCATGGCGGACGCGGACGTGGACGGCGCTCACATCCGGACCCTGCTGCTGACCCTGTTCCACCGCTACCTGCGGCCGATGCTGGAGGCCGGGCGGGTGTTCGCCGCCGTGCCGCCGCTGCACCGGATCGAGCTGTCCAATCCGCGCAAGGGCCAGCCGAAGTACCGCTACACCTATACCGACCCCGAGCTCACCCGCACCCTGCTCGAGCTCGAGCGCCGGGGCCAGCGCTGGAAGGAGCCGGTCCAGCGGTACAAGGGCCTCGGCGAGATGGACGCCGGCCAGCTGGCCGAGACCACCATGGACCCGCGGCACCGCACCCTGCGCCGGATCAGGATCGAGGACGCGGAGGCGGCCGCGGGCATCTTCGATCTGCTCATGGGGAGCGAGGTGGCGCCGCGGCGGGACTTCATTGTCGGCGGTGCTGCTGAGCTGGATTTGTCCCGGATCGACGCCTGAAATTCCTTCCGAACGGGCGGGGCCGGAAGCACTCGCTTGGCCTGGCAACTGGCCGGCTGCGCCGAACGTTGCCAGGCCAAGCGAGCGCCCCCGTCAGACCGGCCAAAAGGGAGGCGGCCGGTCGGATGACCGACGTTCGGCGCAGCCGGCAGTCGGGCCTCCGAGGGGGTGGCTCCCCTTCCCGGCACGTGCGGGCCGGAGGAGAGGGGACGGCAGCCTGGTCGCGGTGCTAGACGATCTCGGAAACCGGGCTGATCTCGTCTGCCTCGTCCCCGGATTCATCGGTGTCAGCGGTGCTCAAAGGCTCGGGCGAGGCGGGGAGGTCGAGACTGACGACCAGGCCGTGGGGGTGATTGGGGGTGGCCTTTACGGCGCCGTGGTGGGCGGCGGCGGTGGCGGCGACGACGGCCAGGCCGAGGCCGGAGCCGGGACGGGGAGACGGGGCGCTGCCGCGGTAGAAGCGGTCGAAGATGCGGGGGAGCTGGTCGCCGGGCACGCCGGGGCCGTCGTCGCTGACCCCGACGGTGACGGTGTGGCCGGCCTTGGCGGCGGTGACGGTGGCGGTAATGCCGGCGGGGGTGTGCGCGGCCACGTTGGCCAGCAGGTTGTCGATGGCCTGGCGCAGCAGTTCCTCGTCGCCGCGGGCGGCCAGGCCCGGATCGATCCGGGCGTGCCAGGTGTGCTGCGGGTGGGCGGTGCGGGCTCGCTGCACGCACTCGCCGGCCAGTGCAGTCAGGTCGACCGGGTCGTGGCGGCGTTCGGGGTGCTGGTCGAGGCGGGCCAGCCGGAGCATGTCGTTGACCAGCACGCCCATCCGCTTGGCCTCGGCCGCGATGCGGCGCATCGCCTCGTCCACCTGCGCGCGCTCGGGGAGCGCGCCCTGCTGGTAGAGCTCGGCGTTGGCGCGCAGCGAGGCCAGCGGGGTGCGCAGCTCGTGGCTGGCGTCGGCGAAGAACCGGCGGGTGGCCTGCTGGCTGGCCTCCCGTTCGGTGATGAAGCCCTGGATGCGGGCGAGCATCCCGTTCAGCGCGGTGCCGAGCCTGCCCACCTCGGTTCGGCTGTCGTCCGGGCGGACCCGGCCGGTGAGGTCACCGGCGGTGATCTTGTCCGCCTGCCCGGCCATCGCCTCGACCGGGCGCAGCCCGCGGCGCATCAGCCAGGCGGTGCCGGCCGCGGCGAGCAGCCCGGCCGCGACAGACCCGATGATGAGGATCAGCTCGAGCTGGCCGACTGTCTTGTCCATCCCGTCCAGGCTGGTTGTGGCGATAAGGATTCCGCCGCCCGGATACGGCGCGACCATCCGGCGCAGCGGGGCCTGCCCGGTCGGGCCGGGCACGGTCTGGGCATGGGGGCTGGCCGTCAGCGCTGACAGGTTCCCTGGCGTCTGGGCGGCGAGGGAAGCGTTGCTTACGGTGCGTCCTCCTGGGAGGGATACGCGGGGACCCACGTTCTGGCGCTTCGCGCCCATCACCAGCGTGACCCCGAACTGCTGCAGGAACGGCGCCCGCAGGGGGGCTAGCCGCCGCCAGGCTGGTGGCCCGGGAGAACGGGCGCCGCTCCTGAGGAAGCGCGGCGGCTGTGTGACCTGCTGCTCCTTCGTCCAGTTGGCCTGTCCCGGTGTGCTCTGTCCCGCCCCGTGGACCTGCCGCCTGGAAGGGGGGCTTGGCAGCTCTAGCTTCGTGTGCTGGTACACGGAAACAACTTCCCGCAGCTGCGAGTCGGTCTGGCCGATCAGGTAATGGCGCAGCCCGGTGACCGCGGCGATGTCGAAGCCGACCAGCGCGATCAGGGTGACGGCCAGCACCCCGGCCAGCACGCGGGTGCGCAGCTTGACCCGGCGGCCCCGCCGCAGGTTAAGCCTCATCGCTTTAAGCCTCATCGCTATCGCTTTAGGCCTCATCGCTGGCCGCCTTGTCGCCGGGCCGCGGCAGCCGCAGGCTGTACCCGACGCCGCGCTGGGTGTGGATCACGTCCGGGCCGTGTGCGGCCAGCTTGCGCCGCAGGTAGGCGACGTAGGTCGCCACGACCGTGCTGGACCCGCCGAAGTCGTAGTCCCACACGTGGGCCAGCAGCTGCGCCCGGGTCAGCACCCGGCCCGGGTTGAGCATCAGGTAGCGCAGCAGCCGGAACTCGGTGGGGGACAGGTTCGACCAGGTGGCCGGCCCGGCGGACCTCGTAGGAGTCCTGGTCCAGTTCGATGTCGGCGAACGTGAGCACCGGGCCTTCCGCTCCGGGCCGGGTGCGGCGCAGCACCGACCGGATCCGGGCGGCCAGCTCCTCCAGCCCGAACGGCTTGGTCAGGTAGTCGTCGCCGCCCAGGGTCAGCCCGGTCACCTTGTCATCCTGGGTGTCCCGGGCGGTCAGGAAGATCACTGGGACCCGGCTGCCGTCCCGGCGCAGCCGCCGGACCACCTCGAACCCATCCACGTCCGGCAGCATCACATCCAGCACCACCAGGTCGAACCGGCCGGCCCTGGCCAGCCGCAGCGCCTCAGTCCCGGTCTCGGCGGCGGTCACCTCGAAGCCGAGGAACCGCAGCGACGCGGCCACCGCGTCCCGCAGGAACGGCTCGTCGTCGACCACCAGCAGGCCGCCGTGGTCAGGCGCCGGGCCCGCCGCCGGCTCAGCCATCGCGCCTCCTGCCTCCCGGTCATCAGGCCGTCCGCAGCCTGCCGCCCTGCCGCCCTCCGGCTATCTGACCACCTGATCGCTAGTCCCGGCTGTGATGTGCGTGCGAGTTTCATGTGAACCGCCCGCGACGCGGCTCACACGGAACTCACATGCGGTCCCGCGGAGATCCGATCCGCACCGTCGATGCTGGTACCCGGAGGTCACCTACTCCACGATAAACGGCGGTGTCACGGATGCACGATCACGTCGGCGGCACGGGGCCCTGGCGGAATGCCCCGGCTCTCCGCGGTTCCAGGCCGCAAAAGCCTGCGGACACCCCGCGCCGCCCGGCGGGTGAGGCAATCGCGATGCACCGCTATTCACACCGAACTCACACGCGACTCCCTCAGCGACCTGATGTCCGCCGCCGAGGATAGTGGTCGGCAGATCACATCCGACCCGGAACAGGAATGACGGAATGAACGAGAAGACCGGCGCCCGCCCCGGCCTGCCCTGCAACGACGGCGGGCGGCTGTGCTGGCCGCCGTGCTGGCCGGGGTAGCCCTGCTGGCGGCGGCCTGCGGCGGAGGCGGCCCCAGCAAGCCGGGTGCGGGCAGCGGCCCGGGCGGAGTCACCGTGCAGAAGGTCGATTCCTTCGCCGGGTGCATGCGCAGCCACGGGGTGCCGAACTTCTACATGTCGCACCCGGCCGGGCACGCCCAGCCCGAACGGTTCCCAGGTGGTGCTGTCATTCCTCGGCTACGAGGTCACCGGCGTCAACCCGCAGTCGCCGCAGTTCCAGTCGGCCATGAACTCCTGCCGGCACGTACTCGGCATCCACCCGCCGTCCCAGGCCGTGCAGCACAGGCAGTTCGTCCAGTCGCTGAAGGCCGCCGCGTGCATGCGCTCCCATGGCTACCCCGACTGGCCGGACCCCTCGACGGGCCCGAACGGCCAGGGGATCATGGTCCCCGGCCCGCCGGCCGACGTGGACGTCAACTCGCCACAGTTCCAGGCCGCGGCGAAGGCCTGCGGGGAGGGTCTCCCCTGACCGGCGCCTGGCCGCGGGCCGGCGGGCTGGCCGCCGCGCGGGCCGGGGCGGCGCTGCTGACCGTGGCCGGCACCGACGCCGGCTCCCCGCAGTGCCAGGCCGCAGCAGGCCTGCCCGATGCCGGTTCCTGATTTGAAGGGTGGAAAAGGCCATGAGCAGTACCGAGGCCCGGGACCAGGCCGCGAGCGGCAGCCCGGTGGAGCCGGCCCGGCGGGGCAGCGCCGACGGGCACGCCGGCGGCCCGCGCCGCCGGCGGCGCCGGCTGGCCGCCGTCGTGGTGGTGGTGATCGTCCTGGCGGGCGTCGCCGTGGCGGCGGCGGAGGGCGCGTTCGGCAAGAACAATCCGTCCAGCGCGGGCACGGCGAACAACGGGTACGCCACCTCGACTCAGACCGTGCAGCGGGAATCGCTGACCTCGCAGACCCAGGAGGACGCGACGCTGGGCGACGCCGGCACCTACACGGTGGTGGTGCCGCAGACCTCGTCGTCCTCGTCCTCGTCCTCAAGTTCGTCGTCCAGCTCGTCGTCGGGCTCGCCGGGTTCGGGGTCGGGGTCGGGGTCGGGGACGTTCACCTGGCTGCCGCAGGTCGGCCAGACCGTGCGCCAGGGCCACCGGATCTACGCGGTCAGCGGCAGCCCGGTGGTGCTGCTGTACGGCAAAGTCCCGGCCTACCGGGACCTGTACGAGGGGCTGACCGGCGCCGACGTCACCGAGCTGAACACCGCCCTGGTCAAGCTGGGCTACGCCACCGCCGCGGCGCTCGGCCCCCGCTCCGGCTGGGACTACTACAGCGCGGAGACCGCCTACGCGGTCGAGCAGCTGCAGACCAAGCTCGGCCTGACCGTGACCGGGACGCTGAGCCTGGGCGAGGCGGTGTTCCTGCCCGGCCCGGCGCTGGTCACCGGGCTGGGCACCGGCACCGCGCCGGGTTCCCCGGCCACGCCCGGGGCCGTGGTGCTGACCGCCACCTCGACCACTCCCGTGGTCACCATCCCGCTGGACGCCGGTGAGCAGGGCCTGGTGAAGGTGGGGGACGCGGTCTCGGTCACGCTGCCCGACGGCAGCACCACCCCGGGGAAGATCTCGCAGATCAGCACGGTGGCCAGCTCGTCGTCGTCGAGCAGCAGCTCGTCGGGCGGCTCGTCGAACAGCTCCTCGAACGGCTCGTCGGGCGGCTCGTCGAACGGCTCGAACGGCTCGGGCACCGCGACGATCACCGTGCTGGTGTCGCTGAACAACCCGAAGGCGGCCGGGCATCTGAACCAGGCCCCGGTGACGGTGACGATCACCACCGGCAGCGTGTCGAACGTGCTCGTGGTGCCGGTGAACGCGCTGCTGGCCGAGCCGGGCGGCAAGTACGCGGTCGAAGTCACCGGCCCGGGGGGGCATCACCTGGTCAAGGTCACGCCCGGGCTGTTCGACGACGCCGCCGGGGTGGTGCAGGTGACCGGGAACCTGACCCCCGGCCAGCACGTGGTGGTGCCGGGCATATGAGCACCGAAACCGAGGCCATCGCACTGGCTCGGACAGCACCCCGGCTATCGGGCGGGCCGGTGCTCGAACTGGCCGACGTTACCAAGATCTACCCGGGATCGCCGCCGGTGACCGCGCTGGCGGGGGTCAGCCTGGCCGTCGCCGCCGGCGAACTGCTGGCGGTGCTCGGCCCGTCCGGGTCCGGCAAGACCACGCTGCTGCACCTGGCCGGCACGCTCGACCGGGCCACCGCCGGGACGGTGCGGGTGACCGGCCTGGACGTGAGCACCCTGTCGGACCGGGAGCTGGCCGGGCTGCGGGCGTCCTCGATCGGGTTCGTGTTCCAGCAGTACTTCCTGGCCGAGCACCAGAAGGTGCTGGACAACGTGGCCGACGGGATGCTGTACGCGGGCGCCGGGCTGGCCGGCCGGCGGGAGGCCGCGGCGGCGGCGCTGCGCCGGGTCGGGCTGGGCCACAAGCTGGCCGCCCGGCCGACCCAGCTGTCCGGCGGTGAGCGGCAGCGGGTGGCGGTCGCCCGCGCCCTCGCCGGGTCCCCGGCGATTGTGCTAGCCGACGAGCCGACCGGCAACCTCGACTCGGCCACCGGCGCGGCGATCCTGGACCTGCTGGGCGAGCTGAACGCGGCCGGGACCACGATCGTCGTGGTCACCCACGACCAGGCCATCGCCGCCCGGATGCGCCGGCAGGTCCGGATGCTGGACGGGCGGATCATCTCCGACACCGGCGCCGGCGCCGGCCGGGCCGCCCCGGCGATGGCCGGCGAGGCGGGGGAACGGCTGGCCGCCCGGAGCCACCCCCGGCCGGCCCAGGAAGGAGGCACGTCATGACCCGACGGCCGGCCACCGCCCGGGTGCGCACCACCCCCGTCCGCCCGGCTGCGGCCCGGCTGCGGCCTTCTGATCTGGCCCGGCTGGCCGCCGTCGGGCTGCGCACCCGCAAGCTGCGGGCCGCCCTGTCCGCGCTGGGCATCGCGATCGGGGTGGCCGCGATCGTCGCCGTGCTCGGCCTGTCGTCATCCTCGGCGGCCGGGCTGAACGCCGAGATCGCCGCGCTGGGCACCAATCTGCTCACCGTGCAGAACGGCAACAGCTTCTCCGGCCAGCCGGTAGAGCTGCCGCTGACCGCGCCCGCGATGATCGGCCGCCTCCCCGGGGTGTACGCGGTGCAGTCCACCGGCAGTACCAATGCCAACGCCTACCGCTCCCCGCTGATCCCGTCGGTGAACACCAACGCGCTGACCGTGGACGCGGCCACCCTGGGCCTGCCCGCCGCCGCCGAAACCTCGGTCGCCCAGGGCGAGTTCCTGAACGCGGCCACCCAGCACGAGCCGGCCTGCGTGCTCGGCGCGGCCGCCGCGCAGCTGCTCGGCATCGACAAGGTGTTCCCCGGCGAGCGGATCTGGGCCGGCAACATGTGGCTGTACGTGGCCGGGATCCTCAAGCCGGACGTGCTGTCCCCCGACATCGACTCCTCGGTGCTGGTCGGCTACCCGTTCGCCGAGAAGTACCTGCAGTTCGACGGGCACCCCACCACGATCTACGTCAAGGCCGCCGCCGATCAGGTGAACCGGGTGGACAGCCTGCTCGCCGCGCAGGCCGACCCGGAGGACCCGAGCTCGGTGGACGTCTCCCAGCCGTCGTCGGCGCTGGTCGCGCAGGCCGACGCCAAGGCCGCGTTCAACACCCTGTTCCTCGGGCTGGGCGCGGTCGCGCTGCTGGTCGGCGCCATCGGGGTGGCCAACATCATGGTCATCTCGGTGCTGGAACGGCGCAGCGAGATCGGGCTGCGCCGCGCGCTGGGCGCCACCCGGGGGCACATCCGCGTCCAGTTCCTGTCCGAGGCCATCGTGCTCGCCCTGGCCGGCGGCGCGATCGGGGTGGGCTCTGGCGCCGCGGCCACCGCCATCTATGCGCACGCCAAAGGCTGGACCACCGACATCCCCACCGACGCCTGGGCAGGCGGCCTGGCGGCCGCGCTGCTCATCGGCGCGCTGGCCGGCCTGCTGCCGGCGCTCAAGGCCGCCCGCCTCTCACCCACCGAGGCCCTCTGGACCCTCTAACCTCTCGCCGGCCGTCGGCGTCCGCCATCGTCTGCCAGCCAGCCGGCGCCTCTTGCCCGGGGTCGTGCCGCACCGATGCGCAAGCACCGAAGCGGGCCAGTGTTCATGCAGCTCGGAGCGACTTCACAAAGTACTGCTAGGTGGCAGTCAGGTGCACGCTGGCGGCTGGAGCAGGGCCGCCCACGGCGGCCAGCGGCTGGCTCACCCTGACGCCCGAGCCGTCTCGGCGGCCCTCGGGCGGCGGCAGATCGACCGGGGTGCCGGCCGCGGTCGCACCCAGCGCGGGCGCGGCGCCGGCCCAGGCGAGGACCAGGCTGTCCTCGCCGCGCAGGAACCGGTGGCAGCGCACCCCCCCGGTGCCCCGGCCCTTCGCCGGGAACTCGCCGAACCGGCTCACCTTGACCGTGCCCGCCGCCGTGCCCGGCAGTGCTCCGGCCGCGCCGGCGACCGTCACCACGACGCCACCGCTGCCCGGCGCCCCGCCGGGAGCATCCGCGGGGCCGCCGTCGGCCGGGCCGGCCGGGAACGGGCCCGCGGCGCCGAACCAGATCACCGACGCGCCGCGGGACAGCCGGACGCCGGCCATGCCGCCGGCCGAACGGCCCTGCGGCCGGACCGACGGCGCGCCGAACCGCAGCAGCTGGGCGTCGCTGGTGACGAACACCAGAATCCTGGTCCTCGCCGGCCAGCTGGACCGCGCCGGTCACCCGGTCGCCGTCGCGCAGCGCGATCACCTCGAACTCCGGCTGGGTCTGCGGGTAATCCGGGCTGACCCGCTTGACCACGCCGGCCGCCGTGCCGAGCGCCAGCCCGGCCCCGGACGGCCCGGCCGTGGCCAGCCCCACCACGGTCTCGCCGTGCGGCAGCGAGACGAACTCGGACACCGGAGCGCCGCCGGCCAGGCCGGGGGAGTGCGCGCTCGGCGGCAGCGCGGGCAGCTCGAGGACGCCGAGCTTGATCAGCCGGCCCGCGGACGTGACCGCCGCGATCGTGCCGCGGGCCGTGGCCGGCACCGCGGAGACGATGACATCATGCGCCGAGCGCGGGCCGCCCGCCGCGGCGCCGGCCTCGGCCCGTTCGGCATCGGGCACCGCCGCGGCCCGGGCCAGCAGCCCGGCCGACGACAGCAGGACGGTGCACGGATCGTCGGCCACCTCGAGCGGCACCGCGGCGGCGGTCGCCGCCCCGCCGCTTTCCAGCAGCACCGTCCGGCGCGGGGTGGTGAACTTCTCCGCCACGACCGCCAGCTCGGCCGAGACCACCTCGCGCAGCCGCTGCCCGGAGTCGAGAATCGCGGTCAGCTCGGCGATCTCCCGCTGCAGCGTGTCCCGCTCGGACTCCAGCTCGAGCCGGTCGTACTTGGTGAGCCTGCGCAGCGGGGTGTCCAGGATGTACTGGGCCTGCACCGCGGACAAATCGAACACCGACATCAGCCGCGACTTCGCGGCGGCGGCGTCGTCGCTCGACCTGATCACCGCGATGACCTCGTCGATGTTCAGCAGCGCGATGAGCAGCCCGTCCACCAGGTGCATCCGGTCCTCGCGGCCGCGCCGCCGGAACTGCGACCTGCGCCGCACCACCTCGAGCCGGTGCGCGACGTAGATCTCGAGCAGCTCGCGCAGCCCGAGCACCCGCGGCTGCCCGTCCACCAGCGCCACGTTGTTGATGCCGAACGTCTCCTCCATCGGCGTCAGCCGGTACAGCTCGGCCAGCACGGCCTCGGGGTGGAACCCGCTGCGGATCTCGATCACCAGGTGCAGCCCGCGCCGCCGGTCGGTGAGGTCCTTGAGGTCGCTGATGCCGTTCAGCTTCTTCGCCTGCACCAAATCCTTGATCCGGGCGATCACCTTCTCCGGGCCGACGTTGTAGGGCAGCTCGGTGACCACGATCCCGGTGCGCCGCGGGGTGATCTTCTCCACCCGCGCGGCGGCCCGGGTCCGGAACATGCCGCGGCCGGTCGCGTACGCCTCCCGGATCCCGTCCAGGCCGACGATCTTCCCCCCGGTGGGCAGGTCCGGCCCGGGCACGAAGCGCATCAGCTCGTCGAGCGTGGCGTCCGGGTTCGCGATCAGGTGCCGGACCGCGCTGATCACCTCGCCGGGGTTGTGCGGTGCCATGTTCGTGGCCATCCCGACCGCGATCCCGGAGGCCCCGTTGACCAGCAGGTTCGGCAGGCCCGCCGGGAGCACCTCCGGCTGCTGCTCGGTGCCGTCGTAGTTCGGGACGAAATCGACGGTGTCCTCGCCGATCGACGCCGCCATCTCCATGGCGGCGGCGGCCAGCCGGGCCTCGGTGTACCGCATCGCGGCGGGCGCGTCGTCGCCGCCCAGCGAGCCGAAGTTGCCGTGCCCGTCGATCAGCGGGAGCCGCAGCACCATCGGCTGGGCCGCCATCCGGACCAGCGCGTCGTAGATCGCGGTGTCGCTGTGCGGGTGCAGCCTCCCCATCACCTCGCCGACCACCCGGGCGCACTTGACGTGGCCGCGGTCCGGCCGCAGGCCCATCTCGTTCATCTGGTACAGGATCCGGCGCTGCACCGGCTTCAGCCCGTCCCGGGCGTCCGGCAGCGCGCGCTGGTAGATGACCGAGTACGCGTACTCGAGGTAGCTGCCCCGCATCTCCTCGGCGACGTCGATGTCAACGATGTTCTCCTCGAAGTCGTCCGGGGGGCCGGGCGGGCGGCCGGACGAGCGGGAGGCGGCCTGGCGGGTGGTGCTGCGTCGGGTCATGACGGCCATTCTCCCGCCGCCGGGCGACAATCGGCCGCACCCGGCCGGCGCGGCCGCCGGCCGGGCCGTGATCGCGAAGACCGGGGCCGCCATCGCCGGCGGGGGCAGCTGGCCGGCGCTGGCCGGAGGTCATGCCGCCGGCCGCCGTAGCGGCCGGATGACGGCAACGCTGTCGTCAGCCGGATCCGGTGCCCAGCTGCGGCGCTCGACCCAGGGCAGGTAGCAGGAGTCGGCGACCTGACGCCGGCCGGCGAAAAAGCTGATCGAGGACGAGATAAGACAGATGATCAGCCAGACGAGCGAGTAGAGCACGATCATCATGACGGTTCCTTTCCCCTGGTGATCGGAGGGGCGGCAGCATGTCCGCCAGGTGAAAGAATGTCCGGTCAGGACGGCTGCCGGGCAGAGGCCTGATTACCCCTTTGCCGCCGGCAGGCCGCAGGGGTAGGACTACCCACGCCCGCCGCGCGGGCCCGCTGCCTGCCCCCGGCACCGTGCAGGCTCCGGTGCGCCGTGGCGGCCGGTCAGACCAGGCCCGCGTGCAGGGCCAGCCGGGTCAGGTCGGCCCGGCGCCGGCTGCCGGTCTTGTCCCGGATGCGATCCAGGTGGGAGCGGACGGTGCGGATGCTGATGTAGAGCTGGCCGGCGATCTGGGCGTCGGTGCGGCCCTGCGCGACCAGGGCGATCAGCTCCCGCTCCCTGACGCTGAGCCCCGACAGGGCCGGCGCCGCGTCCGGTTCCGGCCGTTCCGCGATCGATCTGCAGGGCAGCGAACTCGGCCGCGGTCGTCAGCGACATGCCCTCGGCCGCGTTCGCTCGGCCGCCCGTGTCCCGGCCGGTCCCAGTGCCTGCCGGGCTTTGCGGGTGGGCTCACGCACGGCGCTGGGCGTCCGGCAGCGGGTCGGGGTCTGCCCCGGTCCTGTGTTGATGGCGGCATAGGCCGCCCATATCGTGATCGGCCTCGGCCCAGCGCTGGCGGGCGGCGCACAGGTGCCCGCAGTAATCCAGCAGATCGCTCAGCATCAGGTAGTGGCCGATCCGGAAGGCGAGGTCGATGGCTGCGCCGAGCCGCGTCCCGGCCTCGGCCAGCCGGCCCGTCCTCAAGTCGATGTCCGCCAGGTGCTCCAGAGACTCTGCCTGGGACAACAGGTCTCCCGCCTGACGCGCCGCGGCCAGCGCCCGGGCGCAGTTGCGCCGCGCGGAACCGTAGTCACCGGCCTCGGTCAGCGCGATCGTCAGGCCGAGAGCTGCACCGCCGCGCGGTCCTGACCGGGATGGCCGCCGGGTCGATCTGCCGGGCCTGCTGCAGCCGGGCCAGGCTGCCCGGATGATCGCCTGCGTAATACGCCAGGCCGGCCAGCCAGTACAGGGCCAGCGCCTGGCCGGCCGGATCGCCGATCCGCCGCGACATCGCCAGGGCCCGGCGGGCATCCTCGGCTGCGCCGGGCAGCCGGTCGAGGTGTGCCAGGCAGGCCGCCCGGCCGTTCAGGGCCCGGACCAGCATCGGCGACGGCGGGCGCGACGCCAGGGCATCCCTGGCCGCGGTGAAGTGCTCGAGGCCGGTGGTCATCGCTGGCGCCTACCGCGAGCTCGCCGAGCCAGAGCTGCGCGGCACACCAGGACTCATCGCCCTCCTCGGCCTGCCCGGCGGCGGCATGCAGCAGCTCGTACCCGGCCGCGGAGCGGCCGCGCAGCTGCCACCAGGGCGCCAGCACGACGGCCAGCCGCAGCGCCGTGGCCGGATCGTGCTCCAGGCCCCAGGTCAGGCCCTGGTGCACGGTGGCGTCCTCGGCGTCCAGCCATCGGGCGGCCGCCAGCTCTCCGGCACTGGTTTCCAGCCCGGCCGCCGCCTGCTCGGCCACCTGCAGCGCGTACCCGGCCAGCGCGGCCGCGGCGTGCTCGCCCGCTTCCGCCAGCCGCTCGGCGCCGTAGACGCGCAGGGTCTCCAGCATCAGGTAGCGGGGCCGGCCGTCCGGGCCCAGCTGCGGCGGCACCAGGAGGGAGCAGTCGACCAGGTGCAGCACCACCTGCCCCGCGGCCTGCCCGGCGACCGCCTGCGCGGCATCCAGGGTGAAGGGGCCCGGGAAGAGCGCGAGCCGGCGGAAGACCCGCCGCTCCTGCTCGCTGAGCAGCTGATAGCTCCATTCCACCGTCGCGGCCAGTGACCGCTGCCGGGCCGCCGCCGTCCGGTCGCCTCCGATCAGCAGGCCGAACCGGTCGTCCAGCCGCTCCAGCAGCTGGCCCACGCCCAGCGCCTCGGCCCTGGCCGCGGCCAGTTCGATGGCGAGCGGCATCCCGTCCAGCCGGGCCACGATCCGCGCCACGGCCGGCTCTGACTCGCTGCTCAGCGTGAAGTGTGAATCGACCCGGCGGGCCCGGTCGGCGAACAGCAGGACCGCCTCGGATTCCGGGCGCACCGGCCGGATCGTCCGGTCTGGGCAGCGCTAACGGGGGCAGCCGGCAGCGCGCCTCCCCGGCCAGGCCTATCGGTTCCCGGCTGGTGGCCAGGATCCGCACATCGTCGGCGGCCGGCAGCAGCGCCGCGCACAGCTCGGCCGCCGCCGTCAGCAGATGCTCACAGTTATCAAGCACCAGCAGTACCTGCTGGCGGGTCAGCGCCGTTATCAGCGAATCCACGATCGAGGTGCCCGGCAGCTGCCGCAGCCCCAGCGCCGTGGCCACGGCCGCCGGTAGCAGCGCCGGCTCCTGGACGCTGGCCAGCTCCGCCAGCCACACGCCGTCGGCGAACCGCGGGGCCACCTGCCTCGCCACCTCTGCGACCAGCCGGGTCTTCCCCACACCGCCCGGCCCGGTCACCGTGACCAGCCGGTACCGGTCCAGAAGCTCAGCGACCTTGGCCGTCTCGGCCGCCCGGCCGACAAAGCTGGTTAACGCGCCCGCGAGGCCGTGCACGCCGCCGGCTGCCACGCCGGGCCCACCCTGCGCCACGCCCATACCTTAGCCTCGTCCCGTCCATCACGGCAGAGCCGGCCGCGGCGGGCAGGTGACGCGGCCGGCGCCCCAGCCGCCGCTCAGCTGGCCGAGAAGCCGCCGTCGACGAAGATGACCTGCCCGGTCACGTAGTCGCTGGCCCGGCTGGCCAGGAACACCGCGACGCCCTCGAAGTCGGCGGCCTCCCCGTTGCGGCCGGCCATGGTCCGGGCGGCCAGCGCCGCCGAGCGGGCCGGGTCGGACGCCACCGCGGCCGTGAGCGGCGTGGCCACGAACCCGGGCGACACCGCGTTGCAGCACACGCCGCGGGCGGCCCACGCCTCCGACTGCGACCGGGTCAGCGAGACCAGGCCGCCCTTGGACGCGCCGTAGGCCCCGCTGTGGCCGAACGCCCGGATCGCCTGCTGCGAGGCGATGTTGATGATCCGCCCCCAGCCCCGCTCGGCCATCCGCGGCCCGAACCGCTGCCCCAGCACGAACGGCGCGGTGAGGTTGACCGCGATCGTCTGGTCCCAGTCCGCCATCGACAGCCCGTCCATCGGCGGCCGCAGGTTGATCCCGGCCGAGTTGACCAGGATGTCCGGCTCGCCGAATTCCCCGGCCGCCGCGTCCGCCGCCCGGGCCAGCGCGGCGCGGTCGCCGACGTCGGCGCGCACCGCGATCGCCGGCCGGCCCGCCGCCCGCAGCTCGCGCACCGTCTCGTCCAGCCCGCGCTCGCCGCGCGCCATCACCACGACCCGGGCTCCCGCGTGCGCCAGCGCCCCGGCGATCGCCCGGCCGATGCCCGAGCTGCCGCCGGTCACCACGGCGATCCGGCCGTCCAGGGAGAACAGCCGGTCCAGGTATCCGGTCACGAGCCCGTCCGGGCACCGGTCGCAAGCACGTCAGAGCGCCGGGCGGGCGCCGAGCATGGCCATCGCCTGGGCGGCCAGCCGGCAGCCGCTGGCCAGCGCCTCGCCGGGCGGCTTCTTGTTCAGCCAGGGCGGCAGGAAGCCGGCGCAGAACGCGTCGCCCGCGCCGGTCCCGTCGATGACGCGCTCCACCGGCAGGGCCGGGACCCGCACCGGTTCGGCCCGGCCGTTGGTGCAGAACAGCGCCCCCTCGGCGCCGAGTTTCATGACCACCTGCGGGTACCACGCGGTCAGCACCCGGGCCGCCTGCTCCGGATCCTCGCGCCCGGTCAGCACGGCGGCCTCGGCCTGGTTCGCCAGCAGCAGCGAGGCTCCGTTGCTCATCTGCAGGAAGGTCTCGGCCCCGGCCCGCTCCACCGGCGCGGCCGAGGCCGCGTCGACCGACACCGTCATCCCGGCCCGGGAGGCGAACTGGCACGCCGCCAGCGCGGCGGGCCGGGATCCCGGGTTCAGCAGCGTGTACCCCGACACGTGCAGGTGGTCCCGGGGGGTGAACAGGTCCTGGGGCAGGTCATCGGGGGACAGCGCGGCGTTGGCCCCCGGATCGGACATCATCGTCCGGTCGCCCTTGTGGGTGACCATGACCACGCAGGTCCCGGTGGGCCGCTCCGGGTCCATCACGAGGCGGGCGTCGACGCCGTACCCCATCAGCTCCATGTCCCGGTTCCGGCCGGCGATGTCCGACCCGCGCCTGCCGACGAAGGCGACCTCGGCCCCGTCCACGGCCAGCCAGGCCGCTATGTTCGCGCCCGAGCCCCCGCCGTGCATGGTCACCGCGGCCGGGGTGTCGCTGCCCTTGGCCAGCGGCAGGACCGCACGCGCGACAGTGTCCGTCATGAGGTCACCAACGACTACGATGCGCGTCATGCCCCTTCACCCCGTCCCCCATCGGGACAGTGACCCTTCTGTAACGAACTGCTGCAGCGGTTAAGAACCTAACAGTTTCCCCCGGCCCGGTGCGCCCGTTCGGCCGTTAGACCCGGTCACGGGCCCCGGGCCGGGAGGCGCCCGGGGTCGCCGCGGCCGTCTGAGGTATCTTGTGCGGTCATGGCGTGGACCTGGCAGCTGGAGAAGGCCGACGGGACGGTGCTCACCGCCCGCGGTCTTCCGGCCGAGACCTTCGGCAGCCAGTCGGACGCGGAGAGCTGGCTGGGCGAGAACTGGCGCGCCCTGCTGGACGGGGGCGTAGACCGGGTGACCCTGCGCGAGGACAACCGGACCGAGTACGGCCCGATGAGCCTGCACCCCGGCGAATAGCCCGGGCCGGGCTAGGGGCGCCGCTCCGGGCTGCTGGTGTTCGAGGGGTCGCGCTCGATCACCGGCCCGAGCGCCTCGTCAATCCGGCGCATCACCGTCTCGTCGAGCACCACGCCGGACGCCCCGACGTTCTCCCTGACCTGCTCGGGCCGGGTGGCGCCGACGATCGCCGCGGAGACGTCCGGGTTCTGCAGGGCCCACGCGATCGCGAGCTGCGGCAGCGACAGCCCGGCGTCAGCCGGCGATGGCCCGCAGCTGCCCGACCCGGGTCAGCACGTCATCGCTCGAGGTAGCCCGCGATGAACCCGGACCCGGTCGGGTCGGTGGCCCGGCTGCCCGCCGGCGGCGCCTCGCCCGGCCGGTACTTGCCGGTGAGCACGCCCTGCGCCATCGGCGACCAGACGATCTGGCCGATCCCCTCCTTCTCGCAGAGCGGAATCACCTCCGACTCGATCACCCGCCAGATCATGTTGTACTGCGGCTGGTTCGAGACAATCCGGTCCAGGCCCAGGTGGTAGGCGATCGCCAGCGCGTCGGTGATCTGCTCGGCCCGCCACTCGGACACCCCCACGTACAGCACCTTGCCCTGCCGGACCAGGTCGTCGAAGGCGCGCAGGGTCTCCTCCAGCGGCGTCTCGCTGTCGTAGCGGTGCGCCTGGTACAGATCCAGGTAGTCGGTCCGCAGCCGCCGCAGTGAGCCGTGCACCGACTCCATGATGTGCTTGCGGGACAGGCCGCGGTCGTTCTGGCCGTCGCCGGTGGGCCAGTACACCTTGGTGCAGATCTCGATGGATTCGCGGCGGATGCCCTGCAGCGCGCGGCCGAGCACCTCCTCGGCCCGGGTGCCGGCGTAGACGTCGGCCGTGTCGAAGGTGGTGATGCCCTCGTCGAGCGCGGCGGCCACGCAGTCCCGGGCCGCGTCCTCCTCGACCTGGGAGCCGTGCGTGATCCAGTTGCCGTACGCGATCTCGCTGACCTTGAGCCCGCTGCGGCCCAGATGGCGGTGTTCCATGGATCCGACCCTAGTGGCCCGCGCGGACCAGGCCCTGGCCGGACCGGGTCAGACCTTGCCGCCGGGCCCGATCCGGGGGGCGGGCATCCGGAACCGGCGGATCTGCAGCGTGCGCATGATCGCGTACCTGGTGATGCCGCGGGTGCTCTCGCCGGGGAAACGCTGCGCGGCCAGTTTGCGCACCCCGCGGGAGATCATGATCCCCTCGATCACGATCACCACCACCAGCAGCAGGACCACCGGGTACACGATCGCTTCCAGCTTGGTGTTCTTGAACAGCAGCAGCACCAGCAGCGCGAGCAGGATGTACATGTAGTACTCGCTGATCCTGCGCCGCGAGTCCACGTAGTCACGGGTCAGCGCCTTGACCGGCCCCCGGTCCTTGGCCGCGAGCGCCCATTCCTCGCCGCGCTTCATCGCCTCGTACCGGCGCGACCGCTCGCCGCGGTCCCTGGTCCGGGACTGCCTGGCCGCGCGCCTTCCTGTCGGCGGGCGCGCTGTAGCGGCTGCCGCCGCCTGCGCTCGGCCTCGCTGCGCTTGGGTGTCGGACGGCCCTTGCCCGGCGTGACGGCACCGCCGCCCGCTGGCCGGCCAGCGGCGGATCCGGGGGTGCCGGGCCGGATCCGTCCGCCGCAGCCTCGTCGACGGCACTGCCTGCCCCGGCGTCGCGACGTCGGAACACGCACCCAGCTTAACGGGACGTAGCGCCTTCCGGCGGCATGCAGATCGCTCGCGCCGGGGCCGTGATGACTCGCACCCGGAAAACCGCGTAGGGTGGGCTTTGACCAGCCGGCGGTAACAGCCGACGCGTCACCGTGAGGCGTTCGTCTGCGGCTACGCGCAGCGCGGCGCGGCGGAGGCGTCAGCACGAAGGGGACGTACGCGCCTATGAGCGTGATGAAGCGGGTTTCGCTCATCTTCAAGTCCAAGGCCAACAAGGCCCTGGACCGGATGGAAGATCCCCGGGAAACCCTGGACTACTCCTACCAGAGGCAGCTCGAGATGCTGCAGAAGGTCCGCCGCGGCGTCGCGGACGTGGCCACCTCGCGCAAGCGCCTCGAGCTGCAGATGAACCAGATCAACCAGCAGTCGGGCAAGCTCGAGAAGCAGGCGCAGGGACGCGCTCGCCGCCGGGCGCGAGGATCTGGCCCGGGAGGCGCTCAGCCGCCGCCAGTCGGCGCAGAGCCAGCTACCGACCTGCAGGCGCAGTACGCGCAGCTGCAGGGCGAGGAAGAGAAGCTGACCCTGGCCTCGCAGCGGCTGCAGACGAAGGTGGACACCTTCCGCACCAGGAAGGAGACGATCAAGGCCACCTACACCGCCGCCGAGGCCCAGACCCGGATCAACGAGGCGTTCTCCGGCATCTCCGAGGAGATGGGCGACGTCGGCATGGCGATCCAGCGGGCCGAGGACAAGACCGCCCAGATGCAGGCCAGGGCGGGCGCCATCGACGAGCTGCTGGCCTCCGGCGCGCTCGACGACGCGTCCGGGCACGCCGCGCGACGACATCCAGGCCGAGCTGGACCGGATGGGCGCGGGCACCTCGGTCGACCTGCGAGCTCGAGCGGCTCAAGGGCGAGCTGGGCCAGGGCGAGGCGCCGAAGCAGATCGGCGGCGGCGGACGGCGCAGGCGGCCGGCCGAGCGCGGCCGGCCGAGCAGGCCGCCGCCGCGCAGTCCAGGCCGAGCCGGTCCAGGAGGATGACGGGCATGATCGTCCGCATCCTGGGGGAGGGCCAGCTCCGAGTCGATGACGCGGCCGCCGCGGAGCTGCAGGCCCTGGACGCCGACCTCGAGGCCGCCGTGGAACGCAACGACCAGGAGGCGCTGACCGCGGCGCTGGCGCGCTGCTCGAGCCGGGCCCGCAGCCAGGGCACGCCGCTGCCCCCGGACAGCCTGGAGCCCTCGGACGTGATCATCCCGCACGAGGGCGCCACCCTGGCCGAGGTCCGCAAGCTGCTGACCGACGAGGGCCTGATCCCCGGCTGACCAGCCGCGGTTACCCGGGCGGCCCCGTGCGCAGCGCCGTCGGCCGCAGGACGCGTCGCGGGCGCGATCCGGGTCGCCGCCTGGCCGGCTGGCAGCAGACCGCAGGCCCGGCTGGCAGCAGACGGGCAGGGAACGGTCAGGGTTCCCCAAGCGTTACCGAGTAGACCTGATCCAGTGGATGGACCAGGCGCCCGGATGAGCGACACTGGAGTCAGCACAGGCCAGGCAGGCGGGCCAGCACAGGCTCCGGCCGCCTGGCATTGAACGAAAGGCACGTGATGGCGCGCACCCGATATGCCCCTGATCGGGGGCTTACCGCGCGGATGACCTTGACCATGTTCCTGCTCGGGCTGGTCTTCGTCGGATTCGTCGCCGCGCTGGTGGGCATCCTGACCGCTGTCCACGCCTCCGGCGGCGCCATCATCTTCTTCCCGGTGCTGCTCGGCCTCGGGCTGGGCATCGGATCCCTCTTCTACTCCGACAAGATCGCCCTGCGCGCCGCCGGGGCCCGGGTGGTCACCCCGCAGCAGGCGCCCGAGCTGCACGGCGTCATCGACCGGCTGTGCGCGCTGGCCGACATGCCCAAGCCGCGGGTGGCGATCGCGCCCACCGACATGCCGAACGCGTTCGCCACCGGCCGCAACAGCAAGAACGCCGTGGTCTGCGTGACCCAGGGCCTGCTGCGCAGGCTGGATCGCGAAGAGCTCGAGGGCGTCATCGCGCACGAGATGTCGCACGTGGCGCACAAGGACGTGGCGTGATGACGATCGCCTCGTTCCTGGCCATCATCGCCGGGCTGATGATCAGGTTCGCGTTCTACGGCGAGCTGTTCGGCGGCGGCGGCCGCGGCCGCAACAACCAGAGCGGCGGCCAGGTGGCGATCTTGATGCTGGCGGTCATGGCGGTGAGCGTCGTCATCTACGCGATCAGCTTCCTGCTGATCCGGCTGCTGTCCCGCTACCGGGAACTGGCCGCCGACCGCTCCGGCGCGCTGCTCACCGGGCAGCCGTCCAAGCTGGCCAGCGCCCTGCAGAAGGTGAGCGGCCAGATCGCCGCGATCCCGACCAAGGACCTGCGCGCACGGCGCCGAGGCGCTGAACGCGTTCTACTTCGCGCCGGCGCTCACCAAGGCCGGGCGGCGGCCGAGCCTGGCCACACTGTTCTCCACGCACCCCTCGCTGGAGCGGCGGCTGGCCGAGCTGGCCAAGATCTCCGACCAGCTGGGCCGGTAAGCCAGTGGGTCTCCTGGACACGCTGCTCGGCCGGACCAAGCCCGTCGCAGCCCAACCTGGACGCGCTGTTCTCGCTGCCCTCGGCCGCGATCACGCTGGAGGCGGCGACCGGGCTGGTCCCCACCGGGACCGGCTCGGTCTGCTTCCGCGCCGCCGAGGGCCGCGCGTTCCAGCGACATCGAGAAGGACGTCCGCGACCTGCTGGCCACGGGCGCGGCCGCCGACGCCCCGCCGGTGGAGGTGTCCAACGACTCCTACGGCTTCACCTGGCTGGTCGTCCGGCGGCCCGCCGACCGAGCTCGACGCGCTGGTCACCGACGTGCACGCGGTGAACTCCTCGCTGGCCGACAGCGGGTTCGGCCCGCAGCTGCTCTGCTCGCTGGTCGGCTTCCGCGGCCCGGCCAGCAGCCGGCTGGCGATCGTGTACCTGTACAAGCGCGGCACGTTCTACCCGTTCGCGCCGCAGGGCGGCGAGCGCCGGGACAACGCGCTCGAGCTGCAGGTGCGCGGGCGCGCATCGAGGGCGACCTCAAGATCGAGTCCGACCTGTCGCGCTGGTTCCCGGTGTGGGGCGCACCCGGCCTGTGACCGGCGGCGCGCTGCCCGCGGCCGCTCGGTGCGGAATGACCGGCGACGGCATATCGTTGAACACCACGGAAGCAAACGCGCCGGGACGGGCGCGCCAGCCGATTCGGGAGCTGACCTTAGATGACAGTTCAGGACCAGGCCACGCAGCAGGGCATCATCCTCACCGACGTGGCCGCGGCCAAGGTGAGCAGCCTGCTGGCCCAGGAGGGCCGCGACGACCTGAGGCTGCGCGTCGCGGTTCAGCCGGGCGGCTGCTCCGGGCTGCGCTACCAGCTCTACTTCGACGAGCGTGAGATCGACGGCGACGTGGTCAGCGAGTTCGGGACCGTGCAGGTCGTCACCGACAAGATGAGTGCCCCGTACCTGACCGGCGCCACCATCGACTTCGTGGACACGATCGAGAAGCAGGGCTTCACGATCGACAACCCGAACGCGACCGGTTCCTGCGCCTGCGGGGACTCGTTCCACTAGCCATGGCCTAACCGGCCGGCACCCGCTAAAGTCCCCGTAGTCTTTCCTCTCCGACTGGGGGACGCTGTCGTGCGTATCGCGGTGACCGGCTCGATCGCCACCGACCACCTGATGACCTTTCCCGGCAGCTTCGCCGAGCAGCTGGTGGCGGACAAGCTGGACAAGGTGGCGCTGTCCTTCCTGGTGGACGACCTGGAGATCCGCCGCGGCGGGGTGGCCGCGAACATCGCGTTCGGGCTGGGCTGCCTGGGCCTGCGGCCGCTGCTGGTGGGCTCGGTCGGGCCGGACTTCGGCGAGTACCGGTCCTGGCTGACCGCCCACGGCGTGGACACCAGCGGGGTCAGGCAGTCCAGCACGCGGCACACCGCCCGGTTCGTGAACACCACCGACACCCGCGGCGCCCACATCGGCTCGTTTTACGCCGGGGCGATGGCCGAGGACGCGGTCATCGAGCTGGCGACGGTGGCCGAGCAGGCCGGCGGCATTGACCTGGTCCTGCTCGGGCCGGGCGACCCCCGGGCCATGATGGGATTCACCGCGCAGTGCCGCGAGCTCGGCATCCCGTTCGCCACCGACACGTCGTGGCAGGTGGCCCGGCTGGACGGCGCGGACGTCCGCTCGCTGCTCGACGGCGCGCAGTACCTGTTCGCCAACGAGTACGAGGCGGCGCTGACCGAGCAGAAGACGGGCTGGACCGCCGAGGAGATCGTGAACCGGGTCCGGGTGCGGGTGACCACTCTCGGCCAGGACGGCACCCGGGTGGACCGGGCCGGGCAGCCGCCGCTGATGGTGCCGGCCGTCTCGGCGGAGCCGAAGGAGACGACCGGCGCCGGGGACGCGTTCCGGGCCGGGTTCCTGGCCGCGATCGCGCAGCGGGCTCGGCCTGGAGCGGGCCGCGCAGCTGGGGAACCTGATCGCGGCGTGCGCGCTGGAGACCGTCGGCCCCCAGGAGTACGAGCTGAAGCCCGCGCCGCTGACCGCGCGGTTCGGGGAGGCGTACGGGGCCCGCGCGTCCGGCGAGCTGGCCGCGCTGCTGGACGCCCGGCCCGCGTGACCTTGCTCTGCACGCTGGGTGACGCGCTGCTCGACGTGGTGGTCGTGACCCGCCCCGAGCTTGCCGCTGGCACGGACACGCCGGCCTCGACCACGGTGGCGCCCGGCGGCCAGGCGGCCAACGTCGCCGCCTGGACGGTGGCGCTGGGCGGCAAGGCCCGGGTGGTGGCCAAGCGGGCCCGGGACCTGGCCGGCCGCCTGGTCGCCGAGAACCTGCGCCGCCGCGGCGTGCAGCTGGCCGGGCCGGTCACCGACGGGACGACGGGCGTCGTCGTCTCCCTCTCCGACGGCGGCGCGGAGCGCACGATGATCACCGACCGCGGCGTCTGCCCGCTGCTGTCCGCGGCGGAGCTGCGGGACGAGTGGTTCGCCGGCTGCGACCGGCTGCACCTGCCGCTGTACAGCCTGGTGGACGCGCCGATCAGGACGGCGGCGCTGGACGCGGCCCGGCGGGTGCCCCGGGTGAGCGTGGACCTGTCGTCCGTCTCGGTGCTGCGCGAGATCGGCGCGGCGGAGGTGGACCGCCTGCTGGGGCTGCTGCGGCCCGACGTGATCCTGGGCAACGAGCCGGAGACCCGGCTGGCCGCCGCCCCGCCCGCGGCGACCGTCGTGGTGAAGCTCGGCCCGGCCGGGGTCCGGCTGAACGGCAGGCACTGGCCCGCGCACCCGGCCCGGCCGGTGGACAGCACCGGGGCCGGGGACGCGTTCGCCGCCGGATTCCTGCTCGGCGGGGTGGAGCTGGGCCTGGAGGCGGCGGCCCGGGCGGTCAGCCGGCTGGGCGCGATGCCGTGACGGCCGGCGGCGACGTGCCGCCCGCGGCGGCCTGCTCGACATCTCGGCCGAGGTCGCCGAGGCGCTGGCGGCCGGCGGCCCGGTGGTGGCGCTGGAGACGACCCTGGTCTCGCACGGGTTCCCCGGGACGCGCGGGCTCGCCGTGGCGCTGGAGTCCGAGCGCCGGGTGCGGGCGGCCGGCGCGGTGCCGGCCACGGTGGCGGTGGACGGACGGGCGGATCCGGGTCGGCGCCGCGGCCGGGAAGCTGGACCGGCTGGCCGCGAGCCCGGACGTGCGCAAGGCCGGCCCGCGCGATCTGGCCAGCTGCGTCGCGGGCGGCGGGCTCGGCGCCACCACGGTGGGCGGCACGCTGGCCGTGTGCCGGCTGGCCGGGATCCGCTTCATGGGCACCGGCGGGATCGGCGGCGTGCACCGCGGCTTCGCGGCGACCCTGGACATCTCCGCCGACCTGGCCCAGCTGGCCCGCACCCGGGCCGTGGTGGTCGCGTCGGGACCGAAGTCGCTGCTGGACGTGCCGGCGACCGCGGAACTGCTCGAGTCGCTGGGCGTGCCCGTGCTCGGCTGGCGCACGGACACGCTGCCCAGGTTCTACACCGCGTCCGGCGGCCCGCCGGTCTCGGCCCGGGTGGAGACCGCCGCGGAGGCCGCGCGGATCGCCCGGCTGCACTGGCGGCTGGCCGGCGGTGGCCTGCTGGTCGCCCAGCCGCCCCCGCGCAGCCTGGACGTGGACGAGCTGACCGAGCAGGCGCTGGACGCCGCGCAGCGGCCGGCGCGACCGGCCAGGCGGTGACCCCGGCCGTGCTCGCGCACCTGCACGGCGACCGGCGGCGCGACGCTGGAGGTCAACGCGCAGCTCATCGCGGACAACGCGGCCTGGCCGCCGAGCTGGCCGTCGCCTACGCGGCCGCGGGTAGCGTGCCGGCTTCATTATCGCGGAGCGGTTGTAGCGCGGCGCCGCGCCAGGCACTTCCACGCGATGCGAACGGCCTGTCAGCCGCGTCGTGCCACCTGACGGAGTGGCAGGCCGGCGGTAGCGTGGCGGGCATGGCAGTACGGGCGCGGTGGGCGCGGGTGTGCTCGCGGCCGGCGGCCGGCTATCACGGCCCGCCCGAGCTCACGCTGGCCCGCGCGTTCACGTCGTGGACGTTCGACCCGTGGGCGTGCGCGCCCGTGCTGCTGCTCGGCGCGGGCTACCTGGCCGGGGTGCGGCGGGCACGCCGCCGCGGCCAGCCCTGGCCGGCGGGCCGCGCCGTGGCGTTCGCGCGTCGGCCTGGGCATGCTGGTGATCGCCACCATGTCCTGGACCGGCGCGTACGCCGGCGTGCTGTTCTACGCCCGGGCCGCGCAGACGATCCTGCTGCTGCTGGTCGCGCCGCTGTTCCTCGCGCTCGGCCGCCCGCTCACCCTGGCCATCGCCGCCGGTCCCGGGCGGTCCGGGGCCCGGCTGGAGGCGGCGATACGCAGCCGGACGGCGCGGGTGCTCACGTTCCCGGCGATCAGCACCGTGCTGCTCGTCGCCGTGCCCTTCGCCGTCTACTTCTCGCCGTGGTACACCGCGTACTTCCACAGCGCCGGGATCCGGGAGCTGACCTACCTGGCGCTGATCATCCCCGGCCTGGTGTTCTTCTGGACCCTGATCCGGGCGGATCCGGTGCCCTGGGCCTACCCGTACCTGGTGACCCTCTGGATCATGATCGGCGAGGTGATCGGCGACGCCATCCTCGGCATCGCGGTGATCAGTGACTCGCACCTGATCGGCGGCCCCTACTACCGGGCGCTGGCCAGGCCCTGGGGGCCCAGCCTCCGCTTCGACCAGATGCTCGGCGGCGGCACGCTGTGGGTCCTCGGTGACCTGGTGGGAATCCCGTTCCTCGTGGCGGCCCTGATCTACATGATCAGGGAGGACGAGACGGAAGCGGCCGTGGTCGACGCCGAACTGGACGCGAGGGACGCCGCGGCGGCACCCGCGGCGGCGGCACCGGACGCTGATGCGCTGGCCGGCCCGGCCGGGGCGGCCGCGGAGCGGCCCGCCGACCGGCCCTGGTGGGAATCGGACCCCCGGTTCACCGGCCGGTTCAGCCCGGCCGAACCCTCAGAGATGACAGTGAGACCTGACCGCATCCGAGTGCCGTGAGAGCGGACCGGCCGCCGCCGTCAGTAACAGCGGCGGACCAGGAACGACCAGCCGCTCGGCAGCGCCGTCTCCAGCACGAACTCGTGCGACTTCAGCCCGCACCAGGCGGGCAGGTCGGTCCGCGCCGCCGGGTCGTCCGCGAGCACGGACACCACCGAGCCGATCGGCACCTCCCGGATCCGCTCGGCCAGCATGATGATCGGGATGGGGCACTTGCGGCCGAGAGCGTCGATGGTCAGCGCCGGAAGCGGCGGAAGCGGCGTCGCGGTGGTCATCTGGTCACCTGGTCCATCCTGTGGGTGCCGGGCGTGTCATGCCCGGAGAAGCGGCTATCCGGCCGCGCGCTGCAGCGTGAGTACCCGACGATAGCGATACCCCGGCCGCCACGGGGTAAGCACACGGTAAGCACGGGGTCGGCTGATGCACCGGGCCTGGTTCGCGGTAATGTTTCCACGACACGCTGTAGGAGGAGTCGCGACCGGCCACGGCCGCCGAAGGCCGCGCGGCCGGGAGTCGTCCGCTGGGAAGGCAATCAGTGAGTCCGATCCGCCGCGAGCCGCGAACGGGACGCGCCAGCATCGCGCGCCGCGCGGCCATCGTCCCGGATTCCGGTCCTGCGGGCCCGCCGGCGCGGGACGCCCGTCCGCGCCGTCCGCGCGGCCGCCGGCGCTGTCGGCCGCGGCGCTGGGCCTGCTGGTGATCGCCCTGTCCGGCTGCACCAACAACGAGTTCACCCGGCTGGGCTGGCCCGACCCCGTCACCAAGCAGGGAAAGGTGATGCTCACCCTGTGGCAGGGGTCCTGGATCGCGGCGTTCGCCGTCGGGGCCGTCGTGTGGGGCCTGATCATCTGGGCGTGCATCTTCCACCGCAAGCGCAGCGATGACCTGCCGCCCCAGGTGCGCTACAACCTGCCGATCGAGATCATGTACACGGTGGTCCCGTTCATCATGATCGCCGTGCTGTTCTACTTCACCGCGCGGGACGAGAACTACGTGAACGCGGAGTCCTCGCACCCCGACGTGAACATCGACGTGACCGGGTTCCAGTGGAGCTGGGAGTTCTCCTACCCGCAGTACAAGGTGCCCGGCTCCGCGGCCGGCGACGTGACGCTCACCGGCGAGCCCTACCCGGGGCCGCTGCCCCTGCTGGTCATGCCGGAAAACGAGACCGTGAAGTTCACCCTGAACTCACTGGACGTCGTGCACTCGTTCTGGATACCGGAGTTCGTGTTCAAGCGCGACGTGATCCCCAATCACACCAACTCCTTCCAGGTCACCGCGACCAAGACCGGCACGTTCATCGGCCACTGCACCGAGTTGTGCGGTGTCTATCACAGCCTGATGCTGTTCAGGGTGAAGATCGTGACCCCGCAGCAGTTCCGCTCGTTCATGGCGGCTAAACAGGCGCAGCAGAAGGCGGGAGGTGTGCAGTGACCGCGACCGAGCATGGCATCACCGACCCTGAAACCCGGCTGCTCAGCAGCCCGCGGAAGGGCTCGGTGCTCGCTGCCTGGCTGTCCTCGACCGACCACAAGGTCATCGGCTACCTGTACCTGATCACGTCATTCTGCTTCTTCCTGTTCGCCGGCATCATGGCGATGATCATGCGGGCCCAGCTGATGGGCCCGGACAACCACATCGTGTCCGACCAGCAGTACAACGAGCTGTTCACGATGCACGGCACGATCATGCTGCTGCTGTTCGCCACGCCGCTGTTCGTCGGGTTCACGAACGTGGTCATGCCGCTGCAGATCGGCGCGCCCGACGTGGCCTTCCCGCGGCTCAACCTGCTCAGCTACTACCTGTTCACCTTCGGCGGGCTCATCCTGCTGGCCAGCTTCCTGACCCCGGGCGGCTCGGCCTCGTTCGGCTGGTACGCCTACTCGCCGCTGACCAGCTCGGTGTTCTCGCCGGGGGTCGGCCCGGACATGTGGATCATGGGCCTGACGCTGTCCGGCCTCAGCACGATCCTGGGCGGGGTCAACTTCGTCACCACGATCTTCTGCATGCGGGCCCCGGGCATGACCATGTTCCGGATGCCGATCTTCACCTGGAACGCCCTGCTCACCAGCATCCTCGCGCTGCTGGCCTTCCCCGTCCTGGCCGCCGCCCTGCTGGTGCTGGAGATCGACCGCAAGCTCGGCGCGCACGTGTTCGACGCCTCCAGCGGCGGCGCGCTGCTGTGGCAGAACCTGTTCTGGTTCTTCGGCCATCCCGAGGTGTACATCGTCGCGCTGCCGTTCTTCGGCATCATCACCGAGGTCTTGCCGGTGTTCAGCCGCAAGCCGCTGTTCGGCTACAAGAGCCTGGTCGGCGCCACGATCGCGATCGCGGGCCTGTCGATGACCGTGTGGGCGCACCACATGTTCACCACCGGCGCGGTGCTGCTGCCGTTCTTCTCGTTCATGACCTTCCTGATCGCGGTCCCGACCGGGGTGAAGTTCTTCAACTGGACCGGCACGATCTGGCGCGGGCAGCTCACCTTCGAGCCCGGCCATGCTGTTCGCCCTCGGGTTCCTGGTCACGTTCCTGTTCGGCGGGCTCACCGGGGTCATCCTGGCCTCGCCGCCGCTGGACTTCCACGTCAGCGACACCTACTTCGTCGTGGCCCACTTCCACTACGTGCTGTTCGGCACCGTGGTGTTCGCCATGTTCTCCGGCTTCTACTTCTGGTGGCCGAAGATGACCGGCAAGATGCTGGACAACCGGCTGGGCACGTGGCACTTCTGGACGCTGTTCCTCGGGTTCCACGGGACGTTCCTGGTGCAGCACTGGCTGGGCGTGATCGGCATGCCGCGCCGCATCGCCACACTACCCCGACCTGCCGGGGATCGCGACCACGCTGAACGACGTCTCCAGCATCAGCTCCTTCGTCCTCGGCGCCTCCACGTTCTTCTTCCTCTACAACGTGTACAAGACGTGCGCGCTTCGGCGAGCGGGTCACGCTCGACGACCCGTGGGGCCACGCCAACTCGCTGGAGTGGGCGACGTCCTGCCCGCCGCCCCGGCACAACTTCACCCAGATCCCGCGGATCAGGTCCGAGCGGCCCGCGTTCGACCTGCACTACCCGCACGTCAAACAGGGCCGGGCCTCGCTGGGGGTCAAGCAGTCGCTCTCGGTGTCGCCGACGTCGAACGAGTCGCCGCCGCCATCGCACTAGCGCTGTGACACGGTGGCGCGGCCAGAATCAGTACCGGGGAGGTAGCGGATGAAGGTAGAGGGAAGCCTGTTCCTCGGCTGCGCCGTGTTCTTCGCCGGTGCCGACATCGTGTACTGGTACTTCTCGCACGATCCGACCGGCACCGCCGCGCTCGCCTTCGCGGTCGGGCTCGGCTTCCTCATCGGGTTCTACGTGCTGTTCACCGGGCGCCGGCTGCCGAAGCTGCCCCAGGACGACCCCCAGGCCGAGATCGAGCAGGGCACCGGGGAGCTGGGGTTCTTCAGCCCGCACAGCTGGTGGCCGCTGTTCGTGGGCTCGTCCGCCGCCCTGGCCGCCCTCGGCGCCGCGATCGGCTGGTGGCTGTTCCTGATCGGCATGCTGTGCCTGGTCTTCACCACGATCGGCTTCGTCTTCGAGTACTACCGCGGCGATTACGCGCACTGACCGCGGCACGGCACCGGCCTGACCGGCCTGCCCGGTGCGCTGCTGCCCGGGTGCGCCGCCGCCGGCGAGCTACGCGGGGACGAGCCCGGCCCGGTAGGCGATGATGACCAGCTGGATCCGGTCGCGGCAGTCCAGCTTGGTCAGCAGGTGCGCGACGTGGGTCTTGGCGGTCGCCGGGCTGATGCTCAGCTTCCCGGCGATCTCGCTGTTCGACAGCCCCTGCGCGACCAGGGTGAGAACCTCCTGCTCCCGTTCGGTCAGGTCCCTGAGCTGCTCCAGGCCCGCCGGGACCTGCGGGGGCGACAGCTCGGGCCGGCTGGCGAACTCGCCGAGCAGGCGCCGGGTCACGCTGGGGGCCAGCAGCGCGTCGCCGGCCGCGATGACCCGGATGGCGTTCAGCAGGTCGGCTGGCATCGTGTCCTTGAGCAGGAAGCCGCTGGCGCCGGCCCGCAGCGCGGCGTAGACGTACTCGTCGAGGTCGAAGGTGGTCAGGATCAGCACCCGCACGTCCTGCGTGCGCGCGTCAGCGGTGATCCGGCGGGTGGCCTCGATGCCGTCCATGACCGGCATCCGCACGTCCATGAGGACCACGTCGGGCCGGGTCGCGCGGGCCAACTCGACCGCCTCCGCGCCGGTCCCCGCCTCGCCGACGACCGCCAGGCCCGGCGTGGCGGCGATGATGCCGCAGAACCCGACCCGCACCAGAGCCTGGTCATCGGCGACCAGCACCCGGATCGTCATGACCTGGCGTCCCCGGCCGGCAGCCGCGCCGCCACCCGGAAACCGCGCTCCGGCCGCGGGCCCGCGCTGAACTCGCCGCCGTACAGGCTCACCCGCTCGCGCATCCCGATCAGCCCGTGCCCGCCGGTCATTTCCTCGCCCCCTTCACCGCCCGGCCCGCCCCGGCCGGGACCGCGCGCGCGGCCGCGGCCGGAACCTGGCTGCCCTGGCCCTCGTCGGTGATCTCGACGGACAGCTCGTCCGATACCGTAGCTGACGATGACCCGGCAGGACGGCGTGTCCGCGTGCTTGACCACGTTGGTCAGGGCTTCCTGCACGATACGGAACGCCGCGAGGTCGATCCCGGGCGGCAGTTCCCGGCGGCGGCCGCGCACCTGCAGGTCCACCCGGACGCCGGCGCGCGCGATCCGCGCCACCAGCCGGTCCAGATCGGCCAGGCCGGGCGCGGGCGCCAGCGGAGCCGCCTCGCCGGAACTCGCGGTGCGCGGGCCCGCCGTCTGCCCGCGGCCGTTCGCCGCGGGCAGCGCCGCGGGTGCCGCGATCCCGGCCGGCCGGCACGCGGCCAGACCGGACCCGATTTCCGGCCCGAACGGCTCCGGTCCGGGCTGGCGCAGGACGCCGAGCATGCGCCGCATGTCGGCCAGCGCTTCCCGGCTGGTGGCCTGGATGGCACCGAGCGCCTCGCGGGCCTGGGCGGGCTGCGCCTCGATCACGTGATGACCGTATCCGGCCTGGACGGCGATCACGGTCATGCTGTGCGCGACCACGTCATGCAGTTCCCTGGCGATCCGCAGCCGCTCCTCGGTGACGGCGCTGGTCGCCGCCTGGTCGCGCAGTTGCTCGGCGTAGACGCGCCGCTGGCTGACCGCGTAGCCGAACCCCCAGGTGATGATCACGATGAGGGCGGCCGGAACGGCCAGGCTCGGGATCCGCCCTGGGCTGCACGAACAGTTCGGAGAGGAAGACCAGGGCTAGCACCGCGCCGAGCGCGGCCGCCGATACCCGGCGCGGCGAGACGGCGGCCACCAGGAAGAGAACGTACGCGGCCGGCAGGTAGAAAAAGGGGCCGTTCGGCGTCCGGACCAGCACGACGGCGAGCGCGGCGGCCGCCGCAGCCAGGCCGAGGGCGGCCAGCGGACGGCGGCGGCGCAGGGCGACCGGCAGGGACATGGCGACGGCCAGCATGAACGCCACCAGCACGCCGTCGATCGGCCTATGGCTGGAACACGCCGTTCTGGATAATCTCCCCCCGCAGCGACGCGGTCAGGATCAGCGTGGACACCGCGGCGGCGAGCACGTCAAGCGCGATCCAGTGGCCGGGGCGCAGCCGCTTGGTCAGCGGCGGCCGCGGTCGCCGCTGCGGTGCCTGCGACGGGCTGCTCACGCATCTACCGTAACCGCAGTTGACCGGCTTGACGTCAGCCTGCAGGCGTAGGCCGGGCGGAGCACGGGACACCTGCCGGTGCCCGCGCCGCCGATCACAAAATCACCCTGCGGGATGACGACTGTGATCACGATCCGCGGCAGTCTGGGATCGGCGCACCGGGGCGCGCCGGGCCAGCCGGGCCGGCGCGAATGCGGCCAGCGGCGCAACCGAAAGCGAGGACGGCCATGACCACACGCGCCCAGGGCGCGGTCACCGAGACGGCGGTCGTCGAGACCCAGGCGCTGACCAAGCGGTATCCGGGTCAGGTGACCGCGCTCGACGGGCTCACCGTCGCGGTCGCGCCGGGCATTACCGGCCTGGTCGGAGCCAACGGCGCGGGAAAATCCACGCTGATCAAGATCCTGCTCGGCCTGCTGGAGCCGACCACGGGCCGGGCCATGGTGCTTGGTCACGACTGCCAGCTGCACGGCGAGCGAATCAGGACCCTGATCGGCTACATGCCCGAGCACGACTGCCTGCCGCCGGATGTCACCGCCACCGAGTTCGTCACCCACCTGGGACGGATGTCAGGCCTGCCGGCCACCGCGGCCAAGGAGCGGGCGGCTGAGTCGCTGCGGCACGTCGGTCTGCACGAGGAGCGGTACCGCCAGATCGGCACCTACTCCACCGGCATGAAGCAGCGGGTGAAGCTGGCCCAGGCGCTGGTCGGGGACCCCCGGCTGCTGCTGCTCGACGAGCCGACCAACGGCCTCGACCCGGCGGGGCGGGCGGAGATGCTCGACCTGATCTTCCGGATCGGCACCGAGTTCGGCATCTCGATCGTCGTCGCCTCGCACCTGCTCGGCGAGATCGAGCGCATCTGCGACCACCTGGTGGCCATTGACGCGGGCCGGCTGCTCCGCGCCGACACCATCTCCAGCTTCACCGAGGTACGCCGGGTGCTGCTCGTCGAGGTGGAGGAGGGCGCGACGCCGCTGGCCGATGAGCTGGCCCGGCGCGGACTCGACCCCAGGCCGTACCGGCGAGCGCTGCTGGTGCCGCTGGCGGGCGATGCCACCTATGACGCGGTACGCGACGCGGTCGCCGATCTGCGGCTGCCGCTCGGACGGCTGGAACAGCGGCGGCACAGCCTGGAGGAACTATTCCGTGATGACGGCGAGCCCGCCCTCGCGACGACGGAGGTGCCCGATGCCAGCTGATGACGCGTACTCTGCCGGTCCCGGGGCCAGCCTGGCGAGTCAGCCCGCCGGCGGGGTCATCTACGACCGTGGCTATCGCCGCTACGAGGGAGCGCGGCTGGGGCGGCTGCAGATTGCCCTGGCCCTCTTCTGGCACAGCCTGCGGTCCTCGTTCGGCATCGGCCGGGGCGCGAAGGCCAAGATCCTGCCGGTGATCGCGTTCGCCGCCATGTGCCTGCCGGCCGTGGTGAACGCGGTCGCGGTGGCCAGGGGAGGCCCGCCGGTCGTTTTCTACGGCACCTATACCTTCCCGCTGCGGGTCGTGGTCATGACGATCTTCGTTGCGGTGCAGGCGCCCGAGCTTGTCTCGCGCGACCTGCGCAGTCACGTCCTGCCGCTGTACTTCTCCCGGCCGCTGCGCCGGGGGGACTACCCGGCCGCGAAGTACGCGGCGTTCACCGTGGCCTGCCTGCTCATGATCGAGCTACCGCTGCTCCTGCTGTACCTGGGCACGATCGTCTCCGCGAAGGGCGGCAGCGGCGTGTGGCACCAGACCAGGCTGCTGGCCGGCGGGCTGGGCGTGGGGGCCCTGTGGGCGGTGCTGCTGGCCGCGATCGGGCTGGCGCTGGCCTGCCTGTCCGCGAAGCGCGCCTACGCGACGGGTGCGGTCGCGATCTTCTTCTTCCTCACCTGGACGCTGGCCCAGATCATCTACTCGGTCGCCGGGCACCCGGTCGCGGTGCACGCGGTCCACGGGGCATCCGCTCCCGCCCGGCGCGGCCGCGGCCACGGCCGTCACCTCGGGCCAGCAGCTGGCCGGCCTGATCAGCCCGTTCACGGTGCTGGACGGCGTCAGGCAGTGGCTCGGCGGCAAGGTCCCGGGGCCGATGGCCCCGCCCGGCCACTACGGGGCCGTCTACGGCGTGATGTTCCTGGTACTGCTCGCGGCGAGCCTGACCATCCTCGCCGTCCGGTACCGGAAGGCGGGTGTGGAATGACCACCATCGAGCTGGCGGATGTCTCCCGCTGGTACGGCAACGTCGTCGCGGTGAACGAGGTCACGATGACGATCGGCCCGGGGGTGACCGGGCTGCTCGGGCCGAACGGCGCCGGGAAGTCGACGATCATCCACATGATCAGCGGGTTCCTTGAGCCGTCCCGCGGCAAGCTGACCATCGGCGGCGTGCCGAGCTGGGACAACCCGGATATCTACCGCACGCTCGGCCTGGTCCCCGAGCGGGACTCGGTCTACGCCTTCCTCACCGGAGGGGACTTCGTCCGGGCCACCGCCCGGCTGCAGCAGCTGACCGATGTCGATGGCGCCGCCCGCCGCGCCATCGACATGGTGGAGATGGCCGAGGCGGCCGACCGCCGCATCTCCACCTACTCCAAGGGCATGCGGCAGCGGATCAAGGTAGCCGCCGCGCTGGTGCACGATCCCGAGGTCCTGCTGCTGGACGAGCCGTTCAACGGGATGGACCCGAGGCAGCGGCTGCACATGATGGATCTGCTCGACAAGCTGGGCGCCGAGGGACGCACGATCCTGTTCAGCTCCCACATCCTGGAAGAGGTCGAAAGGCTCTCCGGGACGATCCAGGTGATCGTCGCGGGGCGGCTGGCGGCCTCGGGGGACTTCCGCGCGATCAGGCGGCTCATGACCAGCAGGCCGCACGTGTTCACCGTCCGCTCCACCGGACGACCGGCTGCTCGGCGCCACGCTGATCGGGCGCCCGGCGGTCAGCGGGGTGGAGGTCACGGCCAACGGGCTGCAGGTCAGGGCGTCGGACTACGGTGCCTTCTGCCGCGAGATCGCCGCGGCGGCCCGCGGCACGACATCCGGCTGCTGGAGTTGCTGCCCGACGACGAGTCGCTGGAAAGCGTCTTCGCCTACCTCGTCGCGTCGTGATGCCCCGATACCCGCACCGGCCAGACCCAACCAGAAGAGGGCGGTGATTGACATGTCCCGCGTATTCAACCGAACCGTCGCCTCGATCACGCTGCGCGCCGCGCTGGGCCGCAGGCGAGCCTTCCTGCTCGCGATCCCGCCGGCGATCCTGGTGCTCGTCACGCTCGCGCTCAAGGCATCGCACCCGGCGGACGCCGTGGCCGGGCCGGATCCTCGGCGACTTCGGGTTCACCGTGGTTCTCCCGCTGACCGCGCTGGTGATCGGCAGCAGCGTGCTCGGGGCCGAGATCGACGACGGGAGCATCGTCCACCTGCTGTCCACCCCGGTCCGCAGGTCCGCGGTCATCGTGACCAAGTTCGTGATCGGCGCCGCGGCCACCATGCTGTTCGTCGCGGTGCCGGAACTGATCGCCGGGATCATCGCGACCAGCGGCGACAGGCTCCGGGGCGGCCAGTTCGTGCACGACCGTCGGCAGGCCAGATCGTCCAGGTCGGCGGGAACCGCAATCTCGCGCTCGGGCTGTTCGCCGGCGCGCTGGTCGGCGCGGTGTTCTACAACGCGCTGTTCATCATGATCTCCGTCGTCACCACCAGGGCGCTCGCCGTGGGCCTGCTCTACGTGCTCATCTGGGAGGGGCTGCTCGGCAACTTCGTCGGCGGCGCGCGGGAACTGTCGATCGGCCAGTACTCGCTGGGCGTGGCGAACTCGATCGCTCATGATCCGGCCCTGAACGCGACGCTGAGCCTGACCACCGCGCTGGTCATGGGGATCATCGTGACGGTCGCGGCGCTGGTCGTGGCGTCCGCCGGCTGGCCCTGTTCTCCCTGCGCGGCGACCCGGTGTGAGCCGGGCCGCCGCGGGCCGGGAAGTCAGGAGCCGGTGTCGTCCGGTGGCGGGCTGGCGGGCTGGGGGCCGGCCAGGTTTTCGCCGGGGGCGGCGACGGCGGCGGGCTGGGCGGCGCTGGCCGTCGTGGCCGTCGTCGCCGCGCTCGCCGTCCGGGCCGTTGCGTGGCCGTTGCCGCCGTTCACCGGCACGTTCTCCGAGATCACCCGGTTCGCGGTGGCGCGGAGCCTGCCGGCCAGGCCGCGGGTGGCCGGGGCGGGAACGCCGTTCTCGTCCGCCGCCCCGGCCGGGCAGCGGCAGCGGCTCCTTGTTGCTCAGCAGGACGGCGCGCTTGTCCTCCGAGACCGGGCGGTGCACCTCGATGAACTCGCCGGTCGGCAGCTGCCTGATGATCGCCGGTCTCCAGCCCGTGGGCCAGCAGTTCCCGGTCCTTGCGCTGCAGCCCCAGGCAGATCCGCTTGGTCACGAAGTAGGCGATGGCCGGGCCGAGGAAGACGGCGAAGCGGGCGATCCAGGTGACCGTGTAGAGCGGGATGTCCAGGTGGTCGGCGATCAGGTCGTTCGCGCCCTCCAGCAGGAAGATGACGTAGAAGGCGACCGCCGCCACCCCGACCGCGGTCCGGGTGGGCGCGTTGCGCGGCCGGTCGTTGACGTGGTGCTCGGCGCGGTCCCCGGTCGCCCACTGCTCGATGAACGGCCACAGCGCGGCCCCGGTGAACACTACCCCGAGCGGCACGAGGGCCGGGATGAGCACGTTCCAGGCCACGGTATGGCCGGCCAGATCCCAGGTCCAGCTGGGGAAGACGCGCAGCGTGCCCTCCAGGAAGCCCATGTAGAAGTCGGGCTGCGAGCCCGCGGAGATGGACGCGGGCGTGTACGGGCCGTACAGCCAGATCGGGTTGATCTGGGCGACCGTGGACAGCAGCGCGAGCAGGCCGAAGACGAAGAAGAAGAACGCGCCGGTCTTCGCCATGAAGTACGGGTACATCGGCGGGCCGACCACGTTGGGGTCGGTGTGCCCCTTGCCCGGCATCTGGGTGTGCTTCTGGTGGAACATGATGAACAGGTGCGCCGAGATCAGGGCCAGCATCAGCCCCGGGATCAGCAGCACGTGGATGATGTACAGCCGCGGGATGATGTCGTTGCCCGGGAACTGCCCGCCGAACAGGAAGAACGACAGGTAGGTCCCGACGAGCGGGATCGACAGGATCACCCCCTCGAGGATCCGCAGCCCGGTACCGGACAGCAGGTCGTCGGGCAGCGAGTAGCCGAACAGCCCCTCCAGCATGCCCAGCGTCAGCATCACGATGCCGATCAGCCAGTTGACCTCGCGCGGCTTGCGGTAGGCGCCGGTGAAGAAGATCCGCAGCATGTGCGCGAAGATCGCGGCCATGAACAGGTCCGCCGCCCAGTGGTGGATCTGGCGCATCAGCAGGCCGCCGCGCACGTCGAAGCTGATGTTCAGCGTGGAGGCGTACGCCTCGCTCATCCGCACGCCGTCGAGCTTGGTGTAGGTGCCGTGGTAGACCACCTCGGTCATGCTCGGCTTGAAGAACAAGGTCAGGAACGTGCCGGTGAGCAGCAGGATGATGAACGAGTACAGCGCGATCTCGCCCAGCAGGAAGGTCCAGTGATCCGGGAAGATCTTCTTCAGGAAGGTGCGCACCCCGCGGGCGCCGCGGAACCTGTCGTCCAGCCACCCGCCCAGCCCGGCCACCGGCCTCGGCCGAGCCGGCACACCCTGCTCGTCCTGCGCGCTCATCCGCGCTCCCAGAAGCTCGGGCCCACGGGCTCATCGAAGTCACCGTCGGCGACCAGGTAACCCTCCGAGTCTACGGCGAGCGGCAGCTGGGGCAGCGGCCGCGGTGCCGGGCCGAAGATGACCTGTGCCCCTTGCGTCGCCTCGAAGGTTGACTGATGGCAGGGGCAGAGGATGTGGTGCGTGGTCTGCTCGTACAGCGCGACCGGGCAGCCGACGTGCGTGCAGATCTTGGAGTAGCAGACGATGTTCTGCACCGTCCAGTCCATCCGGGTGGGCGGCTGCAGCTGGCCGGGCGCGAACTTGATGAGGATGGACGTCGCCTTGGCCAGCGCGTCGTCGTCGTCCTGGTAACCGTCGGGCACCACCGTGATCAGGCCGCCGGGAGTGTCGAAATCCCCCGGCTTGATCGGCCGGTTGGCTCCGTAGATGAGCAGCCGCATGCCCTTCCGCCACACGGTGTAGCGCAGGCTGGTGCCCGGCAGCGGTCCCATGTCGCGCAGCAGCACGATGGGCGCCAGGGCCAGCGGCACCGTAGCGGCGATGAGCGTGCGCCGGATCAGCGGCCGCTTGATGAACCCGCTGTCCTGCGCGCCCTCCATGAAGGTCTGCTGGAAGGCCTGCCGGTCCTGCGGGGCCGAGGCGGCCGGATGGCGCTCCTCGGTGAGTTCCACGTTCGGCATCAGCCGCCGGACCCAGATCACCGCGCCGAAGCCCATGGACAGGAAGGCCACCGCCATCGACGTGCCGAGCGCCAGATTGGAGTGCAGTACCCGGGGCACCGAGTGCACCGGCAGGCCGATGTAGGCGGCGATGAACCCGATGCTGGCCAGCATGGAGAGGATGAAGAACGCGGCCACCCACCGTTCGGCCCGCCTGGCCGTCGCCGGGTCGGCAGGCTCGATCGCGGGCCGGCCCGTGTCGCCGGCCGCCGGAATCCAGCAGGGTCCGCGGGCCGGCCGGGCCGCTGCCCTCGGCCGGGCCGAGCATGGTACGGGCGACCGCCGGCGGAGGCGTGCCGATCACCCGGTGCGGCCTGGCCGGTTCCTGGGCCGCGGGCTCCTCGCCTGGCCGGGCTGCCGGTGCCTGATCGTCTTCACTCATACTTCTCGTCGCTTTCCGGCGATCCACATGGCCGCGAGGACCAGCAGGCCGATGCCGGCCAGCCAGGCCACGAGTCCCTCGGTGACCGGCCCGACCCGGCCCAGGCTGAACCCGCCGGGGTTCGGCTCCGCGCGGGTCTGGGTCACGTAGGCGATGATGTCGCGTTTCTCGCTCGGGGTGATCGTGTTGTCGTTGAACGCCGGCATGGCTTCCGGGCCGGTGACCATGGCCTCGTAGATCTGTGTCGGGGTCGACTGGGTGAGCGCGGGTGCGTACTTGCCGTAGGTGAGGGCGCCGCCGGCGCCATCGAAGTTGTGACAGGCGGCGCAGTTGGCGTTGAACAGCTGCTGGCCCAGTCCGGGATTGGCGCCCTGGCTGCTCACCTGCTCTGCGGCGGGGATCGGGGGGCCGCCGCCCAGCGAGGCGACGTAGGAGGCGATGTCGTCGATGTTCCGCTGGGAGAAGACCACCGGCCTGCGGTCCATCTCCGGGCCCTGCTCTTTCGCGGGCATCCGGCCGGTGCTCATCTGGAAGTCCACCGCCGCCGCCCCCGCCCCGATCAGGCTGGGCGCCACCGGGCTGCCCTGCGCCTCCAGGCCGTGACAGCTCGAGCAGTTCTGCTCGAACAGGTACTTGCCCCGGGCGATGCTCTGCTGCGACGCGGGCGGGGCCGACGCCGCGGCCTGGCTGCCGTGGCCGGTCAGGCTGGCGTAGGCCAGGCCGATGGCGGCGAGCCCGAGCGGGATGACGGCGTAGCCGGCGGTCCGGTGCCTGCGCCGCGCGGTGATCCGGCTCACTGCTGTCCTCGGTTTCCGGTCATTGGATCAGGAAGATGACGGCGAACAGGCCGATCCACACGATGTCAACGAAGTGCCAGTAGTACGACACGACGATCGCGCTCACCTGTATTTCGTGGGTGAGGCCGCCTTTCGCGGCGAACGTGCGGCCGAGCAGGAACAGGAACGCGATCAGGCCGCCGAGCACGTGCAGCCCGTGGAATCCGGTGGGAATGTAGAACACCGAGCCATAGGCGCTGGAGTGCAGGCTCAGCCCCTGGTTCTTCAGCAGGTCCACGTAGTCGTAGCCCTGGCCGAGGTCGAAGTACAGGCCCATGAGGAAGGTGAGCACGTACCACTCGCGCAGTCCCCACCGGGAGACGTGCCAGATCCGGCCCGACCGCCGGACCTGGCCCCGCTCCACGGCGAAGACGCCCAGCTGGCAGGTGACGCTGGACAGCAGCAGGACGATGGTATTGATCTGACTCGAGCTTGACGTCCAGGTGGGCGCCCGGCCACGGCAGCCCCTCACCCTTGGCCACCGAGCGGACGGTGAAGTACATCGCGAACAGCGCCGCGAAGAACATCAGCTCCGAGGACAGCCAGATGATGGTGCCCACGCTGACCAGGCTCGGCCTGCTGGTCGGCCCGCGCGGGGAGGTCTGCGTCGCGCTCGCTGTCGCCACGAGGACATTATTACGACAACACGTAGGGGAGCGTCGCCCGACCCCCCGATCCGAGGTGCCCCCGGCACCCCGCGATCGATAGCATCGCAGCCATGAAGGTCGTTGTGTTCAGCCATGACGCTGACGTGCGGGCCCAGATGCGGCTCGCCATCGGGCGCAGGCCCGCGCCGGACGTGGCCGAGGCCGAGATTATCGAGGTCGCCACCGAGCCTGCCCTGTTCCGGCTGCTGGATGCCCGCGGCGCCGATGTCATGGTCCTGGACGGCGAGGCCCAGCCCGCCGGCGGCATGGGAATCTGCCGTCAGGCCAAGGACGAGATCTATGACTGCCCCCCGGTACTGCTGGTGATCGGCCGGGCCGACGACGGCTGGCTGGCCACCTGGTCCCGCGCGGACGCCGTGGTGTCGCACCCGATCGATCCGTCCGCGCTGGCCGAGGCGCTGGCCGGCCTGATGCGCGATCGCGCGGCCGGCCCGGCCCTGCAGTCCGGTGCCTGACCAGGCCGCGGCCCCCGGCCGGCCAGCTGGCCGGCGCTGATCGGCGCGCTGATCAGGGGCGAGTCGCTGACCGCCGGCGAGGCCGGGTGGGCGATGAACGAGATCATGGAGGGCGCGGCGACGCCCGCCCAGGTCGCCGGGTTCGGCGTCGCGCTGCGGATCAAGGGCGAGACCGTCGAGGAGCTCACCGGCCTGGCCGGGGCGATGCTGGACCACGCCACTGCCATCCGGCTGCCGGGCCGGACCGCCGACCTGGTCGGGACCGGCGGGGACGGCGCGCACACGGTGAACATCTCCACGATGGGCGCGATCGTCGCGGCGGCAGCCGGGGCGCGGATGGCCAAGCACGGCAACCGCGCGGCCAGCTCGGCCTGCGGCGCCGCCGACGTGCTGGAGGCGCTCGGCGTCGCGATCGACCTGCCGCCCCAGGCCAGCGCGCAGCTGGCCGAAGAGACCGGGATCGCGTTCCTGTTCGCGCCGCTCTACCATCCAGCGCTGCGGCACGCGGGCCGGCCGCGCCGTGAGCTCGGCGTGCCGACCGTCTTCAACTTCCTCGGCCCGGTGGCGAACCCGGCGCGCCCGCAGGCGCAGGCGGTCGGCGTGGCCGACCGCCGGATGGGCGGGATCATCGCCGGCGTCCTGGCCGGCCGCGGCTGCTCGGCCCTGGTCTTCCGCGGCGACGACGGCCTGGACGAGCTGACCACCACGACCACCTCCACGGTCTGGACCGTGCACGGGGGGGGCGTGAGCCAGCTCGCCTTCGATCCGGCCGAGCTCGGCCTGCGCCGCAGCCAGCCGGGTGACCTGCGCGGCGGCGACGCCGCTCACAACGCGGCGGTGGTGCGTTCCGTGCTGGCCGGCCAGCCGGGCCCGGTGCTGGACATCGTGCTGCTCAATGCGGCGGCCGCGCTCGCCGCCGTTGCCGGAATCCCGGACGGTGACGCGGTGATCCCCGCGCTCCGGGACGGCTACGCGCGGCGCCGGGGAGGCCGTTCGCTCCGGGGCCGCCGCCCGGCTGCTGAACCGCTGGGTGGAGGCCAGCACCAGGCTGGCCGCCAAGGACCGATCCTGGCGCCAGGACTGAACCGGACGGAGCCTCAGTCCGCCTCGGTGAACCCGAGGGCGAACGCGGCCTCCAGGTCGTGCCTGGAGTAGGTGCGGAAGGCGATGTGCGTCTCGGTGTGCGTGACGCCGGGGACCTTGTTGACCCCGCCGGGGATGACATCGGCGAGCTCGTCGTGCGCCCGGACCCGGACCATCGCCACCAGGTCAAACTCGCCCGTAACCGAGTACACCTCGCTGACCTGAGGTATCTGCGCGAGTTCCTGGGCGATCTCGGGAATGCGCTGAACCTCGGCCTTCACCAGGACGATCGCGGTGACCACCGGCCGCCTCCTTCGGTCATTACCTGGGCATGAGGGTACTAGGGCGTGTCTCGCGGCCGCCGCGTCAGCCGGATATCTCGGCCAGCGTGCGCACGCCGGCCGCGGCCAGCCGCCCGATCAGGCCGTCCAGCACGGCGGCGGTGGCCCGCGCGTCGGCCAGCGCGCGGTGGCACGGCGGGACCGGCGCGTCGAAGTAGGTCGCCAGCGTGGACAGCTTGCAGTCAGGTACCTCGGCCTCGCCGAGTACCTGCCGCGCCAGCGTGACCGTGTCCAGCACCGGCAGATCCGGCCAGGGCAGGCCGCAGTCCCCGCACGCTGCGACGAGGAAGCCGAGATCGAAGGGCGCGTTGTGCGCGGTGAGCACGGCGCCGCTCGCGAAGGCGAGGAAACCGGGCAGCACCGCCTGGATGACCGGGGCGCCCGCCACCATCGCGTCGCTGATCCCGGTGAGCGCGGCGATCTCGGCCGGGATCGGATGCCCCGGGTTGACCAGCGTGCAGAACTCCCCGGTGACCCGGCCGCCGCTGAACCGGACCGCGCCGATCTCGGTGATCCGCGCGTTTCCCGGCGTCCAGCCGGTGGTCTCCAGGTCGACGACGACGAAATCGGTGTCGGCGAGCGCGCGGGCGCCGCAGGCCAGCAGTGCGCCGCAGGCGGGCCAGCCGCCGGCGCGGAAGACCGGTGAGCGCAGGGCCGGCGGCGCGGCGGGCGCAGGGCCGCGGCCGGCCCGGCCGCCTGCGCGCCGTCCGGCCGCGCCAGCTGATCAGCCTGCGCCAGATGCTCACGGCGCCCACGCTAGGGCAGGGTACCGACACTGCCGGTGAGGCGCGCCGTCCGCGCGGCGCCGCGGGCGGGCCCGTCCGGGAATGTCAGTACCGCTTCCTAGCCTGACCGCAGTAGGGACATGCCGCCTCGGAAGGAAAGCGCCATGCTGGCTCATCGCGACCGGCGCGAGCTGCCCGGATCCTCGTGCCCGGACTGCGTGATCACCGTCCTGCCCGGCGGCCGGCCGGGGATCGGCGCCGCCGAGCGCAGGGCGCTGCGGGTGCTCGCGGAGGCCGGGCTGATTCCGGAAACCGGGCATATTCGTCACATGTGCCCCACGGGGCTCAGCATGGACAGGGTCAAGACCACGCCGGGTGTGGCCGAATCGGTTGAAGCGGCCCTCGCGCTTCACTAATGTCAGCCCTCGAGCCGACTCGTTCCGCAATCGCCACACCGGCGATAACGAGCGGCCCGGCGCCGAACCGGAATCGGCCGGGCGCCACGCCGGCGCTGGCCGCAGGGCGAGTCTTCCACCGCCCGGACCCCTAAGCTCACCCGGTAGGCGGTTAGTGGAAGAAGGAGCGTGTCCCGCACGTGAGTACGCGGCCTTCAGCCAAGCTCCTCCCTGGCCCGCCGCTGCATCACCGGAGTCGCCCTGGCGGCCCTGGCCGGCGGCCTGGTCAGCTACTCGGTCGCGGTGAGCGCCGCGCCGAAGCCGACGATCACTCAGGTGACAGCGCAGGTCAAGGCGCTGACCACGCAAGAGGACCAGGCTGTCCAGCAATACGACCAGGTGAACCAGCAGCTGGCCCAGGCCAGCAGCAGGCTCAAGCAGGTCAACGCCGAGGTGGCCAAGGACCGGGCCCAGTTCAGCACCATGCGCAACGACGTCGCGGAGGCCGCCGCCACCGCGTACGAAGACGGAAACATGACGTCGATGGCGGCGCTGATCACCTCGGCCAACCCGCAGACCGTGCTCAGCCGGGCCGCCATGCTGGTTCAGATTTCCTCGGCCAGGTCCGCGGAGATGCGCCAGTTCATCTCCGCCGCCCGGCAGCTGTCCGGCGCCCAGCAGAGTGCCAAGCGCACCCAGGCGGCGATCTCCAAGCTGCGCAACCAGCGGAAATCGCAGGCTGACTCCATCGGCCGGGCCCTGAGCCAGAAGAAGTCCCTGCTCGCCACGCTCACCGCGCAGCAGCAGCAGGCCGTGCAGAAGGTGGCCTCGCCCGGCGCGGGGCAAAGCGGCGGGACCGGCGCGGGAAGCGCCCCGAAGCCCGCCGACCCGCTCCCGGCCAGCACGGACGCGGGCAAGGCCGTCGCCTTCGCCTACGCGCAGATCGGCTGCCCGTACGTCTACGGCGCCACCGGCCCGTGCCCGGACGGCTTCGACTGCTCGGGACTGGCCCAGGCCGCGTGGGCGGCGGCGGGGGTGTCCATCCCGCGCGACACCTACGAGCAGTGGGCCGCGCTGCCGCACGTCCCGCTGTCCGACCTCGAGCCGGGCGACCTGATCTACTTCAACGGCGAGAGTCACGTGGGCATGTACGTGGGTAACGGCTACATGATCGACGCACCGCAGCCGGGCCAGGACGTGGAGAAGGTCGCCCTGTCCGGGTGGTACACCGCGACCGAGGACGGCGCCGCCCGGCCGTAGCGAGCCCCGCCGGCCGCGGGCCAGTCTCGTGGATCTTCGGCGACGCGGATCGGCGCCCAGACGACCGCTCCGTCGTGCCGGAGGCGCGCCAGCAAGTCGTGCCGGAGGCGCGCCAGCAAGTCGTGCCGGAGGCGCGCCAGCAAGCAGTGTCACCAAGATCGACCAGACACGGCCTAGTATCGGGCAGCGATGGGCAAGACGCTCGTGGTCACGAACGACTTCCCGCCCCGGCGGGGAGGGATCCAGTCGTTCGTGCACGGGCTGACCTCCCGGCTGCCGGCCGGCTCGGTCGTCGTGTACGCGCCGTCCTGGGAGGGCGCGGCCGAGTTCGACGCCCGCCAGCCGATGCCGGTGATCCGGCACCCGACGTCGCTCATGCTGCCGGTGCCGTCGGTGCGACGCCGGGCCGTGGCCGCGCTCGAGCAGCACGGCTGTGACCGCGTCCTGTTCGGCGCCGCCGCGCCGCTCGGCCTGCTGGCCCCCGCGCTGCGCCGGGCCGGGGCGGAGCGGATCGTCGCGATCACCCACGGGCACGAAGCCGGCTGGGCCGCGCTGCCCGCCGCCCGCGGGCTGCTGCGCCGGATCGGCGACGCCGTGGACGTGCTGACCTACCTGGGGGAGTACTTCCGGGTGCGGCTGGCCCGGGCCCTGTCTCCGGCGCCGCGGCCCGCATGGTCCGGCTGGCGCCCGGCGTTGACGTCACGGCCTTCCGCCCGGGCGCGGGCGGTGCCGCGGTCCGGCGGCGGCTCGGCCTGGACGGCCGCCCGGTGGTGCTCTGCGTGTCCCGGCTCGTGCCGCGCAAGGGACAGGACACGCTGCTGCGGGCCTGGCCCGCGGTCCTGGAGGCGGCCCCGGATGCCGCGCTGCTGCTGGTCGGGCAGCGGCCCGTCCGGGAAGAAGCTGCAGATCCTGGCCGAACGGCTCCGGGTGGCGGACTCGGTGCATTTCGCCGGCGCTGTCCCGGGGCCGGACCTGCCGGCGTACTACGCCGCCGCCGACGTGTTCGCCATGCCCTGCCGGACGCGTCGGCGCGGGCTCGACGTCGAGGGGCTGGGCATCGTCTACCTGGAGGCCTCGGCGACCGCCCTGCCGGTGATCGGCGGCGACTCCGGCGGCGCGCCGGACGCCATCCGCGACGGCGAATCAGGGTACGTCGTGCCCGGCCGCAGCGTGGCGGCCGTGGCGGACCGGATCACCGGCCTGGTCACCGACCCGGCCCGGGCGCAGGGCGATGGGGGAGAAGGGCCTGGCCTGGGTGCAGCAGGAGTGGCGCTGGGACCTGGTGGCCGGCCCGGCAGATCCTGCGGCTGACGTCGGGAGGCTCGGCTCGGAGGCGCCGGCTCAGGAGCGGCGCCGGTCAGGAGTACAGGGCCTCGATGTCGGCGGCGCACTCCTTGGCCACGACGCTGCGGCGCAGCTTCAGCGACGGCGTCAGCTGCCCGCCCGGCCTCGGTGAATTCGGTGTCGAGCACCCGGAACCGCCTGATCGCCTCCGCCCGGGAGACCGCCTTGTTGGCCTCGTCCACCGCGTGCTGGATGTCGGCCAGCAGCTCCGGGTCGTCCCGCAGGTCCGCGAGCGTCACGTCGGCCGCCTTGCCGTGCTGCTTCTTCCAGTGCGGCAGCGCCTCCTCGTCGACGGTGACCAGGGCCGCCACGTAGGGCCGGCCATCACCCACCACCATGCACTGGCTGACCAGCGGGTGCGCGCGCAGCCGGTCCTCGAGCACGGCCGGGGACACGTTCTTCCCGCCGGCGGTGACGATCAGCTCCTTCTTCCGGCCGGTGATGCTGCAGGAAGCCCTCGTCGTCGAGCGAGCCGATGTCGCCGGTGCGGATCCACCCGTCCGGCGTCCAGCACGTCGGCCGTCGCGGCGTCGTTGCGCCAGTAGCCGGAGAAGGCCATCGGCCCCCGGACCAGGATCTCGCCGTCATCGGCGATCCTGATGCTGGCGCCGGGCATCGGCAGCCCGACCGTTCCGATCTTGTTCCGGCTGGCCGGTTGGCCGTCGCCGCCGCGGTGAGCTCGGTCATGCCGTAGCCCTCCAGGATCGTGATGCCCGCGCCGCGGAAGAAGTGGCCGAGCCGCTCCCCGAGCGCCGCGCCGCCGGACACCGCGAACTGCACCCGGCCGCCGACCGCGGCGCGCAGCTTCCCGTACACCAGCCGGTCGAACGCGCGGTGCCGGAGGGTGAGGGCCAGGCCCGGCCCGCGCCCGCCGCGGGCCCTGGCGTCGAGCGCCTGGCTGTAGGCGATGGCCGTATCGGTCGCGGCCGCGAAGATCCGGCTCTTGGCCGGGCTCTGCGAGGCCTGCTGCTGCGCGGTGTTGTAGACCTTCTCGAACACCCTGGGCACCGCGAGCAGGAACGTCGGCCGGAACGAGGCGAGGTCGGGCACCAGGTCCGAGACGGACGCGGTGTGGCCGAGCACGATGCCCGACTCCAGGCAGGCCACCTGGATGATGCGGGCGAACGAGTGGGCGAGCGGGAGGAACAGCAGCGTCGAGCCGCCGCCGGCCTCGAAACACCTCGGTCAGCGCGCCCGCGGCCGCGTTGCGCGTGTCGGCCAGCAGGTTCCCGTGGGTGATCTGGCAGCCCTTCGGCCGGCCGGTGGTGCCCGAGGTGTAGATGATCGTCGCCGGGTCGGCCGCGGTCACGCCCCGGCGGCGGCGCCTCGGCCTGCTCATCCTCGATGACCCCGCTGCGCGCGGCGAGCTCCCGGAGAGGCTCGCCGCCGGCCGCCTCGCCCTCGATCCGCCAGCATGTCTCCAGGCCGGGCAGCTGCGCGCGGACGGAGCCGATCACCGCCTCGTGAGCGGCGGTCTCCGCGAACACGGCCCGCGCCCCCGAGTCGCCGAGGATCCACTCGACCTGCTCGGCGGAGGACGTCTCGTAGATCGGTACGGTCACCGCTCCGGCGGACCAGATGGCGTAGTCGATCAGGGTCCACTCGTAGCGGGTCCTCGACATGAGGGCGACCCGGTCGCCCGGCTGGATGCCGGCCGCGATGAGTCCCTTGGCCAGCGGCAGGACCTCGTCGCGGAACGCGCCGGCGGTGACGTCCTGCCAGCCGCCGGGCCGCCGGCCGCCCGCCGGCCCGCTGGCCGCCTTGCGCCGCATGATGACGGCGTCCGGCTCCTCCGCCGCGCGCCGGAAGACCACATCGGCCAGCCCGGCCGACGCGGGGATGTCCACCAGGGCCGGAGTGCTGTACTCGCGCACCGCGCCTCCTTGTCTGACTGTGCCTGACTGGACGCTACCCCCAACGGCTACCAGTGGGTAGCACCCGCCCCTGACTCCTCCCGCCGCCGGCTCCCGGTGACCCGAACAGGAGTCTCTCTGGTGGCACGACGCCCAGGCGGGCGCCTCGCCAGAAGAGACGGCACGGTGTCGTCACCGCCCATAGTGCCCGTCGAGCATCAACCCGCATGTTGATCTTGATGATAATCCCGAGCTTACGCGGTTTTGCCAAGGTGGCGGACGCATCGGGAAGCGACCCGTTATTCCGCGACGAGTCCGTACTCCGCCATGAACTCCTCCTCCGCCTTGCGATGCACTCACCTGGACGCCGTTCGCTCCCGGGATCCCTCTTCCAGGCCACTACTCTGGCCGGATGCGGGTCCACGTGGTCAGCGACGTGCACGGGCGGGCGGACGCCCTGGCCCGCGCGGGCGGCGGCGCGGACGCCGTCATCTGCCTCGGCGACCTGCTGCAGTTCCTGGACTACGCCGACAGCCGGCACGGGATCTTCGCCGAGTTGTTCGGCGCCGGCCCGGCGGGCGAGCTGATCGCGCTGCGCACCGCGCAGCGGTTCGACGAGGCGCGGGCCTTCTCCCGGCGGCTGACGGCCGGGCTGGCCGGGGACCCGGCAGAGCACTTCCGGGCCGCGGCGGCCCGGCAGTACGCCAGCCTGTTCGCGGCGCTGCCCGAGCCGGCCTACCTGACCTACGGCAACGTTGACCTGCCCGGCATGTGGGCGGGCAACCTGAAGCCAGGTCACCGGGTACTCGACGGCGAGCGGACCGACCTGGGCGGCTGGACCTTCGGCTTCGTCGGCGGAGGCCTGCGGTCCCGTTACCGGACCCCGAACGAGATCGACGACGAGGTCTACGCCGCCAAGATCGATGCGGTGGGCGAGGTGGACGTGCTCTGCACGCACATCCCGCCCGCCGTGCCCGAGCTGCTGTACGACACGGTGGCGCGCAGGCTGGAGCGGGGCAGCGAGGCGCTGCTCGAGGCGATCAGGAAGACGCAGCCCCGGCTGGCCCTGTTCGGCCATGTGCACCAGCCGCTCAGCCGCCGGGTCCGGGTCGGCCGGACCGAGTGCGTCAACGTCGGGCACTTCGCCGCCACGGGCATGCCCTACGCCGTGCGGTGGTAGCCAGCGAAGGCGGCCGCGGCCATCGCTCACCGAGTACTATCGTGATGGCGGTACGCTCCCAGCATGGGCAGCAAGACCGCGTCGAGCATCCGTGTCGAGGCGCCGAAAACCGGCGTCATGGCGGTGATCGCTGACTTCGCGCAGTACCCGCAGTGGGCCACGGCGCTGCGATCGGCCGAGGTGCTCGACACCGGGCCCGACGGCCGGGCGCGCACCGTGCGGTTCAACCTCGACGCGGGCGTGCTGCGGGACAGCTACGTGCTGGCCTACACCTGGGACGGCGACACGCAGGTCAGCTGGCAGCTCGCCGAGCCCGGATCGGTCATCGCGGAGATGACCGGCGGGTATCGCCTGGCCGACCGCGGGACGGGCGCCGAGGTCAACTACGAGCTGACGGTGGACGTCCGGATACCGATGCCGGGCCTGCTCAAGCGCAAGGCAGAGAAAATGATCATCGATACCGCCCTGAAGGGCCTCAAGACGCGAGCCGAGTCCCTCCGTGACGGCGGAAGCACGGGAGGCACCAGGTGACCGACAACGACAGGTCATCGGGAAGTGACCCGATCGGCGATTTCCAGCGCTGGCTCATGAAGTCCAGTGCGCGGAGCCTGGGCCGGGAGCTGAAGGGCCAGGCCCGCCGGACCTTCGGCGGAAGCGGCTCGGGCCGCGGCGACGTGTGGGAGGCCGCCACCGCCGAGCCGGTCCCGGACGAGGCGCCGGAGTGCGCGTGGTGCCCGGTCTGCCGGGCCGCCCGCAGGTTCCGGCAGTCCGGCCCCGGGCTCGCCTCGCACGTGGCCGGGGCGGGAGACGCGCTGCTCACCGCGGCCCAGGACACGCTGGCCGCCTTCGAGGCCACGCTGTCCGCCCGGCCGCCCGAGGCCGGGCACGAGACCACCGATCGGACCGCCCGGCCCGCCGGGCCGGTCCGAGGGCACTGGCTGGCCGGGGGAAGCGGAAACGGGCCGCAGACCGGACCCCGATGAGCCTGACCGTCGGCCTTGACGTCGGCGGTACCAAGGTCGCGGCGGGGGTCGTAGACGACCGGGGCGCGGTCATCGAGAAGCTCAGGCGCCCCACGCCGGCGGCGGACCCGGAGCAGATCGCCCGGATGATCGCCGAAGTGGTCAGCGAACTGCGCGGCCGGCACCAGATCGAGGCCGTGGGCATCGGCGCGGCCGGGTTCGTCAACGAGTCCCGCACGGCCGTCCTGTTCGCCCCTCACCTGGCGTGGCGGGACGACCCGCTGGAGAAACGGGTCGAGAGCCTCGTCCGCCTGCCCGTCGTGATCGACAACGACGCCAACGCCAGCGTCTGGGCGGAGGCCAGGTTCGGCGCGGCCCGGGGGCAGCAGAACGTCGTACTGCTCGCGATCGGCACCGGTATCGGCGGCGGCCTCATGCTCGGCGGCCAGCTCTACCGCGGCCGGTGGGGCATGGCCGGGCGAGCCCGGTCACTACCGGGTCGTCCCGGACGGCCGCCCGTGCGCCTGCGGTAACCGCGGCTGCCTGGAGCAGTACGCGAGCGGCAGCGCCCTGGCCGCGGAGGCGCGCGAGCTGGCCCGGCGCGCGCCGGCCGAAGCCGGCCGGCTGCTCCGTCTCGGCGGCGGCCGGCCGGAGGGCATCGGCGGCCCGCAGGTCACGCAGGCCGCGCGGGAAGGTGACCCGGGCGCGCTGCGGTGCTTCCAGATCGTAGGCGGCTGGCTCGGGCAGGCCATGGCCGACCTGGCCGCGATCCTGGATCCGGGCTGCTTCGTCATCGGCGGGGGCGTGTCCGACGCCGGCGATCTGCTGCTGCGGCCGGCCCGGGCGGCGTTCGAGCAGGCCCTGACCGGCCGCGGCTACCGGGCCTGCGCCGAGGTCAGGATCGCCGAGTTCGGTGCCGATGCCGGCCTGGTCGGCGCCGCCGACCTGGCCAGGTCGCGCTGACCGGCGGGTCCGGCCACGGCGTTGTGGTCTGGGTGGGCGTGGTCGGCCTGGCCAGGTTCCGCTGACCGGCGGGTCCGGCCACGGCGTTGTGGTCTGGATGGCGCCGTCGGCCTGGCCAGGTCGCGCTGACCCGCCGCTGGCGGGCCGCCGGTCAGACCACGGCGCCGTCGTCCGGACCGGAGTCCCGGTCGTGATCGTCACCGATGTGCAGGACCAGCACGATGAAGCCCCCGATGAACGCCGCGACCGCGGCGAACCCCAGCCAGGAGGGGATCGTCCAGCCGGCCATCGTCGCGGCCAGCAGGTAGCCGGGGCCGCCGAACAGCGCTGCCCAGGCGCCCTTGGCGGCGGGCGAAAGCCGGGGCAGCGGCGGGGGCGGCGGCGGGACGTAGTGCTCCTCCTCCTCCGGCAGGCCGGCCGGGCCGGCGGTGCCTGACGGTGTCCGGCCGGGGCCGCCTCCCCGTCTGCGGCCGGCGGTGCCTCCCGGTGTCCGGCCGGCGCTGCCTCGCGGGTCCCGGCGGGTGCGGTCAGGTTCTCGCTGTCCGGCCAGGGCGCGGGTTCATCCCCCGGGGCCGGAGCGTCGAAACGGCCGACCAAATCCAGCCACACGGCTTCTTCCTCGCTGCCGCCGTGGGCTACCTCTCCGCTGTTGCCGTCGGTCACGTCTGCTGCGCTCACCCCTCGCCAGTGTCAAGCCCGCTGCGTCCGGCCGCATTCCTCCGGCACCGTGCTAGTCCTTCACGGCACTGTGCGCCCGCACGAACTCCAGGCTGCCGGAGAAGATGGCCGCCGCGTCGTTATCCAGGGTGGCGACGTGATAGCTGTTCCCGCAATCCCTGACTGTCAGCCGGCCGGGCCCCAGTGCGTCGCTGAGCAGCCGCATGCTGGCCGGCCCGACCACGTGATCCTCGGCGCTGTGGTACGCGAGCACCGGCTGGCTGATCCGGTCCAGGCCGGCCGCGGTGGCGCGCCAGAGCCGCGGCAGCGTCGCGGCCGCCCGCACCGGCACCCGGTCGTAGGCGAGTTCCCGCGTGCCCGGCTTCTTGATGTCGCTGCCGATCCCCTTCAGCGACGGGATGACCAGCTTCATCACGGGGGCGAGGGCAGAACAGCTTCGTGTCCGCGGCCAGCGACGGGTTGACCACGACCACCCCGCGGACGGAGGCGCCGCGCAGCTCCGCGATCCGCAGGCAGATGCAGCCGCCGAGCGACAGCCCCATGAGGAAGATCTCGTCGGTCTTCCCGCGCAGTTCCTCGAAGGTCCGCTGCGCCTCGGCCAGCCAGTCCTCCGAGCGGGTGCGGTTCATCTCCTGCCACGTCGTGCCGTGCCCGGGCAGCCTGGGCACGGACACGGTCAGCCCGGCGTCGGCGAGGTATTCCGCCCACGGCCGCAGCGATGCCGGCGTCCCGGTGAAGCCGTGACAGAGCAGCACGCCTGTCGGCCCGGCGTCGCGGGAGAACGGTTCCGCGCCTGCAAGCACTGACATCAGGTCGCTCCCTTCGGCCGCCGATGCCTGGCATAGTCGCACGGCCGGGAGGCCGGCCGCCACGGTGATGGGGTCATCCTGGTGCCATATCCGTGCCCGCGTGGGAACATGTGAGCGTGTTCTACTGGGTGGTCAAGGCGATCCTCTACCCGTTCCTGCGGGGCGTGTTCCGTCCCTGGGCCGAGAGGACGGACAATGTCCCGCGCCAGGGGCCAGCCATCCTGGCGAGCAACCACCTGTCCTTCTCCGACCACTTCTTCGGGGCGCTGCTGCTGCCGCGCAAGGTTGTCTACCTGGCCAAGTCTGAGTACCTCACCGGGCGCGGCATCAAGGGCCTGATCAGCAAGGCGTTCTTCAGCAGCGTGGGCGTGATCCCGGTGGACCGGGCCGGCGGGGAGGCGAGCGAGCGGGCGCTGCTGACCGGCCTGCGGGTGCTGGCCGCGGGCAACCTGCTGGGCATCTACCCCGAGGGCACCCGGACCCCGGACGGCCGGCTCTACCGCGGCAAGACCGGCGTGGCCCGGCTCGCCCTGGAGGGACGGGTGCAGGTGATCCCCTGCGCGATGGTGAACACCTTCGAACTCCAGCCGCCCGGGCAAGATCGTGCCGAGGCTGCGGTTCCGTCCGGGTGTGCGGTTCGGCAAGCCGCTCGATTTCTCCCGCTACTACGGCATGGAGTCCAACCGGCTGGTGCTTCGCGCGGTCACCGACGAGATCATGTACGCGCTGATGGAACTCGCCGGCCAGGAATACGTGGACATCTACGCCGCGGACGCCAAGGCCAGGTCGGCGCACCACCGTTTCCGCTTGCACCTGCACCGGCCGCCGTCGAAGCGGCCCGCCCGAGCGCCAGGCGTCCTGACGCGGCTCCAGCGGGGCTGCGGGACCGCGCTGGCCCAGCCCCTGGCCTGGCCGACCGCGGCCCGCCACCGCGCGTACCCGGTGTCGTCGCGCTCGCCCGGCGAGAACCGCCGGTCCAGCCGCCAGATCGCCGCCAGGTCGGCGGTGGATGACCAGACCCCGGTGGCCAGGCCGGCCAGGAACCCCGCGCCCAGCGCGGTCGTCTCGGCGATCACCGGGCGCTCCACCGGCCAGCCCGAGCTGATCGGCCTGCATCTGCATCAGCAGGTCGTTGGCGCTGGCGCCGCCGTCCACCTTGAGCACGCGCAGCCCGGCCGCCGACGCGCCGGCCATGGCGCCGCAGACGTCCCGCACCTCGAACGCGATCGCCTCCAGCGTGGCGCGGACCAGGTGCGCCCGGCGTCGTCCCCCGGGTGATGCCGAAGATCGCCCCCCGGGCATCGGGATCCCAGTCCGGCGCGCCGAGACCGGTCAGCGCGGGCACGAACACCACGCCGCCGCTGTCCGGCACCGACCCGGCCAGCGCCTCGCTCTGCGCGGCGTCGTCCAGCAGGCCCAGCCCGTCCCGCAGCCACTGCACGGCCGCCCCGGTGACGAACACCGGGCCTTCCAGCGCGTAGGTCAGCGCGCCACCCGGATCCATCCAGGCCACCGTGGCCAGCAGGGACGGCCCCGCGCCGGGCACCGCCTGGCCGGTGTTGACCAGGACGAACGATCCGGTTCCGTAGGTGCACTTGGTATCGCCGGGGGCGAAGCAGGCCTGGCCGAACAGCGCGGCCTGCTGGTCGCCGGCGATACCGGCCACCGGCACCGACAGGCCGAGGAACGCCTCCGGGTCGGTGTGCCCCTCCGCCCCCCAGGACGGCACCACCTCGGGCAGCGCGTGCGGCGGCACCCGCAGCAGATCGCACAGCTCGGCCGACCACTGGCCGGCGGAGATGTCGAACAGCAGGGTCCGGGACGCGTTGGAGGCGTCGGTCACGTGCCGGCGGCCGCCGGTCATCCGGGCGATCAGGTAGGAGTCCACGGTGCCCACGGCGAGCGAGCCGTCCAGCACCCCGGCCCACAGTTCCGGGTCGTTCTCGGCCAGCCAGGTGAGCTTGGTCCCGGTGAAGTAGGGGTCCAGCCGCAGCCCGGTCAGCTCGGTGACCCGCGGCTCGTGCCCGCCGTCCCGCAGCCGCCGGCACAGTTCCGCGCTCCTGCGGTCCTGCCAGACGATCGCCCGGCGCGGCGCGGTGAGCGTGGCGCGATCCCAGATCACCGCGGTCTCCCGCTGGTTCGTGATGCCGACGCACCGCACCGGATCGGCCGCCGGGCCAGCCGCGTTACCCGGCCGCCGGCGCCAGCCCGTTCGGACGCCTGGCCGCAGGCCGCCAGGGTCGCCTGCCAGATCCCCTCGGGCAGGTGCTCGACCCAGCCGGGCTGCGGGTAATACTGCCGGAACTCCTGGTACCCGCGGCCGGCCACGGTGCCGTCGGCGCGTAGCACCAGCGCGGTCACTCCGGTGGTGCCCGCATCGATCGCGAGAACGCTCATGGGCCACCAGTGTGCTCTAGTCTTGCCCCATGCGAGTGGGAGTGCTGACCGGAGGCGGAGACTGCCCCGGGCTGAACGCGGTGATCCGGGCCGTGGTCCGCAAGGGGGTGGCGGAGTACGGGTTCGAGTTCGTCGGGTTCCGCGACGGCTGGCGCGGCCCGCTGGAAGGGGACACCGTCCCGCTGGACGTCCAGGCGGTCCGCGGCATCCTGCCCCGCGGCGGGACGATCCTCGGCTCGTCGCGGACCAACCCGCTGCGCCCGCACGCGGCCGGCGGCGGGGCGTCCGGCGTGGAACGGATCACCGACAACCTGGCCGGCCTCGGCGTGGACGCGCTGGTCGCGATCGGCGGCGAGGACACCCTCGGCGTGGCGACCCGGCTGTACGACGAGGGCGTCAGCGTGGTCGGCGTGCCGAAGACCATCGACAACGACCTCGGCGCGACCGACTACACGTTCGGCTTCGACACCGCGGTGAACATCGCGATGGAGGCCATCGACCGGCTGCACACCACGGCGGAGAGCCACCACCGCGCGCTGATCGTCGAGGTGATGGGCCGCAGCGCCGGCTGGATCGCGCTGCACGCCGGGCTGGCGGGCGGCGCGAACGTCATCCTGATCCCGGAGAAGCCGTTCAGCATCGAGAAGGTCTGCGCGTACGTGGAGCACCGGTTCCAGACCCGGTACGCGCCGATCGTGGTGGTCGCCGAGGGCGCGCACCCGGCCGACGAGGACGGCGAGATCGGCAGCGAGCGGCTGGACGCGTTCGGCCACGTCAGGCTGGGCGGCATCGGCCAGGTGCTGGCCGCCGAGATCGAGAAGCGGACCGGCAAGGAGGCCCGCTGCACGGTGCTCGGCCACATCCAGCGCGGCGGCACGCCGACCGCGTTCGACCGGGTGCTGGCCACCCGGTTCGGCGTGCACGCGATCAGCGCGGTTCGCGACGGCGCGTTCGGGATGATGGTGGCGCTGCGCGGCACCGACATCGTCCGCGTCGCCGCTGGCCGAGGCCACCCGCGAGCTCAAGCTGGTCCCGCCGGAGCGGTACGCCGAGGCCGAGGTGTTCTTCGGCTGACCTGGCCGGCCGCGCCCCGTCCGGTCACGGCCAGGGCACCCGCTACCGCGCCGGCGTGCCCGCTTCGCCCGGCGCGGCCGACGGGCACGGCCCGGCGGGAAGCTCGTTGACGCTCAGGACGGACCACCGCCCGTCACGCCACTCCAGCGCGTTGAAGCACCCGTTCTCCTGCGGAAGCGCATCCGGGTCATCCAGGCCGACGCCGAACGCCACCAGTACCTGGCGGTTCACCGCGTCGTGGCTGACCGCCACCACGGTGCCGCCACGGGCGCGCCGGGCCAGATCGGTCAGGGCCGCCACGGCCCGGTCCCGCACCACCGTCCGCGGCTCAACGCCCGGCGCGTCGTCAACCGAGCCCCACCGGGCCACCACGGACTCCCGGCTGACGCCCGCCCACCGGCCGTAGTCCCGGTCGAACCAGCCGGGGATCGGTTCGCACCCCAAGGCCGGCCCGGCCTGCGACCGGCTGCGCGGTCTGCGTAGCCCGGCGCAGCGGGCTGGCGACCACGGCGCGGGGATGCTGGGAGCCGAGTGCCGCACCGAGCCGCCGGGCCTGCCGCCGGCAGGCCTCGTCCAGCGGCGGGTCGAGCAGGCCGCGCAGCACTCCGGATTCATTCAGCGGCGTCTGGCCGTGCCGGACCAGATACACCAGGGTGACAGCGGCGGACTCTGCGATCCCGTCCCCCGTCCCGGCCGCCATCTCGCGGCCGCTCAGCAGGTGCCATCCTCGGCGGTCACGATCTCCGCCAGCAGCGCCAGGCCGGCCGGGTCGGCCGTCAGGGCATGGAGATCAGCGACCCGGAACAGGGGCTGCTGCCGGTAGAAACGGCTCACCTTCAGGCTCCCCCTGGCCGCTAGTTCTTCCACGTGGGCCCGGCCGACCTGCAGCCCGGTAACCCTGGTCAGCATCTCGGCGCACCGCACCAGGCCCAGCTCCCGGCCTGCCTGCAACGCGGCGGCGGTTTGCGGCCACTGGCGGTTGATTTCCTCGGCCGCGGTCGCCGACCACCGCCCGTCTGCGGTGTCGGGCGGGGGCATCAGCTTCAGATCGCGGGCCCGCTGCAGGGCCGCCTGGGGCACGTCCACGACGGCGGCGAGCTGACGCAGACTCAGCCGCTGGCCCGCTGCAATCCTTTCCGGCTCGCGGCCGAGCTCGTCAGCGGTCATAAGCCCGCTCGCTCCCCCGCCCGCCGGGCAGGCCGGCGGTGATCCCGGACTCTGAGCGGAGCACGGCCGCGGCCAGCCTCTGCCGCGGCCGACACGACTCCGGTAGTGGCATGCACGCCTCCGTGGCCAGATGACGAGGTACAGGCGTTCCACTCTGCCGGCCCGGGGCGGCAGAGCGGGCTACCGCCGCACGGGTACCACTAACCCGCAGCGGGCCGCCTAAACGGGGCCGGCCGCCGGTGACCGCAGGAACGCGCGGCGCGGCCCTCTCGCCGCGGTTCGCCGGTGATGGGCGCGGCGAGCCCGCCTTCGCCGCTCAGGCGCCCGGTGACTCGCCGGCCAGCTCGATCCGCTCGCCGGCCAGCTCGATCCGCTCGCCGGCCAGCTCGATCCGCTCGCGTGCCGGCCGGGGCAGGCGCGCCTCGGGAGCGACGTGCCGGTGGTGCAGCGAGGCGGGCCACCAGTTCCAGCGTCCGAGCAGGATGACGACCGACGGAACGATGAGCGTGCGCACCACGAACGTGTCCAGCGCCACCCCGATGGTGAGGCCGAGGCCGATCTCCCGGATCTGCGCCCCTTCGGCGCCGGTTGCCCCGGCGATGGCGAAGACCATGAAGGTCCCGCCGAGGACCATCCCCGCCGAGGTGACCGTGGTCCCGGTGACCTCGATCGCCCGCACCACGGCATCGCGCAGCGGGAGGTGATGCGCCTCCTCCCGGATCCGGGACATGACCAGGATGTTGTAGTCCTCGCCCAGCGCGAGCAGGAAGATGAACATGAGGAAGGGCAGGATGAAGCTCAGCCCGTAGTTGCCGCCGAGTTCCTGAAACACGATCACCGAGATGCCGAGCGAGGCGAGGTAGGACAGGGCGACGCTCACCACCAGGTAGAGCGGCGCGACCGCGCTGCGCAGCAGCAGCGCGAGCAGCAGCCCGATGACCAGCACCGCGACCGGCACCAGCCGGATGAGGTCGCCGTGCGAGGCCGACCGCACGTCGTACAGCGAGGGCGAGTCGCCCGCCACCCCCTCGGCCGGGGCGCGGGCCCGTGCGGCCGCGGCGGTCAGCGCGGACCGCATCGCCGGCACCTCGGAGATGGCGGCGTTCGAGTCCGGGCTGCCGGCCCGCAGGCTGGCCAGGAACTGCACGGTGCGGCCGTCGGGCGCGATGACCTGGGTGGCCGCCCGGTACGCCTGGTAGAGGGCGGGCGGCAGCGCGGCCGCCGGACCGTGCGCGGGCTGGGCGGCGGGCACCGTGCCCGGCGGCCCGAGGATCCGGTGCAGCCGGGTGAGCTCGGCGGGCGCGATCCGGGTGCCGTTCGGGTCGAGCGGCGCGATCAGGCTGGAGAATTCCGATCGGCGCTGCAGCGAGGCACCCGCCGCGGCCAGTGACTCGCGGGTGCGACCACACCGGCCGGCCGAACCGTCAGCACCAGGTTGATCGGGTTGCTGCTCGCCAGCGAGAAGTGCTCGACCAGCAGCGCCTGGCCCTTCGCCGAGTCACTGCCCGGCGGAGCCGAGATCCCGCCGCCGAACTCCGGACGGCCCGGTCGGCCAGCGAGAACCCGGCCAGCGCCGCGAGGCCGATCACGCCGATGAGCAGCGCGGCCACGGGACGGCTGGCTACCCGGCCGGCCAGCCGTCCCCAGGCGCCGCTGGTGCGCTGGCCCGCCTCGGCTGGGCCGGCCAGAACAGCGCCCGGCCGAAGAGTGGCGAGCACCGCCGGGACGAGCGTGACCGCGGCCAGCACCATCAGCGCGATCCCGATGGCGAGCGGGATGGCCAGGCCGTGGTAGACGCCGAAGGTCGCGAGCAGCAGGCTGAGCAGCGCGGCGATCACCGTCGCCGGCGGAGAAGACGATCGACTCGCCCACCCGCTCGACGCCGCGCTCGATGGCCTCGCGGTGGCCGAGCCCGCGCCTGCGCTCCTCGCGCACCCGGAACACCAGGAACAGCCCGTAGTCCGTCCCTGCGCCGAGCACCAGCACGATGAGCAGCAGCTGGGTGATGCTCGAGATGCCGATCCCCAGGCTCGCCACCTCCGCGACCACGGACTCGGCGGCCAACAGCACGATGACGGCGGGCAGCAGCGTCGCGACCGTGGCCAGCGGCGAGCGGAACACGCGCGAGCAGGACCACGATGATGAGCAGGATCGACAGGTACATGGTTCTCGAGCCGAGCCCGCTGGCCTGGTCGGCCTGGTCGGCGGTGACCGCCAGGTTGCCCGCCGTGTGCAGCACGAGCCCCGGCGGCGCGCCGGCCTGGGGGAACAGGGCCCGCAGCGCGCGGACGAACTCGACGTCGGGCCTGTTCGTCGCCTGCGAGAGCGAGGCGCGGATCTCGATCTGGGCCGCCTGGCCGTCACCGGAGAACTCGGCGATCCGGGCCGCCCGCGCGTGCGGCAGCAGGCCCGCCAGCGCCGTCAGCCGGACGATGGCGGCACGGTCCGCCGGGCTCAGCGGCCGGTGGCTGGCGGTGGCGGCGACCACGAAGGCGTCGTCGTTGCCGGACGCGCCGTAGAACGGCGCGGCCAGCCGCGAGGCGACGTTGCTCGGCACGCTGGCCGGGAGGAACTGGGTGTTGTTGTTGTTCACCGCGGCGGCGAGCGAAGGCAGGAACAGCACCGAGGTCACCGCGCCCGCCATCCAGGCGGCGACCACCAGCCATCGGTAGCGGATGGAGAAGCGTCCGAGGGCGGCGAACAGCGATCTCATCAACCAGCTCTCCGGAACGGAACGTCTCCAACGGGCCGACTGACGAGCGTGTCAGCCTCGGCTACGCAGTCAACCATGCGCGCGATGCTGGCGCCAAAGCGGACTGTCGATCCGGGAACTCGGAAACAGGCAGGAATCGAGCAGCAGGCCCCGGACTCGGGCGCCGCGACGGCCGGCCGTCGCGGTTGCGGGCGCCGCGGCCGAGGCCGCGCGGCGGCCAGCGCCGCCACCACGGCCGCGTGGCGGCCGGTGACCGGCGCCGATACCGGCCGCCGGGCGCTGGCACGGCTATCACAGGCTGACGCGGCTATCGGAGGCTGGCGTGCGGGCGGTCTCCGCGCCGGGCTGCGGTACGGCTCGCCTGCCGTCCCCCCCGGCGGGGACGAGCCGGCGCAGTTCGCGCAGCGAGGCGAACGCGAACGGCAGCGGAAGCCACAGGCTGAGGATCCGGTAGACGAAGATCCCGGCGATGGCCACCGGCAGCGGGGCGCCGCTGCACCACAGGGTGACCGGCAGCACGAGGGCGAGAATGCCCGCTCCGGCTAGCGGAGCCGCCCGGCGAGTGAAGATCATTCCGGTGGCGGCGCCCACGATGAAGCCGGCCACGCCCATCTTCAGGCCGAAGGCGGCCAGGGCGCACCAGGCGGCGAAGAAGTCGGCCGCCCAGAACAGCGCCATTCCCGGCACGGCGCCGGCATGCCGCCGGCCCGGGTCCAGGAACAGCTTCCGCACCACGTGAATCGAGTCGAGGAAGATCCCGAGCTCGCAGGCCCCGCCGGTCTTGCCGCGCAGCCGCCCCCGGTATCGCTCGGCCAGCCAGAAGGCGACGAGGAAGCCCGGCACGGGGATAACCGCCCACGGCAGCGTGAAGTTCAGCGGCGGGTTGTTGCGCCCGGTGACCAGCATGACGATGGCCGCGGCGCAGGCGGCCAGGCTGAGCACGCCCTGCTCCAGGCCGGCCAGCCCCCGGACCCGCACCGAGGCCTCTCTTCTCTCGCATCCGGCCGCCTCCAGGGCGTGCGAGTCGAGGTGGGCGCCGCCGTGCGAGAGGAAGCCGCCGAAGCCCGCCGTCACGACCACGCGCATCTGGCGAGCGGTCAGCCCCGGGCCCCTCTCCAGCGTGAAGATCCCGTCGTAGGCGAGGCAGTACCCGGCGAACGAAACGGTCAGGCTGCCGGCCAGGCCGAGCAGCCAGGGCCAGCGCACCAGCAGGCCGCCCAGAACGTGCTGCACGGCGGGAAAGCCGGCCACGTACGCCAGCCCGACTCCGGCGGCCAGCTCGAGCGCGGCGGCCAGGACGATGAGGAAGCTCATTTCCCGCCGGCGCAGGTCAAGGAGATGACCGGAACGCCAGAGCTCGCCGAACCGCATGCTTCCATCCATCTGCCGTCGCCTGGCGACGGACCGGCCGTGCCTGATGCCGAGCGCTACCCGCTCCGCCGCCGGGCAAACGGGGGCCGGCCGCCCGGGCGGCCCGATCCACCCGGTCGAGGTGACACTGCCGGCGTTGTATCACGATCGATGTGACATCGTCGGTGCCGGGCACGACGGCCAGCCCGGTGGCACAGCCGGAATACTCAACAGCCAGGGACAGGGAGTCGCAGCATGCCAGAGCTCGATCGTGACGCGGCCCGGGAGTGGATCCGCCGCTGGGACCTCCAGCAGGAGAACAGCCTGCCGGACCGGGAAGAACGGTTCACCGCCCTGATCGACGCGGTGGAAGAGGGGACGGGGCGCGCCGACCCGCTGGTCATCGACCTGGGCTGCGGCCCCGGCTCGCTCTCGGTCCGGCTCCTGGACCGGGTTCCCGCGGCGGCCGTCGTCGCCATCGACGCCGATCCGGTGCTGCTCGCGCTCGCCCGGACGGCCTACGGCGACCTGGCCGGCCTGCGGTTCACCTCCGCCGACCTGCGCTGCCCCGGCTGGTCCGGCGAGCTGAGCCTGGACCGTCCGGCGGACGCCGCGGTGAGCACTACCGCGCTGCACTGGCTGAGCCCCGAGGCCCTCTCGGCGATGTACACCGAGCTCGCCCGGATCCTGCGGCCGGGCGGGCTACTGCTCAACGGCGACCACCTGCGAGTTGACGACGCGGCCTCGCCCGTGCTGGCCCGGCTGGACGAGGCGCTGCTCCGGCGCGAAGACCAACGGCGATTCCCGGACGGCCACGACGAAAGCTGGTCCGGCTGGTGGGAGGCGATCGCCGCCGAGCGGGCCCTGGCCGGCCAGGTCGCGGAGCGTGAGGCGTGGCGCGGGCACGCCGACCATCACGGCTGGGCCTCCCGGCTGCTCGGCACCCACGTTGACGCGCTGCGCGCGGCCGGGTTCACCGAGGCCGGGACGCTCTGGCAGCGGGGCGAGAACCGCCTGCTGTGCGCCGTCCGCGGCGGCTGACCCGCTGGCCGGGGTTGCCGGTGCCCATCGCCGGCACCATGGGGTCGGCAACGGTACGTCGGTCTCTGCCGGGTCCCGGGTTACGATCCGGTGCCGTCGGCCTCGCCCCCGGGCTCGGCCGGCCCCTCGGCGTTCTGGCCTCCGTGGCCGTCCCGGTCCCGATGGCCGTGCTCGCCCCCGTGGCCGTGCTCGCCCCCGTGGCCGTGCTCGTCCTCCGCACCGGCCTGGCTGCCGGGACCGGCCAGGTCCGCGCCCTCGGGCCCGGGCTCGATGCCGTGCCTGCGCAGCTGCGCCTGCAGGCTGGCGATCACCCGCCGCAGCCGGTCCCGCTCGGCGTCGGCGGGGCTGGCGGGCGGCCGATGCTCCTCCGCCGCCATCCACCGCCGGTGCTCGGTGTCCCGCCTCACCCGCGAGATCCTGTTCCTCGTTGCGGAGCGTCGCGGCCCGCTCGAAGTCCTGCACGTCGATCGCCGTCTGCTTCTCCCGGCTGACCTCGCTGATCCGCGCGTCGATGCGGCGCAGGACCTCGGGCCGCGGCGTCGGCCCCCACTTCTCGCCGAGGCCGAGCCGGCCGGCGATCGCGGCCAGCTGGCCCGCGATCGCGTCGAGCCGGTCGCTGATGACGTCCAGCCCGCCGGGCCGGTCAGCGGGGCGGAACGGCCCGGCGGATTCCACGCCGGCCTCGCCCTGGTAGCCCCGCGCCAGCTGGAGGACCTGCTGGCGGGTGCGGCTCAGGTCCGCGCCCAGCCGGACCAGCACCTGCGCGGCCACGCCCTCCCCCTCGCGGATCAGGCCGAGCAGGATGTGCTCGGTGCCGATGTAGTTGTGGCCGAGATGGATGGCCTCGCGGAGCGAGAGCTCCAGCACCTTCTTGGCGCGCGGGGTGAACGGGATGTGCCCGGCCACCTGGTGCGTGCCGCGGCCGACGATCTCCTCCACCTGCTGCCGGGCGGCCTGCTGGCCGATCCCGAGGGATTCGAGCGCGCTGACCGCCACGCTCTCGCCGCTGCCGAGGATGCCGAGCAGGATGTGCTCGGTGCCGATGTAGTTGTGGCCGAGCTTCCTCGACTCCTCCTGCGCCACCACCACGACCCGCCGGGCCTGGTCGGTAAACCTCTCGAACATCACGCGCTCCTGCCTGGCGGCGAGGCCGTCCTCTAGAGTTTGCACCCTTCCGGTGATCATCGGTCAGGTCTGCGGCCGAATGCTGGCAGACTGGGGAAGTGCCCGTGATCCCCCCGGTGGACGCCGCCGCCGCCCGCGGACCGCGGCTTCCCGCCCGGCACCCGCCCAGCCCGCGCCGGCCCCGGCCGCGGCCGGCCGCCCGGCCGCCCCGCAGGAACCGTGCGTGCTGCTCAAGCTGGGTGAGATCGTGCTGAAGGGGCGGAACCGGCAGCACTTCGAGCGGCTGCTGCACCAGAACATCCGCAGCGCCGTCCGGGACATGGACTTCGGCGCCCAGCTCTGGCAGCGGGAGGGCGTGATCCTGCTGCGCGTGGAGGGGGCGGCCGACCCGGCCGCGGCCGCCGATGCGCTGACCGCGCGGATGCGGGACCTCCCCGGAATCGTCCGGGTGTGCCGCGCGCTGCGGGTGGGCAAGACCCCGGACGCCGCCGCCCAGGCGGCGGTGGACCTGACCGCCGGCCGGACCGGTTCGTTCGCGGTGCGCGCCCGGCGGCGGGACAAGCGCTTCCGGATGCGGTCGTCCGAGCTGGCCGCCTGGATCGGGACCCGGGTGCAGCGGGCGCACGGCTACCCGGTCAACCTGAGCCGCCCGGACACGACCGTGTTCGTCGAGGTGGACCAGCACGAGGTGTTCGTGTTCACCGAGGGCCTGCCCGGCCAGGGCGGGCTCCCGGTGGGGATGAGCGGCCGTGCGCTCGTGCTCATATCCGGCGGCATCGACTCGCCGGTGGCGGCCTACCGGATGATGCGGCGCGGCCTGCACTGCGACTTCCTGCACTTCTCCGGAATGCCGCTGACCGGGCCCGAGTCGGTGTACAAGGCCTACGCCCTGGTCCGCGGCCTGGACCGGTTCCAGGGACGGTCCCGGCTGTACGTGGTGGCGTTCGGCAAGGCGCAGCAGCGGCTGGCCTCGTCCGGGGCCAGCAGGCTGCAGGTCGTCGCGCAGCGCCGGCTCATGCTGCGAGCCGGCGAGATCCTGGCCCGCAGGCTGGGCGCCGGCGCGCTGGTCACCGGTGACTCGCTCGGCCAGGTGAGCAGCCAGACGCTGACCAATATCACCGCGCTGGACGACGCCACCGGCCTGCCGATCCTGCGGCCGCTGATCGGCTGGGACAAGACCGAGATCATGGCGGAAGCCCGGCGGATCGACACCCTGCCGATCTCCGAGCTCCCCGACCAGGACTGCTGCACCCTGCTCACGCCCCGCCGGGTGGAGACCCGGGCGAAGATCGACGACCTGCGCCGGATCGAGAGCCGGCTGGACGCCGGGGATCTCGCCGAGGAGCTGGCCGCCTCCGCCCAGCGGTACCGCCCGAGCGCCTAGGCACGTCGCCCGGCGGCGTTGTCGTCGTCGTCCATAGCTCGGCTATGGACTCCTCCTCCGCCTTGCCGGACGCCGCCTGGATCACCGTTCCGTCGCGCCTGAGGCGCGCCGCCAAGCAGCGTCACCAAGATCTCTGCGGCACGCCCTAGCCGACCGGCGCGGCGCTGGGAGCCGCGGGCGCCGGGGCGGCCGCGGGCGCCGGGGTCAGCGTGCGGCCGACCAGGGGCGGCAGGTTCACCGCGACGCTGGCCAGCTCGCGCATGTCCGCCGCGACCAGGGCCTGCGCACCGTCGCACAGCGCGGTCTCCGGGTGCGGGTGCACGTCGATGATGATGCCGTCGGCGCCGACCGCGATCGCCGCCCGGGACAGCGGCAGCACCAGATCCCGGCGGCCGCCCGAATGCGACGGGTCCACGATGACCGGCAGGTGCGACAGCCGCTGGGCGACCGGGATCGCGCTGATGTCGAGCGTGTTGCGGGTGGCCGTCTCGAACGTCCGGATGCCGCGCTCACACAGCACGATGTCGAGGTTGCCGCGCTGCGCGATGTACTCCGCCGCCATCAGCCACTCCTCGATGGTCGCGTTCATCCCGCGCTTGAGCATCACCGGCTTGCCCGCGCCGCCCACCGCCTGCAGGAGCGGGAAGTTCTGCATGTTCCTGGTGCCGACCTGCAGCATGTCGGCGTACTCGCTGACCAGGCCGACGTCGCCCGGGTCGGTCACCTCGGTCACCACCGGCAGGCCGGTCTCGGACCGCACGTCGGCCAGGATCTTCAGGCCGTCCTCGCCCAGGCCCTGGAACGCATACGGCGAGGTCCGCGGCTTGAACGCGCCGCCGCGCAGCAGCGAAGCGCCGCCGGCCCGGGCCATCCGCGCCGCCTCGAGGGTCTGCTCCGGCGTCTCGACCGCGCACGGCCCGGCGATGACGGTCAGCGTGTCCGGGCCGATCGGCACGCCGCGCACGCTGATGACCGACCGGTCCCGGTGATGCTCCCTGCTGACCAGCTTGTACGGCACCGAGATGCGCACCACGTCGGAAACCCCGGGCATCCCCTGCAGGTTCAGCGTGCCGAACTGCTCCACGTCCCCGACCAGGCCGATGATCGTGCGAGACACGCCACGGCTCACGAACGCCTCGCCGCCTGCCGCGCGGACCAGGTCGACGACCGAGTCGATGTCCTCCTGGCCGGCCTCCGGGCTCATCACCACGACCATGCTGTCCTCCTCGAATCCCTCGACATGACAAAAGCCCCGCGCCGTTCCCGGCCCGGGGCATTCGCGAAGTCGCTTTCGTCAGGGCAGTGCCTGGCGGGCGACCGGCCGAGCCTCGGGCCGGTAGCCATACCAAAACCAGGACTGCCTGAGCACGGGGAAAGCATAACGCACGCCGCGACGCGCCGGATCGAGCGCCACCAGGATCGCATCTGACGCGGCCTAGCCGCCGAAGCTGGGCAGGCCGTAGTAGAGGGTGATCGTGCTGCCCTTGGGGGCCTGGCCGCTCGGGCTGTAGTTGAACACGGTCCGGCCGAACGGCGCGGCCCGCTGCGTCGTGACCTGGAACCCCAGCGCCCGGAGCTTGTGGTAAGCCTGCAGCACGCCTTCCCCGTCCACGTTCGGTACCGGCACGTTCGGCGGCCCGGGAGAGATGTAGACGGTGACCACCTCGCCCTTGGTCACCGGGGTGCCGTGGGCGGGGGACTGGCTGGTGATCGTGCCCTGCGGCTCGGCTGCTCCTGCCGTCGGGCTGCTCGTTGAGCGAGACGCCGTTCGCCTGAGCCCACTGCTCGGCCGCGGACTGCTGCTGGCCGACGAAATCCGGCAGCGGCGGCCCGGCGCTGACCATGATCCTGACCGGCTGCGGCTGCCGCTGCGATGCGCCGGCCCCGGGACTGGTGCTGATCACGACGCCCGCCGGGATCGTGGCCGACAGCTGGCTGGCGACCTTGCCCGGTGTGAGCCCGGCCTGGCGCAGCGCGGCCTCCGCGGCCGCCAGCGGCTGGCCGCTCACCTGCGGCACGGCGATCATCCGCGGTCCCGCGGACGGGATCAGCTCGACGATGCCGCCCTTGTGCACCCGCGCGCCGGCCGCGGGCACGGTGGCGATCACGTCGCCCTTGGCCAGGCCGTTGTCCAGCCGCGCCGTGCCGGTCCTGACGGTGAAGCCCGCACCGCGCAGTTCGGCCCGCGCCGCGGTCACGGTGAGCCGCGCGACCCGCGGCACCTGCGCGTACCGGCCGGCCAGCTGCCACCAGGCCAGCCCGCCGATCAGCCCGGCGGCGAGGACGGCGAGCACGAGATAGGCGAGCCTGCGGCTGAACAGCCAGCGCTGCAGCCGGGGCTCGCGCGGCCCCGGGCTCGCCGTCCCGGGACACGATGAGCGTGTGGTGCCCCGGCTCGAACCCCGCGGCCGGCCTGGTCGGCCGCGGCCGCAGGCGGGGGCTGGCCGCCCGGGCGGTGTCTCCCCGGCGCGGGCAGCGAGCCGGGCTGCCCGGCGGGAACGGAGCGCCGGGCGGGACCTGGGCGGGGAGCGGCCACGGGACGGGCCCGCCCCGGCGGACCGCCCGGACGGCGCCGAGGAACTGCCCGGCGTCGGCGGGCCGCAGGGCCGGATCCCGGCTGGTGGCCAGGGCGACCAGCCCGTCCAGCGCCCGCGGCAGCCCGGGCACCACGCCGGACGGGGCCGGGACGGTCTCGTTCACGTGCTTGTAGGCCACGGCCAGGGCGGACTCGCCGGTGTGCGGCTGGACCCCGGCGAGCAGCTCGAACAGCATGACGCCGGCCGCGTAGACGTCGCAGCGGGCGTCGCTGAAGCTCTCGGTGACCTGCTCGGGAGCCAGGTACGCGACGGTCCCCATCAGGACGCCGGTCTTGGTGTGATGACTCGTGCCCGTCATGCTCCGGGCCAGGCCGAAATCGGCCACCTTGACCCGGCCGTCCTCGGCCAGCAGCACGTTCTCCGGCTTGACGTCCCGGTGCACGATGCCGGCCCGGTGCGCCGCGGCCAGGCCGGCCAGCACGCTCTCGATGATGTCGAGGCTCTCCCGGGGGCTGAGCCTGCCGCGCTCGTTCAGCAGCTGCCGGAGCGTGCGCCCGGGCACGTGCTCCATGACCAGGTACAGGTTCTGGCCGTCCGAACCCTGGTCGTAGACGGCGACGACGTTCGGGTGCGACAGCCGGGCGACCGACCTGGCCTCGCGGATGAACCGGGCGACGAAGTCCTCGTCGGCGGCCAGCTCGGCGTGCATGATCTTGATCGCGACGGTGCGATCGAGCCTGGTGTCCACACCCAGGTACACGGTGGCCATGCCGCCATGCGCAATACTCGACGTCACTCGGTAGCGGCCGTCGAGTAGCTGGCCTGCCGGCTGCCCGGCGAGGGTGGTGTCCATCGGGCACGAGTGTATTGGTGCCTGGGCCCTTTTTGCGTGCGTAACGGCTGGTCTCGTCGCCGCCGGAGGTAGTGATCGTGGGTATCGAGCGGGTTGTGGTGGCCGGGGCCGGCCTCGCGGGCCTGCGGGTCATCGAGGAGCTTCGCGCCCGCGGCTACCCGGGGCAGATCACGCTGATCGGCGCCGAGGACCGGCCGCCATACGATCGGCCGCCGCTGTCCAAGAAGCTGATGACGGGCGAGCTCGACGACACGTCGCTGCGCGCGGACTTCGGCGCGCTCAGGGCAGATTTCCGGCCCGGCGAGACCGCGGCCCGCCTGGAGCCCGGCCCGGCGGGCGGCGGGCTGCTGCGCACCGGGCGCGGTCAGTACCGCTACGACCGCCTGGTCCTGGCCACCGGGGCCGAGCCGGTCACGCTGCCCGGCCCGGGCCGGCAGCGGGTACTCCGCTCCGTGGACCAGGCGCTCGAGCTGCGCGGCCTGCTCCGGCCGGGGCTCAAGCTGGTCATAGCCGGAGCGGGCTGGATCGGCGCCGAGCTGGCCACCGCGGCCGCCGCGCGCGGCGCGGCGGTCACCGTGCTGGACGCGGCCGACGTGCCGCTGGCCGCCGCCGTCGGCGCCGAGGTGGGTCGCGGACCGCCGCCTGGTACGCCGCGGCCGGAGTCGACCTGCGGCTGGGCCAGGCGGTCGAGTCGGTGCAGCCCGGCGGCCTGGCCCTGGCCGGCGGCGGCTGGCTGGCGGCCGATGAGGTCGTCACCGCGGTCGGCGTCCGGCCCGCGGTCCGCTGGCTGGACGGCTCGGGAATCCGGCTGGAGGCGGGGGTGGCGGCCGACGAGGGACTGCGCGCCTCGGTCCCCGGCGTGTACGCGGTGGGCGACTGCGCGTCCTTCGTGTCCCGCCGCTACGGCCGGCGGCTGCGCTTCGAGCACTGGGACATCGCGCTGCACGCGCCCGAGGTGGCCGCGGCCAACCTGCTGGGCGGCAGCGAGATCTACGACCCGGTGCCGTACTTCTGGTCCGAGCAGTTCGGCCGGATGCTGCAGTACGTCGGCTATCACGGCGGCGCCGGCCAGCTGGTCTGGCGCGGCGATCCGGCGCAGGACCAGTGGGCCGCCTGCTGGCTGGACGGCCCGAGGCTGGCCGCCCTGCTCACCGTCGGCCGGCCCCGCGACCTGGTCCAGGGCCGCCGGGTCATCGCGTCCGGGGCGCCGGTCGATGCCGCCCGGCTGGCCGATCCCCAGATCCCGGTCCGGGACGCGGTCGCGGGCTAGCGCCGCCCGCCGGACACGGGCGCCGGGCGCGCGGACCCGGGGCCGTTTCGCGGTGGTTTGAGCACGGCCGCCGGGTGGGACATTCGGGACGTGGCAGAGATTGAGGCCCAGGCCGACTCGCTCGTCGGCGAATGGCTACCCCTCCCCGATGTTGCCGAACGGCTCGGCATCCCCAGCGGCCGGGTCAGGCAGCTGCTCCGCGACCGCAAGCTGCTGGCGGTCCGCCGCCCGGACGGGACACAGGCCGTGCCGGCCGCGTTCCTCGACGGGCACGAGATCGTCAAGGGCCTGCACGGCACGCTGACCCTGCTGTGCGACTGCGGGTTCGACGACGCCGAGGCGCTGCGCTGGCTGTTCACCGCCGACGACTCGCTGCCGGGCACGCCGATCAACGCGATCTGCCAGCACCGCCGCACCGAGGTCAACCGGCGGGCGCAGGCGCTGGCGATCTGACCGGCAAGCACCGCGGCGCCCGTCAGCCGCGGAACAGGATCGCCCAGACCGCCTTGCCGTGCTCGCTGAGCCGGGTCCAGCCCCAGTGATCGCTGAGCGCGTGCACGACGTGCAGTCCCCGGCCGTTCTCTTCGGCTTCCCCGGGCTGCTTCAGCGCCGGGGCCGAGTCGCTCGGGTCGGTGACCACGCACATCAGCCCGTCCGCGTGCCGGACCAGCCACAGGCCCAGCGCGGTGGTCCAGGCGGGCGGGGCGCTGCCCGCCGGGCCGCCGCCGGCGTGCCGGACGGCGTTGGCGAGCAGCTCGCTCACGATCACCTGGGCGTCATCGGACAGCTCGGCCAGGCCCCATGAGGCGAGCGTGTGCCGGGTGAACGACCTGGCCCTGCTCGCCGCGTCCGGGCACGCGCTCAGCGAGCAGCCGCTGAAGGCGGGGCTGTCCGCCGGGAGACAGACCCTCGGGGGGGCATACGTCATCGGTCGCCATTATGTCCGCGAGGCTGTTCCGATGCAATGGCATCTGCACGTTCGCCTGTATCGTGCAGACGAACGGTTGTATCGTGCTGTACACGCCTGGGGTGACCGTGTACGGCGAGAACGCCCGGAGGGAATATGAACGAGGCGTCCCACGAGATGCTGGCCCGCGAGCTGCCGGAGACGGCCTGGCGGAAGAGCCACTACAGCAACCCGAGCGGGAACTGCGTGGAGCTGGCGGTGCTGCCCGCCGGCCAGGTCGCGGTGCGCAACTCCCGCCATCCAGCCGGCCCGGTGCTCATCTGCGCCCCCGGCGAGATCGCCGCGTTCGTCCGGGGGGCGAAGGACGGCCACTTCGACGGCCTCCTCGGCCGGCCGGACGGCGGACACGAATCGTGACGCTGTAGCCACGGAGAATTAACTTTTACCTGCCTGGCGCCTTTCGCTCCGGTGGCCCCGGTGGCAGACTGTTGTGATCGCAGAGACCGGGAGCGCGAATGACCACACCGGTGCAGGCCACCGTGGCCGGGACTGGCGGCGAGCCGCTGATCAGGCTGCTCGGCTTCCACCGGGCCGGTCCGACGGTGCTGCGGATGGTGGTCGGCGGGCAGCTGAGACGGCTGCGTGAGGCCAGGAAGATCAGCGCCAGCGCGGCCGGCGACACGATCCGGGCCACCCATTCCAAGATCAGCCGGATGGAGCTCGGCCGGGTCAGCTTCCGGCAGCGCGACGTCGCCGACCTGCTCACCCTGTACGGCGTGCATGACGAGCAGGAGCGCGCGGCCTTCCTCGCCCTGGCCCTCGAGGCCAACGTCCCTGGCTGGTGGCACGACTCAGCCGACCTGCTGCCCGGCTGGTTCGAGCCCTACCTCGGGCTGGAGGAGGCCGCCTCGGTCATCCGCAACTACGAAGTGCAGTTCGTGCCCGGCCAGCTGCAGACGGCGGACTACGCGCGGGCCGTCATCCAGCTGGGCCATCCGCGGGCCTCCGCGGAGGAGATCGAGCGCCGCATCGCGCTGCGGGTCAGCCGCCAGCAGATGCTCGCCCGTTCGGGCGGGCCGCGCTTCTGGGCGGTCGTGGACGAGGCGGCGCTGCGGCGCCCGCTCGGCGGCACCGAGGTGATGCGCGCCCAGATCGACCACCTGATCGAGGTCGCGGCCCTGCCCAGCGTCACGCTCCAGGTCGTCCCGTTCCTGGCCGGCGGCCATTCGGCCGCCGGCGGCCCGTTCAGCCTGCTCCGGTTCCCCGAGCCCGACCTGCCCGACGTCGTGTACCTGGAGCAGCTGACCAGCGCTCTCTACCTGGAGCGGCGCGAGGACGTTGACTCCTACCAGGCGGTCATGGAGCGGCTGTGCGTGCAGGCCACCGCCGCCGACGACACGGTGACCATCCTCAGGCAGCTCCGCCAGGCCCTCTGACCTGCCCGGCAGATCGCTCCCGGCTGCGTGTCGGATTCCCCGCCCCGCCGTTCGTCGTATGGGCAGGAAAACCGCACAGGAAGGGTCAAACATGAAGTACCTGCTGTTGTTCGCGAACACCGAGGAAACGGACCAGCGCTCGGAAGCCGAGATGGCGGACGTCTCACAGAAGATCGGGGCCTGGTGGACGGAGCACGCCCAGGCCGGCCGGATCGTGGGCGGGGAGCAGCTGCAAGGAGCCGAGACGGCCACTACCGTCCGGCACGACCACGGCAGCGTGTCGATCGTGGACGGGCCGTTCATCGAGGCCAAGGAGCAGATCGGCGGCTACGGCCTGATCGACGTGGACAATCTCGACGCGGCACTGGAGATGGCCAGGTCCTGGCCGTGGGGCGGCGTGGTCGAGATCCGTCCGATAGTCGAGACCAACATGGGCCCGGTGGGTTAGGCATTGCCGCCGGAACGTGGCCGGGAGCCGGCCGCGGTGGCTGACAGCGCGCAGCTGCGGCTCGACGCCACGTTCCGGCACGAGGCAGGCCGCTTGGTCGGCGCGCTGACCCGCTTCCTCGGCGATTTTGACATCGCCGAGGAAGCGGTCCAGGACGCGCTGGCCGAGGCCGCCGCCCGGTGGCCCGCCGAGGGCGTACCCGAACGTCCCGCGGCCTGGCTGCAGACCACCGCGCGGAACCGGGCCATCGACCGGCTGCGGCGCGAGGCCAGGGGCCGGGAGAAGCTGGCGATGATCGCCGCCGACCCGCTGCGGGCCGGCCAGGCCGTTCCGCAGGCCGAGCCCGACGAGCGGCTGCGGCTGCTCTTCCTGTGCTGTCACCCCGCGCTCAGCGCCGACGCGCAGATCGCGCTCACCCTGCGCGCGGTGGCCGGCCTGTCCACCGCGGAGATCGCCAGCGCCTTCCTGGCCAGTGAGCCCGCCATCGCCCAGCGCATCCTGCGGGCCAAGCGCAAGGTGGCCAGCGCCCGCATCCCGTACCTGCTGCCCGACGATGACCTGCTGGCCTGCCGCCTGCCGGTAGTGCTGGCCGTGCTCTACCTGATGTTCAACGAGGGCTACCTGAGCAGCCACGCCGACGAGCCCGAACGCCGCTGGCTGGAGGAAGAGGCGGAGGAGCTGGCCGAGCTGCTCACCCGGCTGATGCCCCGGGAGCCAGAGCCGCTGGGCCTGCTCGCCCTGATCCGCCTGCACCTGGCCCGCTCGCCCGCCAGATTCGACGGGGCCGGCATCGTGCGGCTGCGCGACCAGGACCGCAGCCGGTGGGACGGCGCCACGATCGCGGGCGCCATCCGCCTGCTGCGCCGTGCGGCGAGCCTGGGCCGCCCCGGCCCTTACCAGATCCAGGCCGCGATCCTGGCCGTGCACGCGGAGGCGCCGAGCTGGGAGGTCACCGACTGGCCGCAGATCGTGGCCCTGTACGACCTCCTGCTCACGCACGAGGACACCCCCGTGGTCCGGCTGAACCGGCTCATCGCGGTCGCCGCGACCGAAGGCCCGCAGGCCGCGCTGGCCCAGGCCGAAGCGCTGCGCGAGGCCCTGGCCGGGTACCACCTGTTCCACGCCACCCGGGCCGAGTTGCTGCGGGCCATAGGCCGCCCCGGATGCGGCGGCCGCCGCCGACCGGCGCGCCCTGCAACTGGCCAGCAGCCCGGCCGAGCGCGCCCTCATCACCGCCCGCCTCGGCGGTCAGGGCGGGGAGATGCCGGGCGCGGTGCCGGCGCCGAACGCCCAGCCCTGGACGGTGCCGGGGGCGGGGTTGTAGCTGCCGGCTCCGGCGTTGCTGTACACCCACTTGCCGTGCGGCTTGGCGTGCCAGTACGACCAGTAGGCCTTCGGCGGCGCGCCGTTGCACGGGTTCGGCTTCTTGTCGATCGTGCACACGAAGCCAGGCTGGCGCGGCACGAACGCGTAGCTGAAGCCGGCCCCGGTCAGGGCGGCGAGCCCGGTGGCCGGATTGGCCGGGTCGCAGGCCGTCTTGACCTTGCCGCCGAGCACGGTGAAGTCGACGACGACCGTGACGCCCTTCTTGCCGGTGCAGGCCGCGGCGTAGGCCGGGGCCGCGGCCGCGCTGCCGGCGGCGACCAGGCCGGCCGCAAACACCGTCAGCGTGGTCAGCGCGGTGAGCGGGCGCCGGGCCCAGGCGGCCCGGCGGGTGAGCGGTGTGCGCATGGGTCTCCTTCCACGGTGTGCGCAGGATCCGGGGGTGATCAGCACGGGCAGGCCAGGTGCGGATCGCCCGGGTGTGAGCCGCGGGCGCTCAGCCGGGCCAGGCCGGCGCCGGCCAGGCCCAGGATGCCCTGGGCCGTGGCCCGGGCCGCGGTGGCGGCCCGGAAGCCCCGGTCGGTGTAAGCCAGCGCGCCCCGGCGCGGGGGCTTCCCGGCGCAGCCGACCTGGACGCTGGTCAGGAACGCGCGGGCCCGGGCCGCGTCGGAGAACCATCCGGCGACCGCGAAGGCCTCGCCGGCCAGGCCGGTGCTGTTCGCGTTGGACAGCTTGCCCGGCGGGCTGGCGAAGCCGCCGTCGCTCCGCTGCACGCTGGCCAGCCAGCTCAGCCCGCGCCTGGCCGGCCCGGGCGGCCGGCGGCCAGCAGCGCCTGCACGTCCAGGGCGGTGGCGTCGGGATCACTGGTGCATGTCTGCTGGCCGAAGTAGAGCGGGAAGCCGCCGCCGGAGCATTCGGTGCCCGCCAGGAAGTTCACCGCCGAGGGCGGCGCGCCGCCCAGCCGGCTGGTCGCGATGACCGCCAGGGCCTGGCTGAACGCGTTGCTGTAGTCGCCGTACTTGGAGTGGTCGGAGTACCGGCCCGAGGCGGTGAGCAGGGCGGCCAGCCGGGCGGGCAGGTTCACGCCGCCGAACGTCCCCGGGTCCAGGCCGCGGACCTCGGCGGCCAGCAGCAGGTTGGCCGTGGCCCCGGCGTAGGACGAGGTGGTGCCGTTGCCGATATAGCTCTTCAGGATGTACGGCCTGGCCAGCCAGGCGGCCGCCCGCGCGGCGTAGCCGCCGGAGGTCCTGGCCGCCGCGAACGCGAAGATCGCGTCGATCGTCAGTCCCTGGTCGGGATAGCTGGTGCCGTTGTACACGTCCACGAAGTGGCTGGCGCCGGTCATCTGCCGGGCCAGCCATCCGGCGGCGGCCTGGGCCGGGTCGCGGGTGGGCCGGGCGGCGGCCAGCGCGGGCGCGCCGGCGGCGGCGAGGACAGCCGTGACGCAGAGGGCGAAGCCGGGCAGGAACACCGCGACGCGGGTCCGCAAGTCGACTCATCGAGGTGGTGCCTTTCCGGTCCGGGCTGATGCCGGGACCGGCCCGCGCGGGCCGGCTCCGGCCCGCGGACCACGACGGGTAGGGGAGCAGTGACGCGAGGATCGTGGGTATTCGGGCTCACCGGCGGCCTCAGGCCGCCGGAATACCGTTGCGGGTCAGCGCCGGGATCACACCGGACTTCCCCCACCATCTCGCCTATTCAGTTGGCCAGCGCAGGTTCTCCCGTACACTCTGCTGCCCGGGGCGGAACGTGTCAATACGCCCGCAGAACGGGAGAATAGGGTAACGGTAACAGGGCGTGATATTGACGGAAACACATTGTGTGTGGTCAGATGAGGCGCGATTCAGCGCGCCAGGGGAAGCCGGTCGGAATCCGGCACTGACCCGCAACCGTGGGCCCGCATTGCGTGCGGGCGAGTCGGAACACCTGGCTGGATCGCACCACCGTCCTAGCGTCGTCGAGGTCTACGGCGTGGAACATCGGGTTCTCCGGAGCGTCCGGGTGGGTCTGGGTTTCGCGCCTCGCGCCGTAACCCCCGGGAGACCCATGCCGCCCCCCGCCCGCCGGGTGCGGGCCCGCCTCCGCGCCGGCGTTGCCGCGGCCGTCGCTGGCCGTCGTGCCCGGCCCCGCACCCTGCTGGCCGCGCCGCCCGCCACCGCATCCGCCGGGCTCGCGGCCACCGCGGCGGCGACGGGCCCGGACCTGGCTCAGGGCAGCGCCTACCTGGTCGCGCCGGCCAACCTGATCCACGGGCACTACTACGAGTCGTTCCCCGGCTATGCCGACTTCGGGCTGACCATCGACGGCGCGCTTCGCGCTGGCCGCGACCGGAGACCAGGACTCCGCGCTGCAGGGCGATCGTCACGTTCCTCGACCGCGGCGGCAAGGACCCGCACGGAAGCACGGTCAACGCCTGGACCGGCATCGGCACCAGGTACGCCAGCGGCGGCTCCATCGGCAACGAGGCGCTGCTGGCCGAGGTCGCCGGCTACAACCCGCGGCGACTTCGGCGGCCATAACCTGATCGCCGCGCTGAACGCCTCGGTCTGCGCGCGGCGCCTCGGCCGGCAGCAACGCCAGCTGTGCCGGCGGCCGGCAACTACGCCTACGCCAGCTCGGTGTTCGACCAGGCGCTCGGCATCATGGCCCAGATGCGCGCGGGCCAGGCGAGCGAGGCGGCCGCGCCGATCGCGCTACCTGGAGAGCCTGCAGAACCGCGACGGCTCCTTCCCCAGCCTGATCCCGAGCACCGGCGACCAGGACGTGGACAGCACCGCGATGGCGGCCATGGCGCTCGCGCTCGCTCCCGGCACCGCCGCCGCGGCGGACGTCAGGTCCGGGCTGGCCTGGATCGCCAGCCGCCAGGAGAACGACCGGCGGGTTCCCCGGGACGGGCGGTGACTCGGTCAACTCGGCCGGCCTGGCCATCCAGGCCCTGACCCTGCAGGCCGCGCGCTACCGGCCGCAGATCGGCGCGGCGCGAGGCTTCCTGGCCAGCGAGCAGAACGCCGACGGCGGGTTCAACGTCGCCGCCGGCGGCCCGCGCGGCTCCAACGTGCGCGCCTCCACCCAGGCGGTGAGCGGCGCCGTCGGCACCTCCGTTCGGCACGCTGCACCGCAGCCTGAGCGGCATCCCGCCCTCCCCGCGACCGTCGCCGACCAGATCCCCGCGGCCCCGCTCCGGACACGATCCGTCTCACGGCCGGCCTCCGCACCCGCGGCAGGCACCGGCCCGGCCGCACCCGCTGCGCCCGGGCCGGCCGCGCCGGCCCGGCCGGGCCGCGCCGCCGAGCGATGCGCCGTCCGCCCCGGCCGCATCCGGCCCGCGGCCCGGTGCGGCCCCGGCCGCGCCCGTGCACCGTGCGTTCGCCGACGTCAGTCACGACAGCAGCGTCCCCGCCGACCTGTGGTGGGCGGTCCTCGTGGTCGCGGTCGTCGCGGCCGTGGTCATCGCCCTGCTGTTGGCTGCGCCGCCGGCGGCTCTACCCGGCCTCCGGCGGCAGCCGGTGACCCGCGTGCCCCGGCCGGGCCGGCCGCGCCTCGCGGGTGCCGGGCGGCCGCCTCGAGCTCGCCGGGCTGGCTGCGACGGTGCTGGCTGCGACGGTGCTGGCGCGACGGTGCTGGCCACCGCGGGCGGCGCCCTGGCCGCGCCGCGCGCCTGGGCCGCGCCGGAGCCGATGGGCGACTGCACGCACCACCGCCGGGGTGGTCGTCGCGGTGGACTTCGCGCACTGGGGCGGGCCGCTGCTGCGCTCCTGCGGCAGCACCCCGACCACCGCGTACGACCCTGCTCAACCAGGGCGGCTGGCACACCACGGGCACCGAGCACGACGGGCCGGGATTCATCTGCCGGATCGGTTACGCGCGGCTACCAGGGCGGCGCCCAGTACCCGACCCCCGCCCAGGAGGCGTGCGTGCTCACCCCGCCGTCCAGCGCCTACTGGGCGTTCTGGTACGCCAGCCCGGGCCAGAACACCTGGACCTACAGCCAGGCCGGGGCGATCGAGCACTCAGCCGGCGCCGGGCAGCGTGGAGCTGTGGGTGTTCGGCGGCACCAGCCTCGGCGGCACCTCCGGGCTCCGCGGTGCCGACGGTCAGCCCCGCGCAGCCTGCGCGCGTACGAACACGGCTCCGGGCAGCATCGCGGCAACGACACACCCGGCTCACCCGGCCGCGCATCCGGCTCACCCGGCCGCCGCTCCGGCGCGCGGCAGCCAGCCGCCGGCGCCGCGACGGCGACCGCGCCCCGAAGCCCGGCAGCGCGGGCCAGCACCTCGTCGTCGCCGGCGCCGGCCGATCAGCAACGCGCCGCCCGTGCCGCCGGCGGCAGCGCGCCGCCAGCCACGGGTCGGCCACGCCGGCGATCATCGCGCTGGTCATCGTGCGTGCGTGCTGGCCATCGCCGGGATCACCGCGGCGCTGCGGCGCCCCCGGCGGGAGCGGTGAGCCCGCTGGCCGGCCAGACCGGCGGCCGGAGCCGCCCCGCGCCCGCGGCGGCCGCCGGCTGCCGCGCGCGCTGCACCCGGTCGCGTGGTGGCTGTGGGCCATCGCGCTGGCCACCGCGGCCAGCCGGACCACCAACCCGCTGCTGCTCCTGCTGATCTTCGCCGTGCTCGGCTTCGTCGTGGCCATGCGCCGGACCGACGCGCCGTGGGCCCGCGGCTACCGGTACTACCTGCTCATGGCGCTGACCGTGATCGTCATCCGGATCGTGTTCCGGGTCGTGTTCGAGAGCGGGGTCGCGCCCGGGCGAGCACGATCCTGTTCCGGCTGCCGCGCCTGCCCACCCCCGGCCTGGTACTCCGGCGTGCAGATCGGCGGCCCGGTGTCGCTGCAGGCGGTGCTGTCGGCCGCGCTGGACGGGGCCCGGCTGGCCTGCCTGCTGTGCTGCATCGGCGCGGCCAACACGCTGGCCAACCCCAAGCGCGCGCTGCGGGTGCTGCCCGGCGCGCTCTACGAGCTGGGCGTCGCGGTCACGGTCGCGCTGTCGGTGGCCCCGCAGCTGGTGGAGAGCGTGCAGCGGGTGCGCCGCGCCCGGCGGCTGCGCGGCGGCCGGCGGGCGCGGCCTGCGGGCGCTGCGGGCCATCGCGGTCCCGGTGCTGCACGACGCGCTGGAACGGTCGCTGCGGCTGGCCGCGGCCATGGACTCGCGCGGTTACGGGCGCACCGGTCCGCGCCACCCGGGCGAGCCGGCGGCTGACCGCGGCGCTGATGCTGGCCGGGCTGGCCGGGCTGTGCGCTGGGCGCCTACGGGCTGCTCGACGCCACCGTGCCGCGCGACGTCGGGCCTCAGCGGGTTCGCCGCCGGGGCGGCGCTGTGCCTGGCGCGGCCTGGCCCTGGGCGGGCGGCGGGTGTCGCGCAGCCGCTACCGGCCCGACCCCTGGCGCTGGCCGGAGTGGGCGGTGGCCGGCTGCGGCGTGGCCAGCGCGGTCGTGCTGTGCCTGGGCACCGGGCTACGACCCCGGCCGCGCTGAACCCGGCCTGTACCCGCTGAGCTGGCCGCCGCTGCCGCTGCTGCCCGCGGCGGCCATCCTGGTCGCGGCGCTGGCCGCGGTCGCCGCGCCGCCGCCGCCGCCGCGCCGGCGGCCCAGGCCGGAGCGAGCAGGCGGCCGGGCCCGGTCCGGCCCGCCGCAGCGGTCCTGCCCGGAGCGAGCCGGTGATCGAGCTTCGAGCGGGTGGGCGTGACCTACGACGGCGCGGCCGCCCCGGTGCTGCGGCGACGTGAACCTGCGACATCGACGAGGGCGAGCTGTGCCTGGTCATCGGGCACACCGGCAGCGGGAAGTCCACGCTGCTCGGCGCGATCAACGGCCTGGTGCCCTACTTCACCGGCGGCACGCTGTCCGGCCGGGTGGTGGTGGACGGCCGCGACACCGCCCGGCCTCCGGCCGCGCGAGCTGGCCGACGTGGTCGGGGTCGGTCGGGCAGGACCCGCTGGCCGGGTTCGTCACCGACACGGTCGAGGAAGAGCTCGCCTACACGATGGAGCAGCTGGCCGTGGACCCGGCCGCGATGCGGACCCGGCTGGAGGAGACCCTCGACCTGCTCGGCCTCGCCGACCTGCGGCGCCGGGCGCTGCGCACCCTGTCCGGCGGGCAGCAGCAGCGGGTCGCGATCGGCGCGGCGCTGACCGCCCACCCGCGCGATCCTGGTGCTCGACGAGCCGACCTCGGCGCTGGACCCGGCCAGCGCCGAGGACGTGCTGGCCGCCGATCACCCGGCTGGTGCACGACCTCGGCGTCACGGTGGTGCTGGCCGAGCACCGGCTGGAGCGGGTGCTGCCGTACGCCGACCGGGTCGTCTACCTGGCCGGCGACGGCACGGTCACGGCCGGCGACCCGGCCGCGGTGCTGGCCCGGTCCGGGGTGGCGCCGCCGGTGGTCGAGCTGGGCCGGCTGGCCGGCTGGGAGCCGCTGCCGCTGTCGGTGCGCGACGCCCGGCGCCGGGCGCCCGCGCTGCGCGCCCGGCTGCCCGACCCGCCCGCCCGGGCCGCACCGCGCGGCCCGCGCCCGGCCGGCCGGCGGCCTGCGCTGGACCGCCCGCGGCATCGTGGTCCGGTACGGCGCGCTGGTCGCGGTGCGGGAGGTCGAGCCTGGCCCTGCGGCCCGGTGAGGTGACCGCGCTGATGGGCCGGAACGGCTCGGGGAAGTCATCGCTGCTGTGGGCGCTGCAGGGCTCCGGCGCGCGGGCCGCGGGCACGGTGGCCGTGGCCGGGCGCGCGCGGGACCCGGCCGCGCTCGCGCCGGCCGCCGCGGCCAGGCCCTGGTCGGCCTGGTGCCGCAGACGCCCGCCGACCTGCTCTACCTCGACACGGTCGCCGCCGAGCTGGCCCAGGCCGACCGCGATGCGAGCCGTCCCGGCGCCGCGGCTGACAGCGCGCCCGCGGGGCGGTCAGGCGCACGGCGCGGCCGGCGCGCGGGATCCTGGACGGGATCGCGCCGGGCATCCCGCCCGACGCGCATCCGCGGGACCTGTCGGCCGGGCAGCAGCTCGCGCTGGTGCTGGCCGTCCAGCTCACCGCGGCGCCCGCGGTGATCCTGCTCGACGAGCCGACCCGCGGGCCTGGACTACCAGGCCAAGGCGGGGCTGACCGCCGTGCTGGACCGGCTCGCCGGCCGCGGGCACGCGATCGTGGTGGCCACCCACGACGTCGAGTTCGCCGCGCGCAGCTGCGACCGGGTGGTCGTGATGGCCGAGGGCGAGATCGTCACCGACGGCCCGGCGGCCGCGGTGCTGACCGCGTCGCCGACGTTCGCGCCGCAGGTCGCCAAGATCCTCGCGCCGCTGCCCTACCTCACCGTCGACGCAGGTCGCCGCGGCGCTGGCCGTGAGCCAGCTGTGACACCGAGCGGGCATCCGCAGCGCGATCCGGGTGCGGCCGCGCGGCCACGGCTGGCCATCGCCATGGCGTCGTTCCTGGGCCTGGTGGCGTTCGTGTGGCCGTTCGTGGTCGCGCCGGGCACGTTCGCCTCGACCGAGACGCCGCCGCTGATGTTCGGCGTGCTGCTCGTGCTGGTCCTCGCGGTGGTGTTCGCCGAGATCGCCGACGGCGGCATCGACGCCAAGGCGCTGGCCATGCTGGGCGTGCTGTCCGCGATCAACGCCGCGCTGCGGCCGCTCGGCGCGGGCACGGCCGGGATCGAGACCGTGTTCTTCGTCCTGGTGCTGGCCGGGCGGGTGTTCGGCGCCGGGTTTCGGCTTCGCGCTCGGCTGCACGTCGCTGTTCGCCTCGGCGCTGCTCACCGGCGGGGTCGGGCCGTGGATGCCGTACCAGATGTTCGGCTGCGCCTGGGTCGGCATGTTCGCCGGGCTGCTCCCGCCGGCTGCGCGGCAAGGCCGAGATCGCGATGCTGGCCGGGTACGGCGCGGTGGCCGGCTACCTCTTCGGCTTCCTGCTCAACCTGTCGTTCTGGCCGTTCTCGCTCGACCCGTCCAGCTCCATCGCCTACCAGCCCGGCCTGTCGTTCGTCGAGCAGTGGCACCGCTACCTGCTGTTCGACGCCACCACCTCGCTCGGCTGGGACACCGGCCGGGCGATCACCGAACATCCTCGCCATCCTGGTCGCCGGCCCGGCCGCCCTGGCCGCCTTCCGCCGGGCCGCCCGCCGGGCCAACTTCCGCCCGCCGGTCACCTTCGCCCCGGCCGCGCCCAGCGAGCCCAGCCGGCCCGGGGCCCCCCCGCCGCCCAGCTAGTGGCTGTCCGCCAATGTTCGCCGCGTTGCCGACCGCGCCGAGACTGGCCCCGAGTCGGTCAAGGTATGTGGACACACCGCACCAGGCCGGGCTTCAACCTCGACTGCAACACCGCGGCACGCGGGCCGTCTCGTGCCTCCCCTCGCCGCTGCGGACGCAGGGCTGCCGGGAACGGGTCCTGCAGCTGCTCCCGGAGCGCTTGTCGGTAGCCGCGACGATACTGAGGCCGTGATCGAGCGACGGGTCGCTCTTCTGGCCCTGGCCGCCTTTGCCGTGGCCAGCGATGGGACGCTGGTCGTCGCGCTGCTGCGGCAGATCGCGGGCACGCTGGCCGCCTCGCCGTCCGCGGCCGGCCAGGCGGTAACGGTCTTCGCCGCCGGGTACGCGGTCGGTGCGCCTCTGATCATCCGTGTCGTGCGGCGGGCACCGCAGGAGCGGCTCATCGCGGGCGCGCTCGGCATGTTCGCCCTCGCGAATGCGGCAACCGCGGCCGCGCCGTCGCTGGTGGCCCTGCTGGGCGCCCGCATCGCGGCCGGTGCCTGCGCCGGGGTGTTCATGGCGGCGGCCGCCGCGGCCGCGGCCGGGTCGGCCGGGCCCGGCCGCCGGGGACGCGCGCTGGCGGTGATCGTCGCCGGCTCCTCGGCCGGGACCGCCTTCGGAGTCCCGCTGGGCACCTTCGCCGGCGGTGTCATCGGCTGGCGCCCGGCCTTCTTCGGCGTGGCGGCACTGTCGGCTATGGCCGCCGTCGCGTCTGCCTTTTTCCTGCGCAGCGGACAAGGCAAGGCCGCCCCGGCACCCATGGCCATCCCGCGCGGCGCCGCGCTGCTCACGCTGGCGATCACGCTGCTGTGGGCAACAGGCAGCTTCACCTTCTTCACTTACATCGGCGTGGTCCTGCACCAGACGGCCACGGCAGGCGCTTCCGGCCTGGCCGGCTTCCTGCTCGTGTTCGGCCTCGCCGGCCTGGCCGGGGCCGCTGCCGCCGGCTGGCTAACCGATAAGGCCGGCCCGCTTCCGGCGCTGGCCGGCGGCCTCGCGCTCACCGCCCTCTCTCTCGCCGGGCTCGGCCTGATCGCCGCGCTCGCCGCCGGCCGCGCCGCGGCCGCCGCTAGCGTTGCGGCGATCGCCGGCTACGGCTTCGGCACCTGGGCGATCACCCCGCCCCAACAGCAGCGCCTGCTCTCCGGTGGCGGCAACGACCGGCTCGTGCTCGCTCTCAACGCCAGCGCGCTCTACGCCGGAGTCGGCCTCGGCGGCGCCATCGGCGGTCTGACGCTGGCTCTTACCCACAGCATCACCGCGGTGTGCTGGACCGCGGCCGGCATCGAACTAACGGCCCTGACACTGACGGGTCGGGCGGCATCCCGCAAGGAGCCCGCCGGCCGCCGGGCACCGTTCTGAGTTCAGGCGACACCGCCGTCAGCGTCTCGCCGGCCGACTCAGGGCGACCTGCGCACCTAGATCGCCATCCCGCCAACGCTCCCGGCACCGCCGCGCCCGTGGCAACCAGCACGGTCCCGCGCGTTCGCGAATATCTCCGCCGTGGCTACCGGGCCCGCTGCGCTCACAGGCAGACAGATCACCTTCGCCGAGCGCCTGACCGGCTACGATCCAGGAAACACGGCCTAACGAGTGCGGGCGGTGGCGGCGATGGCCAGTTCGGCGAGGGCGGCCTTCGCCTCGGCGGTCACCGGGGCCTCGTCCAGCGCGGCGAGCGCCTCGGTCACGTAACGGTCGATCATCAGCTCGCATTCGGCCAGCGCGCCGGTCTCGGTGAGCAGGTCGCGGAACCCGGCGACCCCGGCCGCGTCGATCGCCGGGTCGCCGAGCAGCCGGTCGATCGCCGCCGCCTGGGCCGCGGTCGCCTTCTCCCGGGCGATGGCGACCAGCACGGTGCGCTTGCCCTCCCGGATGTCGTCGCCCGGCGGGCTTGCCGGTCTCCGCCGGGTCGCCGAAGACGCCGAGCACGTCGTCGCGGAGCTGGAAGGCGACGCCGAGCGGCAGCCCGTAGCCGGTGTAGCCGCCGACCAGGCCGGGCTGGGCCGCCCGCGGCCCGGCCAGCGCGGCGCCCAGGTGCAGCGGCCGCTCGATCGTGTACTTCGCGGTCTTGTAGCGTCACCACGCGCAGCGCGCCCGCCACGCCGCCCGGCCCCGCGGCCTGCTCCAGCAGGTCCAGGTACTGCCCGGCCATCACCTCGGTGCGCATCGCGTCGAGGACGGGCCTGCCCCGGCGCAGCGCGGGCTCGGGCAGGCCGCTGCCGCCGAACAGCTCGTCGGTCCAGGCCAGCAGCAGATCGCCGAGCAGGATGGCCACGTCCCGGCCGAACGGCGCGGCGGAGCCGCGCCAGCCCGCCGCGGCGTGCCGCGCGGCGAACCGCCGGTGGATCGTGGGCCTGCCCCGGCGGGTGTCGCTGTCGTCCAGCACGTCGTCGTGCACGAGCGCGCTGGCGTGCAGCAGTTCGAGCGCGGCGGCGGCCGCGAGGATTTCCGCGCCGTCGGCGCCGCCCGCGCCGCGCCAGCCCCAGTAGCAGAACGCCGGCCGCAGCCGCTTGCCGCCGGCCAGCACGTCCGCCATGGCGTCGATCGCGGGCAGCATCTCGGCGGCGATCCCGGCGGCCAGCGCCCGCTGCCGGCCGAGGAACTCGGTCGAGCACGCGGCCGACCTGGTCGCGAACGTCGTCGAGCGCAGCCGCCGTTTCCGCCATGGTCGCGAGGATAGCCGCAGGCCCCCCGGTTAACCTTGGTCCATGCCGCAGTTACCGCGCCCAGCGCGCGCCGGCCATCCGCGACCTGCTAGCGGCCGGCGGCGAGTCGTTCTCCTTCGAGTTCATGCCGCCCAAGACCGAGGAGGACGAGCGCAAGCTCTGGCTGGCCATCCGCCAGCTCGAGCCGCTGGCGCCGACGTTCGTGTCGGTCACCTACGGCGCGGGCGGGATCCACCCGGGACCGGACCGTCCGGGTCACCGGCCGGATCGCCGAGGAGACCACGCTCACCCCGGTCGGCCACCTCACCGCCGTGAACCACTCGGTGGCCGAGCTGCGGCAGGTCATCGGCTCCTACGCCGCCGTCGGGGTGCGCAACGTGCTCGCGCTGCGCGGCGACCCGCCCGGCGACCCGAACGGGGACGTGGGTACAGCACGCCGAAGGGCTTCGGCTACGCCGAGGAGCTGGTCCGGCTGGTCCGGACGTCGGGCGACTTCTGCGTGGGCGTCGCGGCGTTCCCGGAGAAGCACCCGCGGTCGCCGGACGCCGACACCGACGCGGCCTACTTCGTCCGCAAGTGCCAGGCGGGCGCGGACTTCGCGATCACCCAGCTGTTCTTCTACCCCGAGGACTACCTGAGGTTGCGCGACCGGGTGGCGGCGCACGGCTGCGAGGTGCCGATCATCCCGGGCATCATGCCGATCACCAGCGTGCAGATGATCGAGCGGATCGTCCTGCTGTCCGGGGCCAGGTTCCCGGCCGAGCTCGGCGCGCGGATCCAGGAGCAGGACGGCGACCGGGCCGCGATGCGCCAGATCGGGGTCGAGTACGCGGCGCGGATGTGCGAGCGGCTGCTCGCCGAGGGCGTGCCCGGGCTGCACTTCTACACGCTGAACGGATCCAGGGCGACCCGGGAGATCTATCAGTACCTCGGGCTCGGCGGCCGGACGCTGGCTGCCCGGAGGGCGCACCGAGCAGCGGCAGCGCGGCGCCCATGACCGCGTAGGCACCGGTCGCCCCGGAGAACCGGTAGCCGGTCAGCAGGTCGGTGAAGCCGAGGCTGCGGTACAGCCGCCGCGCCGGGGACTCGGCGTCCATGGTGGACAGCACGGCCGTGCGCTCGGCCCGCCCGCCGGTCAGCCGGAGCAGCAGCCGCCTGCCGATGCCGCGCTGCTGGTACTCCGGGCGGACGTGCACCTCGGCGACCTCGAAGGAGTCGTCCAGCCACCGGCCGCGGTGGCCCGGCCCCGACGTGGACGGTCAGCGCCGAGCGCACCAGATCGTGCCACCACTGGCCCCGGCCGCCGCGGAAACCGTAGGCGAACGCGACGATCACCTGCCGCTCGGCCCGGCTCCGTCCTGCCGCTGGTGGCGGCGGGCCGCGCACGAGCGCGCGGAAGGCCGGGTTGACCACGTGCGCCTTCCATGACCGCGCGCCGCCCGGGAAGCTGAAGGGCGGGGACGTTCATCGCCGCCGCGTACACGTCCATCAGCGCGTCGAGGTGGCCGGCGAAGACCGCCGGATCCAGTTCCTCCAGCGCCGGGCCACGGCTCGTGGCGGTCCGCATTAGTCCGCATCCCGGTCAGCCTAGGCGCATGCCACCGCAGGCCGGTGGCCCGGGGCCGCAGGCCGGCGATTTTGTCGGACCCATCGGCTACTTTCGAACTCAGGTACAAATCGCAGCTGGACACATGGACGAATCTGTGTTCGAATAGGAGCCAGGCGGAGCTGCCGGGCCGGTCCGCACCCCCTCCGGGGACGGGCCCGGCACAGGCCAGGCGAGGTGAGGGGAAGCGCCTCGCCTGGCCATCAGCCCCGCTCAGCCGAGGAGGTGGCGATGAACACGGGCCTGTCAGCGTCTGCGAACCGGGCCCGGTGCCGGGTCGCGCCCTCGGCGCTCGCGCTTCTGGAGTCCGCCCGGCACGGCCTGGCGGACGCCGGGGACACGCCGGACCCGGGCGGCAAGTATGTCGCCGCCCATCTGGCTGCGCTGCGGGCGGCCGCCGCGGTCGTGACGGCCAAGGCCGAGCCCGGCCAGGGCAGGCGGCGCAGTGCGCCGCGCAGCGTCTGGGAGCTGCTGCCGCGGGTGGAGCCCGACGCTGGCCGAGTGGGCCGCGTTCTTCGCCGCCGGGGCCGGGAAGCGGGCCGCCGCCGAGGCGGGCTGTCCCGCGCGGTCAGCGCGAGCGAGGCAGACGACCTGCTGCGGGACGCGGAGATCTTCCTGTCCCTGGCCGAGTCGGTGCTCGGCGTGCCGTCCGCGCCGCTGCTCCACTGCGCCTGCCGGCTACGGCGCGCTAACGAGCGGTACTGAAGCCTGGGCTCCGCACGCAGCCCGGGCGTGAGGACGGCGCTGCTGCGGCGACCGAGACCCGGCTCAGAACGCCTCGACGGCGCTGCGGGCCTCGGAGTCGAGCACGCCCCAGCCGATCAGTTCCTCGGTGAGGTCGACAGGCGACTTGTCGTAGATGACCGCGAGCGAGCGCAGGTCTTCCTGCCTGATCGACAGCACCCGGCCGTTGTAGTCACCGCGCTGGCTCTGGATGGTCGCCACGTAGCGGGCGAGCGGCCCGGCCTGGTCCTTGGGCAGCTGGCCCATCCGCTCCAGGTCGATGACCAGCTTGGGTGCAGGCGCCAGCGGGGTGGGCGCAGCGTCGCCGGGCAGCAGCTCGGATACCGGCACGCCGTAGAACTCGGCCAGCTCGGCCAGCTTCTGCACGGTCACCGAGCGGTCGCCGCGCTCGTAGGAGCCCACCACGACGGCCTTCCACCGGCCCCGTGACTTCTCCTCGACACCATGCAGCGAAAGACCTTGCTGCGTGCGGATGGCGCGCAGCCGCGCGCCGAGGGTCTTGGCGTATTCAGATGGCATGATCTTCGGCCCCCCAGCCAGTTGAAGGAAAAGGTTAGTGGTTACGGACAGTGACGGTAAGCCGCGAGCGCGGCTAGGTCAAGTCGAATGCCGAAAAGTGGTTCAATTGCCCAGTCAGCCCGTCCCGGGCGGCCCGGGGCGGGCGCGTGCTGCGCGGGTGCGCCGCGCCGGTGCCTGCTACGGTTCCTGGACCGGCGTCCTTTAAGCCCGTCCGGTGAGGCGGGGAAGGGGGTCTTGTTCATGCCTGCAGGCCTTGACGCCCGGCCAGCCACAAGGCCGTGCTCGACGCGGCCGACATCGGCCGCGCGGTCACCCGGATCGCGCACGAGATCCTGGAACGGACCAGGGGCGCCGAGGACGTCATCCTGCTCGGCATCCCGACCCGCGGCGTCCCGCTGGCCGCCCGCCTGGCCGCAGTGCATGCGGCAGGTCGAGGGGCATCCCGTTCCGGCCGGATCGGTCGACATCACCATGTACCGCGACGACCTGCGGCTGCGCCCGGCCCGCGCGCTCGGGCACACCGACCTGCCGCCGGACGGCATCGAGGGCAAGACCGTGGTGCTGGTGGACGACGTGCTCTACTCCGGCCGCACGGTCCGGGCCGCCCTGGACGCGCTCAACGACCTCGGGCGGCCGCGGGCGGTCCGGCTCGCCGTGCTGGTCGACCGCGGGCACCGGGAGCTGCCGATCAGGGCGGACTACGTGGGCAAGAACCTGCCGACCTCCCAGCGGCGAGGTGGTGCGGGTGCTGCTCACCGAGGCCGACGGCCAGGACGCGGTGCTGCTCGGCGAGAGCCCGCCCGAGGGCGCGCCGCGATCGCCGGGACGCCGGGCCGGAGCCCGGGCATGAACCGCCACCTGATCTCCGCCGGCGACCTGACCAGGGACGACGCCCTGCTCATCCTGGACACCGCCGACGAGCTCGCCCAGGTCGCCGACCGGCCGATCAAGAAGCTGCCCACGCTGCGCGGGCGGACCGTGGTCAACCTGTTCTTCGAGGACTCCACCCGGACCCGGATCTCCGTTCGAGGCGGCCGCCAAGCGGCTGTCCGCGGACGTGATCAACTTCTCGGCCAAGGGGTCGAGCGTGGCCAAGGGGGAGAGCCTCAAGGACACCGCGCTGACCCTGGAGGCGATGGGCGCCGACGCGGTCGTCGTCCGGCACAGCGCGGCCGGCGCGCCGCACCGGCTGGCGAACTGGGTGCGCGGCAGCGTGGTCAACGCCGGCGACGGCGCGCACGAGCACCCCACCCAGGCCCTGCTCGACGCGTTCACGATCCGGCGCAGGCTCGGCACCCGGCGGGGCGGCGGCGAGGGCCTGGACGGGCTGAAGGTCACGATCGTCGGCGACATCCTGCACAGCCGGGTCGCCCGGTCCAACGTGCTGCTGCTGAGCACGCTGGGCGCCGAGGTGACGCTGGTCGCGCCGCCCACCCTGTTCCCGGTCGAGATCGGCGGCTGGCCGTGCGCGACCGGGTACGACCTCGACGCGGCGCTGCCCAAGAGCGACGTGGTGATGATGCTGCGGGTGCAGCGGGAGCGGATGAACGCCGCCTACTTCCCCAGCGAGCGCGAGTACAGCCGCCGGTACGGCCTGGACGCGGCCCGGATGGCGACTGCTGCCCGAGCACGCGATCGTCATGCACCCGGGCCCGATGAACCGCGGCGTCGAGATCGCGGCCGAGGTCGCCGACAGCCCGAGGTCCACGATCGTCGAGCAGGTGGCCAACGGGGTGAGCGTCCGGATGGCGGTGCTCTACCTGCTGCTCGGCGGCCAGGAACCGGCCCAGCCAGCGCCGGCAACAGGAGCGAGCGCGATGACCGGCTGGCTGATCAAGGGCGCCCGGCCGCTCGGCGGCGACCCGGCCGACATCCTGCTATCCGCGACGGCGCGATCGCGGCCGAGCCGGCCGGACCCGGGCGCCCAGGTCATCGACGCCGACGGGCTGATCGCCCTGCCCGGCCTGGTGGACCTGCACACCCACCTGCGCGAGCCCGGCCGGGAGGACGCCGAGACGGTGGAGACCGGCACCCGGGCCGCCGCGCTCGGCGGGTACACCGCCGTGCACGCCATGGCCAACACCGACCCGGTGGCCGACACCGCCGGCGTGGTCGAGCAGGTCTGGCGGCTCGGCCGCCAGGCCGGGCACTGCGACGTGCAGCCGGTCGGCGCGGTGACCGTCGGCCTGCGGGGCACCCGGCTGGCCGAACTGGGCGCGATGGCGGACTCGGCCGCCCGGGTCCGGGTGTTCTCCGACGACGGCAGCTGCGTGTCCGACGCCCGGCTGATGCGCCGCGCGCTGGAGTACGTCAAGGCGTTCGACGGCGTGATCGCGCAGCACGCCCAGGAGCCCAGGCTCACCGAGGGCGCGCAGATGAACGAGGGCGAGGTGTCCGGCCGGCTCGGCCTGACCGGCTGGCCGGCCGCGGCCGAGGAGTCGGTCATCGCCCGGGACTGCCTGCTGGCCGCGCACGTCGGCTCGGCGCTGCACGTCTGCCACGTCTCCACGGCGGGCTCGGTGGAGATCATCCGCTGGGCGAAGTCCAAGGGCTGGCGGGTCACCGCCGAGGTCACCCCGCACCACCTGCTGCTCACCGACGACCTGGCCGAGGGCTACGACCCGGTGTACAAGGTGAACCCGCCGCTGCGCACCCAGGCCGACGTGGCCGCGCTGCGCCAGGGGCTGGCCGACGGGACCATCGACTGCGTGGCCACCGACCATGCCCCGCACCCGCTCGAGGACAAGGAGACCGAGTGGGAGACGGCCGCGTTCGGCATGACCGGCCTGGAGACCGCGCTGCGCGTGGTCCAGCACGCGATGGTGGACACCGGCCTGCTCGGCTGGGCCGAGGTGGCCGACCGGATGTCGCTGCGGCCGGCCAGGATCGGCCGGCTGGCCGGGCACGGCAACCCGCTGGAGCCCGGCGCCCCGGCCAACCTGATCGCTGTACGACCCCGGCCACGGCCGAGGCCGTGGACCCGGCCGGCCACGCCTCCAAGAGCCGCAACAGCCCGTTCGCCGGCCTGGTGCTGCCGGGCCGGGTCGTCGCCACGTTCCTGCGCGGCGAGCCCACCGTGCTCGACGGGAAGCTGGCCTGATGGCCGCCGCCGGGCCCGCGGTGCTCCTCCTGGAGGACGGCCGCGCCTTCCACGGGCCGGCGTTCGGCGCCGACGGCGAGACGTTCGGCGAGATGGTCTTCAACACCGGCATGACCGGCTACCAGGAGACGCTGACCGACCCGTCCTACTGCCGCCAGATCGTCGCGATGACCGCGCCGCACATCGGCAACACCGGCATCAACGACGAAGACCCCGAATCGCGGCGGATCTGGGTCAGCGGCTACGTGGTCCGCGAGCCTGTCCCGGGTCGCCTCGAGCTGGCGGGCCCGGCGCAGCCTGGACGACGAGCTGGCCGCGCCAGGGCATCACCGGCATCGCGATCAGCGGCACCCGCGCGCTGACCCGGCACCTGCGCGAGCGGGGCGCCATGCGCGCGGCGATCAGCACCCTGGACACCGGCCCGGCCGAACTGCTGGACCGCGTGCTGGCCAGCCCGGACATGACCGGCGCCGACCTGGCCCGCGAGGTCAGCACGCCCGAGCCGTACACGGTCAGCCCGCCGGACGGGACGCAGCCCGCGCTACCGGGTGGCCGCGGTGGACCTCGGCATCAAGGCCGCCACCCCGCGCGCGGATGGCCGCACGCGGCTGCGAGGTCCGCGTGCTGCCCGCCGACGCCACCGCCGGCCGAGATCCTCGCCGCCGCGCCCGACGGCGTGTTCTTCTCCAACGGCCCCGGCGACCCGGCCGCGGCCGGCTACGCGGTCGAGGCGATGCGGGAGGTGCTGGCGGCCGGCATCCCGGTCTTCGGCATCTGCCTGGGCAGCCAGATCCTCGGCCGCGCGCTGGGCCTGGGCACCTACAAGCTGCGGTTCGGCCACCGCGGCGTCAACCAGCCGGTGCAGGACCTGCGCACCGGCCGGGTGCACATCACCAGCCACAACCACGGCTTCGCCGTGCGCCCCCCGGCCGCCGCGGCGGCGACGGCCGGCGCGACACCGCCGGCTGGGCCGTTCGACACCCCGTGCGGCCACGCGGTCGTCTCCCACCGCAACCTCAACGACGGCGTGGTCGAGGGCCTGCGGCTGCTCGACGCGCCGGCGTTCGCGGTCCAGTACCACCCCGAGGCCGCGCCGGGCCCGCACGACGCGGACGATCTGTTCGACGAGTTCTGCGCGCTGATGGAGGGGGCCAAGATGACCCCCGGGCGCCGGGGAGGCAGCATGCCGCGCCGCACGACCTAGCCTCGGTCCTCGTCATCGGCTCCGGCCCGATCGTCATCGGCCAGGCCTGCGAGTTCGACTACTCGGGCACCCAGGCCTGCCGCGTGCTGCAAGAGCCGAGGGCATCCGGGTCAGCCTGGTCAACTCCAACCCGGCGACGATCATGACCGATCCCGAGTTCGCCGACGCCACCTACGTGGAGCCGATCACCCTGGACGTGCTGCAGAAGGTGATCGCCAACGAGCGGCCGGACGCGGTGCTGCCCACCCTGGGCGGCCAGACCGCGCTGAACGCCGCCGTCGCGCTGCACGAGGCCGGCACGCTGGCCGGGCACGGCGTCGAGCTGATCGGCGCCGACATCGAGGCGATCAAGGCGGGGGAGGACCGGGAGCGGTTCAAGGAGATCGTCACCGGGCTCGGCGCCGAGGTCCCGGCCAGCCGCATCTGCCGCAGCCTGGACGAGGCGCTGGCGACCGCGGGCCGCCTCGGCTACCCGGTCGTGGTCCGCCCGTCCTACACGCTCGGCGGCTCCGGGTCCGGCATCGCCTACGACGCCGGTGACCTGCGCCGGATCGCCGGCGCGGGGCTGGACGCCAGCCCGGTCACCGAGGTGCTGCTCGAGGAGTCGATCCTCGGGCTGGAAGGAGTTCGAGCTCGAGCTGATGCGCGACCGCGACGACAACGTGGTCGTCGTCTGCTCGATCGAGAACATCGACCCGATGGGCGTGCACACCGGCGACTCGGTCACCGTGGCCCCGGCCATGACGCTGACCGACCGCGAGTACCAGCGGATGCGCGACACCGCGATCGCCGTGATCCGCGCCGTCGGCGTGGACACCGGCGGCTGCAACATCCAGTTCGCCGTGCACCCGCGGCACCGGCCGGATGGTCGTGATCGAGATGAACCCCCGGGTGTCCCGGTCCTCCGCGCTGGCCTCCAAGGCCACCGGCTTCCCGATCGCCAAGATCGCGGCCAAGCTGGCCATCGGCTACACGCTGGACGAGATCCGCAACGACATCACCGGCGAGACCCCGGCCAGCTTCGAGCCCGCGCTCGACTACGTGGTGGTCAAGGTGCCCCGGTTCGCGTTCGAGAAGTTCCCCGGCGCCGACCCGGTGCTCACCACGCACATGAAGTCGGTGGGCGAGGCGATGGCGATCGGCCGCAGCTTCCCCGAGGCGCTGCAGAAGGCGCTGCGCTCGCTCGAGCAGCCGCGGCGCCGAGCTGAGCTGGGCCGGCCTCCCCGGCGACCCGGCCGCCCTGGTGCGCCGCTGCGCCATCCCGCACGAGGGCCGGCTGGCCACCGTGCACCAGGCGCTGCGCGCCGGGGCCGACGGTGGCCGAGCTGGCCGCGGCCAGCGGCATCGATCCGTGGTTCATCGACCAGATCAAGTTCATCGAGGAATCTGCCGAACGGCTGGCGCGCGGGCCGTCGCTCGACGCGCCGGCCTTGCGCGCGGCCAAGGCCGCCGGCTTCTCCGACGCGCAGATCGGCCAGCTCCGCGGCATCACCGGCACCCGGGTGCGGGACCTGCGGCACGCGCTCGGCGTGCGCCCGGTGTTCCACACCGTGGACACCTGCGCGGCCGAGTTCGCCGCCCGCACCCCGTACCTGTACTCGACCTACGACGACGAGACCGAGGTGCCGTCCGGCGACCGGCCGAAGGTGATCATCCTGGGCAGCGGGCCGAACCGGATCGGCCAGGGCATCGAGTTCGACTACGCCTGCGTGCACGCCTCGTTCGCGCTGGCGCAGGCCGGCTACGAGACCGTCATGGTCAACTGCAACCCGGAGACCGTGTCCACCGACTACGACACCTCGGGACGGCTGTACTTCGAGCCGCTGACCCTGGAGGACGTGCTCGAGGTGGTGCACGCCGAGCAGGCCTCCGGGCCGGTGGCCGGGGTGATCGTGCAGCTCGGCGGGCAGACGCCGCTCGGCCTGGCCGCCGGGCTCACCGCGGCCGGGGTGCCGATCGTGGGCACCAGCGCGCAGGCCATCCACCTGGCCGAGGACCGCGGCGCCTTCGGCCGGGTGCTGGCCGGGGCCGGCCTGCTCGCGCCGCGCAGCGGCACCGCGGTCTCGGCCGCCGAGGCCCAGGCGGTCGCCGACGAGATCGGCTACCCGGTGCTGGTCCGGCCCTCCTACGTGCTCGGCGGCCGGGGCATGGAGATCGTCTACGACGACGAGGCGCTGGAGGCCTACGTGCAGCGGGCCACCCAGATCAGCCCCGAGCACCCGGTGCTGATCGACCGGTTCCTCGACGACGCGATCGAGATCGACGTGGACGCGCTGTACGACGGGACCGAGCTGTTCCTCGGCGGGGTGATGGAGCACATCGAGGAGGCCGGCATCCACTCCGGCGACTCCGCCTGCGCGCTGCCGCCGATCACGCTGGGCCGCGCCGACATCGACCGGGTCCGCGAGGCCACCGGGCTGATCGCCGCCGCCGTGGGGGTGCGCGGGCTGCTGAACGTGCAGTACGCGCTCGCCGCCGGGGTGCTGTACGTGCTGGAGGCGAACCCGCGGGCGTCCCGCACGGTGCCGTTCGTGTCCAAGGCGACCGCCACCCCGCTGGCCAAGGCGGCCGCCCGGATCATGCTCGGCGCGACCGTCGCCGAGCTGCGGGCCGAGGGACTGCTGCCGGCGGCGGGCGACGGCGGGACGCTGCCGCTGGACGCGCCGATCGCGGTGAAGGAGGCGGTGCTGCCGTTCGGCCGGTTCCGCGACGCCCGCGGCGAGGGCGTGGACACCGTGCTCGGCCCCGAGATGCGCTCCACCGGCGAGGTGATGGGCATCGACGAGGTGTTCGGCACCGCGTACGCCAAGTCGCAGGCGGCCGCCTACGGCGCGCTGCCGGTCAAGGGCCGGGCGTTCGTCTCGGTGGCCAACTCCGACAAGCGGTCGATGATCTTCCCGGTGAAGCGGCTGGCCGACCTGGGCTTCGAGATCTGGGCCACCGAGGGCACCGCGGAGGTGCTGCGCCGCAACGGGGTCCGTGCCAGGATCGTGCGCAAGCACAGCGACGGGCCCGGGCCCGACGGCGAGCCCACCATCGTGACCCGGCTGCTGGACGGGCAGGTGGACCTCATCGTCAACACGCCGTTCGGCGCCAGCGGCCAGCCGGGGCCGCGGGTGGACGGCTACGAGATCCGCACCGCCGCCGTCCGGCGCGGGATCGCCTGCGTGACCACGACGGCGGGCCTGGCCGCGGCCGTGCAGGGCATCGAGGCGATCCAGCGGGGCGAGGTCGGGGTGCGGTCGCTGCAGGAGCACGCGGCCCGGCTGCGAGCCTAGAGGCTAGAGGCACGATGACCGCGACGGGCGAGCAGGCGGAGAAGGGCGGACTGGCCCCCGCGCAGGTGGCCGGGCCGGTGCTGACCATGCGCCGGGTGGACGCCTACTACGCGATGACCGTGGTGGCGCCGCGGATCGCCCGCGGGTTCCGGCCCGGCCAGTTCGTCGCGGTCGCGGTCGGCGGCCCGGACTCGGCCATGCTCATGCGCCGGGCGTTCTCCATCCACGACGTGCGCCCCGACCACGGCGGCACGGTGGAGTTCGTGTTTTCCGCCAAGGGCCCGGGGACCCGCTGGCTGGCGAGCCGCCGCGCCAGGGACGTGGTGGACATGGCCGGCCCGCTCGGCCGGCCGTTCCCGCAGCCCAGGGAGGCGGCCAGCTGCCTGCTGATCGGCGGCGGGTACGGCAGCGCCCCGCTGTTCCCGCTGGCCGGCCAGCTGCGCGCCCGGGGCTGCCCGGTGGACTTCCTGCTCGGCGCGGCGAGCGCGGACCGGGTGTTCGGCGCGCTGACCGCGCGCCGCGCCGGCCGCAGCGCCACGATCACCACCGAGGACGGCTCGCTGGGCCTGCGCGGCATGGTGACCGACGCGCTGGCCCGGGTCATCCACGAGGCCCGCACCGAGGTCATCTACGCCTGCGGCCCGATGCCGATGCTTCGCGCGGTGACCGGGTTCGCCGGCCGGTACGAGATCCCGGTGTTCACCTTCGTCGAGGAGTCCATGGCCTGCGGCATCGGGGTCTGCATGACCTGCGTGCTCCCGGTGACCGGCGACGACGGGGTGACCAGGATGCTGCGGTCCTGCATCGACGGGCCGGTGTTCAGCGGCCAGGCGGTGCGCTGGGACGAGGTGGGCACGATCCCGCTCGATACCCTCGGCGCGCCCGGCTGGCGCCCACCCAGGGAGGATGGCCAGCCCATCACCCAGGACGGCCGCGGCCATGCCGGCTGACCTGCGCGCCCAGGAGCGCCGTGGCACGCCGTGGCGGCGCGTCCCGCAGATGACGGGATGCGGTCATGCCGGCTGACTTGCGCGCCCAGGAGCGCCGTGGCACGCCGTGGCGGCGCGTCCCGCAGATGACGGGATGCGGCCATGCCGCCTGACCTGCGCGCCCAGGAGCGCCGTGGCACGCCGTGGCGGCGCGTCCCGCAGATGACGGGATGCGGTCATGCCGCCTGACCTGCGCACCAAGCTCGGGCACGTCGAGCTGCCCAACCCGATACTCACCGCCTCGGGCTGCGCGGCGGCCGGCCGCGAGCTGTCCCGGTTCACCGACGTGGCCAGGCTCGGCGCGGTCGTCACCAAGTCGATCATGCTCGCGCCGCGGGCCGGGCGGCCCACGCCGCGGATGGCCGAGACGCCCAGCGGCATGCTGAACTCGATCGGCCTGCAGGGCCCGGGCATCGACGCGTTCCTGCAGCGCGACCTGCCCTGGCTGCTCACCCAGGGCGCGCGCGCGGTGGTGTCCATCGCCGGCAGCAGCGCGGCCGAGTACGCCGAGCTGGCCGGCGGCTGTCGGACGCCCCCGGGGTCACCGCGATCGAGGTGAACATCTCCTGCCCGAACGTCGAGGACCGGGGCACCGTGTTCGCCTGCGACCCGGACGCGGCGGCGGCGGTGATCGAGGCGGTCCGGGCGAGCGCGCGCTACGACATCCCGGTGTTCGCCAAGCTGTCGCCGGACGTCACCGACATCGTGACGATCGCCCGCGCCTGCGTGGCGGCGGGCGCCGACGGCCTGTCGCTGATCAACACGCTGCTCGGCATGGCCATCGACACCCGGACCATGCGGCCCGGTGCTGGCCGGCCTCACCGGCGGGCTGTCCGGGCCGGCCATCCGCCCGGTCGCGGTGCGGTGCATCTGGCAGGTCAAGCAGGCGCTGCCCGACGTCCCGATCATCGGCATGGGCGGCGTGCGCACCGGCCGCGACGCGTTCGAGCTGATCCTGGCCGGCGCCTCGATGGTCAGCCTGGGCACGGTGATCTTCCACGACCCGGGCGCCTGCGACCGGATGCTGCGCGAGCTCGCCGACGAGCTCACCAGGGCCGGGCCGGACCGGCTGGCGGACGTGATCGGCCTGGCCCACCAACCAACCGGTCGCCAGGCAGAACGCGAGCCTAGCGATGACAGAACGCGAGCCTAGGATGAGTAACCGTGAATAGTCCTGCACCCATCGCCGTCGCGCTCGACGCGCCCAACCTGGAAACCGCCTCGCAGTGGGCCGGCCTGGTCACCCCGCACGTCAGCACGGTGAAGATCGGGCTGGAGCTGTACCTGCGGTACGGGCCCGAGGTGGTCGCCTCGATCCGGGGCGCCAGCGGCGTGCAAATCTTCCTCGACCTCAAGCTGCACGACATCCCGGCCACCGTGGCCGGCGCCGCCCGCGCCGTCGCGCGGCTGCGGCCGCAGCTGCTCACCGTGCACGCCGCCGGTGGCCCGGCGATGATCCGCGCCGCGGTCGAGGCGGCCGCCGGCACGCCGATCGCCGCCGTGACCGCGCTGACCTCGCTCACGCAACGACGACCTGGACCGGATCGGCGTGACCGGCACGACGGCGGACTGGGTGCTGCGGCTGGCCACGCTCGCCGTCGAGGCCGGCGCGAGCGGCCTGGTCTGCTCGCCGCGCGAGGTGGCCGCCGTCCGCGCCGAGGTGGGCCCGGGATCACCCTGATCACCCCCGGCGTGCGCCCGGCCGGCACCGACGCGCACGACCAGGCCCGGGTGGCCACCCCCGAGCAGGCCCTGGCCGCCGGAGCCGACCTCCTGGTGATCGGCCGCGCCATCACCGGCGCCCCCGACCCGGGCGCCGCTGCCGCCGCGATCGCCGCCTCCCTGCGCAGGCAGGTCCCGGCCAGCCGCTGAATCACCGCGCCGGTGTACTGCGCCGGGCCGCCAGATCGATGTACCGTTACCGACCCCCAGCGTCGGCGATGTGCCATCGGCAACCTCTGACGAGGAGGAGACGAAGGGCCAGCCGCCGCGGCCCGGCGCTACCGCCCGCGGCCGCATCCGGGCCGTAAGTGGCCGCCAATTCGCTGACGCGAGTCCCAGCTGGCCGCCCGGCTTCGCTGACGCTAGCCCGGGCTGGTGCTCGTCGGCTTCGCTGAGCGAGCCCGGGCTGGGCAGTTGGTCCCATTGTCGGTAAACAGGCAGGAATTGACGTATTCGCAGTTCATGCCTTACCTGCATGTTTGCCTAAATCTTATATTCGGTTTTATCGGTAGAATTTCTAGAGAAATTCCTTGGAGTTTTTAGATGGAATTGATGGGGAAATACCTTTATGATCCTCGTATGCCCACCTGGGCAGCAGACGTCGGCTGGCCCGGCAGCACCCGGCACACGTCAGGCGGAGGTCTATGTGAGCCTGACATCGTCATCGCCGGTCTGATCGTGGGCCTGCTCGTCGGCATGACGGGCGCCGGCGGCGGCGCGCTGATGACGCCGATCCTGATCCTGCTGTTCGGCGTGACGCCGAGCACCGCGGTGTCCAGCGACATCGTCGCCTCGGCGATCATGAAGCCGTTCGGCGGGGCCATCCACTACCGCCGGGGCACCGTCCACATGGGCCTGGTGGGCTGGCTGTCGTGGGTCGGTCCCGGCCGCCTTCGCCGGGGTCTTCATCGACCACGCGCTCGGCTCCGGCAAGGCGATGCAGCAGAACATCGAGTACGCCATGGGCGCCGCGATCATCCTGGCCGCCGCCGCGATCATCGTCAGGCTGCTGATGGACAGCGCGGGACGCGGCAAGGAGGCCCCGGAGGAGCGAAGCGGAGCCCGAGATCGCGGTGCGAGCGGGTCCTGACCGTGGCCATCGGCGTGTTCGGCGGCTTCCTGGTCGGCATCACGTCGGTGGGCTCCGGCTCGCTGATGATCGTCCTGCTGATGATCGCCTACCCGCAGATGTCGATGCGGCGCCTGGTCGGCACCGACATCGTCCAGTCGATGCCGCTGGTCGGCTCCGCCGCCCTCGGGCACGCGCTGTTCGGCGGGCTGGAGTTCGGGCTCACCGCCTCGATCGTGGTCGGCAGCATCCCCGGCGTGATCGCGGGTTCCTGGCTGTCCTCCCGCGCGTCCAACCTCCTGCTCCGTCCGATCCTCGCCTTCGTGCTGATGGCCAGCGCGCTCAAGCTGCTCGGCCTGAGCGCGACGCCGCTGGCGATCACGATGGGCATCGTGGCGCTCGTCGGCCTGCCGCTGTGGGCCTTCATCGACGGTTACGCCCGGCCGGCCGCGGCCTGGGCCGCCGCCGGGCACCGGCGGCGGCGGACGCTCGCCCTGGTCAGCCTGGGCACCCGGTCGGGGTCGGCTTCGTCACCGCGGCCGTGTACTTCGGCCGCCAGCGCCCCCGGATCGTGCGCGCGGCCACTGAGACCGCCAGCCCGATCCCGGAGCACGCCTCGACCGCAGCCTGTGCCGTAGCGGCACGTCCCTGACCCGGCGGTCTCGGCGGGCGGGACGTTGGCTTACAGCGCCTTGCGCCGGTAGAGGCGCACGCTCAGCGGCGCGAACACCGCGATGAGCGCCGCCGACCACAGCAGCACCGTCGACCTCGGGGTGCTGCATCGGCCAGACCGTGCACGGCCGCCGCCGGGTTCGGGTTGCCGAACAGGTGCCTGCAGGCGGCGGCCAGCGCGCTCAGCGGGTTCCAGTTCGCCACCGCCCGCAGCCAGGCGGGCATGCCCTGCGTCGGCACGAACGCGTTGGAGACGAAGGTCAGCGGCAGGAACAGCACGAACCCGGTCGCCTGCGCCGCCTCCGGGCTGCGCAGCACCATGCCCAGGCAGGCGCCCGCCCAGGTGAAGGCGTAGCCCATCAGCAGGGCCAGGCCGAGCGCGGCGAGCACGTCAGCCAGGTCGGTGTGCACCCGCCAGCCGATCGCCAGGCCCGCCGCGCACACCACGATCAGCCCGATGACCTGGGTGAGCAGGTCGGCTATGGTGCGCCCGGCCAGCACCGCGGCCCGCGACATCGGCAGCGACTTGAACCGGTCGATCAGACCGGTGCTCATGTCGCTGACCAGGCCGACGGCGGTGCCGGGAGCGGTGCCCGCCAGGCCCATGCCGAGCATCCCGCCGATCAGGTACTCGTGGTAGCTGCCGCCGCCGGGGATGTGGATGGCGCTGCCGAACACGTAGGCGAACAGCAGCACGAACACCATCGGCATGCACGGTGACGTCCATCAGCGACTCGGGCTCCCGGGCGATCCGGGCGAGGCTCCGCCGGGTCAGCACGATGGACATCCTTGATGGCCCAGGCCAGCGAGGACCGCCGGGGCCCGGCGGCCGGCTGGGTGATAGTGCGATGGTGATAGCGGTCATGCCGTGGCTCCTTCCAGTTCTCGGTCCGCCTGCTGGCCGGCTCGGCCTCGGCCTCGTGGCCGGTGAGCGGTAGGAACACGTCGTTCAGCGAGGGCCGCTGGACGGTGAGCGAGTCCACCGCCACCCCCGCCTGGTCGAGCGAGCGGACCACGCGGTCGCCATCCCGGCGGTGGCCCGACACCGGCGCCGTCGACCTTGCGCAGCGTCGCGCGTCCACCGCGACCGGCCCGGCCGCGTGCGCCTGGACCGCGGCCGCCGCCGCGGCGACGTCGGCGCCCGGGGTCAGCGTGACCTCGATGTGCTCGCCGCCGACCAGCGCTTGAGCTCGTCGGACGTGCCCTCGGCGATCACTCGCCCGGCGTCCACCACCGCGATGCGGTCGGCGAGCTGGTCGGCTTCCTCCAGGTACTGCGTGGTCAGCAGCAGCGTCCGGCCCTCGGCGGCCAGCTCGCGGATCATGTCCCACAGCATGTTCCGGCTGCGCGGGTCCAGCCCGTGGTCGGCTCGTCCAGGAACACCAGCTCGGCCGGCCGATCAGGCTCGCGGCCAGGTCCAGGCGGCGCCGCATGCCGCCGGAGTACGTCTTGACCGCGCGGCCCGCCGCCTCGGTCAGGTCGAACCGCTCCAGCAGTTCATCGGCCCGCCGCTTGGCCTCGCGCCGCGTCAGCCTGCTCAGCTCGCCGATCATGACGAGGTTGGCGCGCCCGGTGAGGTAGTCGTCCAGCGCCGCGTACTGGCCGGTCAGGCCGATCCGCTGGCGCACCGCGGCGGCGTCGGCGACCACGTCGCGAGCCGAGCACCCGGGCCGACCCGCCGTCCGGGCGGAGCAGCGTGGCGAGCACACGCACCGCCGTGGTCTTGCCCGCGCCGTTCGGCCCGAGCAGCCCGAAGACGCTCCCCGGGGAACCGCAGGTCCAGCCCGGCCAGCGCGTTGGTCTTGCCGAACGTCTTGACCAGGCCCTCCGCCTCGATGGCCGGAGTGTCTGTGCCATGTTCAGCTCCCAGTCCGGTGCGATAGTTATCTCGTACGCTGTACTATCTCGTACGTGTACCATAACAGTACGGTGTACGAGAGGCAATCCGGTTATAGCGTCGGTCAGCCGCACTCAGGTCTGCCGACGGCAGCCCGTAGGGAGCGGCTCGTGGCGGAGAATCCCGGCGACGAGGACCTGTGGCCGCTGCTTGACGACGACTCTGTCGCCGCCGCAGCGGCCAGCACTGCCCGGCCGCGGCCGCGGCCGGGCCGGCCGCGAGCAGCGCGTCCACGAGCACTTCCGGCAGCATGCAGGACCGGGGCAGCGGCACCGCCGCCGGGTCCGGTCGCTGTCCCGGGACGAGATCGTCGCCGCCGCCATCACGGTGGCCGACGCCGAGGGGCCGGGGCGATCAGCATGCGGCGGATCGCCCGGGAGCTGAACGCCGGGGCGATGTCGCTGTACTGGCACGTCGCGTCCAAGGACGAGCTGCTCGACCTGATGCTCGACGCCGTCGAGGGCGAGCAGCAGTTCCCGGCGCCCACCGGCGACTGGCGGGCCGACCTGCGGGCGATGGCCATCGCCCAGCGCGCGTCGCTGCACCGGCACCAGTGGCTGATGGACTTCATCGGCGGGCGGCCGCCGCTCGGCCCGAACACGCTGCGCAACCTGGAACGCTCGCTGGCGGTCATCGACAAGCTCGGGCTGGACACCGAGACGGCGTTGAACGTGCTGGGCTCGCTGACCACCTACGTCATGGGCGTGGTCCTGCGCGAGTTCAGGGAGAGCAAGGTCGAGCAGCAGGACGAGGAGCGGCTGGCTGACCTGACCGAGGCCGAGCGGCACGCCTTCCAGTCCCGGTACGTCGAGCGGCTGCGGGCCACCGGCCAGTTCCCGCACTTCCTGCAGATATATCGACGAGGGCATCGACCCGGACTCGCCGCAGACCAGGGACGCGCGGTTCGAGTTCGGCCTGGACTGCGTCCTCGACGGCGTCGCCGCCCGGCTGCCCGGGGGAGGCGCGGGCCGGCGCTCAGGACAGCCGGGCGGCCAAGACGGCGGTGGCCGCGATGAGGGCCGCGCCCACCTCGGCCAGCAGCCCGGCGGCTGCTAGCGCCTCCCACGCGCCGGACGCGCTGCCCGCGCTCAGCCGCAGCAGCGGCCGCATCGGGCTGGCCGGGATGAGCACGGGCGCCAGGCACAGGGCCGCCCCAGGCAGACCCGCCAGCCCGTGGTCTGCACGAGCGGCAGCACCAGCAGCGTGCCGGCCCGATGCCGAACACCACCGCGGCCAGGTGGAGCACGCCCACCTCGGCCAGCAGGCCGGCCGGGTGCGTGCCGCCGAACTGGCCGCTCAGCAGCGGCCAGGCCACCCCGCCACGGTGGCCGTCAGGCCGAACGGCACGGCAGGCCGCAGGCCCGCGGCCGCCGCCAGCAGCGCGCTCTTACCCGAGCCGTTGGGCCCCTCGACCGCCACCACGTCCCCTGCCTCGGCGGTCGGCTCCACCCGCCGCGCGACCGTCACGCCGCGGGCCGCGCGCGGTCGGCCGACCGGCAGCACCAGAGCCGGAGCCGCAGCCGCCCGGTTGTCGTCCATCGCGCCATTATCCGGGGTCGCGTCACCCGGCTCCCGGGCCGTGTCCGTAACCTTGCACCTGGGCATTCGTCCCGGACGCGGGCGGCGGGGCAAGCGGGCGGCCCCGGCCGGCCGTTCTCGCGTACCCCGATTTGGTAACTCTTGGTATCCGAGCGTCAGCTCAGAGTAATTATAGGCAATTTGTGACGCGACAAACGGGGGTTCACGTTGCCGTAGCGCTCTGAACTCGCTAGTTTCCCCTCCCGGAGCGAGTTTTTCGATACGAAACCCGAGGTGAACGGCGTGGCTCTTCCTCCCCTCACACCCGATCAGCGCGCTGCTGCCCTGGAGAAGGCGGCCAGGGCCCGCAAGGAACGCGCCGAGGTCAAGAATCGCCTCAAGCGCGGCTCGACGACGCTGCCGCAGGTGCTCAAGGACGGCAAGTCCGATGACGTGATAGGCAAGATGAAGGTCTCCGCGCTGCTGGAGTCGATGCCCGGCGTCGGCAAGGTGCGGGCCAGGCAGATCATGGAGCGGCTCGGCATTGCGGAGTCCCGCCGCGTGGGCGGCCTGGGCGCCAACCAGCGGGCGGCGCTGGAGACAGAATTCGGCGGTGATATCTGACCGACTTCCGCGATCAAGGGGGCGAGGGCACGGCCGCATCGCCCGGTTCCGGGTCGGGCATCGCCGGCCGCCGGGCGAGGCTGACCGTGCTCTCCGGACCCTCGGGGGTCGGGAAGAGCACCGTTCTCGCGCGGATTCGCGAGGCCTACCCGCAGCTGTGGTCGTCGGTGTCGGTCACGACCCGGCGGCCCAGGCCGGGTGAGGTACACGGCCGTGAGTACTTCTTCGTCGACGACCAGGAGTTCGACCGGCTGATCGCGGCGGGCGAGCTGCTGGAGTGGGCCTCGTTCGTCGGCCACCGGCACGGCACGCCGCGCGCCCCGGTGGAGGAGAAGCTGACCGCAGGCGTGCCGGTCCTGCTCGAGATCGACCTGGCTGGCGCGCGCCAGGTGCGGGCCGCCGTTCCCGATGCCCTGCTGGTCTTTCTCGCCCCGCCGTCGTGGGAGGAGCTTGTCCGCAGGCTCAACGGCCGCGGCACCGAGGCGCCCGAGCTCATCGAGCAGCGGCTGGCGGAGGCCCGCGTCGAGATGGCCGCCGAGCCGGAGTTCGATGTCACCCTGGTCAACACGTCGGTCCAGGACGTTTGCGATGAGCTGGTAGCCTTGATTCTTCGGTGACGCACTCAGGGAAAGGCAGAAGGTGGCAGGGACTCCCGCCCCGGAAGGCATTACGAACCCGCCCATCGACGATCTCCTCGACGTGGTGGACAGCAAGTACCGCCTGGTCATCATGGCCGCCAAGCGGGCACGGCAGATCAACGCTTACTACGCCCAGCTGGGCGAGGGACTGCTCGAGTACGTCGGTCCGCTGGTCGAGACCCGTGTCCAGGAGAAGCCTCTGTCCATCGCCCTGCGCGAGATCCGCGGCCGGCTGCTGATCGCGGAGGCGGCCGAGCCCGAGGAAGCGACCGCCTGACCCACGGCGGGACACGGCCTGAGGCGCGGCAACCTGATGCCACGGCACGTCATTCTCGGCGTTGGCGCTGGCATCTCGGCGTATAAGGCCTGCGAGCTGCTCCGGCGCCTCATCGAATCCGGGTGCGAGGTACGCGTCATTCCCACCAGGGACGCGCTGCGCTTCGTGGGCGAGGCGACCTGGGCCGCGCTGTCCGGCAGGCCGGTGACCGCCGGCGCCTGGGACGATGTGCACGAGGTGCCGCACGTCAGCCTCGGTCAGCGGGCCGACCTGGTGTTCATCGCCCCGGCCACGGCGGACCTGCTGGCCCGCGCGGCCGCCGGGCGGGCCGACGACCTGCTGACGGCCACGCTGCTGATGGCGCGGTGCCCGGTCATCTTCGCTCCGGCCATGCACACCGAGATGTGGGATCACCCGGCGACCCAGGCCAGCGTGGTCCTGCTCCGGGACCGGGGGGCGCTGGTGCTCGAGCCCGCCACCGGGCGGCTGACCGGCCCGGACACCGGTCCAGGCCGCCTGCCCGAGCCCGCCGGCCTGCTCGAGGTGGCGCTCCGGGTGCTGGACCGGGGCACGGCCGGGCTGCAGCCGGACCTGCTGGGACGGCGCGTCGTGATCTCGGCGGGCGGCACCCGGGAGGAACTCGACCCGGTCCGGTTCCTCGGCAACTGGTCGTCGGGGCGGCAGGGGTACGCGCTGGCCCGCACCGCCGTCGCCCGCGGCGCGGACGTGACCCTGGTGTCCGCGAACGTCGCGCTCGACGACCCGGCGGGCGCCAAGGTCATCAGGGTCGTCTCGGCGCTGCAGCTCAGGGAGGCGATGGTCTCCGCCGCGGCCGGCGCCGACGCGGTGGTCATGGCGGCCGCCGTGGCCGACTACCGCCCCGCCGTCCGCGGCGAATCCAAGATCAAGAGGACCGGCGCCGGGCCGGAGCCGATCCGGCTGACGGAGAACCCGGACGTGCTGCGCGAGCTGTCCGCCCGGCGCGGCCGGCCGGGCCAGGTCGTCGTCGGCTTCGGGGCGGAGACCGAGGACCTGCTCGGCCACGGCCGGGCCAAGCTGGCCGGCAAGGGCTGCGACCTGCTCGTCGTCAACCAGGTCGGCGGCGGGCTGGCCTTCGGGACGAGCGACAACGAGGCCCTGGTCCTGGCGGCCGACGGCAGCGTCACGCAGGTACCGCGGGGCCGCAAGGAGGTGCTGGCCGACGTGGTCTGGGACCTCGTCGCGGCCCGGCTCTCCTGAGCTGGGCGAACTCACCCGGCCCGGTCCCGGTACACTGCGGCGGAAGCCCCGCGCAGATTCCGCGCAGATAAGGATTGTCAGGTGGCTCGTCGCCTCTTCACCTCCGAGTCGGTCACTGAAGGTCATCCCGACAAGATGGCCGACCAGATCAGTGATGCCCTGCTCGATGCCATGATCAAGGACGACCCGCGCAGCCGGGTCGCCGTGGAGACCATGATCACTACCGGCCAGGTTCATGTCGCCGGCGAGGTCACCACCGATACGTACGTAGACATCCCGGGGATCATCAGGGAGAAGATCCTGGAGATCGGGTACGACTCGTCCAGCAAGGGCTACGACGGCGCGTCCTGCGGCGTGTCCGTCTCCATCGGGTCACAGTCGCCCGACATCGCCCAGGGTGTCACCGACGCCTACGAGTTCCGGGAGGGCGAGGGCGTCGACGAGCTTGACCGGCAGGGCGCGGGCGACCAGGGCATGATGTTCGGCTTCGCCTGCCGGGAGACACCCGAGCTCATGCCGCTGCCGATCATGGTCGCGCACCGGCTGTCCCGCGGGCTGTCCGCGGCCCGGCGCAGCGGCGCGGTGCCCTACCTCCGGCCGGACGGCAAGACGCAGGTCACGATCGAGTACGCCGGGGACGTGCCGGTGCGGCTCGACACCGTGGTGGTGTCCGCGCAGCACGCCCCCGACGTTGACCTGAAGGAACTGCTGGCGCCGGACGTGCGGGAATACGTGGTGGAGCCGGTGATCGCCGGGCTCGACATCGACACCGCCGGCTACCGGCTGCTGGTGAACCCCACCGGCCGGTTCGAGGTCGGCGGCCCGATGGGCGACGCCGGCCTCACCGGCCGCAAGATCATCATCGACACGTACGGCGGTATGGCCCGGCACGGCGGCGGCGCCTTCTCCGGCAAGGATCCGTCCAAGGTGGACCGCAGCGCCGCGTACGCGATGCGCTGGGTGGCCAAGAACATCGTGGCCGCCGGGCTGGCCGACCGGTGCGAGACGCAGGTCGCCTACGCGATCGGCAAGGCCAAGCCGGTCGGGCTGTTCGTCGAGTGCTTCGGCACGAACAAGATCCCGGTGGAGCGGATTCAGGAAGCAGTCATGACCGTGTTCGACCTGCGCCCGGCCGCGTTCATCGCCGACCTCGACCTGCTCCGCCCGATTTACTCGCGCACCGCGGCCTACGGGCATTTCGGCCGCGAGGAACCCGACTTCTCCTGGGAGCGCACCAACCGCGTCGACGCGCTGCGCGCCGCGGCTGACGCGTGAGCGGCCGTCGGCCGCCAGCCGAGCCGGGGCCGGCGAAGCCGGCAAGATCGAGTCAGGATTTGTTCGATAGTCAAGTTCGGACATGACTCGTCGGGCTGGGGTGAACCCCGCTAGAGCGTGTCGCATAGAGCGTGCCGCATACGATCTTGGCGACGCTGCTGGCCGCCCGGGCGCCGGCCCGCGCTGCCGGAGATCTATGCGGCACCCCCTAAGCCCCGGGCCGGCCTGCTCCCGCGGGCTGGCTCGAAGCGGCACGGACGCGGCGAGCCGCGCCCCGGACCGAACGGGGTCGCGGCTCTGGTAGGACGGACACGTGTCGCAGCCGACGGAGCATGCCCCCCGGGCCCGGGCCGCCGCCGCTGCCCGCCAGCGGCTACGGAGTCCCCGGGCCGCGCCCGCTGCCGCCGGGCGGCTGCCGGTCGCGCGGGTCGCCGTCGACCTTTCCCTCGCGCATCTGGACCGGCCCTTCGACTACCTGGTGCCGGACCGGATGGCCGGGACCGCAGTCCCGGGCTGCCGGGTGCGGGTGCGCTTCGCCGGCCAGCTCACCGGCGGGTACCTGCTCGGCCGGGAAGCCGCCAGCGAGCACGCGGGCAGGCTGGCCTTCCTGGAGCGGGTGATCTCGCCGGAGCCGGTGCTCACGCCTGAGATCGCGGGCCTGGCCCGCGAGGTCGCCGACCGGTACGCAGGCACGCTCGCCGACGTGCTGCGGCTCGCGATACCGCCCCGGCACGCCGCGGCAGAATCGGCCCGCCCGGAGCCATTGACCCCGGCCCCGGCCCCGCGTCCTGCCCCGGGCCCGTGGACCCGCTACCCGGCCGGCGAGGCGTTCCTGGCCGCGCTGGCCGACGGCCGTGCTCCCCGCGCGGCCTGGTCGGCCCTGCCCGGCCCGCACTGGGCCGGAGAGATCGCCCGGGCCGCCGCCACGGCCGCCTCGGCCGGCCGCGGCGCCCTGCTCGTCGTCCCGGACAGCAGGGACCTCGGCCGGCTGGACGAGGCGCTCGGCAGCCTCCTCGGCCCTGGGCAACACGTCTGCCTGGCGGCCGGCCTGGGCCCGGCCGAACGCTACCGGCGCTGGCTGTCCGTGCTGCGCGGCGAGGCCCGGGTGGTGGCCGGCCTGCGCGCGGCCATGTTCGCGCCGGTGCGCGACCTGGGACTGGTCGTGGTCTGGGACGACGGCGACGACCTGCACGAAGAGCGGCGGGCCCCGTATCCGCACGCGCGGGAGGTGCTCGCCCTGCGCGCCCACCGGCAGAAGGCCGCGGCGCTGATCGGCGGGTTCGCCCGGACGTCAGAGGCCACCCAGCTGGTCAAGACCGGGTGGGCGCACCCGATCATGGCCGCCCGGCCCACCGTGCGCGGCTCCGCCCCGCTGATCCGCGGCACCGGGGACGACGCCGAGCTGGCCCGGGACCAGGCGGCGGCCGCCCGGCTGCCCAGCCTCGCCCTGCGCACGGCCAGGGACGCGCTGCGCCGCGGTCCGGTGCTGGTGCAGGTGCCCCGCCGCGGCTACCTCGCCGCGGTGGCCTGCGGGCGCTGCCGCGAGCAGGCCCGCTGCGCGGCCTGCGCCGGGCCGCTGGCCCTGGGAGCCGCGGACGCGCCGCCGCGGTGTTCCTGGTGCGGAGCCCTGGCCGCGGGCTGGCGCTGCCCGCACTGCGGGGCCGCCGGCCTCCGGTCGATCGTCACCGGCGCGGCCCGCACCGCGGAGGAGCTGGGCCGCGCGTTCCCCTCGGTCCCGGTCCGCACCTCGCGGGGCCAGGCCGTCATCGCGACGGTGCCCGCGGCGCCCGCCCTGGTCGTGGCCACCCCCGGTGCCGAGCCTGCGGCCGGGCGGGTACGCGGCCGGCCTGCTGCTCGACGGCCGGATCCTGGCCGGCCGGGCCAGCCTGCGCGCGGCCGAGGAGGCCCTGCGCCGGTGGCTGAACGCGGCCGCGCTGGTCCGGCCGGCCGCCGAAGGCGGCCGGGTGGTCGTGGTGGCCGATTCCTCGCTGGCCGCCGTGCAGGCCCTGATCCGCTGGGATCCGGTGCGGCATTCGGAACGAGAATCTGCCGAGCGCGAGCAGCTGAGGTTTCCCCCGTCGGTCCGGATGGCCGCGGCCGCCGGGCCGCAGGCGGCCGTCGCCGAGCTGATGGACGCCGTCCGGGTGCCGCCGGGCGCCGACGTACTCGGACCGGTGCCCAGCGGGGACGGGGCACCGGAATCCGACGGCGCCGACGCCGGGCTGGTGCGGGTGTTCTTGCGGGTCCCGCGGTCGCGCGGGGCCGACCTGGCCGCGCGCCCTGCAGGCGGCTCAGGCGGTGCGCAGCTCGCGGAAGGCCGCCGGGACCGTTCGGGTGCAAATGGATCCGCTGGACCTTATCTGACGGACCACCGGGTGGTCTGCAGATGGCAGCATCACGCTCCGGACGCCGTATGGTGCATGGGTGGCTACCTCGCCAAGGACCGCTCGCGGCATCCCCCGCCCGCCCGCGGTGCGGCTCGCCCCCCGGGATGAACTCGCCGCGGCGGCCCGGGTGGCGCCGCTGCTGCGCGCGGCACGTGACCTGGCCCTGTGGGCCGCCCGGCGGCAGGACTCCGGCCTCGCCACCCCGGACCCCGCCGCGGCGGCGGAGGATCTCGACCTGACCCAGGAGGAGCTGGAGGCGGCCTGGCAGGTAGCCGCGGGCGCCCGCATGCTGGACCGGGCCGGCCCGGCAGGCCGCCGGACATCCTGGCCGCGGGGGACCCGGACACCGTCCTGGGCCTCTGGGATGACGCGCTCGGCGTGACGCTGCGCAGCGCGGAGCTGGAGGGCCTGGTTACCGCGCTCTACACGGTCGGCGGGCCGGTCAGGATCGACGCGCTGTTCGAGGCGTACGAGACGGCACGCCGGCAGGTCCCGCCCGGCGGCTCCCTCCCCCCGGCACTGGCCGGCCAGGCGCCGCCCGGCGGCCGCCCGGCCGACGTCGTGGCGCTGTCCGCCGCCCTGGAGACGCTGGCCGACCTCGGCGTGGTCGACCTCGGCAGCGACGAGGAGGCCGGGGTGCTCACCGTGGCCCTGTCCCGGCTGGGCACCTGGGGCATCCACCAGCGGCTCCGCGCCCGGGGCTGGCAGCTCCCGGTGGTCGGCCAGCTCGCGCAGGACCGCGCGGCCGTGCTGCTCGCGGCGCTGGCCGATTACGACGCGGAAGAGGGCGAGGCCGAGATCGCTGCCTGGCTGGCGCAGCGCGGGCCGGCCGACGCCGCGGCCGAGCTGATGGAGGCGGCCCGGGGAGGCTCACCGGGGCTGCGCGGAGCCGCCTTCGCCGTGCTCGACCGGGTCGGCGACGAGGCCATCCCCGCGGTGCGGCAGGCGCTCGCCGACCCGGTGCTCCGGCCGCACGCGGCGGTGTGGCTGCGTGACCACGGCGACCAGGCCGAGCTCGGCCGGGGCGACCAGGAGTGGCTCCTCGTCAACCTCGGCGCAGGCCTGCTCGAGGAGGCGCAGCCGGAGGACGTGGTGGTCGAGCTGCTTCCCGACCTGCCGTCGGGCGGCCAGGCGAAGCTGGTGGCCGGCCTGTGGCAGGTCTCCCACCCGGGCCTGATCGGCCTGCTGACCGCGCTCGGCATGCACCATCACGACCCGGCCGTGGCCAAGGCGGCGCGCAAGGCGGCGTTCAAGGCGCGGTCCCACGCGGTCGCGGCCGCCGGGAACGAGCCGCCCGGCCCGCCGGACGCGCCCGCCGGCCGGCCCTAGTGGCCGGTAGGAAGGGCCCTTGGAGCGAACGGCGCCCAGGTGGATGCGAACGGCGTCCAGGCGGGTACGTCGCCAGGCGGAGCAGGAGTTTCCCAGCGGAGCTATGGGCGACGACGACACCGTGCTGCCTCGCGCCGGCCTGCGATACGGCACTGCCGAGCCGGCCACGCAGCCGATTAAGCAGGAGAGGGCGATGCCTGACGCCGAGGTGCGTCCCGACGCGTCGCGCAGCCAGCGAAGGCCCCTGCTACGGGCCACTAGACTGGCATCCGAGAACAGGCCGCGGACAGATGAGCGACACCGCCGCGGGCCACGCCGTGTCGCGCGTTTCGGAGGACCCTGGTGAGCGTTAGGCCGATCCGCCTTTTCGGCGACCCCGTGCTGCGCACCCCGGCCGAGCCGGTGCACGACTTCGATGCCGAGCTGCGCAGGCTCGTCCAGGACCTTACCGACACGATGACGGACGCGCCGGGGCTGGGCCTGGCCGCCCCGCAGATCGGCGTCGGCCTGCGGGTCTTCACCTACTACGTGGACGATCAGCTGGGGCACCTGATCAACCCGACGCTCCGGCTGTCCGCCGAGGAGGAGACCGACGACGAGGGCTGCCTGTCGTTCCCCGGCCTGGCGTTCCCGGTGCAGCGCTCATCCCGGGTGGTCGCGGCCGGCTTCAACATGCACGGCGAGCCGGTGACCCTGGAGGGCACCGAGCAGCTGGCGCGGTGCGTGCAGCACGAGACCGACCACCTGGACGGCGTGCTGTTCATCGACCGGCTCGATCCCGATCAGCGCAAGCTCGCGATGAAGGCGATCCGCGAGGCCGAATGGTGGGGCGACTCGCTCCGGCAGGTGAAGGTCTCGCCGCACGCGACCCACGGCCAGGCCTACTAGGCCGTGTCTAGCCCCGGATCGGATGGCCGATGCGCGTCGCGTTCGCGGGTACTCCGCGTGCCGCGGTTCCCTCGCTGGAAGCGATCCTGCGGTCACGGCACGAGGTCGTCGCGGTGATCACGCGTCCCGACGCGCCGGCCGGCCGCGGCCGTCAGGCCCGGTCCGAGCCCGGTCGCCGAGCTGGCCGCCGAGGCCGGGCTGGAGGTGCTCAAGCCCGCCAGGCCCCGCGACCCGGAGTTCCTCGACCGGCTGCGGGCCATCGGCCCTGACTGCTGCCCGGTCACCGCGTACGGCGCCCTGCTGCCGCAGGCGGCGCTCGACATCCCGCCGCACGGCTGGGTCAACCTGCACTTCTCCCTGCTGCCCGCCTGGCGCGGTGCGGCCCCGGTGCAGCACGCCGTGCTGCACGGCGACGACATCACCGGCGCGACCACGTTCAGCATCGTGAAGGAACTGGACGCCGGACCGGTCTTCGGCGTGGTCACCGAGCCGATCAGGCCGGACCGACACCGCGGGCGACCTGCTCGGGAGGCTCGCCGTTTCCGGGGCCGGGCTGCTGGTGGCCACCCTGGACGGGATCGAGTCGGGCGAGCTGTGCCCGCAGCCCGCAGCCGGCCGACGGGGTCAGCTTCGCGCCCAAGATCAGGGTGGCTGACGCGCGGGTGGACTGGGCTCTCCCGGCGGCCGCGATCGGGCGGCTGATCCGCGCCTGCACGCCGGTCCCCGGGGCCTGGACGGAGCTGGACGGCACCCGGCTGAAGCTAGGCCCAGTGAGCGAGGGCCGCCCGGGCGTACCGGTCATGAGCGCACCGGGCCGTGGTGCACGGGGAACGTATGCCCCGGGCGCGGCCGCCCCGGGCGCGGCCAGTCCGGGCGCGGCCGACGCAGGCGACCGCGGTGCAGGCGACCGCGGCGCAAGCCAGGACGGAATGGCCGGCCAGGACGGGATCGCGGGCCAGGACGGGATCGCGGGCCAGGACGGGATCGCGGGCCAGGACGGGATCGCGGGCCAGGCCGGCGCCCGCCTCGGCCCGGGCGAGCTGCAACTGGTCCGGGACGGCGTGCTCGCCGGAACGGGCACCCACCCGGTCCTGCTCGGCGAGGTGCAGCCCGCGGGGAAGCGGAGGATGACCGCAGCGGCGTGGGCTCGCGGGCTTCGCCTCGGCGCCGGGCAGCCGTCCAGGACGGACGAATCCGGCTCCGGCCGGCCGCGCCCGAGGCTGGGCTGACATGGCGAGCGCTGCGAGCCGGCGCCGCCGGGCGCGCCCGCGGACCAGGGCGGCCGGGGAAACGCCGTCCAAGGCGGCCGGACCACGCCGGCCGGGCGTCCTGCCCCGGCCATGCCGGCCGGGCGTCCTGCCCCGGCTACGCCAGCCGGGCGTCCTGCTCCGGCTACGCCAGCCGGGCGTCCTGCCCCGGCTACGCCGGCCGGTCGTTCCGGCCGCGCCGCCGCGGCCCGTCCGGCGCGCGCGGATCCGGCGCGGCGGGCCGTCTGCGATGTGCTGCTGGCCGTGGCCGAGCGCGGCGCCTACGCGAACCTGCTGCTGCCCTCGGTGCTGCGCGAGCGGCAGGTGACCGGCCGCGACGCCGCGCTGGCCACCGAGCTCTGCTACGGCACGCTGCGCGGCCAGGGCACCTACGACGCGATCCTCGGCGTCTGCAGCGATCGCCGCGTCGCCCGGATGGACCTGCCGGTCCGCGAGGTGCTCCGGCTGGGCGTGCACCAGCTGCTGGCCACCCGGATCGCGGCCGCATGCCGCCGTGGCGACCTCGGTGGACCTGGCCAAGGACGTCGCGGGACCGCGGCCGGCCGGCTTCGTCAACGCCGTGCTCCGCCGGGTGTCCACCCGGGACCTCGACGGCTGGCTGGCGGTGGTGGCGCCGGACCGCGCGGCCGACCCGGCGGGACACCTGGCCGTCCGGCACAGCTACCCGGCCTGGATCGTCGAGGCGTTCCGTGCGGCCCTGGGAGAGTCGCCCGGGGGCGGGCTGGCCGAGACCGAGGCGGCCCTGGCCGCCGGGAATCTCGCGCCCCGGGTGACACTGTGCGCACTGCCCGGGGCGTGCGACCCCGGCGAGATGGCCCGGGCCGCCGGGTGCGAGCCAGCCCGGTGGTCGCCGTTCGGCGCCTACCTGACGCGGGGCGATCCGGCGGCGATCCCCGCGGTGCGCGAGCGGCGGGCGATGGTGCAGGACGAGGCCAGCCAGCTGGCGGCGCTGGCGCTGGCCCGGGCCGAGCTGCCCGGACCGGACCGGCTGTGGCTGGACATGTGCGCGGGCCCGGGCGGCAAGGCGGCCCTGCTGGCCGGGCTCGCGGCCGGCCGCGGCGCCCGGCTGCTCGCCTCCGACGTCAGGGAACACCGGGCCGCCTGGCCCGGGACGTCCTGATCGCCGCGGCGCCCTGGCCATCGGCCGCGTCGCGGCCCTGGTGGCCGACGGCACCCGGCCCGCCTGGCGGCCCGCGGCGTTCGACCGGGTGCTCGCCGACGTGCCGTGCTCGGGCCTGGGCTCGCTCCGCCGCCGGCCCGAGTCACGCTGGCGCAGATCTCCGGGGCAGCTGGCCGAGCTAGCCCGGCTGCAGCGCGCCCTGCTGGCCGCCGCTCTCGGCGCGGCCCGGCCGGGCGGCCTGATCGGCTACGTGACCTGCTCGCCGCACCTGGCCGAGACCCGCGACGTCCTGGACGGCGTGCTGCACGGCAGGCAGGACGTCGCCGTGCTGGACGCCCCCGCCCTGCTGCCCGAGGTCGCCGGGCTGGGCTGCCCCGCCCCGTTCGGGAACTATGCCCAGTTCTGGCCGCACCGGCACGGAACGGACGCGATCTTCCTGGCGGTCATCCGCCGCCTGGCCTGACCCGCCTCACCGGGCCAGCGCGCGGCCCGCGGTGCCGTTGACCCGGGCCGTGCCCACGTCGGCGCGCTGCCCCTCGCCGTACCCGTCCCGGTAGCCGGTGCCGGTGTAGGTCACCCGCATCCGGCGGGTGAGCGGGTAGGCCCGCTGGCACTCGCGCCGGACCACGAGTTCCCGGTCGGCGAGCACCAGCGCGGTGCTCTTGCCACCCGCCGGCTCGTGCCGCGCCGTCGCGGCGGCCCGCTGCTCGGCCTCGCGCACCCGCGCGATCACGGCCGAGGTGTAGCCCAGCAGCCAGCTGCGCCGGTAGGCCCGGACGCTGCGCGCGTTCGCCGGCACCTCGGCCGCGGCCAGGCCGTGCGCCATCTGGATCAGCAGCGAGGTGTAGAGGATCTCGGCCCGCTCCAGGTCGGAGGCGTAGCCGAACACGTGGACGCGGGTGCCGGCGCCGGGGCCGGACCGGGGCAGCTGCACGCAGGCGCAGCGGATCGCCGACGCCAGCCCGGCCAGCAGGTGCGCCTTCACCTGCGACCACGGATTGGACACGTCGATGATGCGGTTGGCGGGCCGGTCGGTGCTGTGGCTTGGCCGCGGCCAGCAGCGCCCGGTCGATGCCGTACCGGGCCATCAGCTCGGCCGCCTTGCCGGTGAGCGCCTCGGCCTCGGCGGGGGTGACGCCCTCGGCCTCTGCCTTGGCCAGCAGCTTGCGCACCCGCTCGAGCAGCGCGCCCGGCGCATCGGATGCCAACTCGACCTCCTGGTCGGCGACGTCGAATACAGTATCGAGAGCCTAGGCGGCGGGGCGGACAGTTTCGCGGATCCGCGCAGTCGCCCGGCCGCTAGTCGGCTCGCCGCCCCGGATACCGCTGGCCGCCGCCTCGCGCCCGCCCGCCAGTGCCGCCACGGCCGGTTCTCGCTGATCCATTCGTCGATGCGCTGCCACCAGTCGTACAGCCACTCGCCTGGGCCTCGCGACGGCCGCCCGCGGCACCTGGCCGAAGGCACCCGCCACCACTTCGCCCGGACCGGCCTGGTCAACCGGCAGGCCGCGCCAGATGTCGGCCACGCTGACCAGCCGGTCCAGCCCGGCGTGGGCCACGAAGATCACGTCCGCGTCCGGGCACGCGGTGATGGCCGCGATCACTCCGCCGGTCCGCGGCGGCAGCACGTTCGGCATCTCCCGCGCCCGGGCCGCCAGATCCCGTCGGCCCGTGCCGCTCGAGCCGCTGGATGCCGCGCCGCCGCCGGCCGGGTGTCCAGTTGCCGCCCTCCGGGAAGATCACCAGGGCGCCGTCGCTGGTCGAGGCCGCGGCCAGCCGCTCGATCTGCCCGACGAACACGCCCTCGCCGGTCCTGTCCGCCGGAGACGAACACGTTGGGCAGCCGGTTGGCCACCACGTCCACGCCGGGGTCGAGCTGCATCGTCGCCTTCATGACCACCCGCGGCCGCCGCCGGTACACGGTGAGCAGATGGTGCACGAGCAGGAACGAGTCGCCGGGCCCGGCGTGCCTGCTGAGCACGATGACCGGTCCGGCCAGCCGGGCGGCCTGCTCGTCGTCGGTGAGCTCCGGCTCGTCCACCTCGACGCGCACCCCGAAGGCAGACGTGGCGGCCCGGTACGATCAGGCCGAGGAACCAGCGCATGACCGCGTAGTGCCGGCGGGCGTACGGCTCGGTGCGCAGCCGCCCGCCGAACCCGCTGGCCATCCACAGCCCCAGGCAGCGCAGCAGGGCCAGCGTCTCGGCGGCGAGCCAGACCACCGCGAACCACAGCAGCCGCAGCCCGCGCATCCGGCCCGGCCGCGACCGCCCGGCCAGCCCGACCAGCGCGGCCACCAGCGGCCAGCAGCGGGGACAGCACGACCAGCGCGACCGCCATGACGATCGGCCAGCGGGGCCAGCACCAGCCGTCGGACCAGCCGGGGTGGCAGCAGCATGGGCCGTCCTTCCGCGTCGCGGTGGCCGGCGGTCAGGCCAGGCCGGCGAGATAGCTCGCGGACGCCTTGTAGGCACGCTCGATGTTCACCCTGACACTAGTCTTGTCCCGGTACCGCAGCTGCGACATGTCCGCGGCCGGCGCGCTGCGTGCCGCCCGACGGCAGCACGTGCACCCGCACGTCATCGGGCAGCGCGGCCATCTCCTCGTGGAACCGGTGCCGCCGCGCGATCTCGAAGGCGACCAGGCCCACCTCCCACAGCCGCCGCGGCGGGACCAGCGGGCTCTCGATCCGCCCGACGTGCAGCACGTAGATGGTGCGGCGCCCAGCTCGACGGCCCGGCCCACCGGGATCGAGTGCACCAGCCCGCCGTCGAAGTAGTGCTCGCCGTCCACCTCGACCGGCGGCAGCAGCCCGGGCACGGCGCACGAGGCGAGCACGGCGGGCACCAGCGGCCCGCTGCTGAACCAGCGCGCGCTGGCCCGCTCGATGCTGGCCGCGACGCAGTGGAAGCGGCAGCTCAAGATCGGCGAAGTCGGCCGCGGGCAGCGCCTGCTCCAGCATGGCGCGCAGCGGCTCGATCGCGTGCAGGTGGGTGCCGGGATCTGGCCAGCCGGGCCGCCCGGCCGAGCAGGTTCCCGCTGAACGCGCTGCTGCAGGTCTGGCGCCGTGCCACAGCTCGCCGAGCCGTTCCGCCGCGCCGGCCGGGTCGGCGGCGACGAACGCCCCGTTGATCGCGCCCACCGAGGTGCCCACCACCACGTCGGGCTTGATCCCGGCCTCCGCCAGCGCCCGCAGCATGCCCACCTCGTGCGCGCCGAGCACCCCGCCGCCGCCCAGCACGAACGCCGTCTTCACCAGCAGCCGACCTCCTTACCGGTCAAGCTAACCAGAACGCGGCGCAGCTAACGGCGGCCACGATGCTCTCGTGCCCCGGCTCACCCGGCTGGCGCGGCCGGCCGGGAGCGGCTGCTACGCCGACCAGCGCAGCGGCAGCGACTCGACGCCGTAGATGCCCTCCACGCCGCCGAGCGCCGCGGGGCCGCCGGCGGCCAGGCCCGGCATCCTCGGCGCGAGGAAGGCCAGCGCCTCCTCCAGTTCGGCCCGTGGCCAGGTTCGCGCCCAGGCAGAAGTGCGGGCCCGCGCCGAAGGTCAGCAGCCGCCCGTCCCGCTCGCGCGGTGATGTCGAACTCCTCGCCGCCGTCCTGCTCACGGTTGGCCCGCTCGGCGCACACCGCGACGATCGTGCCCGCCGGGAACGTCACCCCGCGGTGCTCACGTCCTCCAGGCAGATCCGGGCGGTGAACGGGGTGATCGGCTCGGCCCGCAGCACCTCGTCGACCGCGCGCCCGGCCAGCTCGGGCCGCCGGCCGAGCACCCCCCACTGCGCCGGGTGCGCGGCGAACAGCCGCATCGCGTGGCCGAGCTGGGCCTGGGTGGTGTCGATCCCGCCGGCGATGACGTTGAGCACCAGGTTGACGCACTCGGCGTGCGACAGCCGGTCGCCGGCCTCCTCCGCGGCCAGCAGCGAGGTCAGCAGGTCGTCGCCCGGCTCGGCCCGGCGCCTGGTCAGCAGCGCCTCGACGTAGGCGTAGACCTCGGTCACCGCGCTGCTCCATCTGCGGCACCTGGCTGGTCAGCGCGCGGATGTCGAACTGCCGCTGCACCCAGCCCGACCACTCGTGCAGCCGTGGCGCGTCGGCCGCGCGGCGCGCCGAGCACGGCCGCGATGGTCAGCGACGGGTACGGCTTGGCGATCGCGGCCGACGAACTCGCAAGCCCGCGTGCCCGGCGGCAGGCCGCCCCACAGCTCGGGCCAGGAAGCCGCGCATGGCCGGCCGCCAGCGGTCCGCCGCCCGCGGGGTGAAAGCCGGGCCGACCAGGGCGCGCAGCCGCCGGTGCTGCGGGCCCTGCTGGTTCAGGATGTTGGCGTCGATCTGCTCGCGCAGCCGGCCCGAGGTGACGCCGAACAGGTCGGCGATCTGCCGGCCGGGGAACGCCGTGGCCCGGGACCGCAGGAAGAACTCGCCGGACTCGCGGTCCAGCACGATGAACGCCAGCGGCGACTTGGCCAGCCAGGACAGCTCGCCCGGCCCGGCCAGCGCGGCGAGCCGCCGGTGATAGGCGTCGCCCGCCAGCTCTCCCGAGCCGAGGTCGAGCTCGGTCAGGTCCAGGTCGGTCACCATCGGCATGCTGGGCTCAGTTTCACGGGACCGCGGATCCCGTTCTGTGATCATGCTGGGTGTCCCCGATTCTCCCCCGGTGTGGCACAATCCGGAAAGTCTCTGCGTGGCCCGCCCTCCGGATGCAGGGGCGATGCCGGTAATGTCGGCCAGGATGGGGGAGAGGAGGCCGGTGTCTGCTGTCAGCGTGAAGAAACCTGCGCAAGTCGTACGGCTCGGTGCAGGCCGTCGCCGACGTGAGCTTCACGGTCGAGCCGGGCGAGGTCTTCGCGCTGCTCGGCCCGAACGGCGCGGGCAAGACGACCACGATCGAGATCCTCGAGGGCTTCCGGACCCGGGACGCCGGGACCGTGCAGGTGCTCGGCGTCGATCCGGGCAGCCGCGCCGACCCAGCGCTGGCTGCGCTCCCGGATGGGCATCGTGCTGCAGGAGCTCGCGGTCGAGCCGTTCCTGTCGGTGCGCCAGGTGCTCGACCCGCAACGCGGGCTACTACCCCAATCCCCGGCCGGTGGACGAGGTGCTGGAGCTGGTGGGCCTGGCCGAGAAGGCCGGCGCCCGGGTCAAGACGCTGTCCGGCGGCCAGCAGCGCCGCCTCGACGTCGGGCTGGGCATCGTCGGCCAGCCCGAGCTGCTGTTCCTCGACGAGCCGACCACCGGGCTGGACCCCGTCCGGCCGCCGGGCCACCTGGGAGCTGATCAGGCAGCTCGGCGCCGAAGGCACCACGGTGATCCTCACCAGCCACTACATGGACGAGGTCGAGGCCCTGGCCGCGCCGGGTGGCGGTGCATGGCCGGCGGCGCAGATCGTCGCCGCCGGGACCCCGGACTCCATCGGCGGCCGGGACGCCGGCCTGGTCACGATCCGGTTCCGGCTGCCCGACGGGGTGTCCGCCGCGGATCTGCCGGTGCCCGCTGCAGCGGCCGCCAACGGCGGCGAGATCGAGATCAGGACCGAGGACGAGCTGCCCGTGCTGCACGCGCTGACCGGCTGGGCGCTCGGACCGGCAGGTCGGCGCTGCCCGGGCTCACCGTCCGGCGGGTCACCCTCGAGGACGTCTACCTGAACGCTGACCCGCAGCCCAGACGAGAACGACGGCGGCCGGACCAGGACGACCGACCGGGACGACCGGCAGGAGCAGCGACAATGACCGGCCGCGCAGACAGCTGCCGCAGCGCGGCCCGGGCCGCCGCTCGAGCCGCGGGACCTGCGCCTGGTCGGCCGCCAGGTGTACTACGAGCAGCTGTCGTTCTGGCTCAACCCCGTCGGCGGCGATCTTCACGGTCGGCTTCTCCGTGGTCTTCCTGGTCCTGCTCGGCGCGATCGCGGGCTCCTCCCGGATCAGCTATCTCGGCCACATCAAGCTGATCCAGTACTACGTGCCCGGCTTCGTGGCCTACGGCGTCATGTCCGCCTGCTTCAACACGCTGACCATGGTGCTGGTCAACCGGCGGGAGATGGGGCCTGCTCAAGCGGCTGCGGCTGAGCCCGCTGCCCACCTGGGCGCTGCTCGGCGCGATCTTCGTGAGCACCCTCCTGGTCGCCGTCGTCGAGGTGATCCTCCTGCTCGCGGTCGGCAGGCTGTGCGTTCGGCGTGCACCTGCCCGGCAACCTGGCCGCGTTCGTGCTCGCCGTGGTGATCGGCGGGATCAGCTTCACCGCGATGGGCGCGGCGATGAGCACGGTGATCCCCAATCAGGACGCCGCCGGCCCGGTGACCAGCATCGTCTTCTTCGTCCTGCTGTTCCTGTCCGGGCTCTGGTTCCCGCTCCAGCCCGGGTCCGGGCTGGCGAAGTTCTCCGCCTTCTTCCCCATCCGGCGCTTCATCACCGCCGTCTTCGCCCCGTTCGACCCGGGCAAGGGCGCATCCCCATGGGCGTGGCACGACCTGCTGGTCATCGCCATCTGGGGGGTCGCCGGGTTGGTCGTCGCCGTCTGGCGGTTCAACTGGTCGCCGCACCGCAACTGATACCGCCCGTGCCCGCCTGCCGCCGCACGGGACCCTGATACCGCCCGCATCGGGACCCCGCCTGCCGCCCGCTTAGACTCGCTAGCGACATGGCCGTTCAGATATCACCCAGCATCCTGTCGGCCGACTTCGCCAGGCTGGCCGACGAGGCGGATGCCGTCGCGGGTGTGGCCGACTGGCTGCACGTGGACGTCATGGACAACCACTTCGTGCCCAACCTCACGCTCGGCCTGCCGGTGGTCGAGTCGCTGCTCAAGCACGCCAGCCTGCCGCTCGACTGCCATCTGATGATCGAGGACGCCGGACCGGTGGGCGCCGCAGTACGCCGAGGCGGGCGCGCGGAACGTCACCGTGCACGCCGAGGCGGCCCGCGCGCCGGTGCGCACGCTGCGGGCGATCAGGGCGGCCGGCGCGCGGGCCGGCCTCGCGGTCAACCCGGGCACCGCCGTCGAGCCGTATGCCGACCTGCTGCCCGAGGCCGACATGCTGCTGCTGATGACGGTCGAGCCCGGCTTCGGCGGCCAGAGCTTCCTCGACATGGTGCTGCCCAAGCTGCGCCGGCCCGGGAGCTGATCGCCAGGCACGGCGGCTCGGTCTGGCTCCAGGTGGACGGGGGCATCGACGAGAAGACCATCGAGCGGTGCGCCGAGGCGGGCGCGGACGTCTTCGTGGCCGGCTCCGCGGTCTACCACGCCGACGACCCGGCGGCGGCCGTGCAGGCCCTGCGCCGCCAGGCCGAGCAGGCCACCGCGCACGCTCCCTGGGCCGGCTGACCGGGCCGGCCCCGGCCTGGCCGCCGCACCCCCGGTACCGTGATGCCGCACCGCGATACCGTGCTGCTGCCGCCGCAGACCGGGTGCGGCAGCGGAATGCCGCGCGTGGCACACTGGTTAGTGAGCAACGCGTGCTCCGGGGTCGGTGAAACTCCGAGCCGGCGGTGACAGTCCGCGACCCGGCCGCAGCGTTCCGTGCACCCGCCGCCCGGCGGGAGGGCGGAGCCGAGCCCGGCTGACCCGGTGAAATCCCGGGACCGACGGTTAAAGTCCGGATGGGAGGCAGCACGCGAGCGGCCGCGATGGCCGCGCCCGCGCGTCCGCGCGCGGGGCCCGCGTTCCCCGGAGCCCGCGAGGCATGACCGGCCGGAGGAGGAACCGCGGGATGTACACCGGGATCGTAGAAGAGCTGGGCGAGGTCGTCGGCATCGAGCGGCTCGCCGACGCCGCGCGGATCACCGTACGCGGACCGCTGGTCACCAGCGACGCCAGCCACGGCGACTCGCTCGCCATCAACGGCGTCTGCCTCACCGTCACCGGCACCAGGGACGGCACGTTCACCGCCGACGTCATGCTGGAGACCCTGAACCGGTCCTGCCTCGGCGGCCTGCGGCCGGGCAGCCCGGTCAACCTGGAGCGCCCGATGCGGCTGGACGGCAGGCTCGGCGGCCACCTGGTCCAGGGCCACGTGGACGGCACCGGCGCGATCGTCTCCCGCAGCCCCGGCGGGCACTGGGACGTGGTGCGCATCTCGCTGCCCGAGAGCCTGGCCCGGTACGTGGTGGAGAAGGGCTCGGTCAGCGTGGACGGCGTCAGCCTCACCGTGACGAAGACCGGCGGCACCGCGCGGCCCGCCCTGGTTCGAGGTGAGCCTGATCCCCGAGACGCTGGACCGCACCACGCTGGGCCGCAAGCAGCCCGGCGACCCGGTCAACCTGGAGGTCGACGTGATCGCCAAGTACGTGGAGAAGCTGCTCGGCGGGAGCGCACGGTCATGACCGCAGCGCGAACGGGCCCGCCGGCCCGCAGACCCCAGGCCCCGGACGGCACCCGGCTCGACACCCTCGAGCGCGCCATCGCCGACATCGCGGCCGGCCGGCCGGTCGTCGTGGTGGACGACGCGGACCGGGAGAACGAGGGCGACATCATCTTCGCCGCCGCCAAGGCCACCACCGAGCTGCTCGGCTTCATGATCCGCTACACCAGCGGCGTGATCTGCGTGCCGATGCCGGGCGAGGATCTGGACCGGCTGCAGATCCCGCTGATGACCAACCGAGAACAACGAGCGGATGCGGACCGCGTTCACCGTCAGCGTGGACGCCAGGGACGGCGTCACCACCGGGATCTCCGCCGCCGACCGGGCCCGCACGGTCAAGGTCCTGGTGGACTCCGCGACCGAGCCCTACGAGCTGGTCCGCCCCGGCCACATCTTCCCGCTGCGCTACGCCGAGGGCGGCGTGCTGCGCCGGCCCGGGCACACCGAGGCCGCGGTGGACCTGGCCCGGCTGGCCGGGCTGGACCGGCCGGCGTGCTGGCCGAGGTGGTCAACGACGACGGCTCGATGGCCCGGCTGCCCGCGCTGCGCAGGTTCGCCGACGAGCACGGCCTGGCGCTGATCTCGATCTCCCAGCTCATCGAGTACCGGCGGCACACCGAGCGGATGGTCCGCCGGGTGGCGCAGACCAGGCTGCCCAACGCCTACGGCGAGTGGCAGGCCTACGGCTACCTGAACTCCGTCGACGGCACCGAGCACGTCGCCCTGGTGCTCGGCGACCTCGGCGACGGCGAGCAGGTGCTCACCCGGGTGCACTCCGAATGCCTGACCGGCGACGTGTTCGGCTCCCGCCGCTGCGACTGCGGCGCCCAGCTCGCCGCCGCGATGGCCGCGATCGCCAGCGAGGGCCGCGGCGTCGTGCTGTACCTGCGCGGGCACGAGGGCCGCGGCATCGGCCTGCTGAGCAAGCTGCAGGCCTATCAGCTGCAGGACGCCGGCGCCGACACCGTGGACGCCAACCTCGAGCTCGGCCTGCCCGCCGACGCCCGCGAGTACTCGACCGGCGCGCAGATGCTCGCCGACCTCGGCGTCCGCTCGATCCGGCTGCTGACCAACAATCCGGCGAAGGTCAGCGGGCTGTCCGGGTTCGGCATCGAGGTGGCCGGCCGGTGCCCGCTGCCGGTCCTCGTCACCGAGGAGAACCGCCGCTACCTCACCGCGAAACGGGACCGGCTCGGGCACCAGCTCGACGATCTTCTCCTGCCGAACGGCGCCGCCGCGCGGACCGCAGCCGGCGCGAAGCCCAGTGAGCGGAGAAGGCCGTCCCGGCGCGGCCGTCGTGGACGCCGCCGGCCTGAGCCTGGCGATCGCGGCCACCCGCTGGCACGCCGGAGATCACCGACTCGCTCACCGCCCGGGCGGTGGCCGCCGCCCGGGCCTGCGGGATCGAGCAGCCGCTGGTGGTCCGCGTGCCCGGCGCGGTGGAGCTGCCGGTGGTCGCCGCCGAGCTGGCCCGCCGGCACGACGCCGTGGTCTGCCTCGGCGCGGTGATCCGCGGCGGTACGCCGCACTTCGAGTACGTCTGCGACGCGGTCACCGCCGGCCTGACCCGGGCCGCCCTGGACGCCGGGACCCCGGTCGGCAACGGCGTGCTCACCTGTGACACCCTGGAGCAGGCCCGGGACCGGGCGGCCTGCCGGGCAGCGCCGAGGACAAGGGATGGGAGGCCGTCGTGGCCGCGCTGGACACCGCGCTCGTGCTGCGCTCCATCCGCTGCGGCGCGCCGGGCGACGCTCCCCGGCATTAATCTGCCGGGCGCCGGGAGCACCCGCTCGTTCCGCCGACTGTCGGCTGCGCCGACGTCGGCTCCGCGAGCGAGCGCTCCGGCACTAGCCCCGTCTATTCGCCGTGAAAGGCTCCGATCGTGCTTTCGCTTGTGCTGCCGAAGGGTCGCTGGAGCGGGCCACGCTGGATTTGTTCGACGCGGCCGATCTGACCGTGCGGCGGTCGTCGGACCGGGACTATCACGCGTCGATCGACGATCCGCGGATCGACAAGGTGCGGTTCCTGCGGCCGCAGGAGATCCCGTCCTACCTGGAGCGCGGGCTGTTCGACCTGGGGATCACCGGGCGGGACTGGATCGCCGAGACCGAGGCGAACGTCGTGTCGCTGGGCGAGCTGCAGTACTCCAAGGCCACCTCGCGGCCGGTGCGGGTGGTGCTGGCGGTGCCGGACGGCGCGCCCTGGCAGTCGGCGGCCGACCTGCCCGACGGGGTCCGGATCTCCACCGAGTTCCCGTCGCTGACCCGGCGCTTCCTCGACGCCCACGGGGTCAAGGCGATGGTGGTCCCGTCCTACGGCGCGACCGAGGCCAAGGTGCCCGACATCGTGGACGCGATCGTCGATCTGACCGAGACCGGCTCCTCGCTGCGCCGCAACGGCCTGCGCGTGCTGGACACCGTGATCACCAGCTACACCGAGCTGGTGGCCAACCCGGAGGCCTACGAGGACGAGGCCAAGCGGGCCGCCATGGAGGACATCGCGCTGCTGCTGCGCGGCGCGATCCGGGCCCGGGGCAACGTGCTGCTCAAGCTCAACGTGCCGGCAGCCGGCTGGCGGCGGTGACCGCGATGCTGCCCGCCATGTCCTCGCCGACGATCACCGCGCTGGCCCGCGGCGAGATGAACGCGGTCGAGACGGTCGTGCCCAAGGCCGGGGTGAACACCCTGATCCCCGCGCTCAAGGCGGCCGGCGCCCGCGACATCCTGGAGATCCCGATCTCCAAGATCGTCGAGTAGCCCGGCCGGCCCGTTCACCCGGCCGCCGCGCTGCCGGTCCGCCCGCCGCCTGGCGGGCCCTGCCGCCGGCCTGCCCTGCCTGCCTGCCTGCCCGTCGCCGGCGTGCCCGCCTGCCGCCCCGGCGTGCCTGCCCGCCGCTGCGCCGCTCGCGTCGCGCCCTTCCCCCGCTTAGCCTGGGGTGGTGCGGGACATCCTGAACTCCATCACGAAGTGGTGGGAGGCCGGCGAGACGTTCGGGCTGGCCACCCTGGTGCGCACCTACCGCAGCGCGCCCGCGGGAGGCCGGGGCCGCGCTGGCCGTCTCGGCCGGCGGCGAGGTGGTCGGCAGTATCTCGGGCGGCTGCGTGGAAGGCGCCGTGTACGAGCTCGCCAGCCAGGTGATCGAGACCGGCGTCCCGGTGCTCGAGACCTACGGCGTCAGCGACGACGACGCCTTCGCGGTGGGCCTGACCTGCGGCGGGATACTCGACGTGTTCGTCGAGCGGGTGGACAAGGAGCAGTTCGCCGAGCTGGGCGAGGTGGGCTGCTGCGGTGCAGCGCGGCGAGCCGGTGGCGGTCGCGACGGTGACCGCGGGCCCGGGCCGGATCGGCGCGCGCCGGGTGATCTGGGCACGGACGGCGCGGCAGGCAACGGCGGCGGGCCCGCGACGGCAGCCTGGGCGCGGGGGACCGGCTGGACGCCGCGGTGGACGACGACGCCCGCGGCATGCTGGCCCAGGGGCTGACCGGCACCCGGCGTTACGGGGCGCACGGCGAGCGGCGCGGCGACGAGCTGAGCGTGTTCGTCAGCTCGTTCGCGCCGCCGCCGCGGATGCTGGTGTTCGGCGCGATCGACTTCGCCGCCGCGGTGGCCAGGGTGGGCAAGTTCCTCGGCTACCAGGTGACCGTCTGCGACGCCCGGGGGCTGTTCGCCACCCGGGCCCGGTTCCCGGACGCGGACGAGGTGGTGGTGGACTGGCCGCACCGGTACCTGGACGGCGTGGACACCGACACCCGGACGGTGATCTGCGTGCTGACCCACGACCCCAAGTTCGACGTGCCGCTGCTGGAGGTGGCGCTGCGCAAGCCTGCCGCCTACATCGGGGCGATGGGCAGCCGGCGCACCCACGACGACCGGATCGCCCGGCTGCGCGAGCAGGGCCTGGCCGACGAGGAGCTGGCCCGGCTGCGGTCGCCGGTCGGCCTGGACCTGGGCGCCCGCACGCCGGAGGAGACCGCGGTGTCGGTCGCGGCCGAGCTGATCCAGCTGCGCTGGGGCGGCTCCGGCCGGCCGCTGACCCAGACCGCGGGCCGCATCCACCACGGCTGACCGCCTGGACCCGGCTCGCGACCGGCATTTGCCCAGGCTGCGGCGCTGCGCACTTTTCCCGCACTTTTCCCGCAGTTTTGCCGCAACGGTGCCGCAACAGATCTCTGGCCCAGCGGCGACGGCCGTGGTTATGTTCCCCGCAGGCCTGGCCACAGGGGCGCGACGCACATCCGCGCCCGGCCCTTGGGCCAGGGGCCACCGAAGACCGCACCCGCCGGAGAGAGACATGCTAGGTATCTCGTCAGACCAGAGCCGCGGCCTGCGCCGCGGGATGCTACGGGGGCTGACCGCTCTGATCGCGGCGGCAGGGCTGGCCGGGTCGGGGCTGGCGGCCGCGACGGCGGCCGGGGCCAGTACCACGGCGGCGGGGCGGTCTGGGTGCACCCGGACGGTGACCGGGCGGCATCGTGGCGGGCTGGAGGCGGCGTTCGGGCTGCTGTGCCTGGAGCATGCCACCCAGGACGGGCCGGTGTGGGTGTGGCCGGGGGCCCGGCTGCGGGTCGACGATTCCACCATCACCGGGGCGCTGACCGCGACCCGGGCCCGGTCGGTGACCGTGTGCGGGTCGACGCTGCTGGGCCCGGTGCGGGCCCGGCGGACCGCGGGCGCGGTGACGCTGGGCGGCGCGGCCTGTGGCTGGTGATGCCGGGCACGGCCCGGTGGCGGTCAGCGGGACCGGCGGGCCGGTGCAGGTGGCCGGGCTGCGCGAGCAGGGCCCGGTGACGCTGTCCGGCAACGCCGCCGGGGTGAGCGTGTCGGCCTCCTCAGTCGGCGGGACGGTCACCCTCCGCGGCAACCGGGGCCGCGGCCCGGTGGTGGTCTCGGCGAACGTGATCTCCGGGTCGCTGGCGTGCGCGGCCAACCATCCGGCGCCCGGTGACCGGGGCCAGCCGAACACGGTCTCCCGGACCGCCGGCGGCCAGTGCTCGGCCCTAGTGCCCCCCCCGCCGCGGCGCCAGGCCGGCCCGCCGCTGGACCAGGACCTGTCCACCACCCTGCCGAACCTGGACTACGGCCAGGCGGTCGGCGACTTCACCGGCGCCGGCCACGACCAGCTCGCCTACTCCCAGGACGGCCAGCTGAAGATCGCCAACGTCGAGCAAGTTCGGCGGCGAGCGTGGTGCGGTCCGCCCCGACCGACCTGAAGAACACCCCCAATGAAGGGTTCCCTGCCGCGACGTCCCTGGCTGGTCTGGGACGATCTGCTGTCCGGATACGTGGCAACGGCGCGACGTACGGCCTGACCGGGGTGAAGGTCGCCGCGAGCCCGTCCAATATCTACATGGCCGGGGCCACCTTGATGAGCAGACCGAACCCCGGGACGACTATCAGCTGCATTTGTACAAGCTGCCGCACGACGGCTCCTGCGCCAGCGCGTCGTGCGCCGAGGCAACGGTGGACCTGCCGACTCCCTGTATGGATCGGGCCAGTTCTGGAGCCCGTCGGAGCACAGGCGATCGTGGTCGACGTCGCTGGCGACGGGGGTGGTCGGCGGGCAGACGCTGATCGCGGTGGGGCTGTCGGACTACGGCGTCCTGATCTTCAATGACCAGCTTCAGCAGGTATCCACCTGACGGACTTCGGCGTGCCCGGCGACCCGCCGGCGCAGGCGCCGCTGACGGCGCTGGCGTTCGGGCCGCCGTCGGGCCGGGGCAGGGCGGGCTGCTGGCCGTGGGCCTGGAGTCCCCGGTACCGACATGTTCGCTCAGCTTCCACCTCAACCCGGACGGCACCGACGAAAGCGGCGGGTTGACCCCGGCCGGCGAGGTCCCGTGGTCGGTGACGATGGGCGCGACCTTCGCCCACGTCAACGACCTCTGGCGGAGGTGTTCACCCGCGCGGACGGGGACGTGCTCGCGCTCAACACAGACAGCCGAGCGCCGTGATCGCGGAGATGCCGGGCGGGCCAGCGGTACCGGGCAACCGTGGGGCTGCGGCGGTGACGCCGTGGGACGGTGATCCGGACAACCAGGACCTGGTGGTCGGGATGAATGGCGGTACCGCGGACGAGGTGTTGCAGGACGTGGACGGGGCCTGGACCTGGTGCCGTTCGGCTCGGCGGGGCCGCCGACGGGGCACCGCGGCCCAGGTGGATGACTGGTGGCCGGGGTATGGTGCGGGCCGGCTGCGGGTGGCGAATGGTTCGGCCGGGCCGGTGGATATCGCGCTGGCGTCGCGGCCGGATCCGGGGTTCGGGTGCTGGCTGGATGCGGCGGTGACCAATCCGCCGGTGCCGGCGTTCCCCGATGCCGACACGGCGCTGGCGGCCGGGGCCACGTCGCCGGGCTTTTTCGCCGGGGCGCTGACCGCGGGGCCGGGCGGGGACTGCGCGTCGGCGCAGCCGGACAGCAAGGGGGAGCGGGCGGCGTACGTGGTGATCACCCCGGACGGGGACCGGCCGATGAGCACATCGTCAAGCTGGTCGCCGGCCCGGACGGGACGCTGGGCATCGCCGGCCAGGTGGGCGGCTACCTGACCGCCGCCGTGACCCAGCTGAGCGCCGCCCCGGGTCGTGGGGGACCTGGCAGCTGACGGTGTCCGGGGGGGGGGTCCGCAGGCCGCGCAGCCGCCCGGCGGTGACCGGGACGCGGCTGACGGCGGCGCCGGACTCGGGTTACCAGCCGCCGGCCGCCCGCCGGCCGATGACCCGTGCCGTCCGGTGTTCCGGTTCGACGTGACCGGGGCGCAGTGGACGCACGTGCAGCCGGCCGGGCAGGAGACGGCGCGGATCCCGGCGATGACCGCGCAGGGCAGCACCGACGGCGGGACGACCTGGCAGGACCTGGGCCAGCTGATGCCCTCGACCGCGCCGGCCGCTGACCGGGACGGCACGCTCACGCTGGGCCCGGCCAGCTTCTACTTCCAGAACCGGGCGGGCACCGCGGTGGCCCCGGGGGTGTAGACCCGGCGGGCCAGGCCCACTCCCGGCTGACGGCAGCAAGCCGGTGACCGAGGTGCGGGTGGTCTCCGGCGGGCTGGCCTCCCAGCCGGTGCTGCTGGCCGGCCTGGACGCGCCGCCGGTCAACGGCGGCCCGGGGGCCACGCCGCTCGACGGGATCGAGGTGACCCCCGATAACGCGGCGGCCGTGCCGCGCGCGGACGGATTAGACCAGGACGGGCTGACGCTCAGCTGACCCCGGCAACGGCGGGGAGATCGACCCCACCGACCCGCGGTACCAGCTGGTCTACTACCGGGTCGCCGACACCCACGCCCTGGTCACCGGGCTGTACCAGCCGGGCGACTACGCCGACTACACCGCGGTCGGCCGGTATGCCGCCGACGGCACGGCCCGGCCGGCGCACTGGTTCCTGGTCACCGCCAACCCAGCCGGGCAGGCGCTGTACGCGGTGCTGAGCGACACCGGCACCACCAAGCCTCACACCGCCAGCACTCGCGGGGCGGCCAGCAGTGACCCGCTGGCCGCCGGCGGCACCGCAACCGGCGGGATCGGCGTCACCGGGCGCGCCTCCGGCTCGGCGCCGGCTGCACCCTGGCCGCGCCCGCCGCCACCGCCCCGGCGCTGTACCAGGCCGGCGGCCGCGCCCGGCCCGGCCCGGTCACCGGGCTGCAGTTCACCCCCGCCGCGATCACCGGCCGGTCCTCGCTGCCGCTGCAGGTCGGCACGGCCAACGTGCACCGCCTCGGCTCGGCGCAGCTGGACGTCACGCCCGGCCAGGCCAAGCTGCTGGACACCTCGCCGTTCTCCCCCGCCGACACCATCGACACCGCCCTGGTCACCTCCGGGGAACTCGTCCCCGCCCTCAGCATCCACATCGGCAACGGGGGCTAGCCATGCCCCCTCCCGGCACCCGCGCCGCCAGCCCCGTCCCCGCAGGAGACACAACCATGAACACCACCACCACCCTGGCAGCACCGGCTCCTCGCTGCGCCGCAACGGCCTGCGCGTGCTGGACACCGTGATCACCAGCTACACCGAGCTGGTGGCCAACCCGGGGGCCTGCGAGGACGAGGGCAAGCGGGCCGCGATGGAGGACATCGCGCTGCTGCTGCGCGGCGCGATCCGGGCCCGCGGCACCGTGCTGCTCAAGCTCAACGTGCGGGGCGGGCCGGCTGGCGGCGGTGACCGGGATGCTGCCCGGCCCATGTCCCTCGCCGACGGTCACCGCGCTGGCCCGCGGCCAGATGAACGCGGTGGAGACGGTCGTGCCCGAGGCACGGGGTGGAACACCCTGATCCCCGCGCTCAAGGGCGAGCAGGCGCCCGCGACATCCTGGGAATCCCGATCTCCAAGATCGTCGAGTAGCCCGGCCGGACCCGTTCACCCGGCCGCCGCGCTGCCGGTCCGCCGCCCCGGCCGGCCCCGCTGCCGCAGGGCCTGCCCTGCCTGCCTGCCCGCCCGCTGCCGGCGTGCCCGCCTGCCGCCCCGGCGTGCCTGCCCGCCGCTGCGCCGCTCGCGTCGCGCCCTTCCCCCGCTTAGCCTGGGGTGGTGCGGGACATCCCTGAACTCCATCACCAAGTGAGTGGGCAGGCAGGCGAGACGTTACGGGGCGGGGCCATGGCCGGCGTTGCGGGCGATGATGCGGCTCGCATCCCGTCCTGCGCATCCAGCCGGTACTCGGCCTCGATGTCCAGACAGAACGGGTACCCGCTGCGCCCGCAAGTTCGACGTGCCGCTGCTGGAGGTGGCGCTGCGCAACGCCGGCCGCGTACATCGGGGCGATGGACGGCCCGGCAGACCCACGACGACCGGATCGCCCGGCTGCGCGAGCAGGGCCTGGGCGACGAGGAGCTGGCCCGGCTGCGGTCGCCGGTCGGCCTGGACCTGGGTGCCCGCACGCCGGAGGAGACCGCGGTGTCGGTGGCGGCCGAGCTGATCCAGCTGCGCTCGGGGCGGCTCGGGCGGGCCGCTGACCCAGACTTCGGGCCGCATCCACCACGGCTGACCGCCTGGACCCGGCTCACGACCGGCATTTGCCCAGGCTGCGGCGCTGCGCACTTTTCCCGCACTTTTCCCGCAGTTTTGCCGCAACGGTGCCGCAACAGATCTCTGGCTCTGCGGCGACGGCCGTGGTTATG
>CAWCII010000043.1:0-15688 GCA_963795575.1 uncultured Actinomycetes bacterium | reverse complement strand
CTGGGCCGAGCACGGCGAGCCGTTCATCGCCGCGGCCGAGCACCGGCCGCTGTCCGCTACCCAGCTCCACCTGGAGAAGTCGGGCGATGTGGGCCTTCGCTGCTACCGAACTGGCTGATGATGCTGTGATGACCGCGCCGGCCGGAGCCTTCACCCTGCTGCCCGCCGTCGACGTCGCCGACGGCAGGCGGTCCGCCTGGTGCAGGGCGAGGCGGGCACCGAGACCGTCTACGGCGACCCGCTGCGAGGCGGCGCTGGCCTGGCAGGCGGACGGGCGCGGAGTGGGTCCACCTGTCGATCTGGACGCCGCCTTCGGCCGCGGCTCCAACGCGGAGCTGCTCGCCGAGGTGGTGCGGCGGCTCGACGTCGCGGTCGAGCTCTCCGGCGGCATCCGCGACGACGCCTCGCTGGAGGCCGCGCTGGCCACCGGCTGCGCCCGGGTGAACATCGGCACCGCGGCGCTGGAGAGCCCGGACTGGGTGCGCCGGCGTCATCGCCCGACGGCGAGCGGATCGCGGTCGGGCCTGGACGTGCGCGGCAGCACGCTGGCCGCGCCGGGGCTGGACCGCCGGACGGCGGCGAGCTGCTCGACGTGCTCGCCCGGCTGGAGCGCCGAGGGCTGCCCCCGTTACGTGGTCACCGACGTCGACCAGGGACGGCACGCTGACCGGCCCGAACCTCGAGCCTGCTCCGCCACGGTGTGCGCGCGGCGCACCGGGCGGCCGGTCGGATCGCCAGCGGCGGCGTCGTCAGCAGCCTGGCGGCGACCCTGCGGCGCGCTCGCCTGACGCTGGCGCCGCTGCGGCGTCGGACCGGCGCGCGATCGTCGGCGAAGGCGCTCGTACGCCGGGGCCAGTTCGACCGCTGCGGCCGAGGCGCACGGCGGCGGCCTCGACTGACGGTGGCGCGGGTGACGCTTCGCGGTGCGGGTGATCCCCTGCCTGGACGTGGACGGCGGGCCGGGTGGTCAAGGGCGTCAACTTCCGGGATCTGCGGGACGCGGGCGACCCGGTGGAGATGGCCCGCCGCTACGACGCGGAAGGTGCCGACGAGCTGGTCTTCCTGGACATCACGGCCTCCAGCGGCGACCGGGAGACCGGCCTACGACATGGTCAGTCGGACCGCGGAGCAGGTGTTCATCCCGCTCACCGTGGGCGGCGGCGTCCGCACGCCGACGACGTCGACCGGCTGCTGCGGGCCGGTGCGGACAAGGTCGTCGATCAACACCGCCGCGGTCGCCCGGCCGGAGCTGCTGGCCGAGGCGGCCAGCCGGTTCGGCTCGCAGTGCATCGTCCTGTCGCGTCGACGCCCGCCGGGCGCCGCGACGCCGGACTGTCCCGAGCGGCTTCGAGGTGACCACCCACGGCGGGCCGCCGCGGCACCGGCATCGACGCGGTGGACTGGGCCCGCCGCGGGCGGACGAGCCGGCGCCGGCGAGATCCTGCTCAACTCGATGGACGCCGACGGCACCGAGGCCGGCTTCGACCTGGAGCTGATCGGGGCGGTCAGGGCAGCGGTCGGTGTGCCGCTGATCGCCAGCGGCGGCGCCGGCGCCGCGTCGACCGACTTCGCGCCGGCGGTGCGACGCGGGCGCCGACGCCGTGCTGGCCGCGACGCGTGTTCCACTTCGGCACGCTGCGCATCGGCGAGGTCAAGGACGCGCTCGCGCCGCCGGCCACGCGGTCCGCTGACCCGGCGCCGCCCGCGCCGTGAACCTTCCGCTTCCCTCGTCCGGCCAGGGCGACCTGGCCCGGCTCGCCTGGCTGGCAACCCGGTGGCCTGCCCGAGGTCCGCATCACCTCGTTACGTCCCGGGTACGCGGGGCCAGCCGCGCAGCGGCATATATTCGGCGTGTGACGACTTCCTGGCCCGCGGGACGCCGATGTCCTCCAGGCTGACCAGCCGGGTGCTCGACGTCGCCGTGGCCGCGGGCGCGGTCGGCGTCGGCCTGGAAGTCGCGGGCGTGCACTCTCCTGTCCGGGCCGCCCTGGTGCTTCGTTTCTCGCGGTGGCGCCGGCCACAGCCATCGCCGGGCTGCGCGCACGTTTGATCCCTTCGCCCGGGCGGTCATCGCGTGCGCGGCCACCGTCGCCATCCTCGCCCTGATCGCGATAATCATGCTGGCCGAGGGAGTGTGGGCTCCCACCGGCGGGCTGCTGGCGGTGGCGGGGATCACCTCGGGCTGCCTGCTGGCGCAGTCGCCGCTCGTCAGGGACGAAATCACGGCGCGGGCCGCGTCAGTGCGGAAAGTCATGAACCGCCCCGCGGCCCGGGCCGCGCTGCGAGGCACGAAAGCCCGGCTCGCCTGGCTCGGCCGGGCCGGACTTGGGTCGGGCGCAGTGGCTCATCCAGGGTCATCGGCGCCTGTCGCCCCGGCAGCCAAGGCCGCGCCGGACGCGGCCGCCCCCTTCGAGTCCGGCCGTCCCCGGCCGTGAGGGTCCCGCGGCCGGGAGATGCCCGCGGCCCGGCGGACGCCGGGGAAGAGTACCTCTTTCCAGAAGTTTTACATTACATTTTTCCGGGCAGATTCGGGCAGCCTGCCTGCGCTTATGACGAGTTGTAATCAATGCTTGACAGCATGCATGTGAACCGTTCGGGCCATTCGCGTGTGCAACCCATGCAGGGTTCACGTTTCGGGGAGGGGGCCGCATGTGCCGAAGGGGGGCGCGACAGGGATAGGCCGGAAGGCCGCTGACGGTACGCGCTAAGGGGGATCAGGATCACTGGATTCTGCCCGCATGCCCAAGTCTGATCCGGTTGACCAAGGAAGAGCTTCCGTGGCCGGACCGCGTCGCCTGCCTCGCCCAGCAGCACTACCGGCCGGTTTCTGAGGCTTTCGCCATCGCCCCGACGGTCAGCGTGGTCATCCCGGTCAAGAACGAGGCGCGGAACCTGCCGATGGTCTTAAGCCCGCTGCCGGACTGGGTGACGAGGTCGTGCTGGTCGACGGGCACTCGGTGGACGACACCATCGCCGTCGCCCGGCAGTGCCGGCCCGACATCAAGATCGTCACCCAGCCGGGGACAGGCAAGGGTGACGCCCTGCTCGCCGGGTTCGCGGCCTGCACCGGCGACATCATCGTGATGATGGACGGCGACGGCTCCACCGAGGGCAGCGAAATCGCGCGCTTCGTCGGCGCCCTGGTCGCCGGGGCCGATTACGCGAAGGGATCACGGTTCACCAGCAGCGGCGGCAGCGACGACATCACCCCGGCCCGGCGGCTCGGCAACCGGATGCTGAGCGGCCTGGTGAACCTGGCATTCGGCACCCGCTACACCGACCTCTGCTACGGCTACAACGCGTTCTGGGCCAAGCACCTGCCCGCGCTGAACCTCGACTGCAACGGGTTCGAGATAGAAACCCTGATGAATATCCGCGCCGCCAAGGCCGCCCTGCGGGTCCAGGAGATACCCAGCCACGAGCAGCCGCGCGTGCACGGGGAGAGCAACCTGCGCGTGTTCTTCGACGGGTGGCGCATCCTGAAGGCCATCACGGCCGAGGCAATCGCCGGCCCCCGGCGCCGGCCCAGCGGCGACGGCCGGCCGCCGTCCGGGACCGGCTGCCGCCGCGCCCGGCGTCGCCGCGGCCAGCGCCGGACGCGGCCATGGCCGCCGAGCCTGCGCGGACCGGCGCATGCCGGGCACGATCTCGGTGGTGATCTGCGCGCATACGCGAGAACGGTGGGACGACACCTGCGCCGCGGTCGATTCGGTGCGGGCGCAGAGCTTTCCCTGCGCCGGGAGATCATCGTCGTCGTCGACCACAACCCGGAGCTCCATGCGGCTCGCTAGCGGCCGCGCTGCCCGATGTCACGGTGGTCGAGAACCGCGAGGAACGGGGCCTGTCGGGCGGCAGGAACACCGGCGTCGCCATCGCGAAGGGCGACGTCGTGGCCTTCCTCGACGACGACGCGGTCGCCGACCCCGACTGGCTGAAGTTCCTCGCCGACTCCTACGCCGATCCCGCCGTGATCGGCGTTGGCGGCCTCATCCTGCCCAACTGGAGGATGCCGCGCCCGTCGTGGTTCCCCAGGGAATTCGACTGGGTCATCGGCTGCACCTACCGCGGCATGCCGGAAACCCGCGGGCCGGTGCGCAACCTGCTCGGCGGGAACGCCTCGTTCCGCCGGGAGGCGTTCGAGCTGGCCGGCGGCTTCCGGAACGGCATCGGCCGGTCCGCCGGCAGCCGGCCGCTCGGCTGCGAGGAGACCGAGTTCTGCATCAGGCTCAGCCAGCGATGTCCCCGGAGTCGGTGCTGCTCTTCGACGACCGGGCGGTGATCCGGCACCTGGTGCCCGCCGACCGCTGCAGGTTCTCCTACTTCCGCTCCCGCTGCTACGCGGAGGGCCTGTCCAAGGCGCTGGTCACCGCCAGCGTCGGGGCCAGCGACGGACTGTCGGCCGAGCGGCGGTACACGACGAGGACGCTGCCCGCCGGAGTCACCCGCGGGCTGGCCGACCTGCTCCGCGGCGACCTGTCCGGGCTGGGCCGGGCCGGGGCGATCGTGACCGGCCTGGCCGCGGCGGCGGCCGGGTACTCCGTGGGCTCGATGACCGGGCAGGCGCGACCGCTGCTGGCGGCAGCCGCTTCGCCGGGCGCGGGGAGCAAGAGCCGGAGGCGGCGGTGACGCCGGAACAGTCCCCACCGGTGCCGGTCCTGATGTATCACGAGATCGTTCAGCCTCCGGAAACCACCAGCCGCCTGGCCGTCTCGCCTGCCGCCTTGGCCGCGCAGCTCGCCCATCTTCATGACGCAGGGCTTCACGACGGTGACCGCGGCCGAGCTGGCGACGGCCCTGGCTCGGGCACGGCCGGGCTGCCGAGCGGACCGTCGTGCTGACCTTCGACGATGGTTTCGAGGATTTCCACCGCCGGGCCCTGCCGCTGCTTGACCGGTACGGCTTCACGGCCACGATATTCGTGACCACCGGCTGGATTTCGGACGCCGGGCCGCTCCCGGCCGGCCGCAGACCAGGCCGCATGCTCAGCTGGAGCCAGATCGCCGAGGCCGCGGACGCAGGCATCGAGGTCGCGGCGCACAGCCGCCTGCATCCTCAGCTGGATCAGCTGCCGCCCAGACTGCTCCGCGAAGAGCTGTGCGCGAGCAAGGCGCAGCTCGAAGACAAGCTCGGATCCCCGGTCCGCGGGCTGGCCTATCCATTCGGCTACTCCAGCGCGAAAGTCAGGAACGCGGCACGAGATCTGGGTTACGACTACGCCTGCGTGGTCGGCAACATCACGGTGAGCACGGAATCGGACCTGCTCGCGCTGCCCCGGCTCACCATCCGGCGGTCCACCAGCGTGCCAGCGTTCGAGCAGATAGTAGGGGGCAGCAACATCCGCCGGATCTTCCTCAAGGACCGGGCCCTGACCAAGGGCTGGGCCATGATCCGTCGGGCCAGGGCCGCCGTGGGCAGCGTTTCGCATGGCACATAGGACGCTTCCCGCGGTGGTGCCCCACGCAGACCGGGGCATCCTGGCCGTCGGATGAACCCGTACCGGCCTGCCGGCACCGTCGTGCCTGGTCGCGCCTACCCGGGCGGGGCTGCCCGGCCTCGCTACCGGGGCCGCCCCGACATCCCCCCGCCCGTCAGGCGCTCGTGGCGCGGCAGATGGCGGGACTGAGCCGGCAGCTCGCCGACCCGCTGGTCCGCAACGGCTACGCGCTGATCGCCAACAGCGGGGCCACAGGGGTGCTCGGGCTCGTCTACTGGCTGCTGATGGCACGCCTCTACCCGGCCGCCGACGTCGGCAGGGCGTCCGCGGTCTACGCGGCGATGAACCTGCTGGCCGGATTCACGGCGCTCAACTTCAACGGCGCGCTCACCCGCTTCATCCCGCAGGCCGGGCGGCAGACCCGGACGCTCGTCCTCCGCGCCTACCTGGTGAGCGCGGTGGCATCGGTCGGCACGGCGATGCTGTTCCTGCTGACGATCGGCTGGTGGGGGCCGTCGTACTCCGAGCTCGGCGGCGTCGGTCGACCGGCCTGGTCTTCGCCGGATGCGTGGTCGCCTGGGCCATCTTCACCCTGCAGGACAGCGTCCTGGTCGGGCTGCGCAGCGCGTTCTGGGTGTTCGTGGAGAACGGCATCTTCGGCATCGTCAAGATCGTCTTGCTGGTGCTGCTCGTGACGGTCCTTCCCGACCATCTCGGGATCTACGTGTCCTGGATGCTCCCGGTCATCGTGGCGGTGCCGCTGGTCAACGTGCTCATCTTCGGCAGCCTCGTGCCCCGGCACGCCGCGGCGACCCGCGGCTGCGAGCTCGCCCGGCAACCGCCAGATCGGCCGCTTCCTGGCCGGTGACTACTCCGGGGCGCTGTGCCTGCTGGCCACGGTTAACCTCGTCCCCGTCGTGGTGGCCGCGCGCATCGACGCCGCCATCGACGGCCTACTTCTACATGGCCTGGGTCATCGCCGGCATCGTTGACCTGATCGGCATCAACATGGCCATGTCGCTGACCGTCGAGGGGGCGTTCGACGCCCCGATGCTCGCCGTCCATTGCCGCAAGGCGCTGCGCAAGATGGCCGCGATCCTGCTGCCCTGCGCTGCGCTGGTCGCCTTCGCTCGCGCCCTGGTGGCTGAGGCTCTTCGGAGCCGCCTACGCCGTGCATGGCGCGCCCGTCCTCGAGCTCCTCGGCGATGGCCACGCTGCCCAAGGCGGCTGACCGAGCTGTACCTGGGCGCGCTGCGCGCGCAGAGCCGCACCTCGCTGGTGGCGCTCATCCAGGCGGCCCGCGCCGTGCTGATGCTGGGGCTTGCCCTGATCCTGACCGGGCGCTATCGGGACTGTCGGCGCGGGGGTGGCGGTTGTCGCCAGCCAGGCGGTCATCGCCGCGGCGATCAGCTTCGGCCTGTGGCGGGTCATCACCGCGGACCCGAAACGGCAGGGACAGGTCGCCCTGGAGGTCGGCGCCCGGTGACCACGCATACAGGAGACCTGCGCCCGGCGGCGGCATCACCCTGAAGCTCCCGCGAGCCACCCAGCTGCCCGGCTGGTGGCCGGCGGCAGCGGTCGGCGCGGTGGCAGCGGCCGGCTTGATCCTTTTCTTCGTCTCCCTGCGCGGCGTCGATCTCAGCCGGATGAACGGGCTCGGCCTCTTCTCCGTGCTGCCCGTTGGCGCGATGGCCGGCGTGGTGCTGGTCGCCCTCGCGTTCATGCTCGGCCTCGCCCTGCCCACGCCGCACCGGGCGATCCTCGGCGCCAGCCTCGCCGGCCTGGTCGTCTGCCTGGACGGAGTCACCGCCTTCATCGAGCGCGAGCCCCGGTTTCCCACCGCCTACCAGATCGCCGGGTTCGTCGACTTCGTCGGCAAGACCGGGCGCACGGCGCCGGGTCTGGCCGCCTACTTCAGCTGGCCCGGCTTCTTCGCCCTGGTCTCCTTCCTGGCCGGGGCGGCCGGAACGCACGGCGTACTGACCCTGATGCGGGTCTGGCCGACGGCCATCGACTTGCTCTGCCTGCCGCCGCTTTTCCTCCTCATGCGCAACCTGCGAGTCTCCTGGCGCGCGAGATGGCTGGCAGGCTTCCTGTTCACCGTCGGCAACTGGGTGGGCCAGGACTACTTCTCGCCCCAGTCGTTCGGCTTCCTGCTCTACCTGGTGTTCCTGGCGATCCTGGTCAACTGGTTTACCGATCCGCGGCTCAGCGAGCCCCCGCGCGTCCTGCCGGTCTCCCGGCTGGCCCGGCTGCACCGGCGGCTGTTCGGCATCGTCCGGCCGGGCGAACTGCCGCCCCGGCCGGCCAGCACCGGCCAGAAGGCGTTCCTGCTCGCCCTGCTGATTGCCCTCTTCACCGTGGTGGCGGCCAGTCACCAGCTGACGCCCTTCTTCATGATGGTCGCCTGCGCCGCCCTCATCGTGGTGCGCAGGTGCACGCTGAAGGGCCTGCCGGTCCTCTTCGTGGTGATCCTGGCCGGCTGGATCAGCTTCGCGGCCGTAGGCTACTGGTCCGGTCACCTTTCCGAACATCTTCGGCGGCCTCGGTGACCTCGGCTTCAACCTGACCACCAGCGTCGGCGGCCGGCTGGCAGGCAGCACACCCACGCACCTGGTGGCCTTGCACGCCCGCGAAGCGGTCACCGCCGCGATCATCGTGCTGGCCGGGCTCGGGCTGTTGCGCCGCAGACGGCGGGGGCTGGACGATCGCGTCCTGCTGGCGCTCTTCGGCGCGCCTGTCGCTCATGATCGTCCTGCAGAGCTACGGCGGCGAGATAGCGCTGCGGACCTACCTGTTCATGCTCCCGGCCGCGTGCCTGCTCGCCGCCTGCTTCTTCTTTCCTGATCCGCGCCCCGGCCGGCGCGCCTGGCGGGCCCGGCCCATCCTGTATGGATGCGCGCTGATCCTCCCGGTCGCGTTCTTCCTGGCGCGCTACGGCAACGAGGCCTTCGAGCAGGTGCCGCGGGGCGAGCTGGCCGCGACCGACTGGGTTTACGCGCATGACGCGCACGGAGTGCGGCTGCTGTGGCTGAGCTCGGCACCCGCCATCGACGTCACCCCGCAGATGCCCTGGTCCTACCGCGACATCGGCAAGGTCGTCTACATTCCCTCGCTCGGCCCCGCGCGACCCGGCCAGAGTCGGCGGACTGGTATCCGCTCTGCGCCGCGCCGGGCCCGGGTCGTACCTGATAGCCGCGCAGACCCAGGTGGCGGCGCTGCAACAGACCACCAGCTATGCGCCGGCCTGGGGACAGCAGTTCAACGCGTCCATGTCCGCGACGCCAGGCGTGCGGGTAGCCTTCGCCACCGACAGCGCCGTCATCTACACGCTGCGCTGGCCACCCGGCGCGCGGCCGCGGCCGCTTTCCGCTAGCGCGGGCGGCCAGGCTCCTCGCCCCGCCATATGGAACGTGGCCGAGCTGATCTTGCTGTGGCTGCTGCTGGCTCTGCTCGCAGCCCGCGAGTTCACCAGGGTCGCCCGGCCGGCCGTCGCGGCTGATCCGCCCCCTCACGCTGGCTTCGCTGCCTTTGCTCGTGCTGCTGGCGGGGGTCGTAGCCCTGCGCTTCTGGGCGCTGTCATGACGGCAATCCTTGCCCGCGCGGGCATGTAGCGCCCGGGTCATCCACGGAATCAGATGGGACGGAAAGGAATGGAAGCGCTCCGAGAATTCCATCAGGCCAGGATGGCGCCCCTGTCGCATGAGCAGGAGCAGCTGTGGATCCTGCAGCAGTTGAGGCCGGAGACGCCGCTGGGAAATATGTGCACGGCGGTGACGCTGCGCGGGCCGCTGCGCGTGGACGCTCTGCGGGAGAGCCTGGCGGCGCTCCTCCGGCGCCATGAGATCTGGCGCACGATCTTTCCCCGCCTGGACGGTCGGCCCGTGCAGCTGGTGCAGGCGCAGGGCCAGTGGACGTGGTCGGTGGCGGATTTGCGGGCGCTGCCGGAGGCTGAGCGAGAGCAGGAAGCGCTGCGGCGAGCCGGGGACGAGGTAAAGCAGCCTTTCGACCTGGCGCGGGGGCCGCTGGTGCGCGTCCTGCTGATCCGGCTCGGCCCCGGGGAGCACCGGCTGTTCGTGACGCTGCACCACATCATTTCCGACCGGGTGTCGCTCACCCATGTCTTCCTGCCGGAACTGGCGGAGCTGTACGAGGCCAGGGCGCAGGGGCGATCCGACGTGCTGGGCGGGGTGGAGCTGCAATACGCGGACTACGCGGCCTGGCAGCGAGCGGAGCGGCAAGAGCGAGAACTCGGAGCCCACCTGGCGTTCTGGACGGAATACCTGGCGGGCGCGCCGACCCTGCTGGCGCTGCCGGGCGACCGCCGGCGGCCGGGACAGCAAAGCCACCGCGGCGGGATGCAGGCGTTCGCACTCGGCGGGAAGCTGACCGCAACGCTCAGGAAGCTGAGCCGGCAGGAGCACGTGACGCTGCGCATGACGCTGACCGCGGCCCTGGAAACGCTGCTGTACCGCTACACCGGCCAGGAACACTTCCTGGTGGGCTTGATGACGTCGTGGCGCAGGCCTGGCCCGCAGCGGACGGCGGGGTGCTTGCACCGGCACGACGGTGCTGCGGGCAGACCTGGCCGGGCAGCCGAGCGTCCGCGAGCTGCTGCGAAGGACGCGGGCGGCCAGCGAGGCGACGCGCATTCACCAGCAGGTGCCCCTGGACGCGATCGTGCAAGCGGTGCAACCGGAGCGGAGCCCGGGTTACCAGCCGCTGGTGCAGGTACTGCTGGCGTTCGAGCCGCCGCCGCCGTCACTGCCCGCGGGATGGCAGCTCGACGCCGTTCGAGGTTCCCGCGCCGTCGTCGGCCGTTCGACCTGTGCCTGGAGATACATGAAGGAACAGAGGGGCTGAAGGGGCGGTTCATCTACAACAGTGACCTGTTCGGGCCGGGAAACGATCAGGCGGATGATCGGGCACTGGCGGATGCTGCTGGCGGGGATGGTCGCGGGGCCGTCGCGGCCGGTGGCCGAGCTCGAGCTGCTCGGCGAGCAGGAGACGAAGCAGCTGAAGGAGTGGGCCACCGGACCGGAGATCGGCCGCCGGGCCCGGGCATCGAGCAGCTGATCGAGGAGCAGGCCAGAGAGCGGCCGGCAGCGGTAGCCGTGTCGTGCGAGGGAGAGCAGCTGAGCTACCGGGAACTGGACCGGCGCGCCAACCAGCTGGCCTGGTACCTGCGCGAGCGGGGAGCAGGAGCCGGGGCGCTGGTCGGAGTGTGCCTGGAGCGGTCCCTGGACCAGGTGATCGCGCTGCTGGCCATCCTCAAGGCAGGAGCGGCCTACGTGCCGCTGGATCCGGAGGCGCCGCGGCGAGCGGATCCAGTACGTGATGCGGGACACCCGGATGGCCTTCCTGCTGAACCGGCAGCAGCTGCAGGGAACTGCAGGCGGGACCGGAGCGGAGGTAGTGAGCCTGGACCGTGAGCGGGAGATGATCAGCCGGCGGAGCGAGGAGAAGCCGGGCGGCGAGCAGGCCGGGGAGCAGCAACTGGGGTACGTGATCTACACCTCCGGCTCGACCGGCAAGCCCAAGGGCGTGATGGTCGAGCGCGGGGTGCTGGCCACGCACTGCCGGGCGATGATCGAGGAGTACGGCCTGGGGCCGGGGGACCGCGTGCTTCAGTTCAGCCAGTACAGCGCCGACGCGTCGCTGGAGCAGATCCTGCCCACGCTGGCGGCCGGCGGGCGGCTGGTCATGCGGGGTGCGGAGATCTGGTCGCCGCGGCAGTTGCTGCAGGAGATGAAGAGGCAGCAGGTAACGGTGATGAACTTCTCGCCCTCCTACTGGCAGCAGGCGGTGCGGGAGTGGGCGCGAGCGCCGGAGGAGCTGGCGGGCACGCGGCTGCGGCTGGTGATCCTGGGCGGAGAGCGGCTCGGGTCGCAGGCGGTGCGGGAGTGGCGCGAGCTGGGACTGCCGGGGGTGCGGCTGCTGAACGCCTACGGGCCGACGGAAGCCACGATCACGGCGACGCTGGCAGAGGCAGGGCAGGAACAAGACCCGGTAACGATCGGCCGGCCGCTGCCGGGACGCAGCGTGTACATCCTGGACCGCGGCGGCCGGCCGGTGCCGGCCGGGGTGCTGGGCGAGCTGTACCTCGGCGGCCCCCTGCTGGCCCGCGGCTACCTGAACCGGCCGGAGCTGACGAGGGAGCGCTTCGTGCCCGATCCCTTCGGACGCGGATCCGGCCGGGCGGCTGTACCGGACCGGGGACCTGGTGCGCTACCGGGGAGACGGCCGCATCGAGTACGTGGGAAGAGAGGACCAGCAGGTAAAGATCCGGGGCTTCCGCATCGAGCTGGGAGAGGTCGAGGCGGCGCTCGCGCAGCACCCGGCGGTCGATGAGGCGGTCGTGCTGGCCCGCGGGGACGGCGCCGGGAAGGAGCTGCTGGCCTACGTGGTGTCTCGTACGGCAGAGCCGCTGCAGGAGGAGCTGCGACGGTACCTCGCGGAGAAGCTGCCACGGCACATGCAGCCGGGCGCGATAGCGCAGCTGGGGCAGCTGCCGCGGCTGGCGACGGGCAAGCCGGATCGGCGCCGGCTGCCGGAGGTAGGGCGAGCAAGCCGGGGCGGGGAGGCGGCATACCTGGCGCCGCGGCTGATGCTGGAGCAGCAGCTGGTGCAGATCTGGGAGGAGCTGCTGGAGCCCAGGCCGATCGGGATCAGGGACAACTTCTTCCACCTGGGGGGGCACTCGCTGCTGGCGGCACAGCTGGTGGACCGGATCGAGAGGGCGTGCGGGAAGAGGCTGGCACTGTCGACGCTGTTCGCGAAGCCGACGGTGGAGCAGCTGGCGGGGGCCCTGCAGCAGAGCGAAGAGGGAGGGGAGGCAACGGCCCGGGTGCTCCCGGTGCAGGCGGAAGGGAGCCGGAGGCCGTTCTTCTTCCTGCACGGGGACTGGACCGGCGGGGCGTTCTACTGTTTCGCCCTGGCCCGGGCGTGCGGTCCTGATCAGCCCTTCTACGCACTGGAGCCGTACGCGTTCAGCGGGCATGAAGGGGCGCCGACGCTCGAGGAAATAGCGAGAGCGCATATCGGGGCGATGCGATCGGTGCAGCCGCACGGCCCGTACCGGCTGGGAGGATTCTGCAACGGCGGCCTGCTGGCGTATGAAATGGCAGTGCAGCTGGAAAATGATGGAGAGCAGGTTGAATTCCTGGGCCTGATCAACCCCTCGGAGCCGGTCCAGTTCAGCCTGGTGCGGGCAGTGTGCGGGCGGGCGCGGCGGGGCCGCCGGGCCGGGAGAACGAACCGGGCGGACCTGTACCTGCGGGCACGTCACGCGCAGCGGCACGTCTACCGGCGGCTGCGGCCCCGGGGGATCCGGGTGCGGGACTTCGGGCAGCTGCTGGCGATCGAGCCCCGGCTGCAAGCGATGTCCCCGCCGCGCGAGGCGCTGTACCGCGACTATGTGGGGGTGCTCAGCTGGGCGGCGGCAGGCTATAAGGCGGGGATCTATCGCGGCAAGATCACTTTCTACTGGGCGCGGGAAGAGCCCGGGATCCCCCGGACATGGCAGCCGGTCATCAGGCGCAAGAAACCGGCCGGCACCGAGGAGCACATGGTGGCAGGGACGCACATGTCCTGCGTCACCGATCACGTCCAGGGCATGGCCGCAATCCTCAGCGAGTGCCTGGCCGGGGTGGAGGAGGAAGCCCGCAGCACCGGACGATCTGGTCCCCGGGAGCCTTACCTGCCGGGCCTGCCTGAGCTGGCGACGCCGCGATGACCCTGGAGATCCGCGCGCTGCGGGCCGGCGACCTGTGGAAGGTGCTCGCCATCGAGCGGCATGCCTTTCCCGAGGACCCGTGGACGACAGCCACGGCAAAAGGATGGCTGGCGCGGGCGACGCTCGGCGGACGGGCCCGTTACGCCGGCTGCCTCGCCCGGCTCATCCGGTTCACCAGGGTAAATGAGGTCGTCAACCTTGTCCGGCTGGCCCGCCTGGTCGCCCTGAAGCGACCGGCCGGACTGTGCTACCTCGTGGCCGAAGCAGATGCGACGATCGCCGGGTACGCGTGCCTCGACGCAGGCGACGGCGGGGAGGCCGATGTGCAGGCGATAGCGGTGCGGGCCGGCCGGCGGGGCGAGGGCATCGGGACCGCCTTGCTCTCCCGGCTCATCGCCATCGCGGCCGCCCGCAAGTGCCCCGGGGTTTTCCTTTATGTCCGGGCCGGCAACCACCGCGCCCGCCTGCTCTACCGGCGAACCGGATTCACCGATACGGGTATCAGGCCCGGCTACTACCAGCCATCCGGCACGGACGCCATCGTGATGAGCCTGGACATCTCCGGCCGGGACGGTGACCAGCCGCTGAGCCGGCGGCACGTCCCGCACGGCGCGAGCCGTCCGCATCCGCGGTCGCCTGCGGGCCCGGCGCCCGCCCCCGGCGAGATCGGCGGAGAGCGACGGGCACCCCCTTAGGCCAGTGCGGCCAGCCGGGCCGAGCCATCACGGCACAGAACTGGTTCACCCCGCAGACCGATGACGGCGACCGCGGCCGCATATGGATATGAGCAGGGCAGGTCGTCCAGCTGGAGACGGCCCGGCAATGTCGGGTCATCCGGCCAGGTCAGCAGGCAGGCATGCGCATCCGGCGGGGAAACCGCAAAGCGTGTCATCGGCACGGCGAGGCCATGGCCGGTGGCCTTGAGGACCGCCTCTTTGCGCACCCAGCGGCGTACCAGGCCGGTTCCCTCGGCGGGCTGTTCGCCATGAGCGCGCACGAGACGGCCGGCCATGCCGATGCCCGGAGTGATGAGCTCCAGATCAACGCCCACGGGCCCGTCGTGACTGACGGCCACCACCACGTAATCGCCGGCGTGCGAGATGGAGAAGTGCGGCCCCCCTCCCGTGACTTGCGGCTTGCCGTGCCCGGGCCGGAGGCAGTGCCCGCAGAAACGGTCGATGGGGACGCTGGGCGGGGCGCATCCGAGCATGCCGCCGAGGACGACTCGAGCGAGCGCCCACCCGAGGAGGTGCCGGCTCCGGTCCGCGGCCTGACGGTAATCCTGCAGCCGCATGATCTCGTCAGCCGGCAGCAGCGCTGTGCTCGCCGGCCGAGCAGACCGAAGGTGTGCCCACCAGACTTCTGTCATGAGCCCATCCTGAGCGCTGATCTCTCGCGTTCATCGGTTTACCCCCGGTTGCGCCGGCCCTGGCCAGGATGCGTCTCGGCCGGTGAGTACTCACTTAGTGCAGATAGGGTCTTGCATCAAGCCCTGGGCCAGCCAGCGAGGCGAGGTGCGCATGAAGGTTCTGATCGCCGGAGGTGCTGGCTACATCGGCAGCACGATCGCCTCGGCCTGCACGGATGCCGGAATCACCCCGGTGATCCTAGACAGCCTGGTGACCGGCAGGCGGGAGTTCACCGCTGGCCGGGCGTTCTACCAGGGCGACATCGCGCACGGCCCGCTCATTGAGCGCATCTTCACCGAGCACCCGGACATCGATGCCGTCATCCACTGCGCGGCGCTCATCGTCGTCCCGGATTCGGTCGCCGACCCGGTCGGCTATTACCGGGCGAACGTGGCCGCGAGCCTGGAGTTCATCGCGCATCTGCTGCGCAACGGATGCGGGCGCATGATCTTCAGCTCGTCCGCCGCCATCTACCGCCCGGGCGCCGACCTGGCCGTGGACGAAGACTCGGCTATCGACCCGCAGAGCCCGTACGCGCGAACCAAGGCCGTGTGCGAGGCGATGTTCGCCGACATCGCCGCCGCACGGCCCATCCGGGTGCTATCCCTGCGGTACTTCAACCCGATCGGGGCCGATCCCATGATGCGCACCGGCCTTCAGCTGCGCCGGCCCACCCATGCCCTGGGCAGGATGATCCAGGCCCGGGAAGAAGGCACGCCGTTCGCGGTCACCGGGACGGACTACCCGACCCGCGATGGTTCCGGGATCCGCGACTACATCCATGTCTGGGACTTGGCCGCTGCCCACGTGGCCGCTCTCGGCCGGTTCGACGCCCTGCTGGCAGGCGTGCGCGCCTCGGCCGTCATCAACCTGGGCACCGGCACCGGCACCACCGTGCGGGAGCTGCTCGACGCCTTCAACAGCGTGGCCGCCACGCCGGTTGAAGCGCTCGACGCCGGACGGCGGCCGGGAGACATCGCCGGCGCCTACACGCGCAGCGATCGTGCGGGAGAACTCCTGGGCTGGCGCCCCCAGCACTCGATCGCCGAAGGCATCCGCCACTCCCTGCAGTGGGCCGCGATCCGTGACGAAATCCTATCCCGGTAGCCG
>CAWCII010000042.1:0-6636 GCA_963795575.1 uncultured Actinomycetes bacterium | reverse complement strand
GTGGCGGCCCAGCGGGCGATCTCCGAGGCGCTGTCGATCAGCCGGCAGGTGATCGCGGTCACCGTGGTCGCCGACGCCGCCGCCGACGCTGGCGGTGACCAGCCGCGCCGGGAGCAGGCGGTCCGGGAGCAGTGGGCGCGCTGGAACCCGGCGTCCCGCTGCGCGTGCTGCAGACCGAGTACGCCTCGGTGGCCCGGCCGGTCGTCGCGTTCATCGACGATCTGCGGGAGCATCACGGCGAGCAGATCATCGTGCTGATCCCGGTCGTCATCCCCGGACGGCTCCGGTACCGGCTGCTGCACAACCACCTCGACGCGGTCCTGTCCGCGGAACTGCAGGGCAGGGACGACATCGTCGTCGCCCGGGTCGCGCTGCCGCTGCGGCCCACCCGCACGCCTCCCGGACCCATGGCCGAGTCTTGCCCGCAAGCGCGGCATCGGCAAGGGCCGCCAGTCATGCCCGTGCTACGTAAGAAGGATGGAGGCTCATGACCAGTAGCAAGATCGACGGGTTCCGGCTCGGGATCTACGTGTTCGAGGACGCCGAGGTGGTGGACTTCGCCGCGCCGTACGGGGTGTTCTCGGTCGCCCGCCGGTACGACCCGGCGCTGGATGTGTTCCTGGTGGCCGAGACACTGCGCCCCGTGCAGGCGCAGGCCGGGTTCATCGTGCTGCCGAACTACGACTTCGCCAGCCGCCCGGCGATGAACGCGTTCCTGATCCCGGGCGGGGCCGGGACCCGCCCGGAGACCTACAACACCCGGCTGCACGAGTTCATCCGCGCCCAGCCGCCCGGAACGCTGCTGACCAGCGTGTGCACCGGCTCGTGGATCCTCGCCCGGGCCGGCTTGCTCGACGGGCTGCCGGCCACCAGCCGCAAGGAGCCCAACCGCGGCGAAGCGCGGCCACCCGGGATGGTACCGGTCGACCAGCTGGCCAGCCTGGCGCCGGCCTGCCAGGTCAGCCGCGCTCGGGTCGTGGACGCGGGGCGGGTGATCACCGCCGCCGGGATCAGCGCGGGCATGGAGATGGGCTTCCACCTGCTGCGCCGGGCCGGATACGACGAGGCGTTCACCGGCGACGTGGCCCAGGTCATGGAGTACGCCAAGGCCTACGACGCCTACCGCGACGACCGCGAGACGGCGGCGCGGCCGGGCGGAGAGTCGTAGCCGTGCTCGCCGCGTTCTCTATCACCCCGCTCGGCGCCGGGGAGTCGGTCGGCGATCAGGTCGCCGAGGCGGTCCGCATCGTCCGGGCCAGCGGCCTGCCCAGCGAGACGAACGCCATGTTCACCAACGTCGAGGGCGACTGGGACGAGATCATGCCGGTGATCCGGGCCTGCGTCGGCAAGGTAGCCGAGACGGCACCCCGGGTGACGGTCACGATCAAGCTGGACTGGCGTCCCGGGACAGCCCGCCGGCCGCCTGGACCGCGACGTGGAGTCGGTGGAACGCCGGCTGGGCTGACGTGGTCCCCAGAATCGGCTATCCCGGTTACTCGCTGACGCTGGCGCGATCCTCGCGCGGCCCTCCCGGCGGGCTGGTGACGATGGCGTGGATGTTGACGAATTCGAGCAGGCCGTGGCGGGACAGCTCGCGGCCGTAGCCGGAGCCCTTGACGCCGCCGAACGGCAGCCGCGGGTCGGAGGCGGCCATGCCGTTGACCGCGGTGTGCCCGGCATCCAGCCGGGCCGCGAACGCCTCGCCCCGGTCCAGGTCAGCTGTCCAGACGGCGCTGGCCAGCCCGTAACGGCTGTCGTTGGCCAGCAGCAGCGCATGGTCCGCGTCGCGGGCCCGCAGCAGCGGGACCGCGGGGCCGAAGACCTCTTCTTCCATCACGGCCATGCCCGGCCGGACATTATCGAGCACGGTCGGCTCGTAATAGAAGCCGGGCCGGGCGGGTGCCCGGCCGCCGGTGAGGATCTTCGCGCCCTTGTCCACCGCGTCGCGGACCTGCTGGACGATCGCATCACGCAGGTCGGCCCTGGCGAGCGGCCCGATCGTCACTCCCTCCTCGGCGGGATCCCCGAGCCGGAGTTCCCGGACCCGGTTGAGTAGCCGCACGGTGAAGGCATCGGTGGCCTGTTCCTGCACGATGATGCGCTTGGCGGCGATGCACGACTGCCCGGTGTTCTGGAAGCGGCTGCGCACCGCCCAGGCCGCCGCCGCATCGAGGTCGGCGCCAGCGAGGACGACGAACGCGTCGCTGCCGCCCAGTTCCAGGACGGTCTTCTTCAGCGCGCGGCCCGCGGCCGCGGCGACGGCGCGGCCGGCCCGGGTGGACCCGGTGAGCGTGACCGCGGCGATCCGGTCATCGCCGATCACCCCCGGCATGACCTCGCCGGTGCGTTCCGCGCTCACCACCAGGACAGACAGGGCACCCTCGGGCAGCCCGGCGGCGCGGGCCGCGCCGGCGAGCGCGAGCGCGCATCCCGTGGTCGACGGGGCGTGCTTAAGGACCACGACGTCACCGGCAGCCAGCGCAGGCGCCAGGGCGCGGATGACCTGCCAGTACGGGAAGTTCCACGGCATGATCGCCAGCAGCACGCCCAGCGGGGTGTAGATCACCTGGGTGCGGACAGCTTCGGTGACAACTGCCTCGGGGGACAGCATCGCCGGGGCGTGCCCGGCGTACCAGTCGCAGGCCCGCCCGCACTTGCCGACCTCGGCCCGGCTTTCGGCCAGCGGCTTGCCCATCTCGCGGGTTGCCAGCAGCGCCAGCTCACCGGCCCGCTCGCGCAGCACGCCGGCCAGGCGGCGCAGCGCGGCGGCGCGCTGCTCCGGCGGAGTGTCCCGCCAGGCGCGCGCGGTGCCGGCGGCGCGGTCCAGCAGGGCGCCGAGCTCCGCCGGCGTGGTTTCCTCGTAGGCGGCCAGCGGCTGTGCGGTGGCCGGGTTGATGGTAGTGACGCTCACGAGATCTTCTCCCCGGGCTCGGTTCAGGTGGCGGTGGTCGGCGCGCCGAGGTCGGAGCTCCTGGCGACGTCCAGGGAGTAGTCGACCGGCACCGCGAGCAGGCTGGGCACCTCCAGGGTGAGGGCGTGGGCCAGGCGGGGCGCGAACTCGGCAGCGCTGCCGATCCGCCAGGCGGGCAGCCCGAAGCTCTCGGCCAGCCGCGCGAAGTCGGGGTTGGTGAACCCGGTGCCGAAGTGGCGGCCGAACCGGGCGTCCTGCTTCCACGCGATCGACCCGAACTGGCCGTTCTCCCAGACGACGTTGACGAACGCGGCGCCCAGCCGCCGCGCGGTCTCCAGCTCCTGGGCGTTCATGAGGAACCCGACGTCGCCGCTGACCGCGACCACCCTGGCCCGGGGGCGGACCAGCTTGGCCGCGATCGCGGCGGGCACGGCCAAGCCCATCCCGGCCAGCCCGTTGGCGATCAGCGTGGTACCCGGCTCGCAGGCGGGGAACGCGCGGCCGATCCACAGCTTGTGCAGGCCCACGTCACTGATCAGCACGTCGTCGCGGCCGAGCGCGGCCCGGATGTCAGCCAGCAGCCGCGGCGGCTGCATGGGAAACCGGTCATCGGCGCGCGCATCGGCCAGCAGCCGCAGCGTGGCCTCGCGCAGCCGGGGCGAGCCGCCCGCCGACACCGCTCCCCGGCATTCCTCGGTGAGCCGGGACAGCACGTGGTAGATGTCGCCGGTCAGTTCGGCCGCGGGTGTGTAGTAGGCGTCGATCTCGGCGGGCAGCGTGTCGATGCAGATGATGGTCTTGTCCCGGGACGGGTTCCATTTCCGCGGCGCCTGCTCGACCAGGTTGTAGCCGACGGTGATGACGACGTTGGCGTCGCCGAACCCGGCCATGGCGTAGTCGCCGGCCTGCAGGCCGGTCGCGCCCAGCGCGTGCGGGTCGCGGGCGGGCAGCAGGCCCTTGCCCATGAAGGTTTCCGCGACCGGGATGCCGGTCGCGCGGCTGAACTCGCGCAGCGCCGGCGCCGCCCGGCCGCGCACCGCCCGTTGCCGGTCAGGGCGACCACCCGCCGCCCGGCGCGGATCAGGTCCGCGGCGTGCAGCAGTTCCCGGGCGCTCGGCTCCGGGCGGACCGGCTCCCGGCGGGCCAGCGGCCGGGCGTCGTCGCCGACGGCCGCGGCCATGACGTCCTCGGGCAGCTCGAGATGGGTCGCGCCCGGCTTCTCGGTCTCCGCGACCGCGAAGGCCTTGCGGACGGCCTCAGGGATGATGGCCGGGTCCGACACCTGCGCGTTCCATTTCGTGACCGGCCGCATCAGCGACACGACGTCGATGTACTGGTGGCTCTCCTTGTGCAGGCGCTCCAGGTCGCCCTGTCCGGTCAGCACCACCAGCGGCGCCCGGTCCAGGTAGGCGTCGGCCACCCCGGTGACCAGGTTGGCAGCGCCCGAGCCCAGCGTGGCCAGCGCCACCCCGGCGCGGCCGGTCAGCCGGCCGGTCACGTCGGCGATCAGCGCGGCCCCCTGCTCGTGCCGCACCGCCACGAACTCGATACCGGACCGGTCCAGCGACTCCGGCAGGTCCAGGGTCTCCTCGCCGGGAATGCCGAACACCCACCGCACCCCCTCGGCCTCCAGGCCCTCAACGAGCAGGTCTGAGGCGCGCTTGCCCACCGCGGTCACCTCCGCGGGCCGGCCAGCCGGCGTACGAAGCGCCGGCCTTGGTCAGATTGCCCGGCGGGGTGCACGTGCCCGGCGCGGGCCGCTTTGGTCATGACCGGACCGTGAGGGAGACAACGCGTGGCCCGCGCTCTTCCCGTGCCGCTGCGGGGGAGCGCCGTCCATCCCCGGAAGCAGCGGGGTGCTCCGGGGCATCCGCCCGTTCCGCGGCCGGCGGACGCAGGTCCTGCCGTCCGGGTGCCGCTACGGGGAGACAGCCCACGACTGCCACCGGGCACGGCGCGCTGTGCAGGCAGGCCCGGTGGACCGGGCCGGGCGCGGCCGGGTAGTCGCTTGCCGGACGAGTGCAGCCGAGCACGAGCATCTCAGCGCCCGCGGCCCGGTCGGGCAGCGCTCGTTCCGGGCGGTCTTCGGCGACCTCCGCCCGCAGGCCGGGCGGCGGGGGCTGCCCGAACACCGCGCGCACCGCCGCGGACAGCCGCGACGCCGCGGCCGCCCGGGCCTCCTCCCGGTCGGGCAGGCCGCGGTGCGGCGCGTACGGCGCGCGGCGCGGCCCCGCATCCTCCCAGGCGTACACCGCGACCAGCTCCGCACGGCGCAGCCGGGCTTCCCCGGCCGCCCAGGCCAGCGCGGCCACCGAGGCCGCGGAACCGTCGACCCCGACCACGATCCGCCGCCCGGCGCGGAGTCCGTTCCCCGCGCCCGGCCGGTGCGCTGGATGGCTCATCGCCGTGCTCGCTCAGGCCGCGTGGCGCCGGCGCAGCGGGATGGCCGGCTGGTGGTGCTGGACCGCCGGCGGCGAGTTCCTGCTCGGGGGCCAGCTGGATCCCGACGTGATAGTCCTGGACCAGCGTCCAGCCCAGGAACCCGGCGGCGATAGTGACCGCCACCCCGATCGCCGACAGCACCACACCGAGGGTGGCGCTGGCCGCGGGGCCGTTCCAGCTGGTCACGTACTCGCCGATCACCGCGGCGAACAGCCCCAGGGCGGTCACGTTCAGCCCTGCGTGAGCCAGACCGACCATCTTGGCGGCCGAATCCCGGGGGATGCCGAACGCCCAGTCGGTCAGGCCGGGAACCGCGGCCAGGGCCGCGCCGCCGACGCCGGCGACGCTGAGCGCTATACCGAGGTTGAGCCAGAACACGTGGCCGTTGGCGGCGTAGACCGCGAAGCCCACGAGGGTACCGGTGTAAAAGGCCACCGGGAACGCGATGAGCATCGGATGCACCGGATGACCGGCGACCTTGATCTTGCTGTACATGGCTTGCTCCTGTGTCGCCTGGAACCGGAGCGGGCCCGCGCCGCGGGCCGCGCTCAGCGACACCGAGGCTAACGACCAGAGCTTGCGGTTTCCTGGCGGTGGCGTGCACGGCGGTCGCCGGTTCCGGTCCGCCCGCTCGTTGCTCATGCCACAGGGGAACTGCAAGCCTGGGCGCCTATCGTCGCGGGCACCATGAACAAGCAAGAACACATCCAGTACGCGATGTGGCCGGTCTTCCGTGTCAGCGACCGCGCCGCGCTCGATGGCGCCGCCGGGCGGGAGGTGCTCGCCGCCGAGCTCACCGAGCTTCTCGAGCAGGCGGCAGGCAAGGGCATCGTGACCCGGGGCTGCTACGACATCCAGGGGCTGCGCGCCCGCGCCGACTACATGTTCTGGTGGCTGGCCCCGGCTCCCGACGACCCGCAGGAGACCTACGTCCGGTTCCGCCGCACCCGGCTGGGCAGGGCCAGTGAGCCGGTCTGGTCGGCGATGGCGCTGCACCGGCCAGCTGAGTTCAGCAAGGACCACATCCCGGCGTTCCTGGCAGGCGCGGAGCCGAAGGCCTATCTCAGCGTCTATCCGTACCTGCGGTCCTATGAGTGGTATCTCCTCGACCCCGCCGAGCGCAGCGCGATGCTGGCCGAGCACGGCGCGATGGCGCGGCAGTACCCGGATGTGCAGTCCAGCACGGCCGTCTGCTTCTCGCTCAACGACTACGAGAGGATCATCGCGCTGGAGCCCGGCGACCTGTCCCGGATCACCGATCTGATGCGGCACCTGCGCGGCGT
>CAWCII010000041.1:0-106388 GCA_963795575.1 uncultured Actinomycetes bacterium | reverse complement strand
GCCCCATACGCCGCCTAGCCCATGGCTGGCGGCCGGACCTGTTCCCGCTGCTGCGGCGCAAACTATTCGGCTCGGGCAACGCGCCGCCGACCTAGAAATGAACGGCAAGTGAACGCATCATGGTCGGCAGGCGAACTACCCGCTGGCGGCCCAGCTGGGAGTAAGGCGGCACAGCCAAAGCCAGCTGCGGCGGCTGTCGGTCATGCCTGCGGAGCGCTGGGCGGCAGCCAGGCACGCAGCCTACCCGGCAGGGCTACGGCAGCAGCGGAGGTGACGGTGCCAGATTTGGGGGGGCGTTCCCTGCGAGCACGGCTGCGAGCGTTGCCGGTGATGGGCGGGCTGCTGCCCGTGCGCCGGTCTCAGATCATGGCGGACGTGCTCGCTGGTATCACCCTGGCCGCCGTGAGCATCCCGGTGGCCCTCGGCTACGCGAAGATCGCGGGGATGCCGGTGGTGACCGGCCTGTACACGCTGCTGTTCCCGATGGCTGTCTTCGCCATCCTCGGTTCCTCGCGGCACCTTGTCGTCGGCGCGGACTCCGCCACCGCGGCCATCCTTGGCGCGGCCCTCGCCGGGCTCGCGGTCGTTGGCTCGCCGCAATACGTCCGGCTGGCCGGGCTCGCGGCCCTGCTCGCTGGCGGGCTGCTGCTGCTGGCCCGGCTGGCCCGGCTCGGGTTCCTGGCAAACTTCCTGTCCCGTACCGTCCTGGTCGGATTCCTCACCGGCGTCGGCATCCAGGTGGCTGCCAGGCAACTCCCCGACATGCTGGGGGTGACTGTCGCGGACAAGAGCACCCCGGTCAGGCTTCTGGACACTGCCCGCGCGCTCCCGCAGGCACACGCGGCAGATCTGGCGGTGTCGGCCGGGGTCATCGTGATCGTGCTGGCGGCCCGGGCGATCACCCGCAAGGTCCCGGGCCTGCTGATCGCGGTGATCGCCGCGATCATCGTGAGCCAGGAGGCAGACCTGGCCAGGCGCGGCGTGGCCGTGCTCGGCCCCATCCCACGGGGGCTGCCGCACCTGGGGTTGCCCGCCCTCGGATGGCATGACGCCGCCGTGCTGATCGGCACCGCAGTGTCGATGTTCGTAGTCATCCTCGCCCAGAGCGCGGCGACCTCACGCGCCTACGCCGGGAAGTACGAGGAGGCATTCAGCCAGGACACCGACCTGGTCGGCCTGGGTGCCGCCAACGTGGCCGCCGCGTTGTCTGGCACCTTCGTCGTCAACGGCAGCCCGACCCAGACACAGGTGGCCGACAGCGCGGGCGGGCGCAGCCAGCTGGCCCAGCTCACGACCAGCGCGGTGGTGCTTATCGTCCTGCTCCTGCTCACCGGGCCGCTGGCCAGCCTGCCGATCGCCGCCCTGGCGGCGATCGTCTTCCTCATCGCTGCCGGGCTCATCGACGTCCGCGGGATGCGGCGCATCCTGGCCTGCCGGCGCGGCGAGTTCGCCATCGCCCTGCTCACCACCGCCGCGGTCGTGCTCCTTGGGGTCGAGGAAGGCATCGTGCTGGCAGTCGCCGCCTCGATCATCGACCACCTGCGCCACACCTCCCACCCGCTCAGCAGCCTGCTGGTGAAGTCACCGGCCGGGCACTGGCAGCCTGCCCCGGTCCTGCCCGGCGCACGGACCGAGGAAGGACTGGTGGTCTACCGGTTCGGCACCAGCCTCTACTACGCCAACGCCTCCCGCCTCATCGACGACGTCACCGCCCTGGCCGCGCAGGGAAGCCCGCTGCGGTGGATGGTTCTCGACGCCGCGGCCATCGGCGACGTCGACTACACCGCGGCGGCGGTCCTCACCCGCGTCATCGAACACCTCCGCAAACGACACATCCGCTTCGCCGTCAGCAGCGTCCACGGCCGGGTGCGCAAGCAACTCGACCGCTACGGCATCAGCGCCGCCCTCGGCCCCGGCGCCTACTACGACACCCCCGGCGAGGCGCTCGAGGCTTTCCACGCCACGGCAGGAGTCATCGGCGGATAAACGACGCACGCCTCACCTCACCGTGGGCATCGGCATGCACACGGACACGGCGCGGCAGAACAGCTAAGAGAAATCTGGGCGCCTGTTGTCACGATTGCTGCTGACGTTGTCGCCGTCCAGAACGGCGGGTCGGCGCGCTCGCCAGTGGTGACGCTCCACTACGGAGCGTGACTAGACGGCGGACAAGCGTCATCGCGGCTACTGATGAGCGCGCATTGTTCTGAGAAGGGATTGGGCGGCTACCGGTCCGCACGGGGCCAGTCAGCCCTTCGCCGGCCCCTTCTTGCGCTTCCTGCGCGGGTGCTCGATGATCGCGTCCGGTCCGGGGAACACCAGACTGGTGTGACCGTCGTCGAACCGCACCAGGTAGGGCGGCTCCCTGCCGGCGCCGCGGACCTCGACGATCTCGCCCGTCCGCTTCGGCTGGCCCACGATGCTGCCGCGCACGTGGAACCGGTCCCCGACAGCTGCCTGCATCCGTCCGCCTCCTCACCCGCGTTCCCGCGCTGCCGCGCGCCGGAGGACACGCTCACGGCGTGCCCGTAATGCTACCGCCAGTATCTACCCCGGCGCCGGTGACCGGTACCGGTCCGTGTGCGGGCCTCGCCCGGCAAGCGGCTAGGACTGTGCGTTGGGTGACGGTTCGTCATGGTTCAAGCTCAAGTTACGTCGGCGTGTCGCCTGAAAAGGGCATCTGAGCTGCGGAAACGCTGTGTTTAGCCGCGAAACTGTAGCCAGAAAGGTTCAGCAAGCCCTGGGGCGTGATACCAGGTTGATCATCAACGGACGGCCCAGCGCCGCGCCGGAGAGTGGTATGTAGCCAGAACACCAACCCACCCTGTCGTCGTTTGCCCAGGTCCATGCCGATATCCACGCCACCTGGGCTACGTAACTTCGGGTTAAGTGGTCGTGCGGGATCGCTGCAGCCTGCGCTGGCGCTGCTGCCTGACCGCAACGGAGTTTCAGATGAGCCAGGACGACTTCCCGGACCCGCTACCACGACCTCGGCGCCGGCTACTACGCGGGGGGGGGGGGAAGGTAGGGGGGGGATGGGGAGAGGGGGTTTGGGGTGGAGAGGGGGGGGGGGAGGGGTAAGGGAGAAAAGGGGGGTGGGAGGAGGGGGTGGTGGGGGGGGAGGGGAGGGGAGGAAGAAAGGAGAAGGGATAAGAAAAGGGGGAAAATAGGGTGTATTTAGGGTGTCGCTTACCTGCAGCCGCATCGACAAAGACCGCAAGGCCCGCAACCACATTCACCAGCTCGAAGCACTTGGGTTCAGCGTCACCCTGGCGCCTGCCTGACCAGCGGCAACAACACCTCCACACCGGCCACGGCTCCGCCGGATGCCGCCGCACCCAGCCAAGGTCTGTCATTTGCCGGTTAGGCTGCCCTCTGCTCCTGGCGCGCCAGCGGCGGGCACCTGGGTGCCCGCCGCCAGCAGGTCCTGCGAAGCCGCTTCCGGCTTCCGTGCGGAACGGTCGTGCCCCGTCCCGGGTCAGCCGTGCCTGGGATTGACGAAGCCGCTTCTGAGCAGCGCATCTTTGTAGTGGACGCGGTCGGTCACGACCTTCCTGCGGGCCGGGCCCGGTGGACGTAATGTCGGTCATGGTCCCCAGCAACCCGAGGTAGCGATAGGTGTGCGGATCCAGGATGAACCCATCCACGTCAGGCCCGAATCCGGGATCGCAACCGCTGCACCAGGCAGCTCTGTCCTTTCTCGGGGCCCGCCACCGGGGAACCGTGATCTGGACCTCGGTTCCCGGCCGCCCGGCCGCGTCCCGCACGTGCGGGATCAGCCTCACTCCGGGCAGGCGGCGATGACCTCGTAGAGCGCGGCTCGCAGCTGGCCGGAGATAGGCGCCATCAGCAGCCTGCTCGGCCAGCTCGAAGAAGATGATCCTGCGCGTGACGTCCGGATGGCCGGGGATGTAGTCAAACTCGTAGTTGTCATAGAAATTCACGCCTGCCTTGTTGTCGCGGCCCGCCGCCTTCTCCAGGGCGGCCCGCAGGGCGGCCGGATCGGCAGGCAGGCCGCCGGGCGCTGGATAGGCGTGCGGCCCCCATACTGCTCCGTCTTTCTCGTATTGGAGTTGCTCGTCCTCGATGGCCGGGACCTTCGATAGCGGAGGTGGCGGCGGCGGCAGGACCGGGGTGCGTTCGCAGGCCGCAGTGGGCAGCAACAGCATGCGGAGCGGCGCGTCCGTGTACGGCGAGGTCTGCCAGAAGACCATGCATCCCCTGCCGTCGCCTGTGGTCAGCTCATTGGCGTACCAGATTTGCCCGGGCCGGTGCGCGGGGCCGGGCTGGGAGCGCGCCGCGGCGGCCGCGCGGCTCAGGAACTCGGCAACCAGCGTCGCGGGATGCCGCGCCGGGTTCGCCGGGGCGAGCCCGGGCGCTCGGTCCCCCCGGCCGCGGTGAGGGCGGCGGCCAGCCCCCCGGCCATGCCGAGCGCTGCTGCGACGGCAGCCCGGCCACGCAAGTGGGCAGCCGCCCACCGCGTGACGGGTGCGGCCGGCCGGTGCCGCGGGGCCCGCGGACAGGTACCCCGTTCGGGACCGGGCGGCCCGGTATCGCGTCACCGAGCGGTTGCGCGGTCTGCTGAGACGCCGTGGCGTGCTCGGCCAGCACGAGCTTGAGCTCGGCTAGCAGATTCTCCTCGAACGTGCCGAGGAACCTGTCCTCCGGCGCGCGGGGGACAGCCTCGCCGTGTTTCCTCCGGGAACGGGGATGAAAAGTCCTCATGTCTTGCTCTCCACGGGCGTATGCGATGGGTCGCGAATGGAGGGCTGGCCGAAGGCATCCCTCGCGGCACGGCGGGCGCGGTGCAGTCGCACCCGTGCGGTGCCCGGCAGGACGCCGAGCGCGGCGGCGGCCTCCCTGCCCACCGGCAGCCCGTTGACGCCGACAAGCTCAAGCACCGCGCCTCGTCAGGCGGCAGCCCGGCCAGGGCCAGATACAATCGACGGCGCTCGGCCTCGGCGCGTCGACCCGGTCCTCCGAGCCTGGCGATGTCATCGGTTGCAGGAGGCTGCGGCCGGCGGGATCTGGGGCTCGGTCCGCAGCTCGACAGCGGCACGGCGGCGCTCCCCGGCGATGACGTTGCGGCGATCCCGTTCAGCCACGCCCGCTGCGTGCCCCTGCTGGCGCTGTAGGTGTGCGCCGAGCCGATGACGGCCAGGAACACCTCGGCGGTCAGGTCGGCGACCGTGTGCGGGTCGGCCGTCCGGCGCGCCACGAACCTGGTCACATCCGTGACATGCCGCCGGTAGAAGGCCTCGAAGGCCGCGGGGTCGCGTGCGATGGGCAACAGATCGCTTCCCGGCTCCCGCTCAGCCACTGCCCGGGCTCCCTTCGCCGCCGTCCCTTCACCTCTACTTGGGGGCAGCGGGCACCCGCGTTACAGACCCCATGTCTGGTCATACCGGGGCCTTCCCTCGGTTCGACGGGGCAGCGCGTTTATACGCTTCCCGGCTTCCTCGTCCTCGGTCCGGCCCGTCCTGGTCGTCGCGGGCGGCCGTCCATGACCAGGCGGCGCAGCCGGGCCGAGCGCGGCGGCCCTGCCGGGGGTAGCGTCGTCCCTGAGCGCTCCCGCGGTCCGGCCCGGCACTCCCCCCTTCCCGGCCGGGCCGCGAGGGGGCTCAGCGGCACGCATGCGTGCCGCCGCTGTACCTCGCGTCGCAGGCGGGCCGGGAGTGGGTCGTCACTCCCGGGCGGGGTACCGCCTCCATTGACAGGAGGAATCTGGACTGGTTTGCTGGGCTCGGCCGGGGCTTGGTTGCATGGGCGATGGAGCCTGCGCGCGGCCGTGATTACGGAGCACAGAATCTCGGCACGGAATCTCTCATAGGAGATACTCGAACAGACACGGGCGTAGTCCTTCCTTCGCTGAGTTGGTAGCTCTTGAAGGAACCTACGTCCGTTGTATTACACCTGGTGGCGGGGCACGACCTCGCCGCGTGTCGGCCGGGCTAAGACTGCTGTCGGTTGCGAGCATCCGCAGGGATGCCAGGTGGGCGGATGACCTGCCACCTGGACACTGCCGCGGACGCCGCGGTCCCCGGCAGTGTCCCGTATGACGCCCCTTGGCGGGAATGTTCACCGGGCGTGCCTTACGGGACGTCCTCACGCGCGCGCCCCTCCCGGCCTGCCGTGTTCGCGTGAACCCGGGGTTCGGCTATCGAGACGGGCCTTCGGGCTGAGGCTGTGGTTGCATGTCTCGCCATGAGGGTGTTCGTGGCCGGGGGGACCGGCGCTATTGGCGGTCATGCGGCGCCGGCACTGGTACGGGCCGGTCACGTGGTGACCGCGCTGGCCCGCACTCCGGGCAAGCGGCCGCGCTGGCCGCGCAGGGCGCGAGCCCAGTATCGGTGTCGCTGTTCGACCCGTCGGCGTTGGCCGCGGCGTTCGCGGGACACGACGCGGTGGTCAACCTGGCGACCGCTATGCGGTGACGACCCAGTTCATGATCCGTCAGGCGTGGCGCTACCGAACGGGTCCGTATCGAAGGCTCGGCTGCGGTGGTTGATGCGGCGCTGGCTGCCGGGGTCGCTCGGGTGGTACAAGAGTCGGTGTCCATGCTGTATCGCGATCACGAGGCGGAGTGGATCGACGAGCACGCTCCCGTTGACCATTATCCGGCCACAGTCGGCAACCATGCCGCCGAAGCCAGTACGCGCCGCTTCGCCGCGGCAGGTGGAACCGGGACTGTGCTGCGCTTCGGGCTGTTTTACGGCCCCGGCGCCCGCCACAGCGAGCAGATGCTCGCGCTGGCGCGTCGGCACGTCGCGCTGGTGCTGGGGCCGCCGGATAGCTACGTGTCCTCGATCCATCTGGCCGAGCGGCCACCGCGGTGGCCGCAGCCTTGGATGGCCCCGCGGGAACGTTCAACGTCGTAGACGACGAGCCGCTGACCAAACGCGGCTACGCCGACGCGCTCGCCCACGCCGCAGGAACGAGCCCATGGCTGCGTATGCTGGACGGGCGGGGCTGGTGTTCGCCGACCGACTCACCTCGCTGACCCGATCGCTGCGGGTGAGCAACGCCCGATTCGGCGCCGCCACTGGCTGGGTACCCCGCTATCGCAGTGCCCGGGAAGGCTGGACCGCCACGGCCGTCGAACTCGGCCGACCTGCATAGCGGTCACCATCCGATCGCCGGCCTCGCGCGGACACTAGGCAGCCCCAGACGGATCCCGGCATGTGCACACCGCCGTGATCAATCCGGCGCGGTGGGTGATGGCGCCGGAAGCAGGTACAGCCCGAGCAGATAACAGCACAGCGCTGCCAGCGCAAGCAGAGCCACGATCAGTGAGTTGATGTTCTGACCGGCGAAATCGAGGAAGTTTGCGCCGTTGAAGCCCGCGCCGACAACGAACAGGAATCCGAGCACGTTAGGCCACGGACACCGGTCGGGGCCGACGTGCCCCGAAGGGGCAAAGGAAGGCGGCCGGCGCCCGGCGCGCGCAGCCGCCCCCGGCGACGCCAGCCAGCTGCGGGCGGAATGCTGCCGCCTGCGGTCAGCGCTGCGGTCGCGATGCGCTTCCAAGATCGGCGGCCAGCCCGGCCCGGCGCCCTTGAAAGTCGACGTAGAGCAAGTCCTCCCAGGGCAGGCTTTTGTCCGCTGCCCGGCTCCGTTTGATGTGCGCACGGTGGCTTCGCTTGATGTGTGAGCTCCGCCTGCTTCGGGAGCTGAACGTGGTCGAGCAGAGATACCGCGCCGTTGTGGAGGTCCGGTCAGGGACTCCGGTCGTCGAGGTCGCCGAGCGATACGGCGTCGCCCGGCAGACCGTGCACCAGCTTCGGGCGCCGGACCGTGCTGATCGGCGCCGCCAGCGTCGGGATCGAATTTCTCGGCGCCCAATTGCAGCCGGGCACCAGCGCGCGTCACCTTCTCCGGGCATCGCTCGGTGATGTTGCCGCCGGGTGCGGAGGCGATCAGCGACCCGGTGGCGATGCGGGTGCCGCCGCTGACGGATCTGGCCGTCAGCCTGTTCCTGCCGCACCCAACGGGGCTGGTCACCAACCACTCCGACGCCCAGCAGATCAACTACTTGGCGACCGGGAATCACGCCAGCGACCCGGCGCCGCCGGTTCACGACCACCGTGCAGAGCTGGTACCTCCTGGACGGGGTCTCGGTCACAGGCAGCGCCGCGCCGGGCGCGGTGGTCGCCTTCGGCGATTCCATCACCGACGGCTACCAGTCGCAGGTCGAACGCCAACGACCGCTGGCCGAACTACCTGGCCCGGCGGCTGGATCGGCCGCTACGGCGCGCGACCGCCCCGGCGGTGATCGACGAAGGCATCAGCGGAAACCGGGTACTGCACAACTCGGTCTGCTTCGGCGTCAACGCCCAGGCCCGGTTCGATCGTGACGTGCTCTCCCAGCCCGGCGTGCGCGATGTCATCTTGCTGGAGGGCATCAACGACATCGGGTTCAGCCCGACGCCGAACAGCGGCTGCACGCGGCCGAACACCGCCGTCACCGCGCACCAGATCATCCGCGGCTACCAGCAGATCATCGCGCGCGGCGCACGCCGCCGGGCTGAAGATCTTCGGCGCCACGCTGACCCCGTTCAGGCCGGCCGCCTACTGGTCGCCATCCGCGGAGGCCAAGCGGGAGGCCGTCAACCACTGGATCCTCACCTCGCGGCGCCTTCGACGGCGTGATCGACTTCGCCACGGCGATCGCCTACCCGGGCCACCCGCAGTTCATGAACCCTAAATACGACAGCGGTGACCACCTGCACCCAAACGACGCCGGCTACGAAGCTATGGCCAACGCCATCAACCTCGCCATGCTGAGGTAACCCTCCCTGCGCGGCACGCGGCAGCCAGGTCCGGCGAGTCGCTCGGGCGCCGTTCAGCCGCGGGGATCTGCGTCAGTCCCGAGCCCGGGTCCGGCCCGGGGCGCCCGAGCTCGACCGGTACGACCGGCCGCAGCCGGGATGGGATACTTGGTTATGGCCGATCCCGTCCATCCGAGCCGCCCGGTGGATTCTGCCTGGCCAGCGGTTCGTCGCGCTGACGTCTTATCGCCGCGACGGCACCGGCGTGCCGACGCCGGTATGGGTCGTCGGCGACGGTGACGCGTTGCTGGTCTGGACCGGCGCGCGGACCGGCAAGGTCAAGCGAGTCCGCCGGGATCCCCCGGTGAATCTGGCGCCATGCTCGCGATTCGGTCAGGTAGCCCGGGATGCCCCGCACGTGGCCGGTCAGGCAATGGTCAGCGAGGATCCCGCCCTGCTGCACCGGGTTGAGCAATTGCTACAGGTCAAGTACCGCCTCGAGTACCGGCTCGTCCGCACCGTCGAGCATCTGCTACCCCGCGCCCGGGCCGGCCGACCGAGTCGTCCTGCGCATCACCCCCAGATGACTGCTGCGGCGCGTCCGCTGAGGGACCGCTCACCGGGCGCCTGCGGAACGTGGCCGTGACGCTGCTGACAATCGGCTCACGGGGTCCGTTGTCTCTATCTACTTCGTGGCCGCACAGTGACAGGCGACAGCAGGAAGACCAACCGTCAGCTAAACAGCTGGTCCATGACTTCAGCGCCACGCCGCAGCTCTGGCACGATTACTTTGCGGTAGACCGTCTCAGTTGTCAGCGTGCCCTTGTGGCCAACGAGCACGGCTATGTCTTCGACCGGCATCCCGCTGGAGCTGAGCAGCGAGACGAAGGTGTGCCGCATCTCTCGCGGAGCCCAGTCGCCACCCATGCCTGCAGCTTAGTGATCTTCCGGAACTCGCGGCGTACGTTGTAGCGATCGAGCTGCGTTCCGACCGCCGAAGCGAAGACCAGGCCGTGCTCCTGCCAGAGCACCCCGGCGGCCAGTCGGTCGGCCACCTGGCGCTTGCGGTGCTCCCGAAGCGCCTCAACCGCCAGCCGCGGCAGCAACAGAACCCGCCGGCTTTTCTGCGTCTTGGTGTCGCCGGACGCCCGCGCAGCGCGGTACACCGCAATCGTGCGCGCTTGAGATCAACTTCGGTCCATCTGAGCGCTCGAACCTCTTCGGTCCGAGCCCGGTAGTGACCGACAGCACGATGTAGGCATGAAAACGGGAGCTCCTGGCGGCCTGCAACAGGGCCTGCGCCTGGTCCAAAGTCAGGCTCTTGGATGGGCGGCCAGGTCTTCCTCTCGGTGCTTTCAGCAGCGCCGCCACGTTGCGGCCGGTCAGGTCGCGGATCCTCGGCATGCCGAATGGCCCGCTCGAGACAGTTCCGGATGATCTGTAGGCTTCGCGTTGAAAGCTGCCCCGCGAGCGCGTCCAGGGCTGCCTGCACGTCTCCGGCGGTGAGGTCTCTGAGCTTCACGTCGGCCAGGTGCTCCCGCAGCGGCTTGACGGTGTCGCGATAGAGCTGCACGGTCCGGTCGGACCTGCCGTTCAGTCCCCGGCCAGCCAGTCGTCGAGTGCGTCGCCGGCCGTGTAGGTGGCGCTGGACCGGATCCCGCTGGCGAGCTCATGATGCAACTGGCGGAGCTTCGCCTTGACGTCGGTCTTGGCCCGGCCTGTTACCTTGCGCCGGACGCGCTTCCCGCCCTTGTAGCCCAGGGAGATGGCGCCGACCCAGTGGTTGTTGGCGCGGTCGAAGTAGATCGAGTCCTCGCCGTGTCCGCGGCGCCGCCCGGGTTCGCCCACGAGCCGACGATAACACCTTGGCTCTTTAGTTTGGCTCTTACCGGCTGGCAGATCATGCGAGCGAAACGGCCATAATCGGCTCTAGCCGGGAAACTTGGTGGGCGCAACTGGGTTCGAACCAGTGACCCCTCGCTTGTAAGGCGAGTGCTCTACCCCTGAGCTATGCGCCCGTTATGCCACCTATGTGACCGGGCCACGTTATCGCCTGATACGGCTTCCGTAGAACCCGCCAGCCTTCTTTGTTTGAACCGTCCCTGCCGGGTAGCAGGCGCGACCGCATCCGGCAGTGAGCTTAGGGAGGCACGATGCCCCAACCCGAATTCATTCAGGTCCAGAAGCACCTCTCGGGCGTTAGCTACCCGGCCGCAAGGGGCTAGCTTGCCAAGCAGGCTAGGAGCGACGGCGCAGGTGAGGACCTCATCGAGGCGCTGTCCGCGATGCCGGACGGAGAATACGACGGGCCAAACCGTGTCAGCAGCGCAGTGGCCCGGGCATGAGCTACGCCGCCTATCGCCGATGAGAGTGCCGTGCGTGCTGTGGTCAGACGACCGCGGGTGAGGTGAGCATGCGCCGCCTGACCGTCATCGGCACCGGGTATCTCGGCATGACGCACGCTGCCTGCCTGGCGGACCTGGGCTTCGAGGTGCTCGGCGTGGACTGTGACCCGGCCCGGGTCAAGGCGCTCGGCGCAGGCCGGGCCGCCGTTGTGCGAACCTGGCCTGGCGCCGATGCTGCGCCGCGGCCTGCGCGCGGGCCGGCTGCGGTTCACCACGTCGCTGGCACTGGCGGCCGAGTTCGGCGACGTGCATTTCCTGTGCGTGGGCACGCCGCAGCAGTCGCGGTCATCCCGCGGCTGACCTGACCCAACTGGTCAGCTGCGTAGATGAGCTGGCCCCGCTGCTGCGACGGCCCTGCCTGGTGGTAGGCAAGTCAACCACTCCGGTCGGAACCGCGGCGGTGCTGGCTGACCGGCTGGCCGAGCGCGCGCCGGCCGGCCCGGCGGCGCGAACTCGCCTGGAACCCCGAATTCCTGCGCGAGGGACATGCGGTGGCGGACACGATGCGGCCGGACCGGATCGTCGCCGGAGTGCGGTCATCACATGCCGAGGCGGTGCTGCGGGAGATTCACGCCGAGGCCCTGCGGGCGGGCACGCCGCTGCTGGTCACCGATTTCGCCACGGCAGAGATGGTGAAGGCGGCCGCGAACGCGTTCCTCGCCACGAAGATCTCTTTCATCAACGCCATCAGCGAGGTGTGCGAGGCCGCCGGCGCGGACGTGCTGGTCCTCGCCGAGGCGCTCGGCCTCGACGCCCGGATCGGCGCGCTCGGGATGCGGCCGGGTCTCGGCTTCGGCGGCGGATGCCTGCCCAAGGACATCCGGGCCTTCCTGGCCCGCGCCGAGGATCTCGGGGCCGGCCCAGGCCCTGTCCTTCCTGCGCGAAGTGGACGCGATCAACATGCGGTGCCGGTCCCGCGCCGTCGGCCTCGCGCAGGAACTGGCGGGCGGCTCGCTGGCCGGCCGGGCGGTCGGCGTGCTCGGCGCCGCCTTCAAGCCGGCCTCGGACGATGTCCGCGACTCCCCGGCGCTGGACGTGGCGAGCGCGCTGCACGGCCGCGGCGCCCGGATCACGCTGTACGACCCGGCCGCCGCGGACAAGGCCCGGCGGGCGCATCCGGAGCTGGACTATGCCGAATCGGCGGAGGAAGCGGCGCGCGGCGCGGACGTACTGCTGGTACTGACCGAATGGGACGAGTTCCGTCACGCCGACCCGGAGATCCTCGGCAAGGCGGTCGCCCGGCGCAACGTACTGGACGCCAGGAACGCGCTGGACGCCGCCCAGTGGCGGGCCGCCGGCTGGAACTACCGGGCGCTCGGCCGCCCCGGGCTGTGAGCAGGCCCGCGGACGGCGCCGGCATCTGGCGCCCACGGCTTGCGGCCGTCCAAGTGCCGCGCAGCCGCCTGCGGCCGAGAGCCGGACAGACACTCCCCCGGCCGGCCACCAGCACACACCACGCCCGCGCACCCGGGCCCCGCGGCCGCACACGCGCCACGCCCGCACCGGGGGCCGAGAGCCGGGCACGCGTCACCCCCCCGCCCGCGGCCGACGGCCGGACGACACGCGGCATGCCCGGGAAGACGCCCCGCAGCGGGGGCCAGCCGTCCTGCGGCCCGGTCACCGTGGTGATTGCGACCCGGAACCGGCGCCGGGAGCTGCTGCGCACGCTGGCCCGGCTGCGGGGACTGCCCGAGCGGCCCGCGGTAATCGTGGTGGACAACGCCTCGGCTGACGGAACGGCGGACGCGGTGCGTGAACGCTTCCCCGGCGTCCGGGTCGTGCCCTTGCGGCGCAACGCCGGGGCCGCCGCCCGCAACGCCGGAACCCGCCTCGCGCGAACCCCTTACGTGGCTTTCAGCGATGACGATTCCTGGTGGCAGCCAGGCGCGCTGGCCACGGCGGCGGCAGCGCTGAACGATGATCCGCGGCTCGGCCTGATCGCCGCGCGGACCGTCGTCGGGCCCGGCCGCAGGCCGGACCCGGTCAACGCGGCCATGGCCCGCTCGCCGCTGCGGGACCGCGGCGAGCCCGAGGTGCTCGGCTTCCTGGCGTGCGCGTGCGTGGTCCGCCGGGAAGCCTTCCTGGGCGTCGGCGGGTTCAGCGAGCTGCTGTTCTTCGTCGGCGAGGAGCGCCTGCTCGCTTACGATCTTGCCGCGGCCGGCTGGGGGCGCCGTTACCTGCCCGAGGCGGTCGCGGTGCACGAGCCGTCTGCCCGCAGGCCCGAGCCGCGCGGGCGGCACTGCGCCGAGCGCCGGAACCTGCTGCTCACCGCCTGGCTGCGCCGCCCGGTGGCAGTGGCCGCCGATGAGACGCTGCGCCTGGCGCGCGACGCCGCCCGCGACCCGGTCGCCCGGGCGGCGCTGGCGGGCGCGCTCCGGCGGCTGCCGGCCGCGCTGCGGCGCCGGCGCCGGCTGCCGCCCGGCGTCGAGCGCAAGGTCCGGGTGCTGGCCGCGGCCCAGGGAGGATCCTGGTGACCGGGCCGCGGCCCGGCCTCCGGGTCACCGTGGTCATCATCACCCGCAACCGCCGGGCCGAGCTGGTGCGGACCCTGGAGCGCATGACCTCGCTGCCCGAGCGCCCGCCCGTCGTCGTGGTGGACAACGCCTCGGCCGACGGCTCGGCCCAGGCCGCCGGGGATTTCCCCGGCATCCGGGTGATCAGGGCGCGGCAGAACCTGGGCGCCGTCGGCGCGCAACGTCGCCGTGCGCGAGGTGACCACGCCGTACGTCGCCTTCTGTGACGACGACACCTGGTGGGAGCCGGGAGCGCTGACCCGGGCGGCCGACCTGCTCGACGCGTTCCCCCGGCTCGCCTCGGTGACCGGCCGCATCCTGGTCGAGCCGGGCGGTGAGGAAGACCCGATCACCCCGGAGCTGCGTCACTCCCCGGTACCGGCGCCGCCGTGGCTGCCCGGGCCGGCGCTGATCAGCATCATGGCGGGGGCATCGATGCTCCGCGTCACCGCCTTCCAGGCGGCGGGCGGGTTCTCGCCGCGCCTCTGGCTGGGCGGCGAGGAAGAGCTGCTCAGCCTCGACCTGGCCGCTGCGGGCTGGTGGATGAGCTGGGCCGAGGACGTCATCGTCCATCATGCCGCGTCCGCCGCCCGCGATCCGAGGCAGCGACGCATCCTGGGCATCCGCAACACGCTGTGGACGGCCTGGCTGCGCCGGCCGGCCGCCGGGGCGCTGCGGCACACCGTCATGGTGCTCGGCTCCGCGCCCAGGGACCGGGCCAGCGCGGCCGCGGTGGCCCGGGCGGTCGCGGGGCTGCCGTGGGTGATGCGCCACCGCCGGGTGGTTCCCGGCCACGTGGAGGCCGCCCTGCGGCTGCTCGAGGCGCCGCAGCGCGCCTCCCCGGCGCGCCGCTACGTCGGCTGACGGGGGAGCCGTCCGACGGCGGCCAGCACGTCGTCCACCCCGATCCGCAGCAATCGCGGATCTACCAGGTCGCCGTGCGGGTCGCCGGGCCTGCTCCCGGTTCCCTCCCACAGCGCCAGATGACACCGCGCGCCCGCGGGCGGTCCCCACAGCGCCGGCGAGACCGGGCCGAACAGCGTGACCGAACCGATCCCGTACGCCACGGCCAGGTGCGCGACGCCGGTGTCGTTGCTGATCACCGTGGAGGCCGCCGCAACCACCGCGGCCAGGCCGCCCAGCCCGGTCCGGCCGGCCAGCACCGACGACCCGGTGTCCAGCCCCGCGGCCCGTGCCACCCGCAGGGCCAGCGGCCGTTCCGGAGCCGTCCCGGTGATCACGACTCGCTCGCCGCCCGCCGCGAGCGCGCGGGCCACCGCGGCGAACCGGCCGGCCGGCCAGCGCCTGCTCCCGCTGGCCGCTCCCGGATGCAGCACGGTCGCACCGCTGACCGCCGGCCTGATCCGGGGCCGGCGCAGCCGCAGTGCGGCCGGGTCGGCCGGTATCCCCCACCAGCCCAGCAGCCGGCACCAGCGGTCCGTCTCGTGTTCCTCATCGGCCCACCACGGCCCGGCGACGCCCGGGTCGGCGGCGGAGGCGTACATCATGGTGACCGGCGCGCCGAGGGCCCGCACCAGGTTGTGGCTGGCCGGCCCGTTGCCGTGCAAGTCGACGGCGACGTCGGGCGGCGCCCCGCGCCAGCGGAGGGGCTGCAGCTCCCCGGCGGCCAGCACCCGGTCCACCGCGCCGGTGAGCGCGGCCAGCTCAGCCAGCGGCCCGGGCGCGGCCAGCACGATCTGATGCCCGGGATAGGCGGCACGCAGTGCCCGGTAGGCCGGCACGCCGGTGAGGAAGTCTCCCAGCCCCAGCGCGCGCAGGATGAGCAGCCTGCGGCGGTCCCGGGTGGTCGCGACTCCGGGCCGCTTCCGCGCTGGGGTATCCGTCAAGGCGGAGACTTCGGGTCGTGAAGGCGAAACCAACACTCCGCCCCGATGCGCCGCGGGACTGACGGGGGCGCGGCTCACCGCACTGCCTCGGCGAGTAGCCGGTCCCAGTCGGCGAGGAACCGGTTCAGCCCGTACCGGGCCAGCGCGGCTTCCCGCGCCCGCTTGCCCATCTCGGCCGCTTGAGCCGGGTCGTCGAGCAGCCCGCGCAGGCCGTCCCGCAGCCGGTCCCTGCGGGTGGAGATCACGCCCGCACCGGGCGGCACCGCCTCGACGGCTTCGGTGGCGGCCAGGGCGACCACGGGCATGCCCAGGTGCATGGCCTCGATCAGCGACAGGCCCAGCGAGGTCCACCGGAACGGGTGCAGGTAGGCCCGGCGGCAGGCGAGGGCGGCATGCATCCGGGCCTGCGGCAGGTCCTCGAACGCGCGGACGTCCCCGGTGCCCAGCCGGCCGGGCAGGTCGCGAACCCCCATGCCGAACACGTCCAGCGGCGCGGTGGCGGCGAAGTACGGCAGCAGGTCCGCGCCGACGTACCGACCGCGGCGCAGCGGCTCGTTGACCACGACCGCGGCGCGCGTGATCTCCCCGTTCCACAGCGGCCCGGGATCGACGATGCCGTGCTCGATGACGGTGACCGGCGTCGTGCCGCAGTCCCAGAACAGGTCGTTGAAGTGGGTGACGTGAACCAGGTGCAGGTCCGGCCGGCCCGCCAGCGGGTGCCGGGTAAGCGGCACGCACCCGGCGGGGGCGTCGTGCTCGACGTAGATGGCGGGCAGGTCGCGGCCCGGCCGGCGCCCGGTGAGCTGCCTGGTCAGCGCCTCCTCGGCCGGCCGCTGCAGGATGACCGCGTCGATGTGCTCGTCCCGCAGCAGGCCCAGCGGCACCTCGACCGCGGAGCCGGGCCAGTCCCAGGTGCGCGCCCGGCCCCGGCCGTCCGGCCCCCGGCCGGCCGAGAGCGGCAGCAGGTAGGTGTGCTCGCCCTGGACGAACGCGGTCGTCCACGATCCGTGCACGTGCCAGATGAGCAGTCTCATCCGCGCCCCCGGGCGCGCGGGTCGGCCAGCATCCGGCCCGCGTCAGGCGCCCCCGCGTCAGGCGCCCCCGCGTCAGGCCGGGCCGGGGCCAGCCGGTCCAGCGCATCGCACGCGGTCATGGCGCTGACCCCGGTCAGGCAGGGGTGACCGGGCACCTGGCAGTGCGCGGCCCGGGTGCCGCGGCACGGCGCGTGCTGGTCGCCGAGCAGGACGGCGGGCACCCGGTAAGGAGCCCAGCGGGCGGCCGGCACGACCGGCGCGAACAGCGACACCACGCTGGTCCCGACGGCGGCGGCCAGGTGCGCGACGCCGGTGTTGGCCACCATGACGGCATCCGCGCCCGCCAGCACCGCGGCGAGTTCGGCCAGGCTGGTGCGGCCGCCGAGGTCGATGACCCGGTCGCCGCCGGAGGAGCACGGCGTCCGGGCGGCGGCGGTCAGTTCCCGTTCCGCGGCGTCGCCGGTCAGCACCACCCGGCGGCCCTGGCCGGCCAGCACGGCGACCGCCTCGGCCCAGCGCTGCACCGGCCAGCGGCGGGCCGGCGCCGACGCTCCCGGGTGCAGGACGACGTAAGGACCGGCACCGGTGAGGTGGCCGACCCCCGGCAGCGGGCGGCGCACGGCGAGCCTGCCGTCGTCGCCGGGCGGCAGGCCGAAGCCGGCCGCCCGGGCCAGCCCCAGCGCCCGCTCCGCTTCCGGCACGTCGCCGCCGTCGCGGTGCCGGACATCGAGTAGCGAGCCCGGGTAGTCCTCGCTGATGGCGGCGATCCTGGGGATGCCCGCCAGCCGCAGCAGCAGCGCGGTCGGCAGCGGCGACTGGTGGAAGGAGGTGAAGATCACCGCGTCGGTGAAATCCCTCGCGGCCAGCCGGTCGGCCAGCCCGGCCAGATCGTCCGGCCGGACCGGCGGCGGATCCAGGGCCACCCAGGGAGCCAGCCAGGTCAGCACCTCGGCCGCACCGGGCAGCAGCCGGGCGGCGGCGGTTCCGCTCGGGCCGGCCAGCACCGTCACCTCGCCGCAGTGCGCGGCGATGGCCCGGATGGCCGGGCCCGCGAGCAGCACGTCGCCCGCGTTGTCCAGGCGGACCGCCAGGCATCGCCTGGTCATCAGGCTGCTCCTCCGGCCACACCGGAGCCGCCCGCCCGGTCATCTGGCCGCGCCGGCCGCACTGGGCGGAACGCCCGGTCATCACGCCGCCCCCGGCCACACCGGGCGGAACGCCCGGTCATCACGCCGCCCCCGGCCATAGCGGGGCGAGCGGGCTGTCCCCCGTGATCATCCGCACGGCACCGGGCAGATCCCCGGCCAGCCGGGCGCCGGCCAGTTCCGCGGCGCGAGTCTGCTGATTCGGTACCAGCACGCCCCGCGCGCCCGCCGCCCGCGCCGCATCGATGTCGGCCCTGATGTCGCCGACCACGACGCACTCGTGCGGGGCCACGCCGAGATCCGAGGCCGCCGCCAGCACCATGCCAGGGGCGGGCTTGCGGCAGCCGCAGCCGTCCTCGGGGGCATGCGGGCACAGCCGGATCGCGCCGAACGGCCCGAGCAGGCCGGCCACGCGGGCGTTCACCGCCTCGGCGCCGGCCCGGCTGAGCAGCCCGCGCGCGATGCCGGACTGATTGGTGATCATCCCGATCCGCAGCCCCTGCCGCCGGGCGGCGTCCAGCGCCGCGCGCGCGCCGGGCACCGGCTGCACCCGCCGCGGGTCGTCGTTGTACGGCACGTCGCGGATGAGCGTGCCGTCGCGGTCGAACAGCACCGCCCGCACGGGCGGCCAGGGCCGGGCCCGCCGCGCCCGGATCCGGCCGCGCAGCCAGTGCCAGCAGGCCAGCTCGGGGATCACCAGGCTGGTCGCCATCATGGTGCCGATCTCGCGCGCGGTCCTGGGCCCGGGCGCGATCCGCTCCGCGGCGAACCGCGCGGTGCCGGCCAGCGCGACCGCGGCGGAGCCGAGGGCGGGCCGCGGCCGGCCGGCCGCGGCCAGGCTCGCCGTGGCGAGCACGGCCCCGGTGATCAGGACGTGGCCCGGCCGGCCGCGGGGCGCGGCCGCCCGCTCGTGCCAGCCCGGGCCGTGCAGCACCCGCATCAGCGCGTCGTCGGCGTTGCCAGCCTGGGCGCGCACGCTGGCCCAGGGCGAGGCCGGCCGCACCGGGTGGACGGTCCGCCGGCGGCCGCGCCGCAGCTCCCAGCCGTCGGCCAGCAGCCGCAGGGCGATGTCGGCGTCCTCCCGGAAGGCGCGGGGGAACCGCTCGTCGAAGCCGCCCGATTCGGCCAGCGCGGCCCGCCGGTAGGCCATGTCCGCGGTGATCCAGCTGGCCCCGGCCAGGCCCATGGTGCCCCGCTCCCAGTCGGTCGGCCGGCGGCCCGGCGGCGGCGGCACGGTGATCCGCCCCTGCACGCCCGCCGTACGGTCCGGCAGCCCGGACAGGTCCGCGGCGAGCAGCCGCCGCCAGTCCCGGCCCACCCGCACGTCGTCGTCCAGGAACGCCACCCACGGGGTCACGGTGGCGCGCCAGCCGGCGTTGCGCGCCGCGGCCGGCCCCGCGCCGCCGCTCGTCACCACGGCCAGCGGCAGGTCACCGCGGCCGGCCGGAGCCGTTCGGCGGGACGAGGGCGTCGTCTGCGGCGCCGGCCGGCCGGTCATCGACCACCACCACCCGCTCCGGCGCGGGACCGGACGCCGCGGCCAGCGCGGCCAGGCAGTCCCGCAGGCACGGCCGGCCGACGGTGGGGATCACCACCGAGTAGCGGGTCACCGCCGCCGGACCAGGAACGGGCCGATGGCCAGCGCGTCCACGGGGGTCGAGCCGAAGCACTCCAGGGCGTCCCTGATGTCGTCGACCATCGGCCGCCCGGCGGTGTTGAGGCTCGTGTTCACCAGCACCGGCAGCCCGGTGCGCTGCTCGAAGGCCGTCAGCAGCCTGGCCAGCAGCGGCTGGGCCCGCGGGTCGACGGTCTGCACCCGGGCCGTTCCGTCCACGTGCACGACCGCCGGGATCCGGTCCCGCCACGCGGTGGCTACGTCGTGCACGAACAGCATGTACGGGCTCGGCAGCGGCCCGCGGGAGAAGATCTCCGCTGCGCGGCCGGCCAGCACCATGGGCGCGACCGGCCGGAACTTCTCCCGTCCCTTGACGTCGTTGAGCCGGTCCAGGTTGGCTGCGCCGGCCCGGGTGGGCCAGCAGCGAGCGATGGCCGAGCGCCCGCGGGCCGTACTCGCTGCGGCCCTGGAACCAGGCGACGACCCCGTCCCCGGCCAGCACCTCGGCCGCCGCCGCGGCGATGTCGGGCGGCCGCTCGCAGGGCACCCGGGCGGTGCGCAGCGCGGTCTCGATCTCGCTGTCGGCGAAGCCCCGGCCGAGGCCCGCGCCGGTCATCGACCAGGCAGGCTCCCCCGCCTCCGCCGCCAGCTGCAGGGCCGCGCCGAGCGCCGTGCCTGCGTCGCCGGCCGCTGGCTGCACCCAGATCTGGCCGAACGGGCCGCGGTCGGCCAGCACGGTGTTGGCCACGCAGTTCAGCGCGGTGCCGCCGGCCATCGCCAGCACGCGGTCGCCGGTGCGCTCGTGCAGCTCGCCGGCCAGCGCGAGCAGCACCTCCTCCAGGCAGCGCTGCACGCTGGCGGCCAGGTCGGCGTGCGGCTGGGCCCATTCCTCGCCCGGGGCGCGGGCCGGCGCGAACTCCGGCCAGGCCACCGGGTCGGTGCGGAAGCCGCCGGGAACGTGCCTGACCTTCTGCCTGACCTGATCGAGGAAGCGCGGTTGGCCGTAGGAGGCGAGCGCCATCACCTTGTACTCGTCGCTGGAGCGCAGGAAGCCGAGGTGGGCGGTCAGCTCCTCGTACATCAGGCCGAGCGAGTGCGGCAGCGGCTGGGTGCTCAGCACCTTCAGCTGCCCGCCCGAATAGCGGCCGGTCAGGCAGGACTCACGCTCGCCCCGGCCGTCGCATACCAGCACGCTGCACTCGGGCTGGCCGGCGGCCAGCCCGGCCGAGGCGGCGTGGGCGACATGATGCGGCACGAACCGGGCCCGGCCCGGATCCAGCCCGGGCAGCGCCTCGGCCAGGAACTGCGGCGCCCGCGCCGCGTACGTGGTGCGCAGCCCGTCCCAGGGATCGTCCAGCCCCATCTCCCCGGCCGGCCGCACCAGGCCCGGGTCGTAGGAGAAGCCGATCAGGTCGACCTCGCCGGCGGACAGGCCGGCCTGCTCCAGGCACCAGCGGGCGGCCGCGGCCGGCTGTTCCCACGCGGAGAACGGCACCGGCCGCTTGCCGTGCTTGCGGCGGCTGAACCGCTCCTCCTCGGCGGCCGCGGCCACCACGCCGTCGACGACGAGCGCCGCCGCCGGGTCGTGGAAGACGGAATTGATGCCGAGCACGCGCACGTTGCTGCCTCCCTTCCGCACCGGGCGGACGTCGCCGGACGGCCGTCCCGGCCTGCCTTCGGCGCCTGTCCCCGGTGCACCACGCCGGCACCGGCGAGAGCCGCCAGCGAGCTGGCGCAGACTGCCCTGGCCGCGGGCTGCCAAACCTGGGCTGCGCCGCCGCAGGCCGGCCGCGCCGCCAGCCGACCGACGTCCCTTTTGCCGTTTATATACGGTAAATACATGTTTGGCCCGATGTTTTAGTTACTGACAGAAGGTAGTAGGTCCACTCCTGCCGTCCCGGAGGAGGAACTTGAAGATCGACATGATTTCGGAGCACGCCAGCCCGCTGGCGGCGCTCGGCGGTGCCGACGCTGGCGGCCAGAACGTGCACGTGGCGGCGCTCGCCACCGCGCTCGGCCGCCGCGGTCATGAGGTCACCGTGTGCACCCGCCGCGACGGTCCCGACCTGCCGGATGCGGTGCCGCTCGCGCCGGGCGTAACCGTGCAGCATGTGCCGGCCGGGCCCGCGCGGCAGCTGCGCAAGGACGACCTGCTCGCTCACATGCCGGCGTTCGCGCGGTGGCTGGCCGGGCGCTGGCGCGGCCAGCCGCCCGACGTGGCCCACGCGCACTTCTGGATGAGCGGGATCGCATCCGTCTGGGCGGCGCGCAGCTGCCCGGTGCCGGTGGTGCAGACGTTCCACGCGCTGGGCAGGGTCAAGCGCCGGTACCAGGCCGGGGCCGACACCAGCCCGCCGCAGCGGATCGGCACGAGGGCATCGTCGCCCAGCAGGCCAGCGCGGTCATCGCCACCTGCACCGAGGAGATCCGGGAGCTCGCCGGCCTACGGCGCCACGCCGGACACGGATGTACATCGTGCCCTGCGGGGTGGACGGCGATCACTTCGCGCCCGCCCGGCAGGCCGGCCGGCCGTGGCCAGTGCCCCGGGTGCTCACGCTGGGCCGGCTGGTGCCGCGCAAGGGCGTGGACACCGTCATAGCGGCGATCGCGCGGATGCCCGCCGCCGAGCTGGTGGTGGCCGGCGGCCCCGATCCCGGCCAGCTCGATGACGACCCGGAGGTGGGCCGCCTGCGCCGGGTAGCCGCCGGATGCGGCGTCGCGCACCGGGTCCGCTTCGCGGGCCGGGTGGCGCATGAGGACGTGCCCGCGCTGCTGAGGTCGGCGGACGTGGTGGTGTCCGACCCCTGGTATGAGCCGTTCGGCATCGTCCCGGTGGAGGCCATGGCCTGCGGCACAGCCGTGATCGCCTCGGCGGTGGGCGGCCACCTGGACACCGTGCAGGACGGCGTGACCGGGCTGCTGGTGCCTCCCCGGACCCGGCCGCGCTGGCCGACCGCATCGCGCGGCTGATCGCCGACCCGGGGCTGGCGCGGCGAACTGGGCGCCGCCGCCGCCGCCCGGGCCCGGGCCAGGTACTCCTGGGACCGGATCGCGGCCGAGACCGAGGCCGTCTACGCCTGCCTGCGGCAGGACCGGTCGTGGCGCCGGTACCGCGCGATGGGACCGTCCGACCGCCGGGGACCGACAGAACGGAGCATGCCCGTGACCGACTCTCATCTGCCCCGGCTCGAGGCCGCGCTTCGCGGGTTCGAGCCGAACGTGCCGCGGCTGCGGGCATGGGGCCGCGGCTGGCCGCGGTGCTGCTCGGCCGCGGCCGGCTGCTGGCCTGCGGCAACGGCGGCAGCGCCGAGCAGGCCCAGCACCTCACCGCCGAACTGGTCGGCCGCTACGAGGACGAGCGGCGGGCCTTCTCCGCGCTGCCGCTGACCGCTGACCTGGCCGCGGTGACCGCGATCGGCAACGACTACGGCGCGGAGCAGGTGTTCGCCAGGCAGGTCCGGGCGCACGGCCGCCCCGGCGACCTGCTGGTCTGCCTGTCCACCAGCGGCTCCAGCCGGAACGTGGTCGCGGCTGCCCGGGCCGCCGCCGAGGCCGGGCTGACCGCGTGGGCGCTGACCGGGCGCGGGCCGAACCCGCTCGCCGGGGCTGTGCGCGGAGGCCATCATGGTGGACGCGCCGGCCGTCTGCACGGTGCAGGAGGTGCACCTGGCCGCGATCCACATCATGTGCGCCGCGGTCGACGCGGCCGTGCGGGACGGCATGCCGGGCGGTACCGCGGCCGCCTCCCCGGCCCCTGGGAGCGGCGCGATGAGAGGCGGGCCGCTGGTCGTCGTGGGCGACACGCTGCTCGACGTAGACCTGGACGGATCGGCCGCGCGGCTGGCCCCCGACGCCCCGGTGCCGGTCGTCGACTGTCACAGCGAGCGGCAGCGTGCGGGCGGTGCCGGGCTCGCGGCCGTGCTCGCCGCCCGGCTGGGCGGGCCCGGCGTTCAGCTGGTCACCGCGCTCGGCGATGACCGTCCCGGGTCCCGGCTGCGGGAGCTGCTCGGCTCGCGGGTCCAGGTGCTGGCCATGCCGCTGCGCGGCGGCACGCCCTGCAAGATCAGGGTCCGGGCCTCCGGCCAGTCCCTGATCCGGCTGGACGCCGGGGACGGACGGGCCTGCCCCGGGCCGGTCGGCGCTCAGATCGAGGACGCGCTGCGGCAGGCCGGCGCCGTGCTCGTCGCCGACTACGGCCGGGGCATGACGGCCCACCCGGGGCTGCGGGCCCTGCTGTCCCGGCTGCCGCCGGCCACGCCGGTGGTGTGGGACCCGCACCCGGCCGGCGAGCCGCCGGTGCCTGGCGTCCGGCTCGCGACGCCCAACCGGGCCGAGGCGCGCCAGTTCGCCGCGCTGCCCGGCAGTCAGGCCGCCGGCTGGCCCGCCGATCGCCAGCCAGCCTTTCCCGCCGACGGCGGGAGCACCACGATCAGCCGGACGGCCCGCGACGCCGCGGCGCTGAGCCGGGCCTGGGGCAGCGCGGTCGCGGTCACCCTCGGCCCGGCCGGCGCGCTGCTGTGGACCGGGGACGGCGTTCCCTTCCTGGCTCCGGCCGACAGCCTCCCGGCCGGCGGCTGGCCGGGCCCCGGAGCCCAGAGCCCGGCGGGCAGATGGGCGGCCCGGGAAGCCCGTGCCCCGGCGGGCCCGGACCACGATCGGGCCTCCGGCATCCCGGCCCCGGGCGGCCCGGCCCGCGGACAGCCGGACACCTGCGGGGCCGGGGACTGCTTCGCCGCCGCGGCGGCTCAGGTGCTGCGGGCCGGCGGCCTGATGACCGAGGCGGTCACCGAGGCAGTGCGCTGCGCCACCGACTTCGTCGCGCGGGGCGGCGCCGGCGCGGCGCCCGGCGGAACGGTCCCGCCGGAGGCCCGCCCGGCCGCCGGTGCCCGCCCGCGGACCGGCGCGGACGCCTGGCAGGTCATGGCGGCGGTCCGCGAGAACGGCGGCAAGATCGTGGCCACCGGCGGCTGCTTCGACCTGCTGCACGCCGGCCACGTGGGCCTGCTGCGGCAGGCCCGGCGCCTCGGTGACTGCCTGATCGTCTGCATCAACTCCGATTCCTCGGTCCGGGCGCTGAAGGGACCCGGCCGTCCGCTGGTATGCGCCGAGGACCGCGCCAGGGTGCTGACCGCGCTGGAGTGCGTGGATGCGGTGGTGGTCTTCGACGAGCCCACCCCGGCCGCGGTGCTGGACGGCTCCGGCCGGACATCTGGGTCAAGGGCGGCGACTACGCGCACGGCGAACTGGCAGAGGCGGCGGTGGTGCGCCGCCACGGCGGGGAGGTGGTGCTGCTGCCCTACCTGACCCGGCACTCCACCAGCCGGATCGTGGCCGCGGCACGCTCCGGCCCGCAGGGCAGCTGACGCATGACCCCCTTCCCCGCGGCCGGGGCGGCGGCGCCGGTTCGGGCGCTGCTCACCGGCTGGTTCAGCTTCCTGCACGGCGAGGCCACAGCCGGGGACGTGCTGGCGCTGGAATCGGTCAGCGCGGCGCTGGCCGCCGCCGGGCTCGGCTATGACGTCGCCTGGAGCCCGGTGTTCCGTCCCGGCGGCCTGCGGCTGGACGACGCCCGGCCCGGGCAGTACAGTCACCTGATCTTCATCTGCGGCCCGGCGCACGGCGAGCAGGTCGCCGCGCTGCACCGGCATTTCGCCGGATGCCGGCGGATCGCGGTCGGGGTGAGCGTCATCGACCCGGCCGATCCCGCGGTCACCGGGTTCCAGGTGGTGCTGGCCCGGGACGGAAACCGGTCCCAGCCGGTGCGCGACCTCGCCGCGGCCGCGGTATCGGCGGCCACGGCATCCGCGATCCCGGTGGCCGGCCTGGCCCTCGCCACCGGCCAGGGCGAATACGGGCCGCGCCGCCGCCACCAGCTGGTGGCCGACGGACTGACCCGATGGCTCGGCTCGAAATCGTGCGCTCCGGTACCGCTGGAGACCCGGCTGGACATTCACGACTGGCGGCTGTGCTCCACGCCCGGGGCATTCCTGTCTCTGCTGACCCGTCTCGACCTGGTGGTGACCACGCGGCTGCACGGCCTGGCGCTGGCGCTATCCGCGGGGGTGCCGGCGATCGCCGTTCGACCCGGTCGCCGGCGGCGGCAAAGTCACCGCGCAGGGCGCCGCCTGGGACTGGCCCTGCGTGCTGCCCGCCGAGCAGGCCGCGGAGAGCCGCCGGCTCGACGCGCACTGGGACTGGTGCCTGTCTGCGGCCGGACGCGACGCGGCCCGCGCCGCGTCGGCTCAGGCGGCCCAGGACGCCGGGTTGCTGCTGGCGCGGCTGGTCGGGGAGATCCGCGGCCGGGCCCTCCGCCGCTGAGCGGCCGCGCCGCGGCGGCGGAGGGCCCGGCCGCGGATGCGGCTTCCGGCCCGGCGGGCGGTCAGCGGGGCACGCGGTACGCGGCAAGCACGCGATCGAGCGCCTGGGCGACCTCCTCGGCCAGGCCGGGAGCCGTGCCGCCAGTGTCCTCGCCGGCGGGCTCGGTGGCCGGGATGGGCTGGCGGACCTGGCCGCAGTCCTTGCATTCGATCTCGCCGAGCCGCCGCACTAGCGCGCCGCCACCGCAGACGGAGCAGCGGTCCAGGTCACGCGGCCCAGTCGCGCCGGATTGGCAGTCGGGGCAGATGAGCACCTGGCGGTCGCTGCGCACGCCGCGCTTCCAGGGGCTGGCGCCCCGGTCGGGGTCCGCCTGGCGGGCTCCGCAGCGGTAACAGGGCATCGCCGGGCAGGCTGTGCGCCTAGCCGAGGGCGGCGAGCGCCTTCTGGTACTCGGCGATGTCCCTGGCCTGCGGGACCGGGTTCACGACCTTCCAGCGCACGACGCCTTCCTTGTCGATGACGAACGTGCCGCGGGTGGCGATGCCCATGTTCTCCTCGAACACCCCATAGAGCTTGGCCACGGCGCCGTGCGGCCAGAAGTCGGACAGCAGCTCGAAGCCGAACTGCTCCTGGTCCGCCCAGGTGCGCAGGGCGAACGTGGAGTCCACCGAGACCGTGAGAAGCTCGACGTCATCGCGGGTCACCTCGGGAAAGTTGTCGCGCATGGCGCACAGCTCGCTGGTGCACACGCCGCTGAACGCGAGCGGGTAGAACACGAGGACGACGTTCTTCGAGCCGCGGAAGTCGACAGCCGCACCGGGGTGCCGTGCTGGTCCCTCAGCTCGAAATCCGGCGCCTGCTCGCCGATCTCCACCGCCATGCCAGGTGTCCCTTCCACTGGCTCATCGCTCGCCACGTTTGCGCAGTCAAGTCTGCCACGCGCCATCGGCCGTCGGGATTGGCCAGCGGTCTGGCACTGGGCCAGCACCGGCAGACGCCCGCTGAAGCCGGCCAGCCGCGGGCCGCGGCCGGCGGCGCCGGTTGCTAGCGCCGGGCCTTGGGAGCGACCAGCCGGGTGCCCGACCAGTCCCGGCCCGCGCTCAGGCTGGACGTCTGGGACAGGCCAGCGGTCGGCGCCGCCTCGCCGATGTCGCTCGGCTCCACGTGGTTCGTCACGGCCCGCCTTCGGCGTGAACAGCCAGATGTAACCGCCGTCGGCCAGCGGGGCCAGCGCGTCGACGAGCGCATCGACAAGTCGCCGTCGCCGTCCCGCCACCAGAGCAGGACCACGTCGACGACGTCGTCGTACTCCTCATCCACCAGCTCCACGCCGTCCACCCCGGCGATCGCGTCGCGCAGATCCTCGTCACAGTCCTCGTCGTAACCGAGTTCCTGCACCACGTGGCCCGGTTTGATGCCGAGCCGCTCGTCCAGGCCGCGCGCTTCCTGCGCCTGGCCCGCGGTCGCGCTCAATGACGTCCTCCCTCGAAATCGCCCGCGGTCGTGGCCGCGTCGGCACTATTGATGGGACAGTCCACACTGGGTCGGCCGTCACGCGCAAGTGTCATCGGCCCCTATCGGGAAACTGCCGCCACAAAGTGCCCGGAACATGCGAGTCATCGATTACCCGAGGAAAGACAGCCGGACTTCGCCGATCCGGGTTGTCCACGTTGAGGTCGACCAGCGCGACGCTCTGCCAGGTGCCCAGCGCCACCCGCCCGCCGATCACCGGCAGCGTGACGAACGGGGCCACGAAGGCGGGCAGCACGTGCGTGCGGCCGTGCCCGGCCGAGCCGTGCGCGTGCCGCCACCGGTCGTCAGCGGGCAGCAGCCGCGCCAGCGCGTCGAGCAGATCCCGGTCGCTGCCCGAGCCGAGCTCGATCAGCGCGAGGCCCGCCGTGGCGTGCGGCACGAACACGTGCAGCAGCCCGTCGCCGCCGTCGGCGGCGGACGCCGCGAACTGGCGGCAGGCCCCGGTGATGTCCGTCACCGTCTCGCGGCCGCCGGTCTGCAGCCGGATGATCTCTGTCTTCAAGCCTTTGCTTTCTTCTGTCTCTTCTGCGCTTGTCTCCTCTGCACGGCGGGCTTTCTGCCCTTGGGGGCGGGCTCGATCACCGCGTCCGGCCCGGGAAATACCAGGCAGGTGTGGCCGTCCTCGAACCGCACCTGGTAGGGCGGGCCGCCGGCCGCGCCGCGGATTTCCACGATCTCCCCGATCTTGTCCGGCTGCCCCACCGCATTGCCGTGTACGTGCAGCCGGTCACCGGTGGATGCCTGCATGTCTGCCCTCCTGTGTGCGATCGCCTCCCGGTGTAACCCAGACTGGCATGGGGAAGCACCCACGTGAAGGGGCCGCGCGGCGGTCACCGGATGTGCTGATGCCGGTGCGGGCCCGGGACGCCGGTTACCAGCCGGTAGAGATGCGTTCCCGGCGCGCACGTACCACGATTGGTATGGACAACACCGACCTGACCAGGCGGCCGGCCGACCGCCGCACGAGCACGGAAGGCGAGGACCCCAGCGTGGCCTCCGGACGCCAGCGTTACTCCATCATCAGTGACGGGCTGCCCACCCAGCTGCCCGACATCGACCAGGACGAGACCCGCGAGTGGGTGGAGTCTTTCGACACCGTGGTCCGCACCCGCGGCCGCGCCCGGGCGCGCTACGTGATGCTCAGGCTGCTGGAGCGCGCCCGCGAGCAGCAGGTCGGCGTGCCCGGCCTGCGCAGCACCGACTACATCAACTCGATCCCGCCCGAGCGCGAGCCGTGGTTCCCCGGTGACGAGTACATCGAGCGCCGGATCCGCGCCTACATCCGGTGGAACGCCGCCGTGATGGTGTCCCGGGCCAACCGGCCCGGCCTCGGCGTGGGCGGCCACATCGCCACCTACGCGTCGGCGGCCAGCCTGTACGAGGTCGGGTTCAACCACTTCTTCCGCGGCAAGGACCACGGCGAGTCCGGCGACCAGGTGTTCATCCAGGGGCACGCGGCGCCCGGCATCTACGCCCGCGCCTACCTGGAGGGACGGCTGACCGAGCGGCAGCTGAACGGCTTCCGCCAGGAGCTGTCGCACCCCGGCGGCGGGCTGCCCTCCTACCCGCACCCCCGGCTGATGCCCGACTTCTGGGAGTTCCCCACGGTCTCCATGGGACTCGGCGCGATCAACGCGATCTACCAGGCCCGGTTCAACCAGTACCTGCTGGCCCGGGAGATCAAGGACACCAGCCGGTCGCACGTGTGGGCGTTCCTCGGCGACGGCGAGATGGACGAGCCGGAGGCGCTCGGCGCGATCGGCCTGGCCGCGCGCGAGGAGCTGGACAACCTCACCTTCGTGATCAACTGCAACCTGCAGCGGCTGGACGGCCCGGTCCGCGGCAACGGGAAGATCATCCAGGAACTCGAGGCGTTCTTCCGCGGCGCGGGCTGGAACGTGCTCAAGGTGATCTGGGGCCGCGACTGGGACCCGCTGCTCGCCCACGACACCGACGGCGTCCTGGTCAACAAGATGAACACCACGCCGGACGGCCAGTTCCAGACCTACAGCGTCGAGTCCGGCGCCTACATCCGCGAGCACTTCTTCGGCGACGACCCGAGGCTGCGCGCGATGGCCGAGCCGCTGTCCGACGACGAGCTGCGGAACCTGCCCCGGGGCGGGCACGACTACCGCAAGCTGTACGCGGCGTTCAAGGCGGCCAGCGAGCACGTCGGCCAGCCCACCGTGATCCTCGCCCACACGATCAAGGGCTGGACGCTCGGCCCGGACTTCGAGGCGCGCAACGCCACGCACCAGATGAAGAAGCTCACCGAAGCCGAGCTCAAGGCGTTCCGGGACCGGCTCTACCTGCCGATCTCCGATGCCGCGCTGGAGGCCGAGCTGCCGCCCTACTACCACCCGGGCGAGGACTCCGAGGAGATCCGGTACATGCGCGAGCGGCGGGCCGCCCTCGGCGGGTTCCTGCCCAGGCGGGTGGTTCGCGCCCGCCCGGTCCAGCTCCCGGCCGACTCCGTCTATGCCGACCTGCGCAAGGGCTCGGGCAGGCAGCCGGTGGCCACCACGATGGCCTTCGTCCGGCTGCTCAAGGACCTGATGAAGGAGCCCGGGCTCGGCGCCAGGTTCGTGCCGATCATCCCCGACGAGGCCCGCACGTTCGGCATGGACTCGCTGTTCCCGACGGCGAAGATCTACTCGCCGCACGGCCAGTCCTACGAGGCGGTGGACCGCAAGCTGCTGCTGTCCTACAAGGAGTCCGCGCAGGGCCAGATCCTGCACGAGGGCATCAGCGAGGCCGGCGCGATGGGATCGGTGATCGCCGCGGGCACCTCCTACGCCACGCACGGCTCGCCGATGATCCCGGTGTACGTGTTCTACTCCATGTTCGGCTGGCAGCGCACCGGCGACCAGATGTGGGCCCTGGGCGACCAGCTCGGCCGCGGCTTCCTGCTCGGCGCGACGGCGGGCCGCACCACGCTCACCGGCGAGGGGCTGCAGCACAACGACGGCCACTCGGTGCTGCTCGCCTCGGTCAGCCCGGCCTGCGTGGCCTACGACGCGGCCTGGGCCTTCGAGCTGTCCTACATCGTCAAGGACGCACTGCGCCGGATGTACGGCCCGGCCGCCGAGGACATCTTCTACTACCTGACTGTGTACAACGAGCCGTACCCGCAGCCGCCCGAGCCGGCCTGCCTCCCCGGGCGGCCCGGAGGCGCTCGAGCAGGGCATCCTGCGCGGCCTGTACCGGTACCGCGCCGCGACGGAGATCGGCGACGCCGCCGCCGGTGAACCCGCAGATTCCGAACGGGCCGGGGCCGGCGGCGGGCACGCGGCGGCCGCCGGACGACCCGGGGCGGAACAGCCCGGGGCGGAACAGCCCGGGGCGGAACAGCCCGGGACGGAACAGCCCGGGCCCGCGGACCTGGGGGCCCCGGGCACGGAAACGGATGTCCGCGGCGCGGGCACCGGCGGCGCCCCCGACGCCAACGTGGGCGGAGCCGGACTGGGCGGCGCGGCCGGCCCGGTTCCCGGCGGCCCGCCCCGCGAGGTCGCGGCCGGCGCGGCCGAGGCGGTGAGCGGCAACGGGGCGTCGCAGCCGCGGGCGCAGATCCTGGCCTCCGGCGTCGCGGTGCGCTGGGCGCTCGCCGCGCAGGAGCTGCTGGCCGCCGACTGGGGCGTGGTGGCCGACGTGTGGTCGGCCACGTCCTGGACCGAGCTGCGGCGCGAGGCGCTCGGCTGCGAGGAGCACAACCTCGTGCATCCCGGCGACGAGCAGCGGGTGCCTTACGTCACCCGGCTGCTCGACGGCGAGCCCGGCCCGGTGGTCGCGGTCAGCGACTGGATCAAGGCGGTGCCCGACCAGATCGCCCGCTGGGTGCCCGCGCCGTTCACCTCGCTCGGCACCGACGGCTACGGGTTCTCCGACACCCGGGCCGCGGCGCGCCGGTTCTTCCACGTGGACGCCGAATCGATCACGCTGGCCGTGCTCGGCCAGCTGGTCAGGCGCGGCGAGGTGAAGCCGGAGGCGCTCGACCAGGCCATCGAGAAGTACGGGCTCGACGCCATGGGCAGCGAGGCCGCCTCTCCCGCCTCCGGATTCCGCCTGAGCCGGGCGGCTCCGGCCTCAGTCCTGGTAGAGGGCCCGGACGGCGGCCTGGCCCGGGCCGCCGGCGTAACCATAGGTGCCCTGGTCGCGCAGTTCGGTGGCGGCCTCGGCCAGCGCGCCGTAGGCCACGTAGAAGAACGACCCGCCGACCGAGATCCGGCTGGCCCCGGCGGCCGCGAGCTCGGCCACCGGCGGGCCGGCGGGCAGGGCCAGCACGTTGACCGGCTTGTCCACCGAGGTGACGACCTGGCGGATGTCGGCCAGCTCGGTCAGCCCGGGAGCGTAGAGCACGTCCGCGCCCGCCGCGTCGAACGCCTGCAGTCGGGCGATCGTGTCGGCCAGATCCGGCCGACCGTGCAGGTAGTTCTCGGAGCGGGCGGTGAGGACGAGGTGGACGTCGCCGCGGTGCGCGGCCTCGGCCGCCGCCGCGATCCGCTCCGCGGCCAGCGTCATCTCGTAGACGGGCTCGGTCGGCGAGCCGGTGAAGTCCTCGACCGAGCAGCCGGCCAGGCCGGTCTCGACGGCCAGCCGCACGGTACCGGCGACGCCGGCCGGGTCGTCGGCGAACCCGCGCTCCAGGTCGGCCGAAACCGGCAGCTCCGTGGCCGAGACGATGACGCGGGCATGATCGAGCGCCTCCTCCCGGGTGACCGAGCCGTCCGGGCGGCCCAGGCTCATGGCGAAGCCGCTGCTCGTCGTGGCCAGCGCCCGGAATCCGAGCGAGGCCAGCACCCGGGCCGAGCCCCGGTCCCACGGGTTGGGCAGCAGCAGCGGCTCGCCCGCCGTGTGCAGCGCCAGGAACTGTTCCGCTTTCGCCGTTTGCGTGATCATGTTTTCACCCTAGTGGCCGGTGAGGGGGGCCTCGGAGCGGACGCGTCCGGGTAGGTGCATCGCAAGGCGGAGGAGGAGTTCACAGCGGAGCTATGGGCGACGACGACACCGTGCTGCCCTGCCTGGCGCGAGGTGCCCGGCGGGGCGTCGTGCAGCCAAAGAGATTTCTCTCACCGACCGCTAGGCCAGGCCGCGGGCCGGGCGCGCCCGGGGCATCCGGCCCGGCCGGGCCGAACCGAGCCGGGACCGGAACGGTCAGGGTGGATCACCGGCCGCAACGCCCTCTTGCCCTGGCTGCACCGGTTATCCGCCCCGCCCGTCCGGGATAGCCGGCGGCCAGTGACGTCACGTCGCACGCTTTTCCTACCAAAGTTGTCGTTTTTAGCCCGGGCGTGGCACGCTAGCGGTGTGAAGGGAACGCAAGGGCCAGCACTGGCCCGCCCGGGCAGCCGGCGACCGGCCGGAGACGGGGCCGGGCAGGCGGAGCGCAGCGGCGTCCAGGCCGGGACGGTGCGGCGGCTGGAACGGGCCACCGGAACCCTCGGCACCGCGGCCATGGCCGCCATGGACGAGCGGCTGCCCTGGTTTGCCGCGATGTCCGCGGAGAACAGAATCCTGGCTCGGGCTGGTCGCCCAGGCCGGCATCGCCGCGTTCGTCGACTGGGTGAAGCATCCCGAGCGCGCCAGGCCCGCGGTCACTGGCGAGGTGTTCGGCACGGCGCCGCGCGAGCTGGCCCGCGCCGTCAGCCTGCAGCAGGCGGTGGAGATGGTCCGGGTCATCATCGACGTGGTCGAGGCCCGGGTGAGCGAGCTGGCCGCACCTGGCGGCCAGGCCGAGCTGCGGGAGGCCGTGCTCCGCTACACCAGGGAGATCGCGTTCGGCGCCGCCCAGGTCTACGCGCGCACCGCCGAGGCCCGCGGCGCGTGGGATGCCCGGCTCGAGGCGCTGGTGGTCGACTCCCTCGTCAGGGGCGAGACCGAGGAGGGCCTGCAGTCCTGGGCGTCGGCGCTGAGCTGGTCATCTTCCCCGGTCGCCGTGATCGCCGGCCGGGCCGACGGGGACCAGGCCGAGCTGGTGATCGAGGATCTGCGCCTGATCGCCCGCCGGGCGCGGCTCGACCTGCTGGCTGGGGTGCACGGCCGCCGGCTGGTGGCGGTCATCGGCGGGGCGTCCGACCCGCTCGCGGCCGCCCGGCAGCTCGCGGGACGGTTCGGCAGCGGGCCGATCGTCGTCGGCGCCGCCGTGCCGGATTTGCAGTCGGCCACCAGATCCGCGCAGGCGGCCCTGGCCGGGCTGCGGGTGGCGTCGGCCTGGCCGGACGCGCCGCGCCCGGTCGCGGCCGACGACCTGCTCCCCGAGCGGGCCATCGACGGCGACCCGGTGGCGCGCGAGCATCTGGTCCGCGACGTGTACCAGCTGCTGCGGGGCGGGGGGCCCTCGCTGCTGGACACGGTGACGGCCTACCTGGAGCGGGGCTCCTCGCTGGAGGCCACCGCCCGCATGCTCTTCGTCCACCCGAACACCGTCCGCTACCGGCTGCGCCGTATCGCGGATTTCACCGGCTACGCCCCGGCCGAGGGCCGGGGGGCATTCGCCCTCTGGGTCGCGATCGTCCTTGGCCGGCTGGAGGGCGGCCCCGGCTGACCGCCGGCCTGCCCGGATACGTGGCGTCGTCATGCTTACGAGCCCGTATTTTGGACAGAAGCTACAGACATCCGTCCGGTAACTTCGTCGAATCCCTCATTCGTATAGCGGTGTTCTACAGGGCAGTGTGGAGGAATGCTCATTATCGTCGCGCCGGGCCAGGGCGCCCAGGCTCCGGGGTTCCTGGCCCCCTGGCTTGACTTGCCCGGGGTGGCCGACCGCCTCGGCGCCTGGTCTGAGCTGGCCGGGTGCGATCTCGTCCGGTGCGGCACCACGGCCGGGGCCGACGAGATTCCGGGACACGTCGGTGGCCCAGCCGCTGCTCGTGGCCGCCGGGCTGGCCGCCGCCGAGGCGTCGTTCGGCGGACTGGACCGCGTGCCGGACAGCGCCCAGGCGGCGGCCGGGCACAGCGTGGGCGAGCTGACCGCGGGAGCCGTCGCAGGCGTGATCAGCGCGGAGGACGCGCTACGGCTGGTCCGGGTACGCGGGTCGGCCATGGCCGCCGCCTCCGCCGTCTCGCCGACCGGCATGACCGCGGTGCTCGGCGGCGACGAGACCGACGTGCTCGCCGCGATCGAGGCGCACGGGCTGACTTCCGCCAACGTGAACGGTGCGGGCCAGATCGTGGCCGCGGGCACCGTGGATCAGCTGGCCGCCTTGGCCGGCAGCCCGCCCGCCGGGGCGCGGCTGCGCCCGCTGCAGGTGGCAGGCGCGTTCCACACCAGGCACATGATGCTGGCGGTGGACGCGCTGCGCGGCGCCACGGCGAACGTCACCGTGCGCAACCCGGCCCTGACCCTGCTCTCGAACGCCGACGGGGCCGCCGTCCGCTCCGGCGGGGACTGGCTGAACAGGATCGTGGACCAGGTCAGCGCCCCGGTGCGCTGGGATGCGTGCATGCAGGCCATGGCCGGGCTCCGCGTTACGGCCCTGATCGAGCTGCCGCCGGCCGGCACGCTGACGGGCCTGGCCAGGCGGGCGCTGCCCGGCGTGGACGTGCTCGCCCTGAAAACGCCCGACCAGCTGCCCGCCGCTCGCGCGCTCGCCGCCGAGCACGGGACAGTCCGGGACCAGCCCGGAGCGCAGCCCGCCGCCGCAGGCACCGAGGACGCGGGGATGCACCAGCCCGGCACCGACGGCCACCCGCCCGACTGGCGGCTGCTCGTCGCGCCCCGGGCCGGCACCTTCCGGGCCGGCCCGCCCGGAGCCCCGGCGGTGGCCGCGGGTTCCTTCGTCCCGGCCGGGGCCGAGCTCGGCCTCATCGAGTCGCGCGGCGATCACCGCGTCCTCACCCCGCCCTGCCCCGGATCGCTGATCGAGTGGCTGGTCGAAGACGGAGATCCGGTCAGCGCCGGCGCAGCCCATCGCGCGGCTGCAGCCGACGGCATCCGAGCAGAAGGCGATATAGATGCGGCTAGAGCACGGCGCCCCGGGGGCGCGGATCCTGGCGTTCGGCGGATACCAGCCGGCCAACGTAGTTACCAACGATGACCTGGCCAAGACGGTGGAGACCAGCGACGAGTGGATCCGCAGCCGGGTCGGCATCGCCAGCCGGCGGATCGCCGGGCCGGACGAGACGGTCGCCGACATGGCCGTCGCCGCGGCCGGCAAGGCGCTGGCCGGCAGCGGCCGCTCCCCCGCCGACATCGACCTGGTGATCGTGGCCACCTGCACACCGGAGGCGCAGATCCCGAACGTGTCCGCCATCGTCGCCCACCGGCTCGGCATCCGGGCGCCGGGGGCCTACGACCTGAACGCCGCCTGCGCCGGGTTCTGCTACGCGCTGGCCAGCGCCAGCGACGCGGTCCAGGCCGGCTCGGCACGGCACGTGCTGGTGGTCGGGGCGGAGAAGATGTCCGCCTGGGTGGACTGGACCGACAGGTCCACGTGCATCATCTTCGCCGACGGCGCGGGCGCGGCCGTGGTCGGCCCGGTGACCGATCCGGGGCAGCAGCCGGGGATCGGCCCGGTGGAGTGGGGCAGCGCGGGCGACCTGGCCGGCAAGATCTCCATCGCCGACCGCTCCTCGTTCATCGCCCAGGAGGGGCAGGCGGTGTTCCGGTGGGCCACCACCGGGCTGCACCCGGTGGCGCGGGCCGCCTGCGAGCGGGCCGGGGTCGCGCCGGAGGAAGTGTCGGTGTTCGTCCCGCACCAGGCGAACCTGCGGATCGTAGAATCGATCGCCCGCAAGCTGAAGCTGCCGCAGGCCCGGGTGGCCGACGACATCGTTCACGCCGGGAACACCTCGTCGGCGTCCATCCCGCTGGCGCTGTCCCGGATGATTGAGCAGAACGAGATCAGCTCAGGTCAGCACGCGCTGCTGCTGGGCTTCGGGGCCGGCATGTGCTACGCGGCCCAGGTGATCACCGTACCCTAGCTTCTTCCCGGCGCCCGCCGGGGAGCCGGCCGGCACGCACCACTGCGATGCCGACTACGACAAGGAGACGAAAGAAACATGGCCATGACCGAGCAGGAGATTCTGGCAGGCCTCGGCGAGATCGTCGACGAGATCGCCGGAGTGCCAGCCGACCAGGTGACCCCCGACAAGAGCTTCGTCGACGACCTGGACATCGACTCGCTGTCCATGGTCGAGATCGCCGTCGCCGCGCAGGACAGGTTCGGCGTGGAAATCCCCGACGACGAGCTCAAGAACCTGAAGACCGTCCGGGACGTCGTGGCGTTCGTGCAGCGCTCGGGCGTGTCCGCCTGACGGCACGCCGGCGCCGCGGGCCCCCGCGGCCGGACCCAAGCTGGAGGAGCTGATCGCAGTGGGCGCAGACCAGGCCACGGTCGTGGTCACCGGGCTCGGCGCGACGACGCCGCTCGGCGGCGACGTCAGCAGCACCTGGGAGGCGCTGCTGGCCGGCCGCAGCGGGGCGCGGCGGCTGCCCGCCGACTGGCCAGCCGACCTGCCCGTGCGGTTTGCCGCGCCGGCCGCGGTGGACCCGGCGACCGTGCTCGACCGGGTCCAGTGCCGGCGGCTGGACCGGTGCGAGCAGCTCGCGATCGTCGCCGCCCGCGAGGCCTGGGCCGACGCGGGGCAGCCGGAGGCCGAGCCGGAGCGGCTCGGCGTCGCCGTGTCCAGCGGCATCGGCGGCATTGCGTTGACGATCGCCGCCTACGACACGCTGAATAGCAAGGGCTGGCAGCGCATGTCGCCGTATACCGTCCCCATGCTGATGCCGAACGGCTCCGCCGGATGGATCAGCATCGAGCTCGGCGCGCGCGCGGGGGTGCACTGCACCGTCAGCGCGTGCGCGTCGGGTGCGGAGTCGGTCGCGTACGCGATCGACATGATCAGGACGGGGCGCGCGGACATCGTGGTGGCCGGCGGCACCGAGGCCGCGATCATGCCGCTGAACGTGGCGGCCTTCGCGGCCATGCGCGCGCTGTCCACGCGCAATGACGAGCCGCAGCGGGCCTCGAGGCCGTTCGACAAGGGCCGGGACGGCTTCGTGCTCGGCGAGGGCGCGGCGATGCTCGTGCTCGAGTCCGCCGAGCACGCGGCCCGGCGCGGCGCCCGGGTGCACGCGGTGGCGGCGGGTTACGGCTACACCTCCGACGCGCATCACATCGCCCAGCCCGCCCCGGACGGCACGGGGCTGATCCGGGTCATGCAGCACGCACTGGCCGATGCCCGGCTGCCGGCCGGCCAGGTGGTACACGTCAACGCGCACGCCACCTCCACCCCGGCCGGCGACGTCGTGGAGGCGCAGGCCATCAGGGCCGCGCTCGGCGAGGCATCGGGCGGGGCCGTGGTGACATCCACGAAGTCGATGACCGGCCACCTGCTGGGCGGGGCGGGCGCGCTCGAGTCGGTCGCCGCCATCCTGGCCCTGCGCGAGCGGGTCGCGCCGCCCACGATCAATCTCGACGACCCTGACGACGAGGCCGGCGTCTACATCGCCACCGAGCCTCGGCCGCTGCAGCCGCGCGGCGACGGGCCCATGGTGGCCCTGAACAACTCGTTCGGCTTCGGCGGGTCCAACGTGGCCCTCGCCTTCGCCGCCGCGTAAACGAAAGGCATGACGTTGCTGGAGAACGCCACGACGGCCGCGGCCCCGGTCCAGCCGGGCGCGGTCCAGCCGGGCGCGGTCCAGCCGGGCGCGGTCCAGCCGGGCGCGGTCCAGCCGGGCGCGGTCCAGCCGGGCGCGGTCCAGCCGGGCGCGGTCCAGCCGGGCGCGGTCGCGGCGCAGGCGGCAGCGGTTCGCGCTCGGATGGCAGCCGTCCCGGCGCAAGCGGCCGCGATCCCGGTGCAGCCGACCGTGGAGCCCGCCACAACGGCAGCGGGTCCGGCCCGGGCGGGCGCCATCCCAGCCCGAGCGGCAGCGGTCCCGGCGCAGGCGGCCGGTCCGGGTGACTGGCGCCGGCCGCGCGAGCGGCTGGCCTTGCTCTTCGACCCGGGCACGCTGCGCGAGATCACCCCCGCCGACACCAGCGGGGCGCTGGCCGGCACCGGGCGGATCGACGGGATGCCGGCCGTGGCGTTCGCCAGCGACCCCGGGATACAGGGCGGCGCGATGGGCAGCGCGGGCTGCGCGGCGATCGTCGCCGCCTACGACGAGGCCATCGGCCGGGGCGTGCCGGTCATCGGGCTCTGGCACTCCGGCGGCGCCCGGCTGCGGGAAGGCGTGCAGAGCCTGCACGCCGTGGGCACCGTGTTCGCCGCGATGACCCGGGCCTCCGGCGTGGTGCCGCAGATCTCCGTCGTACTCGGCCCCGCGGCGGGCGGCGCCGCCTACGGGCCCGCCCTGACCGATCTCGTGATCCTGTCCGAGGCCGGCCGCATCTTCGTCACCGGGCCCGATGTGGTGCGCAGTGTCACCGGCGAGGACGTCGATTCCCGCCCGGCTCGGCGGCCCCGAGCCGCACAGCCGCCGCTCCGGCGTGGTGCACGTGGTCACGCCGACCCACGAGGAGGCCCTCGCCCAGGCCAGGCGGCTGGCCCTGCTGCTCGGCCGGCAGGGCACCATGGACCCGGCCCTCGCCCAGGCGGTCGACGCCAGCGGCACCGACCTGGCCGGGCTGCTGCCCGACTCGCCGCGCCGCGCCTACGACGTGCACCCGCTGGTCGCCGGGCTGCTTGACGAGCCCGGCGTGGAACTGCACCCCCGGTGGGCGCCGAACGTGGTCACCGAGCTCGGCAGGCTCGGCGGCCGCACCGTCGGCGTGCTGGCGAACAACCCGCTGCGGCTCGGCGGCTGCCTGGACGCGACGTCGGCCGAGAAAGCGGCCCGCTTCGTCCGGATGTGCGACGCGTTCGGCGCGCCGCTGGTGGTCCTGGTGGACGTACCCGGCTACCTGCCCGGCGTCAGCCAGGAGTGGGACGGCGTGGTCCGCCGGGGCGCCAAGCTGCTGCACGCCTTCGCCGAGTGCCGCGTGCCGCGGGTCACCCTGGTGACCCGCAAGGCCTACGGCGGCGCGTACATCGCGATGAACTCGCGCGCCCTCGGGGCCACGCGCGTGTTCGCCTGGCCGGACGCGGAGGTGGCGGTGATGGGGGCGGTCGCGGCGGTGCGGATCCTGCACCGGCGCACGCTGGCCGGCGCCCTCCCGGGCAGCGGCACGAGCTGGAGGCCGAGCTCGCGGCCGAGCACGAGAAGGAGTCGGGCGGGCTCGCCCGCGCGGTCGACCTCGGCGTGGTGGACGAGATCATCGAGCCCGGCCGGACCCGCCGGGCGATCGCCACCGCGATCGCCGAGGCTTTCCCCGGCCGCGGGGCGCACGGCAACATCCCGCTGTGAGCCCCGCGGCCAGGTCAGCGGGAGGATCGCCGGAAGGCCCCAGCCGGTCACCCAGAGGGTACTCACGGATCGGCCGGGAGGTTCCCACGGGTCGTCCGGGAGGTTCCCGCGCGAGTCGCCCTTAGCTGCTCGGCCGGTCACCCGGACGCTGATCGCCCGGCGGCCGTTCTGGTGACCGCTCGGCCTTAGCCGGGCGCCGGGCACGGCCGGCGCCGTTCGCCACCGTCAGCCAGCGGCCGGGTCTGCGATTCCCCACGTCAGCCAGCGCCGTAACTGCTTGACCTTGTCGGTCGAGCGCTTGTAACGTCCGCCCTGGCACGGCCCGCAGCGGCCGTTGGCGCCGACCCCGAGAGAAACCAGGCAGCCGACATGAACCGCAGACTCCGACTCCCCGCCCGACTCGCCGCCGCTCCCGCGACCGACTCGCCGACCCTCGGGACAAGCTCTGTGGTTCCCGCGGCACGCCCGGCGTTCCCCGCGGCACGGTAGCCGGCTCCCGCGGTCGCTCCGGTCGCCGCCGGCTGGCCGTCCTGTCCGCCTGGTCCGCGGGGTTCACCGCCCTCGTGATCGGTGTCCCCGCCACTGTCTTCGCCGTGGCGGCCGGCGCGACCCCGGTGCCGCGGGCTGCCTCTGCGGCAGCCACGCTCGACATCGTGCCGAAGCCGGTGTCCGCGAAGCTCGGCCGCGGCCACTTCACCCTCACCCGGCGGGCCCGGATCGTCGCCGCACCGGGGGCCGGCGCCGCCGCCGAACGGCGGGTGGCCGGCGACCTGGCCGGCTACCTGCGGCCCGCGACCGGCTACCGGCTGCCCGTGGCCACCGGCGTACCGCACCCCGGCGACATCGTCCTGAAGATCGGCAATCCCGGGACGCTCGAGCCCCGCGACCGGGCCGAGGGGTACCAGCTCGACACCACGGCCGCGGCGGCGAAGATCGAGGCCCCGGCCGCGCACGGGCTCTACGACGGCATCCAGACCTTCCGCCAGCTACTGCCCGCGTGGATCAACAGCCCGGCGGTCGTGCCGGGACCGTGGACGACGCCCGTGGTCGCCATCACCGACTACCCCCGCTACTCCTACCGGGGCCTGATGCTCGACATCGCCCGGCACTACGAGCCGCCGTCGGCGGTCAGGGAACTCATCAGCCAGATCGCCGCCTACAAGATCAACGTGCTGCACCTGCACCTCAGCGACGACCAGGGCTTCCGGCTGGCGATCAGCGGCTTCCCCCGGCTGACCGAGATCGGCAGCCGCGGCTCGGTGGGGACCGGCGGCAGGCGGGTGGATCCCGGCGGCTTCTGGACGCAGGCGCAGTACAAGGCCGTCGTGGCCGATGCCGCCGCGCACTTCATCACCGTGGTGCCCGAAGTTGACTCGCCCGGTCACAACAACGCGATCATCATGTCCGAGTACAACGACACCAGCAATCCCGCGCTGCCCGCCAGCCCGCACGGCATCAACTGCGGCCAGTACAACCCGCCGCGCTGGGACTACACCGAGGACGTCGGCTACAGCGCGATGTGCCCGGACAGCCCGGACACCTGGGCGATCATGAAAGCGATCATCGGCCAGCTCGCCCGCCTGTCCCCGGGCGCTTACTACGACCTCGGTGGTGACGAGGTGCCGACGTCGCTGCTGCGCGCGCCGCAGTACGCCGCCTTCGTCAACAAGGAGGCGGGCATCGTCACCGGGCACGGCAAGACCGTCATGGGCTGGGCCGACATCGCCGGGCCGGGAACCACGCCGCCTGCCGGATCCGTCGCCGAGTACTGGCAGCCCGCCGGGGGCAGCTCGCCCTCCTCCGTCACCGGCCGGGAGGCCGTGGCCAAGCACATGAAGATCGTGATGGCCCCGGCGAACCATACCTATCTCGACCAGAAGTACATCGTGACCGCCCGGTCCAGCGTGCCCCCCTCACTGGGCATGAACTGGGCCTGCCCCCGGGGATGCGATGTCTCCAGAACCTACAACTGGAACCCGGGCGCCTACGTCACCGGCGTCACCGACCGGAATGTCATCGGCGTGGAAGGCGCCATGTGGGGCGAGACCGTCGCGAACCTGTCCAACGTTGACTACATGGTGTTCCCGAGGCTGCTCGCCCTGGCGGAGGTCGCCTGGTCGCGGTCCGCTCACCGGACCGCCACCAGTCCCGCCTACCGCAGCTTCCTGCTGCGCCTCGGCGCTCAGGGGGCTCGCCTCCAGGCGGCCCGGGTGAACTTCTATCCGTCCACCGAAGTGCCCTGGCGGCTGGACATCATCGGCACCACCGTGACCGCCAACGCCCATGGCCGGGTGGACGCGCCGGTCGCGACGCTGTCGGCACCGGGGTTCCCGACCAGCACGCTCACCATGTGCGACCCCTCGCTCGGGATCGGGTGCACGATCAAGTGGGGCGACGGAAGCACCAGCACCGGCGATGTGACCGGCACCAACGCCACTGGCACCCGGGTGAACAGCCTGTACACCATCTCCGGCGAGCACGCTTACTCCCGCCCCGGCACCTATCACGGTGTCGTCATCGCGAGCGCCGGCAACGCCAGGCCGGTCCGGGCGGACTTCACCGCCACGTGGCCGTGACGGCCGGCCAGCGATGGAAAGGGGCGGGTGCCCCGCCCAGGCCACCCCATCCCGGCCGGCGCCCTCCATCCCGGCCGCGCCGCCAGCCGCCGGCGGCGCCGGGGGGAAAGGGATATGATGGCTTTCGCTGACCGTGGTCGCCATAACGAGAGTACGAGAGCCCGATGGAGTCCGTCATGGCTGAAGCGCAATCGGGGCGGGGCGAGCGGGTCATTCTGATATCGCTCATGAAATCGGGGACGCATCTTCTGCAGGAGCTTATGGTCGCACTCGGTTACGGCATGTACGGCCAGGCCAGGATTACTCCCGAGATCAAGCCGGCCCTCGACGTGGAGGAGCGCTGGCGCATCGCCCGGATGGTGCTCGACGGCCCGGCGCTGGCCGCGCTCGAGGGGATGGACGAGGCCGCCTTCACCGAGGCCACCGACCAGGCCTGGGAGGCACTGGCCTGGTCCTGGCAGATCAGGTTCGGCATGCCGCTGAAGACCTGGTACGGCCTGGAGGTGATCAGGACCGACCTGATCGAGCAGGCGCTGCGCCGCACCACCGGCCTGAACTTCGCGCAGACCCCGCCCGGGGTCTGCTGGGTATTCAACGAATTCGACATCAAGAGGATTGACGGCCACTTCCTGCATGAATGGGCGGATACCGGCGAGCCGCGGATCATCTTTAATTACCGGGATCCCCGGGACATGCTGCTCTCGATGGTCAACTTCCTGGCCGGCCGGACCGGGCGCGGATTCAGCAATTTCGACGACTTCCATGTATTCAGCGCCATACTGCAGTCCAAGCCCAGCCTGGACGAGCAGCTGACCTACGCGCTCAGCGACCCGTCATTCCCCGCCGTCGGCGACATGCAGCGCATGCTCTGGCTGCTGCACCACCCGAACGTGTGCAAGACCTCGTTCGAGGAGCTTGTCGGACCGCGGGGCGGGGGGTCAGCCGAAGCCAGGGCCACGGCGCTGGCGAGGATCCTCGACTTCCTCGGCGTGACGGACACGACCCCCGAGGACGTGGCCGACCAGTTGTTCAACCGACAGGCGTTCTCCTTCTACCGCGGCCAGGTGGGTGGCTGGCGGGAAGACTTCACCCCTCAGCACCGCAAGCTCGCCGAGGCCAGGTTCGGCGAGGCACTTTCCCTGTACGGCTACGCCTGACCCAGCCCGGCGCGGTCCCGGCGACAAGCTAGCGGCCCACCGGCCGGCCGAAGGCCGAGGCCGCCATCTCGTAATTATCTGACCTGTCTGACCGTCGGCGCCGCGCCTACCCAGGTCAGGTACGCCCTAGGCCTATTTCGCTCTTCGTGATCATGCCGCGACCCTCGATGAGAACGGCCCGGCGGGGCCGCTCCAGTCACCCAGAAGTCAGCGGAACGTGACCATCTAGTGGCAATCTGTATCTGAAACGAGCCGGGATCTGCCCGCGAGAACGCGCGCTCCCCGTTCAGGAGTTACCGCAATTTGGCCCGGCCGTGCATGAACGGCTGTGAGTGGGAATGTACAAAGACGCCGAACGATGAGGAAGCGCGAATGCCTGGGCGCAGGGTCAGCCGCGCCCGGGCCGGCAAGGAGGACGGCGGCAATGCGGGTAATGAGCAGCGCCTCGGCGGACCTGGTCCCGGAGTTCGGCATCTTGGCCGGACGCTGGACGCAGTACAACGACATGGGGGACGTACCGTTCGGGGCGATGTGGTGCGTGGTACCGCCCGGCGGGCGCGCGGACACCGACTGCCATGACGAGCGCGAACTCGTGGTGGTCGTCCAGGGCACGGCAGACGTCCATGCCAGCAACCGTACCGAGACGGTCCGGGCCGGCAGCGCGGCGCTGCTCGACGGCGGCGAGGCGCACGTGCTCGCCAATTCCTCCGCGGAGGAGCCGCTCGTCACGCTCAGCATCTACTGGGAGCCCGCGGGGCCGGGGACACCCGCGACACAGCCGGATGCGGGGGCGGCCGCGGAGCCCGCCGATGCCTCCTGACCCGGCCATCGAGCGGCTGGCTGTAGTCACGGCCACCGCGCCCACCCCGAACGGGCCGTTGCACCTCGGCCATCTCAGCGGGCCTTATGTGGCCGCGGACGTTGCGGCCCGGGCGGCCCGGGCCAGCGGCCAGCAGGTGCTGACCGTCAGCGGGCTGGATCCGCACCAGAACTACGTCCCGGCCAAGGCGGCCATCGAGGGACGCACGCCCGGAACCGTGCTGGATGAGTACGAGGCCCTCGTCCGCCAGGCGTTCGCCGCCGCCCGGGTGAGCTATGACCTGTTCGCCGACCCCAGGGCCGACGAGAGCTACCGGGACGCGGTGCGCCGACTGCTCGACGAGCTGGTGGCGCATAAGGCCGCGGTGGTCGAGGAGACCAGGCTGTGGCGCTGCCGCGGTTGCGGCGGCACGTTGCACCACGCGTACGTGACGGGCAGCTGCCCGGGCTGCGGCGCAGATTCCGGCGGCGGCACCTGCGAAGGCTGCGGTGCCTTCACCACCGCGGCCAACCTGGGCGACGCGCGGTGTACCCGCTGCGGCGACCCGGACCAGGGCGAGCCGTTCGCCGCCGAAATCCCGCTGCTGCGGCTGGAGAACTGGCGGGGCGCGCTGACTCACGCCTGGTCCTGCGCGGTGATCCCGGCCCGGGTGCGCGCGCTGATCGGCAGGTACCTGGCCGACGGGCTGCCCGACGTGCCGCTGGCCTACCCGACGGACTGGGGCATACCGGCGGCCGACGGCCAGCGTGTTGACGTCTGGGCCGAGATGGGCCTCGGCCTGCTGGCCGGCGTGCCCCGGCGGCTCGACCCCGCCGCCCGGTCGCTGGACGATTACCTGGCCGGCTGGCGTCGGCCGGTGACCTGCTGGAACTTCCTCGGCATCGATAATGCCTTCTACTTCGCGGTGCTGTTCCCCGCCCTGTTCGCCGCGGCCGGCGTGCCGCCGGGCTGGCTCGGCGGCCTGGTCGTCAACGAGTTCTACCGCCTGGACGGGCTGAAGTTCTCTACCAGCCGCAATCACGCGGTGTGGGCGCACGAGTTCCTGGAGGGCCAGGACCCCGCGATGCTGCGGCTGTTCCTGTGCTGGGACCGGCCGGACCGCGGCGAGAGCTCGTTCAGCCGCCAGTCCTTCTCGGCCTTCCGCGACTGGGCCGGGCCCGCGCTGCGCGGCGGCGGGACGCTTCCGCCCGGCTTGGCCGAAGCCGAACTCGACCGCGCCCGCGACGCCCTGTCCTTTGCGTCCTTTGACCCTGCCCTCGCGCTGCGCTGCCTGATCGCCGCGGGCGCCGGCCGGTCGCCGCAGCTGCTGGCCGCGCTGACCGGCCAGGACCCGGCGGCGCCCGGCGGCCTGCGCGCCCTCTCAGGAGAGTCATCGGCATGATCAGTCAGGAACCCCCCTACTTTCACACGGCAGGAGTCGGCGCCGGCCCGGCCAACCTGAGCCTGGCGGCACTCTTCGAGGTGGCCAGGCCGGACCGGATCGCGCTGTTCGAGGGCAAGTCGGCGCCCTCGTGGCACGGCAGCCTGATGTTTCCCGGCGTGCGCATGCAAACCGCCTGGATCAAGGATCTGGTGTCGCTCGTCGACCCGGTCCACCGCCTGTCCTTTCTCAACTACCTGGTCAGCAGCAAGCGCGTCTTCTCCTTCCTCAGCGCCCAGTACGAGGAGATCCCCCGGCTGGAGTTCTCTCGCTACCTGGAGTGGGCGGCCAGCCAGCTGCCGGACATCCACTACGGGGTGCCGGTCGATGAGGTGACCTTCGAGTCGTCCGACCCGTCGTTCGTCCTGCACAGCCACGGCGAAGTGGTGGCCAGGAGTCAGCACCTCGTGCTGGCCGTCGGCAGCCGGCCGCAGATCCGCCGGGCCTGGCCGATCTCGACCAGGAAAGGATGGCCGTCGCCGATGACCTCGGACCCCGGCTGCGTGAGCTGGATCTGCCGCACGGCGAACCGATAGCGGTGATCGGCGGCGGTCAGACCGGCGCCGAGTGCGTGCTGGAGCTGCGCAGGCGCGGTTTCACCGACATCCGCTGGCTGGGCAGCCGGTCCTCGTTCGCCTCGCTCGACGACTCGCCGTCGGCGAACGAGATGTTCCGCCCCTCCTACGCGGAGTTCCTCGACGGGCTGCCGCTGGAGCGCAGGCGCGAGCTGGCCAAGGAGAACGTGCTGACCAGCGACGGGATATCCGCGGAAACGCTGCGCGCCCTGTTCCAGGACAACTACGAGGAAATGCTGCGCAATGACCGCGCTCCGGTGACCATGCTGCCGGGCCGCCGGGTCATCGCGGGCCGGCACGAGGGCCACGGAGCGGTGCTGACCTGCGAGCAGGCGCACGGCCAGGAGCGGCACGAGGTGCGGTTCACCGTCGTGGCGGCCGGCCGCCGGCCCGCGCCGCTCCCCTTCGACACCAGGTTCCTGGAGATGATCGACACCGACGAACTCGGCAATCCCACGGTGGAAACCGACTACTCGCTGCGCTGGAAGCACAGTGACCGGCACAAGATCTTCGTGCAGAACCGGTCACGATATGCGCACGGCCTGCAGGATTCCAACCTCAGCCTGATCGCCGTGCGCAGTGCCCTGATCATCAACTCGCTCTACGACCGGGCCGTCTTCGACATCTCGGACGAGTACACCAGCACGGTGTGGGACTGATCACGGTGCTGAATTATGACGGGCGGACCTTCCGGTCGGAGGCCGAGGAGACCGCCGGCCAGGACGGAGCCGGGCCGGTCGGCCACTACCACCAGGACGGCTCCGTCGTCTGGGCCGAGTTCGCCGGCGGGCGGGTGCTGCGCGGAACGCTGGTCGGCAGCTGCGATGCGGAGGGCGTGCTCAGCCTGGCCTACTGCCAGCTGCTCAGTGACTCCAGCGTGGTGTCCGGCCGCTGTACCAGCGTGCCCACCGTGCTGGACGACGGGCGGATCCGGCTGCACGAGCACTGGGAGCGGTTCGGGCCGGACGCCGCGGCCGGCACTTCGGTCATCGAGGAGCAGCCGCCCGCTCCAGGAGAAGGCCGGAGCCGTGCGCGCGGCCCGGCGGAGGAGGGATCGTCATGAGCCTGAAGCTTCACTGGTTCCTGCCGACATCGGATGACGGCCGGGGCATCACCGGCCGCGCCCACCCGCTGCCGGACAGCGGCCACCCCGCGGCGGGCGGCCCGCCGGGCGGCGCGGCCATGGTCACCCGGCCGCCCGACATCGAGTACCTGATCCAGGTGGCCCGGGCCGCGGAACTGGCCGGCTTCGAGGGCGTGCTCACCCCCACCGGCGTCTGGTGCGAGGACGCCTGGCTGATGAGCGCGGCCCTGACCCGCGAGACCGAGCGGCTGAAGTTCATCGTCGCGTTCCGGCCGGGGTTCATCTCCCCCACGCTGGCCGCGCACATGGCCGGGACCTTCCAGCGGCTGTCCCGCGGCCGGCTGCTGCTGAATATCGTCAACGGGGGCCAGGACGACGAGCAGCGCAAGTTCGGCGATCTGCTGCCGCACGATGCCCGCTATGCGCGTTCGGCGGAATTCCTGTCCATCCTGCGCGGGGCCTGGAGCGGGAAGCCTTACGATTTCGCCGGCGAGCACTACCAGGTGGAGGGGGCCAGCACCTTCGCCCCGCCGGATCCTTGCCCCGACATCTACTTCGGCGGCTCGTCTCCGGCCGCCGGGGACGTCGCGGCCAGGCACGCGGACGTCTACCTCACCTGGGCCGAGCCCCCCGACCAGGTGGCCGGGAAGATCGAGTGGGTCCGCGGTCTCGCGGCCGAGCAGGGCAGGACGCTGCGGTTCGGCATGCGGCTGCACGCGATCACCAGGGACACCGCCAAGGACGCCTGGGCGGAGGCGGGCCGGATGCTGGACAACCTCGACCCGGACGAGGTGGAAAGCACGCAGCAGGCCCTCGCGGGCAGCGGCTCCGTCGGCCAGCAGCGCCAGATCGAGCTGCACGCCAAGTACCGGGCCGGCGGTGACCCCCGGGATCTGGAGATCTACCCGAACCTGTGGGTGGGCGTGGGCCTGGTCCGCGGCGGCTCGGGCGCGGCGCTGGTCGGCAGCCACCGGGAGGTCGCGGACCGCATCGAGGAGTACGCGGCCCTGGGCATCGACGAGTTCATCCTGTCCGGCTATCCGCACCTGGAGGAGGCGTACTGGTTCGGCGAGGGCGTGATGCCGGAGCTGCGCGCGCGGGAGCGGCTGGGCGGGCCCGGCGAGGCCAAGCCGCTGCTGGCCAGCGCCTGACCGTCCCGGCTAGTGAGGCAGACTCATGCACATCGTGTTCGTAGACGCCAATCCCGCCGCGCTCGAAGCGATCGGCGCGGCCCGGCAGGCGGGCCACGAGGTCACCTTCATCGAGTCAGATGATCCCTGCTATGCCCCGACGCCGCAGAACCGGGCGCTGATCGAGCTGGCCGACCACCTGGTGCCCGGCGTACAGACCCTCGACACCGAGGCGGTGACGACGGCGCTCGGCAAGTGCCACGCCGAGCTGCCCATCGACGTGGTCACCACGCAGCACGAGATGGCCGCGCGGGCGGTGGCGCTGGCCTGCCGCAAGCTCGGCCTGCGCGGCACGGCGCCCGGCGCGGTGCTGACCGCCCGGCGCAAGGACCTGTGCCGGGCGACGCTGCGCGCGGCCGGCCTCGCCACCGCCCGGTTCGCGCTCGCCGCCGACGAGGCGGGCGCGCTGGCCGCCGCCGACCGGATCGGATATCCGGTGGTGCTGAAGCCGCCGGCCGGCACCGACAGCCTGCTGGCCTTCGTGGCCCGCAACCCGGCCGAGGCCCGGGCAGGCTGCCGCGGCGTGCTGGCCGGCCTGGACCGGGTACCGCGCAGCTGGCGGAATCAGTTCAGCGAGGGAATCCTGGTCGAGGAACTGCTCACCGGCCGGCTGCTGTCGGTCGAGATCGGCGCGCGAGACGGGCGGTTCTTCCCGTTCTGCCTCAGCGGGCGGATCCGGTGGCAGGACGACGAAGTGGTCGAGCTCGGCGCCTACATACCGGCCGGGCTCAGCGCGGCCGAGTCCGCCCGCTGCCTGGAGTACGCCGAGGCGGTCTGCCAGGCCATCGGGCTCGACCTCGGCGTGTTCCACCTGGAGATCATGCTCACCGCGCGCGGGCCGGTCCTGGTCGAGGCGAACCCCCGGGTCATGGGCGGCGCCATGCCCAGCATCTACCGGCTGGCCACCGGAATCGACATCTACGCGGCGCTGGTGCAGATCCTGGCCGGCGAGCCGGACGTGCCGGTGCCCGCGGAGTACCACGGCTGCACCGGCGGGCACAAGGTGGCCGTCAGCCGGCCGGGCCGGATCGATCCGGGAGCTTCCCTGGACTACCTGCAGGCACATCCGAGCGTGCTGCAGGTGTTCGGCTTCTCCGACTTCGGCACCGGGCCCGGGGAGCCGGTGCGGGGCGGCCAGACCATTGCCAGGTTCATCCTCCGCGAGGCGGACCACCGGTCGCTGGTGGCTACCGCGGAGGAGATCCTGCGGCGGCTGGAGCAGGACCTGGGCGTGAGCTTGAAGATCGGGGAGAAGCCGTGACGAGCGGCGCGGACGGGCCGCCCGGGTGCCCGGCTTCCCCTCCGCGCTTCCGCGGAAGCGTCCGGCGCGGGCACACCCCGCCCGGGTGAAGGCGCTCGGCCGAGCCCTCGGACGGGCGAGGTCAGGCGGGCTGGGAAGCGGCGGCGAAGGCGGCCTCGCCGAGCAGGGCGGCCAGGACGGCGGGGGTCGGCAGCGCGTCACGGGCTCCGGTCCCGGTGCACGCGGCCGCGCCGGCCGCGACGGCCGCCGTCACCGCGGCCGGGATCGAGGCACCGCAGGCCAGGCTCCAGGCGAGCGCCCCGTTGAACGCGTCGCCGGCGCCGACCGTGTCGGTCACGTCCACGGCGGGCGGGGCGATGCTGGCCGGCTCCTGCCCGGCCGCGAAAACCGAGGCCCCGCGGCTGCCCCGGGTGACGATCACGGCACGCGCCCCGCGATCGAGCAGCCGGGCCACGGCGGCGTCCTCGCCGTCCGCCCGGGGAACCATCCGGCCGAGTTCGCCCTGGTTGGGCGTGAGGATGGCGCCGCGCAGCAGTTCGGGCGGCAGCGGGAACGCGGGAGCCGGGTTGATCACCGGCAGCGCGCCGGCCGCCGCGGCGGCTCCGGCGGCTGCGGCCACCGCGGCAACCGGCACCTCCAGGCTGCAGAGCACGACGCTGCCCGCGTCCAGCCGGCCGTGCAGCCGCTCGGTGACCAGGGCCGCGGTGAGCCGCTCGTTGGCACCGGGGACGACCGCGATGGCGTTCTCCCCCGTCGCGTCGACCAGGACGACGGCCAGGCCGGTGGAGCCTTCCCGGCCGGCCAGCCCGCGCGTGTCCACGCCGTCGGCGGCCAGTGCCTCCCGCTCGTCGCGGGCCGCGGTATCCGTGCCGACGCTGGCCACGAGCAGGACATCCGCGCCGAGCCTGGCCGCGGCGTGGGCCTGGTTGGCCCCCTTGCCGCCGGCCCGGATGGACAGCCGGCCGCCGGTGACGGTCTCTCCCGGCTGCGGCAGGCGGCCGACGCGGACGATGTAATCCGCGTTCACCGCGCCGACCACGGCCACCCGGGGCACCGCTCACCGCTCCCAGGACGGCCCGCCCGGCCAGGCCCCCGGGCGGCCCGCCGGGCGCCTGGCTGCGCGGCGGGCCGCCGGCCGCCTCCCCCGCTGGTTCCCCGGACGGCGTGCCGGCCGCCTTGCCCCGCCGCAGACCGCCGGCCGCCTCCCCCGCCGGCCCGCCGAACGCCCCGAGCGCACTCAGCATCAGGTCCCAGAAGCCCTGGACGTCCAGGGTCGTCGCGACCTGCGCGTTCGGCGGCCGGCCCAGGCTGCCGCGGAAGTCGGTGACGGTCATCCCGGAGGTCCATTCACCGCGGGTCTCCACGGCTACGAACGCGTCCCGCACCACCATGAGCTCGGGCCGGGCCACCCGCGCCACCGCGCACGGATCGTGCACCGGCGGGCCGCCTCGGCGCCCGGGATGCCCGACCGCCGGTAGCTGCCGCCGTAGAAGTCCAGCAGCGCGGTCACCATCCGGCCGACCTCGGTGTCCAGCGCCCCGATGTGCGCGGTGACCTCGGGCGTGGCGATGGCCTGGTGGGTCAGCTCCAGCCCGATCATGGTCAGCGGCCAGCCGGCGCCGAATACGGCCGCCGCCGCCTCGGGATCGGCGAAGATGTTGAATTCGGCCGCCGGGGTGCGGTTGCCGCGGGTGTATGCGCCGCCCATGAGCACGACCTCGCGGGTGCGTCCGGCGATCTTCGGCTCGCGCGCCAGCGCCGCGGCCACGTTGGTGAGCGGGCCGGTCGGCACCAGCGTGATGTCCTCGCCCTCGGCCATCAGGGTGCGTACCAGGTAGTTGACGGCGGGCTCGGCCTGCGCCGGGCACGGCCGGCTCGCCGAACACCGGGCCGTCCAGCCCCGACTCGCCGTGTACCTCCGCGGCAGTGACCTGGGGGCGGGTCAGCGGCCGCCAGCAGCCTGCGTGGACCGGCACGTCAAGGGCGCCCGCCACGGTGCACACCCGGCGGGCATTGAGGGTGGTCTTTTCGAGTGTCTGGTTCCCGGCGACCGTCGTAATGGCGACCAGCTCGACGTCCGGGCAGCCCAGGGCGAGCAATATGGCCATGGCGTCGTCGTGTCCCGGATCGCAGTCGAGAATGATGCGCTTCGTCACGAACACCGTCCTCGTCGTTGCTGGCCGGCAGCGTCCGGGCCGGCCGAGCCGCGTCCCGGTTCGGCCGAACGTGGTCAGACGCTGGCTCTCCAACTTATCGAAAACCAGTATCCGCAGGCCGGCGGCAACCGGCCGGCTGACTGCGAGGGCCGCGCCGGAGATCTCCGGCGCGGCCCCTCGGCCCGTGCTCCGGCTAGCCGGTCGCGTGCAGCCAGCGCACGGGAGCTCCCTCCGCCGCGCAGCGGAACGGCTCCAGCTCGTCATCCCAGGCCTGGCCCATCAGCTGGTTCAGCTCGGCTTCGAGCGACGCGGCCGGCCGCCCCGGCGCCGGGGACGCGGCCAGGGCCATGGCGGCGCGAAGGCGGCCCTCCGGGATCAGCACGTCCCCGTTGGCCGAGGTGACGCACGAGAACACGCCGAGCGCCGGGGCATAGCTGTACCGGACCGGGTCACAGCCCGGACTCGCCCCTTCGGTGACCTCGAACCGCAGCCGGCGCCAGCCTGCCAGCGCGGAGGTGACGGCTCCCGCCGTGCCCGCGCGTGCGGTCCAGCTCAGCTCGGCCCGCAGCGACCCGGGTGCCGCCGGCTGGATGACCCAGGGCAGGTTCACGGGCACGCCGATAACCCCGGCCACTGCCCACTCGATGTGAGGGCACAGCGCCGAGGGCGCGGAATGGATGCTCAGAACGCCATGTACGGACACCGGGACCTCCTGCGAGCGGACGAGGCGCGCCTTCCCCAGCGGCCTCACGCTCGCTCGCCTCAATCCGGCTCGCCGCGTTCTGGCGTCCCGGGCACCGCCCGGATTGCTCCTATTGTGCCTCAACCGGTTCGCAGGTGCCAGTACCCAGTGCCTGTCCGGCGCGTCACCGGCCGGGCTGGACCTTCCGGCCCACCCCGGCCAGCATGTGCACCTGCGTGGTGCTGGTGCCGGTGCCCGGATCGGGACGCCACTTCACCACGTTCACCAGCCCCGGCTCCTCCAGCTGGCAGCCGGCGAAGAATTCCATGATCTGTTCCCTGGACCTGGCCACCGCGGGCGTGCGCGCCGACCGGTATAGGTCGCTGGCACCCTCGGCTGTGGCCGGGTTCATGTCCTCGGAGGTGATCGCGGAGATCACCAGGTACCCGCCCGCGGGCAGCCGGTCGCGGAACCCGGCCACGATCTGGCCGGGGTTCTCCTGGTCCGCGATGAAGTGCAGCACCGACAGGAACAGCACAGCGACCGGCTGGCTGAAGTCGATCAGGCGGGCCAGGGTGGGGTCTCCAAGCACCTCGGCGGGCTCCCGGAAGTCGCCCTTGACCGCGATCACGCCGTCGGTGGCGAGCAGCGCACGGCTGTGTGCCAGCACCACCGGGTCGTGATCCACGTAGACCACGCGCGCCTCCGGCACGACCTGCCTGGCTATCTCGTGCACGTTCGGCGAGGTGGGGATGCCGGTGCCGAGGTCGATGAACTGCGCGATGCCCGCCTGGGCGAGGAACCGTACCGAGCGGACCAGGAAATCCCTGTTGTCCCTGGCGATCTTCTGCGCGTCGGGGACCAGCTCGACCAGCTTCGCCGCCGCCTCGCGGTCGGCGGCGAAGTTGTCCTTGCCGCCCAGCAGGTGGTCGTACATGCGCGCAACGCTCGGAACCGTCACGTCGACGCCCGCCGGGACGCGGGACTCCTTCTCCGGCACGCTCGCTCCTCCGGACGGTTCGGCTGCTGTGCACCGCACACTCTACTGTGATCGCCGCGGTCCCGGATCAGCGCCGTGGTCAGCGCACACCCGGAGTGAGCAGCCCCCGGTCGAAGGCGGCCGCGACGGCCGCGGCCCGGTCATTGACCCCCGGCTTGGCCTAGCTGTGCAGGCCTCGGCGAGGCCTGCACAGCATCTTCTTGCGCCTCTGGTTCTCTTCCTCCCCCGATCGCCGATCAGGCCGAAACGACGTACCGCGCAGACTGGGACGCCGCCAGCACGAGCACGAGGACGAGGACGACCGCAGGACGTCGGCAGCGCTATCGCAGGCGCCGGCACGGCGCGGTGTACGCGCAGGAATACGGCTGGGACGAGACGTTCGAGTTCCTGGTCGCGCGGATCGTGGCGGACTACGCGGCCCGCCGCGACCCGCAGCGGGAGGCGGCCTGGATCGCCGAGGTGGACGGCGAGCCGGCCGGGTGCGTCTTCTGCGTGCGCCAGGACGCCGAGACCGCCCAGCTGCGGCTGCTGCTCGTCGAGCCTCCGGCCCGCGGCCTGGGCATCGGCGGCAGGCTGGTTAACGAGTGCCTGCGGTTCGCCCGGGCTGCGGGCTACCGGCAGATCACGCTGTGGACCCAGGACTGCCTGACCGCGGCGCGCCGCATCTACCAGGCGGCCGGGTTCCGGCTCGCCGGCCAGGACCAGCACCACACCTTCGGCCACGACCTGGTCGCGCAGACCTGGTCCCGCCCGTTGTAGCCGGGGCCAGGCGGCCGTGGCCGCCGGACCAAGCCGGTCCAGGCGATCGGCCACGAGAAGCCAATCCCGGTAACGGGCGGCCGGTCACGAGCACCCCGGTCAGCATCCGGCGGACGTGGTCACGAGCACCGCGGCCGGCACCGGCGGCCCCGTCACGAGCACCGCGGCCGGCACCCGGCGGCCCCGTCACGAGGACCGCAGCCGGTGCCGGGCCCGGGTGCTGCCGTCCCTGGCCTTGGCGTGCCAGGCCCGCGCCTGGGCGCGCGCGGCCCGGGGGTCGGCCTTGCGCGCGACGTAGGCGGCCTCGCGCTCGAGCTTGCGGTAGCTGGCCAGCCGCCTGGCCTCCAGCGTCGCCGGCCTCGATCGCGGCGGTCACCGCGCAGCCGGGCTCGGTGTCGTGCCGGCAGTCGGAGAACCGGCAGCCCAGGGCCAGCTCGGCGATATCGGCGAAGGCGGCGTCCAGGCCGCCCGCATCCAGCCACAGGCCGAGGCCGCGCAGGCCGGGGGTGTCGATCACCGCGCCGCCCCGGCCCAGCACGACCAGCTCCCGCCAGGCCGTCGTGTGCCTGCCCTTGCCGTCGATGTCGCGGACCCGCGATGGTGGCGGCCACGTCGGCGCCGGCCAGGGCGTTCAGCAGGCGGGACTTGCCCGCCCCCGAGCTGCCGATCAGCGCGGCCGTCCGGCCCGCCGCCAGCCGTTCGGAAAGATCATCGATGCCGTCGCCGGTGACCGCGGACACCAGGTGGACCTCCGTCCCCGGCGCGACGGCCGCGGCCGCGGCCCGCACCGGGCCCGCCGCTTCGGGCGGCAGCAGGTCGGCCTTGGTCAGCACGATCACCGGCGTGGCGCCGCTCTCCCAGGCCAGGGCGAGGAACCGCTCGACCTTGGCCGGCGACGGACCGCGGTCGGCCGCGACGGTCATGAAGACGTCGTCCATGTTGGCCGCGAGCGTCTGCGGCTGCGTCCGGTTCCCGGCGGCGTGCCGGACCAGCGCGGACCGCCGCGGCAGCACCTCGGCCACCACGGCCGCGGCCGGGTCGGCCAGGCTGACCAGGGCGTAGTCGCCGGCGCAGGCCGGCGCACTGGCCCAGGCTGGCCAGCAGCGGGCCGGCCGGGGTGAGCACGGTAACCAGCGCGTGCTCGGCGCGCGCCACCCGGCCAGGGACGGCGGCCCGGCCTGGGCCGGGCCTGCGCGGCCTCGAGGCGGCCAGCATGGCGTCGTCGGCGCCGGACCGCGCCAGGCTGTCCGGCCAGGCCGCCGGATCGAGGGCAGCCGGACCGGACCCAGCGAGACCGGAGGCAGAGGACCGGAGGCAGAAGACCGGAGACAGAACCGGAGGCAGAAGACACCGGCAGGCTCCAGAGGACCGGAAGAAGGGGAGGACATCAGCGGCTCCAGCAGACGGGGCGGAACCCGGGCCGCGGCGAGCGGTCAGCGGAAGTTCAGGCGGCCCGGAAGGGATATCGGGGCACGGCAGAAGACAGTCATCGCGGCCGGCCCCCCTTCCCGGCTCTCCCCAGCCGATGCTGGCACCTGCCCGCTGCTGCGACCGGGCTGACGCCCCGAACGCTACGCGCGCCGGGCATGGCGCGCAATCATATCGCCCATTATGCCGCGGGGTCAACGTGATGTAGTTGACCTGTGACAGTCAGCGCAGCCAAGGGCGACGGGGCCCGCCCCGGTCCGGCTCACGGAGCGGGACCTGCGCGGCCTGCTGTTCACCGCGGAGATGTACGGCGTCCAGCTCGACCTGCTCGCCGATCTGCTGGGCCTGCCCGGAACGCGCCCGCCGGACGGCGGCGCGCTGGCGGCGGCTGGGCTATGCGGAGTCGGCCCGGCTCGGCCCCGGCCGGCCCTGGGTCTGGCTGACCCGCCGGGGCCTGACCGCCTGCGGGCTGCGCTACACGCCGGTGCCGCCCGCGCTGTCCCGGCTCGCCCACCTCCGCGCGGTCGCCGTCGTCCGGCTGGCGCTCGAGGCCGCGCTCCGGCTACCGGCAGGCCGGCGCGCTACTGGCGAAGCGAGCGCAGGCTGCGCGCCCGGATCGGCGGCCGGGTCGGGCTGCGCGAGCACATCCCGGACGGGGAGATCCATTTCCCGAACGGCTGCGCGCTGCCCTACGCCGGGGAGTGCTGGGCCATCGAGGCCGAGCTGACCCGCAAGACCGTGCCCGGACCGCCGCGATCATGCGCGAGCTGCTCGCCCGGACCGGGGACTACGGCTGCCCGGCGGCTGAGGCGGCGGTGCCCGGCCGGCCGCCGCGGCACGCCCGGGTGATCTACCTCTGCTCGCCGGCCGCCCGGCCCGTCGTGGCCCGGGCGGCCGGCAGCTCGGCGCCCGGCGGCGCGGATCGAGATCCGGGACCTGCCGGCCGCGGCGGCGCTCGGGACGGCCCCGGGAACGGGCCGCTGTGATCAGCGCGGTACCTGACGCTGGTCGCGCTGCGCGGCGCGGTGCGGCTGGCCGGGCGGCTGCTGCGGTGGCGGCCGCGTCGCGGCCGTGCTGGTGGCCGCGGCGCCGGTGTCGCTGGTGGCCGGCTACGCGGTGGCGCTGGCCTGGCTGCTCGGCTGGCCGCCGCGCCGGCTGTACACCGGGGCGCTGTGGTGCCTGCCGATGGTGGCGGTGTGGCTGGCCGGGACGGCGCTGCGCGGCCGGGCCGTCCGGGCGGGGCGCTGGCTACGCGGTGGCCAGCGCGCCGTACCACGCGTGGCTGGCGATGTGGCATCTGGCCGCGGCGGGCTCGGTCGCCGCGGCGGCGATCACCATCGCGCCGGCCGGCCATCCCGCTCGGCCTGCTGGCCGGCGGCCTGGCCTGGTCCTACCGGATCTACTCGATGCAGACCGGGCGCGGGCGGCCGCTCCCCCGGCTCGCCGGTGGCCTTCGACATCGCGGCAGTGGCGCCACCAGGTGCGCGCCGCGCGGGCCAGGATCGCGGCGCCCGGCTCGGTGCCGCTGATCAGCCGGGGCGGCGTGGTGGCCGGCGCGGTGATCAGGGCCGTCGGTCACCCGCGAGCGCCCGGTGGCCGTCCTGCCCTACGCCACGGCTCCGCTCGCACCAGGTGGTCATCGGCACGACCGGCACCGGGAAGACGACGCTGCTGCTCCGGCTGTGGGCCGGGTTCATGACCGCCGCGCTGCGCCGCTACGCGGCCGGGTCCGGGCCGCGCCCGCTGCTGGTGATCCTGGACTGCAAGGGCGGCGCGGACTCGCGGCGGGTCGCCGACCGGGCCCGCCGGGTGCTGCGCGACGCCGGCGCCAGGTCCACCGCGATCTGGCCGGACGAGGCGAGCCTGTCGATCTGGGACGCTGCCGCCGGGCCGGCTCACCACCACGCTGCTCGACCTGATCGAGCACGGCACCGGGCGCGGCCGCGTACTACGCCGACGTGATGGAGGCGGTGGTGTCGCTGGCGGTGTCCGCGCCGTCCGGGCCGCCGGCGGACGCGGCCGACTTCCTGGCCAGGCTCGACGCCGGCTGGCTGGCCACGGCGTACGGCGACGGGCAGCCACGACGCCGAGCTGGCCCTGACCGCGCGCCGGGCGCCAGGCGGCGGACGTGGCGCTGCGGTTCCGCGCGCTGTTCCGGCGGCTCGGCCCTGGCCTGGACGGGCCTGGCGGCTTCGCGCGACGCCGACGTCTGGTACTGCATCCTGGAGGGCACCGCGGAGATCGCGGTGGCCGAGGCGCAGGCCAGGCCGCTGGTGGACCTGCTGGCCAGCTACGTGGTCCCGACCGCGGCAGCGGCGCCGGGCCGGCGGCGGCGACGGGGGCGTCGGCGGCCGGAGGTGCTGCTCGCGGTCGACGAGTTCAGCGCGGTGTCCCGGCGGCTGCCGGTCTGGCAGCTGTACGAGCGGGCGCGGTCGCTCGGCCTGGCGGTCCAGGTGTCCGCGCAGTCCTGGCAGGGCCTGGCCGCCGACGAGGACGAGCGGTACCGGATCGCGGCGTCCGCCGACGGCGGCATCTGGCTGCTGCGCACGCCGCACCCGGACCCGGTGGTCGCGCTGGCCGGGAACCGGTCGGTGCATCGACACCACCCGGCGGCTGCTCGGCGCCCCGCTGTGGAGCGACGAGGGTTCCTCCCGGGTCCGGCACACCCCGGTGCTCGACCCGGACATCGTCCGCTCGCTCGGCGTCGGCCAGGTCGCCTACGTGTACCGCGGCGGAGTGACCTTCGTCCAGGTGAAGCGGCTGGTGGCGGCGCCGGCCGCGCTGCCGCCGGCCCGCCGGCGGCGGGCGGCGCGGCGGCGCACGGCGGGCGGGCGCGGCCGGCGCGAGCCCGGGATAGCCGCGGCGCGCGGCCGGCAGGCCGCGCGGGCGCCCGCCGCCGGCCCAGGTCCGCCGTGGCCCGGACGCCGGGCCGCTGCTCGACGAGGCGTTCGGGCGAGGATTCGAGGTGACGCAGGACCCGTTCGCGCGCGCTCGGCCTGCCGGCCAGGCCCGACCTGACCGACGACGATGTCCGGGCCGCCTGGCGCCGGGTCGCGGCCGCCACGCATCCCGGACCGCGCCGACGGCGGCGACCCTGCCCGGTTCGCCGTGGCCGCCGCCGCCTACACCGAGCTGCGCACCCGCTACGGCCGCGGCGAGGCCTACGCCGACCTGGCCGCGGGCTCAGGCGGCGGCGCCCGCCCCCGCGGGTCCCGCCCCCGCGGGTCCCGCCGCCGCGGTCCCGCCGCCGCAGGCCGCGCCGGACACGGCAGCGGACCCGGACACCGCACCGGACCCGGACACCGCACCGGACCCGGACGCGTCGCCACGGCGGGGCACCACGGCGGCCTGGCCGCGCAGCCGCCGGGCCCGCGGCCGGTACGCCGCCGGGCTGGCCTCGAGGATCCGCCACGGCCGGCCCGCCCTGCTCGCACTCCGGATCGCGATCACGGCCGCCATCATCGCGGCGGCCTTCGCCATCGTGGGCGCGCAGCCCGCGGCCGCGGGGCTCGCGACCGGCGCGCTCACCTGGCTCCTGCTCACCGCTCGGCACGACCTCATGTCGCCGGGGAGCTGAGAGCCCGCCAGTCCTGCCTTCTTCTGCTGGCGGATAGCCATCTGCCGGTACGTCTCCGGCAGATGGACCTTCTCCCACTTGGCCGAGGTCGCGGGCGGGTTGCCGCCCGTCAAGTGGGTATAGGGCGATCCATGACGAACCCCACCGAGCATCGGCAGCACGACACCACTGACCACGAGCACGAGCACCAGCCCGGCTGTGGCCACGAGACCGTGCCACACGGCGATCACGTGGACTACCTGCATGATGGCCACCGGCATGCCGCCCATGAGGGGCACTACGACGAGCACAGCCAGCACGGCGAGTGAGCCACGGCAGGCTCGCCGAAGGACGCGTGTCCTCCGGCCGGGCCGGGCCGTCCGACAGGTCCCTCTTCGCCCGGCGCCGGGCACGTAGCCGGTCCTGATCCGGTCATGCCAGCATGCGCAGCAGGCACTTGCGTGCGGGGCCGGGCGGTGGCGCCGCGTGGTGGCCGCCGGCGATGCGCAGTATGCGGTCCATGAGCCCGGGCCGGGTCATGACCTGCTGCGGCGGGGTGAGCATTGCGTTGATCTCGGCGAAGGCCCGGAAGAGGTCGGCGTCGCCCATCATGACCACGGGCAGTGCGCTGCGGGCCAGTGCCGCCGGATCGGCCGGGGCCCGGGCCTGGCGGCCCTCGATGGAGGCATCGATCTGTTCCTTGCGCTGCTGGTCGAACTCGATAGTGTCCTGGTACCAGGGCCGCACCCGGGCCTGCGACATCTGGTCGTGCCCGTGCGCCAGGGCGAGCGGATCACCAAGATGCTGGCGCACGACGTTGAGGGTGCCGGCGGCGTGCAGCAGCCCGGTGGTGATACCGCGTCCGAGCGAGGGGTTGGTGCACGCCTGCGAGTCGCCTACGCTGACGACCCCGGTGGCCACCGGGGTGCCGTCCACCACGAGGCGGCGGTACCGGTTGACCAGCCCGCTCATCGCCAGCACGCCGGTGATCGGCTGGCCGTCAAGCAGGTGGGCGTGCAACGGGCAGGCCGCCACCAGAGCCGTCCAGCGGCCGGGGTCGCGGAGCTTCTTCAGGGCGCGGTCGCCGGCGGAGATGTATACGGTCACCGACCATGTCTGGGCGTCGCCGGGCAGCGTCACCAGCGAGAAGCAATCAAAGGGCGTCAGCAGGCCAGCGCGATAGGGCGGGACCGCCCCCGCGGTGGCACGGAAGTAGCGGGTGTAGTAGATGAACCCCGAGTCCGGCGACCTGCTCTGCGGGCGGCCGGGCTCCGAGAGCCGTCAGCCAGCCGGACAGGCCGGAACGTCGCCCCATCGCGTCGATGACCAGGCCGGCCGCAAGCTCTCGCCGTCGGCTAGCCGGACGCCGGTCACGTTCGGCACGCCAGTTGCGGCTGATGCGCCGGTCAGCAGCCCGGTCACCCGGGCCCCGCGGCGAATGTCGAGGCGCTGCTCGGCACGGGCCGCGACCGCGAACTCCAGCACCGGACGGCGCCCGGTGACGGTGACGAATCGCTCATCGCCGTCCCGCGGCGCCCGGTCGGTGATGGCGGGCGGCATGAGGGTCAGCACGTCGAACCTCGCACCGCGGGCGTCCAGGATCTCATTCTTCACATCGGGCAGCAGCGCATCCAGAACGTGACACCCGCCCGGGTGCAAGTAGTGCGGCTGCCGGAACTGCGCAACCCCGCGCCGATCCCACCCCCGCCACGCCTGGTCCGGCGAGCCGGGCACCGGCGCACCATCGCGCTCCAGCACGGTGACCTCATAACCCCGCCTGGCCAGCATCAGCGCCATCGACAGCCCGATCACCCCGCCGCCCAGCACGACGATCCGTGCCATCCCGCTACCTCCGCTTGATATTGCGGCCATGCCTCAAACCTTCGGATACCGGCGGCCGCTACACCTACGCAGAGCAGCCGCTGCCGCCGCTGATACACCCGCATGGCCTCCCGGCCCCGGCCAGTACCAGGCCTGGCACCCCGGCACCGAGCCGGCAGGGAATCGACCGATCCGGCAGCTGCCGCAGCCTCGCCAGACCAGCTCCGGCCCTTCGCCGCAGTGGAAGGAATAGAAACAGCCGCAAAAGCATGCAACGTCGGTCATCCCCGGTCCCGATCTCGGTAGGGATTGGCTCTGGTCCATCGGGTGCCAGTCTGCGCAGGCCCGCGCCACTGCTGCCATCCGACGTTCTGCGTATGGCCGGTCTGCAGCGACCCGGGTACGGTGAAGGGGGATCGTTATGACAACTCCGGTGACGCCCAGCGAACGGGACCTGCGCACCCTGGCCGGGATGGTCAGCGACCACCGTGCCGACCTTCCGCCGCAAGGCCTGCCGATGTCCCTGCTCAGCGATCTCATGAACCAGATCCGCTGCGACGCGATCCTGTTCGAGGGCCTCGACAGCGAGCGGCGGGAGACATGGTTCGCGGAGGCACTTCCCGCTGACGACGAGACCGATGGGGGATACGCGCTGGCCCACTGGCAGCATTACTGGGACTGCCAGCCCTGCAGCTATCCCGACCGCACCGGCGATCTGCGCTCCGTCATCAAGATCGCGGACTTTTACTCAGCCCGGCAATGGCACAGCACCGGCATGTACAGCGACCTCTACCAGCCGCAGGGAATGGAACATGAGCTGATGCTGACCCTTCCTGCCGGGCCCGGCAAGACCCCCGGCCCGGGCAGGACCCTGCGACTGTTCTTGTTCCGCGGGCCCGGCACGGACTTCTCCGAGGCAGACCGCGCCCTGCTCACGCTGCTGCGCCCGCACCTGCACCAGGCCTACCTCGACGCCGAACGCCGCCGCCGCCCCCTCCCCCAGCTCACCACCCGGCACTGGCAACTGCTGGACCTGCTCGCCGCCGGGCATACCAACGCACAGATCGCCCGGCGGCTCGGCCTGTCCGAGGGGACTGTCCGCACGCACCTGGAAAACCTCTACCGCCGGCTGCAGGTCTGCAGCCGCACAGCCGCAGTCACCCGCGCCTTTCGAGCCGGGACTCATAGCTAGTGCACGGAACGGGTCCGTCGGGACCCATCCGGCCGCGGCCGGTGCGGGTCAGCGCTGGGCGGCGATGCCGGCGAAGCGAGCCAGGCTCCAGCCTGAGCCGACGGCATCGCGCATGTGCTCCCAGCCCTCGCCATGACGGTCGAGGTGGCGGTGGGTGAGCACCACCCGGGTGCGCGCAGGTCCGTCGGGCGTGAAGGTGACCTCGACTTCACTGGTCTTGGCCGGGTCAGGCTCAAGCTGCCAGCGCAGGTTGACGTCCCAGCTGAAGCAGACCAGGTGCGGCGGGTCGTAGGCGAGCACCCGGGCCCAGCGGCACTCGCTGCCATCGGTGCCGCGATCGATGATGTGACCGCCGACGCGCGGCTCGAACACCATCTCGGCGAGTTCGGCCTCGAGGATGTGATGGCCGGGATCCCACCAGGAGCCGATCCCCTCGGTGAACACCCGGAAAACGTGCTCGATCGGCGCATCGACCTCGGCCTGCGTGGTGACGGAGGTCGCTTGCAGCTGGATGGTCATTTCTCCTCCTGGATCGGGTGGCTGGCAGCGGCGCCGGAACCGGGTAGGGACTGCTGCCAGAACTGGTCGAAGTAAGCGCGGATCATGGCGATTCCAGCCTGGTCAACGGAGTAGACGCGGCGCGTGCCGGCCGCGCGGTCGATGACCAGTCCGGCTGACTTGAGGACCTTCAGGTGCTGGGAGACAGCGGGACGGCTGACCGGCAGTTCTCGCGCCAGCTCGCCGACCGGGCTGGGTGATCGGGCCAGCCGTTCAAAGATCGCTCGCCGGGTCGGGTCGGCGAGCGCCGTGAGCGCTGCCGTTTGGTTAGCCATGACTTACGGTAAGTTACAGCTTACAGAAGATGCCGTCAAGCAGACTCGTAATGATGCCGCGCGGCCACTGCGCCGCCGGCACGTCCGCCGACGGCCGCATCGGCTGAACGCGAAGTACACCGGCCCAGACCGACGGCACCGCACCGTTCAGATCGTCTGTGACCGGCCCAACCCGGTGTAGCGTCTTCACCGCTCGGATTAGCCGGCCATCCCACCGAGGAATGCACAGGTCGCCGGCCGCCCGAGGAATCCGCGCAGGATCTCGCTACGGGCGCCCGGCCGCACGAGTCACCGGCAGGCCCCCCGCCAGCGGCATCGGCAGCTTCTTCCGATGGTCAGGGCGGCGCTATCCAGTGGACGGGTAACCTCGCGGCGGCCTGGTCGCCGGCCGGCTCCAGCACCGTGCGCAGGGCCGCCATGGCCTGCTCGGCATGCTGCCGGACCGCGCGCCGGCTGATTCCCATGATCTCGGCGATCTGCGGCTCGCTGAGGCCGGCATAGTAGCGCATCACGAGCGCCTCCCGCCGCCGGGCCGGCATCGCGCGCAGGGCCGAGACCACCGCCGAAGGCTCCGGCCCGGCCGCCGCGCGGACCGGGAGAGCGCGGTGCCGGAGGGCCAGGCGGCACCGATTCACCACGGAGTGGCGTAGGTAGGACAGCGCGCCGTCGCGGTCGCGCAGCCTGCGGCGGGACGCCTGCAGGGCGACGAACGAGTCCTGCACGACTTCCTCCGCGGTGGCCGCGTCGTGGACCAGCAGCGAGGCCAGCCGCACCAGGGCCGGGTAGTACAAGCCGTACAGCTCGGTCAGTGCGCGGTCGGCATCCCAGTCCGCGGCGGCCGCCGGGGTCATGCGGTGCTTCCCCTGGGCCCCCGGATGATCTCGCCCGCGCTCACGGTACAAGTGTCACAGACTTAAGTCGCAGATCTGTCGCGAATCTCACTGCCTGTCGCGGACATGACCGGGCACCGGGCACGATGAGAGCATCATGCCGCTCATCGATCAGCTTCCGCCGGCCGCCGACCCTGACTCCGTCTTCGACGCCTTCGCCGGCTGGGCGGAGCAGCAGGGCCTGCGCCTGTACCCGCATCAGGAAGAGGCGCTGATCGAGATCGTGTCGGGCGCCAACGTGATCCTGAGCAGCCCGACCGGGTCGGGCAAGAGCCTGGTCGCCGCGGCGGCCCACTTCGCCGCCCTGGCGCAGGGCGTGCGCAGCTTCTACACCGCGCCGATCAAGGCGCTGGTGTCGGAGAAGTTCTTCGCCCTGTGCGAGATGTTCGGGCCGGACAACGTCGGCATGATGACCGGCGACGCCAGCGTCAACGCCACGGCGCCGATCATCTGCTGCACCGCGGAGATCCTGGCCAACATCGCGCTGCGCGACGGGGACCTGGCCGACGTCGGCCAGGTGGTGATGGACGAGTTCCACTTCTACGCCGATCCGCACCGCGGCTGGGCCTGGCAGGTGCCGCTGATCGAGCTGCCGCAGGTGCAGTTCGTGCTGATGTCGGCCACGCTTGGCGACGTCAGCCGGTTCGAGCGAGACCTGTCCCGGCGCACCGGGCGGACCACCGCGGTCGTCCGCTCGGCGCAGCGGCCGGTGCCGCTGACCTACTCCTACGTGCTCACCCCGCTGCACGAGACCGTGCGCGAGCTGCTCGACGCCAAGGAGGCGCCGATCTACGTCGTGCATTTCACCCGGGCGGCCGCGGTAGAGCAGGCCCAGGCGCTGATGAGCATCAACGTCTGCACCCGGGCGGAAAAGGACGCCATCGCCGAGATGATCGGCAACTTCCGGTTCACCGCCGGATTCGGCAAGACGCTGTCCCGGCTGGTCCGGCACGGCATCGGCGTGCACCACGCCGGGATGCTGCCCCGGTACCGGCGGCTGGTCGAGACGCTGACCCAGGCCGGCCTGCTGAAGGTCATCTGCGGCACCGACACCCTCGGCGTCGGCATCAACGTGCCGATCCGCACGGTGCTGCTCACCGCGCTGTCCAAGTACGACGGGACCAGGTCCCGCCTGCTGCAGGCGCGGGAGTTCCACCAGATCGCCGGGCGGGCGGGCCGGGCCGGCGATGACACGGTGGGCTCGGTGGTCGTGCAGGCCCCCGAGCACGTCGTGGAGAACGAGCGGGCGCTGGCCAAGGCCGGCGACGACCCGAAGAAGCGGCGCAAGGTGGTGCGGAAGAAGCCGTCGGACGGCTTCGTCTCCTGGGGGCCGCCCACCTTCGAGCGGCTGGTGGCGGCGGAGCCCGAGCCGCTGCAGTCCAGCTTCGTGGTCAGCCACGCGATGCTGCTGAACGTGATCGGCCGGCCGGGCGACGCGTTCGCGTCCATGCGCCACCTGCTGACCGGCAACCACGAGGACCCGGCCGCGCAGCGCCGCCATATCCGGCGGGCCTTCGCCATCTACCGCGCGCTGCTGGCCGGCGGCGTGGTGGAGCGGCTGGCCGAGCCCGACGGGCAGGGCCGCCGCTGGCGGCTGACCGTGGACCTGCAGGCCGACTTCGCGCTGAACCAGCCGCTGTCGCCGCTCGCGCTGGCCGCGATCGAGCTGCTGGACCGCCAGGCGCCCGGGTACGCGCTGGACGTGCTCTCGGTGATCGAGGCCACCCTCGACAACCCGCGGGAGGTGCTGGCGGCGCAGCTGTTCCGGGCGCGCGGCGAGGCGGTGGCGCAGATGAAGGCGGACGGCATCGAGTACGAGGAGCGGATGGAGCTGCTGGACCAGGTCACCTACCCCATGCCCCTCGCCGACCTGCTCGAAGGCGCCTATGACATCTACCGGCGGGGCCACCCGTGGGTCACCGATCACGAGCTGGCGCCCAAGTCGGTGGCGCGGGACATGTACGAGCGGGCGCTGACCTTCACCGAGTACATCGGCTTCTACGGCCTGTCCCGGGCCGAGGGGCTGGTGCTGCGGTACCTGGCCGACGCCTACAAGGCGCTGCGGCAGACCGTTCCGGAGGAGGCCAGGACCGAGGAGCTGAGCGACCTGATCGAATGGCTGGGCGAGCTGGTCCGCCAGGTGGACTCCAGCCTGATCGACGAGTGGGAGCGGCTGCGGAATCCCGGCGCGGGACTGTCCGGCGTCCGGCCCGGCGACCAGGACGCGGACGGGCCGCCGCCGGTGACCGGCAACCCGCGGGCGTTCCGGGTGCTGGTGCGCAACGCGCTGTTCCGCCGGGTCGAGCTGGCGGCCCTGCGCCGCTACGACGAGCTGGGCGAGCTGGACGCCGGAGCCGGCTGGGACGCCGATGCCTGGGCCGGTGCCCTCGAGCCGTACTTCGCCGAGCACGGCGAGATCGGCACGGGAGCGGACGCGCGCGGTCCCGCGCTGCTGATCATCGAGGAGCACCCGGATCACTGGTCGGTCCGCCAGATTCTCGACGACCCGGCCGCCGACCACGACTGGGGCATCAGTGCGCGGGTCGACCTCGCCGCCTCGGACGCGGCCGGTACGGCCGTGCTGTGGGTGACCGACGTCGGCCAGCTCTAGGCCCCGCGCTCCCGGCCGGAACCGTCCTGCCCCGCCCGCCTCCGTCCCCGCCGGGCCTCCGTCCCCGCCGGGCCGCCGTCCCCCGCCGGGCCGCCTCCCCGGCTGGCTGTCGTCTCCCGCCGGGCCGTCGTCCCCCGGCCTGGCGCCGGACGGGTCAGTACCAGGGCCGCGTGCCCGGCGCAGGCAGCGGGCGCAGCGCCGGCCAGCGTTCCCGCAGCCGCGCGGCCAGCGCCGCGCTGAGCTGGCCGAGCGCGGGCAGCCGGTCGTGGCCGCGGGTCAGCCCGGCGACCACGGCCAGCCGGTGCAGCAGGCGCTCCCGGGCCGAGATGTAGCCCCAGCCGAAGTCCTCGGCCGGCACCCGGGCCAGGTGGTCGGCCGACTGGCGGTGGGCCCGCTCGACCAGCGCGTCGCCGCGGATCAGCCAGCCGGCGCAAGCGTCGGCGAGATCGCCGGGCACGTCCCGGCCGGTGAGGCGGCGCCAGGTGGCGCGGTAGGCGCGCTCGGCCTCGTCGAGGGGGGTGCCGCTGACCGCCATCGCGCACCAGCAGGTCGGGAAGCCGATGCGGAAGTAGGCCAGCTCGACCAGGCCGTTGCCCAGCGACGCCTGCTCGAAGTCGAAGAACCGGACGCCGGAGGGGGTGCGACGGTCGTTGCCGGGACAGGGGTCCCCGTGCAGCAGCGCGTGGTGCGGCGCCGGGTCGAGGCGGGCGATCAGCCCGGCCAGCTCGTCCGGCACCCGGCCCGGGACCGGGACGTCCAGCGCCCGGGCGAAGGCAAGGAACGACTCGGCGTCGGCGTCGGCCGGCCCGGACCAGGCGGGCAGCGTGCCCGCGTCGGCCGGCCCGGTGACCGCGTGCAGCCGGGCCAGCGACTCGGCGAAGCCCGGCAGCCAGCCCCCGGTCGCCCCCAGGTCCGGCCACGTACTCGAGCACCATCACCCGGGCGGCCGGGTCGGTTCCGAGCAGCGCGGGCGCGACGGCCGGCCGGACTGCCCGGGCGGCGAGCCGCAGCGCCGCCACCTCCCGGGCGTAGCGGGCGTCAGCATCGGCCCCGGCCGCGCCGCCGGCGGCGATCTGCTTGACGATCACCTGGCCCCCGCCGCGCAGCCCGACCCGCCACACCCGGGACCGCGGGCTGCTGTGCAGCTGCTCGGCCCGGGCCGGGCGAGCCCACCGCGCGGCGCAATTCGCCGCTGAGCGGCACCGGGGACGGCATGATGCTCAGCGTAGGTTCCGGGCGGGCGCAGGTTCCGGGGGGGAGCACGATGGGCGACACGGCGGAAGACCCGATCACGCCAGAGGAGTTCTTCCGCGCCGACATCAGGGTCGGCGAGATCCTGCGCGCAGAGGAATTCCCGCAGGCCCGCAAGCCGGCCTACAAGCTGTGGATCGACTTCGGCGAGCTGGGCACGCGCCAGTCCAGCGCGCAGCTCACCGCCTGCTACCAGCCCGCGGACCTGGCCGGCGGCTGGTACTGGCCGTGGTCAACTTCCCGTCCCGGCGCATCGCCGGATTCTCCTCCGAGGTCCTGGTGCTCGGCGTGCCGGACGGGGACGCCAGCCGGGTGGCCCTGGTCCGGCCGGACCGGCCGGTACCGCCCGGCACCCGGGTGTTCTGACCTTCCCCGCGGGCGGGGCCCGGCCGGGCCAGCGCCCGCGACCATGGTGTAACCAGGGCGCTCGCCGCCTTCGGGCTGCGCCCCTGCGACCTGCGCGAGCGCGTGCTCCGCCTGGTCGGCCCGGGCGGCGCGATGCTGGACGAGGACGCGCTGGCGTCGGTAGGCATCGACCTGGACGCGGTCCGCCGTGCGACCGAGGCGAGCTTCGGTCCCGGCGCGCTTGACCAGGGAAAAGCCCGACGGCGCGGGCGCGGCATCCTGCCGCGGCTGCCGTTCACCCGGCGGGCGAAGAAGTCGCTGGAGCTCGCGCTGCGGACCGCGGTCAAGGACCACGCCGCAGAGATCTCCACCGGTCACATGCTGCTCGGGGTCATCGACCAGCGGGACAACGCGGCGCTGCGGGTGCTGAAAGCGGCGGGCGTGGGAACCCGCGCGCTGCGCCAGGAGCTGGCCCGGCGGATGGCGGCCGCCTGAACGCGGCTCAGCCCGGGTCCGGGCCGGTGGCGACGGGCCGCGCCGGATCGGCCACCCATTCCGACCAGGATCCGGCGTAGAGCGCGGCCGGCAGGCCGGCGATCGCCAGCGCGAGCACTTCCTGCGCGGCGGTCACCCCCGATCCGCAGTACGCGGCGGCCTGCGCGTCCGCCGTCACGCCCAGCGCGGCGAACCGCTCCCGCAGCTCGTCCGGGCCGCGGAAACATCCGTCAGCGGTCAGGTTGCCGGCCGCCGGGGCGCTCACCGCCCCCGGAATGTGCCCGGCCACCGGGTCGACCGGCTCGGTCTCGCCCCGGTACCGTTCGGCCGCCCTGGCGTCGAGAAGAATTCCCGAACGGGCCGCCGCCGAGGCCCCGGCCGCGTCCAGCAGCGGCATCTGGCCGGGCCGGGCGGTGAAATCCCCCGGCCCGGGAGCGGGCTCCGCCGTGGCCAGTGGCTGGCCCGCCGCCTGCCAGGCGCGGAACCCGCCATCCAGCACGCGGACGCTGCCGTGACCGAAGTAGCGCAGCAGCCACCAGGCCCGGGCCGCCGGGAGCGCGTCCCCGTCGTCGTAGGCCACCGCGGGCCGCCCGTCCATCACCCCGGCACGCCGCATCGCCGCCTGGAAGGCGGCCGCCGACGGTAGCGGGTGCCGTCCGCCGGGGCCGGGCGGGCCGGACAGGTCGCGGTCCAGGTCGGCGAACACCGCGCCCGGCAGGTGACCGGCGCGATAGCTGTCGATGCCGGGCGGCCCGCCGAGCCGCCAGCGCACGTCCAGCAGCGTCGGCCGCGCCAGGCCCGGCCAGCTCTGCCGCCAGCGACGTCACGCTGATCAGCGGGCTCACCGCGCCGACGGCCGGATCGGCCGGCCCGGCCTGGCCGGGCGGGTTCGCGTCGCCGGGGTCCACGGGTCCGGCTCAGAAGGCGTCGTGCGTGAGCAGCGGCACCAGCTGCTCGCGGGCGGTGAGCGAACCGTGCATGCCGACCAGCGCGGACTCGAGCGGCTCGGCCTGTGTCGCGACGATGCCGACGGTCCCGGCTGCGGCCGCCACGACGTCCCCGATGCGGTCGGTCACGCCGGGCTCCACCGGGCCGAACCAGCCGCCGGTGATCGCCTCGTCCCGCGACACCACCCGGGCCCGGTCGCCGAGCACGTCCCGCCACGCGGCGAGCACGTCGCCCGCCGCGCCGGGCTCCGCGTAGACATGCCGCGCCCGCGGTTCGCCGCCGAGCAGCGCGACGCCCTTGCGGAGCTCGGCGATCGCGTCCGCGTCCACCCGGTTGGCCGCCGGCACGTCCACCATGCCGTGGTCGCCGGTGACATACAGCAGCGCGCCGGCCGGGAGCACCGCGGCCAGCTGCTCGGCCAGCTTGTCCACGTGCTCGAGCTGGTTGTACCAGGCATCGGACCCGCAGCCGAACACGTGCCCGGTGGTGTCCAGGTCACCGTGGTAGACGGTCACCAGCGCACGTTCGGCCTCCCGCGCCGCGGTCCCCGCCTGGGCCGCCAGCGCGCCCATGCTGTCGGCCGGCCGGTAGTCGGCCCCGCGCAGCACCGCCTGGGTCAGGCCGGACCGGGCGAAGCCCCCGGAGGCGACGTGGAACGCGCCGATCCCGGCGGCCGCGGCCCGCTCGTAGATCGTCGATCCCGGCTGCCAGGACAGCGGATCCACCCGGTCGTCCCAGCGCAGCCCGTTGAGCAGCCTGCCGGTGCCCGGCACGGCGACCTGGTAGCCGAGCATGCCGTGCGCGCCGGGCGGCCGTCCGGTCCCCAGCGAGGACAGGCTCGTGACCGTGGTGGCCGGGAACCCCGCCGTCAGCGGCCTGCCGCTGAAGGACAGCTCGGACAGGAACGGCGCGGCCGCCGGATGGTCTCGCAGCAGCTCCCAGCCCAGGCCGTCCACGATGAGCAGGCAGGCCCGCTCGGTCTCGGCCAGGCCGAGCGGGTTGGGCTGCCCGCGGATGCCGAGCGATCCGAGCAGGGATGACGCCAGGTCGGCGAGAGTTCCCTCTCCGTAGCTGGGCAGCGTCAGCGGGGTTCTCGGCTCAGCGGTCATGCGGGGGAAGTCCTTCGCCGTACTCGTCGGTGCGTCCTTATTGCCCGCCCATCGTGCCACCGGCCTATCCGGCCGGCAACGCGACCCCGGCATCACGGACCCGCGCCAGGCCCCGGCGTCAGGGTCCGGCGGCGGCCGCGGCGAGCGCGCGGGCGAACGACAGCACCTCGCCCACGGCCTCTCCGCCGTCGGCGGCCTCGCTGACCCGCAGGGCGAGATCGTCGGCCGTGATGGTGCCGGTGTAGCCGTGGTCGGCCTCGCAGTTCTCGTCTCCGCAGTGGGCCGGCTCGAGCTCGACGTGGGACAGAACGTTCCAGCTGACGGTGAGCAGCACTTCGGTGGGCATCGTCACCTCGGCCACGTACGAGGCCGGGTCGGGCACCACCCGGGTCAGCACCACCGACGAGATCCGGGAAAAGCTGATCGCCTCGGTGCTGGTCTCGGCCTGGGGCCGGCCGTCGGGCTCTTGCGGCGGATGCTCGTCGGTGTGCGAGTGGATCAGGCGGCTGGGCGTGAGCACCAGCACCGTGATGTGCCTGCGCACCTCCATCCCCGGGTCGAACATCGCGTCGTGGTGCACGAAGTAGGAGACGATGGGCTCGGGGCCAAGAGCGGACGCCACCGCGTCGGTGACGAGGCCCGGATAATAGCCGCTGTGCTCGATGGCGGCCCGCAGGCCGTCAGCCGTGGCTCGCATTTCCCTCATCTGTCCATCCTGCACCGCCGACCGGGATGGTTCACCCCCAGGCCGCATTCCCGCGGATCTCCGGCGGGCGAGTCGACGCCCTGGCCTGTGCCTCAGTGCGTGCCCTCATCGCGGTGGCGCCGGCTTGCCGTCTCACTCGGGGTGACCCGGCTGGCCGTCCGCCGCCGGGGCGGGATCACCGGCGACGTGCCCGGTGCGGGCGCGAAGATCGCCGTCGCCGCGGGCCTGGCCGCGGCCGGCTGGCCCGGCCAGCGCGTCGCGCATCCGCCGGGCGTACTGCGCCGCCTCGTCGTCGCTGGCGTACCGGCCGCGCGGCCAGAAGAAGCCGCGCAGTCCGTCGCCCTTGGTCCGGGGCACTACGTGCACGTGCAGGTGCGGCACGCTCTGGCTGACCGTGTTGTTCATCGCCACGAAGCTGCCCTGGGCGCCGTAGGCGTCCGGCATCGCCGCGCTGACCCGCTGCACCCAGCCGAACAGCGGCTCGATCAGCCGGCCGGGCAGGTCGGCGAGCGTCTCGTGGTGCTCCCGGGGCAGCACGAGCACGTGCCCCTTGAACAGCGGGCGGATGTCCAGGAAGGCGGCCACCTCGGGCTCGTCGAGCACGAACCAGGCGGGAGCGTGCCCGGCGAGTACGGCGCAGAACCGGCAGTCGGCCATGACTACTTCCAGCGGCGCAGCAGTTGCTCGGCGCCGGCCGCGAGCCCGGCCACCAGCTCGGCGGCCGGGCGTTCCTCGCTGACCAGGCCCACGCCCTGCCCGGCGTACTGGTAGGCGATGTCGTAGTCGCCCCGCTTGCGCGCCGCCGACAGTTCCGCCCCGGCACTGCCGTCGTCGGCGGCCAGCTCGCCCTCGCGCCCGGCCCACCGCCGGCTGAAATCGTTCGCCAGGGCGCGGCCGCCGTACTCCGGCGGCCAGGGAATGCGCAGGGCGATGTCGAAGATCCGGGTATAGACGGTGTCGGTCTCCCGCGCGGCCAGGACCCGGGCCCGGGCCTGCGGCCCGTTCATCGCCTCCGGGCAGGCCAGTAGCGCGGTGCCCATCCACGCCCCGGCCGCGCCCGCGGCGAGCACGGCGGCGAGGCCGCGCGGGGTGACGATCCCGCCGGCCGCGAGCACCGGGACGGTCACCGCGCCGAGCACGCCTTCCAGCAGCGGCAGGGTAGCGACGGCATCGTGGCCGTGACCGCCGGCCTCGGCGCCGCGGGCGACGATCAGGTCCGCCCCCTGACCTGCGGCCGCCCGGGCCGCCTCCACCTCGCCCACCTGCGTGGCCACGGTGATACCGGCCTCCCGCAGCCGGGCCGCCCAGGGCTGCAGGCCGCCGAAGCTCACCGAGACCAGCGCCGGGCGGGCCTGCAGCGTCGCCTCGAACTGGGCGGGCACGCCGGCCAGCGCCCAGGCCATCAGCCCGATCCCGAACCGGGCGCCCGCGTCGTGCGCCCGCCTGGCCTCGGCCAGGATCCATTCCGGCGGGGTCGTGTTGCCCGCCCCGATCATGCCGAGACCGCCGCCCGCGGTTACCGCGGCGGCCAGCCTGCCGCCGGACACGCCGGCCATCGGCGCGCCGATCACCGGGACATCGATGGCCAGCAGGTCGGTCAGTGCGGTGCGCAGCATGCGCGACATTCTCGCAGCGCCGGGCCGGGCCCTGAGACAATGGGCCGGTGGGAGGCGCGGAACGGGAGAACGGCGAGCCGGCGGCGGCGCCCGGAACGGGAGAACGGCGAGCCGGCACCCCGGAACGGGAGAACGGCGAGAACTGGCTGCTGCTCGTCTACCGGGTGCCGCAGGAACCGACCCGGCTGCGGGCCGCCGTGTGGCGCCGGATCAAGCGCCTGGGCGCGATCTACCTGCAGAGCTCGGCGGCGGCGCTGCCGGCCAGCGCCGCCGCGGAGCGCGCCCTGCGCAAGCTCCGGCGGGAGATCATCGACATGTCCGGGACGGCGGCGCTGCTGTCCTGCCGCGTGCTGGCGGGCGAGCCGGAGATCCGGTCCGCCTTCCAGGCGGCCAGGGACGACGAGTACGCCGAGATCGTGGACCGCTGCGAGGACTTCCTCGCGCAAGTGCAGAAGGAGTACGACGCCGACCACTTCACCTATGCCGAGCTGGAGGAGAACGAGGTCGACCTGGTGAAGCTGCGGAACTGGCTGGCCCGGGTCCGGGACCGGGATGCCTTCGGCGCGGCGGGCCGGGACGCGGCCGAGCAGGCCGCTGGCCAGATGCGAGCAGTCCCTCGAGGAGTACGCCGCCCGGGTCTACGCCGAGGAGGCCGAGAGCCGCTGACCCGTCAGCGGCGCCTGACGGCGCGGTCCGGGCAGAGGCTGGTGCAGCTGCCCTGACCCGTCGGTGGCGCCGACGCTACGGGGCGGCAAAGTGGTCGCAGCATGCTGTCAGCGGGGCCTGACGTGACGGTCCGGGCAGGCTGAGCAGCCCTGACCCGTCAGCGGCGCCGGGTGGCGCGCCAGAGGCTGGCCGGCAGCAGGATGACCAGCAGCGCGGGCATCACCCACCACGCGGGCACGCTAGTACGGCTGACCGCGTAGGTCACCGCCAGGCCGGCCACCACGCCGGCCGCGACGAGCCAGTCGTCGCCGATGACGAAGTCGTAGACGAACGCGAGGAACGCCCGCACCCGCGCGCCCATCTCAGCCCGCCTCCGGGGCGGGGCCGCGCCCGCGCGCGGGCGCCCGGGCCGGCTGGCCGCGGCGCAGCACGGCGACCAGCCCCAGCGCGAACAGCGCGATCGCGGGCACCAGGACCAGCAGCGCCGCGTCCGACCCCGGCCAGCGCGCGCCGGCGCCCTCGGCTCCCCAGAACGTGCCGAAGCCGGTGAGCATGATCCCGACGACGAACTTCAGCGTGTTCTCCGGCACCCGGGCCAGCGGCGCGCGCACCGCGGCGCCCGCGGCCGCCACGACCACCACCGCGCAGCCGGCCGCGACGGCGGCCAGCGGGATGTCACCGGCATTGCCGCCGAAGGTCAGGGCGATGAATACCACTTCCAGGCCCTCGAGCAGGACTCCCTTGAAGGACAGGGTGAAGCCGTACCAGTCGGGCACCGAGCCGAACCGCCTGCGCGGTGCCGAGGCCGCGGTGGTGACCTGCGTGCGGTAGATCGCGTCCTCGTCGTGCAGCGCCTTGCGGCCGCTGGCGCGCAGGATGGCCTTGCGCAGCCACTGCAGGCCGAAGATCAGCAGCAGCGCGCCCACCACCAGCCGCAGCTCGCGCAGCGGCAGCGCGGACACGGCCGGGCCCAGCGCCGCCACGAGGATGGCGAGCACGGCCAGAGCCGCGGTCATCCCGGTCATGGCCGACCGCCAGTCCCGGGCCGTCCCGGCGGCCAGCACGATCGTGGTCGCCTCCACCGCTTCCACCGCGCAGGCGAGGAAGACCGCGACGAAAAGGGCACCAGGCCCCATGTTCCCCTCCTCAAGTCCGCCGCGCATATCCCGCCGCCTCGGCCGGCACCGGGATCGCACCAGCCAGTCTAACGGCTGTTAGCAATCGGCCCTGACGGCAGTTACGCCCTTGCGGGCGCCCCCGCGCCGGGGCGGCCGACAGCCCACGTGCCCGCGACCCCAGCAACCGGGCTGCCGGCGAACCTGGATCAGCCCCCGCATCCAGTCGTCGCACCGGGCGGCCGACGGCCGACGGCCCGCGACATCAGGAAACCGGGCTACCGGTGGGCCTGGATGACCCCTGCATCCAGGCGTACCGTATGAGGCCGTGACATACGCCGGACTTCCTGAACCTGCTACGTAGCAGCGACACTTTGAGGGAGGTGCAGCGGCGTTTCCTCACCCGCCCGAGGGCGGGTGTCCGCGCCGCAGACATGATGAGACGGAAAATGACAGCTCCCGGCCGTAGCCTCAGCCTGGCCGCCCTGGCCGTATCGGTCATCACGGGGGTGACGGCATTAACTGCGGGAGGCGCGGCATCGGCAGCGCAGCGCGGTAACGGACCCCCCACGAACACGCCGATCAAGCACGTTATCGTGATCATCGGCGAGAACCACAGCTTCGACAACGTGTTCGCGACCTACCAGCCGCCGCAGGGGCCAGCACATCAAGAACCTGCTGTCCGAGGGCATCATCACGAAGCAGGGCGGCCTGGGACCCAACTGGCGTAAGGCGGCGCAGCTCAAGGCCTCGAACACCAAGACCTACACCCTCAAGCCCAAGATCACCGGCGCCTACAAGTCGCTGCCCCGGCCCAACACCACATACGTGCCCACGGGCTGCGACGGGCAGAAGCAGAACGTGCCGGACAAGCGGTTCCCCGCCCACCTGCCGAACGCGCCGTACCAGATCACCAAGTACGTGCCCTACTTCGACAGCCACCTCCAGTACACCGGCGGCTGCGAGTTCTACGGCGCCTACGTCGGGGACCCGCTGCACCGCTTCTACCAGATGTACCAGCAGACCGACGGCTACCACAGCAAGCTGTTCACCTGGACGGCTAACACGGCCGGCGATGACAACGGCGCGAAGCCGCCCGCGCCCATCTACCAGGGCGCGGTGCAGATGGGCTACTACAACATGGCCCAGGGTGACGCGCCCATCCTGCGTAACCTGGCCCAGCGCTATGCGATCAGCGACAACTACCACCAGGCGGTCCAGGGCGGCACCGGCGCGAACCACATCGCGCTCGGCACCGGGTTCGCGGCCTCCTACCAGACCAAGTCAGGCAAGGCCGCGGCGCCGCCCGCCAACGAGATCGAGAACCCCAACCCCAAGCCGGGCACGAACAACAACTACACCCAGGACGGCTACGCCGGCGGCTCCTACTCCGAGTGCGCGGACCACAGCCAGCCAGGCGTCGGGCCGGTGTTCAGCTACCTGAACTCGCTGCCGTACAAGGTGACTGAACAACTGCCAGCCCGGCCGCTACTACCTGCTCAACAACTACAACGCCGGCTACAACACCGACGGCACGGTGAACACCGCCCCGTTCACGGTGCCGCCGCAGAAGACGCGACTACGTGACGATCGGCAACGCGCTGTCCGCGCACCACATCAGCTGGGGCTACTACGGCGAGGGCTACAACAACGGGCACCCGAATTTCGCCTACTGCCCCATCTGCGACCCGATGCAGTACTCATCGTCGATCATGACGAACCCCGCCCTGCGCAAGAACGTGCAGCACGGGCTCAGCGACTTCATCTACCAGGCCGACACACGGCACCCTGCCGGCGGTCACGTTCCTCAAGCCCGGCGACGACGACGGCCACCCCGGCTACTCGACGCTCGCGGCGTTCGAGAACTTCACCGCCCGGGCCATCGCCGCCGTCCAGAACAACCGGAAGCTGTGGAGGTCCACCGCCATCTTCGTCACGTTCGACGAGAGCGGCGGCTACTACGACTCCGGCTACATCCAGCCGGTCAGCTTCTTCGGCGACGGGCCCAGGGTCCCGATGATCGTGATCTCGCCCTACGCCCGGCGTGACTACATCGATCACACCTACACCGACCACGTGTCGATCCTGAAGTTCATCGAGGCCAACTGGGGGCTGCAGCCCGCTGACCTCCTACAGCGAGGACAACCTGCCCAACCCGACGCCGGACGTGTACGTGCCGAGGGACCGGCCGGCCATCGGCAACCTGATGACCCTGTTCAATTTCCGCCATCCGGATTTCGCCACGATCAAGCTGAACCGCTGACCGGCGGACCGTACGGCCCGGGCCTGCCGCCCGGGCCGTACGGGCACGGCCAGGTTCGCGCAGGCACTAGCATCTGATGAGTGACGACGAGACTCCTGACCAGCGAAGCATCCCCCCGTAACGCCCGGCCCGACGCGATCATCATCGGCATCTTCCAGGGTGACGGCGGCCCCGAGCTGGCGCCGGGGGCCGGACAGGTCGACGAGGCTCTCGGCGGCACCCTGCTTGCCGCGGCCGCCACGCTGGGCGCCACCGGCAAGGCCGAGCAGACGACGAAGATCGCCACCGGGCCGCTGGCCGGACGGCCGCCCGGCGGAGCGACGCTGGCCCCGGTCATCGTCGCGGTGGGACTGGGCCGTCCCGCGGGCGGCCAGGCCGCGGCCGGCCGCGATCCCGGCTTCAGCCCTGAGATGCTGCGGCGCGCCGCCGGAGCGGCCGTCCGCGTCCTGGTGAAGCAGCCGGCGAAGCCCGTCCGGAATGGCGATCCCGAGCCTGACCGGGATGCCGTCTGCCGGATCGCCCTCGCGCTGCCCGCCCGTGACGAGACGGAGGCCGAAGCGGTCGCGCTGGGCGGCCTGCTCGGCGGGTACTCGTTCTCCCGGTACCGCACGACGGTGCCGGCGCCGCCTCCGGCTGAGCTCACGCTGCCCGGCGGCGGCGCGCCCGCGGCCGCCGCCGGCCGCCGGGCGCAGTCGTATCGCCGATGCGGTATCGCTGGTGCGCGACCTGGTCAACACCGGGCCCTCGGATGCTCGTCCCGGCCACGCTGGCCGCGGAGGCGGAGCGGGTCGCCGCCGACCACGGCCTCGACGTCGAGGTGCTCGACGAGAAGGCGCTGGCCGAGGGAGGGTACGGCGGCATCCTGGCCGTGGGGCAGGGCTCGGTGCACCCGCCCCGCCTGGTCCGGCTGTCCTACCGGCACCCCGGCGCGACGAAGACCGTGGTGCTGGCGGGCAAGGGCATCACGTTCGACTCCGGCGGGCTGTCGCTGAAGCCGCCCAAGTCGATGGAGCACATGAAGTCGGACATGGCCGGCGCCGCCGCCGTGCTCGGCGCGATGCAGGTGATCTCCGAGCTGGCGCCGGCGGTCAACGTGGTCAGCTACCTGGCCACCGCGGAGAATATGCCCGGCGGCGGCGCGCAGCGGCCGACGGACATCATCACCATCTACGGGGGGAAGACCGTAGAGGTGCTGAACACCGACGCGGAGGGACGGCTGGTGCTGGCCGACGCCCTCGCCAGGTCGGCCGCCGACTCGCCCGACCTGCTGGTGGACGTGGCCACGCTCACCGGCGCGCAGTCGGTCGCACTCGGCCGCCGCACCGCAGGCGTGATGGCCAACGACGACGCGGTCCGGGACGGGATCGTGGACTCCTCCCGCCGGGCGGGCGAGTCGTTCTGGCCGATGCCGCTGCCCGAGGAGCTGCGCCGGGGACTCGACTCCGACGTGGCCGACCTGGCCAACGTCAGCCAGGACCGCAGCGGCGGGATGCTCGTCGGCGGCCTGTTCCTGCGCGAGTTCGTGCCCGCGGGGACCCGCTGGGCGCACCTGGACATCGCCGGCCCTGCCTTCAATGAAGAGGAAGCCTTTGGGTATACCCCGAAGGGCGGCACGGGGGCGGCCGTCCGGACGCTGGTCCAGATCGCGCTGGACGTGGCGGACGGGCGACTGTAGCCGGCAGCGGATAACGACAAGGAGCGTTCTGTGGCGGAAGCGAGCGGGCCCTACGACATCGTGGTGCTCGGCGGCGGCAGCGGGGGCTACGCGTGCGCGCTGCGGGCGGCCGAGCTCGGCCAGCGGGTGGCGCTCATCGAGAAGGACAAGGTCGGCGGCACCTGCCTGCACCGGGGCTGCATCCCGACCAAGGCCCTGCTGCACGCGGCCGAGATAGCCGACCAGTCTCGGGAGAGCGCGTCCTTCGGCGTCAAGACCAGCTACGACGGCGTGGACATGCCCGGACTGCACACTTACAAGAACGGCGTCGTGGACCGGCTCTGGAAGGGCCTGCAGTCCACCATCGCCAGCCGGAAGGTCGAGACCGTCATCGGCGACGGTCGGCTGATCTCCCCCACCAAGGTCGCCGTGGGCGACGACGTCTACGAGGGCGCGCACGTGGTGCTGGCCACCGGATCGCAGCCGCGCACCCTGCCCGGCCTGGAGGTCGACGGCTACCGGGTGATCACCAGCGACGACGCGCTGACCCTGGACCGGGTGCCGCGCTCGGTGGTCATCCTCGGCGGCGGGGTCATCGGAGTAGAGTTCGCCAGCGTGTGGCGGTCCTTCGGGGCCGAGGTGACGATCGTCGAGATGCTGCCGCACCTGGTGCCGGCCGAGGAGGAGTCCAGCTCGCGGTACCTGGAGCGGTCCTTCCGCAAGCGCGGGATCGGCTTCGAGCTGGGCGCGAAGTTCGAGAGCGTCAAGGACACCGGGGATGGCGTCACCGTGTCGCTGGAAGGCGGCAAGACGCTGGACGCCGAGTTGCTGCTGGTCGCCGTGGGCCGCGGGCCGGTGTCGGCCGGGCTCGGCTACGAGGACGCCGGCGTGACCGTCGAGCGCGGGTTCGTGGTCGTGGACGAGTACTGCCGCACCGGCGTGCCGACGATCTCCGCGGTCGGCGACCTCACGCCCGGCCTGCAGCTCGCGCACGTCGGGTTCGGGGAGGGCATCCTGGTGGCCGAGCGGATCGCCGGCCGCAGCGTCACGCCCATCGACTACGACGGGGTGCCGCGGATCACCTACAGCGACCCGGAGGTCGCTTCGGTGGGCATCACGTCGGCGGTCGCGGCCGAGCGCGGGATCGAGACCGTTGAGGTCAACTACCCGCTCGGCGCGAACGGCAGGAGCGTGATCCTGCAGACCCAGGGCACGGCCAAGGTCATCGCCACCGCGCCTGCCGGTGACGGCGGCCAGCCCGGGCCGGTGCTCGGCATCCACCTGATCGGCGCCGGGGTGGGCGAACTGATCGCCGAGGGCCAGCTGATCTACAACTGGGAGGCGGTGCCGGCCGACGTGGCACAGCTGATCCATCCCCATCCCACGCAGTCGGAGATCATCGGTGAGGCGCATCTCGCGCTGGCGGGCAAGCCGCTGCACTTCCACGCGTGAGCGCCGCGAAGACTACGACCCAGGAACTGCAACGCAATAGGCGCCGGCCACAGAGGGAGTCGGGAAGTCCATGTCGGTCTCGGTATCCATGCCCCAGCTCGGCGAGAGCGTCACCGAGGGCACTGTCACACGCTGGCTCAAGAAGGAGGGCGAGCGGGTGGAGAGAGACGAGCCACTGCTCGAGATCTCCACCGACAAGGTTGACACGGAGATTCCGTCTCCCGCGGCCGGCATCCTGCGCGGGATCTCGGTGGCCGAGGACGAGACGGTGGCGGTCGGCGCCGAGCTCGCGCAGATCGATGAGGACGACGGAGCGGAGCAGGGTGCGGCGGCTCCAGCCGAGAGCGGCCCGGCTCGACGGCCCGGCTCGGCCGAGCGCGCCGGCTCAGGCCGAGAGCCGCCGGCTCAGGCCGACGCCGGCTCCAGAGAGAGCCCACCGGCTCCGGCCGAGAGCCCACCGGCTCCAGCCGAGAGCGGCGCCGCTCCGGCCCGAAGCGAGCAGGCGCCTTCAGACGGCGAGCAGGCTCCGGGGCAGGATGAGCAGGCGCCGGCCGGACAGACCCAGGCCCAGGCTCAAGGCGGCCCGGCCAGGGACGGGTCCGGCCCGGATGCGGCCCAGGCCCAGGCCCCGCCCCCGGCCCAGGCTGCCGCGGCGCCGCCCCCGCCTGCTTCGGCGCCCGCCCCGCCGGCCCAGGGTGCGCCGCCGGCCAGCCAGTTCCGGGGACCGCCGGTCTCCGCGCCGTACCAGCCGCCTCCGCCCCAGGAAGCACCATCCCAGGCGGCGCCCTCCCAGGGGGCGCCGCCGCGGGCCGCAACCCGGCGCCGCGCCGCCGTCACCGCCTCCGCCGCCGGGAGGGGCCGGCCAGCCAGCGAGTGCCTCGGCCGATCGTCAGGACACCGACGGCGGGACGCCGCCGCTGCCGCCCGGCCCGGACGGGCCGTACGTGACCCCGCTCGTCCGCAAGCTGGCCGCCGAGCACGGCGTGGACCTGGCGGAGGTGTCCGGCACCGGCGTCGGCGGCCGGATCCGCAAGCAGGACGTGCTCGACGCCGCCCGGGCCCGCCGTGGCGCCGGGGCCGCCGCCGCCCAGCAGGCACCCGCGCCGACGGCCGCGGGCCAGGGATACGCGGCCGGAGCCGCGGCGCCTGCCGCGCCAGCAGCCCCCGCCGCGGCCGCCGCCCCGGCCACCGGGACGCGGGCCCGGCCGGATGTGGTGCCCTCCTCGCTGCGCGGCACCACCGAGCACATGTCACGGCTCCGCCAGGTCATCGCCCAGCGGATGGTCGAGTCGCTGCAGACTTCGGCGCAGCTCACCACCGTGGCCGAGGCGGACGTCACCGCGATCGCCCGGCTCCGCGAGCGGGCCAAGACCGAGTTCGAGGCGCGCGAGGGCGTGCGGCTGACCTTCCTGCCGTTCTTCGCTCTGGCCGCGCTGGAGGCGCTCAAGGTCCATCCGAAGCTCAATGCCGTGCTCGACACGCAGACCGCCGAGGTCACCTACCACGATGACGAGCACCTCGGCGTCGCGGTAGACACCGAGCGCGGGCTGCTCGTCCCGGTGATCCGCAACGCGGGTGATCTCAACATCGGCGGCCTGGCCCGCAAGATCGCCGATCTCGCCCAGCGGACCCGCGACGGGCAGGTCAGCCCGGACGAGCTGGCCGGCGGGACCTTCACGCTGACCAACACGGGCAGCCGGGGTGCGCTGTTCGACACGCCGATCATCAACCAGCCGCAGGTGGCCATCCTGGGCACCGGAACGGTGGTCAAGCGGCCGGTCGTCGTCGAGGATCCGATGCTCGGCGAGGTGATCGCCGTGCGCTCGGTCATCTACCTGGCGCTGACCTACGACCACAGGCTGATCGACGGAGCCGACGCGGCCCGGTTCCTCGCCACGGTGAAGAACCGCCTGGAGGAAGGGGCGTTCGAGGCCGAGCTCGGCCTGTAGCCCACGGCCGGCCCGGCCCGGATCGCCTGGCCCGGGCGTCCCGGCCTGGACGGCGCGGCCCGGCGTCCGGCCTGGACGGCGCGGCCCGGGCGTCCCGGCCGGACGGCGCGGCCCGGGCGGCCTGGCCCCGGCGGGCTGGCCGGACGGCGCGGCCCGGGCGGGCTGGCCCGGGCGGGCTGGCCCGGGAGGGCTGGCCCGGGCGGGCTGGCCCTGCCTCATCTCCGGGCCGGCCGCCGGGCAGCGGGCAGGCGACCCGGGCCGTGAGCTGGCTCCCGGGCCGTGCGGCCGCGGGTCATCGGCCGGGCCGGCCACGCTGAGAGCCGGCTTCAGGCCGGGCGGGTCCTTCCGCCCGGCATCACATCACGAGAGGGAGGCGATTCCAACGAAGGTCGCGATTACCGGCGCGTCCGGCCTGATCGGCAGCGCACTCGCCGCCAGCCTGCGCCCTGATGGCCATGAGGTGGTCCAGTTGGTCCGCCGGCCGGCGTCCGGCGCCGCGGGTCCTGGTGAGACGGTGTCCGCCTGGGACCCCGGCGCGACCGACGGCGGGCTCGATCCGCAGGCCCTCGCCGGCGTGGCCGCCGTCGTGCACCTCGCCGGCGCCGGGATCGCCGACCGGCGCTGGACGGCCGCGCGCAAGGCCGAATCCGGGACAGCCGGGTCCGCGGCACCCGGGCTCTCGCCACCGGGCTCGCCCGGCTGGGGCAGCCGCCGGCCACGCTGCTGTGCGGATCGGCCATCGGCTGGTACGGGGACACGCACGCAGATGAGGTGGACGAGTCCAGGCCGCCCGGTGCGGGCTTCCTGGCCGATGTCGTCCGGGACTGGGAGCAGGCCGCCGACCCGGCGCGTTCGGCTGGGATAAGGACCGCGCACATGCGGTCCGGCATCGTGCTCGCGCCCGGCGGCGGGACGCTCGGCAAGCTGGTGCCGGTCTTCAAGCTCGGCTTGGGCGTACCGCTCGGGTCCGGCGCCCAGTACATGAGCTGGATCTCGCTGGCCGACGAGGTCGGCGCGATCCGCTTCCTGCTCGGCCGGCCGGAGGTCGCGGGCCCGGTGAACCTCACCGCGCCCCGCCCGGTCACGAACTCCGAGTTCACCACGGCCCTGAACGCCGCCCTCGGCCACCCGACCGTGCTTCGCCTGCCGGTGCCCGGCCTGCGCCTGCCGGGCTCGGTGCTGCACGTACCGACCCCGGCCCTGCAACTCGCCCTCGGCGAGATGGCGGGCGAGCTGCTGGCCAGCGCCCGGGTCCTCCCCGGCGCCCTGCTCGACGCCGGCTACCGCTTCCAGCACCCCGACGTCTCCTCCGCCCTGGTCTCCGCCCTCTCCTGACCGCCTGGGACCAGACCATCGACCAGCTGGCCGCGCGGCGTGACGTTCAACCAGGAGGGAACCCAGGAAGGCCATGCGGCCGGTGGAAGATCTTCGATGACCCGGACGGGAACGGCTGGATAGTGCGGCAGAGCCACCCTGGGTTCGGGCGGTAGCTACCCGGCAGGTTTCCTGTCGGCGGCGAGGGCGGCAGGCCCGCGCTCGGCCGGGCCGCCGGAAGGCCTGCCGATGAGCGGGACCCGCCAAAGCGCCGGCACCGGCCCGGTATTCCCCTGATGGGCCATCTCCGTCGCTATGGTCAGCCGCAGCAGCCGCCGGGCACCCAAGATCATCAGTATGGCCAGCGGCAGCTCGGCAAAGGCCGCCGACAGGACGGCGAAGTAGAAGCCGCGGGTCCCCCAGTCGAGCGTCAGGTCGAACCAGGCGTCACAGCACAGCAGCGTGGCCGTGACGATCAGGCAGACGATCAGCAACTGCTTGCCGCGCCAGGCCGCCCATGCTACCGAGGCGAATGCCATCAGCTCCACGATGTCAAACCCGACCCAGGCTCCCCGCCAGCCGCCAGCCCGGTACCTGCTCGGCAGCGTGACGGCCAGCACGCAGATCCAGAAGACGAGGAATACGCAGCAGGAGATCACGACGGCCAGCGCTATCTTCCGCCGCAGCCCGGCCTTCGGGTCATCAAAGGTGCCCGGCCGGTCGAGAGCCGCCAGGGTACGCGCGAGGCAGGCGCGCTGCTCCGGGCTCATCAGGCGCAGCTCGGCTTCCCCGGGCACCCGGCTTCCCCGCTTCCCCCGCGATCACCCTGCCAGCTATCATGCCGTTGCGTCCGCGTCATCACTCCGCACCGGCTACTGCCCTCCTCAGCCGAGGCCAGCAGGCCGCTCCGCCGGACGCTCCGGCGCCTCCAGAGGGTGGTTCCCGGCGGATCCCAGAGCGGATGCTTCCCCGCACCCCTGGCGGACGGCGCAGCGCCGTACCGGCGCGCCGCTCGCTGCGGACTGACTGCGCCGCGGCTATGCTGGCAGGCGTGACCGGCGAGCTAGTATTCGCCCACGCCGGGTTCGGCGCGGCGGCAGTGCCCTATCTGCAGGGCTGGGCACTCCAGCGGCGGCTGCACGAGCAGCGGGTGGCCGACGAGATCCCCGATACCTGCCTGCTCCTCGAGCATCCTCCGGTGTTCACGGCAGGCAAGCGGACCGAGCCGGCCGACCGGCCGGCCGGCGACCCCGGCGCCCCGGTCATCGACGTGGACCGCGGCGGCAAGATCACATGGCATGGTCCCGGCCAGCTTGTCGGCTATCCCATCATCAAGCTGGCCGAGCCGATCGACGTGATCAGCTACGTGCGCGCGCTCGAGCAGGCCCTGATCCGCACCTGCGCCGACGCCGGCGTCACCGCGTGCCGGGTCGAGGGCCGCAGCGGGGCCTGGGTGCGCGGCGGCCGGGCCCCCTCACCGGCCGCCCCGGCTCACGCGGCCGGTGCCGCGCTGCCCGACCGCAAGGTCGCGGCCATCGGCGCCCGGGTTTCCCGGAGCGTCACGATGCACGGCTTCGCCCTCAACTGCGACTGCGACCTGTCCTGGTTCGACAAGATCGTACCCTGCGGGATCCGGGATGCCGGGGTCACCTCGCTGTCCGCCGAGACAGGGCGGCCGGTCACCGTGGCCGCCGTTCTCTCCTCGGCCGAGCGCGCGCTCGCCCATGCCCTCGGCGCCCGGCACTGGCGGCGCAGCCTGCAGGCCGTCGCGCCCGCGCTGGCCGGCTAACCCCGGCCGGGCAGCGCCCGGGCGGCGAACGGGACGGCCGGCGCGCTGGTCCTGGTGATCTGCTGCGCGGAAGTGCCGCCGGAGCCGGAGCTGTCCACCGCCCCCGCCACGCTCACGCCCGGCGCGGAAGCGTTCGGCGGCTGACCCGGCCCGGCGGCCCCGCCCAGGCAGACCCGGCTCAGGCGCGGCGCGAGAGAACCCGGCCGGGACGGGCCCGGACTGTGACGCCGCCGGCCAGGGGAACGTAACCTGAGAGCGTGGTACTCGCGCCAGAAGGACGGCGGATGCTCCGGCTGGAGGCCCGCAACAGCCAGACGCCGGTCGAGCGTAAGCCTCCGTGGATCAAGACCCGGCTGCGCACCGGCCCGCAGTACTCCGCGCTGAAGGACCTGGTTCGCCGCGAGCAGCTGCACACGGTCTGCGAGCAGGCCGGCTGCCCCAACATCTTCGAGTGCTGGGAAGACCGCGAGGCGACCTTCCTCATCGGCGGCGACCAGTGCACCAGGCGCTGCGACTTCTGCCAGATCGACACCGGCAAGCCGGCCCCGCTGGACACCGGCGAGCCACGCCGGGTCGCCGAGTCGGTGGCCGCGATGGGCCTGGCCTATGCGACGGTGACCGGGGTGGCGCGGGACGACCTGGACGACGGCGGAGCCTGGCTGTACGCGCAGACCTGCCGGCGAGATCCACGAGGCGGTCCCCGGGTGCGGGGTCGAGCTGCTGATCCCTGACTTCAATGGTCGTCCCGAACGGCTGGCGCAGGTGTTCGACGCGAGGCCGGAGGTGCTCGCGCACAACATCGAGACCGTGCCGCGGATCTTCCGGCGGATCCGGCCGGGATTCCGCTACCACCGGTCCCTCGACGTGCTCCGCCAGGCCAGGCAGGCCGGCCTGGTCACCAAGTCCAACCTCATCCTCGGCCTAGGCGAGGAGCCGGACGAGATCCCCGCGGCCATGGCCGACCTGCGCGACGGCCGGCTGCGAGCTGCTGACCATCACCCAGTACCTGCGGCCGTCGCCGCGCCATCATCCGGTGGAGCGCTGGGTGCACCCGGACGAGTTCACCGCGTTGCGGGACGCCGCGCTCGCCCTAGGGTTCGCCGGGGTGATGTCCGGTCCGCTGGTGCGCTCGTCCTACCGGGCCGGGCGGCTGTACCGGGAGGCGATCGCCTCCCGCCAGCCCGGTCATCCGGGCTCAGGTCAGCCGGTCCCCCGCAGCACCGGCTAGCGGGGCGACCCCCAGACCCCCCGCGTATAGGCTGCGGGCATGGCAAAGAAGTCCCCTGACACAGCGGCCGGAGCGGACCCGGCCGCCGCCGCGCCGAGCGGCCGGATCCAGCAGCTCCGCCTGGCGGCGGGCCTGGTACGCAAGTCCAACCCGAGGGCCCTGCCGCTGGTGGCGCTCGCCGGCCTGGGGACGATGGCCATCCTCATCGTGGCCGGGATCGTCACCGGAATGATCTTCCTGATCCCGCTGGGCGTGCTGCTGGGACTGCTGGTCGCGATGATCATCTTTGGCCGGTTCGCCCAGTCCGCTCAGTACTCGGCCATCGAGGGACAGCCGGGGGCCGCGGCCGCCGTGCTGCAGACCATGCGCGGGAACTGGACCGTCACGCCGGCCATCGCGGCCAACCGGAACATGGACGTGGTGCACCGGGCGGTGGGCCGGCCGGGCGTCGTCCTGGTCGGCGAGGGCTCGCCGACCAGGCTGCCGAGCCTGCTGGCCGCGGAGAAGAAGCGGGTCTCCCGGGTCGCCTACGACATCCCGATCTACGACGTCCAGGTGGGCGACGGCGAGGGGCAGATCCCGATCCGCCGGCTGCAACGGCACATCATGAAGCTGCCGCGCAACCTGAGGTCCAGCGCGGTGTCCGACCTGAACTACCGGCTGAAGGCGCTGCCCCAGTCCCTGCAGGCGCCCAAGGGCCCTATGCCGCGCCCCGGCCGGCAGCCGAAGATGCCCCGGCCCCGGATGCGCTGAGCCGCTGCGGCACGCCCGGGCCTGTCCGCCGGGCCGTTCGGGCTACTGCTCAGATCCTGATGACCACCGTGTTCGCGGCCCGGTCATGCAGTCCGCGCAGGTCGCCGTCGGTCACCAGCGGCGCCACCACGGTCAGCAGCAGCAGTGTCCTGACCAAGGCCCACCAGAAGCCGACCGGCCGTCCGTCCAGCCGGGCCACCCTGATGCCCAGGATGCGCTTGCCCACCGTGAACCCGGTCATGGCGGTGAGCAGCCAGACCTCCGCCGCGAAGATCGGAAGAGTCCAGTACTGCGAGTGCAGCGTGCCAACCGCGATGACGGTGCACAGCAGCCAGTCCACGCACAGTGCCGCCAGCCGGCGGCCCGTCCGTGCGACCGACCTGGGACCCTGCTCGGGCAGCCCGAGCCGCTCCCCCGGGTAGCGCGAGTCGCTCTTCGAGGTCAGCACGCCGGTCAGCCAGTCACCGGCCCGCCGTTGTTCGGCCACGTCCCAACGGTAGCCGGTCCTGCACCGGTCACCGCCATCGCCTGCGGGGGTCGCCGGCGGCGGGCTCGCGGCGCGGCGCGTAACACGAGCGAAACACCCGGGACACGGCGCGGAAACTGTCACCGCCTAGCGTCCAAGGCGCAGGCCCGCGAGTGCGGGCAGCGTGTCCAGGGAGGCGTCCATGTTCGGCAGCGCCGACGAGATTCTGAAGTTCATCGCCGACGAGAGCGTCCAGTTCGTCGACGTCAGGTTCTGTGACCTGCCGGGAACGATGCAGCACTTCACCGTGCCGGCCGAGTCCTTCGACGGGAAGGTCTTCACCGACGGCCTGATGTTCGACGGCTCGTCGATCCGCGGATTCCAGCAGATCCACGAGTCGGACATGCTCCTGCTGCCCGACCCGTCGACCGCGGTGCTCGACCCCTTCCGCACGCACAAGACGCTGAACCTGACGTTCTTCGTGCACGACCCGCTGACCGGCGAGCCCTACAGCAGGGACCCGCGCAACGTCGCCCGCAAGGCCCAGGAGTACCTGCGCGGCACCGGCATCGCCGACACCGTGTACTTCGGCCCGGAGGCGGAGTTCTACATCTTCGGCTCGGCGCGCTTCGAGACCGGCCCGAACGCCGGCTACTACTACATCGACTCGGAGGAAGGTGCCTGGAACACCGGCCGGGAGGAGTCCGGCGGCAACCTCGCGTACAAGCCGCGGTACAAGGGCGGGTACTTCCCGGTCCCGCCGATGGACCACTACGCGGACCTGCGGTCGGCCATGGTCCGGGCCCTGATCGACGCCGGCGTCGGGGTCGAGATGCAGCACCACGAGGTCGGCACGGCCGGCCAGGCGGAGATCAACATGCGGTTCGCCCCGCTGCTGCGGATGGCCGACAACCTGATGCTCTACAAGTACCTGATCAAGAACGTAGCCCGGGCGCACGGCAAGACCGTGACGTTCATGCCCAAGCCGATCTTCGGCGACAACGGCAGCGGCATGCACTGCCACCAGAGCCTGTGGAAGGACGACGCCCCGCTGTTCTACGACGAGGTCGGCTACGCGGGCCTGTCGGACATCGGCCGCTACTACATCGGCGGCCTGCTCAAGCACGCGCCGTCGCTGCTGGCTTTCACCAACCCGACGGCGAATTCCTACCACCGCCTGGTGCCCGGTTTCGAGGCCCCGGTCAACCTGGTCTACTCGCAGCGCAACCGGTCCGCCTGCGTCCGCATCCCGATCACCGGCGCCAGCCCCAAGGCCAAGCGGATCGAGTTCCGGGTCCCGGATCCGTCCTGCAACCCCTACCTGGCCTTCTCGGCCATGATGATGGCCGGCATCGACGGGGTGAAGAACAAGATCGAGCCGCCCGAGCCGGTGGACAAGGACCTGTACGAGCTGCCGCCGGACGAGGCGCAGGCGATCCCGCAGGTTCCCGGGTCGCTGGAGAAGGTGCTCGACACCCTCGAGGCCGACCACGACTACCTGCTGGACGGCGGCGTGTTCACTGCCGACCTGATGGAGACCTGGCTCGACTACAAGCGGTCCAGCGAGCTCGACCCGCTCCGGCTGCGCCCGCACCCGCACGAGTTCGAGCTGTACTTCGACGTGTAGCCGCCAGATGGGATCTGACCTGCGGCGTTACGAAGTTGCCGCAGCACTGTTCCGTCGGGGCCAGCCGTTTCTGCGTTCCACGCCGCCGAAGTACTGCGCGTCATAGCCCAGCACCCGCCGGAGGTTCTGGATGAACCGGTCAAACAGCGAAGTGGATCGCGTCCCGGGCCGCCCATCGGGCAGCAGTATCCAGCAGGCAGCCAGGTCACAGGCCGGGTCCCCCGCGCACATTTCGCCAAAGTCGACCACGCCGCAGAAGCTGCCGTCTGTTGTCAGAACATTCGCCGGCTGCAAGTCCGCGTGCAGCCACAGCGCCGGGCCTGTCCAGTCAGGCGCAGCCAGCGCATCGTCCCAGACCTCGCGCAGAGCGTCCGGGTCGGAAACCAACCCGCGATCGGTTGCCTCCTTCAGGGAATCTGCGAAGCCTTCGCCGGTACCGGCCAGCGGACCGCCTCCGCGGTCCCCGCCAGCAGGCGCGTCGCCGGGCGCGGGCTGATGCAGGGCCGCCAGGAAAGCCGCCAGGGTATCGGCTGCATCGGCACCGCGAGTCGCGGGGACGCGGTCAGCAGATTCACCGGCAACCCAGGTCGTGACAATCCAAGGGCGCGGGAACCGTTCGGAAGGCTGGCCTAGACGCTGCGGAACGGGTATCTGCAAGGGGAGGCGCGGCGCTAGAGCGGGCAGCAGGGTGTGCTCCTTGAGGAGCAGCTCTCCGTCCTGCGTGTGCCGGGGCAGCCGGACCGCAAGGTCGTCGCCGAGCCGCCACATCTGATTGTCCCAGCCACGAGTACCAAACGTCAGCGGCAAGCCGGCCAGGTCGGGGTGCTGTTCGCGGAGCAACTCTGCAATCAGGCCCGCGGTGATCTCATCATCAGCGACTGGCCTCATGGCCCTATCCTCGCGTGGCGGCACGTCACAGGAGTACCGATTTGTCTGCTCCGACTGCCACCGCATGCTGCACCGAGCCAAGCCGTGGCTAACCCCTAAAGACCTGCGCAAGCAACTCACGGCGACGAGATAACAAACCGCGATGGGTAATGGGTTGCAGTTCAGCACCGTGCAGAGCCGTCCAGCGAGGACCGATCACGGACATTGGTCCAGCTTGAACCGAATCGGGACGGCCGCGATCCGAGCTGCTAATGCGGTGCGGCGGTGCGGTACCAGGCACGTTCGGTACGCCGTCACTGGTGCAGCGCGACTGATAGGACTGTCAGCTGCGCCGCCGGAGCCCCAGAAAGGGTTCGGCAGGAGGGTCGAGGGTAGGGGTCGATCCCGCGGCTAGTTCTCAGGAAAGGACAACCACGTGCCCAACCCAGACCTGCACCCCGCGGCTGAGCGCATGAGTCACCTTCTCTCGGCCCTCCCGGACGATGCGATGGGCGCGCCTACCCCTTGCCCCGATCTGCCGGTGGGAGCGCTTACCGACCACGTAGGCGGGTTCGCCAAAGTCTTCGCGGCCAGCGCAAGGAAGGAGATCGGCGACCTCACGGCGCAACCCCCCGATCCCAGGGCAGGGAACCTGGAACCCGGCTGGCGCGATCGCATAACGGCCGACCTCGCCGCGCTCGCCGACGCATGGGATGCACCTGATGCGTGGGATGGCATGACCCAGGCAGGCGGCCAAGACCTGCCTGGGGCGATGGCGGGACGGATCGCGCTCGATGAGCTGGTAATCCATGGCTGGGACATCGCCCGGGCCACCGGCCAGCCCTTTGACTGCGACGCGGCGGCGCTCAACGAGGTCGAGTCCACCGTGCAGCAAGTACGCGGCGGCAATGATGGCGAGCTTCCCGGTCTCTTCGGCCCGGTGGTCCGCATCTCCGGTGATGCCTCGAACCTTGACAAGGTCCTAAGCCTCACCGGGCGTGATCCCGCTTGGTCACCGAAGTGATCTCGAACGCCAATGGCGATTGACCGAGGCAATCTCTCAGACCTAACCTCCCCGGAGGTCCAGAGCTTGGTCAGATCAGAGCCGCCGCCTCGATCTCCTCGCACGGCGTCGCGCGACGATCAACACGTAAGGAGAGTTTGGTCCGGTAGCCCGGTCCTGGCCGTGTGGGACATGCGCGGGATACAAGACAGTTGTCGAGCGAACCCGCGCGAGCAACTGCAGCTCACAACCCAATAACCAGCCCTAATCGCGGCGGCCTGTAAACCGCCGGGACCGCGCTGCGGTCACCAGCCTGCGTACGGCGCATAGTGAGCGTCGGCCTGGTTCCAGTAGTCGCGGTGGTCAACAACATGACCATCTTGGTCGAAACGCAGTACGGTCACCCCTGCCATGGTTACCGGCTGGCCGTCTTCGACCCAGCTGGCCCACCACTGGATAGCGGCGCGGTCGCCAGCGGCAGTCGGTTCCCCGAAGCGGCAGGCGATATCGTGTTCGGCGGTGAAATTCCTGGTCAGGTAGCCGCGTACCCCGGAGAGGCCGCGGTCGGGCTCGCGGAAGGCCACGGCGCGGTAGGCAGCCTGGTCGGCGTACAAGGCTGTGATGGCCTCAATGTCCTTCGCTGGCCAGGCGCGTTCCCAGGTCGTGGACCAGCGCTGCGCGGCGGCCTCAACATTCATGCCGCGACCTTAGCAAGGACCGGTGGCTGGCTTCAGTGCTGCCATCGGCCACGTGCACGGACTTGTGCACGAGACTCCCGGGCCTGGATGCGAAACCTGAGACAGCCCGGGCCGCCAGACACCAGCGACAGCAAGTTTGCCCAGGCTGGCGTCGCTTCCAGAGACCAGGCGAGACACCGGAAACCTGCACCGCTGGACTCGTCCCAGATCGCGTCGGACGTGCGGAGATACCACTGCTGACGCGCGGAAACCCAGCCGGGGATCATCCAGACAGGGTGATTCATCCGCAGGACCATCCGCCTACGTTGTATGTAATGAACCGATTCGTGCTGCGCGGCCGGGCGGCGGCCAAACCGCCGCCGGGGCCGCCCAGGGTGACCTGTTCACCGAGGTCTACGAGTCCGGCCAGTCCTGAGGGATCCGGCCATGGGCGCCGCGAGCGCGGAGCGGGCACGCAAGCTCGTCATCCAGTACCACGCGAGGGAGGAATTCCGGGCAGTCGCCTGGGCGAGGGCCGCCCGGCTGCTGGCCGGAGCAGTGATGGTGCGCCTAATCCGCGCTTTCCCGGCCACGCCCGGCCCGGCCATGGGGCCCGTGCAGCATCCGGCTGGCCTGACGGGGGCGCGGGGGCGTGCGGCAGCAGTGCGCAGGGCTCGCCGGCCAGATGTATCAGGAGCAGAAGGCGATGTCGGCTGCACCGCCTGACAGCACGGTCACCGAAGCAGCTCGCACCCTCGAGGTGCGCTGGATCTTCCCGGGCCGGCTGGAGCCCGCGGTGGCCGGATGGTTCGCACGCTTCCCGGCCGAGACGGAGGCACGCGAGGACACCTACCTCCTGGATCCGCAGCTGCGAGGGCTGTCGGTGAAGGTCCGCGGCGGCGGCGCGCTGGAGGTGAAGGTATACCGCGGCAGCCCGGGAATCCTCGAGGTTGCGGGCCGGGCCCGCGGACGCCTGGCAGTCCTGGCAGAAGTGGTCCTTTCCGTTCAGCCCGCTCAGCCAGGACCGTGTCGGGCCGGCCGGCTGGCGGCCGGTATGCAAAAGGCGGCGGATCAGCCGGTTCTCACTGGCCAGCGGCCAGATCGTAGCGCGCATCCCGGCGCCGGGCCAGCAGCCGGGGTGCGAGGTGGAACTCACCGAGGTCCGCACCCGTGGCCAGGACTGGTGGACCCTGGGATTCGAGGCGACCGGCCCCGCCGGCCTGCTCCGCAGCGCACTGGAGGCCACCGCCGTGCTCGTGTTCGAACAGGCCGTGCCCGGTGGCATGGAACCCGGTCTCGAGGACTCCAGATCCTACGCCCGGTGGCTCTGCCGGCAGCCGGGCGCCGGCATTGACGCCGGATCCTGAAGACAGTCCGTCCACCGAGCTGGGTAGTCCGCCGATCTGGCCGCCCGCGCCTGGCGCCAGCCGCCGCGAGCTTGGCGTCGAGCCGATCACCGGCCTGCCGGCCGGGCTGCCGCGGGCCGTTAAGACTCCGGCGCCGGGCGCCAAGTACCGGCGCGGCAACCGGGCTCAGATCAGCTCAAACTGGCGGGCCCGGCGGACAGCCTCGCCGCGGTGAGTCGCCGCCAGCTTGCGGTAGATGTGCCTGAGGTGCGTCTTGACGGTGTTGACGGAAAGGTACATCTCGTTAGCGACCTCAGCGGTGTTCAGCATGCCTGAGATGTGCCGCAGCACCTCCCGTTCGCGGTCGCTGAGCGGCTCGACGGGACGAATCAAGGCCTGATTCTGCACGCCTGACGGAGCCGGAAGCTGATCGTGGCACGGGGTCTGTGCGAACAGGCGCCGGTGACTGCCGGCCAGCCCGGAATCCTGCCGCAGCACCGGCCCGAGCCAGCGGCGCTCGAGGACGAACGGCAGCCTCAGCTGCTCACGTTCGGCCAGCCGCAGCGCGGACTCGAGTGATCGGCGGCCTCGCGCCGGATCACTGCTGCCGTAGCTGAGCTGAGCGTCCATCAGCCATGCTTGCAAGCGCGCCCGGTCGCATGCCCCACTGCCGGCCGCCAGGGCGGGTGCCAGCACGCGACTTGCCGTTCTGGCATCACCGGCAGCCAGCCATGCCTGCGCAAGCGAGACCGCCGCCTCCGGGGAGTTGTCGTGCCAGGCACGCTGGGCTGCGGCGAGCGCTGCCCCGGTGTCGCCGCTCGCCACGTACGCGTTCGACTCGGCCAGGCTCATCCTTTGGTCGAGCCACGCCGGGACAGACCACCCGGACCGTGCCCTGGCTACCAGCCGCGCGGCCGCCACGGCACGTCCCTCGGCCAGCTCACCGTACGCCGCCGTCAGACAGGCCACCGCCCCGATCGGCTTGTCCGGGCAGGCGCCAAGAGCGGCGCTCAGCTGTTTGAGCCGGCTGCGCGCCTCGCGCAAATCATTGTGCTCGAGGTGCACCCAGGCGAGTGCGGCAAGTGCTGCGGAGTTCGGGTGCTGGGCGGGCAGCCGCCGCTCATCTGGCGCCGGCCCCGCTGTAGCCTCGACGGCCAGCTCCACGGCGCGGCACAGACGGCCGCGCAGAGCCTCCACCAGTGCGAGGTGCCCGAGGCAGTCGGCTCGTTCGTGGTGCCCGCCCGAGGCGGTTGCGGCGGCCACGCCCGAATCGAGGATACCGGCTGCCTCGTCGAGATGTCCCGACCACAGCTCGACAGCTCCGCGATCACACAGCACGCGCACCCGGAGTTCAGGATGCCGGGCGAGCTTTTCGCGCATGACCCAGCCGGCCAGCACCTCAGCATCAGCCGCCGCCGCGATGAGATCCCCGATGCGAAGTGAGGCGGCAAGGCGGATCACGGCGGCGGCCAGCCGGCACGCGGCCTCGCGGCCGGCGGGAAGACGCTCAAGAATGCCTTCTGCGGCATCCAGGGCAGCGACGCAGGATTCGTGGCGGCCAGCGGACAATGCGACCGCAGCGGACACCAGGTACGGGTGAGGCTCGGTCCAGGTTCCGCCCTGCGGCATGCTCCGGAACTCGCCGGCCAGGGACTGGCTGCCCCGCGGCTCGATGATCTCGCTGATCGCCAGCCCGTCGATGACCATGCTGGCGGCGAGCTGCCAGTCGCCAGCTTCGCCGGCGTGCCGCACCGCCTCGGTGAGCAGGCCGCTCCGCTCGCACCACCGGGCAGCTCGCTGGTGCAGGGAAGCCATCCGGTCGGGATGCTGGCATCTGAGCTTGAGGCGCAGCACCTCCGCGAAGCACGGGTGGTAGCGGTACCACCCGCGCCCGATCGGCTGAACGAACGCGTTCGTGCGCGCCAGGTCTCGCAGGATTACCGCGGCCTGCTCGCGGCCGGTCAGTTCGCCGGCTGCTTCGGCGCTGACCCGCTCCAGGACGCTCGTGCTCAACAGGACTTCCCGGGCCTCAGGCGGCTGAGCGTTCAGAACCTCCTCCACCAGGTAGCCGGTCAGGGCACTGTCCTCGGCGAGCATCTCCCCGACGAATTGGTCAGGGTGGGGATGGCCGTCCATGGAGATCGCCGCCAGGCGGATGCCGGCCGCCCAGCCTTCTGTTCGCCGGGCGAGGCACTCGAGCGAGTCCGCTGACAGCGTGATCCCATGCCGGGCCATCAGCAGGCCGGCTTCGGCGGTGCTGAACGCGAGGTCGCTGGCCCGGATCCTCGGCCAGCTCCCCGGCGAGCCGGTAGCGGTGCAGAGGCAGCAGCGGATCCATCCGCGAGCAGACCACCAGGCGCATGCCCGGCCCCACGTTACGCAGCACGTAATCAAGCCCGTCCAGCACGGGAGGGTCGGTCAGCAGATGAAGGTCGTCCAGCACCAGCGTCACCGGCGGGTCCTGGACAGCCAGCACCGACGCAAGGCGCAGCAAGAACCCCTGATCGGCCGCCCGCTCCCCGGTAGCGGCCGGCAATGCCCCCGGAACGGCGACTCCTGACCGGCGCAGTGCCGCAACGACATTCGACCAGAAGACCCCCGGCCGGTTGTCGTACTTATCCAGGCAGACCCAGGCAACGCGCCCGGCTTCCGGCGCCGTCCACAACGCCAGTGCCATCGTCTTTCCCGCACCGGGAGGGCCGGTGACAACGGTCAGCGGGCACCACCGCGTACCCTGGGCGATCAGCTTGCTGATCCGCGGGCGCTGGATGGCCCAGTCCGGCACACCCGGCGCTGTGATCTTAGATGCCAGGATCGGCTCGTCAAACGGAGCTGGCGGCCGCCTGCCGCGGGTCCCCACACCCTGGGCAACACTGGCCGCCATCGGCACCTCCTGGTCTTTCCCCACACGACCACGAAATGCCAGCCCGGCCGGGCAGCGCATCATACAGATGGCATGAAACCCGAACTCTCTTCGCTGCGGATCTTGATCTCTTGTCCTGGCACCTCAGAGCCAGCGGATCAGCCGCCTGCCGGGCCGCGTCCCTCCCTCGGTGTGCGCGTGGATCGTAATCCCGTCAGGCCAAGGCCACGCCAGCCCGCCAGCCAGCCGTGCATGAACGCTGCTTCCGGCGGCTGTCAAATGGCGCACCAGCTGCGAAGGACGGATCAGTTACCTCAAACGCGGCAACGGCTGGGGCCGTACCCGGCTGGACGGCAGGCGCGGCGCCGCCGTCTGCGGGTACGGCTTCCTCCCCAGCAACTACGTGATGCCATCCGGAAACCGTGACCTTTCTCAGGATCGACCTGGCTCCCGTCGCATGTGCGGCACCTCAATGGGGCTTTGACCTCGCCAGGCCTGCGTGCCCTATCCGGTCAGGGCGCCTATGGCGTCGCCGAACAGCTTGGCCGCGATGATCAAGCACAAGACGATCGTGATGCTGGCGTTGTGCCGGGTCATCCAGTCCTTCAGCCGCAAGAGCAGCTTCTCGGAACGTCCGCCCATGGTGAAGTACATCCCCAGCAGTATCCCGACGCTGAGTGTGCCGATGAGCGCGAAGACCGCGTAGACGATGACTTGCCGGAATCCGGGGATCCCAGTGCGGGCGATCGCGGCGGCGCCACCGATCGCCAGGACCAGGTTCTTAGGGTTCGCGGCCGACAGGACAGCCCCCAGCCCGAGGGCGGCGACCGGGGTGGTCTTATCGACTGTGGCCATCCACTTCGGCATAGGCGGCTCATCGCAGGCCCGCGGCCGGCCGCGGAACTGCCGGACGGCGACCAGCAGCAGCAGGATGCCGAGCACGACCTCGACCCAGCTCAGCCAGGATGCCCCGCCAGACTTGCTCGCCCCGGACGGGCCGACCAGCGAGAGGGTGATCGCCCCGACGATGCCCAGCCCGGCCAGCCAGCCCACGACGAATGCCGGGCCGTTGACCCTGGCCCGGCGGCTGGTGAGCATGAGCACCACGGCGATGATCGGGATCGGGCTGACTGCGATCCCGATCGCCAGTGGCAGCGAACTGCCGATGGCCTTACCCATCTTCCCCCCTGGTGGGCACGCCCGGACGGTCCAGCCCGGGCGGAGGAGACGTGCCCTGCGCCCGTGCGGCGGCACCCGGGTGCACCGCAGACCCGCCCGGCATCCGGCCCGAGCGACCGGCGGAGACGGCAAGCATCACCGTAGCGGGTCAGGCAGGGTGACCCCCCGCGCCTTCTCAGCAGCCGCCGAAAGCACCGTGGCCGCCATCGGTTCCATCCTCTCACCCACTCCACTACGAGCCGGGGGTCGGAGGGGCCTGCATGAGCCATCTCCCCGGGGAGGCCAGTGACGGCGGTCGCGAAGTATGCGTGGAGTGGGACTACTTCAGAGCTGCTACGGCGTGACGACGGCCGAACTCCGGAGGCGGTTCTTCCAGCGCCGGCAGCCGACCCGCCGTGCATCTTGCGGCACGACAGCTCGGGCTTCTGGCAGGCGGAATTCACCAGACGGCCGGATTGTCGCGCTTGACCTGATTCAGGGGCCTCGGATGACCATTGGAAGGCAGACCTTCGTGGGGGCATATGGTCAGAGCATGGGCATGAGCGGCCTGCGTCAGCGGGATGGCCGGCCGCAGCGTGGGAGCAGACCGGGCTTTGACCTGGTGGCGTCGAAGGCGCGCCGTCCGCTGATGCGTCCCGGGACGGTGCCTCGTTCGTCGCTGATCGAACAGCTGAGGCGGGACGACTCCCGCCCGATCGTCTCGGTGGTCGCGCCGGCCGGGTACGGGAAGACGACGCTGCTGTCGCAGTGGGCCGAGCGCAACGGCCAGGCTTTCGCGTGGGTGTCGGTGGACGAGGCCGACAACGACCCGAAGGTGCTGCTCAGCTACGTCGCGGAAGCGCTTGACGCGGTCGAGCCGATCGGCGGGCGGGTGTTCGACGCGCTGGCCTCTCCGGGCAGTTCGGTGCCCGGCTCGGTGGTCCCCAGGCTGGGATCGGCTTTCTCGGCGATGACCACGCCGGTCGCTCTGGTCCTGGACGACGTGCACGTGTTGCGCAACCGGGCATGCCGCAGCGCGCTGTCGGTGCTGGCCGATCATGTGCCGGGCGGGTCGCGGCTGGTGCTCGCGGGCCGGGCGGAGCCGCCACTGCGGATCGCCCGGCTGCGCGCCGAGGGCAGGATCCTGGAGATCGGTCCCGGTGACCTGTCGCTCACTCCGCGAGGAGGCGTCATCGCTGCTGCGCAACGTGAACCTCACCCTGGGTGAGGACGACGTGGCCGAACTACACCGGCGGACCGAGGGGTGGCCGGCCGGGTTGTATCTGGCGGCGCTGTACCTGCGGGAGGGCGGCGCGCTCGGCCGCGCGGCGGTCTCGTTCGGCGGCGATGACCGGTTCATGAGCGACTACGTGGAGTCGGAGTTTCTGGCGCGGATCTCCCGGCGGCAGCGGGCGTTCCTGACCCGGACCGCAGTGCTGGAGCGGATGTGCGGGCCGCTGTGCGATGCGGTGCTTGAGCTGCGCGGATCCGCGCGCGGCCCTGGCGGCTCTGGAGCGGTCGAACCTGCTGCTGGTCCCGCTGGACCGGCGTGGCGAGTGGTACCGCTACCATCACCTGTTCCGGGACATGCTGCTGGCCGAGCTGCACCGCCGCGAGCCCGGCCTGATCCCGGTCCTTCATCGCCGGGCCGCGCAGTGGCATGAGCACGACGGGGCGCCTGACCAGGCACTGGAATACTGGATGCAGGCGGGCCCGGTGGACGCCGCGGCCCGCCTGGTCGGCACGCTGGCGTTTCCCGCCTACCAGCAGGGCAGAATCGCGACGATCGAGCGGTGGTTCGGCTGGCTCGAAGGCCACGCGGCCATGGAAAGCTATCCGGCGGTCGGCGTCATGGCGGCGATGGTCCACGCCTTGACCGGGAAACCGGCCGCCGCCGAACGGTGGGCCCGGATCGCCGAACGGGGAAATGTTGTGGCGAGCCTGCCGGACGGGAGCCCCACGGTCGAGCCGTGGCTGGCGATGATGCGGGCGCTGCTGTGCCGCGACGGAGTGGACCAGATGCGGGCCGACGCGGAACTGGCGGCCGACACGATGGCCGCCGGGAGCTTCTGGCGGACCGCGTCGATCCTGTACCTGGGGCTGGCACACCTGATGGCCGGCGACCCGGACCGGGCCGATGTGCTGTTCGAGGACGCGGCCGCAGAGGGCCGGGCCGGCGGGATAACGGTCGGCCCCAGCGTCGCGCTGCCGAGCGGTCGCTGCTGGCGATCGCCAGCGGCGCGTGGGACCTGGCCGGACGGCACCTGTCCGAGGCCCGGTCGCTAGCCCGTGAGGCCAACCTCGAGGACTATCCCCCGGTCACGATCCTGCATGCCGCTGCAGCGCGGATCGCACTGCATGAGGCCGACCGGCCGCGCGCCCGTGCCGAACTGACCCGGGCGCAGCGGCTGCGGCCCGGCCTGACCTATGCCCTGCCGCACCTGGCCGTGCAGGCCAGGATCGAGCTGGCCAGGTGCCACCTGGCGCTGTCCGACTTCGCGGCGGCGCGGACCCTCCTGCAGGAGGTCGAGGAGATCCTCCTCCGGCGCCCGGACCTCGGCGTTTTCATCCGGCAGGCCGACAACATGCGGACAGAGCTTTCCCATGCCCGCGGTCCCTCCGTCCTGGGAGCCTCGGCCCTGACCGCCGCCGAGCTGCGCCTGCTGCCGCTGCTGTCCACCCACCTGTCGTTCCCGGAGATCGCCGAGGAAATGTTCCTGTCCCGGCACACCGTCAAGTCGCAGGCGATGTCCATCTACCGCAAGCTGGACGCCACATCGCGGAGTCAGGCGGTCGCCCGGTCCCGTCAGCTGGGTCTCCTGGAGGGCTGACTTCCGCGTTTCATCCCGTCGGGATGATGGAACTCGCTTCGGCACGAGGTGGAATGGTGCCCTCGACGGTGATCGGAGGTGTATGGGCCAGACGGTGAGATTCCAGGAGACCCTGCGCAGGCTGACGATGATCGACGAAGGTTTCATCGAGCACGAGGCCGGGCTCGGACTCAGCCTGGCCGGGACGTCAGCCCTGGATCCCAAGACCACGGCGCTGCTTCATTTGGGGGCGTCGGTGGCCCTCGGGTCGTCACCAGTATGCCTGGAATGGAGCACCGCCCGGGCGCTGGCGGCGGGCGCGACCGAGGACGAGATCGCCGACGTGCTGCTGACGATCGCCCCGGTGGCCGGGCTCGGCCGGATCGTCTGCGCCGCCCCCGACGTGGCGACCGCGCTCGGGTATGACGTCGCGGCCGCGCTGGAAGAACCGAACGGTTGCTGACCGCTCTTCAACCGGTCACGGCAGCCTGTCGGCGGACCGGCGGACGAACCGGAATCTCATCCGGACGAGGGTGTGACGTTGTGGTGGCTGATGTCTAGCCGACCGGCAGATTCCGGCACATTCCGGCATCCGGAGCTGAGATGAATGACCCTGACGGCAGGCCCGCGAGTGGCGCAGCTCCGGGAAGTACCCGGCGGAGCCATCGCAGAGGTGGAAGGCAATGGCGACATGTGATCAGCCGGAGGGCGGATGGACGGCAGTTCTGCGGCGCCAGCCGGCTCGCATCGTGCAAGATCGGCCAGAAGGCGGCCACACCGACGCGTTCGAGGTCATCTGCTGCGACTGCGGTGACCATCCCCATCTGGATCACCGCGAGATCTCCCCGGAGCTCCGGCGGGTTCGCGGGCCATACCCGATCGCGGACGGCCCTACGGTCTACGAGAAGCACCTCGGCCTGCATCAGCAACCGGCACCCCGCCCACATGAGACGATCACCGATGCTCACTGACCGGCGATGAACGCCGAGTTCTTCGCGCTGGCGTTCACCGCAGCGCTGAACCCGAAGCTGCTGGCCCTCGATCTGCTGCTGATCGAGAACCGGCGGCCGCGGGCGATGTTCTTGTGCGTGCTGCTCGGCGGCATGACCGTGGCCGTGGCGATCGGCCTGCTGGACGTGCTCACCATCCACGCCGACGCCATCACCGCCCAGGGCCGGGCGAGCGCGGGGGTCGACCTGGCCGTGGGCCTGCTGCTGCTCGCTCTTGGCGGGCTGGTCGCGACGGGCCGGCTGCACGGCCGGCGGAAGACACCGGTGCCGCCCGGGGGCGGGCCCCCGGAGCGGCCGGAGCAGCAGGAGAAGAAGGACGGCTGGGCGCAACGGGCGCTGGCCGAGCCCCGGCTTGGACTGGCCATGCTGGTCGGCGCGCTGATCGGCCTGCCGGGTGCCAGCTATATCGCCGCACTGCACAACCTGGTCGCCGGGCACTACTCCACCGCGACTCAGGTGGTCGCCGTGGTGGTGTTCGTCGTCATCGACTTCTTGCTGATCATCATCCCGTTCGCGTTCCTGGAACTGCGGCCGGAGGCCACCAAGACGCTGCTCAAGAACACCCAGGACTGGCTGCTGGGCCACGCCCGGCAGCTCATGGTCGCCGTCGCCCTGCTGCTGGGCGCCTACCTGGCCGTCAGCGGCCTGGTCCGCCTGAGCTGACCTGCCAGCACGGTCGTCGGCAATCCTGCGCCCAGCCCGTGGTGCGCCGAATCAGCTAGCTTCCGGGAGGCATCACTCTCATACGGCTGGCACACCTCCTTGAGGCCGCCGCCGACTTCCTGACTTTGTGCCCAACGCGGCATGCCCGCCGGCCTCGCTCTCAGCGCCCGGCTGCGGGGCTGACCACTCCGCGTAGGACCTGGATTCATCGGGACCGGGTTCCACATCACCGGGCAGGGGCAGGCGACCACGGTGCCGCTGCGGGATGCGATCGCCCGGGCCGGCGGCTTCCGCCTCGCCGATGGGTTCATCAGCCCGTTCGATCTGGTCGAGATCGGGCTGATGTCAGCCGACGAGGCGAAGGAACTGCACGCCATGGAGACGTCGGCCGCCGCCAAGAGATGACGGTTCCATCGAGACATACCGGAGGTATGAGATGTTCGGAGCACGTAGGGTAGCGCGGCGGACCGGGCGGCGCACCGCCCGGCGAGTCTCCCGCCGCCGCAGGTAGCCGCTTATCACCGGAGGTACCTGCCAACCACGCACGGCCCGCAGGCAGCAAATTCGGGCCCAGGCATGACCGGCGGCAGCCCCTCAGGGTGGCCGCTGATGTTCGCGGCCGCAGTGGAGTCATCGAAGCCGCCGAGGGCTGCGCATGCAGCGTGATGCAGCGTTATGCAGCCAGCCCACGTCCTCCAGCTGGGCCGCCTGCCACGTATCTCGTCGCTGGGTGCAGGGCCGATGGCCGTCGCGCGCGCGGAGAATTTTGCCGAAAGACTTGAAGCTCTCACTGGGCGCCCACACCTCGCCGAGTTCATGGCGGGGCACCTCGGGGGCGCTTCCCGCGCCGGCGCCGGGCGCGGGCTGGCTGTTGGCTAGGCAGAACGGCGGCTGACTTCGAGGTCTAGCTGGATGGGCAAGTCGGCATCGCCGAGTGCCTGCCGGGCGTGAGCGAGGGCTTCGGATTCCACGCGGCGGTGCAGCGCGGGCAGATCCGCCGTCTGCTTGGCCGTGACGGTGAGCACGATTTGCGGGTCTTTGGCGTCGCCGATTACCCGGCCCTTGGCGGTATCGACGCCGTGGTAGGTTTCGATTTCCCCGGTGAGGGCGCCGGTAAGGGCGGCGGGGTGGAGTTTGGTGGTGCCTTGTTCTTTGCTGCCGGGGACGGTGATGTCGCCGGCCCGGTCGGTGGAGATCAGCAGGGCCAGGATCCAGCGGAGCGCGGCGAGGGCGATCAGCAGGCAGACGAACGCGGCGGCGGCCCAGACCCAGGTTCCGTGCTTGCCGATGTAGGTGCTGACCCGGTTGGCGAACAGGGCGCGGGTGGAAAAGGTGGTGCCGAACCCGCCGAGGGATGCGGTCATGCCGGCGGCGCCCGCGAGCAGGACCAGCAGGCCGAATAGGGTCAGGGCGAAGCGGTTGGTGCGGTCGGCGTGCATTAGCGGCTCCGGGATGTGACGCGCACTTTGAGGCGCGGCGGCCGGTGCAGGTCCAGGTCATCGAGACGGCCGCGGAGCGCCTGGGTGACGGGCTGCTTGAGCGCGCCGGCGGCGGCCCGGCCGCGGGCGGCGGACTTGGCCGTGACGCGGGCGCGCCGTCGGCGGACGGTGACGGCCGCGCCGGTGATCCCGTCGATTCCGGTGGCCGCTGCGCGCAGTGCCCCGGCCAGGCCGCTGCGGGTCAGTGCCGCGTCGGTGGCATCGTCGGCGGTGCGCAGCCGCAGCCGGGTGACGCGGCGGGGCTTGAGTTCAATCGCGAGGATGAGCGCGCCTACGGCGATCAGGATGGCCGACCAGACCCGGACCACCAGTGCGTTCCACCGGGTTTTCCCGGCCCAGTGGTACCAGGTGGTCCAGTGCACGACGACGGGGCTGGCGTGGACGGCGACCGCGATGACCTCGATGATGAGGATGACGCTGGCACCGGCCAGGGCCACGGCGAGGATGAGGGCAAGCGGTCGGTTGAGCAGGCGCATCTGCGGTTCCTCCCTTACCGGACTCGCGGTGGCGGGGCGATGTCGGTGGCCAGGTCGGCAACCACGATGTGGACTTCGTCGACGTCCAGCCCGGCCAGCTCCCTGACCCGGTCACGGACGTGGCTGCGGACCTGCGCGGTGACGTCGGGAACCGATGCGGGCCAGCGGACGCTGATCTCCAGGGTCACGAAGGCCTTGGAGCCATCGACGTCCACGGATGTCTTCGGCAGTGCTTGCAGGTCGGTGCCGCGCACGCCGAGGTGACCCGCGCCGGGGACGACGCGGCCCAGCATGCGGGCCGCGGCAGCTCCGGCGTCGGGGTTCTCGGCGGCAGCCCGGGCGGCGATCTTGGTGACGACACCGTCGGCGATGCTGATCGTTCCCAGCTCATTACGGCCGGCCCGGCTGCCGGTTCGACGTCGTCCCGGTGCTCATCGGCTGCGGCCGCGCGACAGCCATCCGGCCACGTCCCAGTCACCGTCGAGGATCTTCGCGATGCACGTATCCGATCGCGCCGAGCAGCGCCACGATCAGCATGTCGCCGAAACTCCCGAACACCAGCGCCAGGCCCAGGATCAGGCCGGTCACGGTGGCAAGAGCGGTACGGTTCATGACTCACATCCAGACTGGAACGAAGACGGGAATCTGGCTGGCCATTCAGGTCAGCGGGCCTGCGGCCAGATCCGGCCTGCCGGCGGCTGTTGGGTGTTCCGGCGGGCCGGGCGGATCGTCGATGTCGGCGATCACCACGTCGACCGGGCGGCGCCCGGTGAGCGGGGCCAGCACCGCGGTGATCAGGGCGGCCAGGTCCGGCGCCGGGACCGCCCACCGGGAGCGGATCTGCACCGTCACCCGGCCGCCGCTGACCACGACGCCCGGGACCTTGCGGCCGGGCAGGTAGGAGGCGACCTCGCCGAACCGGCCGCCGTCGAGCCCGGCTACGCCCGCGCACCCGAGCACTGCGGCGGCGACGGCATCGATGTTGACACCGTCGATGACCGCGGCCCCGGGGACAGTGGGGGCCGAGAGAGGAGGTCATGACACGCGCGAGGTGGTGTCCTGGTCGTCGTCGGTGCTGGGCAGGTAGACGTCGTCCACGGCGATGTTGACCTCGACCACGCGAAGCCCGGTCATCCGCTCGACGGCCTGCTTGACGTTCCGCTGGATGCTGCGGCCCAGCTCGGCGATGCTGACGCCGTACTCGACCACGATGTCCAGGTCGATCGCGGCCTCGGTCTCGCCGACCTCGACGCCGACGCCCTGGGCGACGTTCGGGCCTGAGCTGCCGGGGATGCGCTCGCGGATCGCGCCGAACGCGCGGGTGCCGCCGGTGCCCATCGCGTGCACCCCGCCGATCTCCCGGCAGGCCTTGCCGGCGATCTTCTGCACCACGCCCTCGGCGACCGAGATCTGCCCGTCGCCGGTGGCCAGCCGGTCCCGTGTCGCCGGGCTGGCGGTGGTGGTCGTGGTGGCCGGGGTCTGCTCGCCGGTCTTGGATGCTGTGGGCTGGCTCATCTGACATGCTCCTTGAATCGTCGGTTGCCGAGGGGGAAACTGAGGATCAGCCGGCGCGAGCCGGGAAACCTAGGTCAGCCCGGCGGCTCGTCAGAAGGTTAGACACCGCACGCGGGAAATCGATCGCAACCTATTTCTGCCGGTCCCTCGCGGCGTTCCGGCTGCAGGGATGCTGACGCCGTGCGGCAGCGTGGCCAGGCCCGCGGATCATGCCGTCCGGGCTGTGGCATGCTGACACGGCACAGAGCGCGCGAGTCGATGGCAGGCGGCAGATGCAGCCCAGGTCCGAGGTGGGGGACGCCTATCTCGTCACCCGCGCCCAGGAAGGCTACCTCGACGCCTTCGAGCTGCTCGTGCAGCGGCATTCGGCGATGGCCTACCGGGTCGCCCTGCGGCTGTGCGGGCAATCACCACGACGCGCAGGACATCGCCCAGGAGGCCCTGGTCGCTGCGTGGGAGAACCTGGACCGGTTCAGGGCCGACTCCTTGTTCTCGACCTGGCTGTACCAGATCGTGACCCGCCGGGCGCTCAACAAGGTCGACCCGCCGCCGCGGCGCCGGCTCCCTGGATCTCCTCGCGGATGTGGCCGACCCCGGCGCGGAGCCCGCCGCGCAGACCGAGCGCAACCTCGCCGTGGACGCGGTCACCGACGCCCTGGCCGCGCTGCCTTTCGCCCAGCGGGCAGTGGTGGTCCTGCATCACTTGAGGGCCTGTCGTACGCCGAGGTCGCAGCGGTGACCCGCAGCACCGTCCCGGCGGTCCGTAGCCATTTGTTCCGGGCACGGCGCACACTGGGAACAGAAGCTGGAAGAGTGGAGGTGACCGGGCCGTGAGCGAACCGCCTTCGCGCGGGCAGGCAGCCCGGCAGCTGCTGAGCTCCGCCGCCCTGCCGTGCGGGGCTGATGTCGACCTGCTGCTCGAGCAGGTCGCCGACGGCCGCGCGGCGGACCTGGACGCCCATCAGCGCGACTGCGTGCACTGCCAGGCCGCGATCGCAGAGTTCACCGCCGTGTGGAGCCCGGTCACCGAGCTTGCCGCCATCCCCGTGCCAGCCCCGCCGGGCCTGACCGCAGCGGTCATGAGCCAGATCCGCGTCCTGGTCCGCGACGTGTGGTACACCCTGCAGACCACCGACCTCGGCGCCATCCGCATCGCCGCCCGCATCGTCGCGGCCCTGGCCCGCGACACCGCCCGCACGGTCCCCGGCGTCCGCGTCGCCCTCGGCCGCAGCACCCACAGCAAAGTCGCCGCGATGGCCGAGCGCGCCACCCGGCGGCAA
>CAWCII010000040.1:0-148111 GCA_963795575.1 uncultured Actinomycetes bacterium | reverse complement strand
CACGCCGCTGCAGCGGACCGGCGCCCGGGCCGTGGACATCTATGACATCGACGGCTTCCTCACCACCCGGGCCGAGGTGCACGCGATCCACACCACCTGGCAGGCCAGCACCCTTGCGCACCCGCGGGCCGTCTGCTACCTCGACCTGGCCTGGGAGGATTACCGGCCGGACGCCAGCCCGAGCCCGCGCGGCAAGTACTTCCCGGCCTCGGCGCTCGGCAACGATCTACTTCGGCTACCCGCAGGAGCGCTGGGTCGACTTCCGCCAGCTCGACGCGCTCAAGCCGATGCTCGACGAGCGCTTGTCCATGTGCGCGAGGAAGGGCTTCGACGCCGTCGAACTCGACGACATCGACAGCTTCGACCCGCCGTCCACGACCGGGTTTCACCTGACCCCGGGTGACGCGCAGAACTTCCTGGCCTACGCGTTCAACGAGATCCACAAGCTCGGCATGACCGGGCTGTGGAAGAACTCCCCGTACCTGAGCTGGTGGGGCCGCAACTACGCGGACGGCGCCATCGTGGAGGAGTGCTACCGCTACCACGAGTGCTTCGCCTCCTGGCTGCGCGGCAGCAGCCAGTACGGGATCACCTGTACCAGCCTGGCCGGCGCCACCCCCTGCGGCTGGGACGACTTCACCACCGACCGCACGCCGCACCAGCCGACCGGCAAGTGGGTGGGCGAGGCCGAGTACGCGCAGGACCATTACGTCTGCAACCCGGGGCAGCGCTGCAGCCACAAGAGGGACTTCAGCACGTTCTGCCGGACCGTCTACGCGCCCGCGTACGGGTTCACCGCGGTCAAGTTCGACGTCAACCTGAACGGGGCGATGTTCTACCCCTGCCCCAAGGGAACCTGACTGGCCCGGGGGAACCCGACTGGCCCGGGGGAACCTGACTGGCCCGGGAACGGCCGACTGGCCCGGCCGGGATCCGACTGGCCCCGAGGGGAACCACTGCTGACCCAGGGGAACCGACTGCCCAAGGACCTGACTGCTACAGGGAACCTGACCCGTCAGGCCGGGGGTGAGACCTTGTGCGGGGTGGCGTCCCGCAGGACGGACAGCGCGGTCAGCAGCCGGCCCTCCTGATAGCGGAGGGCCGTCCGGGGAAGCCGGGCAGGCCTCCCGCTGAGCAGCACCTGCAGCTCCCCGACGGCTATCCGGGCCGCCTCGCCCTCATCGCCCGCGCGCCGCAGGGCCTGGGCGGCCACCGCCCGCGCCGACCCGAACGCCGCGGCCCCGGGGAGCGCCGCCTGGATCCGGTCCGCGACCAGCTCGTACTCGGTGCAGCCGAGCACGACGGCCCGGGTACCCGGCGGCGTCCGGGCCGCCGCGCCGGCCACCGCCTCCTTGATGCCGGACTCGTAGCCTCCGTCCACCGCGTCAGCCAGGCCCGGGCAGGCCACCTCGGCGACGGGCGTCCCCCCCGCGAACTGCGCGATCAGCCCGCGCTGGTAAGCGCTGCCGGTGGTGGCGGCGGTAGCCCAGATGGCGACCGGCCGGCCGGCCGCCGCGGCCGGCTTGATTGCGGGCACCGTGCCGACCACCGGGAGCCCGGGCTCGAACTCCTCGCGCAGCACGCCCAGCGCGTGCACCGAGCCGGTGTTGCACGCGAACACCAGCACGTCCGGCTGGTAGGCGGCGGCGGCCCGGGCGCAGGCGAGCGAGCGTTCCGCGATGTCGCCCGGCGGTCGGGGACCCCAGGGCATGCCGTCGGGGTCCATCGCCAGCACAAGATCGAGCGTCTGTGCGCATCCGCCGCAGCGCGGCCGCCGCGGCGAGCAGGCCGAGACCGGAATTGATCAGCGCGATGCGCATGATCTCCCACTGTAGCGGCGCGGCGGCCAGGCCCGGGCTGGCACCGCGCGCGGCTGCAGCCGGATCCGGGAAGGAACGAGGCGACGAACGTCTACTCCGCCGAGGCCAACGCCGACAAGGTGACCTGCACGCTGGGCGGGTCGGGCCCGTTCGCGGGGCAGAAGACCATGGCCGGCTCGCGGGCGGCGCTGAACGCCGCCGCCGGCACCGATCCGGTGGCAGACCCCGCCCCGGCCGGGGCTCAGCCGAGCGCGGGCAGGCCGTCGATGCTGACCGCGTTGCGCTCGGCCCGGTATTCCGCGAGCTGACCGGGGGTCTTGCGCTCGGTCCACCGGGTGAGCAGATCCCGCTCGGAGGCCAGCTCCATGACCGGCACGGCGTATCCGCAGGAGTCGGCGATCCGGTCCAGCTCGGCCACGATGATCGCCCGGTGCCCGTCCCGTCCGGTGTCCCAGCCCGGAGCCAGCGGGAAGTGACCGGCCAGCCCGCTCCAGTCCGGGCTCGCCGGGCAGCGCCACCCGCCCGAAGCCCTGCAGCCGCAGGATCTTCGGCGTCCCGGTGAACGAGCAGAACATGATCGTGATCCTGCCGTTCTGCCGCAGGTGCGCGATGGTCTCCGCGCCGCTGCCGGTCAGGTCCAGGTAGGCGACGGTACGCGGGCCGAGGATGGCGAAGGTGTCGCGGTGCCCCTTCGGCGAGACGTTGACGTGGCCACCGCTGCCCGACGGGGCCGTGGCCACGAAGAACACATGCTGAGCCGAGATAAACTGCCTGAGTCGATCATCCAGTCCGGCATAGACCTTGCCCATGGCGCCTCCGCAACGGATTGTGCCAGGCGGGCCCGAGGCACGGGGCGGCAGGCCAGGCCACGCGGCCAGAGAGGAAGGCACGTGACCGCGGCAGCTGACCAGGCGACCATGCACGCGCACCAGGCCGCGGTCGATGAGCTGCGCCGACGAGTACGCCGCGATACCGCCGGACAGGCCGGTCCGGCTGGCCAAGCGCACCTCCAACCTGTTCAGGTTCCGCGAGCCCGGCCCGGCCAGGCGGGCGCGCCGGGACCGCGGGGCACGGCCGCCGCGCGGCCGGCGGCCTCGATGTGTCACCGTTCGGCCGGGTGCTGCGCGTCGATCCGCAGGCCCGGACGGCGGTCGCCGGGGGGATGACGACCTACGAGGACCTCGCCGACGCGACGCTGGCGCACGGCCTGATGCCGCTGGTGGTCCCCGAGCTGAAGACGATCACGCTGGGCGGCGCGGTCACCGGGCTCGGCGTCGAGTCCACCTCGCTGCGCAACGGGCTGCCGCACGAGTCCGTCGCCGCGATGGAGATCCTCACCGGCGACGGCCGGGTCGTCACCGCGACCGGGGACAACGAGCACACCGCGCTGTTCCGCGGCTTCCCGAACTCCTACGGAACCCTGGGCTACGCGCTGTCGCTGACCATCGAGCTGGAGCCGGTCAAGCCGTTCGTGCACCTGCGGCACTTCCGGTTCGGCAGCGCGCCGGCGTGCATGGAAGCGATCGGCGAGCTGGCCGGCACCGGCAGCTACCGCGGGCACCGGGCCGATTTCGTGGACGGCACCGTGTTCGGCCCCGGCGAGATCTACCTGACCGTCGGCGCGTTCAGCGACACCGCGCCGTGGCTCAGCGACTACACCGGCCAGCAGGTCTACTACCAGTCGATCCGCGGGCCGCGGGAGGACTTCCTGACCGTCCGCGACTACCTGTGGCGGTGGGACACCGACTGGTTCTGGTGCTCGCGGGCGTTCGGCGTGCAGCATCCCGCGGTCCGCCGGCTGTGGCCGAGGCGGTACCGGCGCTCCGACGTGTACCGCAAGCTGGTGGCGTTCGACCAGGCCCGGGGCCTGACCCGGGCGCTGGACGCGCGGCGCGGGCGGCCGCCGCGGGAGAAGGTCATCCAGGACGTCGAGATCCCGCTGGACGCGACGGCCGAGTTCCTGGCCTTCTTCGCGCAGCGGGTGGGCATGAGCCCGGTCTGGCTGTGCCCGCTGCGGCTGCGCAGCCCGCAGCCGTGGCCGCTGTACCCGCTGCGGCCCGGCCAGGTCTACGTGAACGTCGGCTTCTGGGGGACGGTGCCGCTGCCGGACGGGCGCGACGACGGGTACCACAACCGGCTGATCGAGGAGAAGGTGGCCGAGCTCGGCGGGCACAAGGGCCTGTACTCGACGTCCTTCTACTCCGAGGATGAGTTCTGGGCGCGCTACAACGGGCCGGCGTACCACGAGCTGAAGCGGGAGTACGACGGCGACGGCCGGCTGGCCGGCCTGTACGACAAGTGCGTCCGCGGACGCTGAGGCGGCGATGGGAGGCGAGGCGGGCATGGCGCTGGCCGACGTATTCGAGGAGATCGCGGGACCCGATGCCCCGGTGGAGTTCCGGGCCTACGACGGGAGCAGCGCGGGAAGGCCGGATGCCCCGGTGCGGATCACGGTCCGCTCGCCGGTCGCCGTGTCCTACCTGGCCCAGGCCCCCGGCGAGCTGGGCCTGGCCCGCGCCTACGTGTCCGGTCACCTCGACGTGGACGGGGACATGTATACCGCCCTGGCCCGGATGACCAGCGCGCAGACCACTTCCCTTGATATTCCCGAACGGCTGCGGCTGCTGGCCGCGCTCGGCGGGCCGAAGGTGCTCTGGCCCAGAGTCCCGCCGCCGCCGCAGGAAGTGCGGGTGAACCGCCGGTGGCTGGGCGGGCGGCTGCACTCCAAGGACCGCGACGCCAGCGCGATCTCGCACCACTACGACGTGTCGAACCGCTTCTACGAGTGGGTGCTCGGGCCGTCGATGGCCTACACCTGCGCCTGCTACCCGCGGGAGGACGCCTCGCTCGAGGAGGCGCAGGCGTACAAGTTCGACCTGGTCGCGCGCAAGATCGGGCTGCGCGAGGGCATGCGGCTGCTGGACGTGGGCTGCGGCTGGGGCGGCATGGTCATGCACGCGGCCAGGGAGTACGGGGTCAAGGCGCTCGGGGTGACCCTGTCGGCGCAGCAGGCGTCGTGGGCGCAGCAGGCCATCGCCGAGGCCGGGCTGGCCGGGCTGGCCGAGGTCCGTCACCTCGACTACCGCGACGTGCCCGAGACCGGGTTCGACGCGGTGAGCTCGATCGGGCTGACCGAGCACATCGGCAAGGCCGGCCTGCCGGGTTACTTCGCCTTCCTGTACGGCAAGCTCAAGCCGGGCGGCCGGCTGCTCAACCACTGCATCACCCGGCCCGATGACACCGAGCCGGCCCGCCGCCGCGGCGGGTTCATCAACCGGTACGTGTTCCCGGACGGCGAGCTGGAGAGCCCCGGGTACCTGATCTCGCGCATGCACGACACCGGCTTCGAGGTGCGGCACGAGGAGAACCTGCGCGAGCACTACGCGAAGACCCTCGCCGCCTGGTGCGCGAACCTGGACGCGCACTACGACGAGGCGGTGGCCGAGGTCGGGCCGGGCACCGCCCGGGTCTGGCGGCTGTACATGGCCGGATCCCGGCTCGGCTTCGAGCGCAACCAGATCCAGCTGCACCAGGTGCTGTGCGTCCGGCTGGCCCCCGGCGGCGCCTCCGGCATGCCGCTGCGCCCCGACTGGGAGCCGCAGCAGAGCCCGGTCACCGTCTAGCGCCGCCCCCCGCCGCCCGCTGGCCGGCGTGCCGGGTTCCTTCGCCGGCCCTGGTCTGTCTGGTCGGCCCGCGGGGCGGCCGGGTTTTTCGCCGCCGCGCCCGGTTACCTGCCTGGCCGCGTCCGGCTTCCCTCCTCTGCAGTTACCTCTGTCGCCCGCGCATCCGGTCACCTCCCTGGCGCGCGCCGGTTACCCGGTTCGCCGCGCATCCGGGACAATGGGCGGATGGACGCTGCGCAGCGCGGTCCCCGCGAGATCGTCATTCTCGGCTCGACCGGATCCATCGGCACCCAGGCCGCCGACGTCATCAGGCGCAACCCGGACCGGTTCCGGGTGGCCGGCCTGGCGGCCGGCGGCGGGAACCCCGACCTGCTCGCGGCCCAGGCGGTCGAGTTCGGCGCCGACGTCGTGGCGGTCGCGGACGAGGGCGCCGCGGGCGCGGTCGGGGCGGCGCTGCGCGCGGCGGCGGAGCGGGCGGGCGCGGCCGCTCCGATCACCCGGCCGCCCACCGGCCGCCCAAGCTGCTCGCGGGCCCGGACGCGATGACCGAGATCGCGGCCTGGCCGTGTGACACGGTGCTCAACGCGGTGACCGGCGCGGCCGGGCTGCCGGCCACGCTGGCCTCGCTGGACGCGGGCCGCACGCTGGCCCTGGCCAACAAGGAATCCCTGATCATCGGCGGGCCGCTGGTCTCCGGCCGGGCCGCGCCGGGGCAGATCGTGCCGGTCGACTCCGAGCACTCGGCGATCGCGCAGTGCCTGCGCGGCGGCCGGGCCGACGAGGTGCGGCGGCTCGTGCTGACCGCGAGCGGCGGCCCGTTCCGCGGCCGCCGCCGGGCCGAGCTGGCCGGCGTCACCCCCGAGCAGGCGCTGGCCCACCCCACCTGGCGGATGGGGCCGGTCATCACCGTGAACTGCGCCACATTGGTCAACAAGGGGCTGGAGCTCATCGAGGCGCACCTGCTGTTCGGCGTGCCGTTCGACCGCATCGGGGTGGTCGTGCACCCGCAGTCGGTCGTGCACTCCATGGTCGAGTTCACCGACGGCTCCACGCTGGCCCAGGCCAGCCCGCCGGACATGCGGATACCGATCGCGCTGGCGCTGGCCTGGCCGGACCGCGTCGCCGGCGCCGCCCCGGCGGTGGACTGGACCACCGCGCACACCTGGACGTTCGAGCCGCTCGACGAGCGCGCGTTCCCCGCGGTCTCGCTGGCCCGGGAGGCGGGGCGGGCCGGGGGGACCTGCCCGGCGGTCTACAACGCGGCCAACGAGGAGTGCGTGGCCGCCTTCCTGGCCGGCGCGCTGTCCTTCACCGGGATCGTGGACACCGTGATGCGGGTAATCTCGGAGCATGACGGCGCCCGCCAGCGGGGCAGTTAGCCTGGAAGACGTGCTCGACGCCGATCGCTGGGCACGAGCGCGGGCGAGAGAACTCACCGGGTAACGGACTGACCGGGTAACGGGCCGCGGGAGGGAGACGCCGCCGGATGAGCGTGCTGGTCGGCTGGATCATCTTCATCGTGGCGCTGTCCGTCTCGGTCATGCTGCACGAGTTCGGCCACTTCGCGACGGCCAAGAAGTTCGGCATGAAGGCGACCCAGTTCTTCCTGGGCTTCGGGCCGACGCTCTGGTCGCGCACCAAGGGCGAGACCGAGTACGGGGTCAAGGCCATCCCGGCCGGCGGGTTCGTGAAGATCGTCGGCATGACCTCGCTGGAAGAGGTCGATGCCGCCGACGAGCCCCGCTCGTTCCGGGTGAAGCCGGCCTGGGAGCGGATCGTCGTCCTGGTGGCCGGGTCGTTCATGCACTTCCTGCTGGCCTTCGTGCTGCTGTTCGCGCTCCCGCTGACCATCGGCATCGAGAACGACAACAGCACGACGATCGGCACCGTCGTCACCTGCGTGCCCAGCTCGAACACCGCGGGCTGCGCCAAGGGCGAGCCGGCCTCGCCCGCCGCCCGCCTGGGCCTGCGCCCGGGTGACAAGATCGTTGCCTTCGGCGGCCAGCCGACCCGCAACTGGAGCCAGTTCGACTCGGCCATCCGGCACCGCGCGCCCGACAGCACGGTCACGGTGACCATCCAGCGCGGCAGCACCGAGTTCACCAAGACCGTCACGCTGGCGAAGACCCAGATCAGCGGCAAGCCCGGCGCGTTCCTCGGCGTCGCCCCGGCCGCCGTCTTCGAGCGCACCGGCCCGCTGCGGGCCATCAGCTACGCGGGCTCCATGTTCGGCCAGGCGGTCACGGGCACGGTGGACGTGGTCCGCGGCCTGCCCTCCGCGGTCTCGCACCTGTTCGCCAAGAACCGGGCCAGCACGTCGGCCGGGCAGGTCACCAGCGTCGTCGGCGTCGGCGAGATCACCGGCCAGGTGGTGTCGGCCAACATCGGCTGGCAGTCCAAGGCGTCCCTGGTGCTGCTGATCGTGATCTCGGTGAACATCTTCATCGGGCTGCTCAACCTGCTGCCGCTGCTGCCGCTGGACGGCGGGCATGTCGCGGTCGTGATCTATGAGCGGATCCGGGCCTGGCTGGCGCGGCTTCGGGGTAAGCCGGACCCCGGCCTGGTCGACATGACTAAGCTGATCCCTGTGAGTTTCGGCGTGTTCGCCGTCCTGATCGGTTTCTCGCTGCTCCTGATCCTGGCGGACCTCGTCAACCCGATAAACATCCTCCAGTGAGAGTCAGAACCGGCATCATGACCGTTGATCTTGGCTTGCCCCAGCCGCCGCGCGCCCAGATCGCGACGCGGCGCAAGTCCCGCCAGATCATGGTGGGCAAGGGACTCGCACGCCGTCCCGGTGGGCGGCGGCGCGCCGGTCTCCGTGCAGTCGATGACCACCACGCTGACCGCGGACGTGAACGCCACGCTGCAGCAGATCGCGGAGCTCACCGCCACCGGCTGCCAGATCGTCAGGGTCGCGGTCCCGTCGGACGATGACGCGGACGCGCTGCCGGACATCGCCCGCAAGTCGCAGATCCCGGTGATCGCCGACATCCACTTCCAGCCCAGGTACGTGTTCGCGGCCATCGACGCCGGCTGCGCCGCGGTGCGGGTGAACCCCGGCAACATCAAGGCCTTCGACGACAAGGTCGCCGAGATCGCCAAGGCCGCCTCGGCGGCCGGCGTGCCCATCCGGATCGGCGTGAACGCGGGATCGCTGGACAAGCGGCTGCTGGCCAAGCACGGCAAGGCCACCGCCGAGGCGCTGGTCGAGTCCGCGCTCTGGGAGTGCTCGCTGTTCGAGGAGCACGGGTTCACCGACATCAAGATCTCGGTCAAGCACCACGACCCGGTCGTGATGGTCAACGCCTACCGTGAGCTGGCCGAGCGGTGCGACTACCCGCTGCATCTGGGGGTCACCGAGGCCGGCCCGGCGTTCCAGGGCACGGTCAAGTCCGCGGTCGCGTTCGGCGCGCTGCTGGCCGAGGGGATCGGCGACACGATCCGGGTGTCGCTGTCCGCGCCGCCGGTCGAGGAGGTCAAGGTCGGCATCGCGATCCTGGAGTCGCTCGGCCTGCGCGACCGGGGGCTGGAGATCGTCTCCTGCCCGTCCTGCGGCCGCGCCCAGGTCGACGTGTACACGCTCGCCGACCGGGTGACCGCGGGCCTGGAGGGCATGGACGTCCCGCTCCGGGTCGCGGTGATGGGCTGCGTCGTCAACGGCCCCGGCGAGGCCCGCGAGGCCGACCTCGGCGTGGCCTCGGGCAACGGCAAGGGCCAGATCTTCGTCAAGGGCGAGGTGATCAAGACCGTGCCCGAGTCGCAGATCGTGGAGACCCTGATCGAGGAGGCCATGAAGCTCGCCGAGCTGCCGGAGAACGCGGCCGAGCGCCCGGGCCGCCCGAGGTGGTTGTTTCCTGATCTGCCGCGTTCCCTCCCGCGGGCCGCGGGTCACAATATGAGCATGACCGAGGCCGCTGAGCAGTCCCGAGCGCCGGGATCGCCGCAGCTGTCGGTGTCCCGGCTCGTGGCGCGGTTCGGCTCGCTGACGGCGCTTGACGGCGTCGACCTCGATGTGCGGGCCGGCGAGGTGGTCGCGCTGGCGGGCGAGAACGGCGCCGGCAAGACCACGCTGATCCGCTGCATCGCCGGCGACATCGCCCCCGCTTCCGGCACGATCAGGCTGGATGGCCAGCCCATGCCGCCTGACCCCATCGCGGCCAAGCGCGGGGGCGTCCGCGTCGTGTGGCAGGACCTGGCGCTGTGTGACAACCTCGACATCGCGTCCAACGTGCTGCTCGGCCGCGAGCGCAGGAAACAGCTGTTCTCCCGGACCCGCATGCACAACGATGCGGCCCAGGTCTTCGAGGCGCTGGGCATCTCGATGCCGGACACCACCCGGTCGATCAGGTCCCTGTCGGGCGGGCAGCGCCAGCTGGTGGCGGTGGCCAGGGCGGTGACGGGCAACCCGCGGCTGCTGCTGCTCGATGAGCCCACCGCCTCGCTCGGCGTCCACGTGTCCTCCCAGGTCGAGCAGCTGATCATGCGGCTGCGCGAGCAGGGCACGACGATCGTGCTCGCGTGCCATGACATCGGCCAGATGTTCCGGCTGGCCGACCGGATAGCCGTGCTCCGGCAAGGCCGGCTGATCGAGGAGGTGGCGCCCAGCGAGGTGCACCCCGACGATGTGGCGGCGCTGGTGTCCGGCCAGGAGGTCGACTCCACGGCCCGCCGCCAGCTGATCCGGCTGCACGGGCTCACCGACCGGCTGGTGTCCTCGGACCCGTCGTCCAGCCTGTCGCTGATTCTCTCGGCTCTGGGCGCCGCCCTGGGCAGCGAGCGGCTGTGCATCCACCTGCCGCAGGGTGACTCGCTGGTCTGCGCGGCGTCGCTGGGGCTGGCGCCTTCGCTGCTGGCGGCGTGGTCCCGGCTGCCCCGCGGGCCGGCCGGGGGGCCGGTGGGCCTGGTCGCGGAGTCAGAACTGCCCGTGGTCGAAGAGAACGTGCAAGCCGGCGCGGCCTGGGCCCGGTTCAGCGAGGTCGCCAGGCTGGCCAAAGTGGCCAGCTCCTGGTCGGTACCCGTGCTCGGCCCGGGCGGGCTGCTGGGCGTCATCACCGTGTTCCGGGCGATGACCGGCAAGCCGCGACGCGATGATCTCGACCTGGCCACGCTGTACGCCGGGTACGCGGCCAGCGCGATCGACCGCGACCGGCTGCTCGACGAGGTCACCGCCCGCAACCGCTCGCTCGAGACGATCAGGGAGATGCTCGAGACCCTGGCCGGCGCGGTCCCCGTCGCCGACGGCCTCGGCATCGCGCTGGCCTCGCTCCGGCGCGGCCTGGAGGCCGACGAAGTCGCGCTGGTCGTCCGGCAGCCGGACGGCTCTGCCGCCTGCCGCGCCTGCTCGGGACTCGGCCGGCGAGGGAAAGAACTCGCCGGTGACGCAGGCCGCGCTCGAGGCCGCGGAGTCCGCGTTCGCCGTCACCGGTCGTGAGGGCACCGCGCTGGAGGGGCCGGCCGCGCCCGGCGAGCGGCGCCTCGTCGGTCACGTTCGCCGCACCCGGGGGGCCGACCGCACTGGTGGCCCGCTGGGAGCGCGCGACCCCCCCGCCGGACGTGAGTGCCCTACTGGAGGACGCCGCTCATTCCCTCCGGCTCGCGCTGGAGCGCGAGGAGGCCGGGGTGGCCCACCAGGAAACCCTCACCCTGCGGCGGTCACAGGAGCTGCAGCGCGGCTTCCTCGGCCGCCTCAGTCACGAGCTCCGCACGCCGCTCACGGCGATCAGGGGGTATGCGTCCAGCCTGCAGCAGCCGGACGTGACCTGGGACGCCGAATCACAGCAGCGGTTCCTGGCCCGGATCGCGGCCGAGTCATCACGCCTGGGCCGCCTGGTCGACGATCTTCTCGACTTCTCCGCGATCGAGTCCGGGATTCTCCGGCTGCAGAGCGACTGGTGCGATATCCCGCTGGTGCTTGACGCGGCCGTGGCCTGCCTCCCGCCCGCGAGCGCTCCGCAGATCGAGGTGAACTGCGAGCCCGGCCTGCCGGTGGTCTGGGCCGACCATGATCGCCTGGAACAGCTTTTCGTCAACCTGCTGACCAATGCCATCGTCCACAACCCGCCGGGTACCCGGGTCCTCGTCGCCGCCCGCGCCGACGGGCCGGGCGCCATCACGGTCAGCGTCGCCGACGACGGCGACGGGATGGCCGCCGAGCTCATGCTCGCGCCGTTCGAGTCGATGCCGCGGCCCCGGACCCGCAGTCGCGGCGCGGGACTGGGGCTGTCCATAGCCAGGGGGATCGTGGCCGCTCACGGCGGCCGGATCGAGCTGGAACCGGCATCGCCGGGAACGTGCTTCCGCATCCAGCTGCCGGTGGAGAAGCCATCGGATCCGGTGCCGTGACCCCCTCGGCCCCGGTCCAGCCGGAGGCCGTGATCCTCGGCCGGCCGCGGTCCGGACCGCCGCCGGCGGTAGCGTGCGGATCGGGCGGTGATCCGGCCGGGCGCGGGCACGCGGTGGCCTGACGACGAGGATGGGTGCGTATCCAGGTGTTTGACCAGGCGGTGCAGACGCGGGCGCTCGTGGTCGAGGATGACCCGAACATCGTGGATCTGATCCGGTCCAACCTGGCCGTGCGCGGCTTCGACACGGTCGTGTCCACGGACGGGCTGCGGGCGCTCGCCCTGCTGGAGACCGAGGAGCCCGACATCGTCCTGCTGGACCTGATGCTGCCCGAGATAGACGGATTCGAGCTGTGCCGGCTCATCCGCGAGCGGTCATCGGTGGCCATCATCGTGGTGTCCGCGCGCGGCGGGGAACGGGACAAGGTGACCGCGCTCAACATGGGCGCGGACGACTACATGACCAAGCCGTTCAGCATCGAGGAACTGCTGGCCCGGATCACCGCCACCCTGCGCCGCACCCGGCCCGCCGAATCGGCCCCCGAGACCGTGCCGCCCGTCATCGTCATCGGCGACGTCGAGGTGGATCTGGCCGGCCAGCAGGTGCGCCGGGGCGGCAAGCCCGTCCATCTCACCCCGACCGAGTTCGCCCTGCTGCGCGAGCTGGCCGTGAACCGCGGCAAGCTGCTCAGCGGCACCCACCTGCTGCGGCGGGTGTGGGGGCGCGGCTACGAGACCGAGACCGAGTACGTGCGGGTCTACGTCCGCCGCCTGCGGGCCAAGCTCGAGTCGGACGGCGGCGCGCCGCTGATCATCACCCAGCCCCGGGCCGGTTACCGGATCGCGGCGGAATGAGCCACCGCGGTCAGCCCGGCGCGGTCAGCAGCCGCCGGGCTTGCGGCCGCTCGAATGTCCAGCCTGTTTACACTTTTTTTACGCGACGGCCCGAATGTTAACGCCGCTGTTCATTCATGTCGGCCTAAAGTTTGCATCGACAGATGCCGGCCTGCGGTGGCCGCCATGGGGATTTGACCGAAGACATGTGCGGACACGTGCCGCCCACGAACGAGGTGGTTTTCGTTGTTTTCAGTGACAAAGCGAGTGGGGCTGACGGCGGTGGCCGCAAGCGCGGCCCTCGTGGTCGCCGCCTGCGGCAGCAGCGGCGGCTCGTCCTAGCAGCAGCAGTACCTCAGGAAGCTCTGGCGGCTCGGTGCCGCAGCTGAGCGTCAGCGAGATCAACAACTCCTTCAGCGCGATGACGAAGCTCAAGCCGCTGGCGGCCAAGGGCAAGGGGAACGTGGCCGTGATCCTGCCCGACACCGTTTCCTCCACCCGCTACGTGGAGTTCGACGCGCCCTACCTGAAGGAGTCCTTCGCCAAGGCCGGGCTCAAGACGTCGCAGTACAGCGTCCAGAACGCGCTGGGCAGCGACTCGACCCAGTTCAGCGACGCTCAGACGGCCATCACCAAGGGCGCCAGCGTGCTGCTCGTCGACCCGCTCGACTCCGGCGTGGGCGCGCACATCGAGTCCTACGCGAAGGCGCACGGCGTGGTCGTGATCGACTATGACCGGCTCACCCTCGGCGGCACCCGCAAGTACTACGTGAGCTTCAACAACGTGGTGGTCGGCCAGAAGATGGGGCAGGGCATGGTCACCTGCGTGGCCGCCTGGGGAGTCAAGAAGCCGCAGCTGATCGTCATGAAGGGCGCGCCCACCGACAACAACGCGACGCTGTTCGCGCAGGGCTACGACGGGGTGCTCGCGCCGCACTTCAGCTCCGGCTGGAAGGACGTGAGCAACCCGGCCGGGACCTGGGACCCGCCGACCGCGCTGAGCGAGTTCCAGCAGCAGTTCACCGCGCACCCGAACATCAACGCCGCGCTGATCCCGAACGACGAGAACGCCGCGCCGATCATCCACTACCTGCAGAACAAGGGCGTCAAGCCCAAGACGTTCCCGACCACCGGCCAGGACGCCACGCTGACCGGGCTGCAGAACATCCTGGCCGGCTTCCAGTGCGGCACCGTGTACAAGCCGATCTACCTGGAGGCCCAGGCGGCCGCCGCGCTGGCCATGTACGTGCGGGCCGGGGTCACCCCGCCGAAGAGCCTGCTGAACGGCACCACCGCGGATCCGCAGACCAAGACCAAGGTGGCCTCGGTGCTGCTGACCCCCACCTGGGTGACCACCGCGAACATGAACGACACCGTGATCGCGGACAAGTTCGTGCCTGCCTCCCAGCTGTGCTCGGGCAAGTACGCCTCGGCCTGCAAGGCCGCGGGGATCTCAGGGTAAGGAAGGCAGGTCACGTGAGCAGCCGGGATATCGGCAGTGACCAGTAGCTCCGGAGAGGGAGCCCGGCCCGCGGACGCGGGCCGGGCCCTCTCGGCCGAAGGAGACGGAACCGCTGCGGCGAACGGGCAGCTGCTGGAGCTTCGCGGCATCGGCAAGAACTTCGGCCCGGTCCAGGCGCTGAGCGGCATCGATCTCGACGTCCCGCCGGGCCAGGTGACCGCCCTGGTCGGGGACAACGGAGCCGGGAAGTCGACCCTGATCAAGACGATCTCGGGGATCTGGGAGCCGTCCGCGGGCCACATGGCCTGGCAGGGCAAGCGGGTGCACTTCCGCTCGCCGAGGGATGCCACCGATACCGGGATCGCCACCGTCTACCAGGACCTCGCGCTGTGTGACAACCTGGACATCGTGGAGAACATGCTCCTCGGCCACGAGGTGCGGCGGCACCTGCTGCTGGACGAGGTGACCATGGAAAACACGGCCAAGCAGACGCTCAGCGACCTGCGGGTCACCACGGTCCGCAACATCCGCCAGCCGGTGGGCTCGCTGTCCGGCGGCCAGCGCCAGGCGGTCGCGGTGGCCAAGGCGGTGATGCTGGACGCGAAACTCGTGATCATGGACGAGCCGACCGCGGCCCTGGGCGTGTCCCAGACGGCGCTGGTGCTGGACCTCATCGGCCGCCTCGCCCGGCGCGGCATCGCCGTGCTCGTCGTCTCGCACAACCTGACCGACGTGTTCCAGGTCGCCGACCGGATCGCCGTCCTGTACCTGGGACGCCTGGTCTCCGTCGGCCCGGCGGCGGACTACAACACGGCGTCGGTGGTCGACCTGATGACCACGGGCGCCTCGCAGCGGACGCAAGGCGCGGACGGTCCCGACCGCGGCCCGGAGGGCTGACCCTTGGCATCCACCAACCCAGGGCCCGAGGAGCAGGGCGCCGTCAGCACCGAGGCCGCGCCCGACATCCAGGCCGAGGAGGCCGCGGTCACTCGCGCCGACCGCGGCGCCCGAGCTGATGGCCGGATCGTTCGGCGAGTACGTGCGGATCTGGCTCCAGCGGATCCGCAGCGGCGAGAGCGGAGCCCTGCCCGTCATCCTCGGCGTGATCGTGATCGTGGTGTTCTTCCAGATCAAGAGCTCGCTGTTCCTGTCGGCGGGCAACCTGGTCAACCTGCTGACCCAGGCCGCGTTCATCATCACCCTGGCCATGGCCGAGGTGTTCGTGCTGCTGCTCGGCGAGATCGACCTGGCGGCCGGGTACACCGCGGCCTGCGGCGCGGTGCTCGCGCTGTGGACGCTGGCGCTGGGCTGGCCCTGGTGGGCATCGGTGCTGATCGCCCTGGCGGCGACCGCCGCCTACGGAGTACTGCAGGGGATCATCATCACCTGGCTGCGGCTGCCGTCGTTCATCGTCACCCTGGCTGGTTTGCTCGGCCTGTCCGGCGTGCTGCTGTTCCTGATCGACGCCGCCGGGAAGATCGGCGTGGGCGGCGTGATCCGGCTGCAGAGCAACATCATCAACGACATCGAGGGCGGGGCGCTCAGCCCGGCCGCGAGCTGGATCGTGATGATCGTCGTCGTCGTGCTGGCCGGGCTGATGATGTACCTGCGGGACCGGCGGCGGCGGGTCAACGGGCTGGTCGCCCCGCCGGTCAGCATCACGCTGCTGAAGATCGCCGTGATCGCGGTGGCCGGCGTGGTGGTCGTCCTCATCGGCAACACCAACCGCGGCAGCGTCCTGCTCGCCGTGAGCGGCCTGCCCTGGGTGGTGCTGATCGTGCTGGCGGTCCTGGTGGGCTATACGGTGCTGCTCGGCCGCACCCGGTTCGGCCGGTACATCTATGCGATCGGCGGCAACGCCGAGGCGGCCAGGCGCGCGGGCATCAACGTGAACCGGATCCGGGTCGTGGCCTTCGGGCTGTGCGGGCTGACCGCCGGCATCACCGGGATCATCTACGCCTCCTACCTCGGCTCGATCTCCAGCGGCGTCAACGGCGGCCAGAACGTGCTGTACGCGGTGGCCGCCGCGGTCATCGGCGGCACCAGCCTGTTCGGCGGCCGGGGCAAGATGCTGGACGCCGTGCTCGGCGGCCTGGTGGTCGGCGTGATCGCCAACGGCCTGCAGCTGATCGGCCTGACCGCGGCCGCGCAGCTCATGTGGACGGCGCTGGTCCTGCTGGCCGCGGTGACCGTGGACGCGCTCACCCGCCGCGGCGGACAGCGCAGCAGATGACGCCCGGGTAAACGGCGCCCGCCGGGCGTCAGCGCTCACAAGGAGATGAGGCCGATGAGCGCAACGACAGGCGACCCGCAGTTCCAGCACCGCACCACCCACCTGTCCAACCTGGACCGGTGCAACCGGTGCGGTCTCCAGCGGGCGGCCCATGGCCTGGACTGGAGCTGTCCCACGGGACCGCCGGGCGGCGCACGCACGGGCCTGCTCATCGTCGGCGCCCTGCTCGCCGTGGCGGGCGCCATCCTGTGGGGCTGTCGCGGGCTCGGCCCCCTCGGGGCTGAACACGCTGGCGGCGGTCGCGTTCCCTGGCGGGCTGATCCTGATCATCGCCACCCTGGTGCGGCCCGGCCGATCGCAGCCGCCGGCGGACCGGGAAGACGGCCCGATGCGGGACCAGGCGTGGACCGATTTCCTCCGTGATCATGGCCTTCGGTAGGCAGGCCGGCGATCCGGGTACGAACCGGCGAAAGCCGTCAGGGTCTGACTTGCGTTTCACAATTGTTGCTGTACGGTGACTTGTTAGCGTTAACATGGTTAGGCATATGGGCCCGCCACAGTGCAGTCAGGTGATGTCGTGATCATGCCCGGCGACGCGCCCTGCGCCCGGCGCGGGATGGCGTCCACGCCAGCCGCGGCTCACGCGGCATCGATGTCCGGCGGACCGCGCGCCTACCGGCGGCGACGCCTCTCCTCCACCTCGGTCGCAGGCGACCCCCGCGCCGACGTTCCGCTGTCTTTTTCCGCACATTTGTATCCGCTTTATATCCCTTTGGGTCCGTCAGTTCCGGCGTCTGCCGCCGGTGCACAGCGACACGGGGCAGCGCCCTGCCCTGCCGATTTCCCTGGAGGTCCGTAGTGAGGAAAAAGGTCCCCCCTAAGGTCGATGAGGCAATCGAAACCCTGAACATGAAGGACGGACCGACGCGGCGGCGGCTGCTCGAGGGCACCGGCCTGGTCAGCGCGTCCGCGGCCGCGGCGGCCCTGATCACCGCGTGCGGTTCCAGCACCACCGGCGCCAAGGCCGCGGCCAACACGGTGGGGAATTTCCCCAAGACCCCGAAGTGGCAGTTCTGGTTCGTCAACCACGTCTACACGAACCCGTTCTTCGTGCCCACCCAGTACGGCTTCCAGGACGCCGCCGCGCTGCTCGGCCTGCCCACGCCCAAGTGGGGCGGCTCGGCATCGACCTCGAGCGTGTCCCAGATGGTGTCGTACCTGAACACGGCCATCTCCGCGAAGGCGGCCGGGATCGCGACCACGGTCATCAGCTCGACCGGGTTCACCACCCCGGTGATGAACGCCATGAACGCCGGGATCCCGGTGGTCTCCTACAACGCCGACGGGGCGGTGAGCCCCTCCGGGGTGGCCACCATCGGCACCAACCGGCTGTGCTACGTCGGCCAGGCGCTCTACACCTCGGGCCAGCAGCTCGGCAACAAGATCCTTTCGGAGGTGTCGAGCGGGGAAGTGGTCATCTTCATCGCCACCCCCGGCACGGGCAACATCCAGCCGCGCTCCTCGGGGGCCCAGGCCGTCATCAAGGCCTCCGGCAAGCCCATCAAAGTGACCCAGATCGCGACCGGCGCGGCGACATCCGCTGAGCTCCCCGCGGAGAAGGCCTTCCTCCTCGGGCACAAGAACATCAAGGGCGCCTACGCCGTGGACGCCGGCTCGACCCAGTTCCTCGGCCAGGCGCTGACGGCCGCGGGCCTGAACGGGAAGATCCCGGCCGGCGGGTTCGACCTCACGCCCACCACGCTGAACGCGATCAAGTCCGGGCTGATCGACTTCACCATCGACCAGGCGCCCTACCAGCAGGGCTTCCTGCCGGTGCTCTACCTGTACCTGTTCCGGCTGTCCGGCGGCCTGGTGCACCCGTCGGACACCGACACCGGCCTGACCTTCGTGACGAAGGACACCGTCGGGCCGTACCTGTCGACGCCCAGCCGGTTCGAGGGCTCGACCACGGCGCAGAAGCTGATCCCGCTGCCGTCCGGCCCGATCAAGAACCCGATCGCCACCACCAGCACCTGACGGGGCCGCCCGGCGGGGACGCAGGTTTGTACGCGCGCGCCGGCGGCGGGAGACTGGGCCTGTAGCGGCAGGTCCGTGCCCCGCCGCCGTCGCGCGCAGCCGATGTGCACCGGACGGGAGGTCGATGTGAGCGAGACCACTGAGCGCAGCCCGGAGGTCACCGGGCCGGCGGCCCGCGGCCCGGGCCAGGGCAACGGCGGCTGGGCGCTCATCCGGAGGGGCGCGGCGGTTTTCGCCCGGCAGCGCGAAGCGACCATCTTCGTCGTGCTGGTCGCGCTCGTGCTGTACTTCGGGCTCACCACGTCGGCGTTCCTCACCAACTCGAACATCACCAACCTGCTGTCCGGATACGCGGCCCCGATCATCATCATCGCGATCGGCGAGGTGCTGCTGCTGATCTGCGGCGAGATCGACCTGTCGGTGGGGTTCATCTTCACGTTCGCGCCGTTCCTGATGTACTTCCTGATCACCTACTACAGCGTGCCGGTGGTGCTGGCCATCCTGATCTCGCTGCTGTTCGGCGTGGCGGTCGGCTGGGTCAACGGCTTCATCACCGTGGCCCTGCGGGTGCCGTCGTTCATCACCACGCTCGGCACCGGCTTCATCCTGTTCGGGCTGGTGCTCACCACCTCCCACGACTACCCGGCCGTGGTCCCGCCCAGCGCGGAGAGCATCGGGCGGTGGTTCGGCAGCCAGACCGGCGGGTTCGCCTGGTCCGCGTTCATCTGGGCGGCCGTGCTCGTGGTGATCTTCCACATCGTGCTGACCAGGACCAGGTGGGGGCTGTACACGATCGCGGTCGGCGGGAACCTGCTCGGGGCCAGGGAGGCCGGCATCAAGGTCGGCTGGATCAAGTACGGCAACTTCATGATCACCGGCTTCATGGGGGCGCTGACCGGGCTGCAGATAGCGTTCTACGACAACACGATCGACCCGAGCGCGGGCGGGTACCAGCCGATGTTCTACGCGGTCGCCGCCGCGGTCATCGGCGGCACGGCGATGCTCGGCGGCGTCGGCACGATCATCGGCGGGTTCCTCGGCGCGCTCGTGCTGGCCACCCTGATCGACGGGTTCCTGATCAAGGGGGTCAGCGCCAACCCGCTGAACATCATCTTCGGCGCCGCGATCCTGATCGCGATGATCGCCAATGTCTGGCTCACCCGACTGCGAGAAGCGGGGAGGACCCTGTGAGCAGCCAGCCCGCCGACGGCCCGGTCGCCGAAGGCCCGGTCGCCGACGCGCTGCGGGTCGAGCACATCTCCAAGCGGTACGGCGCCGTCCGGGCGCTGACCGACGTGAACCTGCGGCTGGCCCGCGGCGAGGTGCTCGGCCTGATCGGCGACAACGGGGCGGGAAAGTCCACCCTGCTCAAGATCCTGTGCGGCTTCCAGCCGCCGGACTCCGGGCGGATACTGCTCGACGGCGAGGAGGTGAAGCTCAGGTCGGTCGACCACGCCCGCTCGCTGGGCATCGACGCGGTCTACCAGGACCTCGCGCTGATCAACCAGCTCACCGTGTACCACAACATGTTCCTCAACCGGGAGCGGATCCGCTGGCCGCTGCTGAACAACCGGATCATGCGCAAGCTGGCCCGCGAGCACCTGAACGACATGGGCGTGCACATCCCGTCGGTCGACGTCGAGGTGGCCCAGCTCTCCGGCGGCCAGCGTCAGGCCATCGCGGTCGCCCGGTCGGTGTACACCGACGCGAAGATCCTGCTGCTCGACGAGCCGCTGGCCGCCATGGGCGTCAAGGAAGGCGCGATCATCCTGGACCTGATCCGCGACCTGAAGGCGAAGGGAGACGTGTCGGTCATCGTGATCGCGCACAACTACGCGCAGGTCATCGAGGTGTGCGACCGGATCAACCTGCTCCAGCAGGGCAAGATAGCGATGGACATCCAGAGTTCGGAGACGTCCGCGCAGGAGCTGACCGACATGGTGGTCGCCGAATACCGCCGGGCGCTCGAGGAACGCCAGCGCACCGCGTAACGACGCCGGATGGCGGCCGGGCCAGGCCGGTCGGCCGATCGGGCAAGATGGCTACCATGCCGTCCCGCCCGCCAGACAAGCACCCGGCCCGGGGGAACCAGCCGCGGCGCGGTCACGACCGTCCGCCCTGGTCGCGCCGGTTCGCTATGACCGCGGCGGCGGTCGGCGCCGCGATCGCGCTCACCGCGGCGAGCTGCAGTGCCGTGCGGATCGTCAGGCGGCTCGCTGGCCACCGGGGCCGGCCCGGCGGGAGGCGCGGCCCCCGCGCGGGACGGGGACCGGCGCCGGCCTGAGCTGGCACTCCTGCACCGCGCAGGTGCCCAGGATGCAGTGCGCCCGGCTGCGGGTGCCGCTGGATTACCGGCACCCGCACGGCCGCAAGATCACGCTTGCGCTGTCCCGGATCCCGGCCACCGCCCCGCCCGCCCAGCGCCAGGGAGTGCTGCTCGTCAACCCCGGCGGGCCCGGCGCCAGCGGGCTCGGCCTGGCTGCGCAGGTGGCCAAGGGCCTGGATCCCGCGGTGGCCGCGGACTATGACATCGTCGGCTTCGACCCGCGCGGCGTCGGGTCGAGCACGCCCGCGCTGCACTGCGACCCCGGGTTCTTCCGCGGGGTGCGGCCCGACTACATCCCGGCCAGCCAGGCCGCCGAGCAGGCCATGGAGAACCGCGCGAAGGCCTACGCGGCGGACTGCGAGAAGCGGTTCGGCTGGCTGCTGCCGTACATGACCACCGAGGACGTGGCCAGGGACATGGATTCCATCCGGGCCGCCCTGGGCCAGCAGAAGATCAGCTACTTCGCGTACTCGTACGGCACCTACATCGGCCAGGTGTACGCGACGCTGTTCCCCGGCCGGGTCCGCCGCATGGTCCTGGACAGCACGGTCGACCCGGCCGGCGTCTGGTACACCGACAACATCGACCAGGACTATGCCTTCCAGGGCCGGATGAACGCGTTCTTCGCCTGGCTGGCTCAGGGCAACCGCGTGTATCAGCTCGGCTCGACCGCGGCCCAGACGCGGCGGGCCTGGTACCGGGTGCGCACCCGGCTCGAGACGCACCCGATCGACGGCCCGTCCGGTCCGCTGATCGGCCCGGACGAGTACGACGACACGTTCCTGCAAGGCGGCTACGACAACACGCTGTGGCCGGGCCTGGCCGCCGCGCTGGCCGCCTACTACCACACCGGGTCGGTCGGGGAGATCATCAGCCTGTTCAACCTCTACGGCGCGCAGAACGAGAACGAGTTCGCCGTCTACAACGCGGTGGAGTGCAGCGACGTGAACTGGCCGCGCAACTGGGCCAAGTGGAACCGCGACACCCGGCGGGTGTACCGCACCGCGCCCTTCGAGGCCTGGGACAACACCTGGTTCAACGCCGCGTGCGCGTTCTGGCCGGTGAAGGGGCCGGCTCACCCGCTGCGGATCACCGGGGCCGGGCTGCCGGGAATCCTCATGCTGCAGGGCTACGCTCGACGCGGCCACGCCGTACCCGGGGGCGATGCAGGCGCACCGGCTGCTGCCGAGCTCGCGCATCGTGGTCGTCCCGGGCGGCGGCAACCACGGCCAGTCGCTGGCCAGCCCGCCGAATGCCTGCGTGAACGGCTACCTGAACCGCTACCTGGCCACCGGGGCGCTGCCCGAGTCCGGGGGACCGGGCGCGGTCAACGCCACCTGCGCCGCGCTGCCGGATCCGGCGCCCGGAGGCTGACGAGCGTGATCCGGCGCCGCCGGCGGCGCGCTCCGGCGGGCGGCGCGGCCGACGCGACCGGCGCGGCCGGCGTGCTGACCGGCCGGTACCGTTACCCTGGAAGCGTGCTGCGAGTCAAGGCACCGTGGGCCGGGTCGCTGCGCCTGCTGGGCGATCGAGATCGCGACGAGGTGCTGGCCCTGTGCGACCGCGATCCCGTGGTGAACGTCTTCGTCGCCTCCCGGGTGCGGGCCGGCGGGCTCGACCCGGCCAGGCTCGGAGCGCAGGTCTGGGGGCATCACACGGACGGGCGGCTGTCCTCGGTCTGCTACGCGGGGGCGAACCTGGTGCCGGTGGCCGCCAGCTCCGAGGCGATCGCGGCGTTCGCCGCCCGGGCCCGCACCCAGGGCAGGCGCTGCTCCTCGCTGGTGGGGCCGGCGGACGCGATCGACGAGCTGTGGCAGCTGCTGCGCCCGCACTGGGGCCAGCCCCGCGATGTCCGCCGGGCCCAGCCGGTCATGGCGATCACCAGCCCGCCGCTCGTCCCGCCCGACCGGCTGGTGCGCAGGGTCCGGCCGCGAGCAGCTGGACGTGCTCTTCCCGGCCAGCGTGGCCATGTTCACCGAGGAGGTCGGCGTCTCGCCGCTGGGCGTCGACGGGGGCGCGAGCTACCGGGCCCGGGTGGCCGAGCTGATCAGCGCGGGCCGGGCGTTCGCCCGGATCGAGGACGGCCAGGTGGTCTTCAAGGCGGAGATAGGCGCGGTCACCCCGCAGGCGTGCCAGGTCCAGGGCGTGTGGGTGCGGCCGCAGTCGCGCGGCCGCGGCCTGGCCGCCGCGGGCGTCGCGGCGGTGGTGGCCGAGGCGCTGCGCAACGTCGCGCCGGTGGTGTCGCTCTACGTCAACGACTTCAACTTCCCGGCCCGGGCGGCCTACCGCCGGGTCGGGTTCACCGAGGTCGCCACCTTCATGTCCGTGCTGTTCTGAGCCACCCGCCCGTCTGGCCAGGACCGGCCACGGCCGGTCAGCCGGCGGCGCGCGGCAGTCGTTCAGGATCCGGACCGCCTGCCGTTCGTGGTCGGGCAGGTGCAGCTCACGGAATACCGGCAGGCATTCCTCCAGGTACCCGATCGCCAGCTCGCCGCGACCCAGGGCCAGGTGGCTCTGCGCGATCTTGAACAGGCACACCGCGTGCGCGCACTGGGCGTCGTGCCGCCGGAATGCCTCGGCCGCCTCGGACAACACCGCGATGGCCTCGTCGTAACGACCGAGCCCGTTGTAGGCGTCGCCGAGGAGGTCGAGGAAATAGGCCTGGCCAAGCACTTGCGTGGACGCGCTGACGTGATCGTCGATGGTCACGCCACCCCCCCGCCCACCAGTGTCTCCCCCTCACCGAGACCCGAGGCCGTAGCATAGTGAGGGTATGTCGCACTAAAGTCGCAAGACTGGTGCCGGGGCCGTGACTGATGTACGTGATGCCTACCGTCAGGCTGCTGCCGCGTATCTGCGCGAGTTGCTGCTGCGACCGGGCCGTTACCGGAGGCGATGGGAACAGTATGCCGAACGGAGCCGGCCCGGTCAGGTCAACCACCTGGCCGTAGCGGAAGTACTCGCCAGGTACCGCTGGAGCCATCCCCGCACGCCGGGCGACAACGACGTGCTGCCCCGGCAGCTCAAGGACACGGTGCTGCGGGCGCTGTCCGGCAAGATGCTCAGCCGGGCCACGCTGACCCTGTTCATCGAGGCGTTCGGCTTCACCGATGCCGAGGCGGACCGGCTGCGGCGGCTGGCGGCGGGATCGAGCCGGATCAGCGTCCTGGCCGGCCCCCGGGCCATGCGCCCCGACCTGCTCGCGGGGGTGGCCGGAGTCTTCGGCCCGGCCAGACAACAGACCGTGTCCCTGCACGACCATATCGACGTCGGCCGGGACGGTCTCGTCGCGCGGGCCAGGACGCTCAAGGTCATCGAGGCGACCGCCGACGGGGTGGACAGCGTTCCGTTCATCCACGACACCGATACCCTGACGCTCGAGGTGGGGCAGGGCTGCCGGGGGGTATCCGGGTATCCGCATGAACTCGGCGAGGGCCTCTACGCCACCGACATCCTGCTGGCCAAGAAGCTGTCCCTCGGCGAGACCCTGACCCTCGAATACTGGAACACCTATCACTATCTCGACAACCGGATGGACGCGAGCAGGCGGCAGTACCGCCGGGCCGTGATGAAGCGCGCGGAGAACGTCGACATCCGGGTGGCCTTCCACCCCGACCGCCTGCCGCGGGCGGTCTGGTGGGCGGTGTGGGACGGCGTGGAGGGCGACGTCATCAGCGAGGAACCCGTCACGCTCGACAGCCAGCATTCGGTGCACAGGTACATGCGGTCGATCGAGCGAACGGTGGTCGGCTTCCACTGGGCCTGGTGAGCGGCCGCCGCGCCGGGCATGGCCTAACCTCGTCTGCATGGCCGATACCGATGCCCGGCAGGCGGTGATCTCCTGCGGCGAGGCGGCCCGGCAGGCCGCGCCCGGCCTGGCCGCGGCCCCCGGCGCCGTCATCGACGGCGCCCTGCGGCAGATGGCCAGCCTGCTCACCGAGGCCCCGGCCATCCTCGAGGCGAACGAGGCCGACATGGCGCGCGGCACCCGGCAGGGACTGGGCCGCGGCCTGCTGGACAGGCTCCGGCTGGACGAGCAGCGGCTGGCGGCCACCGCCCGCCAGCTCGAGCTGCTCGCCGGGGTCGCGTTCCCGCCGGAAGCGACGCCGCTGGGCACGCTGCCGGGCGGGCTCCGCCTGGAGGAACGCCGCGTTCCCATCGGCGTGGTGGGGGCCAACTTCGAGGCGCGCCCCGCGGTCACGGTGGACATCGCCTCGCAGCTGCTCAAGTCGCGCAATGCCGGGGTGCTGCGCACCGGCGCCGCGGCGCTCGCCTCGGCCGCCGCGCTGTTCGACCACGCGATCTCGCCGGCCCTGGAGAAGGCCGGGATCAGCCCGCAGGCGCTGCAGCTCGTCCGCACCGCCGATCACGCCGCGGCGGCCGAGCTGGTCCGCCAGCCGGGCCTGATACCCCTGGTGATCCTGCGCGGCAGCGGCGAGACCACCCGGTCGCTGGCCGCCGAGGCCGCGCGCCACGGCGTCCGCACCCTGGCCCACGCCGACGGCGGCGGCGTGCTCTACCTGGACCGTGCCGCCGAGCCCGCCGAGGCCACCCGGCTGATCACCGAGAGCCTGGACCGGCTGGGCGTCTGCAACCGGCTCAACCTGCTGCTCATCTGCTCCGACCGCTGGGACGAGCTGCTGCCGGTCGCGCTGGGCGCGCTGGCGGCGGCGGACGTGGCCGCGTCGCTGCCGCCGCACGACCATCCGCTCGGGCGCGAGTGGGCGCTGGAGGCCGGCCGGGAGGCCACGGTGACCATCGCCCCGGTACCCGACGCGGCGGCCGCCGCGCGGACCGCGAACGACGAGACCTCCGGGCTCGCGGCCGGCATCGTCACCGCGGATCCCGCCGCGGCGCGGCGGTTCCTCGAGGCCTACCGGGGGACCGGCGCGTTCTGGAACGCGAGCACCAGGCTGCTGGACGGCTTCAAGCTCCGCGGCGTGCCGGAGACCGGCATCAACGTCGACCACGTGCCCGGGCCGCGCGGCCCGGTCACCTTCGCCGACCTCTGCCTGCGGCAGTACGTGGTCAGCCCGCGTGACCCGTCCCTGCGACGCGGCCGGGACGAGCAGCTAGCCGAGCCAGGACCGGCGAAGCCGGTGAGATCGAGTCAAGTTTTGCTCGATAGTCAGTCAACTTCGAACATTGCTCGTTGCCTGGGTCGAAGCCCCGTTAGGGCGTGTCTCGCGGATCCTGGTGACGCTGCTTGACGGCGCGCCTCCGGCCCGGCGGAACAGTGATCCAGTCGCGCCTCCTGGCCCGGCGGAACGGTGATCCAGTCGATGGCGCGCCTCCGGCCCGGCGGAGAGCGGTGATCCAGGCAGCCAAGCGGAGGGGAGTTCACAGCGGGGCTACGGGCGACGCCCGGGGCCCCGGCGAGACCGCGGCAGCGTTTGGTCGGGGTGGGCGTCACTGTGCTGGCTTGCCTGCGCCGGTCCTCGTCTGGGCGCCCGATGGGCGCAGATGAAGATCCAGAGAAGCGCCCTAAACCAGGTGACCTCGCCAGAGGCCCTTGCTAAGCTGCTGGACCTTGTGCTATAAGCCCCGATGCCATCGAGGAGACGAGCATGCCCGCCGCCCTAGACGAGGAGCCCGCCGGAACCGACGCCGACCCCGATCCAGCCCGCGGCTCCGCCCAGCGCGCCGGGCCGCATCCCGCCCCGCCGACCACGGCGGCCGGGCCGGCGGCCGCACCGACGGCCGGGCCGCGGGCCGCGCCGCTTCCGGCCAGCCCGGTGATCGCCGCCGAACGCCCCCACCTGCTCCGGTCGCGCAAGTTCCTGCGGCTGATGCGCGAGAACGTGCTCTCGCTCCGCGCGCTCGGCGGGGACCCCGTGTCCGAGGAGTACCTCAAAGCCGACCTGTACCGGCGGGCCGAGGCGCTGCGCGACCTGCCCGACACCCCGCTGTTCTTCGGCAGGCTGGACTATCACCAGTCGCCCTGGGAAGAGCAGGCCGCGGCGGGCCGCGCCGGCCGTGAGACGTTCCACATCGGACGGCGGCACGTGCACGATCCGGGCGGCCACCCGGTGGTCATCGACTGGCGGGCCCCGGTGTCCCGGCCGTTCTACCGGGCCAGCCAGGCCGATCCGATGGGGCTGGACATGCGGCGGCGGTTCGGCTTCGCCGGCGGCGAGCTCACCGCCTACGAGGACGAGGACTTCACCGCGTCCGCGGCCGCCGCGACGGCGGCGGCGCCCGGCGTCAGCCGCATCCTGCTGGAGGAGATCGAGCGGCCGAGGTCGGGCCCGATGCGCGACATCGTCGCCACGATCCAGCCCGACCAGGACGACATCGTCCGCGCCGGCGCGGACCAGACCATCTGCGTGCAGGGCGCGCCCGGGACGGGCAAGACCGCCGTCGGGCTGCACCGGGTCGCCTACCTGCTCTACGCCTACCGGGAGCGGATGGGCCGCCGCGGCGTGCTCGTCATCGGGCCGAACCGCGCCTTCCTCTCCTACATCCGCAACGTGCTGCCCGCGCTCGGCGAGATGGATGTCACCCAGGTCACCATGACCGACCTGGTCGCGACGCGGCCCGGCGTGCGGTCCGCGCCCGGGACGACGAGCACGCCGCGCGGATCAAGGGCGACGCGCGGATGGCGGAGGTGCTGCGCCGCGCGCTGTGGGCGCGGCTGGCCCACCCGGCCGAGCCGATCATGCTGCCCCGCGGATCGCGGCGCTGGCGGGTGGGCACGCACGAGCTGGCCCGGCTCGTCGCCGAGCTGCGCGACCGGGGCGTCCGGTACGGCACCGGCCGCGAGATGCTGGCCCACCGGATCGCGCACGTGATCCTGACCAGGATGGAAGCGGCCGGGGAGGCGTGCGATGACCGGACCCACGACGCGGTGCGCCGGACCAGGCAGGTGCGGGCGGCGGTGGACGCCATCTGGCCCAAGGCGGATCCCGTCCGGCTGGTGCACGGCCTGCTGTCTGACCCCGGCGAGCTGGCCCGCGCCGCCGACGGCCTGCTCGACGAGGCGGAGCAGCGCGCGATCAGCGGGCCCGGCGGGCCGTCGGGTGCGGGCGCCAGGCGGGCCGCAGCCCCGGCTCGGCCCGCTGGTCGGCGGCTGACCTGGTGCTGATCGACGAGGCCGCCGACCTGATCGAGCGGACCGCCAGCGTGGCCCATGTGGTCGTGGACGAGGCGCAGGATCTCTCGCCGATGGAATGCCGCGCCATCGGCCGCCGGTGCGAGACCGGCTCGGCGACGGTGCTGGGCGACCTGGCCCAGGGCACCAGCCCGTGCGCCGCCGCCAGCTGGCCCGAGCTGCTCGGCCATCTCGGCAAGGGCGACGCCCAGCTCCGGGTGCTGGAGACCGGCTACCGGGTGCCGCGGCAGATCCTCGACTTCGCCGGCCGGCTGCTCGATCAGATAGCGCCCAGCCTGACCAGGCCGGCGTCGCTGCGGCACGATCCCGGCGCGCTGGACATCGTCAGCACCAGCCCGGGCGGCCTGGGCCGCTCGCTGCGCGCCGCCTGCGCCGGGGCGAGCGCCCGGCCGGGCTCGATCGCGGTCATCGCGGCGGACGAGCAGGTGGCCGCCCTGTCCCGGATGCTGCACGCCGCGGGCGTCGGGCACGCGGTGCTGGCCGAGGCCAGCGGTGAGGACCGGCTCACCATCGTCCCGGTCACCCTGGCCAAGGGCCTGGAGTTCGACCAGGTCATCGTCATCGAGCCGGCCAGGATCACAGCCGCGGGCAGCCGCGGCGCGCACCAGCTGTACGTCGCGCTGACCCGGGCCGTGTCCCGCCTGACCGTCCTGCACGCCGAGCCGCTGCCCGCCCCGCTGGGATGACGGCGCCGGGCCTGGCGCGCCGGGCGTGGCGGGCCGCCCGTTCGGCCGGAGCGGGGTCAAGCTTCACCGCTTCGCGGGCCGGGCCCGCGACGGATTCAGCTCGCCGGCGGTGATCCCCGGGAACGCCACGGCTGATCCGCGCCAGAAGGCGGCCCGGACCGCCGAGTCCTGCATTGCCCGGGCGCCGAACGTCCGCAGCCCGGCATCGCCCGCGCCGACCAGGCCGAGGTAGGCCGTGGTGACACCGTCCTCGAGGAAGATCGCCAGCGAGACCGCCCCGGCCGCGTCGTGCACGCGGAACGGCAGCTTGTAGGCGTCGTCGGCGGCCGCCGGCGGCTGCCCCCGCGCTCGGAGCAGGGCGGCCAGCCTGTCCCTGGCCTCCCGGTGATCGTTCCAGAACACCGTCGCGGTAGCCTGCCGGGCGCCGGTCAGGTAGGCGCCGGCCACGCCGTAACCGAAGATGGCCGCGTTCTCGGCGGCCAGCGCGTCCTGCAGGCCCGCGGTCACGGCGTTGTTCCGCGGCCGCCTGCCCCGGTCCGGACCGGTCATCGTGACGGTCTCGCCGAACGCAGCAGGGCCGCGTGAGTGGCCTCGCTGGCTCCGATGCTCGCGAGTAGCTGGGCCAGGGAGGGCGACGCCACCGTCGCGAGCTTGCGGACCAGGAAAGCGGCCTGATCGCGCTCGGCGGTGCGCAGGTAGCCGACGGCGGCGGCCTGGCCGGCCGGGACCGGCGCCCGGCGCGGCCGTGCCCGCGCGGTCGGTGACGGCCCGGCGCCCGCGGGCACCAGCAGCCGCGCCCGCAGCTGGGCCAGGTGCGCCTGATGCTGGCGCAGCAGCGGCGCGAGGGACCTGGCCAGGCCGGCCGGGCCGAGATCACCGCGGTGTACCTGGAGATCATCGTCTCCTCGGCCGCGATCACGTTCCGGAGCACGCCGACGTCGGGCGCCGTGCGCGGCGGCGTGGCCCAGGGCCAGGGCTGGCCCGGCGCGCAGCCCGCCGCGCCGACCGCCGTCAGCGCCGTCAGCGCGGATGCGGTCAGCACCCGGCGCCGGGTCGGGCCTGCCGCCACCGAACCTCCCGCCGTTATCGCCGAGCGTATGCAATGGCCCGGGCACGCGGACCCGGCACGCGGACCCGGCGCGACCGCGCGCCGCCGCGGGACGCGCCGGCCTGCCGCGGACGGTCAGCCTCGCGCCGAGCCGCGGATAGGCTAACAGGGCAGGACAACAGCACAGCTGGCGGGCGAGGAGGTCGTGATGAGCGGTGGTTCCCGTCACGCTGCGGCGCATCCGGAGCGTCTGGCCCGCCTGCTCGAGCCGGTGATCAGCGCGGCCGGGCTCGAACTGGAATCAGTCCGGGTCGGCCGGGCGGGCCGCCGGAGCCTGCTGCGGGTCGTGGTAGACGCCGAGCGGGGCGTGAGCCTGGACGACATCGCGCTGGTGAGCCGGGCGGTCGCGGCCGAAGTGGACGCCAGCGACGCGATGGGCCCCGGGCCCTACACGCTCGAGGTGTCTTCCCCCGGGCTGGACCGGCCGCTCACCGAGCCACGGCACTGGCGCCGGGCGTCCGGCCGCCTCGTCCGGGTCCCCGTCAAGGCCTCATCATCGGCAGCGGCTGACGCCGGCCAGGCACAGACCGTCGAGGGCCGGGTGGTCGAGGCCGGCCCGGCCGGGGTGACCCTCGAGCGCGACGGCGCCCGCCGCGAGTTCGGCTACGCGGAGCTGGGGCCGGGACAGGTTCAGGTCGAGTTCAGGGATCTGGCGGAAGGGGTGCAGCCCGATGGACATTGACCTGAGTGTCCTGCGCAGCCTGGAGAGCGAGAAGGACATCTCGATGGAGCTCGCCATCAAGGCGATCGAGGATGCCCTGCTCGTGGCGTACCACCGCACCGAGGGGGCCGCGCCGATGGCGCGCGTGCAGGTGGACCGGGACAGCGGGCACGTGACCGTCTGGGCGGCCGCGACCGGCGAGGACGGCGAGGTGACGAGGGAGTACGACGACACGCCGGACGGGTTCGGCCGGATCGCCGCCACCACCGCCCGCCAGGTGATCCTGCAGCGGCTGCGGGACGCGGAAGACGAGCTGACCTTCGGTGAGTACGCCGGCCGCGAGGGCGACGTGGTGGCCGGCGTCATCCAGCAGGGCAAGGATCCGCGGTCCGTGCTCGTCAACCTGGGCAAGATCGAGGCGATCCTGCCGGCCGCCGAGCAGGTCCCGGGTGAGCGCTACGCGCATGGCGAGCGGCTGCGCTGCTTCGTGCTGCGCGTCCACAAGGGTCACCGAGGCCCCTCGGTCACGCTGTCGCGGACCCACCCGAACCTGGTCAAGAAGCTCTTCGTGCTCGAAGTCCCTGAGATGTCAAGCGGTGCGGTGGAGATCGCCGCGATCGCCCGCGAGGCCGGTCACCGCACCAAGATCGCGGTTAGGTCGCATCAGCCGGGCGTGAATGCGAAGGGCGCCTGCATTGGCCCGATGGGCAGCCGGGTCCGCAACGTGATGACCGAGCTGCACGGCGAGAAGATCGACATCGTCGACTACGCCGAGGATCCGGCCGAATTCGTCGCCAACGCGCTGTCGCCCGCCCGCGTCTCCCGGGTGGACATCGTGGATCAGGCGGCCAGGATCGCCCGGGTGATCGTGCCCGACTACCAGCTGTCGCTGGCGATCGGCAAGGAGGGCCAGAATGCCCGGCTGGCCGCCCGGCTGACCGGCTGGAAGATCGACATCGCGTCGGACACCGCGCCGGCCGCCGCACCGGATCCCGCGACCGGCACACCGGGTACCGTTGCAGGCGCCGCCGACTCCCCGACGCGGTAGACTTGCCTGCAGATGGCCGAGCGGCCCGTCTTACCCATGTCCGCACTGCGGTGCGAACCTGCGTGGGATGCCGGGAGCGCGCGGCCAAGTCCGAGTTGCTTCGCGTAGTGGCGGCCGGGAATGAGGTTGTTCCCGACCCGCTCGCGCGGCTGGCTGGCCGGGGTGCGTACCTGCACCCCAGTCAGGGGTGCTTGGAGCAGGCACAGCAGCGCCGGGCGTTCCCGCGTGCGCTGCGCGTGCCGGGGCCGCTGGGCACGCAGTCGCTTGCCGGGTATCTTCAGTCCGGCGGATCGACGCAGGATGAACGGAAACGTCTTCGGGAAAGCGGGTCAAGACAGCGATGAGCGCCCGATGAGCACAAGGCGATGAGCACAGCAGGCTGACGCCGGCCCTGGGCAACCACTGCCCCGGACTGGCTGGAGGTCCGGGAAGCTGGTCTGGGTGAAACCGGGCCGAGGCAGGAGCGCAGTGGCGAAAGTCCGGGTTTACGAGCTCGCAAAGGAACTGGGCGTAGAGAGCAAGGCCGTGATGGCCAAGCTCCAGGAAATGGGCGAGTTTGTGCGCTCGGCGTCCTCGACGATCGAGGCGCCGGTGGTGCGCAGGCTCAGGGAATCCATCGGGACGCAGGACGCGAAGCCCGCGGCTCGCGGCAGCACAGCGCCAACGGGCCGCGTCCGGATGGCCGTGCGGCCGCCGCGCCCGGGCCCGCCGCCCCCGGCTGCGGCGCAAGCGCCCGCGGCAGCCGCCGGGGCGCCGCCCGCGGTCGCCGACCGCGCCCCGGCCAGGCCGGCCGCGGCCGACCCGGCCGCCGGCACTGCCCCGGCCCCCGCTCCCGGCCGGACGCCGCCTGGCCCGGGTTCGGGCCCGGCCGCGGCCCGCGGCCGGGCCAGGCACCGCCGGGAACGCCGCGGCCGCCGGCCCCGCGCTCTGTCGCCCGGCCCGGGCCCCGGCCGGGCAACAACCCGTTCAGCTCGACCGCGACCGGCATGGGCGCGGGCCCGCACCCGGCGCAGGGCCGCCCCGGTCAGCCGGGGACCGCGGGCCCGGGCCAGCCGGGCGGCAGGCCGGGACAGCCCTCGGGCGGGACGCGCCCGGGCGGTTCCGGGCCCGGGCGTCCCAGTCCCGCCGACATGCCGGGGCCCGGCGGCCCGCGGCCGAGCCCGATTAACATGAGGCCCCGGTCGGGCGGCCCCGGCAGCCGCGGCCCGGCCGGCCCCGGTGGCGGCGGCGGCGGCCGCGGCGGCGCCCCGGGCGGTCCCGGCTCGCGCCCCGGCCGTGGTCCCGGTGCCGGCATCGGCACCTCGCCCGGCGGCGGCCGCGGCGGGCTGGGCGGCGGCGGCCCGCGGCCCGGCGGCGGCGGAGCACGTCCGGGCGGCCGTGGCCGCAGCGGCACCCAGGGAGCATTCGGCCGCCCCGGCGGGCGCCCGGCCCGCGGCCGCAAGTCGAAGAAGCAGCGGCGCCAGGAGTTCGACAACCTGCAGGCGCCGGCCATCGGCGGCGTCTCGATCTCGCGCGGCAACGGGCAGGTCATCCGGCTGTCCCGCGGCGCGTCGCTGAGCGACTTCGCCGACAAGATCAACGCCAACCCGGCCTCGCTGGTGCAGGTGCTCTTCCACCTGGGCGAGCTGGTGACCGCCACCCAGTCGGTCAACGACGAGACGCTGCAGCTTCTCGGCGCCGAGCTCAACTACAACGTGCAGGTGGTTTCCCCCGAGGAGGAGGACAAGGAGCTGCTGGAGTCGTTCGACATCGACTTCGGCGAGGACGAGGGCGACGATGCCGACCTGGCGCCGCGTCCGCCGGTGGTCACCGTGATGGGTCACGTCGACCACGGCAAGACCAAGCTGCTGGATGCCATCCGGGACACCAACGTGGTGGCCCGGGAGGCGGGCGGCATCACCCAGCACATCGGGGCCTACCAGGTCACCACCGAGGTGGACGGCCAGCAGCGCAAGATCACGTTCATCGACACCCCGGGCCACGAGGCGTTCACCGCGATGCGCGCCCGCGGCGCGGAGACCACCGACCTGGTCGTGCTCGTGGTCGCCGCCGACGACGGGGTGAAGCCGCAGACCACCGAGGCGCTCAACCACGCCCAGGCGGCCGGCGTGCCGATCGTGGTCGCGGTCAACAAGATCGACAAGGAAGGCGCCGACCCGCAGCGGGTGCGCGCCCAGCTCACCGAGTACGGCCTGGTGGCCGAGGAATTCGGCGGCGAGACGCTGTTCGTCGACGTGTCGGCGCGGGAGCGCACCGGGCTGGACGGCCTGCTCGAGGCGATCGTGCTGACCGCGGACGCCGAGCTCGACCTGCGGGCCAATCCCAGCCAGGACGCCCAGGGCGTGGCGATCGAGGCGCACCTGGACCGCGGCCGCGGCCCGGTGGCGACGGTGCTGGTGCAGCGCGGCACGCTGCACGTCGGTGACTCGATCGTGTGCGGCGAGGCGTTCGGCCGGGTCCGCGCCATGCTGGACGAGAACGGCGACCCGGTGGACCGAGGCGCCGCCGTCGCGGCCGGTGCAGGTGCTCGGCCTCACCGCCGTTCCCGGGGCCGGAGACAACTTCATCGTCGTCTCCGACGACCGGATGGCCCGGCAGATCGCCGAGCGCCGCGAGGCCAGGGAGCGCAGCGCGCAGTTCGCCCGGCGCGGCCGCCGGGTCACGCTGGAGGATCTGGAGTCCGCGCTCAAGGCCGGCGAGAAGGAAGAGCTGCTGCTCATCGTCAAGGGCGACGTCTCCGGATCGGTCGAGGCGCTCGAGGATGCCCTGGTGAAGATCGACGTGGGCGAGGACGTGGGCCTGCGGGTGATCGGCCGCGGTGTCGGGGCGATCACCCAGGACGACGTGAACCTGGCCATCGCGTCGGACGCGGTGATCATCGGCTTCAACGTCCGGCCGGCGGGACGGGCCGGGGAGCTGGCCCAGCGCGAGGGCGTGGACATCCGCTACTACTCGGTGATCTACCAGGCGATCGAGGAGATCGAGGCCGCGCTGCAGGGCATGCTCAAGCCCGAGTTCGAGGAGGTCCAGCTCGGCACGGCCGAGGTCAGGGAGGTCTTCCGGGTGCCCAGGGTCGGCAACGTGGCCGGCTGCATCGTGCGCTCCGGGACGATCAACCGGGGCAGCAAGGCGCGCCTGGTCCGGGACGGCGTGGTCGTCTCGGACAACCTCTCGGTGGACTCGCTGCGCCGGTTCAAGGAGGACGTGACCGAGGTCCGCGAGGGCTACGAGTGCGGCATCGGCATCGGCTACAACGACATCAAGCTCGAGGACGTGATCGAGACCTTCGAGATGCGGGAGAAGCCACGGGCGCGATGAGCCCGAGCCGGCCGCCGGCTGGCCGGCCGGCGGCCGCGGGGTAATCGTGTATGTGGGCACGCTGGCCCTGGACGTGCTGCTCGGCGACGTACGCTCGCTGAAGCAGAAACGGTCGGTGGTCCGGCCGCTGATCGCAGATCTGCGGCGGGGCTTCCCCGGCGCCGCGGTGGCGGAGACCGGCCACCTGGATGCCCGCCGGCGGACGGAGATCGGGGTCGCGGTGGTGGCCTCGGCCGCGGGACGCTGCACCGACGTGCTGACGGCGTGCGAGCGGCTGGTCGCCGCGCGCCCGGAGGTCGAGCTGCTGTCGGCGCGGCAGCGGCTGCGCCGTGAGGAGGACTGACAGGTCATGGACGCCGCCAGGGCACGCAAGCTGGCTGACCAGATCGCCCAGATCGTGGCCGAGATGCTGGAACGGCGGATCAAGGATCCGCGGCTCGGCTTCGCCACGGTCACCGAGGCCAGGCTGACCAACGACCTGCGGGAGGCGACGGTCTTCTACACCGTCTACGGTTCCCCTGCCGAGCGCGCCGACACGGCCGCGGCCCTGGCCAGCGCCACCGGTCTCATCCGGTCCGAGGTGGGCCGCCAGACCGGGCTGCGGCACACCCCGTCGCTGGCCTTCGTGCCCGACACGCTGCCGGAGAACGTCCAGCACATCGAGGACCTGGTCGTCCGCGCCCGCGAGGCGGACGCGGCGGTCGCGGCCGCCCGCGAGGGTGCCGAGCCGGCCGGCGACCCCGACCCCTACAAGCCGGCCCCTGACGCACGGCAGGACGCGGGCCCGGGCGCATGACCGCCGCGCCGGCCGGGCCCGGCCTGGCCATCTCGGCGGCGGCAGGCGCCGGGGAGGGCGGCGGACGTGAGCGCGCCGGACGGGCTCATCATCGCCGACAAGCCGGCCGGGATGACCTCGCACGATGTGGTGGCGCGGATCCGCAGGCTGGCCGGAACCCGCCGGGTCGGCCACGCCGGCACGCTGGATCCGATGGCCACCGGGGTGCTGGTGGTGGGCGTGCAGAAGGCCACCCGGCTGCTGGGTCATCTCGCCCTGACCGAGAAGGAGTACTCGGCCACGATCCGGCTCGGCCAGGCCACCGACTCCGACGACGCGGACGGGACGATCATCTCGCAGACGCCGGCGAGCGGAGTGTCCGGGCAGAGCCTGACCGCGGCCGTGGCCGCGCTGCGCGGCGAGATCCGCCAGGTTCCGCCGGCGGTCAGCGCGGTCAAGGTCGGCGGCCAGCGGGCGTACAAGCTCGCCCGCGAGGGGGCGCCGCCCCGGCTCGAGCCGCGCGCCGTGACCGTGCGCGAGTTCTCCGTGCGAGCCGTGCACCGCCACGGTAACCTGCTCGACGCGGACGTGTCCGTCACCTGCTCGAGCGGTACGTACATCCGCGCCCTCGCCCGCGACCTCGGCACCGCGCTCGGCGTGGGCGGCCACCTGACCTGCCTGCGCCGCACCCGGGTCGGCCCGTACCGCGAGGAAGACGCGCGGACGCTCGACGAGCTGGCCGCCGGCCTCACTGTGCTGCCGCTGGCCGAGGCGGCCGCGGCCGCGTTCCCGCGGCTCGATCTCACCGCCGGGCAGGCCGCCCGGCTGGCTCACGGCGGCCGGCTGCGGCCGTGCCCGGCCGCGACCGGCCCGGCCGCCGCGTTCGGCCCCGACGGAGCGCTGATCGCCCTGGTCACCCGGGAAGCGGACACGTGCCGGCCGCTGGCGGTCTTCGTATCCTGAGGACCCGCGCGGTCGGCTGTGCCGCGACCACGTGGCAGGCTTAGGGGACGGGAGGCCCGCCGCGGGCGCTCCCGGCACTCGGATGGGAGGTGGGTGTGCGGCGCTGGCACGGGCTGGACGACGTGCCCGGGGACTGGGCGGCCTGCGTGGCCACCATCGGCGTCTTCGACGGCGTGCACCGCGGCCATCAGCGCATCGTGCGGTATGCCCGGGAGGCCGCCCGCGAGCTGGGGCTGCCCGTCGTGGTGATCACCTTCGACCCGCATCCAGACGAGGTGGTCCGGCCGGGCACTCACCCGCCGTTCCTGTGCACCACGCGGCGCCGGGCCGAGCTGCTGGCCGGCCTCGGCGTCGAACGCGGTGTGCGTCCTGCCGTTCAGCTATGAGCTCTCCCGGCTGGGGCCGGACGAGTTCGTGCGCACGGCGCTGGCCGACCGGCTGCACGCGGCCCGGGTGGTGGTCGGCGAGAACTTCCGGTTCGGCCACAAGGCGGCGGGCGATGTGGCGCTGCTGCAGCAGCTGGGCGAGAAATACGACTTCGCCGCCGTCGGCGTCCCGCTCCTGGTGTCCGGCGGGGTGACGATCTCGTCCAGCTATATCAGGGGCCGGCTGGCCGCCGGCGACGTCATCGCCGCGGCCGGGGCGCTCGGCCGCCCGCACCGGGTGGAAGGCGTGGTGGTGCGCGGGCAGCAGCGGGGACGCGCGCTCGGCTTCCCGACCGCGAACCTGCAGACCCCGCCGCACACCGCGATCCCCGCCGACGGCATCTACGCGGGCTGGCTGTACACCCTGGCCCCCGGCGGGTCACCGGGCCAGCGCTGGCCCGCTGCGATGTCGATCGGCACCAATCCCACCTTCTCCGGCGGCCAGCAGACCGTGGAGGCGCACGCCATCGACCGCGACGACCTCGATCTGTACGGGGCGCACGTGGCGGTGGACTTCGCCGCCCGGCTGCGGGCCACGGTCAAGTTCGCGTCGGTCGATGAGCTCGTCGCGCAGATGCGGGTGGACGCCGACGAGGCCAGGGCGCTCACGGCCGGCCGCTAGGCCGGCCAGCGGGGGGCCCGCCCCTGCCTCGAACGAGCTGGCCGGACTCAGGAGTGCGCGGCCCGTGATACCGTGAGTTGCGGCCGGTGGATGGTCCGCCGTTTTGCGCTGCGCCCTCATGCAGCCGATGACGGCCCCCCTCGCTGTTCTCAGAACCCGCCGAGCCCCAGCTGCCTCAGCACCGACCGGCAGCGTAACAACGATTCGCATGAAGGAGCCACGTGCCGCTGGACAGCACCGTGAAAACGGAGATCATCGCCCAGCACGCGACCAGTGAGGGTGACACCGGTTCGCCGGAGGTCCAAGTCGCGGTGCTGACCCGACGGATCAGCGACCTGACCGAGCACCTCAAGGTGCACAAGCACGACCATCACAGCCGCCGTGGGCTGCTGCTGCTGGTCGGCAGGCGCAGGCGACTGCTGAAGTACCTCGCCAAGACCGACATCACCCGCTACCGCGCGCTCATCGAGCGCCTGGGCCTGCGCAGGTAAGCAGCCTGTCGCGAGCAAAGCCGGGCGGCGGTCTCGCACGCCGCCATAACTGAATACACCCAAGGATCGATGTCCCGCAGCCCCGTCCCGGAGCGGACGCGAGGCACCAGGGCCGGTCCTCGGTAGTGGTCTCCGGATCCGCCGGAGACGGCGAACGCGAGAACGCCGTCTCCGGCGGGCGCCCGGGGGCTTCGATCGAAGACCGGCCGGCCGCCGCTGCGGCCCACGGCCGCAGCCGTACGCCCCCGGGCGGCGGGCAGGCGCGGGACTCAGGTGCGGTATCTAACCGCGCGTACCCGCAAGGAGGTCTCACCCGTGGAGGGTGTGCACAGCGCCGAGGCCGTCATAGACAACGGCCCGTTCGGCATTCACACGATCAGATTCGAAACCGGGCGCCTGGCCCGCCAGGCCAGCGGATCGGCCGCCGTCTTCATGGACGACGAGACGATGGTGCTGTCCGCGACGACGGCATCCAAGCAGCCCAAGGACAACCTCGACTTCTTCCCGCTCACGGTGGACGTGGAGGAGCGCATGTACGCGGCGGGCCGGATTCCCGGCTCGTTCTTCCGCCGGGAGGGCCGTCCGTCCGAGGACGCCATCCTCACCTGCCGCCTGATCGACCGGCCGCTGCGGCCGTCGTTCGTCAAGGGCCTGCGCAACGAGATCCAGGTCGTCGAGACGATCATGGCCCTGCACCCCGAGCACCTGTATGACGTGGTGGCCATCAACGCCGCCTCGCTGTCCACCCAGCTGGCCGGCCTGCCCTTCTCCGGGCCGATCGGCGGTGTCCGGGTCGCGCTGATGAAGGGCCAGTGGGTGGCCTTCCCGACCCACCCGCAGCTGGAGGACGCGACCTTCGACATGGTCGTGGCCGGGCGCGTGCTCGACGACGGCGACGTGGCGATCATGATGGTCGAGGCCGAGTCCACGCCGCGCACGCTGCGGCTGCTCGCCGACCAGTCATCCGCGGCGGTCGCGCCGACCGAGCAGACCGTGGCCGAGGGCCTGGAGGCGGCCAAGCCGTTCATCAAGCTGCTCTGCGAGGCGCAGCTGCAGGTGGCCGCGCAGGCCGCCAAGCAGACGGCCGACTACCCGGTCTTCATCGACTACCAGCAGGACGTCTACGACGCCGTGGCCGACGCGGTCTCCGACGAGCTCGCCCGGGCGCTTACCATCGCCGGCAAGCAGCAGCGCGAGGCCGAGACCGACCGGATCAAGGCGCTGGCCGCGGAGAAGCTGTCCAGCCAGTTCGAGGACCGGGGGAAGGAGATCAGCGCCGCCTACCGGGCGCTGACCAAGAAGCTGGTCCGGGAGCGGATCATCCGCGACGGGATCCGCATCGACGGCCGCGGCCTAGCCGACATCCGCCAGCTCGCCGCCGAGGTGCACGTGCTTCCCCGGGTGCACGGCTCGGCGCTCTTCGAGCGCGGCGAGACGCAGATCATGGGCGTCACCACGCTGAACATGCTGCGCATGGAGCAGATGATCGACACGCTCAACCCGGAGCGGACCAAGCGCTACATGCACAACTACAACATGCCGCCGTACTCGACCGGGGAGACCGGCCGGGTCGGCTCGCCCAAGCGCCGCGAGATCGGCCACGGCGCGCTCGCCGAGCGGGCGCTCATCCCCGCGCTGCCCACCCGCGAGGAGTTCCCCTACGCCATCCGGCAGGTGTCGGAGGCGATCGGTTCCAACGGATCCACCTCGATGGGGTCGGTCTGCGCATCCACCATGTCACTGCTCGACGCGGGAGTTCCGCTCAAGGACATGGTCGCGGGCATCGCCATGGGCCTGATCAACGAGGGCGGGCAGTACGTCACGCTCACCGACATCCTCGGCGCCGAGGACGCGTTCGGCGACATGGACTTCAAGGTCGCCGGCACCCGGGACGTGATCACCGCCCTGCAGCTCGACACCAAGCTGGACGGGATTCCCGCGTCGGTGCTCGCCAGCGCCCTGACCCAGGCGCGGGCCGCGCGGCTGACCATCCTCGACGTCATGCGCGAGGCCATCCAGGCGCCGGGCGAGATGAGCCCGAACGCGCCGCGGATCATCACGGTCAAGGTGCCGGTGGACAAGATCGGCGAGGTCATCGGCCCGAAGGGCAAGATGATCAACTCGATCCAGGAGGACACCGGCGCCGAGATCACGATCGAGGACGACGGCACCATCTACATCGGCGCCACCGACGGCCCGTCTGCCGAGGCCGCCCGGTCCGCGATCAACGCGATCGCCAACCCGCACATCCCCGAGGTCGGCGAGCGCTTCCTCGGCACGGTGGTGAAGACCACCACATTCGGCGCGTTCGTGTCGCTGCTGCCCGGCAAGGACGGCCTGCTGCACATCACCCAGATCCGCAAGCTGCACGGCGGCGCGCGGATCGACAACGTGGACGACGTGATCAAGGTCGGCGAGAAGATCCAGGTCGAGATCCGCGAGGTCGACGACCGCGGCAAGCTCTCCCTGGTTCCCGTGGAGGTGGTGGAGCGGGAGGCGGCCGACGGCCACGGGGACGGCCAGCCGGGCCGGGACGGGGCCGGGTCGGCCGACCAGGGTCCTCGCGAATCCAGCCGCGAGGGCAGCCGTGACGGCAACCGCGAGGGGCACCACCGGACCCGGCACCGCCACCGGGGGCCGCGCGAGTCGTGAGCACCCGCCGGCGGGCCGGCCGGGCCGGCCCCGACAATCACGGGCGGGCCGGGGCGACCGCGCCCCGGCTCTCGCCCGGTGACAGCACCGTGGCCCGCACCGTGCTGCCCGGCGGCCTGCGGGTCATCACCGAGGCGCTGCCCGCCGTGCGGTCGGCAGCGATCGGCATCTGGGTGGGCGTCGGCTCCCGTGACGAGGACCTCGCGCACGCCGGCGCCACTCACTACCTGGAACACCTGCTGTTCAAGGGCACCAGCCGGCGCACCGCGCTGGACATCTCCGCAGCCATGGACGCGGTCGGCGGCGAGCTGAACGCCTTCACCGGCAAGGAGTTCACCTGCTATTACGCGCGGGTGCTCGACTCCGACCTGCCGCTGGCGATCGACGTGCTCTGCGACATGGTGACCGGCTCGCTGATCACGCCCCGGGACGTGGACGCGGAGCGGGGCGTGGTGCTCGAAGAGATCGCGATGAACGAAGACGATCCCTCGGACACCGCGCACGAGGCGTTCGCCGCCGCGCTGTTCGGCGACAGCCCGCTGGGCCGCCCGATCCTCGGCACGGTGAGCTCGATCAACGCGATCAACCGCGACCAGATCGCCGAGCACTACCAGGCCAGGTACACCCCGTCGCGGGTGGTGGTGGCCGCCGCCGGTAACCTCCGGCACGAGACAGTGGTGGACCTGGTCCGGCAGGGCTTCGCCGCGGCCACCGGCGGCGAGGCGAGCCGCCGGGACCCCGCCCCGCCGCGGGTGGGCGGAACGTACGCCGTCGCGCCCCGGGAGCCGGCCACCCCGGCCGCGCCGGCGGGCAACGGGATACGGCTGGTGTCCCGCGGAATCGAGCAGGCCAACCTCGTGCTCGGCTGCGACGGCCTGTCCCGGAACGACGACCGCAGGTTCGCACTCGGCGTGCTGAACGCGGCCCTCGGCGGCGGCATGTCATCCCGGCTGTTCCAGGAGGTGCGGGAGAAGCGCGGCCTGGCCTACTCGGTGTACAGCTTCAACTCGCAGCTGGCCGACACCGGGGTGTGGGGAGTCTACGTGGGCTGCCTGCCCGCCAAGGCCGATGAGGTGCTGGCGATCTGCCGGGACGAGATCACCAAGGTGATCGAGGGCGGCCTCACCGGCACCGAGCTCGCCCGCGGCAAGGGACAGCTGCGCGGCTCGATCGTGCTCGGGCTGGAAGACCCGTCGTCGCGGATGAGCAGGCTGGGCAAGTCCGAGCTGGTCTACCCCCGGCTGGAGCCGGTCGATGAGATCCTCGCCTCGATCGAGGCGGTGACGCACGACGACATCCGCGCGGCGGCGGCCGAGGTGCTGTCCCGGCCCAAGGTGCTGGCCGTCGTCGGCCCGTTCGACGACACCGGCGCCTTCGCTTCCGCTCTGGCCTGACCGCAACCACGGAGGGCACGATGATCACCGCTGGCGTGCTCGGCAGCAAGGGGCGCATGGGAGCAGAGGCCGTCCGCGCGATCGGCGCGGCCGGCGACATGACCGTGTCGGCCGCGGTAGATGCGGGCGACGACCGGCAGGCCCTGTCGGGCTGTGACGTGATCGTGGACTTCACCCACCCGTCGGCCGTCATGGACAACCTGCGGTGGTGCATCGACCACGGGCTGAACTGCGTGGTGGGAACGTCCGGCTTCGACGAGGACCGGCTCCGCCAGGTCAGGCAGTGGCTGGACGGCGGGCCGGGCGCCCGGGTCCTCATCGCCCCGAACTTCTCCGTGGGCGCGGTCCTGATGATGCACTTCGCCGGGCAGGCCGCCCGGTTCTTCGAGTCGGCCGAGGTCGTGGAGCTGCACCACGCGGCCAAGGCCGATGCGCCGTCGGGGACCGCGCTGCGCACCGGCTCGCTGATCGGCGAGGCCCGGGCCTCGGCCGGCCTGGGCGCGCCGCCGGATGCCACCGTGACCGAGGTCGCCGGCGCCCGCGGCGCGGTCGTCGGCGACGTGCACGTGCATGCGGTCCGGCTGGCCGGGCTGGTGGCTCACCAGGAGGTACTGTTCGGCGGGCACGGCGAGATCCTGACCATCAGGCACGACTCGCTGGACCGCGCCTCGTTCATGCCCGGCGTCCTGCTCGCCGTGCGCCGCGTCGCCTCGCTCCCGCCCGGCCTGACCGTCGGCATCGAGTCCCTGCTCGGCCTCGCCTGACCCGGCCCGGCCCGGCCCGGACCGGACCGTGGCCGCCCGGCGCCGGCCGTGGCAAGCTCGTAGTCATGACCGATCAGCACGCCGATCCCCGGTGCGAGGTCGCGCACGGCCACGCGCCCGCCTCGCCCGCCGCCCGCACGCTCATCGCCGTGTTCGCCTCCCCGGTCGCCGACTGCCTGCTCCGGTACGGCAGCGACGTGGGATACCGCCCGGTGCTGCTCGAGCCCGACGCCGGCCGCGCGGCGGCCGGCTCCCGGCCGGCGCGAAACTCGCGGCCAGCTTCGCCGAGTGCTCCGACCCCGGCGCCGACGTGGTCGTCACCGACCACCACCGGCCAGAGCTCGGCGCCATGCTGCGCGACGTCCTGGCCGGCCAGGCGAACTGGGTCGGGGTCATGGGCAGCCCCCGCCACCCTGCCCCGCACATACCGGCCCTCACCGCGCTGGGCGTTCCCGCCGCCGACATCGCCCGGGTGCACCGGCCGATCGGCCTGAACATCGGGTCCAAGGCACCGGCCGAGATCGCCATCGCCACGATCGCCGGGCTGATCGCCGAGCACAACGGCTGCCCCGGCGGGTTCTCCTTCTCCGGCTGACAGCGCGTGTCCGGGCGCCTGCCTCGGGCATGAGCCCGCCGGGTCAGCGGGCCGCAGACGGCAGGTAGACGGCGGCTCCGGTGGCGCGGGCGCGCAGGGCGGCCGAGTACCGGGCCGCCAGGACGGGCGGCAGGTAGCGGCCGAGGTCGCCCGGGGCCACGAACCGGTAATCGTCCAGTTCCTCTTCCTGCAGCCGGATGCCGGTGTTTGATGCGATCTCGCCCCCGTCGAAAATGAAATAGACAAACGGCCGGGGCCGCTCGCGGTCCGGAGGCAGCCAGTCCACGACGAGCAGCCGCCCGGCCGTGATGGTCAGGCCGGTTTCCTCCTCGACCTCGCGGGCGCAGCCGGCATGCGGCGGCTCGCCGTGCTCGAGAACGCCGCCCGGGACCGACCAGTGGTCGCGGTAGTTGGGCTTGACCAGCAGCAACTCGCCGGACGGGCTGGTGATCAGCGCGCCGGCCGCGCCGTACATGGTGGCCAGCCCGGCGTACCAGGTCTGCGTATCGGTGAACGTGACCGATGCCATCAACCCTCCCGCGGCTCGGCGACTGTCTAACGTAGCAGGTGCCGGGGTTCGCGGGCTCCGGGGTTGTACATAGGAATTTAGCAATATAGCGTTTGTTCTATGCGACCGTACGTCATCGTGGACGTCTTCACCGGCACGCCGCTCGAGGGCAACCCGCTGGCCGTGTTCCCCGACGGCGACGGCCTGACACCCGGCCGGATGCAGCAGGTAGCCCGGGAGATGAACCTGTCCGAGACGGTGTTCGTGCTGCCGCCCGCCGAGGGCGGCGACGCGCGGATCCGGATCTTCACCCCGTTCAACCGAGCTGCCGTTCGCCGGGCACCCGACGCTGGGGACCGCCTACGTGCTCTGCGGGCAGCGCGACCTGGACGCGGTCGAGCTGGAGACCGGGGCGGGAGTCATCCGGGTGGAGTTCGCCGGACGGAACGGCCAGACCGCGGCGGAACCGCCCGGCCTGGCCGCCGCACCCGGCCTGCCGGGCCGGATGCGGCAGCCGGTGCCGACCTGGGAGCCATATGAGCGGGCCGCCGAGCTCCTCGCCGGCCTCGGGGTGGAGGCCTCGCAGTTGCCGGTCGAGGCGTACCGCAACGGTCCGCGGCACGTCTACGTGGCGCTCGACAGCGAGGAAGCGGTCAGCCGCCTGCGGCCGGACACGTCGGCGCTCGGCCAGCTGCCGGGCATCGGAGTCAGCTGTTTCGCCGGCTCGGGGATACGGTGGAAGGCCCGGTACTTTGCGCCTGCGCTCGGCGTCGCCGAGGATCCGGCAACCGGCTCGGCGGCCGGCCCGCTGGCCGTGCACCTGGCCCGGCACGACCAGATCGCGTTCGGCCAGCAGATCGAGATCCGCCAGGGGGAGGAGATCGGCCGTCCGTCCGTCCTGCTCGCCCGGGTGGAGGCAGAGGGCGGCCAGGTCGCCAGCGTGGAGGTGGGCGGCTCGGCGGTCATCGTGGCGCACGGGGAACTCCTTGCTTGACAGCACCGTGCTCGCCGCCCTGGCCAGCCAGAGGCGGCTGCAGGTCCTGGACTGGCTGAAGGATCCCCGGGTGCACTTCCCGCCGCAGCGCGACGGCGACCTGATCGAGGACGGGGTGTGCGTGGTGTTCATCGCCCGTAAGCTCGGCGTCGCGCAGCCGACGGCGACCGCGCACCTGCAGGCGCTGGCCCGCGCGGGCCTGGTCACCGCCAGGCGTATCGGCCAGTGGACGTTCTACCAGCGCGATGAGGCCGCGCTCGCGGACCTCAAGCACAAGATCGCAGAGGAGCTGTGATGGACCGGACCCTCATCACGTCGCAGGCCGCGCCGCCGGGCGGCCCGTATTCGCCCGGCCTCGTCGTCGGCGACTGGGTATTCCTGGCCGGCCAGACCGGCGCGGGCGAGACGATCGAGGAGCAGGCGGGCGACGCGCTGGGCAAGGTCACCGCGTTGCTCGGCGAGGCCGGCTGCGCGCTCGACGACGTGGTGTCATGCCTGGTCCACCTCGCGGATCTGTCCGCGTTCCAGCGCTTCAACGCCGTGTACGAGCGGCATTTCCGCGAGCCGCGGCCGGTGCGGACCACCGTCGGCGCCGCGCTGCTGGCCGGTGCGCTGGTCGAGATCACGGTGACGGCGCGGCGCCCGGCCGCGGGCTAGCTGCCCTGTCCGGGCGCGGCAGCCCGGCCCCGCGCGCTGCCGCGCAGCAGGAGCCCGGCCACCAGCGCCGGGTCGTCGCTCATCGGCACGTGCCCGCAGCCGGGCAGCAGCACGAACCTGGCCTGCGGCAGGCGGTCCCGGGCGACCAGCGCCTGGCGCCGCGGCAGCAGCCGGTCCTGACGGCCCCAGGCGATGGTGACCGGCACGCCGTCCGGGATCTGCCCCTCGAAGGGGCTGGCCTCGGCCAGGATGGCGTTCAGCGCCGGGCGGGCGGCCAGGAACGCGTGCATGTCACCGGCCGCCTGCTGCTGGCTCATCCGGGAAGGGTGGCGCACGATGGTGGCGTACAGGACGGCGCGGCCGGCCGTGCGGCCGGCCAGCCGGGGCGCCGCCGGCTCGAGCCGCTTTCCCAGGATCTCCATGGTCCGGAAGACGCTTCTGGCGTAGCCGAGCTCACGGCCGCTGCGCCAGAACCCCGCCGGGGACAGCGCGGTGACGCTGGCCGCGCGGCCGGCCACGCCGGCCTCCAGGGCCAGCCGGCCGCCCAGCGAGTTCCCCGCGACGTGCGGGCGGTCGAGGCCGAGCTGGTCAAGCAGTCCCGTCAGGTCTTCGGCCAGAGCCTCGATCGCCGGCCGGCCGGCGGTGTCCAGCGGCGGTGACTCGCCGTGGCCGGGCAGGTCAACCGCGATCACGTCACGGTACGGGGTCAGCCGGTCCAGCACCGGGTCCCAGGCCTGGCGCCGGTGCCCGATGCCGTGCAGCAGCACGAGCGGCGGTCCCGATCCCGCACGCGCATAGGCCAGCGTCACGCCGTCTCCCTGCCGTGGCCCGTAAGAGGAGCCTTCCCGGGCTGCACGCCGCCCGGGCAAGCACCTCGCGCGAAGGCAGGACGGCACAGCGTCGTCGCCACAGCTCCGCTATGGAGTCCTGCTCCGCCTTGCGATACACCCACCGGGACACCGTTCGCTCAAAAGGCGCCTCTTGCCGGCCACCAGTGATCAGGGCAGATGTTACACGGCTTAGCCGGATGTTTCATACCCGCGTGCGCGGCCGTGCGCTCTCGCCCCGGGCGGGGTACCGTCATCCGGGCGGGTCGGTGGCCTTCAGGCGTTCGGGATGCCCGTTCTCGGGCCGGCTGTTCACGTCACCGGCGTTCAGCGGCAGCGGCGGTATCTCGCCGTCGGCGTGGACGTGCGCGCGGCTCATCCGGGACGGCCACCAGTTCCACCGGCCGAGCAGCACTACGGTGGATGGCACCAGCAGCGTCCGGACCAGGAAGGTGTCCATCAGGATGCCGAGGCCCAGGCCCACGCCGATGTCCCGGATGTAGCTGGCCCCCGGCCCGCTGCCCGCGACCACGACGAGCACGCCGAACGTCCCGGCGAGCACCAGCCCGGCCGAGGTCACCGTGGTGCCGGTGGCGCCCACGGCACGGACGACCGCCTCACGCAGCGGAAACTGCCTGGCCTCCTCCCGGATCCGGGTCATGACCAGGATGTTGTAGTCCTCACCCAGCGCGAGCAGGAAAATGAACATCAGGAACGGCAGGAAGAAGGTCAGGCCGTCCTGGCCGCCGATCTCGATGAACAGCAGGACGGCGAGGCCGAGCGCCGCGAAGTAGGAGAGCGCCACCGAGGCGATCAGGTACAGCGGCGCCACCAGGCTGCGCAGCACTACCGCCAGCAGCACGCCGATGACCAGGATGGCGATCGGGATCACCCGGACCAGGTCGCTGTTGGAGATGCTGCTGATGTCGTAGAAGGCGGGCGCCTCGCCGCCCACCGCGGAATCGGTGGCGCCGATCGACCGCGCCACCGCCGTCGTGGCGCGGCGCAGCGACGGGACCTTGTTCATGGCCGGCGTGCCGCCCGGATCGCCGGCCGTCAGGCCGGTCTGGTACTGCACGGTCATCCCGTCCGGGCTGACGAAATTCGCGGTGGCCCGGTAGATCTGATAGCCGATCGCCGGGATCGGTCTCGCCGCTGGCGGGGGCGTCGGCGGCAGTGCGCTGGCCGGCCCGAGCGCCGCGTGCAACTCGTCGAACTGGGTCGGCGTGAGCGCCGCGCCCACCGGGTTCAGCGGGCCGGTGACCTTGGTGAACAGGCCGGTGGCCCGGAGCTTGCCGGCCGCGGCCGCCAGCACCGCCGGGTCCTGCCAGGCGGGCCTGGGCAGCTTGAAGATGATGTTGGTCGGATTCGCCGACGACTCGGGGAAGTACCTGGTCAGCAGGGCCGTGCCCTTGGCCGAGTCACTGCCCGACGGCGCGGTGGTTGTGCCGCCGAACCCGCTGGCCTTGTACCCGGTGGAGGCGAGCGCCAGCAGGCCGAAGGACACGACCCCGATCGCCAGCGTCGGCGCCGGGTGGCGGACGATGCGCCCGGCCACCCGGCCCCAGGTCCCGGTCCCGGCCGACGACTGGATGCTCCACGGGATCAGCTTCTCCCGCCCGAAGATCCGCGCGAAGACGCGCTTCTTGAGCTCGATGAAGGCCAGCCGGAACGACAGCAGCGCGGGCAGCAGGGTGAGCGCCGCGATCAGCATGACGCCGATCCCGATGGCCAGCGGGATGCCGAGCTGGGAGTAGAAGGGGAACGTCGCGGCGAGCAGGGTGACCAGCGCGGCGATCACCGTCGCGGCGGAGAACGTGATCGACTCGCCGACCCGGGTCAGCGCCCGGACGATGGCATCGCGGCGGGGCAGCCCCCGGCGCAGTTCCTCGCGCACCCGGAACACCAGGAACAGCCCGTAGTCGGTCCCCGCGCCGAGGACCAGCACGATCAGCAGGAACTGGGCGATGGGGGAGACCTTGAGGCCGTGCTCGCCGGCCAGCCCGACCAGCGGGCCGGAGATCGAGAACGCGAAGAACGCCGGCAGCAGCGTGATCAGCGCGAGCGACAGCGAGCGGAAGATCAGCACCAGCAGCACGATGATGAACAGGGCGGACAGGCTTTCCAGCTGGTTGCCGGTATTGCCGGACGCCTTCTGCTGGTCCACCTGGATGGCGATGTCACCGGCCAGGTGCGCCTGCAGCCCGGCCGGCAGATGCGCCTGGCTGATCTTGGCCCGCAGCGCGTTCACCAGGTCGGTGTCGTGGTTCTGGTTGCCGCTGAACCTGGCCAGCACCACGAGCTGCTCGGCGTGGCCGTCAGGCGAGCGGCCGAGGTCCTTGACCTCGGTGACCGTGGGAACCTGGCCGAACTGGGCCGACAGCGCAGTCGAGCGCGCTCACGTCCGCGGCCGTCAGCGGGCCGCTTACGCGGGCGGCGACCACCGGGATCGGCTGCAGGTTGCTGGTCCCGAACGGCTCGGCCAGCGTCGCCGCGTGCATGCTCGGCGCGCTGGCCGGCAGGAACTTGGTGTTGTTGCCCTGCGTGACGCTCGACAGGGACGGCAGTGCCGCGCTCACGGCGAACGCGGCGATCAGCCAGGCCGGGATGACGATCCACCAGAACCGGGCGCAGAAGCGCCCGATGGCGCTGAAGATGGCGTCAACGTGCATGGGACGCGATGGTACGCGATTCAGGTTACCGGGCTCTAACGACTCTCAGTGTCCTCTCAGCGGCTCGCGGGTTCCCGCGCCTGTGCCGCGGCCGGCCTGCGTGCCGGTCCTGCGGCTGGCCCGCGTGCCTGTCCTGCGGCCGGCCCCCGCGCCCGTCCCGCGGTCAGTCCCGCCGCCGGCTTCGCCTTCGGCGGCGGAGGCCCGGGCCCGGCGCCGCGGGTCACGAGACGAAGTCGATCCCGCCGGTGTCCGCCTCGCTGCCGTCGGCGCGGATCAGGTAGCCCTCGTAGCCGCCGAGCGCGCCGACCGCCGCCAGCGCCTCGTCACCCCCGACGGCCACCGCGGTGGCCAGCGCGTCGGCGGTCGCCAGGCTGGGACCGGTGACGGTGGCGGAGGCGGTGCCGGCCGCCGGGCGACCGGTGGCGGGATCGAGCAGGTGCGCCCCGCGCTCGTAGCTCGCGGAGGTGGCCACCGCGCCCCGCACCTGCACGATGCAGGCCAGCGCGTCGGCCCGCCACGGATGCCGGATGCCCGCCCGCCAGCGCCGTCCGGGTGCGGGCGACCCGAATGCGGCCAGGTCGCCGCCGCCGTTGACCAGCGCCGCGGCGGCTCCGGCCCGGCGCAGGACGTCGGTGGCGCGTTCCACCGCCCACCCCTTCACCAGGCCGGTGGGGTCAACCCCGCCGGGCAGCGCCCACGGGTCGAACCAGCCTCCCGAGGCCGTCCTGGCCGCCCGGCACAGGTCGAGCACCTCGGCCACGTCCGCGGGCATCATGCCCAGCGTGGCCTCGCCCCGGCGCAGCCGGCTGACCGGGCTCGCCGGGTTCCAGGTGCTGAAGACCTCGTCGGCCCGGTGCAGGGTGCGGCAGGCGGCTTGGATCGCGGCCCGCGCCGCGGGCACCGGCAGGTCCCCCGGTACGACGGTGAAGGAGACGACGGTGCCCATCACCTCCTCGGCGTGGGTGACGGCCGGCCCGGCGCCCCGCGCGCCGGGCCGCATTCTTGCGCGTGCGGTGCTCATCCGGCGTGCAGCGCGTCCAGGGCGGCCTGCAGCGACCGGGCGTAGCCCCCGCTGGTGTAGGACGCGCCGCTCACCCCGTCGATGGAGGCGCTCTGGGCCGAGAGCACCTCGGAGCGCAGCACGGGTATGGCCTGGGTGCTGATCTGCTGCGAGGTCGGTTCGAGAGTCTGCAGGGCGGCGACCGAGACCGCGATGATCCGGCTTCCGCGGACCTTGACCCTGACGGCGATCGTTCCGTAGCCGAAGTTCACGCCGGGCCCGGTGGCGGTGCGGACGGTCCGGCCCGCGGGCCGGTGCCGTGGGCTCGCCTGCTGCCGGGCCGGGTGCCCGCGGCGGGTGTCCCGCCCGCCCGGCGTGGCCGGCCCGGACCGCCCGGCCGGCGCCGGCGCCGCCCGGCAGGCCCGGCGGCGCCGGCGGCGCCGGCGGCCGCCCAGGCTGTGGTAGCCGATGAGGCCGGCGAACCCGGCGACGGCCCCGGCGACGAACAGCGGGGCGCCCGCTTCATGCCGTCACAGCGCGAACGCCTCGTGGTGGATGGCCTCGTCCGGGACGCGCAGGTACCTGACCAGGTCGACGACGCTGGCCACGAACCCCTCCGGGCCGCAGACGTACACGTCGCGCTGGTGCAGGTCGGGGACGAGCCGGCGCAGCGCCTGCCCGGTCATGGACACCTGCTCGCGCGGCCCCAGCGAACTCGTGCAGCCAGCCGTGCTTGCGCTCGACCAGGTCGCGGACCTCGCGGCCGAGCACCAGATCTTCGCGGGCGGTTGGCCCGCAGGATGACGACCGGCTGGGAGGCCGCCCGGCAGATCCTCCAGCAGCGCCCGCAGCGCGGTGACCCCGATGCCCGCGGCGATCAGCAGGGCCCGCGGCCGCCGCTGGGCGTGCCGGGTGAACGCCCCGTAGGGTCCTTCCACCATGACCCTGGTCCCCCGGCGCAGCCGGGCCAGCGAGGCCGAGTAGTCGCCCACGGCCTTGGCCGTCAGCCGGAGATAGGGCGGCCGGGGCAGGGCCGACAGCGAGAAGGGATGGGCCTGCCACCACATGCCCGGGGCCAGGAAGCGCCAGCAGAAGAACTGCCCGCCGGACACGGCCAGCCGGTCGAGGTGGCGGCCCGAGCAGATGACGGACACCACGCCGGGGCCCTCGCGCCGTACCTCGACCACGCGCAGGCCGTGGCGCAGGCTGCGGACCACCGGCAGCCCGACCCGGTAGGCCGAGCACCAGGCCGGCCGTGGCCAGCCACGCCGCCGACCACACCGCCTGGGTGAGCGGGTGGCCGACGAAAGCCGGCCCGAGCACGATGACGTGGGCGAACGAGATGGCCAGGGCCAGGTACATGCCCAGGTGCACCGCCCACCAGGTCTCCCGGCGCACCCGGCGGCGAATGGCCCGGATCGAGATGGTCCCGGCCAGGCACATCAGGGCCAGCCCCGCCGTGGCGGTCAGCATGTCCGGGTACCGGGTGAGCAGCACGCCGACCTGGTGCCACAGGCCAGTCCTGGCCGCCTGGGCGTAACCGGCCGTGATGAAGACCGCGTGCGCGACCAGCAGGCTGATCGGCCAGGGGGCCAGCCGGCGGTGCCAGCGCAGCAGGCCGTCCTGGCCGAGCACCCGCTCGACGAACGGGATCCGGCTGACCAGCAGCACCATCATCAGCGCCAGGTAGGTTCCCACCAGCCCGGTGAGGCTGCCCGCGAACGTGGCCGGCCCGCCGGGGGCGGTGAGCTCGCTGCCGGTCTCCGTCGTGACGGCCAGCGCCGTCGTGACGCCCAGGCCGACGCCGGCCACCGTCAGGGCCGCCGGTGACCAGCGCGGGCCGGGGCAGCGGCGCGGCCCGGCCGCGGCCCGGCCGGGGCCGGGGCCGGGGATAGCCGGGCTGGCGACCGGACCGCGCGCAGGGCGGTCGGCTCGCGGGCACCGAACGGCGCCGACGGGGAGCTCATGGCAGCACACCATGCCAGCCGGAACTAACGGCTGGATGAAGGGCGGCAGCAGCCGCCGGCATCCGCCGGCAGGTCCGTCCGCGGCGGGGCAGGTCCGCCGCGTCGCGGCGGCAGGTCCGCGCGCCGGGGCAGGTCCGGAGGCCGGGCCGGACGGTGAAGGGACCTCACGCCGTCGGCGTCGCGGTGGCCTCCAGGCCGAGCTCGGCGGTGGACATCTCCCGCATCTTGTACTTCTGCACCTTGCCGGTGACGGTCATCGGGAACTCGTCGGTGAACCGCACGTACCGCGGCACCTTGAAGTGCGCGATCTTGCCGGCGCAGTACGCCTTCAGCTCTTCCTCGGTCAGCTCCTGGCCGCGGCGCAGCCGCACCCAGGCGCACAGCTCCTCGCCGTACCTGGCGTCTGGCACCCCGATGACCTGGACGTCCTCGATGGCCGGGTGGGTGTACAGGAACTCCTCGACCTCGCGCGGGTAGACGTTCTCGCCGCCGCGGATGATCATGTCCTTGCTCCGGCCGACGATGTTGACGTAGCCGGCCTCGTCCATGATGGCCAGGTCGCCGGTGTGCATCCACCGGGCCGCGTCGATCACCTGGGCGGTCTTGGCCGGCTCGTCCCAGTAGCCGAGCATCACCGAGTAGCCGCGGGTGCACAGCTCTCCGGGCGCGCCGCGCGGCACCAGCACGCCGGTCTCCGGGTCGACGATCTTGACCTCGAGGTGCGGGTGCACCCGGCCCACCGTGGACACCCGGCGGTCCATGTCGTCGTCCGCGGTGGTCTGGGTGGACACCGGCGACGTCTCGGTCATCCCGTAGCAGATGGTCACCTCGGTCATGTGCATCTCGCTGACCACGCGCTTCATCACCTCGACCGGGCAGGGCGAGCCCGCCATGATGCCGGTGCGCAGCGAGGACAGGTCGTAGGCGGCCGAAGCCGGCCAGCCCGAGCTCGGCGATGAACATGGTAGGCACCCCGTACAGCGAGGTGCACCGCTTCGGCCTGCACGGCGTGCAGGGTCGCCGCCGGGTCGAAGCCGGGCGCGGGGATGACCATGCAGGCACCGTGCGTGGTGCAGCCGAGGTTGCCCATCACCATGCCGAAGCAGTGGTAGAAGGGCACCGGGATGCAGACCCGGTCCTGCTCGGTGTACCGGCACAGCTCGCCGATGAAGTACCCGTTGTTCAGGATGTTGTGGTGGGACAGCGTGGCGCCCTTGGGGAAGCCCGTGGTGCCGCTGGTGTACTGGATGTTGATCGGGTCGTCGAAGGAGAGCTCCGCGGCCCGGCCCTCCAGGGCGGCCCGGCGCCGGGCCGCCACCTCCTCGCTGCCCGCCGTGGCCCCCTCGCCTCCCGCCGCCAGCACGGCCCACTCGTCGCTGCCCAGGTAGATCACCTGGCGCAGGCCGGGCAGGTCGCCGCGGACCTCGTCGATCATCGCCCGGTAGTCGCTGGTCTTGAACTGCTGCGCGCTGACCAGCACGCTGACCCCGGACTGGCGGAGCACGAAAGCCAGCTCGTGGCTGCGGTAGGCCGGGTTGATGTTGACCAGGATCGCCCCCATCTTCGCGGTGGCGTACTGCAGCAGCACCCACTCCGGGCAGTTCGGCGCCCAGATGCCCACCCGGTCGCCGGCCGCTATCCCGGCCGCGATCAGGGCGCCGGCCAGCGCGTCGGTGTCGGCGTTCAGCTGCGCGTACGTCCAGCGCCTGCCGCTCGGCACGTCCACCAGCGCCTCGCGGTCGCCGAATGCGGCCGCCGTGGCATCCAGGTTGGCGCCGATCGTCTCCCCGATCAGCGGCTGATCCGACGTGCCGTTGCTGTAGGACAGCAGGCTCGCATCGTCCATGGTGACCTCCCGCGTCGCTGACACCATCCTCGCCCCCCGGCCAGCGCCCCGTGAAGTACCCCGCGCCTCAGCCGGGCTCATCACCGGCCGGCGACGATTGCCCGCGGCCGCGCGCCGCGCGGTGCAAGGACATACGCCGCGGAGTTACTGTCGAGGGAGAGCGTGCGGATTCGTCCGCACCCGGTATCCGCTCGTCCGGAGCTGTCATGGGCTGGATCATCTGGCTGATCGTGGCCGCGGTGCTCGGCGTGGCCGAGCTCCTCACGGTGACGCTGGCGCTCGGCCTGCTCGCCGTCGCGGCGGTTGCCGCCGGCGTGGTCGGGGCCGCCGGCCTCGGCCTGCCCGCCGAGCTCGCCGCGTTCGCCGTCGTCGCCGCGGCCGGGCTGGGGGTGGTCCGCCCGATCGCGATGCGGCACGTCAAGCAGCCGCCGCCGCTGCGCACCGGGGTAGCCGCCCTGGTCGGGCAGACCGCCATCGTCGTCGAGGAGGTCACCGGCCACGCGGGCCGGGTCCGCATCGGGGGCGAGGTATGGACGTCCCGCGCCTATGACGACACCCTGGTGATCCCGGTGGGCGCCAAGGTCGATGTCTTGCAGATCGAGGGCGTCACCGCCCTGGTGTATCCACGGGAGTAGTCATGGAACTGGCCGGCGGCATCATCGCGTTCGTCATCGTCATCCTGGCCGTCATCACGGTGATGCGCTCGGTCCGCATCGTGCCGCAGGCCCGCGCCCGCAACGTCGAGCGGCTCGGCCGGTACCGCAAGACCCTGGAGCCGGGGATGAACTTCATCATCCCGTTCGTCGACCGGGTCAAGCCGCTGATCGACCTGCGCGAGCAGGTGGTCTCGTTCACCGGCCAGCCGGTCATCACCGAGGACAACCTGGTCGTGCTCATCGACACCGTGCTGTTCTTCCAGGTCACCGACCCGCGGGCGGCCGACTACGAGATCGTGGACTACATCCAGGCGATCGAGCAGCTCACCGCGACCATGCTGCGCAGCGTGATCGGGTCGATGGACCTGGAGCAGACCCTGACCTCCCGGGACAAGATCAACAACATGCTGCGCGGCGTGCTCGACGATGCCTCGGGCAAGTGGGGCATCCGGGTCACCCGGGTGGAGATCAAGGCCATCGACCCGCCGAAGAGCGTGGTGGACGCGATGGAGAAGCAGATGCGCGCCGAGCGCGAGAAGCGCGCCGCCATCCTCAACGCCGAGGGCCAGCGGCAGTCGAAGATCCTCACCGCCGAGGGCGAGAAGCAGAGCGCGATCCTGAACGCCGAGGGCGAGAAGCAGAGCGCGATCCTAAGGCCCAGGGCCAGGCCCAGGCGATCGGCACGGTCTTCAAGTCGATCCACGACGGCAACCCGGACGCGAAGGTGCTCGCCTACCAGTACCTGCAGACGCTGCCGCAGCTCGCCCAGGGCCAGGGGAACACGTTCTGGGTCATCCCCAGCGAGGTGACCTCGGCCCTGAAGACGCTGGCCGGCGCGTTCGACAGCGGCGGCGGCTCTGAGGCCGCCCCCGCATCCGGCGGCGGCCCTGACGTCGCCTCCGCCGTGGCCGGCCTGGCGTCCGGCGCCGCGCCTTCCCGCCGTCACCGCCGCGCCTGCCGTCCAGCCGAACGGCGCGCAGGGAAACGAACAGGATGCGCTGGCCGCCGGGTCGCCGGACGCGGAGGCCGCCGGGCGGTCCGCAGGCGCTGACTGCTGGGGCGCCGGACGGCGCGCAGGGAACCGACCGGGGTGCGCTGGCCGCCGGGTCGCCGGACGCGCACCGCCTGCCGGTCCGCAGGCGCTGCCTGCCGGGCCGCCGGACGGCGCTGCCTGCCGGTCCGCCGGACGCGGAGGCCGCCGGCGTCCGCAGGCGCTGACTGCTGGGGCGCCGGACGGCGCGCAGGGAAACGACCAGGATGCGCTGGCCGCCGGTCCGCCGGACGCCCTGCCCGCCGGGCGGCCGGACGCCCTGCCTGCCGGTCCGCCGGACGCGGAGGCCGCCGGCGGTCAGGCCCGGGCAGGAGAGGCGCCGGACGGGGCGTCCTTCGGCGGACAGCGTCCGGCGACGGGACTGCTGTAGCGTCTCGCCCTGTTCGGCGACCAGCCGCCGTCGCTAGGGCCGGACGGCCAGCCCGATGGCCAGCAGCGCGCCGAAGGCGAGCTGTACCCGCCCGGTCTGCCCGAGCGCGGTGACCAGCACGCGCCCGGACGCGCCCGACGCGACCAGCCGGACCGGGGCCAGCGCCAGCGGCGCCGCGGCCAGCGTGAGCAGGGCGAGCGGCCGCGCCGGGGCGATCGCGACCGCGGCGCAGAACGGCAGCAGCGCGCACGCCCCGTACAGCAGCCGGGACCGCTGGTCACCGAGCATGACCGCGAGCGTGCGCTTGCCCGCGGTGGTGTCGGTCCCGATGTCCCGCAGGTTGTTGACCACGAGCAGGGCGCAGGCGAGCAGCCCGACCGGCACCGCCGCGGCCAGCGCGAGCCAGGAGAACGAGCGCATCTGCACGTAGGCGGTGCCGGTCACGGCCAGCACGCCGAAAAACACGAACACCGACAGCTCGCCGTACCCGCGGTACCCGTAGGGCCGGCTGCCGCCGGTGTAGAACCAGGCCGCCGCCACGGCCGCGGCTCCTGGCGCAGCAGCCACCAGCCGGTCACCGCGGCCAGCGACCAAGCCCGCCGCGCAGGCGGCGGCCAGGCAGCCGCACGCGGCGGCGAGCACCTGCCGCGGCGGGGCGAGCCCCCCGGCCACCAGCCGGACCGGCCCGCTGCGGTGCTCGTCGGTACCCCGCATGCCGTCGCTGTAGTCGTTGGCGTAGTTGACCCCGATCTGCAGGGCCAGCGCCACGAACAGCGCGAGCGCGGCCCGCCAGGCGGAGAACTTCCCGTACCCCGCCGCCACGGCCGAGCCCGCGAGCACCGGAACGATCGCCGCCGGGAGGGTCCTCGGCCGGGCGCCGGCCACCCAGTCACGCCCCGTCGCCACCGCTCGGCCGCATCCCTTCGCTCGCCCGCACCGTCCGGCCCAGGCTACCAACGCTGCGGCCGGCCTCCGATCGCGCCGCGCCTCGGCTGGCCGGGCCGTGCGGAGTGGTCGATGCGTCACGGATGGTCGGTGCGTCGATGCGTCACGGATGGTCGATGCGTCACGGGTAGTCGATCGCCGCAGGTGGTCGATGTGCCATTGCCGACGTCATGAGGTCGTCGATGTGCTATTGCCGACGCCATGAGGTCGTCGATGTGCCATTGCCGACCCGGCGGAGGAAGCACGAATCGGGGCTAGCTCAGTGCTCAAGCGCGGCGTGCAGGCGGAGCGTCGGGACGGGCACGCCCATGTCGAGGGCGCGGCGGGCGCCGTCGGCGGCCCAGCCGGCCGACTCGAGGAACCGCCGGGCCGCCGCGTCCTGCTCCAGCACCCAGGCGCAGGCGGTGCCGAAGCCGTCCTCGGCCATCGTCGCCGCGGCGGCGTTGAGCAGCCTGCTGCCGTGCCCGCGGCCGGCCTGGTCCTGCGCCACGCACAGCTCGTACAGCTCGGCGTCGGTGGCGGGCCAGCGGTCCGGGTCGGTGGCCGGGCCGAACGACGCGAACCCCGCGACCAGCCGCGGTCCCGCCGGCCCCGGCGGCCACCGCGACCAGCACCCGGTGCCGGCCGGTCGGCGGGCTGGCCAGCGACGCCGCCCAGTGCTCCCGCCAGCGCCGTTCAGCATCCGTGCTGGTTATCTCGGCCAGCACCGCTGCGGGGACCAGCCCGGCGTAACCGGTCCGCCACCGCGCCGACCTGGATGCGGGCCAGGTCGGCGGCGTCGGCGGACGCGCGTCCCGGACGAAGTTCTCCGCGCTGCCGGCGGCTGGGTGCTCATGCGGCGCGATGCCTGCGCCGGCCGGCGTTCGGCCGTGCCGACAGCCGGCCGCGCGGGTGTCGTGCCGCGGGAGCAGATTCATGGAGTGCTCGGCGGGGCATCCGCGGCCGCCCCGAGCAGGGTGATGTCGCGGGCCGCACCGGCCGACGCCGACGTGGCCATCGCGGCATAGACCTGCAGCGCGGCGCTGACCGGGCGGCGGCGGTCGCGGGGGCGGAACGAGCCGAGCTCGGCCTTGATCCGCTCGGCCCGGGCCCGCAGCTCGGCCTCGGGCACGGCCAGCGTGAGCTCCCGGCGCGGGATGTCGATCTCGATCCGGTCACCGTCCTCGGCCAGCGCGATCGGGCCGCCGGACGCCGCCTCCGGAGCGACGTGGCAGATCGACAGCCCGGAGGTGCCGCCGGAGAACCGGCCGTCGGTGATCAGCGCGCAGGCGCGGCCGAGACCCCGGCCCTTCAGGTAGCTGGTCGGGTACAGCATCTCCTGCATGCCCGGGCCGCCGCGCGGGCCCTCGTAGCGGATGACTACGACGTCGCCCGCGCTGACCGCGCCGCCGAGGATGCCCTCGACCGCGTCCTCCTGGCTCTCGAAGACCTTGGCCGGCCCGGCGAACGTGTGCAGATCCTCGGGCACGCCCGCGGTCTTGATGATCGCGCCGTCCGGCGCGAGGTTGCCGTACAGCACGGCCAGGCCGCCGTCGGCGGAGTAGGCGTGCTGCGCGTCCCTGACGCAGCCGGTCTCGGCGTCGTCGTCCAGGGTCTCCCAGCGGGCGTCCTGCGAGTACGGCCGGGTGGTCCGCACGCCGCCGGGCGCGGCGTGGAACAGCTCCATCGCCTCGTCGCTGGCCTGCTCGCCGGCGGATGTCCCACCGGCCGAGGAACTCGCCGAGCGAGCGGCTGTGCACGGTGTGCACGCCGCGGTTGAGCAGGCCGGCGCGGTCGAGCTCGCCCAGGATGGCCGGGATGCCGCCGGCCCGGTGCACGTCCTCCACGTGGTAGTCGCTGCTCGGCGCCACCTTGCACAGGCACGGCACCCGGCGGGACAGCTCGTCGATGTCCTTCAGGCCGAAGCTCACGCCCGCCTCGTGCGCGGCGGCGAGCAGGTGCAGGATCGTGTTGGTCGAGCCGCCCATGGCCACGTCCAGCGCCATCGCGTTCTCGAAGGCGTCGCGGCTGGCGACCGCCCGGGGCAGCACGGAGTCGTCGCCGTCGGCGTAGTACCGCCGGGTGATCTCGGCGATCACCCGGCCGGCCTGCTCGAACAGCCCCCGCCGCGCGACGTGCGTGGCCAGCGTGGTGCCGTTGCCGGGCAGCGCCAGGCCGATCGCCTCGGTCAGGCAGTTCATCGAGTTCGCGGTGAACATGCCCGAGCAGGAGCCGCAGGTGGGGCAGGCCGCCTCCTCGATCTGGGCCAGCTCCTCGTCCGACACCGACGGGTCGGCGGAGGCCACCATCGAGTCGATCAGGTCGAGCTTGCGCCCGCCGCCCTGCGGCCCGGTCGTCGCGATCGACCGGCGGTGCCGGCCTCCATCGGGCCGCCGGACACGAACACCGTGGGGATGTTGAGCCGCATGGCCGCGATGAGCATGCCCGGCGTGATCTTGTCGCAGTTGGAGATGCAGATCATCGCGTCGGCGCAGTGCGCGTTGACCATGTACTCGACCGAGTCGGCGATCAGCTCGCGGCTGGGCAGCGAGTACAGCATGCCGCCGTGCCCCATCGCGATGCCGTCGTCCACCGCGATCGTGTTGAACTCGCGCGGCACCGCCCCGGCGGCCCGGACCGCGCCGGCGACGACCTGGCCGACCTCGCGCAGGTGCACGTGCCCGGGGACGAACTCGGTGAAGCTGTTGGCCACCGCGACGATCGGCTTGCCGATGTCCTCGCGGGCGACCCCGGTGGCGCGCAGCAGCGCCCGGGCTCCCGCCATGTTCCTGCCGTGCGTGACGGTGCGGGATCGAAGCGGCGGCATGGCAAACTCCCCTCGCGGCGGTGGAATCCCCAGCGTAGCGCCCTGCGGTGATCGCGAAGACCTGAGCGGGGGAGCCGGGCGGGCTTTCGGCCGCAGGCGTCAGCGCTTGGGCCGGAGCACCCGGTCCGCGGCGGTGTAGATGCGCTCGACCTCGGATGCGGTCAGCCGCTGAGCCCGGCCCCCGCCGGTGCCTGCGCAGGTACTTGCGGAGCCGGTCGCCGCCGAACACGTCCACGTCCCTGATCGTGGCGAAGCCCCACGGGATCGGCGGGCCCGTAGACGGCCATCGCCGGGCGCACGGTGACCTGCTCGCCGAGCGCGTTGCCGATCAGCTCGCTGGCCTGCTCGGCCTCCCAGCGGGCGTGCTCGAGCCGGTCCTTCTGGCTGAACGGCCCGTGCCAGAGCTGCCTGCCGTTCCTGGTCCGCACCGGCAGCCGCTTGTCCCACTGCTCGGAGTCGATCGCGTACACCCCGGTCGGCCCGATCAGGAGGTGGTCGATGACCTCGTCGCTGCCCGGGATCGCGCGGATGTGCAGCGCCCGGTACCCGGAGCGCTCCAGCTTCGCCAGCTCCTTCTTGGTCCGCCGCTGCGCGCCCGTGGTCAGCCCCTCCGCGCTGCTGGCCGCCGAGGCCCGGGACCGGATGACGGCGTCGGCGATCGCCGCGACCACCGCCAGCGGTCAGCCCGAACCGCCAGTTGATCAAGATGGTGAACACGACGCCGACGACGACGGCGATGAGCAGCCTGCGCCGCCACGCCGGCATCCGCGAGTCCCGGGCCAGGTGCCTGATCTTGCTTCGCTGCACCGGGAAGACCGCCCCTGACTCCGGGTCAGGCGTCCGGCTGCGGTCGGCCGTCGCGTCCGGCGGGCTCCGGGCGGATCCTCCCGCGCTGGGACTCCGCGGCGTAGGGGCGGCACGTCGCCGTACTCGGGCATCCCGGCACGATCGGGCCGCCGGGAACTGCCGGGGGTGCCCTCCTCCCGGCCGTTCGGGCCGCGCCCAGACCGCCCGGCGTGAATCGAGCGACATGCCGGCCTTCCGCGAAGCGGCGGACGAGAGCAGAGCCAGCCGCCTCCTGCCCGCTCATCTGGTCCGCGCGACGCCCAGTGATCGGGTCCACCACCTCAGCGTAACTGATCTAGAACACAGCGCAAGTAGCCGGTTCTTTACCCAATTGTCGCCGTGCTATCCGGATTGGCCGGCGTTCCGGGCCGGGTATCCCTACCGTTCGTGTCCGGACCAGATTACCGGGTCTACTATTCGGTAACATGACCCAGATTCATGATCTCTCCGTCGCCGAGCTCGCCGCGGCGATCCGTTCGGGTGAGCTGTCCCCGGTGGCCGTCACCGATCACTACCTGAGCCGTATCGAGGAGCGGAACGCCGCGGTGGGGGCGTACTTCACCGTCACCGCGGAGTTCGCGCGCGACCAGGCGAGGGCCGCGGAGAAGGCGGTCGCCGACGCGGCGAACCCGGCCGCGCTGCCGCCGCTGACCGGGGTGCCGATCCCGATCAAAGATCTGAACATGGTGGCCGGGGTGCGGCAGACCCTCGGCTCGGTGGTGTTCGCCGACAATGTCGCCGAGCAGGACGACTACGTGACCGGCTAGATCCGGGCGGCCGGCGCGGTCATCATCGGCAAGACGGCCGCCCCCGAGTTCGGGCTGCCCTGCTACACCGAGGGCGAGATCGGGCCCCCGGCCCGCACCCCCTGGGATCTCAGCAGGTCGGCGGGCGGGTCCAGCGGCGGCGCGGCAGCGGCGGTGGCGGCCGGGCTGGCGCCCGCGGCGCACGGCAACGACGGCGGCGGGTCGATCCGGATCCCGGCCAGCGTCTGCGGCCTGTTCGGGATCAAGCCGTCCCGCGGCCGGATCTCCAACGCGCCGCTGATGCCCGACCTGATCGGCCTGACCACCGAGGGCCCGCTGGCCCGCACGGTCGCCGACGCGGCGCTGCTGCTCGACGTGATGACCGGCAACCAGCCCGGCGACATGTACACCCAGCCGCGCGCTGCCCGACGGCGAGAGCTTCGCCGGCTACGCCAGCCGCGAGCCGGGGCGGCTGCGGATCGGCCGCACGCTGGCGCACCCGGTGGGCGACGGCGACCGTGCACCCGGACTGCGTGGCGGCCTACGAGGAGGCGAGCCGCCTGCTGGCCAGCCTCGGGCACGAGGTCGAGGACGTCACGCCGCCGTTCGGCGCCGAGGTGGTGCCCGCGTTCGAGACCCTCTGGTACGCGATGGCCACCCTCGCCCCGGTGCCGCCGGATGATGAGCCGAGGCTGCTGCCGCTGACCAGGTACCTGCGCGAGCGGGGCCGGGCCGTATCCGCGCCCGGACCTGCTGTTCGCCCAGGCCTACCTGCAGATCATCATGCGGTCGGCGCTGCCCGCGCTGAACGCCTACGACGCCATCCTGACCCCGACGCTGGCCTCGCCGCCGGCCGGCGTGGGGTACTTCGAGCAGGTCGGGCCCGCGGAGAACTTCGAGCGGCAGAAGCTGTTCACCCCGTACACGGCGCTGTACAACGTGTCCGGCCAGCCGGCGGTGAACGTGCCGCTGCACTGGACCGAGGGGGGCCTGCCGATCGGCGTGATGCTGGCTGGCCGGATGGGCGGCGAGGGCACGCTGATCTCGCTGTCCGCGCAGCTGGAGGCGGCCCGGCCGTGGCGGGACCGCCACCCGCCGCTGTGGTAGCGGCTCCCGCGAGCCCGGGCGCAACCGCAGGCGGGGCCGCGGCGTCCTAGGCGCTTGAGCCATTCACTCGCGCCGAGGCGGGAGCACCGACATGACCATCGATTCACGGGCCGGGCGGCGCGCCGTCAGCGCGCCCGCCGTCGCCGTCGGCGGCGCGTGCGCGGCGGTGCTGGCCGCGGCCTGCGGGTCGGGCAGGCTCCGTCGGCGTCCGTCGTCGGCCTGCACGGCCGGGTGGGCCGGCGCCATCGGCGACTGCCGAGGGCGCCGTGGAGCTCGACCCGCGGCCTACGCCGGGCCGTCGGCCGCTCGCGGAACCGCAGTGCGCGACGTCGAGCTGCAGTGGATACCTGAGCGCGGTCAACCGGTGCCGGGGCTGGCGTCGCAGCAGAGCCTCTGCCTACGTGCCTGGATCGACTTCAGCCATGTCTCCGCGCACCGCTGCGTCATGTTCGGCCTTCGCCCGGGGTGTCGTGGATCGAGCCGGCCATGCGCGGCAGCCAGATCGGCGACCTCAGCCCGCCGTTCCCGCCGGTCACCGGCTGACTCGTCGGTGAACCTGCGCGCGCTCGCGGCGTTCACCGGCGACCGCGCGCGCCTGGCGCTGCAGGCCGAAGCGGCGACGGTTCCTGGGCATGGTCACCGATCCAGCCGAGCCGATGGCGCACCAGCTGGCGGCTGATCACCCGCCGGGCCAGTGCAGCTCGCTGTTCGGCCTGAACGAGCTGGCCGTGCACCACTACGACGTGACCGCGCCGTTCGGCCCCGCCTACCGCCCGCCGGATCCGGTGCCCGGACTGCTGGCCGGTATGTTCGGCCGGATCGGCACCCTCCCCGGCGGCGCCGGCTCGTGGGATCGCGTCCTCCGGCTCGCCGGCCGGAACCAGCCCGGATGAACAGGGCGGATCTGGTCCGGCGCGGCGCGGGCGCGCGGCGTGGCCGTCGCCTACCGGGACTGGCGCGGCCGCGAGATCGAGGTCGGATCGGACACGCTGGCGGCGATCCTCGCCGTGCTCGGTGACGGCGGTCCGGGTGCTCCGCCGCAAGTCCGGCCGGCCGGGACCGGCGCGGACGTCGGCGGCGACACCGCCGAAGGCGCGTTCGGGATCATGCCGGAGTCCGGGCGCGCGGCGGCGCCCCCGTCCGCGCCGCAGCCGCGCGGCCGGTCCTGGGGCTTTACCGTGCAGCTTTACGCGCTGCGCTCGCGGGAATCCTGGGGCCACGGCGACCTGCGGGATCTGGCCGACCTGGCCGCCTGGAGCGGCCGGGATCTGGGCGCCGGCTTCGTGCTGTGCAGCCCGCTGCACGCCGCCGAGCCGCGGCCGCCGGTCAGCGCGTCCCCTTACCTGCCGATGAGCAGGCGGTTCACCAGCCCGCTGTACCTGCGGATCGAGGACATTCCCGAGTACGAGCGGCTCGGCGCCGCCGGCCGGGAACAGATCGCCGCCCTGGCCGGGCCGCTGCGCGCCCGCAACGCCACCGCGGACCTGATCGACCGGGACGCGGTGTGGGCGGCCAAGCGGGCGGCCCTGGAGATCCTCTGGGCAGGCGCCGGAGGACCCGCGGCGGCGGGCCGGATTCGAGCGGTTCCGCACCCGGCAGGGCCGCGCGCTGGACGACTGGGCGGCCTGGTGCGCGCTGGCCGAGGTGCACGGCCCCGACTGGCGGGAATGGCCGGCCCGGCTGCGCGATCCGCGGTCCGCCGCGGTCGTCGCGGAGCGGGCCGGGCTGGCCGGGCCGGCCAGCTTCCACGCCTGGCTGCAGTGGCTGGCCGACGAGCAGCGGGCCGCCGCCCAGCGGGCCGCCCGCGCCGCCGGCATGGACATCGGGATCATCCATGACCTCGCGGTGGGCGCGCACCCGGGCGGCGCGGACGCCTGGGCGGGCCAGGACGTGATCGCCCAGGGGGTCAGCGTGGGCGCGCCGCCGGACGAGTTCAACCAGCGCGGCCAGGACTGGGCGCTGCCGCCCTGGCACCCGCAGCGGCTGGCCGCGTGCGGCTACCGGCCGCTGGCCGGCCTCATCGACGCGACCCTCGGGCACGCCGGCGGGATCCGGGCCGATCACGTCATGGGCCTGCTCCGGCTGTGGTGGGTTCCGGCCGGGATGACCCCGGCCGGGGCACCTACGTGCGGTACGACCACGGGGCGATGGTCGGCGTGCTGGCCAGCCGGGCGGCGCGGGCCGGCGCGGTCGCGGTCGGCGAGGATCTCGGCACCGTCGATCCGTGGATCCGCCGCTACCTGGCCGGGCGCGGCGTGCTCGGCACCTCGATGCTCTGGTTCGAGCGCTCCGCCGACGGCACCCCGCTGCCGCCGGACAAGTTCCGCCGCGGCTGCCTGGCCACCGTGGGCACCCACGACGTGCCGCCCGCGGCCGCCTTCGTCACCGGCGAGCAGGTCGCGCTGCGCGCCCGGCTCGGGCTGCTGGAACGGACCGAGGAGGCCGAACGCGCTGACGCGGCCGCCGCGGTCGCCGCCTGGCGGGACGCCCTGGCGGGGCAGGGCCTGCTCCCGGCGGGCCCGGACGCGACGCCGGAGGAGTTCACCGTCGGCCTGTACGGCTACCTGGCCCGCACCCCGGCGATCCTGATCGGCGTCTCGCTGGCCGATGCGGTGGGGCAGCGCACGCCGCAGAACCTGCCGGGGACGGACGCCGAGTACCCGAACTGGCGGATCCCGCTGGCCGGCCCCGACGGCCGGCCGGTGCTGGCCGGGCAGCTTGCCGCCGACCCGCTGGTCGCGGCCACGGCCCGCGCGGTCAGGAGCCGGCCTGGCGGTCCCGGGCCTGGCAGCGTAGCGCCCGCGCGACGTCGTCCCGGTTCTCGCTGAGCAGGCGGCGCAGCCCCGGCGGCGGGCTGGTCCGGGCGATGTAGTCGTCGGTGCCCGCGGATGGTCTGCTCGCTGATCACGGTCACCGGGTAGGCGCGGCTGGCGAAGTACTGGGCCATGTCGGGCTTCCAGTCCCGCCACACGCCGGCCAGCACGTCGAAGTAGCGCGGGCCGTACGGCTCGAGCAGCGCGTCCTGGCCGGGACTCGATGAAGCCGTTCAGCGCGGCCCGGAACGCCGCGTTCGGCAGCTTGCCGCCGGTGATCTCCTCCCAGGCCGCCTCCTTGGCCTCGGCCGTCGGGATGGCCGCGCGGCAGGACGCGGCGCGCCGCTCGCCCTCGTCGGTGGCGTCGGTGGCCAGTTCCGCGTCGATCTCCGCCGGGCCGGCCAGGCCCAGGGTCACCAGCCGGGCCAGCATCGCCCACCGCAGGTCGGTGTCGACGGCCATGCCGTCCAGCGCGGCGGAGCCGTCCAGCAGCCCGCGCAGCAGGCCGGTGTGCCGGGGCGCGGCGGCGACCGGGATGAACGCCTGCACGTAGGCGAGCTGGGAGTCCGAGCCGGGCGCGGCCCGGCCGGCCAGGTCGCGGAGCTCGTCGGCCATCAGGTTCAGGCCGGCCTGGCGCCAGGCCGGGTCGGCGAACCGGCGCACCGCCGCCGTTGCCTGCCGCAGCAGGGTCTGCACCACGGAGATGTCCCGCACCGGACTCGATGCCGCCCAGCACCAGCCGCACGTAGTCCCGGGCGGCCAGCTCGGCGTCCCGGCACATGTCCCAGGCGGCGGCCCAGCACAGCGCCGCGGGCAGCGAGTCGGCGAGATCGCCGATGCCGCCGATGAGGGTGCGCAGCGAATGGTCGTCCAGCCGCATCTTCGCGTAGCTGAGGTCGTCGTCGTTGACCAGCACGAGATCCGGGCGGCGCTCCCCGGCCAGCGCGGGCACGTCGGTCAGCTCGCCGGCCACGTCGGTCTCCACCCGGCGGCGCAGCACGATCGAGCCGGGGCCTGATCCGGTGCGGTCGTACAGCCCGACCGCGATCCGGTGCTCGCGCAGCACCGGATGGCTGGCCGGCGCCTCCTGCCGGACGGCGAAGCTGGTGATCGTGCCGTCCGGGGCCGCCTGGTAGTCGGGGCGCAGCGTGTTCACGCCCGCGGTCTCCAGCCAGTCCTTCGACCACGCGGACAGATCCCGGCCGGAGGTCTCCTCGAGCGCCGCGAGCAGGTCGTGCAGCGTCGCGTTGCCCCAGGCATGCGCGTCGAAGTACCGGCGCACCCCGGCCAGGAAGTTGTCCCGGCCGACGTAGGCGACCAGCTGCTTGAGCACCGAGGCGCCCTTGGCGTAGGTGATGCCGTCGAAGTTCAGCTCGACCGCGCGGATGTCCGGGATGTCGGCGGCGATCGGGTGCGTGGACGGCAGCTGGTCCTGCCGGTACGCCCACCCCTTGTAGAGCTGGGCGAACGTGGTCCAGGCCGCCGGCCAGCGGGTGGCCTCGGCCTGGGCCAGCGTGCCCGCCCAGGTGGCGAACGACTCGTTCAGCCACAGGTCGTCCCACCATGCCATGGTGACCAGGTCGCCGAACCACATGTGAGCCATCTCGTGCAGGATGGTCTCGGCCCGGGCCTCGCGGGCGAAGTCGGTGACCCGGGAACGGAAGATGTAATCCTCGAGGAACGTCACGCAGCCCGCGTTCTCCATCGCGCCTTCCTTGAATTCGGGCACGAAGAGCTGGTCGTACTTGCCGAACGGGTACCGCCTGCCGAACGCCTGGTGGAAGAAGTCCAGTCCCTGCCCGGTCACCTCGAAGATCTCGTCGGGGTCCAGGTACCCGGCCAGCGACTGGCGGCAGTAGATGGCGAGCGGGATGCCGTCGTGCTCGCTGCGGACCACGTGGTACGGGCCGGCCGCCATCGCGGTGATGTAGGTGGGTACTGGCGGCGTCGGCGGGAAGTGCCAGTATCGGTCCGCGCGGCCTGCCGCCGGGCCGTCGCCGGCCTGCGGCGTGACGTCCGGGGCCATGTTCGAGACGACCTGCCAGCCGTCCGGGGCCCGCACGGCCAGCTCGAAGGTGGCCTTGAGATCAGGCTGGTCGAAGCAGGCGTAGACCTGGTGCGCGTCGAAGGTCTCCAGATCCGAGTAGAGGTAGACACTGCCGTCGGCGGGGTCGGCGAACCGGTGCAGCCCCTCACCATGCCGGGAGTAGGCGCACTCAGCCACCACCCGCAGCTCGTTCTCCCCGGCCAGGCCGTCCAGCTGGATCCGGCCGCCGTCGAACGCGCCCGGATCCAGCGGGACCCCGTTCAGGACGATCTCGGTGACGGCCGGGGCGACCAGGTTGACGAAGGTCCCCGCGCCCGGGCTCGAGCAGCGGAACCTGATCACGGTGACCGAGCCGAAGGTGTTCCCGTCGCCGGACCGGCCGGTGACGTCCAGTTCGACCGCGTACGACTGCACCTCGATCAGCTCTGCCCGCTGACGCGCTTCGTCGCGGGTGAGGTTTTCTGCCACGTGATTTCCCTCCGTGTGCCCGGGCCGTCCGGGTGTCGCGCCCCGGCCGTCGGCAGCGTGTGCTCAGGTCGCCCGGGCATCGTGTCACGCTCGGGCGCGGAATGCCTGCCCGGGGTAGCCGGGTTACCGGTTGTATATCCGATGCGAAGGAGTGCGCATGACCGAGCAGGACCGCACAGTCGTCGATTTCTGGTTCGATCCGCTGTGCCCGTGGGCCTGGATCGCCTCCCGGTGGATCCTCGAGGTCGAGAAGGTCCGGCCGGTGCAGCCGCACTGGCACGTGATGAGCCTGTCGGTGCTCAACGAGAGCAAGGAAGACCTGCCCGAGCAGTACCGGGAGCTGATCAGCCGGGGCTGGGGCCCGGTCCGGGTGTGCATCGCCGCGGAAGCCAAGTACGGCCCGGAGGTGCTCGGCTCGCTGTACACCGCCCTCGGCAACCGCTTCCATCACGAGCGGCAGCCCATCGACCGGCCCACGATCGAGGCGGCGCTGGAAGAGGCCGGGCTGCCGGCCGAGCTGGCCGGCGCCATGGACTCCACCGAGTACGACGAGGCGGTCCGCGCGTCGCACGCAGACGGGATCGACCGGGTCGGCTACGAGGTCGGCACGCCGGTGATCTCGGTGAGCGGCACGTCGGTGTTCGGGCCCGTGGTGTCCCCGATCCCGCGCGGCGAGGCCGCGGCCAGGCTCTGGGACGGCGTGCTGGCGATCGCACGAGACCGACGGCTTCTTCGAGCTCAAGCGCAGCCGCACCCGCGACCCCGTCTTCGACTGAGCCCGCCCGGTTCCGCCGTCGTCGCCGGCATGCGCGAAGATTGCGTCATGCGTGACAACTATGTCGGCGGGGCCTGGACCCCGTCCGCGGGCGGGACCGCCATCGACGTCGTCAATCCGGCCACCGAGGAGATCATCGACCAGGTGCCGGCGGGTGACCCGGCCGACGTCGACGCCGCGGTGACCGCGGCCAGGAAGGCATTCCCCGGCTGGGCGGCCACCCCAGCCGCCGAGCGGGCCGGGCTGCTCGACGCCGCGCACGGGCTGCTGGCCGCCCGGGCCGACGACATCGCCGCGATCATCGCGGCCGACATGGGATCGCCGCTCGCCTTCGCCCGGAAGGTGCAGGTGGACCTGCCGCTGGCAGTGCTGGCCAGCTACGTGGAGCTGCTCGGCTACTACGACTTCGGCGGCGAGCGGGCCGGCAACTCGCTGATCGTGCGCGAGCCGGTCGGCGTGGCCGGGATGATCACTCCCTGGAACTACCCGCTGCACCAGGTCGTCGCCAAGGTCGCCGCGGCGCTCGCGGCCGGCTGCACCGCGGTGCTGAAGCCGAGCGAGGTCGCGCCGCTCGCCGCCTACGAGCTGGCCGCGGTGTTCCATGAGGCCGGGCTGCCGCCGGGGGTGTTCAACCTGGTGAGCGGCACCGGGCCGGTGACCGGCGAGGCGATCGCCGGTCACCCGGGCATCGACACGGTGTCGTTCACCGGCTCGGCCCGGGCCGGCAAGCGGGTGGCCGAGGTCGCGTCGCAGACCGTCAAGCGGGTGACCCTCGAGCTCGGCGGCAAGTCCGCCAACGTGATCCTGCCCGACGCCGACCTGGGCACCGCGGTCAAGGTCGGCGTGGCGAAGGCGTTCATCAACTCCGGCCAGACCTGCACCGCGCTCACCCGGATGCTGGTTCCGGCCAGCTCCTACGACGAGGCCGTCGAGCTGGCCGCCAAAGCCGCCGGGAGGTACACGGTCGGCGACCCGCTCGCCGAGGGCACCCGGCTCGGCCCGCTGGTCTCCGCCGTCCAGCGGGACCGGGTGCGCGGGTTCATCGAGCGCGGCGAGGCCGAGGGCGCCGTCCTGGCCACCGGCGGAGCCGGGCCGCCCGAGGGCGTGACCACCGGCTACTTCGTGCAGCCCACGGTGTTCGGCGGAGTCAGGCCGGACATGACGATCGCCCAGGAGGAGATCTTCGGCCCGGTGCTGTCCGTCCTCGGCTACTCCGGCGAGGACGAGGCGGTGGAGATCGCCAACGGTACCCGGTACGGCCTCGCGGCCGCGGTCTGGTCCGCCGATCCCGACCGGGCCGCGGCGGTGGGCCGGCGGCTGCGGGCCGGGCAGGTCGAGATCAACGGCGGCGCGTTCAACCCCGTGGCCCCGTTCGGCGGATTCGGGCAGTCCGGGTACGGGCGCGAGCTGGGCGTGCACGGCATGGAGGAGTTCCTGGAGATCAAGTCCCTGCAGTTCTGACAGACTGGAAGCCGTGCGCCTTTACCTGGGATCTGACCACGCGGGGTTCGAGCTCAAGACCGCCCTGATCGAATGGCTGGCCAGCGCCGGGCATGAACCGGTTGACTGCGGGCCCGAGGCCTACCACCACGACGACGACTACCCGCCCTACGTGATGCGGGCCGCGCACCGGGCCGTGTCCGATCCGGGCAGCCTGGGCTTCGTCATCGGCGGGTCAGGCAACGGCGAGCAGATCGCCGCCAACAAGATTCCCGGCGTGCGGGCCGCATTGGCCTGGACGGAGGAGACCGCGCGGCTGGCCAGGCTGCACAACGACGCGAACGTGCTCAGCCTGGGCGCCCGGGAGTACCCGGTGGCCGACGCGATCAGGTTCGCCAAGGTCTTCGTGGAGACGCCGTTCTCCGGTGAGCCCAGGCACGCCCGGCGGATCGGGCTGATCTCGGGCTACGAGAAGTCCGGCGAGCTGCCCCCGCTTCCCGGATGACGCCGCGGGCCGGCCGATGCTGACGATGGGCGTGGTCGTGCTGGGCGTCACGGACGTGCGGCGGGCCGCGGAGTTCTGGGGCACCGCCCTGGGTTACGAGCGGCGCGAGGATGGTTTCGGCGGCTGGGCGATGGTGCTCGTCCCGCCGGGCGGATCCGGCACCATGATCGCGCTGCAGCGCAGCGAGACGCCTGCGGAAGACCACCCGCGGCTGCACCTTGACCTGCACGTGGCGGACGCGTCGGAGCAGGCGTCCGAGGCGGCGCGCCTGGTGTCGCTGGGCGCCCAGCGGGTGGACTGGGACAGCTACCCGGACGACCCGGACTTCGTCGTGCTGGCCGATCCCGACGGCAACCGCTTCTGCATCGTCGATCTCAGCCACGGCCACGGCTAGCCGGCAAGCCGGGCCCCCGGGCCGCAGCCGGCCCGATCCTCCTGGGCGTGAGCATGGGATAGGCCGTTCCTGGCCCGCCCGGCCGCCCGGCCGGCGGAATCCGCTCACGACCGGTCAGCGGAGTACCACGCGCTCGCCGCCGACGTCCGCGATGACTTCCAGTCGGCCGCCGAGCGCCTCGACGTACCCGGCCAGGGTACGGACCTCGGTCGCGCCGCGCTCGGCGCGCTCGATGGCCGCCACTCGGGCCGGCCGGACGCCCATCCGCTCGGCCACCTCGACCTGGCTGAGACCGAGCCGATCCCGCAGCTCGGCCAGCATCCGGGCGCGGTTCCTGGCCGTGAGCGCGGCCGCGCCGGCCTCGACTTCGGTGGCCTCGCCGGCGAAGAACCCGTCGAGAAACGACGGCACGTCGTCGTAGGCGCGCGCCACCGCCTCCGGAGCCTGGCCGTCCCGGACATGGCGTAGCACCTCGGACGACAGCGAGACCGCCTCGTCATAGTGCTCTCGCAGCGCGTCACGGCCATCGAGCAGGGCGAGCAGCAGCACGGTGCCCGGCGGCTCGATGGCGAAGATGATGCGGAGGTCGTCGGTGTCCGGCGCTCCCGGCTGCAGCCCCATCAGGCCGGGCTGGGGGCGCAGGTCTCCGTGGCCCTCCGCCCAGGGCGCGGCCTGCAGTTCCCGCGCGATTTCCTGCTCGATCTCCCGGAGCTTGCTTGCTGCCGCGTCGCGTTCCTCCTCGTGCGACTCGCGGTCGCTGCCGTCCGGGCCAGCGGCGGCGAAGGCCTCGGGAATGGCCACCTCGGCCTGCGTCGCGGTGTAGGTCGCGTTCAGGATTTCCTTTCTCGTCCTGAACGCTTCCAGTTTCCGCTGTCGCCCCTGGCTTTCCTCGGTCAGCTTCTTCTCGGTCCTAGTCACCTCGTCGAGCCGACGCCGGCGCCCGGCGAGCTGGTCTCCCGCCTCGGCTTGTCCGCCCGCCGGCAGCGATTCCAGGGCGGTGATCTGCCCTCGGAGGCGCTGCGCAACCGCGGCCGCCTGCGCCACCCGGATGCGGGCGGCCTGTGTCCATTCCAGGCCGCGCTGATACGACTGGTCGAGCGCCTCGGCGAGATGCCGCGGCCAGGCGGTGTGCGCCAGCGTGATGACCAGCGGAGGCCCGAGGGTGGTGCCCTCGCTCATCAGCGCCGTCAGCGCCTCTCCCACCAGCCTGCCCCGCGCAGGGTCACTGTCCCGCAGCTCGGCCAGCCAGTCGTGCATCTCGTCGGACATCCGCAGTGAATAACTCATGGCGACACTCTTATTCGATCCGGGTGGCGATTATTCGATCCGGGTGGCGATGGACGGGCTGAGCTCGATGGTGCGGCCGACCGTGCAGAGCCGGTCGTGCGACTTCTTCACGACGTCGGGCAGCATGGCCCGGGCCTCGTCACCGGCCTCGCCTTCGGGAAACGCGATCCGGAACGTCACCTCGATGCCGGTGAGGTGATTGCCGCCGGAGTCGCGCACCTTGTCCGCCCCGACGCTCACCTCGAACGCCTCCGGTTCCGCCCGGCGTGAGGTCAGGATGTTCAACGTCGATCGCCGTGCAGCCGCCGAGGGCGGCCAGCAGCAGCTCGGTCGGGGTGAAATCGAGCCCGTCCCCGGTGCCGAAGGAGATCCGCCCGCCCCGGGAGTTGACGACGCAGAACCGGCCGTTCGCGATGCGTTCGATGGTCACTTCACGGTGTGCTGAACCAGTCGCCATGCCCCCACCCTGCCAGACCGCGAGCCGGATCCGGGAAACCGGACAAGCGCAACGGTCCCGCGGGGCCCGGCCCGCTACGGCCGCAGGTCGGCGACCACGGCGAAGTGATCGGACGGCCACACGCCATCGACCGGAGCGTTGCCGGCCAGCCGCACCGACTCCACCCGGCCCCGGCCGTGCCGGGGCAGGCCGACCAGGATGTAGTCGATGCGGGAGTCGGGGATCACGCTGTCGGCCTGGTAGCCGTTGCGGTGGTCCCAGGTGAATCCCGGGTCGGCCGGGTCGGCGTACCGCCAGGCATCCACGAGCACCAGGCCGGACGCCGCCGGCGGGGTGAGCAGGCCGCCGAGAAGTCGCAGTTCGTCGGAGCCGGGCTCGGCGTTGAGGTCGCCGGTGACCACGGGCGGGTAGGCACAGTCCGCCAGGTGGGCGGCGGTGAACTCGGCCAGCTGGCGGACCTGCGCGGTGCGTACCTGCGAGGCTCCGGGCCGGTAGCTCAGGTGGGTGGTGAACATCGGCAGCGCGCCGTCCGGCGTGGCGATGCGCGCGTGCGTCGCCACCCGGTGCGCGAAGATGTCGCCGGTGGCCAGGCGCAACTCGGCGCGCGCGGCGATCGGCCAGCGGCTGAGTACGGCGTTGCCGACGAGGGCCCCGTCGCCGCGGCCGTCGCGGCCCTCACCCGCCGGGGTCCAGCACCAGTGCATGCCGAGCCGGCTGGCCAGCTCGCCAGCCAGGTTGCGCCCGTCGGCCTCCCACACTTCCTGCAGCCCGCACACGTCGGGGCCGACCTCGGCCAGCGTCGCCGCGATCGCCTCGCGGCGCCGCTGCCACGGCCCATGGCGCCACCACAGATTCCACGTCAGGATCCGCATCGTTCCGTTCCCGCCTGTTCATCGCAGCCGCGCCGTCGTCACGATCATGCCAGGGTGCCCGGCGGGCCAGCGTCGGCCTGCCGGCGCTGACGGCGATGATGGAGCCATGAGACCGCGGCCGGCCAGTCACCTGCGTATCGCGCGCCCCAGTCACGACCTGGGGGCATCCGAACGGTTCTGGGTCGATGGCCTCGGCCTCGACGTCCTGTTCCGGACCGGCGAGCCGGCCGAGGGCGGCCATGCGCTGCTGATGGTCGGGTGGCCGGGCGCCGCATGGCACCTCGAGCTGGTGGGCGACCCCGATGACGCGACCCCGGCCGCGCCGACCGAGGAGGACCTGCTGGTCCTCTACCTCGACGGGGCGGTTGACGACGACGTGGCCGGCCGCCTGATCGATGCGGGCGGCATCCGGGTCGCCGCCCGCAACCCGTACTGGGACCAGTGGGGTATCACGATCGCGGATCCGGATGGCTACCGGCTCGTCCTGTCCAGCCGGTCCTGGCCCTGACCCGGCGGAGCAGGTAGCTGGAGAAGTACGAGCCGTACCTGCGCTGCAGTTCGGGGCGGCGCCAGTCCTGGCCGTCGATCACGCCGCGGCAGGAGGGCGTGCCGCAGCCGCACTCCATCGACTCGTCGTTGTCGTCGAACAGCGCGTAGTCGGTGGTCAGTTCCTCGCCGGGCTCGATGTCGCGCATCGCGACCAGGACGACGTTCCCGGCGAAGCCGACGTTCGGCTCGCAGGAGTGGTTGATGAACAGCATCACCGGCTCGTACTCGGACTCTTCCAGCGCGACGAGGTGGAAGCCGTCGGCGATCTGGACGTCGGAGTTCTGCAGCCGCTCGGGCAGCCGGTGCAGCGTCGCGGTGTCCACGATGTGCCCGCCCTTGATGGCGACCACCTCGTCCCGGCTGATCGGCTGAACGGCCATCAGCCCGCGCCCGGCGATGCCGCTGGGCCGGCCCTTTACCGCCTTCGGCGAGATGTAGCTGGATATGATCATCGGCCTCTGTCACCGGGGCCTCGTCCGGGGTCTGTCGCCGGCCTCTGTACCGGCTCGCGGCTGTCGCCGCCTGGTCCGGATTCTCCGGCCGCCCGGCTCCTGCGGCCGCCCCGTCCCGGTCCTGACGCCCGCCCGTCCTGGCCGATGCCGTCCGGCCCGGGCTGCCGTTCCTGCCCGGCGTACTGGGGCGCCGGCGTACTGCGGGCGCCCGGCGTACTCGCGGCGCCCGGCGTGCCCGGCGCCCGGCTCACCGGCGGCGCCCGGCGTGCTCGCGGCGCCCGGCGTCCGGCGGCGCCCGGCGTGCTGCGCGCCCGGCGTGCTGCGGCGGCCGGGCGCGGCGTCCCGGCGGTCGCCGGCCCCGGCGGCGAAGCCTGCCCGCGCCGCCTCGGCCTGCGCCTGGTGCTCGGCGTGCGGCCGTGATACGTCCCTGGCCCGCATCGCCGCGCTGAGCGTGATCTTCATGCTGGGCATGACCTCAGTCTGCATCCCCCGGATGACTGACTCGCGCCTGTCGCCATCCGGCGCGGCCGCCGCGCCGCCGGGCTACGTCGCCAGCAGCTGCGTCAGCCGCGACTGGAGTTCCGCCGGCCGGCACGGCCGTCTGGTCGCCGCTCGCCATGTCCCTGATGGTGACGCGGCCCTCGGCCTGCTCGGCCCGCCCGTAGATCAGGCAGAACCTGGCGCCCGCGTCGCTGGCCCACTTGAGCTGCCTGCCGAGTTTGCCGGACGAGCCGAGGTAGACGCTGGCCCGCGCGCCCGCCGAGCGGGCGACGGCGGCGAAGCCGAAGCTCGCCGGGGCCAGCTCGGCGTCCATCACGGTGACCGCCACGTCCAGGCGGCGCCGCGCGCCCTCGGCGGCGCCGACGCAGCGCGAGGATCCGCTCCACGCCCAGCGAGCCGCCCGTCGCCGGGACGTCGGGCCCGCCGAGCGACTCGATCAGGTGGTCATAGCGGCCCCCGCCGGCGATCGACCCGGGCATGCCCGGCGCGGCCACCTCCCAGATCGCGCCGGTGTAGTAGGACAGCCCGCGCACCATGCGCGGGGTGAACACGATCTGGTCGGCCGGAACCTGGCTGCGCACCAGCGCGAGCACGGTGTCGATCTCCTCCAGCCCGGCCACGCCCTCCTCGGTGGACTTGAGCGCGGCCCGCACCTGCTCGGTGGCGTCCGGCCGCGGTCAGCGCCTCCACCAGGGCCTCCGCCTTGGCCTCGGCCAGGCCGCGCCCGGCCAGCTCGGCGATCACCTCGGCCGGGGACAGCTTGTCCAGCTTGTCCAGGGTGATCAGCACGCTCGCGCCGATCTCCCCGGGCACGCCGAACGCCCGCAGCAGGCCGGACAGCGCCAGCCTGGAGTTCAGCAGCATGGTGAACGCGGGCACGCCCAGCCCGGCCAGGGCCTCGCAGACGGCGCACACCACCTCGGCGTCGGCCAGCGGCGAGCGAGGATCCGAGCGTGTCCAGGTCGCACTGGGCGAACTCGCGGAACCGGCCCTTGCCCGGCCGGTCCGCGCGCCACACCGGGCCGATCGTGTACCGCTTGTACGGCGTCGGCAGCTGGCTGCCGTAGGCGGCGGCCACCCGGGCCAGCGGCACCGTCATGTCGTAGCGGAGCGCCAGGTCCGCCTCGCCGGACGCCTCGTGCTCGCCGCGCCGCAGGATCTTGAAGACGAGCTTGTCGCCCTCGTCCCCGTACTTGCCCATCAGCACGTCGAGGCGCTCGAACGCCGGAGTCTGCAGCGGCTCGAAGGCGTAGCTGGCGAAGACCTCCCTGATTATCCCGAACGCCGCTTCGCGGGCCTCGAGCTCGGCCGCAAGGAAATCACGTGTCCCCGACGGGGGATCGAACTGCACTGGCATGCGCCTATGCTGCCCGACAGCGGGGAAGACGTCACATCGGTTTCAGTCGGCCGGGCGCCGTCGGTGGATCGCACTACATTGGGACCGGTGACGCGATGAGGAGGACTGCCGTGGTCGGCGAGCTTCGCACCGGCGGCGAGCGCCGCGCCGAGGACGTGGCCGGCCGGGGCGCCCGGCGGCCCGCAGGGTCCCGGCCGGCAGGACGCCGGCGCGCACGGTGTCAGCCAGTACGACGCCGGGCCTGCAGGACGTCGACCCGCAGGACGTCGGCCCGCAGGACGCCGTGCCGGGACGCTGGTCCGCACGACGCCGGCCCGCGGATGCCAGCCGCGCTGGGAGCGCCTGCAGAGTCCGGGCTCGCGGGTGCTCTGGCAGACGCTGCGCGACGTGGTGGCCGCGCGGGCCGGGCAGGCCGGGCGGGCCGGGCTGGACGTGGTGGACGTCGGCGGCGGCACCGGCGGGTTCGCCGTCCCGCTGGCGCGCCTCGGGCACAGCGTGACCGTGATCGATCCGAGTCCCGGACTCGCTGGCCGCCGCCCAGCGGCGGGCCGCCGAGGCGGGGGTGCCGCTGCGCGCCGTGCAGGGTGACGTCTCCGACCTGGCCGCCGCGGCCGGCCGGGGGGGGCCGACCTGGTGCTGTGCCACAGCGTGCTCGAGTACGTCGACTCACCCGAGGCGGCGATGGCCGCGATCGCCGGCATCCTGCGGCCCGGCGGCGTGGTCAGCGTGCTCGCCGCCAGCGCGGTCGCCGCCGTGATCCACCGGGTGCTGGCCGGCCGGTTCGACGAGGCCAGGAGGCTGATCGCGGCGACCGGCGACCCGGACACGATCCCGGACGAGCCGGGCCTGCTGCCGCGCCGGTTCACCCTGCCCGCCGTGGTCGGGCTGATCGAGCAGGCCGGGCTGCGGCCCGGGTCCGGGCACGGCGTCCGGGTGTTCACCGACCTGGTGCCGAGCATGTTCACCGACACCGACCCGGACGCGGCCGGCGCGCTGCTCGCCCTGGAGGAGACGGCCTCCGCCCATCCCGGCCTTCCGCGGCATGGCCACCCAGCTCCACGTGCTCGGATTCCGGTAGCCGATGTCCGCCGACGTCGCGGATGACACCGGCTGCCACGTTCTGCACGTTGACATGGACGCCTTCTACGCGAGCGTCGAGATCCGCGACCGCCCCGAGCTGGCCGGCGCTGCCGGTCATCGTCGGGGCGACCGGCGGGCGGGGCGTCGTGCTGTCCGCCACCTACCCGGCCCGGGCCTTCGGCGTGCACTCGGCCATGCCGGTGTCGCGGGCCCGCAGGCTCTGCCCGCAGGCGGTGTTCATCCCGCCCCGGCACGACCTCTACGCCGCCGTGTCCAAAGAGGTCATGGCGATCTTCCGCTCGTTCACCCCGCAGGTGGAGCCGCTCGCCCTGGACGAGGCGTTCCTCGACGTCTCCGGGGCGCTGCGGCGGGTCGGCCCGCCCGCCACGATCGCCGGCATGATCAGGGCACAGGTCGCCGAGCAGCAGGGCATCACCTGTTCGGTCGGCGTGGCCAACTGCAAGTTCATCGCCAAGATCGCCTCGGTGCGGTGCAAGCCGGACGGGCTGCTGGTCGTCCCGGCCGACGGGGTGCTCGACTTCCTGCACCCGCTGCCGGTATCCGCGCTGTGGGGGGTGGGGGAGCGGACCGGGCAGAAGCTCGCCCGGCTCGGCCTGCGCACCATCGGCGACATCGCGCGCACCCCGCTGGCCTCGCTGCAGCGCGAGCTGGGCGTGGCGCACGGCTCGCATCTGGCCGCCCTGGCCTAGGGGCGCGACGAGCGCACGCGTGGTCCCGCACGCGCCGGAGAAGAGCATCGGCGCGGAGGAGACGTTCGCCAGCGATATCGACGATCCCGAGCTGATCCGCAGGGAACTGCTCCGGCTGTCCGAGCGCACCGCCCGCAGCCTGCGCTCGTCCGGGTGCGTGGCCCGCACGGTCGTGGTCAAGCTGCGGCTGGCCAACTTCACCACGATCACCCGGTCGCGGACGCTGGCCGAGCCGACCGACGTGGCCCGCACGATCCACGAGACCGCCTGCGCGCTGTACGCGGCGGCCGGGCTGGACCGGGCCCGGCTGCGCCTGGTCGGGGTGCGGGCCACCGGCCTCGTCCCCGCCGCGGCCGCCGTCACCCAGCTGGCGCTGGGCGAGCGGCCCGCCCCTGGCGCGACGCCGAGCGGGCGGTGGACAAGATCACCAGTCAGTTCGGGACCGGCGCGGTGCGTCCCGCCACCCTGGTCCCCGGCGAGCAGGACCGGCTGAGCGGGCCGGTGCCGCCCGGCGGCAGCGGCGCCGCTGGCTAGCGGATGTGCAGCCGGGACCCGCGCCCGCGGTCGCGGCCGGCGTCTACGATCTTCCCCGCCCGGGCGCTTTTCGCCGGGACATGCCGCCATCGTGGGCGCCGCGGGGACCATCGGCGCGACCGTCCCGTTACTCGCGTTGCGCCAGTGACGCATGCGACTTCGGGCGTGATCTTTCCCGGCCCCGCGCGGACCGGTGCGGGTACGGGCTTCCACGCGGCCCGCCGGGCCTCGTATCCTGGGCATAGATCCCGCGTCTGTGAGGTGAAGGTGATCGCAGCACGACCCGGCTCGCCCGAGAGGGTGCATGGGAGGTGCCGTGCCGCTTTCTGAGCATGAGCAGCGCATGCTCGAACAGATCGAGAAGGCGCTGTATGCCGAGGATCCGAAATTCGCGCAGAGCGTCCGCGCACGTGATCCCCGGGTCCACTACCGGCGCAGGGTGATCCAGGCTGCCGTCGGGTTCCTGCTGGGCGTCGGCCTGCTGATCGCCGGGGTGGTCATCAAGTACATCTGGATGGGTGTCGCGGGATTCCTGGTCATGCTCACCTGCGCCATGTGGGCGCTGACCAGCTGGCGGCACATGAACGGGACGGCGCCGCGGCGCGGCCCCGCGCCCGTGCGCGCCAAGCGCCTGCCGGGGCGCCATAGCCGGGAGACCGGCCAGGGATTCATGGAGCGGCTCGAAGAGCGCTGGCGGCGCCGCCAGGAAGGCGAACGGTAGCGGGCGGCCGGGCCCAGCCGAGTCAGCCTAGCCGTCGATAGCCGCGGTCAGGTCTGCTTGGCCCCGGTCGGTTCTGCTCAGCCTGGTCCGGGCCCAGCCGGCGGGGCGCGTCCGGGGTAGCCTGCGGCGTATCCGCGCCGTGATCAGCTCCAGCCAGCCGAACACGTCGAGCGCGTGAGCCAGGGCCCGGCGGGTCCGGTCTGCCGCCGAGGCGGGCAGCAGCCGGGCCTGCCAGCGGGCCGCCGTGGTCACCGAGGCAGAGACCGCGCCGCGCACCGCGACCACGTCGGCGGGCAGCGTGCCGCCCGGTGCCGGCTCCCGGGCGTAGCTGGCCCGTTCCTCGGCCTGGGCCATGCGGACCAGCGCCTCGCGGCGGGGTCCGCCAGCCGCAGCGGGTGGCCACGGTCTTCGCCACGGCCCGCGGCGTCTCGCCCGGGACGTGCCGGATGCCGTAGTCCTCCAGGTCGTCCAGCAGCTCGGCCCACGCGGCGTGCGCGCGGGCCGTGTCGCTGCGCGCGGTCAGCCAGCGCCGCCGCCTGATCAGCGTCCGGGCCATCCGCGGCGTGACCAGCGCGGCAGCGAGCAGCGCGGCCAGCACGAGGAGCAGCGACGGGCAGTCCGCCGCGGTCGGTGCCGTCGTGCCCGCGGCGGCCCCGGTCGCCCCGCTGAAGTCGCCCTCCTTATGGCCGACCCGCGTGCCGGAGGGCCCGCGGCTATGAGGCCTCCGCCCGTGCGGCTGTCGTGCCCGTGCGGGCCCGGTCCGCGCCGCCCCACCCGAGCCGGATGAGACGGGCAGGCGGCTGTAGGCGGGCGCGTCCGCCGTTGCCCTGGCCGACCCCGGTGCCGGCCGGGGTCGGCTCCAACGTCAGTCCAGCCGAACCCGCTGAAGTACAGCTCGGGCCAGGCGTGCGCGTCGCTGGTCTTGACCACCTACTTCCCCTGGCCCTCGGAGGTCCCCGGCCGTGTAGCCGACGACGACCCGCGCCGGGATGCCGAGCAGCCGGGCGAGCACCGCCATCGCGAAGGCGAACTGCTGGCAGTACCCGGTCCTGCTCTTGTCAGGAAGTTCCCTGAGCCCGGCCGCGCCCGTTGGGCGCGGTGCGCGTCCAGGCTGTAGGTGAACCGCTGGTCCTGCGTGAAGTAGCTCTCCAGGGCTACCGCCTTGGCGCCCGGCGCGGTCGCCGCTTGGTGATCTGCCTGGCCAGCGACGCGAGCGACCGGTAGGCCCGCGGGACGGTCAGGTACTGGCTCATCCCCGGCGGCGTCCGCGGGCGCCTTGTCGAGCTGCGCGGCGGAGGGGTTGATGTCGTGGCTGGTCACCGTGTAGCTGCAGCCCGGACAGGGACTGCGAGCGGTGTACATCATGAGCGTGCCCGGGTTGGCCTGCCAGCCGCCGGCGGACGTCCAGCGCTCGCGGCGGGGTAGGGCACCGGCAGGAAGCTCTCCCCGGCAGCGCGCCCGGCCGGATCTGCATCGTCGTGTGCTCGGCGCGGCCATCGTCCCGGCGGGCCAGCCCGGGGACCGCCGGGCAGCGCTGGCCCGTGCTGCCGCCGGCGTGTCGCTCGCGCCCGGTCTGCACCATGGTCCATCTGGTGTCGGTCAGGTTGTCGAGCACGTACATCCGCAGGTACTGCGGGTCGCGGGTCGGTCGTGGTGTAGGTGAGCACCACCGGCGGAGCTGCCCAGATTCAGCTGGTCGGTCATCAGGACCAGCGGGTTCCAGGCTCGGTCCCGCCGCGGCCCGGCCCGTTGCCGAATCCGGGTTCCTCGTGGCCGCCCCGGGAAGAGCTTGTGCGCGTGCAGGCCGGGGATCAGCAGCGGGACGAACAGAGCCAGGACGACGGCGGCCAGGCCGATGCGGCGGCCGGAGGCGGCCAGGGCCCGGATGCTCGGGCCGCTGCCCAGCTCCTCGGCCGGCTCCTCCGGGCCCGTGCGTTCCACGGGGTCACCAGCCGGCCCCACAGCCGCAGGCGCTCCCGCCCGTCGGCGCTGAGCAGGGCGAGATAGCCCGCCATGCCGAGGCAGAAGACGATCACGTCTCCCAGTGCGTGTTCTTGCCCGCGTTGGTGGCCACCGGCACGCTGAACAGCACGAGCAGCGGCAGCCCGGCCAGCGCGCAGCGGCGCAGCCGCACCGCGATCAGGTCGGTCAGGGCCGCCACCAGCCCGATCCCCGCCGTCGCCAGCAGGTCTATCCCGGCGCAGCGACGGGCACCGGCGAGGCGAGCTTCTGCGCGGTCAGTCGCAGCCCCTGACCGCGCAGCGCCACAGGCCGGACGAGCGAGGCAGTGGTGGGGAGCAGGTGGCCGGAAAGAGTCTTCGCCGAGTAGAGCAGGTTCAGGTACAGCAGCAGCGCGACCAGCGCGCAGAGCAGGCAGACGACCGCCGGCAGGGCGCGCAGCGCCCGGCGCCTGGTCGCGGTGCCGACCGCGGCGACCACGATGATCGCCCCGATGCCGCCCCAGAACCACTTGCCGCCGGACAGCAGCGGGACCAGCGCCGTGGACGCCGCCGCGGAGGCGAGCGCGGCGGTGATCGTCAACCTGTGGTTCACCAGACGCCTCCGGGACGGAGCGGCTGCTCGTCGGCCGGGCTGCTCCTGGTCGCCGGCAGTGCCTGTGCAGCCGCTCGCCAGGCCGCCGCCAGGGGGTGTCGGCCCGCACCGTGGCCACCCGCCAGCCGGCCGCGGTCAGCACGCGGCCGCGGCCTTCCGTCCCGTCCGGGCCGGCCGGCCTGCCCCGCCGGGCCCAGGTCGGAGACGGCCAGCAGCAGGGCCAGCGCCGGCGTGCCGGACCGGTGGCTGGCCACCAGGCTGCTGGCCTCGAGCGGCGGACAGCCGCCCGGCCACCACGATGAGCAGCCCGCTCGCCCGGGGCATGACGGAGGCCAGGCCGGGCATGAGGTCCGTGCCGCGCCGACGGCTTGACCACGGCCAGCGTGTCGAGCATGACGTCCTCGAAGCTGCCCCGCCCGGTGACCGCCCCGGTGTCGGTGACCAGCTGGCCGTCGAAGCCCTGCATGGCCAGGTGCACGCCGATCGACGCGGCGGCGCTGACCGCGAACTCGAACGACGAGGACGTCCCGGTGCCGGCGTGCGCGTTGCGCCTGGTGTCGAGCAGCAGCACGGCGTGGTTGCGCCACTGCTGCTCCTCGCGGCGCACCATCAGCTCGCCGTAGCGGGCGGTGGAGCGCCAGTGCACCCGGCGCAGCTCGTCGCCGTCCCGGTACGGGCGGGGTGCCGGCGTCGTCGTCGCCGGCCGCGGCGGCGACCTCGCCCGGCCCTCGCCGTCGCCGAGCCAGCTCCCCGGTATCACGCTGCCGGGCAGCGGCACGATCTTCGGCGAGACCACCAGCGTGTTGCGGGTGCTGAACGAGCGGCCGAGCTCCACCAGGCCGAACGCGTCCGCGACGCGGAGCCTGAGCGGCCCCACGGTGAACTTGCCGCGCACGTCGGAGCGGAGCGGGTAGTCCAGCTCCCTGATGCCGCCTCCGCTCGATCCGCTCCAGCACGAACCGGGGGCGGCTGCCCAGCGAGTACGGCACGTCGTCCTCGGCCAGCAGCAGGCCGGTGGGCAGCTTCGGGACACGTTCTCGATCCGCAGGTTCACCCGCACCGTCTGGCCCGCCGGCACCCGGGCCGGGCTGAGCTGGCGCAGGCAGCTCAGCCGGTAGCGGGCCCGCCCGGCGGCGAGCGCGGACAGCAGCGGCAGCAGGAAGACCAGCGCCCCGACCCGGACCAGGTCGCGCTCGCCGAGCGCCAGCCCGCAAAGCGCGGCCGCCAGGCCGGCCGCGAGGAACGACCTCCCGCGGGTGGTGAATCCGGCGAACAGCGACCGCATGTCTGCCCTTCCTTCCGGTCCCGGGCTCAGGCTCGCTGCGGCAGGGGCAGGCGCTGGATGAGCCTGGTGAGCACCCGTTCGGGCATCTTGCGCTCGATGATCGCGTCGGCCGTGGGCAGCAGCCGGTGGGCCAGCACGGGCACCGCCAGCGTCTGGACGTCGTCGGGAATCACGAAGTCGCGGCCCTCCAGGGCCGCGTACGCCCGGCAGGCGCGCAGCAGGTGGAGCGTGGCCCGCGGCGAGGCGCCGAGCCGCAGCTCCGGGCTGGACCTGGTCGCGTTCACCAGGCTGATCACGTAGTGCCTGATCGCGTCGGCCACGTGCACGCCGCGGACGGTGGCGATGAGCTCGCGCATGTCGTTGCCGGTGGCTACCGGCTCGAGCTGGTCGAGCGGCGAGAACTGCCCGTGCGTGTCGATCATCTCGAGTTCGGCCTCGGGGGAGGGGTAGCCGATCGAGATGCGCGCGGTGAAGCGGTCGAGCTGAGCCTCGGGCAGCGGGTAGGTGCCCTCCATCTCCATCGGGTTCTGGGTGGCGATCACCATGAACGGCGACTCGAGCGGGTAGGTCGTGCCGTCCACGGTGACCTGGCGCTCTTCCATGCACTCCAGCAGCGCGGACTGGGTCTTGGGGGACGCCCGGTTGATCTCGTCGCCGACCAGGATGTTGGCGAACACCGGCCCGGGCTTGAACTCGAACTCGCTGCAGCTCCTGGTTGAACGCGTTGACCCCGGTGATGTCGCTGGGCAGCAGGTCGGGCGTGAACTGGACCCGCCGCACCGAGCAGTCGATCGACCTGGCCAGCGCCTTGGCCAGCATGGTCTTGCCCGACGCCGGGCACGTCCTCGATCAGCATGTGCCCCTCGGCCAGCAGCACCGTGAGGGCCAGCCGGATCGTCCCGGCCTTGCCGTCGATGACCGACTCGATGGCCTTGCCTGCCCGGTGCGCTGCCTCGGCCTGTTCCGCGAGCGGGCGCGCGGCACCCTGTCCCGTGTCGACCGCCACTTGGCCTCCTCGCGTTCTCGCGCAACAGGCTACCCAGCGCAGGCTTCGGCATGTAACGAACGGTCCGCGTGAGCAGCTGCGTATTCTGACAGTACGTCGTGCGACGGTATACGCGCGAGGTCGGGCTCTGGTTCGACGCCGAGCCGTGAAGATTCCGTGCCCTGCCCGCAAGGTAGCTGCGCGATTGCCCGCCTACCCGTCGAGATGCCGTCATTTTCCCGTCATGGCGGGCCGTGCCGTCCGGGCCGGGCTTCCGGCTCATCCCCCACTTGCCCCACCGCCGTCTAGCTGGGGTTTCTGCGCTCTCATCGCGGCCATGAACAGGGCCGGTGACGATTGACGGTGGGGAAATGTGGAGTACAGTGGTGCGCCGTGGAGTAGCAGTCTCCCGGCGGGTGCGCCGGGGAGGGGGTGGGGCCGATGTTCCTCGGCACTCACACGCCTCGCCTCGACGACAAGGGGCGGCTGTTCCTGCCCGCCAAGTACCGGGACGAGCTCGCCGGAGGACTGGTGATCACGAAAGGCCAGGAGCGCTGCCTCTACGTGTTCCCGCCGGACGAGTTCGCCCGGATCACCGAGTCGCTGCGCACGGCTCCGGTGACGGCCAAGGCGGTGCGCGACTACAGCCGGGTGTTCTTCGCCAGCGCCTCCGACGAGTCACCGGACAAGCAGGGGCGGATCACCATCCCGCCCGCGCTGCGCGCGTACGCCGGGCTGGAGCGCGACTGCGCCGTGGTGGGCATGAACACCCGCCTGGAGATCTGGGACGCCGCCGCCTGGCAGAGCTACCTGGACCAGCAGGAGGACGCGTTCTCCGCGGCCTCGGAGGAGGTGCTGCCGGGGATTCTCTGAATCCATGTGCTCGGCGAGGTCTGCGCCCGCGTCCGGGCGGTCAGGCCGGCTGGCGCCCCTTCCCCGGCGCCAGGCGGCAGCGACGACCGGCGCTCGCGCGGACGTAGACCTGGCCGGGCACCCCGGCAGCAGCGCAAGACGGCCAGCACGGGAGGGGGTCTGGCGGCAGTGACAGCAGCCGCACATGTCCCGGTCATGGCCGAGCAGGTCGCCGCCCTCCTCGCGCCCGCGCTCGAGGCCGACGGCGCGGTGCTGGTGGACGCGACGCTCGGCCGGGCCGGGCACGCGCGGGCCCTGCTGGACGCCCATCCGGGCCTGGCGCTGATCGGCCTGGACATGGACCCGAGCGCGATCGAGGAGTCCCGCCGGCTGCTGGCCGGCTACGCCGCCCGGATCACGCTCGTGCACGCCCGCTACGACGAGATGCCCGAGATCCTGGCCGGGCGCGGACCACCGCGGGTCCAGGGCATCCTGTTCGACCTGGGCGTCTCCTCGCCGCAGCTCGACGACCCCGAGCGGGGCTTCGCCTATTCCTACGACGCGCCGCTGGACATGCGGATGGACGCCACGCGCCCGCTCACCGCGGCGCAGGTGGTGAACACCTACCCGGCCGAGCGGCTGGCCGCCATCCTGCGCGAGTTCGGCGAGGAGCGGTTCGCGGCCAGGATCGCCCAGGCGCTGGTCCGCGAGCGCGCCCGCGCCCCGCTGACCAGCACCGGGCGGCTGGCCGACATCATCAGGGCGTCCATCCCCGCCGCCGGCCAGGCGGACCGGAGGCAACCCGGCCAAGCGCACCTTCCAGGCGCTCCGCATCGAGGTGAACGGCGAGCTCGAGGCGCTCAGCCGGGCGCTGCCCGCCGCCATGGAGGCGCTGGCGCCCGGCGGGCGGATCGTCGTGCTCGCCTACCACTCGCTCGAAGACCGGATGGTCAAGCGCGCGTTCGCCGAGCGGACCAAGGACACGACCCCCCGCGGGCTGCCGCAGTCGCTGCCGTCGCACCGCCCGCGGTTCCGGCAGCTCACCAGGGGAGCGCTGCGGCCGTCGGAGCGAGGAGGCGGCCGCCAACCCGCGGGCGGCCTCGGCCCGGCTGCGGGCCGCGGAACGGATCGAGCCATGCGGCATGAGCGGGCGTCGAGGCGCTGACATCGAGGGGTGACAGATGGCAACCGGATTGATCGGCGAGAAGGCAGGCGCAGGCACGCGATCCACGCCAGCCGCAGCGTTCCCAGCCTGCCCGGCCGCAGCGCGCGGCGGCCGGGCAGGCCGGGTGCAGCCGCAGCGCGCGCAGCCCGCCCGCCGGCCGGCCCGGCCGGCGGACGCGCGGCCGCCCCCGAGACGCCGGCGGCTCGGGCCGGGCAGCGGGTGGCGGGCGGCGCGGCCCGCGGGCCGCTCCCGCACCCCGTTCGTGCTGCTGCTCGTCGGGCTGCTCGGCGGCGGCCTGGTCTGCCTGCTGCTGATCAACACCACGCTGGCCGAGGGCTCCTTCCAGATCACGGCCATGCAGCAGAAGAACGCCGCGCTCGCCCAGCAGGAGCAGGCGCTGCAGCAGGAGACCGCGCAGCTGGAGGCGCCGGCCTCGATCGCCGCGCGCGCCCGGCAGCTCGGCATGCGCCCGGTGGGCAGGCTCAGGTTCCTCGACCTGAAGAACGGGCGCATCTACAGCCAGCCGGCCACCGAGCCCGGCGTGGCCACGGTCCCCGGGTACACGCCGTGAGGGAGCCGGCGGCGAGGGCCCGGACCGGCCGCGGCCCCAGCGCAGCGTGCGCCGCCCGCCCGGACCCGACCGCCGCGGTCTGGCCCGGGCGGAAGGGGCGGGCCGGACCGCCGGAGCACGCAAGGCCGGCGCCGCGCGATCCCGGCGGCCTGCGCGGGCCGGCCGGGCCCCCGCCCGCCCGGCCGATCCCGCCACGGCGAGCCGCCGGCCGCGGCCCCGCGCGGTCCCAGGCGGCGCGCACGGGACCGCGCCGCGACCGGGCGGACGATGCACGCCCGCGCGGTGACGAGCGGCCTGGCACAGGCCGCGGAGCGCCGCGGGACCGCGCGGCGGCAGGCCGGATGCGCGCAGGCGCGCGCGGCCGGGGCGCGCGGCGGCGCTGCCCGCGGGCCGCAGCCGGCCCCGGCCGCCGGCGCAGGCATCGGGGCGGCCGCCCCGGAGCCGCCGGCCGGGGCGGCACCGGCACCGCCGCCAGCCGCGAGCGGCCACGCCCGCCGCGGCGGCCGCGGCCGAAGCGCCGGGCCGCGCTGAACCGCAGCGACCCGGCCGCAGGCTGCGTGTCGGCCTGCTGTGCATCGCGTTCGTGCTCTCGCTGTTCGTCGGCCGGCTGGTGCAGATGCAGGGCATGGACGGGCTCCATGTACCGGGTGCTGGCCGACCAGCAGCGGGTGCAGACCGTGCAGCTGCCCGCGGTGCGCGGCAGCATCACCGCCGCCGACGGCACCGTGCTGGCCGCGACCGTGCAGACCGACCTGGTGTTCGCCGACCCCAAGCTGATGACGCGCGGCGCAGAAGCCGCAGATCGCCGCCGCGCTGGCCGGCCCGCTGGGCCTGCCGCAGCCGGCCATCCTCAGCCTGATCCAGCATCCGACCTCGCCGCAGTACGTGATGCTCAAGCCGTCGGTCTCGGCGCAGACCGGGAAGCAGATCAGCAGCATGCGGCTGCCGGGCAGCAAGACCAGCCGGGCTGCCGGGCATCGGGCTGACGCCGTCCTACAGCCGCGAGCTACCCGAACGGGGAGCTCGCCGCCCCGCTGGTCGGCTTCACCGACACCGACAACGCGGGCAACCTGATCGGCGAGGCCGGCGTCGAGCAGCAGTACAACTCGCTGCTGGCCGGCCGGGACGGCACGCGAGGAGGTGCAGACCACCTCGACCGGGCCAGCCGATCCCGCTCGCCCAGGAGACCCTCACCCAGACCGTGCCGGGCCGCAACGTCCGGCTCACCATCCTGCCCAGCCTGCAGTACTCGGCCGAGCAGGCCTGCAAGCAGCGGGTCATGCTCACCCACGCCGCCTACTGCACGGCGGTGGTCATGCAGCCGCACACCGGGCAGATCCTGGCGATGGCCCAGTACCCGACCTTCAACCCGGCCAACCCGGCCAGCGTGGCCGCCACCACCGACGATACCGGTGGCCAACTTGTGCCAGCCGGGCAGCACGGCGAAGGTGATCACCGTGGCCGCGGCGCTGGAGCGCGGCGGCCAGACGCTGATGAGCCCGTACACGGTGCCCTACTCGATCAACGTGCACGGCTTCCCCTTCCACGACGCCGAGATGCACCCCACCGAGCGCCTCACCGTCGCCGGCATCCTGGCCAACTCCAGCAACGTGGGCATGGTCCAGGTCGTCCAGCACGTCAGCCCGCAGGTGCAGTACCAGTACCTGCGCGCGTTCGGCCTCGGCCAGCCGACCGGGCTCAACCTGCCCGGGTGAATCGGCCGGGCTCCTCCCCGAAGCCGTGCCCGAAGTACTACGGGGACACGCCGCTACACGCTCGCCTTCGGCCAGGGCGTCGCCGCGAACGCGGTGCAGATGGCCAGCGTCTACTCCACCATCGCCAACGGCGGGGTCCGGGTGCAGCCGTCCCTCGTCGCCGGCACGACCGGCGCGAACGGGCAGTTCATGCCGGCCCCGGCGCCGCCGAAGCGCCGGGTGATCCAGGCCAGGACCGCGCAGCGAGCTGATCCGCGTGCTGGAGCAGGTCCCGATGGTGGACGCCGAGGCGGGGCGTGCCGTGGGGCGAGCATCGCCGGCTACCAGATCGCCGCCAAGACCGGCACCGCGCAGGAGCTGAACACCAAGCGGCTGCCTGTGCAACTACGGCGCCAGCTACATCGGCATGGCCCCGGCGAACAATCCGCAGGTGGTGGTGGCGATCAATGTCCAGGATCCCAAGGGCTCGGCCTACTACGGTGACCAGGTAGCCGGGCCGGTCTTCTACCAGGTGATGCGGGCCGCGCTGCAGACGCTGAAAATCCCGCCGAATTATGCCAAGCGTCCCGACGTCCGGCTCACGGCGCCGTGATCGGAGGTAACCTCTGCGCGTGCCACCCGCCATGCCTCCCGCCAGCGGCGCCGCGGGCACCCGGCCGGCCCGCGCCTCCTCGCGGCCGGCCCACGTAGTCGCCGCGTCCGCTCACCGGGCTCGCCAGCCTGCTCGGCGTCAAGATGACCAGCCCGGCCGAGCTCGATCCCGTTCACCGGCCGCCGGGCGGCCCGGATCACCGGAGTGACGCACGACTCGCGCCGGGTACGGCCCGGTGACCTGTACGCCGCGCTGCCCGGCAGCCAGCCAGCACGGCGCGCGGTTCTGCCGCGAGGCGGCCGGGCCGGCGCCGTCGCGGTGCTCACCGACCCCGGCGGCCGGGACCTGGCCGACGGCTGCGCCCTGCCGGTGTTCGTCGTCAACGACGTGCGGGCCAGGCTGGGCGAGGTCGCCGCCTGGGTGTACGGCAACCCTTCGGGGCGGCTGCTGCTGATCGGCGTGACCGGGACCAGCGGCAAGACGACCACCAGCTACCTGCTGGAGTCCGGGCTGCGGATGCCGGCCACCTGACCGGCCTGGTCGGCGGGGTGGAGACCAAGGCCGGGCCGCTCATCGTGCCGAGCGAGCTGACCACGCCCGAGGCGACCGACCTGCAGGCCCTGTTCGCGGTGATGGTCGAGCAGGGGGTCACCGCGGCGGCGATGGAGGTGTCCAGCCACGCGCTGGCGCTCGGCCGGGTCGCAGGCCTCGCTTCGACGTCGCGATCTTCACCAACCTGTCCCAGGACCACCTCGATTTCCACGCCAGCCTGGACGACTACTTCGCGGCCAAGGCCGCCCTGTTCACCCCGCGCTACGCCCGCGCGGGCGTGGTCAACATCGACGACGCCCGCGGCCGGGAGCTGGCCGAGCCGGGCCCAGATACCGGTCACCACCTTCTCCGCCGCGGGCCGCCCGGCCGCGGACTGGCGCGCGGCCGACGTCCGCTGCGGCGCGGACGGCAGCGCGTTCCGGGTGCTCGGCCCCGGCGGGGTCGAGGCCGACGCGAGCGATCGCGCTGGCCGGCCCGTTCAACGTGGCCAACGCGCTCGGCGCGATCGTGGCGCTGGTGGAGGCGGGCATCGGCCTGCAGCCCGCGGTGGCGGGCGTCGCCGCCTGCCCGGGCGTGCCCGGCCGGCTGGAGCGGGTGGACGCGGCGACGGCCAGGACTTCACCGTCCTGGTGGACTACTCGCACAAGCCGGCCGCGGTCGAGGCGGCGCTGCGGGCGCTGCGGCCGATCACCCAGGGCAGGCTCACGATCGTGCTCGGCTGCGGCGGCGACCGGGACCGGGCCAAGCGGCCGCTGATGGGCGCGGCCGCGGCCAGCCTGGCCGACGTGGCCATCCTGACCAGCGACAACCCGCGCTCCGAGGACCCGCTGGCCATCCTGACCGCGATGCTGGACGGCGCCCGCGGCGTGGACCGCGACCAGCGCGCGCACGTGATCGTGGAGCCGGACCGGGCGGCCGCGATCAGCCTGGCCATGCCGGCGCGGGCAAGGGGGACGTCGTGCTCGTGGCCGGCAAGGGACACGAGCGCGGGCAGTACGCGGAGGGGACGGTGATCCCGTTCGACGACCGCGAGGTGGCGGCCGAGGCGGCCGCCGCCCGGGCCGAGGCCGGGCGCCGCGCGGGCGGGGCCGGGTGGCGCGGTGATCCCGCTCTCGCTGGCGCAGATCGCCGACGTCACCGGCGCCACGCTCGACCGGGTGGCCGACCCGCAGGCCCTGGTCCGCGGGCCGGTCGTCATCGACTCCCGGGAGGCGGCGCCCGGCGGCCTGTTCGCCGCGCTGCCCGGCGAGCGGGTCGACGGGCACGACTTCGCCGCCGCCGCGGTGGCCGCCGGCGCGGTCGCGGTGCTCGCCACCCGCCCCGCCGGCGTGCCCGCGCTGATCGTCCCCGACGTCCCGGCCGCGCTGGCGCCGCTGGCCCGCGCCGTGCTGGACCGGCTGCCCCGCTCACGATCGCCGGGATCACCGGCTCGTCCGGCAAGACCACCACCAAGGACCTGCTGGCCCAGCTCGCCGAGCGGCTCGGGCCCACGGTGGCGCCGGCCGGCTCGTTCAACAACGAGCTCGGCCACCCGCTCACCGTGCTGCGCGCCGACGAGCGGACCCGGTACCTGGTCCTGGAGCTCGGCGCCCGCGGGCCGCGGCCACATCGCCCGGCTCTGCGCCATCGCGCCGCCGCGGCTCGGCGCCGTGCTGAACGTCGGCCGCGCGCACGTCGGCGACTACTTCGCCGACCAGGCGGAGGTAGCGCAGGCCAAGGGCGAGCTGGTCGAGGCCCTGCCCGCCGACGGCGTGGCGGTGCTCAACGCCGACGATCCGGCGGTTGCGACGATGATCCAACGAACGGCGGCGCGGCTGATCACCTTCGGCCGGGCCTGCCAGGCGGAGGTCCGGGCCGCCGACGTCCGGGTGGACGAGCGCCGGCCGGCCCTCGTTCACCCTGATCACCCCCGCCGGAGCCGCGCCGGTCCGGCTGAACCTGCGCGGCGAGCACAACGTGTCGAACGCGCTGGCCGCGGCCGCGCTGGCCGGAGCGCTCGGCATGGCCCCGGCCGCGCTGGCCGAGGCGCTCGGCGCGGCCGTCGCCCGCAGCAAGCGGCGGATGGAGGTGACCCGGCGGCCCGACGGGGTGACGGTGATCAACGACGCCTACAACGCGAACCCGGACTCGGTGCGGGCCGCGCTCACCGCGCTCGCCTCGATGGCCGGCCGCGGCCGCGCGATCGCCGTGCTCGGTCACATGGCCGAGCTCGGCGGCAACTCGGCGGCCTGGCACGAGGAGGTCGGCGCGTACGCCGCGCAGACCGGCGTCAGCGCGCTCATCGTGGTCGGGACGGCCACGCCGATGCTGGCCGGGGCGAAGTCCCAGCCGGGCTGGCCGGGCGAGCTGGTGCACGTGCCGGACGGGGCGGCCGCGGTGGAGGCGGTCAGCGAGCCGCATCGGCCCGGGGGATACCGTGCTGGTCAAGGCATCCCGCTCGGAGGGGCTGTGGAGCCGTGGCGGACGCGCTGCTCGCGCGGGGCCGCCTCGATGAGGACGATCCTGGTCGCGGCCGGCGTCTCCACGCTGCTGGCGCTGCTCGGCACGCCGCTGGCCATCCGGATTTTCACGCGCCCGCGGCTACGGCCAGGAAATCCGGGAAGACGGCCCGGCGGCGCACGCCACCAAGCGCGGCACGCCCACGATGGGCGGCACGGTCATCATCATCGCCTCGCTGATCGGGTACTTCGTCGGCCACTTCACCACCGGCGACCGCCGGACGGCGTCCGGGCTGCTGATGCTGATGCTGATGACCGGCCTGGGCGTGGTCGGCCTCCTGGACGACTTCATCAAGATCTACAAGCAGCGCAGCCTCGGCCTGCGCAGCGGCGCCAAGCTGGCCGGCCAGGCCGTGGTCGGCGCGGTGTTCGCCATGCTCGTGCTGCGCTTCCGCGACGGCTACGACCTCACCCCGGCGGACGCGCACTTTTCCTTCCTGCGCGACTTCGGCCCGTCGATCAGCCCGGTGCTTTTCGGCCTCTGGGTGGTCTTCATGATCGCCGCGATGTCCAACGGGGTGAACCTCACCGACGGCCTCGACGGCCTGGCCACCGGCGCGGCGCGCTCAGGTGCTCGCCGCCTACGTGATCATCGGGCTCTGGCAGTACCGCAACGACTGCACGCTCCCCGTCACGCCGCAGTGCTACCAGGTCCGCGATCCGCTCGACCTGCGCGGTCGTGGCCGCCGTCCGTGCTCGGCGCGTGCATCGGGTTCCTGTGGTGGAACGCGCCGCCGGCCAGGATCTTCATGGGCGACTCCGGGTCGCTGGCGCTCGGCGGGGTGCTGGCCGGGCTGGCCGTCTGCACCAAGACCCAGCTGCTGCTGCCCATACTCGGCGGCCTGTTCGTGCTCGTCACGCTGTCGGTGGTCATCCAGGTCAGCTCGTTCAAGCTCGACCGGCCGCCGGGTGTTCAAGATGACCCCGCTGCACCACCACTTCGAGCTGCTCGGCTGGGCCGAAACCACGATCGTGATCAGATTCTGGCTGGTCTCCGGGCTGTTCATCGGCCTCGGCCTGGTGATCTTCTACGTGCAGTGGATGAGCCCGGGTTGACCGGTGGCCCGCCGCCGGGCGGCGGAGCTCCCGCCCGCCTGCGATGACGGCCCGAGCTGGGCCGGGCGGCTGGTCTGTGTGGCCGGCCTCGGCGTCTCCGGGCCGCCGGCCGCCAGGGCGCTGGCCGCCCGCGGCGCGCAGGTCACCGTGCTGGACGCCGGCGACGACGAGATACGCCGCGCCGGGCGGCCGAGCTCGGCAGGCTGGGCGTCAAGGTTCTGCTCGGCCCCGCGGCCGACGCCGCCGGCGTGCCGCCGGGCACCCAGCTGGTGGTCACCTCGCCGGGCTGGCGCCCGGACGCGCCGCTGCTGGCCGCGGCGGCCGCCGCCGGGATCCCGGTCATCGGCGACGTCGAGCTGGCCTGGCGGCTGCGCCCGGTGCTCGCCGACGGCACGGCGCAGGCCTGGCTGGGCGTCACCGGCACCAACGGCAAGACGACCACGGTGCGGATGCTCGCCGCCATGCTGGCGGCGGCCGGGCTGCGTTCGGCCGCGGCGGGGAACGTCGGCACCTCGGCGGTCGAGGCGGTGACCGAGGAGCCGCCCTACGGCGTGCTGGCCGTCGAGCTGTCCAGCTTCCAGCTGCACTGGAGTTCCTCGCTGCGTCCGTCGCCGCCACCGTGCTCAACGTGGCCGCCGACCACATCGACTGGCACGGCGACCTGGAGTCGTACGCCCGGGACAAGGGCCGGATCTTCGCGCCTGGCACGATCGCCGTCTGCAACGCCGAGGACGGGTGGTCGCGCCGCCTGGTCGCCGAGGCGCCCGGGCTGTCCCGCGTCGTCCCGTTCCGGCTCGGCCCGCCGGCGCGCCGGCGAGTTCGGCGTGTCCGGCGGCGCCCTGGTCGACCGCGCGTTCGGCGCGCAACGGTGCTGCGCCCAGGTCACCGACGTGCGGCCCGCCGCGCCGCACAACGTGGCCAACGCGCTTGCCGCGGCGGCTCTGGCCCGCGCCTATGGGGTGGAGCGCGGCGCCGTCCGTGCCGGGCTGCGCGCCTTCCAGCCCGAACCGCACCGGATCACCGGGTGGCCGAGGTCGGCGGCGTGCCCTACGTGGACGACTCCAAGGCGACGAACCCGCACGCCGCGGCCGCCTCGCTGGCCGCCTACCCGTCGGTGGTCTGGGTGGCAGGCGGGATGCTGCGCGGCGAGGCCGCCGACATCGACGACCTCGTCCGCGGCGTGGCCGGCCGGCTGCGCGGCGGTAGTGCTGCTCGGCCGCGACCGCGGCATCGTGGCGCAGGCTCTCGCGCGACACGCGCCGGATGTCCCCGTTGTTGAGCTGGCCAGCACCGACACTGGAATCATGGAACGCGTTGTGTCCGAGGCCGCCGCACTGGCCGTCGCCCGGGGGACACCGTCCTGCTGGCGCCCGCCGCCGCCTCGCTCGACATGTTCCCGAACTACGGGGCCCGCGGTGACGCATTCGCCGCGGCGGTACGGGCACTGGCCGGGCGTGCTGAGCGCCACCACCTCGGTGACACCGGGTGCGATTCTCCGGACGCCGAGGTGCTGCGAGGACCGCCCGGCGGCGGCCCGGACGGCGGCGGACCGGACGGGCAGGGCCGGACTATGACCCGGGACGCCGGGACGGCCTGGCGTGTGCCAGCCGCCGATCCGCGCGAGCGGCTGGCCGCCTGGTCCGCCCTGCTCGGCCGCCCGCTGCTGTCCTACTACCTGGTCGTCGGGATAGCGTCCCTGCTGCTCGCGCTCGGCCTGGTCATGGTGCTGTCCACCTCGTCGGCATCCGCCCTGGTCAGCGGCGAGCCGCCGTACCGGGAATTCCAGAAGCAGCTGCTCGGCGTGGCGCTCGGCCTGCCGCTCATGTGGTTCGCTGCGCGCTCGTCGCCGCGGCTGCTCCGCGCCGCCGCCTACCCGCTGCTGGTCGTCTCGGTGCTCGGCCTGCTGCTGACGCTGCATCCCCGGCGTCGGGGTGGTCTCCGGCGGCGCCTCCCGCTGGATCCAGCTCGGCCCGTTCCAGTTGCAGCCGTCCGAGCTGGCCAAGCTCACCTTCGTGCTGTGGGGGGCGGACCTGCTGGCCAGGAAGGAGAAGCTCGGCCTGCTCACCGACTGGCGGCAGCTGCTGGTGCCGCTGCTGCCCGGCGCGGCTCTGCTCAGCATGCTCGTCATGCTCGGCGACGACCTGGGCACCACGTTCGTGCTGCTGACCATCTTCCTGGCCCTGCTGTGGGTCATCGGCACGCCGGGCCGGCTATGTCCGGGCATGCTCGGCCTGATGGGCCTGGTCATGCTCATGCTGATCATCGTCGCACCCGTACGAGCTGCAGCGCCTCACCGACTTCATGAACCCGCAGACCAGCCCGACCGGCACGAACATGCAGAGCATCCAGGGCAAGTACGCGATCGGCTCGGGCGGCTGGTTCGGCGTCGGCCTGGGCGCCAGCATGCAGAAGTGGGGCTGGGTGCCCAACGCCACCACCGACTACATCTTCGCCATCATCGGCGAGGAACTGGGGCTGGTCGGCACGCTGTGCGTGTCCGCGCTGTACGGCGGGCTGGCCTACGCCGGGCTGCGCATCGCCCGCCGGGTCGACGACACGTTCATGCGGCTCGCCGCGGCGGCGGCCACCGCCTGGATCGTGGTCCAGGCGGTGGTGAACATCGGCGCGGTGATCGGCGTGTTCCCGATCACCGGGGTGCCGCTCCCGCTGGTCTCCGAGGGGGTGTCGTCGCTGCTGGCCACCATGGCGGCGCTCGGCATGCTGATGTCGTTCGCCAAGCGGGAGCCGGGTGCGCGGGAAGCCTTGGCCGCCGGGGAGAGAGCGGCCTGCGCCGGGTCCTAAGCTGGCTTGGCCTGGCCCCAAGACGGGCCTGACTACCCGGCCGCTGGGGTTCACGAGCGGCATTCCAGCCTTTGAGGAGGCACTTCGCAGTGGGTCTGGCCAAATTCGCGCTATTCAAAAATAACCCGCCGCGGTGACCGTGGTTTTGTCTCCGTCCGATCACTCGCGCCGACCACTCGCGAGCAGTTGAATCGCCGATGAGGGTCGTCCTGGCCGGCGGCGGGTCGGCCGGCCACATCTCACCCGCGCTCGCCCTGGCGGACGCGCTGCGGCGGGCCGACCCGGCGATCGAGCTGACGTTCCTCGGCACCGAACGGGGCCTGGAGACCAGGCTGGTGCCGCAGCGCGGCTACGAGCTCGCCACGATCCCCCCGGTGCCGCTGCCGCGCTCGGTCACCCCCGCAGCTGCTCACCGTGCCCGGCCGCCTGCTGGCCGCGGCGTCAGCGCCGCGGCCGGGGTGCTCGACCGGACCGGGGCCGATGCCCTGGTCGGCTTCGGCGGGTACGTGTCGACGCCGGCCTACCTGGCGGCCAGGCGCCGCCAGGTGCCGATCGTGGTGCACGAGGCCAACTACCGCGCCCGGGCCTGGCCAACCGGATGGGCGCCCGGCTGACCCGGCACGTGTTCACCGGCAACCCGCGCGCCTCGCTGCCGCACGCCCGCTACATCGGCATCCCGCTGCGCGCCGAGATCGCCGAGCTGGACCGGCCCGACCTGGCCGGCAAGGCCCGGGCGCACTTCGGCTTCCGCCCCGACCTGCCGGTGCTGCTGGTGACCGGCGGATCGCAGGGCGCCAGGTCGCTGAACCAGGCGGTGCTGGCCGCGGCCGGCTGGATCCGGGAGGCCGGGCGTGCAGCTGCTGCACATCGCCGGGCCTGAGGCCGCGTTGCGGCCCCGCCGCTGCCCGGCGCGGGCCCGGCGCAGGTGATCGTGCCCTACATGGACCGGATGGACTCTCGCCTATGCCGCCGCGGACCTGGTGCTGTGCCGGTCCGGCGCGATGACCTGCGCCGAGCTGGCCGCCGTGGGCCTGCCGGCCGCGTTCGTGCCGCTCCCGCACGGCAACGGCGAGCAGATGCTGAATGCCGAGCCCATCGTCCGCGCGGGCGGCGGCGCTGGTCATCGAGGACGCCGAGCTGACCCCGGAGTGGATCCGGGACACGCTGCTGCCCGATCCTGCTCGACCCGGCCGGTCGCCGCGATGTCCCGCGCGGCCGCGGCGCCTGGGCCGCGGGACGCGGACACCCAGCTGGCCGCCGAGGTGACCAGCATCATCAGGGACGGCCGTGAGCGGCCGCAGGCCGCGCGCCGCCCGGCGTCGCGGGAGCGCCGGACACCGGTGCCGCGTCCGTCAGCCAGCTCGGCAAGGTGCACTTCGCCGGCATCGGCGGGGCGGGCATGTCCGGGATCGCGCGCATCATGCTCGCCCGGGGGGTCCCGGTGTCCGGCAGCGACGCCAGGCCCTCCGGCATGCTCGCCGCGCTGGCCGCGCTCGGCGCCGACGTGCACGTGGGGCACGACGCGGCGCAACCTCGGCGGCGCGGACACGCTCGTGGTCTCCACCGCCATCCGCGCGGACAACCCGGAGCTGGCCGAGGCGCGCAGGCGCGGCGCTCCGGGTGCTGCACCGGGCAGCCGCGCTGGCCTCGGTGATGCTCGGCAAGCGGTCGTCGCCGTGGCGGGCACGCACGGCAAGACCACCACGACCGGCCATGCTCACCACGATCCTGCTGACGTCCGGCGCCGACCCCGGCTACGCCATCGGCGGCGCTGCTGACCGAGACCGGGCTCGGCGCCGCCTGGGGCGGCGGCGACGACTTCGTCGCCGAGGCGGACGAGAGCGACCGCTCGTTCCTGCTGCTCGTCGCCCGACGCCGCGATCGTCACCAACATCGAGGCCGACCACCTCGACAACTACGCCGACCTCCAGGAGATCGAGGACACGTTCGCGGCGTTCGCCCGCCGCATCTCGCCCGGCGGCCTGCTGGTGCTGTGCGCCGACCACCCGGGCACCAGGGCGCTGGCCGCCGCCGTCGGCGGTCCTTGCCGCTGCGGGTGGTCAGCTACGGCGATCGCCCGCCGCGGACTACCAGGTCACCGACGTGCGGCCGCGCGGGATGGGCATCAGCTTAGCATCTCGGCCGGCCGCGTCGGATTCCCAGCGGCGCCAGGGCGCCGCGGCAGCGGATCGAGCTCGCGGTGCCGGGCCGGCACAACGCGCTGAACGCGGCGGCCGCGTTCGCCGCCGCGGCCGAGCTCGGCGTGTGCTGGGCGCAGGCCGCCGGCGGGCTGGCCGCCTACCGCGGCGCGCAGCGCAGGCTGGAGCCCAAGGGCGAAGGCCGCCGGGGTCCGGGTGCTCGACAGCTACGCCCATCACCCCACCGAGCTGACCGCCGACCTGCGCGCGGCCCGCGAGATCGCCGGCGGCGGGCGCGTCATCGCGGTCTTCCAGCCGCACCTGTACAGCCGGACCCGCATCTTCGCGGCCGAGTTCGGCGCGGCGCTCGGCCTGGCCGACCAGGCGTTCGTGCTCGACGTCTACGCGGCCAGGGAAGACCCGGAGCCGGGCGTGACCGGGCGCTTGGTCGCCGACGCGGTGCCGCCGGGACGGGCGCGCTACCTGCCCGCCGCCGAGGCGGTGCCGCGGGCCGTGGCCGCGGCCGCCCGGCCCGGCGACGTCGTGCTCACGATGGGCGCGGGCGACGTGACGAACCTCGGGCCGCTGCTGGTCAGCGCGCTCCGCGCGGGCGCGGGGACGGGCTCGTGACCGGCCAGGCCCGGCGGGAGGGCACGGCCGAGCCGCCCGCGGCTGGAGCCCGGCGCCCGTCCCCGGCGGGGGCCCGGCCGGCGTCCGCGCCGGCGTCCGCAAAGACCGGGCTCGGCATCCGCGCAGAAGGCCGGGTCGGCGGCCACGGCGAAGGCCGGGTCGGCGGCCACGGTGAAGGCCGGGTCCGCGGCCGCGCACGAGACTGGGTCTGCATCCGCAGGGAAGGCCGGGTCCGCGTCCGCGGCTGACGCTGGCCCGCGGCGCGCGGCGGCTCCCCGCGATGGCCGGGCGGCCGATGCCTCCCGCCAGCAGGGCGGCCGGAGCGCCGGCGGGCCGACCGCCGAGGCTCCCGCCGGCCGCGGGCGCAGCCGCGTACCGGACGGCGTTCTTCCTGCTCGCGGTGCTCGGGATCATCGGAGCCACGGCCTGGGCGCTGCTCGGCCCGCAGCTCCTGGTCGTCCGGTCGATCCAGGTCACCGGCACGCACCTGGTGCCGAAGTCCGAAGTGCTCGCCGCCGCCGGCATCCCGCCGGGGCTGCCGCTCATCCGGGTCAACACGGGCGCCGTGGCCAGCCGGGTCGAGCGCATCACCCAGGTGCAGTCGGCGCAGGTGACCAGGAACTGGCCCGACGGCGTGCTGATCTCGGTCCGGGAGAGAACCCCGGCGCTGGCGGTGCCCGTGACCGGCGGCGGGTTCGACCTCGTCGACCCCTCGGGCGTGGTGGTGCGGCAGGCAGAGAGCCGGCCCCAGGGAATACCGCGGTTCACCCCCGTCCGGCGCGCTGCCCGGCAATCCCGGGGTGCGGGCCGCGGCGGCCGTCCTGCGCCAGCTGCCCCCCTGGATCGCCCGCCGCCTCAAGGCCGTGACCGTCCCCGCTCTGGACGCGGTCACGCTGGAGCTGTACGGCGGGGTGACCGTCGACTGGGGCAGCAGCGGCCAGGCGGCGCAGAAGGCGCGGGTGCTGGCCATCCTCATGCACACGCACGCCCGCTCCTACGACGTCAGCGCCCCCGGCACCGCCGCCACCGGCTGACCCGCCCCTCCGGCCACGCGACGCCCGGTCGGCCCCGACGCCCTCCTGGCCTTCAGCCCGCTCCCATGGCCCTCAGCCCGCGCTGATGACCCTCGGCGCCGGGCTGACTCCATGATCATCTTTCCTATGGTCTCGCTCGTGGATAATCCGCTCGCCCCCGGGCTGACTCCATGATCATCTCTGCTATCGTGACTCGTCGTGGGATCAACATGCAGTCAGGGCTTGTCCAAAAATCCTGTATGCCGACCATGATGCCATTGGTGACCTGCGCAGGTCTCGTGCATCACACAGGTAGCGGGACCAACGGGTTATTCCGGGCGACTCCTAATGCTCGACGCGAACTTGGCCTGCATTCCGGCCACCGGATCGCCGCAACCCGGACAGATCTTGGCTGAACCGCGCGCGAAAGTCAGGATGATCATGGCCGCGAAGGCTCGCGAGCAGGCCGGCCCGGGAAAGTGCGCCGCGACACGCCGGGCGGGTTGACGGCCGGTTAGTTGACCCGGCTAGCAGGCGACCCTACTGTCCATAGCAATCGCCAGGTTGACATAAGTCTAAATCTCAACTTGAGGGTGAGAGTTCATCCGGGTAAACCGCGGTACGCGGTCGGCCGGTATCACTGGCAGCGCATTGAGCCCGGCCGCGACGTGCCAGGTTTCCCGAGATGAGCGGCAGTGGAGACCCGCAGGAATGCGGCCGGAAATGCGACAGGGCATACGAGCGGAAGGGTCCTTCCTCGTGGCAGCACCGCAGAATTATCTGGCGGTCATCAAGGTCGCCGGAATCGGCGGCGGCGGCGTCAACGCCGTTAACCGGATGATCGAAGAAGGACTTAAGGGCGTCGAGTTCATCGCGATTAACACCGACGCCCAGGCGCTGCTCATGAGCGACGCCGACGTCAAGCTCGACGTCGGCCGCGAGCTCACCAGGGGCCTGGGCGCGGGCGCGAACCCCGACGTCGGCTGCAAGGCCGCCGAAGATCACCGCGAGGAGATCGAGGAGGTTCTCAAGGGCGCCGACATGGTCTTCGTCACCGCCGGTGAGGGCGGCGGCACCGGCACCGGCGGCGCGCCCGTGGTGGCCAACGTGGCCCGCTCTCTCGGCGCGCTCACCATCGGCGTGGTGACCCGCCCGTTCGGCTTCGAGGGCAAGCGCCGCGGCGCGCAGGCCGAGGCCGGCATCGAGCGGCTCCGCGAGGAGGTGGACACGCTGATCGTGATCCCCAACGACCGGCTGCTGTCCATCTCCGACCGGCAGGTCAGCGTGCTGGACGCGTTCAAGGCCGCCGACCAGGTGCTGCTGTCCGGTGTCCAGGGCATCACCGACCTGATCACCACGCCCGGCCTGATCAACCTGGACTTCGCCGACGTGAAGTCGGTCATGTCCGGGCGCCGGGTCGGCGCTGATGGGCATCGGCTCGGCCGCGCGGCGACGACCGCTCGGTCGCCGCCGCCGAGATGGCGATCTCCAGCCCGCTGCTCGAGGCCAGCATCGACGGCGCGCACGGCGTGCTGCTGTCCATCCAGGGCGGTTCCGACCTCGGCCTGTTCGAGATCAACGAGGCGGCTCAGCTGGTCTCCAACTCCGCGGCCCCGGACGCCAACTTCATCTTCGGCGCGGTCATCGACGACGCGCTCGGCGACGAGGTGCGGGTCACCGTGATCGCGGCCGGCCTCGGCGACCCCCGGACCCAGGCCGCGCCGGAGCCGACGGCCCGGGTGCTACCCGGCCGCCGGGAGACGAACGGCCGGGCCGCGTCAGTCTCGGCAGCCACGGCTCTCCCGCCGTCGCTACCGCCGCCGCAGCTCCGGGCAGGCGGCCACGGCGGCAGTGCGGCCCGGGCCCGCCCCGGCCGCGGAGCCAGGGCCATGCTGGCCGATCCGGCCGGCCCGGATCCCTCGCGCCCGCGAGCAGAACGGCCATGCGCCGGCGGCGGGTCAGCCGGACGGCCCGGAGGCTGCCCGGCGGCCTGGACACCGCGCAGCCGCCGGGCGCGGGCGCGGCGAGCGCCCCCGTCGCGGGCGACGCGGCCGCATCCCGGCCCGCTGCGGCCGATTACCCGGCGAGCCCGGCCGACTCGCGGCGGCACCGGCCGCCGGGCGCGTGCATCACGACGCACCAGGCAGGCTCGACCCCGTCGCGGCGGCGCGTGTCTTCGACGCCGCCAGCACCCGGCGCCGGCCGGTGGTCTTCGAGGAAGACGACGATCTCGACGTGCCCGATTTCCTCAAGTGAGCCGACGGCCCGCGGAGCCTGCAGGCGCTCCCCGCACGGCCGGGCCGGCCGCGCGCCGGCCGGCGGGAGACGCAGCCGGGCCAGCCGGGCCGGATGACCCGGGGGTCTGGCTGTTCACGCTGGCTCCCGGGGTGCGCGCCGCATTCACCGGCCGCCGCGGCGGCGTCAGCCTGCCGCCCTATGACTCGCTCAACATGGGTACGGGCTCGGGCGACAGCCCGGAGGCCGTCGCCCGCAACCGCCAGCTGGTGGCGACCGCCTGCGGGCTCGACCCGGCCCGGATGGCCTGGATGCGCCAGGTGCACGGCGCCGACGTCGGCCAGGTGCGGAATCCGGCGGAACCGGCACCCGGGGGCCAGGCCGCCGCCGGCCCCGCCCCGGCCCGTGACGCCAGCTTCACCTCGGTGCCGGGGCTGGCGCTGGGCGTCCTGTCCGCCGACTGCCCGGGCGTCCTGCTGGCCGACCCGCAGGCGAGAATCGTCGGCGCCGCGCACTCGGGACGCCCGGGCACGGCCCGCGGCGTCGTCCCGGCGCTGGTGCGCGCCATGACCGAGGCGGGCGCCGATCCGGCCCGGATGCACGCGATCATCGGCCCCGCCATCTGCGGCCGGTGCTACGAGGTGCCCGAGGACATGCGGGACGCGGTGGCCGCGGTGGTGCCGGGGTCCGGCTGCGTCACCCGGGCCGGCACGCCGGGCCTGGACATCACGGCCGGGGTGGCCGCCCAGCTGGCCACGGCCGGGGTGCGCGAGATTCGGATCGACGGCCGGTGCACCGCCGAGGACCCGGACCTCTACTCCTACCGGCGCGACGGCCGTACCGGGCGGTTCGCCGGCCTCGTCTGGCTCGCGCCATGATGGAGACGTGACCCAGCCGCCCGAGGCCGGCCGGCGCGGACGCGCGCCGCGACGAGATCGCGGCCGGGCTCGCGAAGGTACGCGCCCGCATCGCCGCGGCCTGCGAGGACGCGGGCCGGGACGTGAGCGAGATCACGCTGATCGCGATCACCAAGACCCGGCCCCCGTCCGACGTCCGCCTGCTCAGCGAGCTGGGCGTGACGGACGTGGGGGAGAACAGGGACCAGGAGGCGGCGGCGAAGGCCGCCGCCTGCGCGCGGCTCGGCGTGACCGGTCTCACCTGGCATTTCGTCGGCCAGCTGCAGACGAACAAGGCCGCGAGCGTGGCCCGCTACGCCGAGGTCGTGCACTCGGTGGACCGGATCCGGCTGGTCCGTGCGCTGGGCAGGCACGCCAGGCAGGCCGGCCGGACGATCACCTGCCTGGTCCAGGTCAGCCTGGACGCGGACCCGGGCCGCGGGCGGGGCGCAGCCCGCCGATGTGGCCCGGCGCTGGCCGACGCGGTGGCGGCCGAGGACGGCCTGGTGCTCGGCGGCGTGATGGCGGTGGCGCCGCTGGGCGAGCCTGCCGCCGCCGCGTTCGGCCGGCTCGCCGACATCGCCGCCGGGGTCAGGGCGCGCCCACCCGGGCGCGACCATGATCTCGGCGGGCATGAGCGGCGACCTGGAGGCAGGCGATCGAGGCCGGCGCGACACACCTGCGTGTCGGTACGGCGTTGCTCGGCGTCAGGAGCACCTTCGTCGGGTAATGTCCGACGCGTGAGCCCGGTATCGGGTCTCAGCGTCCCAGCACTTGCGCGTCCGGGGCGCCCGGTCGATCCGCGGGGCGGCACGACAGGCACGACGGAGGACGCAAGGATGGCCAGCGCGATGCGCAAGATGGCGGTCTACCTCGGCCTCGTGGAGGACGACCACCGCTACCAGGAGCAGTACGACTCCTACGAGGAGTACGACGAGTACACCGATCACGACGACAGCCTGGAGTCAGACGACGGGCCCGAGGTCGACGAGCCGGACAGTCAGGTAGGCCAGGAGATGGCTCACGCCAGGCCGGACCGGCGCCCGGCCGCCCTCACCCAGACCACCGACCTCGCCAGGATCACGACACTGCACCCGCGTACGTACAATGAAGCTCGTACCATCGGAGAGCATTTCCGCGACGGCACTCCGGTGATCATGAACCTGACCGAGATGGTCGACAGTGACGCCAAGCGTCTGGTCAACTTCGCGGCAGGCCTGATCTTCGGGCTCCGCGGGAGCATCGACCGGGTGACGAACAGGGTGTTCCTGCTGTCGCCGATGAACGTCGAGGTGACAGACGAGGACAAGGCCCGCATCGCGGAGCGGGGCTTCTTCAACCAGAGCTGAGCGTCAGCAGGTGGCTGGCGCAGCACGGCAGTCCGCCGTGACCATCCCGGCGCGAGCCGTGGCAGGCAGGGCAGGGATGTGGCGATCCTGAAGATCGTTCTGGACTACGTTCTGTGGATCTACCTGCTGATCCTCATCGGCCGGATGATCTTCACGTGGGTGCAGACGTTCTCCCGTTCGTGGGCACCCCACGGCGTCCTTCTGGTCATCGCGGAGGGCATGTTCACGCTCACCGATCCGCCACTGAGATTCCTAAGACGGTACATCCGGCCGCTCCGGATCGGTAGTGTGGCCTTGGACCTCAGCTTCATGGTGCTGTTCTTTGCGGTTTTGATCATGGTGAACGTGGTCGTTCCGCTAATCTGAACGGTGCTGCCAGTTAGGACACTCCAAGCGCGCCAAGGAGACGAGATGCCGCTGACGCCCGCGGACGTGCGGAACAAGCAGTTCAGTACGACCAGGCTCCGGCCCGGCTACGACGAGGAAGAGGTTGACGCCTTCCTCGACGAGGTCGAGGCGGAGCTTGACCGGCTGCTGCAGGAGAACGAGGAGCTCCGGGCGAAGCTGGCCGAGTTCATGCGTGGTGGCAAGACGCCTGCTCCGGCGCTCGGCTCGCCGCTGCCGGAGGCGCAGCCCGAGCTGATGGCGCCCGAGCCGCCGCGGCCCGAGCCCGAGCGCAGGCAGCCGAGCCGGTCATGATGGGCGTGGCCCCGGCCGAGGACAACATGGACACCGCGGCGCGGGTCCTCGCCCTCGCCCAGCAGACCGCGGACCAGGCGATCGCCGACGCGAGGCGCGAGGCCGACGAGACGCTCGGCCGCGCCCGCCGCGAGGCCGACGACATCCTCAGCAAGGCGCGCCGCCAGGCCGAGCAGATCACCGGCGACGCCAGGGCGCGCGCCGAGAGCCTGGAGCGGGACGCCCAGGAGCGGCACCGCCAGGCCATGGGCTCCCTCGTGCAGCAGCGCGAGGAGCTCGAGCGCCGGGTGGACGACCTGCGCGCCTTCGAGCGCGAGTACCGCAGCAGGTTCAAGGCATACCTGGAAGGCCTGCTCCGCGACCTCGAAGCCGGGGCGTCCGACACCGGCGGATTCCGTGCCGTGGGCACCGGCCCGCAGGCCGTGCCCGCCGCGATGCCGCGCGCCGACGTGCGCAACGGCCAGACCGGGCGCCGCCCCGGCCTACGCGGGCCAGCCTGAGCCTGCGGCACACTCGGGCGGCTTCCGCCCGTCCGACGGTTCACCGCACGAGCGCCGCTAACCTAGGCGGCGCCCGGCGCTCATCCGGAGGAGAACTTCCGTGATCCGGTTCAGCGCCGCGCTTGTCGTCGCGGGGCTGGGGCTGCTGCTGGCGGGTGCGCTCACCAGCGAGCTGCCCCTGGTCTACGCCGCGATCGCCGTGAGCGTGTGCGCCGCCCTCATGCTCGCGGCGGGCGTGATCGCGGGCCGTGACGAGTTCTTCGGCAAGGCCGCGGCGGGCGCTGGAAGAGGTGCGCGGTGCCGCCCGCGGTCCCGGAACGCTCGCGACCCCCGGCGAGGCGGCGAGCGCAGGTGCGGTATGGGACCGGACGGCGGCGGTGAGCGCGCCGCCGGCTGCGGCGGGTTCGGCCGGCTCGAGCGCGGCCGGGCTCGGCTGGCCTTCGGCCAAATCCCCGGCCGACGACCTCTGGGCACGGGTGGACGCCGAGCTTGCGGCGGCCGGCGCCGTCGACCCGTGCGCCGAGGCTGACCAAGAACTCGACCACCGACGAGGTCTGGGGCCGCGTCGAGCAGGAGCTGACCAGCCCCACGCAGTGGAACTCCAGGCTCGTTATCCCGGCGGCCACCGGGGAACCCGCGGCTGAAGCGGCCAGCCCGGCCGAGCCCGGCCTGGCCGACTGGGGCGAGGACGGTGCCTGAGTCCGACGGTGCCTGGCCCGACGGTGCCTGGCCCGACGGCATCACCTGGCCGCAGCGCCGGCCTGCCGCAGCGGGCCGGCCGGCGGAGAGCGGCGACACGGCCCCGCCTGCCGTGATCCCCGGGCAGGTGGAGAGGGACGCCCACGGCGGCGAGGCTGACGCGACGGCCGGCGATGCGGACGGGCCAGCGGACCGGATGAACGGGCCCGTCAGCGATCCAGAGGCAGAGGCCGGCCAGGCGGCGGATTCCGCCGAGGGCCCGGCCGCCGGAGACTCCGCGGGCTCCGCGCGGGACCTGACCGCCGAAATCGCGGCGGATCTCCGCCGAGGGCCCGGCCGCCGGAGAGCCCGCGGGCTCCGCGCGGGACCTGACCGCCGAATCGGGACGGCAGGTGGCCGCCGAGCCGGGTCCGCCGGGCACGCCGAACGGCGGTCCGCGAGGGCCCGGCGCCGGAGACCCGCGGGCTCCGCCGGGACCTGACCGCCGAAATGCGGCGGACTGCCGGATCGCCGGCCCGAGGGCCCGGCTCGCCGGGACGACCGCGAACCGGCGGCTCGCGAGCGGCCGCGGCTGGGGACCGGGACCGCCGCCGAACGCGGCGGCTCGCCAGGCCGCGCCGGGACCCGCCGAGCGCAGGCCGGGCGCCGGCCCGCGTCCCCGCAGGCCGCGCCGGATCCGGCGACCGGAGGCCCGCCGCGGCAGACGGCGGAGGCCGGATCGCCGGCCGACGACCGGGGCCGGAGCCGGACGCGCGGCTCGAGGGCACGGCGGTCGATGAGACGCGGACCGGCGGTGCGCACCTGCCGGACGAGGACCGAAGTCCGCCGGCCGTACCAGGCCCGCCGGGCGAAGCCGGGCCGCCGGGCGAAGCCGGGCCGCCGGGCGTAGCCGGGCCGCAGGGCGGAGACCTGACCGACGGCCGGACCGGCACGACCGGCGCGAGGGAGCCGGGCGATCAGGGCCCCTCCGCGGCCAGCGCCGCGCCAGCTGCCGATCGCGCCGATGGCAACCTCGGGACCGCTGACCCGGAACACGCCGGCCCGTCGAGTCCGGCGGACTCGCAGGTGCCGGTCCGCCCGGACGCGTTGGCGGCTCCAGACAGGCGGCCGGCTTCCGGGCCGCCCTCAGGCCCGGCTATGCCTCTGGGCCCGGGCGCGACTCCGGCTGCGGACATGCCGCCGGGCGCGGACGGTCCCCCCGGCCCCGGCGCGCCGCCTGCTCCCGGCCTGCAGCCAAGGCCGCCGACCTCGGCCGACCCGGACGCGTCGTCCGCCCCGGCGGCGTCGCCGAGCCCGGACACGCCGCCAGATCCCGGACCGGACACCTGGCTCGTACCTGCCGGCCCCTCCGGGGGTCCCGGCGCTCCCGGATACCGAGGACCCCCAGACGCAGGTCTTTGCGGTGGCCGCCGCGGAGCCCGCGCCACCTGACCCGCTCCCCGTCCGCCGGAAGGCGCCAGGCGCCCCGGGAATCGAACAGCCCGCGGCGGCGGGACCGGGAAGCAACGTGGCGCAGGTCGTGGTGATCCCGGGGGTCCCGCGCTACCACCGATCCCGAGTGCATTCTCATCCGCTTCCTGGGTGCGAACGACGTCGAGACGGTGAGCCATGCCGCGGCGGAGGCAGCAGGCTGCGTGCCGTGCCGTGCCTGCCAGCCGGACAAGCCTCTGGCCGAAGCCAGAGGGCACGCCGACGGCTGAGCCTGCGTCCCGGCGCGGGGCAGCAGCGGCCGCGGCGGCCCGGGCCGCCAGGCCCAGCCTGATCAGGCGCGCCTCAGCCAGAAGGTCAGCCCGAGCCCGGCATCGGCGTGCTCCCGGATCACCGGAGCTCGTCTCCCGTCCGGCCGCGCCACTTGCTGCCCCGTCGGTCGCCGTCCGGGCGTCCCCGGGCGTAGCTGCACGGCCAGCACCTCGCCCGCGATCATCGCGCCGTGCTCGGCCAGCGCCGCGCCGACCTCGGCGTCGGCGGTCTCCCACCACAGCGAGATCCGGTCGCTGACGTCCAGGCCCGCGTTCTTGCGCTCGTCCTGGACCAGCCGGATGACCTCGCGGGCCAGGCCCTCGCGCCGCAGTTCCGGCGTGATCGTCGACCTCGAGCGCGACGGTCTCCCCGGCGTCGGTGGCGACCGCCCAGCCCGACCTGGGCGTCTGCGTGATGATCACGTCGTCCGGCTGCAGCGTCACCGGCTCGCCGTCCACGGTGACCGGAGCCGCCCCGGCCGAGCCCATCTGGCCGGCCAGCCAGGCCGGGTCGGCCGCGGTGATCGCGGCCGCCACCGCCGGGGGTGGACTTGCCGAAGCGCTTGCCCAGCGCGCGGAAGTTCGGCTTCACCGTGTAGTCGACCAGGTCGCCGCCGTCGGCGGTCAGCGGGTCCATCGCCCGCACGTTGAGCTCCTCGGCGACCAGGCCGACCAGCTCGGCGGGCAGCCCGGCGAAGCCGGGCGCGCTGACCAGCCCGCGGGCCAGCGGCTGGCGGGTCCGCACCGACGCCGCCGCGCGCGCCGAACGGCCCAGCTCGACCAGCCGCCGCGCCAGCGCCATGTCCGCGGACAGCTGCCCGTCCACCAGCGACCGATCCGCCGCCGGCCAGCTGGCCAGGTGCACCGAGTCCGGCGTCGTCGGGCCCGCGCAGCACCCCCCACACGTAGTCGGTGAGGAACGGCGTGAACGGCGCCATCAGCCGGGTCAGCGTCCGCAGGCATTCGAGCAGCGTGGCGAACGCCGCCGCGCCCTCGGGCGTGCCCGGTCCCTCCCAGAACCGCCGCCGCGACCGCCGCACGTACCAGTTGGACAGGTCGTCGATGAACGCGGCGAGCCTGCGCCCCGCGTCGGCCGTGTCGAACCCGTCCAGCGCGCCGGTGACGTCCGCTGGCCAGCGCGTGCAGCTCGCTCAGCACCCACCGGTCGAGCAGCGGCCGGTCCGCCGGCGGCGGCGCCGTGCGTCAGCCAGTCGGCGCCGCCCTGCGCCGCCGGCCGCGTTCGCGTACAGCACGAAGAACGACACCGTGTTCCAGTAGGTGAGCAGCACCTTCCTGACGATCTCGTCGAGGACGCCGTGGCCGAGCCTGCGCGCCGACCACGGCGACCCGGTCGAGGTGAAGAACCAGCGCAGCGCGTCGGCGCCGTGCTTGTCCATCAGCGGGATCGGCTCGATCACGTTGCCCAGGTGCTTGCTCATCTTCCGGCCCTGGCTCGTCCAGGATCAGGCCGAGGCAGACCACGTTCTCGTACGAGGACCGGCCGAAGACCAGCGTGCCGACCGCCATCAGCGAGTAGAACCAGCCCCGGGTCTGGTCGATCGCCTCGCAGATGAACTGCGCCGGGTAGGCGCTCTCGAACTCCGCCTCGTTCCGCAGCGGCGCGCCGTGCTGGGCGAACGGCATCGAGCCCGAGTCGTACCAGGCGTCGATCACGTCCGGCACCCGGCGGGCGGGCTCGCCGCAGTCCCGGCAGCGGATCGTCACCTCGTCCACCTGCGGCCGGTGCGGGTCGAGCCCGGACAGGTCGCGGCCGGCCAGCTCGGACAGCTCGGCCAGCGAGCCGACGCAGGTGACGTGGCTCGTCGGCGCAGGTCCACAGCGGCAGCGGGGTACCCCAGTACCTGGTCCGGGACAGCGCCCAGTCCACGTTGTTGCGCAGCCACTCGCCGTACCGGCCGTGCTTGATCGTGGGCGGCTGCCAGTTGGTCCGCTCGTTCTCCGCGAGCAGCGCGTCCTTGATCTGCGTGGTGCGGATGTACCAGGACGGCACCGCGTAGTAGATCAGCGGCGTGCCGCACCGCCAGCAGTGCGGGTAGCTGTGCTCGTGGATCTCGGTGCGGAACAGCAGGCCCGCGCTCGTCCAGGTCGGCCACCAGCACCGGGTCCGCGTCCTTGAAGAACAGCCCGCCGACCAGCGGCACCGAGTCGTCGAACCGCCCGTCCGGCCCGATCGGGTTGACCACCGGCAGCCCGTGCGCGCGGCCGGTCTCCATGTCGTCGGCGCCGAACGCCGGCGCCATGTGCACCAGGCCGGTCCCGTCTTCGGTGGTCACGAAGTCCCCGGTGACCACGATGTGGGCGTCGGGAATGTCGACGAGCCCGAACGGCTGGCGGTAGGTAGCACCGGCCAGCGCCGACCCCGGGAACCGGGCGACCACGTCCCAGCCGTCGCCGAGCACCCGCGGCATCAGCTGCCTCGGCGACCACCACCCGGTTGCCGTCGCTGCGGCCGCCGGGCCAGCACGTAGGTCTCGTCCGGGTGCACGGCCACCGCCGTGTTGGACACCAGCGTCCACGGCGTGGTCGTCCACACCAGCAGGTCCGCGCCCGCCAGCGCCGGGTCCGCGCCCTCGGGCAGGGTCAGCAGCGGGAACCTGACCGTTACCGACGGGTCGCCCACCGTCTGGTACACGTCCGGCTGGCCCATCTCGTGGTCGGACAGCGGCGTGCCGCAGCGCGGGCAGTACGGGCTGATCCGGTAGTCCTGCACCAGCAGGCCCTTGTCGAAGATCACCTTGAGCGACCACCAGACCGACTCGACGTAGCTGGAGTCCATCGTCCAGTAGGCCCGGGACATGTCGAGCCAGTAGCCCATCCGCTCGGTCAGTTCCTCGAACGCGTCCACGTACCGCTGCACGGACTCGCGGCAGCGCGCGTTGAACTCGGCGATCCCGTAGGCCTCGATGTCCTGCTTGCCGGAGATCCCGAGTTCCTTCTCCACGGCGACCTCGACCGGCAGGCCGTGGCAGTCCCAGCCGGCCCGGCGCGGGACGTGGAACCCCTGCATGGTCTTGAACCGGAGGAACACGTCCTTGAACACCCGGGCCTCGACGTGATGCACGCCCGGCATGCCGTTCGCCGTCGGCGGGCCCTCGTAGAACGTCCACAGCGGGCCGTCGGCCGTCTGCTCGAGCGAGCGCTCGAAGACCTTGCCCTCCCGCCAGCGGGCCAGCATCTCGTGCTCCATGGCGGGCAGGTCCGGCCGGGCGGGCAGGGCCGGGAAGAAACGGCTGCCGCCGTCGGCGGATCCCGCGGCGCGGGGGGTGCCCGCGGCGGGCGCGGTGTCGTCTGGGTGGGCCATGGCCGGGCAGCCTTCCGCGAGTCCTCGTCCGGGTGGCGCCGGACGCCTGCGCGGAGGGACGAGACGGGCCTGCGGCCGCCCCGCGGTACCACCCTCCTTGGCCGTGCAGCCGGCTCGCCGGCCTGGCGAGCGCGGCCCGCGCGGCCCGCTCCGTTACGTCCTGCTGCCGGTTCTACTTGGCGACGCGCGGCCCTGCCGGGCCAGAGCTGGTCGGCGTTCTTCCGGCGGCTCCGGGGTGATCTGGTCCGCTGGGCCTGCCCCCGGGCTCGCACCGTCCCCGGGTCGCTCCTGGCCGCGATCAGCGGCAGCTGTCCCCATCAATGCCGTGCAGACTGCCACGATAGCCGATCGCCTGCCGGGCCCCGAACGGTTTCCCGGCGGCCGGGCGGCGACGCGTTTGCGCATCCCGCCATCGCGACTTATTCTCCGTTGACTGCCTAGTTTCAAGATCATACGCGTTTCGCGCCCAGGGAGGTCCGAGATGGCCGCAGGCACCCATTCCGGCGCCGCCGCCCTTCCGGTCCGGTCTGGCGAGAAGCGCTGGACCGAGGCCGAGCTCGGCGAGGTCCGGCAGGAGCTCGAGGCCGAGATCATCGAGCTGCGCGCGGAGATCTCCAAGGCCGAGTCCGAGATCGCCGAGCGGATGGGTGACGCGGTCGCCGACGCCGGCGACGACCAGGCCGACGCGGGGGCGAAGACGTACCAGCGCGAGCACGAGCTGGCCCTCACCCACAACGCCCGGGAGCTTCTGGCGCAGAACGAGCGTGCGCTGGCCCGGATCGTGTCCGGCACGTACGGGGTGTGCGAGTCATGCGGGGAGCCCATCGGCAAGGCGCGCCTGCAGGCGTTTCCCCGCGCCACCCTCTGCGTGGCGTGCAAGCAGCGCGAAGAGCGCCGCTGACCAGCCGATGGGCCAGCCGGGCACCGGCACGGCCCGGCAGCCGCCGTCCGGGCCGGCCCGGTGAGCCCGGCGCCGAGCCCGCGTACCGCGCCCGCCCCGCCGGCCGCGGCCGTGACGCCGCCGACCGCGGCCGGGCGGCGCGGCGGCGGAGCCGGACGGCGCGGCGGCCGAGCCGGTGAGCGGCGCCTCATCCCGCGGGCGCGGTCCAGCCGCGTTCAGGTCACGGTCCTGCTCGGCGTCGCCGTGTTCGTGCTCGTCGCCGACGTGATCACCAAGGCCATCGTCGTCGCGCCGGCTGTCTGGCCACCCGCCGATCCGGCTGCTCGGCGGGCTGCTCACGCTGCGGCTGATCCGCAACAGCGGCGCGGCGTTCAGCATCGGGACCTCGATGACGATCGTGTTCACCGCCATCGCCGTCGGGGTGATCGTCTTCATCCTGCGCACCGCGCGGCGGCTGCGCAGCCTGCCCTGGGCGATCACGCTCGGCCTGCTCCTCGGCGGCGCCACCGGCAACCTGGCCGACCGGCTGTTCCGCGCGCCGGGGCCGTTGCGCGGCGACGTGGTGGACTGGATAGAGCTGCCGCACTGGCCGGTGTTCAACCTGGCCGACTCCGCGATCGTCTGCGGCGGGGTGCTCGCCGTCCTGCTGGCCGTGCTCGGCCTGCGGATGGACGGCACGGTGGACCGGGGCAGCCGTCCCGGGCCCCCCGACCGGCCCGGCGCAACCGGCCACGCCCCGCAGCCGGGCCAGGCCGGCCGGCCGAACGCGGCAGACTAGGCCGGCCGCCAGGTGACAGCAGCTCAGGGTCGGTGTTCTGGCGCTGGCCAGCCGGCCGACGCGGCAGACTAGACGGTGACAGCGGTCAGGACCAGCGCCGCGTGCCGGTCCCCGACGGCCTGGACGGCGAGCGGCTCGACGCGGCGCTGGCCCGGATGTTCGGCCTGTCCCGGGCGAAGGCCGCGGATCTGATCGCCGACGGCCAGGTGCTCGTCGGCGGGCAGCCCGCCGCCAAGTCGCACCGGGTAGAGGCGGGCGCCTGGCTGGACGTGACGCTGCCCGCACCGCCGGCGGCCGCCGGGCCGGCCGGCGCCGGGCAGGCCGCCGCCGTCCCCGGTCTCCAGGTGATCTACGAGGACGCCGACATCCTGGTCGTGGACAAGCCGGCCGGGGTCGCCGCGCACCCCACGCCGGGCTGGACCGGGCCGACCGTCCTCGGCGGCCTGCTCGCCGCCGGCCACACGATCGCCACCAGCGGCGCGGCCGAACGGCAGGGCATCGTGCACCGGCTGGACGCGAACACCACCGGGCTGATGGTCGTGGCCAAGAGCGAGCGCGCCTACAGCGCGCTCAAGCGCGCGTTCCGCGAGCGCGAGGTGGACAAGCGCTACCACGCCCTGGTGCAGGGCCACCCCGACCCGCTGCGCGGCACGGTGGACGCGCCGATCGGCAGGCATCCCTCCGGCGACGGCAGGTTCGCGGTCGTCGCCGGCGGCAGGCCGAGCGTCACCCACTACGACACGATCGAGGCCTTCCGCGGCGCCAGCCTGACCGAGGATCGTCCTGGAGACCGGCCGGACCCACCAGATCCGGGTGCACATGGCCGCGATCAGGCACCCGTGCGCCGGGGACCTGCTCTACGGCGCCGACCCGGTGCTGGCCGAGCGGCTCGGCCTGACCAGGCAGTGGCTGCACGCGGTCAGCCTGGCCTTCGCCCACCCCGCCGACGGCAGCAGGGTCGAGTTCCGCAGCGACTACCCGGCCGACCTGGCCCACGCCCTGGACGTCCTGCGCCGGGAGTAGCGCCTCCGCGTCTATCCGGACTGCCGGGTCCGCGGCCCATGCTCTGGACGCCGGGCCGCAGGAATAGTGCCGCGGGACCTGATTGGCGCGTGTCCCGCGTGCCGCGCCGCCCCGGCTCGAATAGGCTAGGACCACCGTGAAGAGCCGGACCGGTGCCGCCGCTCGCGGAGGGCTGACCAGCGAGCCTGCCTCCCGACGGGCGGTGCTGGCCTCTTCCCCCGGTTCCGTTCGCCAACGCCCGTACAGGGCGCTGTTCCGCATGCCCGAAGGAGGCGGTGTCTTCATGCCGGCAGCCGGGGCGGGGCGCATCCGCGGGCAGCCAGGAGTCGTTCGCCCATCTGCACGTGCACACCGAGTACTCGATGCTGGACGGCGCGGCCCGGCTGAAGGACCTGTTCGCCCAGTGCGAGCAGGCCGGCATGCCGGCCATCGCGATGACCGACCACGGCAACGTCTACGGCGCCTACGACTTCTGGACCAAGGCCACCGCCGCGGGCGTCAAGCCGATCATCGGGATCGAGGCCTACGTGGCCCCCGAGCACCGCAAGCACCGGCAGCCGGTGCGCTGGGGAACCCCGGCCCAGAGCCGACGACGACATCTCGGGCGCCGGCGCCTACACCCACATGACGCTGCTCGCCGAGACCACCGAGGGCATGCACAACCTGTTCCGGCTGTCCTCGCTCGCCTCGCTGGAGGGCTTCTTCCGCAAGCCGCGGATGGACCGCGAGCTGCTCGCCGCGCACGCCAAGGGGATCATCGCGACCACCGGCTGCCCGTCCGGCGAGGTGCAGACCAGGCTCAGGCTCGGCCAGTACCGGCAGGCCGTCGAGGCGGCCGCCGCCTACCGGGACATCTTCGGCCCGGAGAACTTCTTCGTCGAGATCATGGACCACGGCCTGGACATCGAGCGCCGGGTACGCGACGGCCTGCGCGATCGCGGCCGAGCTCGCGCTGCCGTTCGTCGTCACCAACGACTCGCACTACACCCGCCCCGACGATGCGCAGGCGCATGAGGTGCTGCTCTGCGTGCAGACCGGGTCCAACCTCGCCGACCCTGGCCGGTTCAAGTTCGAGGGCACCGGCTACTACGTGAAGTCCCCGGCGCGAGATGCGCGCGGTCGCCACGGACGAGGAATGGCAGGCCGGCTGCGACTCGACCCTGCTCATCGCCGAGCGGTGCGAGGTGGACTTCGCCAAGCAGAACCTGATGCCCCGCTTCCCCGTGCCGGACGGCGAGACCGAGGAGAGCTGGCTGCGCAGCCAGTTCTGGCTGGGCATGGACCGCCGCTACCCCGGCGGGTACGACGAGCAGCGCAGGAGCCGCGCCGAGTACGAGATCGGCGTGATCGCGCAGATGGGGTTCTGCTCGTACTTCCTGGTCGTGGCCGACTTCATCATGTGGGCCAAGCGCAACGGCATCAGGGTCGGCCCCGGCCGCGGCTCCGCCGCCGGGTCCATGGTCGCCTACGCGCTCGGCATCACCGACCTGGACCCGATCGCGCACGGGCTGATGTTCGAGCGGTTCCTCAACCCCGAGCGCGTCTCCATGCCCGACATCGACATCGACTTCGACGAGCGCCGGCGCGGTGACGTGATCCGCTACGTCACCGAGAAGTACGGGGACGACCGGGTCGCGCAGATCATCACCTACGGCACGATCAAGGCCAAGGCGGCGGTCAAGGACGCCACCCGGGTGCTCGGCTTCCCCTACGCGCTCGGCGACCGGATCACCAAGGCCTTCCCGCCCGCCGTGATGGGCAAGGACATCCCGCTGTCCGGCGTCTTCGACCCGGCGCACCCCCGGTACGGCGAGGCGGGCGAGATCCGCGCCCTCTACGAGGCCGAGACCGAGGTCCGCCAGGTCCTCGACACCGCCCGCGGCCTGGAAGGGCTGATCCGCCAGGCCGGCGTGCACGCCGCCGGCGTGATCATGAGCAGCGAGCCGATCATCGACCACATCCCGGTGTGGAAGCGCGAGGCCGACGGCGCGATCATCACCCAGTTCGACTACCCCGCGTGCGAGTCCCTCGGCCTGCTCAAGATGGACTTCCTCGGGCTGCGCAACCTGACCGTGCTGGATGACGCCGTCGCCGGCATCAAGGACAACCGCGGGCAGGAGATCGTCCTGGAGACGCTGCCGCTCGACGACAAGTGCACGTACGAACTGCTGGCCCGCGGCGACACGCTGGGCATCTTCCAGCTCGACGGCGGGCCGATGCGGGCACTGCTGCGCTCCATGCACGCGGACCGGTTCGAGGACATCGCCGCGGTCAACGCCCTGTACCGGCCGGGCCCGATGGGCGCGAACGCGCACAACGAGTACGCCGACCGCAAGACCGGCCGCAAGCCGGTCACCCCGATCCATCCCGAGCTCGCCGAGCCGCTGGCCGAGATCCTCGACGACACCTTCGGGCTGCTCGTCTACCAGGAGCAGGTGCTGGCCACGGCGCAGAAGCTGGCCGGCTACACGCCCGGCAAGGCCGACCTGCTGCGCAAGGCCATGGGCAAGAAGAAGAAGGAGATCCTCGACAAGGAGTTCGAGCCGTTCGAGGCCGGGCATGCGGGCGAACGGCTACCCGGACTCCGCGATCAAGACGATCTGGGACATCCTGGTCCCGTTCTCCGACTACGCCTTCAACCAGGCGCACGCGGCCTGCTACGCGATGGTCGGGTACTGGACCGCCTACCTGAAGGCCAACTACCCGGCCGAGTACATGGCCGCCCTGCTCACCTCCATCGCAGGCGACAAGGACAAGTCCGCGCTGTACCTGAACGAGTGCCGCCGGATGGGGATCAAGGTGCTGCCGCCGGACGTGAACGCGTCCGCGGCCAACTTCACCCCGGTCGGCCAGCGACATCAGGTTCGGCCTGGCCGCGGTCCGCAACGTCGGCACCAACGTGGTGGAGGCGATCGACGCGACCCGGCGGTCCAAGGGCGCGTTCACCGGCTTCGCCGACTTCCTGCGCAAGGTCCCGGTCACGGTGTGCAACAAGCGGGTCATCGAGTCGCTGGTCAAGGCGGGCGCGTTCGACTCCCTCGGCCACCCGCGCAAGGGCCTGGTCCTGATCCACGAGCAGGCCGTCGACCAGGTCATCGACGTCAAGCGCAACGAGGCCAACAACCAGTTCTCGCTGTTCGACGGGGACACCGAGACCGAGACGATGTTCGACGTCCCGGTCCCCGGCGGCGAGTGGGAGAAGCCCGTCCTGCTCGCCTTCGAGCGCGAGATGCTCGGCCTGTACGTCTCCGACCACCCGCTGCTCGGCCTCGAGCACGTGCTCGCCGTCGGCACCGACTGCTCCATCGCCCAGCTCATCGGCTCCGCCGAGCTCGGCGCGGGCGGGCTGGCCGAGGCCGAGCGCAGGCAGCGGGGCGAGCGCTCCGACGGCCAGGTGGTCTCGGTGGGCGGAATCCTGTCCGGGCTGCAGCGCAAGGTCACCAGGCAGGGCAACCCCTGGGCGGCCGCCACCCTCGAGGACCTCGAAGGCGCGATCGAGGTGCTGTTCTTCCCCGCCACCTACCAGATCTGCGGCAGCTACCTGGCCGAGGACGCCATCCTCGTCGTCAAGGGCCGGCTGGACCGGCGGGACGAGGCGCCCAAGCTGATCGCGATGGACGTGAAGGTGCCGGATACCACGCCGGGTGATGGCGGCCCTTTCGTGGTGGAGATGCCGGTGGACCGGTGCGTCGGCCCGGTGGTCGAGCAGCTGAGGGACGTGCTGCGGACGCATCCGGGAGCAACGGAGGTTCATCTTCGCCTGTGCGGTAAGCAGCGGACCACGGTCGTCCGGCTGGACGACAAGCTGCGGGTGTCTCCGTCTCCGGCGCTGCTCGGGGACCTGAAGCAGCTGCTCGGGCCGGCCTGCGTGGGGTAGCCGGGAGCCGGGGCACATGCCCGGATCCGCGACTGTCGGCTGCGCCGAACGTCGCGGATCCGGGCACGCGCCCCCGCTTGATCCACTGCGGGGTTTCCACACCTGCCTGGTGCGCGGCACTCGCTTGGACAGCCGGCGTTCGGCGAGCCGGCCAGCCGGATGGGCCGGGCGGGTGTCCCGGCGCCACCGTTAGGGAAGGAGGCACGCCTGGTGGCGGGTGGAACCCGCGGCGCGCCCGGCACATCGCGACCCGGCCCGGCCTACGGCGGACGGGCGGCCGGAAATCGCTTCCCTCCGCCCGGGTGGCTGGTCAGGCGGTGGTGACGAGGAGTGGTTACGAAGATGGCGTAGGCGAGGATGATGAGGGCGCCGGCGAGGCGGGACAGGCCGCGGCGGGCGCAGGCCAGGATCAGGACGGCCAGGGTCAGGGCGGCGTACCAGGCGGCGACCAGGGTGGCGCTGCCGCCGGCGGCCAGGCCGGTGACGGTGGCGGGCAGGAACAGGCCGAAGGCCACGTTGAGCGTGTTGCTGTTCATGGCCTCGCTCAAGGTGGCCGCGCCCCGGCCGCGGCGGGCCAGGTAGACCGCGGTCACGGCGTTGGGCAGGCTGGTGATCGCGGCGAGCACGATGCCGCCGGTCACGATGGCCGGGATGGCGAGCCGGGTGCCGGCCGAGGTGGCGGCCCGCTCCATGGCCAGGCTCGCGGCCACGACGACGACCAGGGCGACGGCGCCGGTGAGGGCGCTGACGGCGTCGCCCGGCCGGGCGGGGGACGGGTGCAGGGCGGGGCCTTCCTCCTGCTCTTCCTCGCTCAGCGCCTCGGCCAGCCAGCGGCGCACCCGCCGGGGCAGCCAGACGCCGGTGCGGTGCGGGGCCCGCAGCGCGGACAGCCAGGCGTAGGGGAGCAGCACCAGCAGGACCAGGACCAGCCCGGCCCGGGGGCCGATCAGGCCGGCCAGGGCGCAGATGCTGACCGCCGCCATCCACAGCCCGACCGCGCCTTCCAGGGCGACGACGCGGCGGTGCAGGGCGATCCGCCCGGCGACGACCGCGCCCAGGCCGAGCAGCGCCGCCAGGTTGAACACGTTCGAGCCGAGCACGACGCCCACTCCGACGGCGTGCTGGCCGCGGGCCAGGGCAGCGGCCGCGGACGTGATCTCGGGGGCGTCGGCGGCCAGCGCGGCGACCAGGCCGAGCATGGCCTCGGTGAGCCCGAACCGCTCGCCCAGGCGCTCGATCCGGGTGACCAGGACCGCGCTGGCGGCCAGGCTGAAGGCCGCGCCGACCGCCAGCGTGATGAGGGCGGCCGTCACCGAGGCCGGTCAGGCGTCGCGGCGCAGGAGCAGGACTCCCAGCCGCGGCGAGCAGCGCCGCCGTCCACAGGCAGAACACGGCGAAACCCCGCCAGGCCGGGAGCACCTGGCCGGAGGCCGGCGCGGTCTGGTTGATCAGCCGCCCGGCCGAGGTCGGCAGGTAGTCGTGGATGTGGTTGCCCCAGGTGCCGGGGATCAGCGAGGACAGCGGCTCCAGCACGATGACGAAGGCGATGACGCCGGCGATCGCGCCCGCGGTGTGCCGGACCATGCGCGCCGATCGCCATCGAGAACAGGCCGAGCACGGTCAGGTACAGGCCGCCGCCGATGACCGCGCGGGCCACGTCGGGGTGCTCAGCGACACCGGGACGTGGCTGTGCAGGATCGCCGCGCCGAGGAAGAACGAGACGAACATGACGATCTCGCCGAGGACCAGCACGATCGCGGCGAACACGATGGCCTTGGCGGCCAGCATGGGCAGTCGGCGCGGCACGGCCAGCAGCGAGGCGCGGATGGCGCCGGTGGAGTACTCGCCCGAGATCACCAGCACCCCGAGCACGATGATGGTGAGCTGGCCGAACTCGAGGCCGATGCGCCGAGGATCGCGCTGACCGGGTCGTGCAGCAGCTGCAGCCCGCGACGCCGGGCCGATCTTGTTCCACTGGGCGGCGGTGATCGACGGTGATCAGGCCGGTCAGGCCCAACGTGAGCACGACCAGCAGGATCAGCGACCACACGGTGGAACGCACCGAGCGGATCTTCGTCCACTCGCTGAGCAGCAGGTGCCCGAAGCCGGGCCGGCGGGTCGGCGGCCGGCCTGCGCCGGGGCCGGCCTGGCCGGCGCGGCCGACGTCACCGGTCCTGCCCTTCGGGCGCCGCGGCCGTCCGGCCCGGCGGCCGGCCGGTGACGGCGCTGGCCGGCTGGCCGTACTCCAGGCTGTCGGCGGTCAGTTCCATGAACGCCTCCTCGAGGGATCCCGTCCGCGGGGTGAGCTCGTGCAGCACCACCGACGCGGCCGCGGCCAGCTCACCGACCCGGGCGGCGGGCATGCCGGTCACGGTGAGCGCGGCCGCGCCGCCGGCCTGCCGGCCGCCGCCGTCCGGCCCGCTCCCGCTGTCCGTCCGCTTCCGCGCCGTCCGCGTCCGACCGTCCGTCACGCTTCCGCCCGCCTCGGTGATCGCCTTGGTCAGCCGGACCGGATCCGGCGTGCGCACGAGCACGGACTGGTCCGCGCTCCTGGCGACGAACTCCTGCGTGCTGCTGTCCGCGATGAGCCTGCCGCGGCCGATCACGATCAGGTGATCGGCGGTCACCGCCATCTCGTTCATCAGGTGGCTGGACACGAACACCGTGCGGCCCTCGGCGGCCAGCGTCTTCATCAGGTTGCGGATCCACAGGATCCCCTCCGGGTCGAGCCCGTTCACCGGCTCGTCCAGCACCAGCACCTGCGGGTCGCCGAGCAGCGCGGCGGCGATGCCGAGCCGCTGGCTCATGCCCAGGGAGAACCCGCCGGCCCGATTGTCCGCGACCTCGCCCAGCCCGACCAGGTCGATGACCTCCGTGCACCCGCGGGCGCGGCAGGCCCTGGGTCTGGGCCAGGAAGAGCAGGTGGTTGAAGGCGGACCGGCCGGTGTGCACGGCCCGCGCCTCGAGCAGCGCGCCGACCACGCGCAGCGGGCTGACCAGGTCCCGGTACGGCTTGCCGTCGATCGTCGCGGTTCCGCCGTCGGCCCGGTCCAGGCCGAGCACCAGCCGCATCGTGGTGGACTTGCCCGCCCCGTTGGGCCCGAGGAACCCGGTGACCCTGCCCGGCTCGACGGAGAACGACAGATGGTCCACGGCCACCTTCGGGCCGATAGCGCTTGGTCAGATCGCGAGCCTCGATCATCCTTCCCCCAGCCAGCAGGTTAACTATTCCTTATCTCGGGTGGATCAGTGTTAAGCATGCATACAATCTGAAGCATCAGGTGATCGCGCGGGCAGTGCCCGGCGTCACGTACGCTGCTGCGCAGAATGACGCAACCCGGCCAGTATCCCAACGCGCCACGCCGCGGTCCCGGCCCTCCTGCCGTTCCAGGATCGGATAGCGGTACCGGACCCGGCGCACACCGGCCAGACTACGCCCGGCGTTGCTCGCGCTGATCGCCACCGTGGCGGTGAGTGCGCTGCTCGGCCTGCTCATCGGGCTCATCTGGTCCGCCGTCGCGCCCCGGGCGCTGCTGGCCGTGCAGAGCCACGGCGTCGCCTACGTGGTGAACTCGGAGACGAGCGCGTTCATCGAGGCCGACGTCTGGTTCTGCCTGCTGACCGCCGTCGCCGGGCGTGATCTGCGGGACGGCCGGCTACTTCGTCGCGGTGCGCAGGTACGGCTGCGCTGCCGCTGGCCGGGCTCGTGCTCGGCGGCGTGGCCGGGTCCGTGCTGGCCATGTGGGTGGGGCAGCAGCAGGGGCTGGCCAGGTTCCGGGTCCGGCTGGCGGTCAGCCCGGCGGGTACCCGGCTGCGCGAGCCGCTGATGCTCGGCGGGCACGGCGCGCTCGCGTTCTGGCCGCTGTTCGCGGGCCTGGTCGTCGGGTCCGTCGAGGTGATCAGCCAGTCGATCGAGCACCGGCGGATGGCGGCGGCGTCCGCGCAGCCGCCATCCGGCCCGGGCCGACGGCGGCGAGGTCAGCGGGATCGACCCGGTGGGCTGAACCGTGTCCCGGTCCGGTCAGCTCCCGATCAGGGTGCGCAGATGGCGAACCGGCGGCGAGCCGTGGGCCAGCATGCGGTCGTGCAGGTCTCGCTCGGGCTGCCGCGGCCGGGCGGTCCTGAGCTCGGCGGCCAGGTCGGCGACCTCGGTGTAGCCGACGTAGTAGGTGGACAGCTGGGCCGAGGTAAGCAGCGCCCGCCGCCATTTGCCCGTCGCCTCGCCCTCTTCCTGGTAGCCGCGGCCGGTCATCAGGGCCATCGCCTCGGCCTCGGTCATCCCGTGACCGTGCACCCGGGCGTCGAGTATGGCGTTGATGATCATGCGAAGCTGCATCTTCAGCTGCTGCATCCGCACCTGGCGGGGGTCGCCCTCGCCCGGGTAGCCCCGGTCGGCCATCAGCTGCTCGGCGTACACCGCCCAGCCCTCGACGAAGGAGCCGGACCGCAGGGCCGCGCGCAGCGCGGTCGCCGAGCCGCTGAACCGCCGGGAGTGCTGTCCCTGCAGGAAATGGCCGGGCATCGCCTCGTGCACCATCAGGTTGTGCACCATGTGCCGGTTGTACTCCCGGTAGAACGATGCGACCCGCCGCGGCAGGCCAGTCGGCCGGGGTGGGGGAGACCGCCACGAAGGTCGGCAGCGGCGCGGTCTCCAGCGGTCCCGGCGAGTCGCAGTACGCCACCGCGACCCCGCGCGAGATCTCCGGCATCTCGATCACTTCGACCGGGTCATCGTGCGTGCTGACCAGCTGGCATTCGGTGACGAAGCGGGTCTGCGCGGCGAGCGCGCGACGGCACAGATCCAGGATGGTGGCGTCCCCGGCCGCGTCGTCGGCCAGCCGGCCGAGCACCTGCCGGACCACGCGCCTGGCGGCCGGCCTCACGGCCGCCGAGCTCGGCGGCGAGGCCGGCTATCTCCTCGCTCACCCGGTCAAGATCAGCCTGGGCCCGGGCCAGGATGGCTTCCGCGTCGGCCTCGGCGTCCAGGGTGAGGGACAGCTTGCGGGCGAATCGCTCCGGGCCGATCCGCGGGTCGGCGAATTCCTCGCCGGGCTGCTCCAGCTTCGCCAGCAGCCAGGCCCGGTGCTCGGTCAGCGCGTGCAGCGCGGCCGGCCGCACGGCCTCGATCTGGGCGGCGCAGCCGGGCTCGGCCTCGAGCGCGGCGTCTATCTCGGTGGTGACCAGGCTGATCGTGCCGGAGAACTGCCCGATGGCGGTCTCCACGTGGACCTTCGGCATCCTCTCCAGCCGGGTGCGGGCCGCGGCGAGCACCGCCGGGACCTCCGCCAGCCGCCCGGCCACCGAGGCGAGCCGCTCGGGCAGCGGGGCGAAATCCCGCAGCAGCAGCAGGTGGATGGCCCGGCCGGGGTTGGCGAGCTGCGGGTTCCAGCTGCGCTCGCGCAGCTCGTCCAGCTCGAAGAATCCGCTGCGCCACCGAGTTGGCCAGCATGCGCGCGTCCACCTGGTGCTCGGCCGACAGCCCGCCGGTGTCGATCGCCGCGAGCCGGGCCGCGAAGCCGTCCAGGGCCCGGCGCTCGTCCGCGCCCGCGGCCGCGGAGAAATCGGGCAGCCGCGCGTCGTGCCGGTGATCGCCGAGGTCGGTGGCCAGCTGCGGATAGCGCTCGGCCCGGTCATCGAGATACTCGCCGGCCAGAGCGGTGAAGGGGAGATCCGCCTGGCTCTGCAGGCCGGGCTGCATGATCACTGGCCATTCACCTCACATCGGCCGGGGGACGCTGCGTCCCCCCAGCCTGCCACCCGATCCCGCCGCCCCGCGCAACTCCGGGGCGTCCGCGATGCGGGACGAGCCGACCACGTTGCGGGACAGCCCGATAGGCTGGGCGGATGCTTCCCCGGATCGACCTGCGCGGCCGGGCGCCGCAGCAGCTCAGCCGGGCCAGCCTGCACGGCGTGCTGCCCCGGGCCGTCCTCGACGTGGCGGCGGCGGCCGAGCAGGTCCGGCCGGTGTGCGAGGACGTGCGGCGCCGCGGCGCCGCGGCGGTGCGCGAATACACCCGCAGGTTCGACGGGGTGGATCTGGCCGCCACCCCGGTGCCCCGGCAGGCGCTGGACGACGCGCTCGGCCAGCTTGACGAGGACGTGCGGGCGGCCCTGCAGGAGGCGGCCCGCCGGGCCGCCGCGGTGCACCGCGCGCAGCTGCGGGCCGACACCGCGACCACGGTCGCCGACGGGCTGACCGTCACCGGGCGGCTGGTGCCGGTGGGCCGGGCCGGCGTTTACGTGCCGGGCGGGCTGACCGCCTACCCTTCCTCGGTGGTCATGAACGTCGTGCCCGCGCAGGTCGCCGGGGTGGCGGAGATCGCCGTCGCGTCCCCGCCGCAGGCCGCCTACGGCGGGCTGCCGCACCCGGCCGTGCTCGCCGCCTGCGCGCTGCTCGGGGTCACCGAGGTGCACGCGGCCGGCGGCGCCCAGGCGCTGGCCATGCTCGCCTACGGGACGCGGGAGTGCCCGCCCGTCGACGTCGTCACCGGCCCGGGAAACGTCTACGTGGCCGCGGCCAAGCGGGTGCTGCGCGGCGTGGTCGGCACCGACGGGGAGAACGGGCCCACGGAGATAGCCATCGTCGCCGACGCCACCGCCAGCCCCGGCCACCTGGCCGCCGACCTGGTCGCGCAGGCCGAGCACGACCCGCTCGCCGCGTGCCTGCTGATCACCCCCGAGGCCGGCCTGGCCGACCGGGTCGCCGCCGAGCTCGCCGCGGCCGTCGGCCGGGCCGCCCACCGCGACCGGATCGAGCGGGCGCTGGCGGGCCAGTCCGCGCAGGTGATCACGGACAGCATCGACGCCGCCCTTGCCGTCGCCGACGCCTGGGCGCCCGAGCACCTGGAAATCCAGGCCGCCCGCGCGGGCGAGCTGGCCCGCCGGGTGCGGAACGCGGGCGCCGTCTTCGCCGGCCCCTACGCGCCGGTCTCGCTCGGCGACTACCTGGCCGGCTCGAACCACGTGCTGCCCACCGGAGGGTCGGCGCGGCACACCGCCGGGCTGTCCGTGCTGCCGTTCCTGCGGCTGGTCAACGTGATCGAGTGCACGCCGGCCGCGCTGGCGGCCGCGCTGCCGCCCGTGGCCGCGCTCGGCGCGGCCGAGGACCTGCCGGCCCACGTGGCCGCGGTTCGCGCCCGTTTCGCGGAGGGGTGCGCGGGGCCGGCCCCCCGGGAAGACCCGGCCGCAGGCTCCGGCGGATCGCCTCCCGGGACAGATACCGCCGGGGGCCGGGCGGAGCTGGCGGACGGCGCGCCATGACCGCGGACCAGGGCCTGGCCGCGTTCCTGCCGCTGCGGCCTGACCTGGCCGGGCTGGAGCCCTACGGCGCGCCGCAGCTGGACGTGCCCGTCCGGCTCAACACCAACGAGAACCCCTACCCGCCGTCCCCGTCGCTGGTCCGGGCGATCGCGGAGGCCGCGGCCGCCGCGGCGGCGACCCTGAACCGCTACCCGGACCGGGACGCGAAGCAGCTGCGGGCCGGCCTGGCCGCCTACCTCGGGCACGGGCTGACCATGCGTCAGGTCTGGGCCGCCAACGGGTCCAACGAGATCCTCCAGCAGCTGCTGCAGGCGTTCGGCGGGCCGGGCCGCACGGCGCTGGGGTTCGAGCCGTCCTACTCGATGCACCCGATCATCGCCGGGGTCACCGGCACCCGGTGGCTGGCCGAGCGGCGCGGCGATGACTTCCGGCTGGACGCCGACGGCGCCGCGGCCCGGGTCCGCGCGGCGGCTCCCGACCTCGTCTTCCTCACCTCGCCGAACAACCCGACGGGGACGGCGCTGCCGCTCGAGGTGATCGAGGCGGTCTGCGCGGCCGCCCCGGGCATGGTCGTCGTGGACGAGGCCTACGCGGAGTTCGCCAGGGACGGCACCGCCACCGCGCTCACGCTGCTGCCCGGCCACCCGCGGCTGGTGGTCACCCGGACCATGTCCAAGGCGTTCGCGCTGGCCGGAGCCAGGGTGGGCTACCTGGCGGCCGACCCGGCGGTGATCGACGCGCTGCTGCTCGTCCGGCTGCCCTACCACCTGTCCGCGCTGACCCAGGCCGCGGCGCAGGCCGCGCTGGGCCACGCCGGCGAACTGCTGGGCCGGGTGGGAGAGCTGCGCGCCGAGCGCGACCAGACCGCGGACTGGCTGCGCGGCCTCGGCCTCGACGTGGCCGAGTCCGACGCCAACTTCGTGCTGTTCGGCGGGCTGCGGGACCGGCGGGCCGTCTGGCGGGGGCTGCTCGAAGCCGGCGTGCTGGTGCGCGAGGCCGGGCCGCCCGGGTGGCTGCGGGTGACCATGGGGACGCCGGCCGAGATGGCCGCGTTCCGCGCCGCGCTGGCCGGCGTGCTCGCCGCCGGAGGCGGACGGTGAACCGGGTAGCGCGGGTGGAGCGCCTCACCAGCGAGACCCGGATCCTGGTGAACGTCAACCTGGACGGGACCGGGGTGGCGGACGTGGCCACCCGGGTACCGTTCTTCGACCACATGCTCGCCCAGCTCGGCAAGCACGGCCGCCTGGACCTGAGCGTGCGGGCGAGCGGCGACATCGAAGTGGACGCGCACCACACGGTGGAGGACACCGCGATCGTGCTCGGCGAGGCGATCCGCCAGGCGCTCGGCGACAAGTCCGGCATCTGCCGGTTCGGGCACGCGCTCGTGCCGCTGGACGAGGCGCTGGTGCAGGCGGCGGTGGACCTGTCCGGGCGGCCGTACGTGGTGCACCGCGAGCCGGACCGGATGCCGCCGCTGATCGGCAGCTACGACACCACGCTGACGAAGCACTTCTTCGAGACACTCGCCTTGACGGCCCGGATCTGCCTGCACGTCCTCGTGCTGTCCGGCCGCAACCCGCACCACATCGTGGAGGCACAGTTCAAGGCGGTGGCCCGCGCGCTGCGCACCGCGGCCGGCCCCGATCCGCGGGCGGGCGGGGTGCCGAGCACGAAGGGCGCGCTGTGAGGTCCGGCGGGCCCAGGGTCGTCGTCCTCGACTACGGCTCGGGCAACCTGCGGTCCGCTCAGCGGGCCCTGGAGCGGGCCGGCGCCCGGGCCGAGGTGACCGCCGACTTCGCCGCCGCGCTGGACTGCGACGGGCTCGTCGTGCCCGGGGTCGGCGCGTTCGCCGCCTGCATGGCGGGCCTGCGCGCGGCCGGCGGCGACGTGATCATCGACCGGCGGCTGGCCGGAAGCCGGCCGGTGCTGGGCATCTGCGTCGGCATGCAGGTGCTGTTCGAGGCCGGCGACGAGCACGGCGTGCGCACCGAGGGCTGCGGTCAGTGGCCGGGCACGGTCGGCCGGCTGAAGGCGCCGGTACTGCCGCACATGGGCTGGAACACGGTGCGAGCGGCCGAGGGCTCGGTGCTGTTCGCCGGCCTGGACCCGGTGTCCCGCTTCTATTTCGTGCATTCCTACGCGGCGTCCTCATGCCCCTGGCCGGCCGCGGCCGGCTGGCGGCGCCGCTGCTGACCTGGGCCGAGCACGGCGAGCCGTTCATCGCCGCGGCCGAGCACGGGCCGCTGTCCGCGACCCAGTTCCACCCGGAGAAGTCGGGCGACGTGGGCCTTGCGCTGCTAGCGAACTGGCTGGAGACGCTGTGATGACCGTGTCGGCCGGAGCCTTCACGCTGCTGCCCGCGGTGGACGTGGCCGCCGGCCAGGCGGTCCGGCTGGTCCGCGGCGAGGCGGGCTCGCAGACGTCGTACGGCGACCCGGCGCAGGCCGCGCTGGCCTGGCAGCGCGCGGGCGCGGGCTGGGTTCACCTGGTGGATCTGGATGCCGCGTTCGGCCGCGGCTCCAACGCCGAGCTGATCGCCACCGTGGTGCGGCGGCTCGACATCGCGGTCGAGCTGTCCGGCGGCATCCGTGACGACGACTCGCTGGCGGCCGCGCTGGCCACCGGCTGTGCCCGGGTGAACATCGGCACCGCGGCGCTGGAGCGCCCGGACTGGGTCCGCTCGGTCATCGCCGCCCACGGCGAGCGGATCGCGGTGGGCCTGGACGTGCGCGGAACGCGGCTGGCCGCCCGCGGCTGGACCGCCGACGGCGGCGAGCTGACCGACGTGCTGGCCCGGCTGGAGGCCGAGGGCTGCCCCCGTTACGTGGTCACCGACGTGACCAGGGACGGCACGCTGACCGGCTGCAACCTCGGCCTGCTGCGCCAGGTCTGCGCGCGGACCGGGCGGCCGGTCATCGCCAGCGGCGGCGTGTCCAGCCTGGCCGACCTGCGCGCGATCGCCACGCTGGCGCCGCTCGGCGTCGAGGGCGCGATCGTCGGCAAGGCGCTGTACGCGGGGAAGTTCACCCTGGAGCAGGCCCTCGATGCGGTGGCCCGGTGACCCTCGCGGTGCGGGTGATCCCCTGCCTGGACGTGGACGGCGGCCGGGTGGTCAAGGGCGTGAACTTCCGGGATCTGCGGGACGCGGGCGATCCGGTCGGAACTGGCCGCCGCCTATGACGCGGAGGGCGCGGACGAGCTGGCCTTCCTGGACATCACCGCGTCCAGCGCTGCGCGGGAGACCCGGCTACGAGGTGGTCAGGCGGACGGCGGAGCAGGTGTTCATCCCGCTGACCGTGGGCGGCGGCGTGCGCAGCGCGGGCGACGTGGACCGGCTGCTGCGGGCCGGCGCGGACAAGGTATCGCTGAACACCGCGGCGGTGGCCCGGCCCGGGCTGCTGGCCGAGGCGGCCACCCGGTTCGGCTCGCAGTGCATCGTCCTGTCGGTGGACGCCCGCCGGGCGCCGGGCGCCGGCTGCGCGTCCGGGTTCGAGGTGACCACGCACGGCGGGCGGCGCGGCACCGGCATCGACGCGGTGGACTGGGCCCGCCGCGGCGTCGGGCTGGGCGCCGGCGAGATCCTGCTGAACTCGATGGACGCCGACGGCACCGCGGCCGGCTTCGACACCGAGCTGATCCGGGCGGTCCGGGCAGCGGTGGACGTGCCGGTGATCGCCAGCGGCGGCGCGGGCCGCGCCGCCGACTTCGCGCCGGCCGTGGACGCGGGCGCCGACGCGGTGCTGGCCGCGACCGTGTTCCACTTCGGCACGCTGCGCATCGCCGAGGTCAAGGACGCCCTGCGCGCCGCCGGCCACGCCGTCCGCTGACCCGGCCGCCGGCCCGCGCCGTGAACCTTCCGCTTCCCTCGTCCGGCCAGGGCGACCTGGCCCGGCCCGCCTGGCTGGCAACCCGGTCGCCAGCCCGAGGGTCCGCATCACCTCGTTACGTCCCGGGTACGCGGGCCAGCCGGCGCAGCGGCATATATTCGGCGTGTGACGACTTCCTGGCCGGCGGGACGCCGATGTCCTCCAGGCTGACCAGCCGGGTGCTCGACGTCGCCGTGGCCGCGGGCGCGGTCGGCGTCGGCCTGGAAGTCGCGGGCGTGCACTCTCCTGTCCGGGCCGCCCTGGTGCTTCTGTTTCTCGCGGTGGCGCCGGCCACAGCCATCGCCGGGCTGCTGCGCACGTTTGATCCCTTCGCCCGGGCGGTCATCGCGTGCGCGGCCACCGTCGCCATCCTCGCCCTGATCGCGATAATCATGCTGGCCGAGGGAGTGTGGTCTCCCACCGGCGGGCTGCTGGCGGTGGCGGGGATCACCTCGGGCTGCCTGCTGGCGCAGTCGCCGCTCGTCAGGGACGAAATCACGGCGCTGGCCGCGTCAGTGCGGAAAGTCATGAACCGCCCCGCGGCCCGGGCCGCGCTGCGAGGCACGAAGGCCCGGCTCGCCTGGCTCGGCCGGGCCGGACTTGGGTCGGGCGCAGTGGCTCATCCACGGTCATCGGCGCCTGTCGCCCCGGCAGCCAAGGCCGCGCCGGACGCGGCCGCCCCCTTCGAGTCCGGCCGTCCCCGGCCGTCGGGTCCCGCGGCCGGGAGACCACGCTGCTCATCCTTACGCGGTCACGGATCAGCCCCCGGGTTCGGCGTGATCGCGAAGTCCTAGTCACGCGGCACGTGAAGCACCTGCGGCCCAAGGTGCAGATCTGACGGTCGCGCCATATTAGGTACGGGGAGGCAGATCGATCGCGTCCAGCTTCATGCCCGGCCGCCTGGTCCGCCAGCTCATGCCCGCGCCGTCCGGTCCGGCAGCTCACGCGCGGCAGATAAGTCAGCTGGCCCGGCGGTCCGCGCCGCGCCAGCCTCGCCCGCTGGGAGCATGATCCGCCCCCGTCGGCCCGATGTCTCCCGGCCGCCGTCCGGCGCCGAGGACGCCGGCTGCTCGCCGGCGGCGCGGTCCTCTCGCCCGCCGCGCCGGTACCCGGTCGACCCCGGGTGCGCATGCATCGCCGCCCCGACGATGCCCGCGTCGTTGAGCATGGCCGCGGGCACGATGGGGGCCCGGATCCCGGTCAGCAGCGGCACGAACTTGTCGGCCTTCTTGCTGATGCCGCCGCCGATGATGAACAGGCCGGGAGAGAGCAGCGCCTCCATGTGCATCAGGTACTCATCGACGTGCCCGGCCCACTTCCCCCAGCTCAGGTCGTGCAGTTCCCTCGCCCGCTCGGACGCGCGCTTCTCCGCGTCCTTGCCGCGGATCTCGATGTGGCCGAACTCGGTGTTCGGCACCAGGATGCCGTCGATGAACAGCGCGCTGCCGATCCCGGTGCCGAACGTCAGCATCAGGACCGTGCCCGTCTCGCCCTTCCCCGCGCCGAACGCCATCTCGGCCATCCCGGCCGCATCGGCATCGTTGAGCACGTTGACGCCGAGGCCGGTCGCCTCGGACAGCTGCGTTCTCGCGTCCAGCCCGACCCAGCCCTTGTCCACGTTCGCGGCGGTCCTGGTGATGCCGTCCGTCACCACGCCGGGAAAGGTGATGCCGACCGGGCCGGACCAGCTGAACGACCTGACCAGCTCGGCTACCACGCCGGCCACCGCGTCCGGCGTGGCCGGCCGCGGCGTGTCGATCTTCTTGCGCTCCGCCAGCAGCTTGCCCGCCGCCACGTCCACCGGCGCGGCCTTGATCCCGGTGCCGCCGATATCGACGCCGAGTGCGTGCATGAATTCTCCTCGGGTGCCCGGCCTCCGGACCGTGTCTCGTCAGATCTTCAGCGGCGCGCCTCGGCACCGCATCCACCAGGATCCACGAGAAACGGCCTCACGATACTCGGCCCAGCCTAGGGCAGCGGCCTGCGGCACGGCCCAGCCGAATTGGGTATCCTGCTGGTAACGCGCTGACGGAGACGAGTAGCGCAGGGTCACGCGAGCGCAGAGAGCCGCCGGGAGCTGCGAAGGCGGACTCGCGCCCTGCGGCGAAGACCCTCCCGAGTGCGGGGAGGAACGGCCGCCGCGGCCAGCGGGCCGGCCTCATGCCCCGCCGGCCCGCCCCCGTCAACGGGCCCGCAAAGGCCGCCGGCCATCCCGCAGGCGGCGAAGGTGCGGTGGCACCGCGAGTCTCCCTTCTCGCCCGCACTCCCCGGGGATCGGACATCTCTGAACGGAGTGCGATGATCTCTCGTGTACTCGCCGCGGACCTCGCGTCGCATGTCGGCACGCAGGTGCAGATCGCCGGCTGGCTGCACCGCAGGCGGCAGCTGAAATCGGTGACGTTCCTGATCATCCGGGACCGTTCCGGCCTGGCCCAGGCGGTGCTGGCCTCCGCCGAGGAGGCCGGGGCGGCGGCGGACCTGCCCGAGGAGACGGTGCTCGCGGTCACCGGCACGGTGGCCGCGAGCGACCAGGCGCCGGACGGCGCGGAGATCGTGCGGCCGGTGATCACCCCGCTGTCCGGCCCGGCGCAGCCGCCGCCGTTCGACCTGTACCGGCCGGCGGTCACCGCCACGCTGCCCACGATCCTGGACCACGCCCAGCCAGCCTGCGGCACCCGCGGCTGCGCGCCCCGTTCGAAATCAGCGCGGCCGCCGTGGCCGGCTTCCGCGCCGCCCTGGACGGGCTGGGGTTCACCGAGATCAACACGCCCAAGATCGTAGAGTCGGCCACCGAGTCGGGCGCGAACGTGTTCGGCATCGACTACTTCGGCCAGTCCGCCTACCTGGCCCAGTCGCCGCAGTTCTACAAGCAGGCGATGGTCGGCGTGTTCGAGCGGGTGTACGAAACCGCCCCCGCGTTCCGGGCCGAGCCGCACGACACCGCTCGCCACCTGGCCGAGTACCTCAGCCTGGACGCGGAACTCGGCTTCATCCGCGACCACCACGACGTCATGGCCGTGCTCCGCGAGGTCACGGCCGGGATGGTGTCCGCGATCGCCGAGCGGGCCGCCGCGGCCGTGGATCTGCTCGGCGCCACGCTGCCCGGGGTGCCGGACCGGATTCCCGAGATCCACATCACCGACGCGCAGCGGCTTCTCGCCCGGCACACCGACGAGGACCCGCGCGGCGAGCCCGACCTGGCCCCGGCGCACGAGCGCTGGCTGTCGGAATGGGCTATGCGCGAGCACGGCTCGGAGTTCCTTTACGTCACCGGGTACCCGCTGGCCAAGCGCCCGTTCTACACCCATCCGGAACCCGGGCGGCCGGGTTACTCCAACAGCTTCGACCTGCTCTTCCGCGGGCTGGAGATCGTCACCGGCGGCCAGCGCCTGCACCGGCACGCCGACTATCTGGCGGCACTTGCCGAGCGCGGAGAGGACCCGCGGTCATACGCGTCCTACCTGGCCGTCTTCGCGGCCGGCATGCCCCCGCACGGCGGCTTCGCCATGGGGCTGGAGCGCTGGACCGCCCGGCTCACCGGGGCCGACAACGTCCGCCGCGCCACCCTCTTCCCCCGCGACCTGCACCGGCTCACCCCCTGACCGCGGCGCCCGGCCCCGCACTCCCCGGCGGCGGGCACGCGGGCCAGCGCGGCCGCCATCGCCTCGATATCGATCACCGGATGAGCTCACCGCGTCACCGCCGGCCGGGTGCCGGGTCCCGCCGGCTGGGTGCCGGGGTCCCGCCGGCTGGGTGCCGGGTCCCGCCGGCTGGGTGCCGGGTCCCGCCGCCTGGGGGCCAGGTCACAGCCGCCAGCGCGCCTCGGTCAGCGTCTTGACCGGCGTCTCCGCGCCCTCCAGCCGGACCTGGGCGACCGTGGTCCGGCCGAGCGCCCACAGGGTCAGCTCGGCCGGGTTGCCCACCACGGTGACGACCGGCGTCCCGTTCCTGATCGTGATCCGCAGCTGCCGTCCGGTGCGGGACGGGCCGCCGCGGCCGGCGTCGTCGCTGCCCACATCGTCCCGGGCGAGCTCGATGCCGACCGGCACCTTGCGCAGGATCATCCGGGTAACGCGCAGCTGCAGCCGCTGCCAGAGCTGCTCGGCCAGGCCCGGATCGAGACCGCGGGGCTGCCAGCCGGGCGCCGCCCGCAAAACGTCCTCGTGGTGCACGAAGTACTCGACCAGGTTGGCCCGCTCGTCCATGCCCGGGATGCCGAACACCGAAAACCGCGGCGGCCCGTTGCGGACGATCTGGACCAGGCGGGAGTACGGCGTGCGCCCGGCGAGGCTGCGCTGCACGTGCGCGGTGTACCGCGCCAGCGGCCCGCCGAGCAGGCCCGCTCCCGGCATCCGGGCGGTGTTCGCGCAGCACCAGATGAGCGGCCAGGTCGAGGGTGGTCCAGCCCTCGCACAGGGTCGGAGCCGCCGGGCCGGTCTCGTCCAGCAGGGCGCAGAGTGCGCGCCGCTCATCCCGCGAGTAACTCATTGGATGAGACTAGGGGTCCCGGCCGCGGAGGGAATGGCGGCGGGGGACGATCCGGCCGGCCTAAGCTGGCCCCAGCCGGGCACGGCCGGCACGGCCGGCCGCCCGGCCCGCTGCCGGAGCGGCACGGGCCCCGGGTATCAGACGTCGAGGAGTGAGAACGCGTGACCAGCGCCATCCGCCCGTCGCAGCTGGATCCCGAGATCGCCGCGCGGCTCAAGCGGGATGCGGCCGGCCTGTTCCCCGCCATCGCGCAGCAGTACGACACCGGCGAGGTGCTGATGCTCGGCTGGATGGACGACGAGGCGCTGCACCGGACGCTGACCACCGGGCTGTGCACGTACTGGTCCCGCAGCCGCCAGGAGTACTGGGTCAAGGGCGCCACCTCGGGCCACGAGCAGCGGGTGAAGTCGGTGGCGCTGGACTGCGACGGGGACACCGTGCTGGTGCGGGTGGACCAGGTGGGCGGGGCCTGCCACACCGGCGACCGGACCTGCTTCGACGCCGCGGTGCTCGAGGTGACCGCGCCGCGGCCGGGCGCGGCGCGGCCGCCTGCCGCCGCCGGGTCGTAGGCTGGACGCCACGCCGCGATCGGGGGCGGAAGCGATCAGGGACGGAGTCGACGTGACGGCGCGCAGGCAGTTCGGCGCGGCGATCGCGGCCTGCGTCCTGGGGGCGGCCTGGTGCTGCTCGCCTTGCGGCAGGACTGGGCCCAGGTGGACTACGCCGCCCCCAAGCCGCTGCCGTCCGGGTCGATCCCGGTGACCGGGCAGGATCTGCTGCCGGCCGCCAGCGCGCTCGCCCTGGCCGCGCTGGCCTGCCTGGCGGCCATCATCGCGACCCGCGGCCTGGCCCGCCGGGTGGCCGGGCTGGCGCATGGCCGGGCTGGGCGCCTGGATCGCCGCCGTGGTGGTCCAGCCGGTGCAGGCCGCGACGGTGATCGCGGCCGCGTCCGGGCAGGCGTCCGGCGGCGCGCTGGCCGGCTCGCTGCCCGGCGGGAACTCCGCGATCAGCGGAAACTCGCCGGCCAGCGGCGGCCTGCCGGAGATCGGCGCGGCCAGCCGGGTCGTGCTGGCCAGCGCTCCGTGGCGGCCGGCGGCGGTGGCCGGCGCGCTCGCGGTGGTCGCGGCGGGCCTGCTCGCGGCCTGGCGCGGACCGCGCTGGGCGGTGATGTCAGCCAGATTCGACCGGTCGGCCCAGCAGGCGGCCACGCCCAGGCCCTCCGGCCAGCGGCGTATCCGCGCCGACCGTGGCGGGCCCGCGAAGCAGCGGTCCGGCCGGCCGCCGAGACCACCCCGGCAGCCGGCTCAGGTCGAGCAGCCGCCTCAGGCCCGAGCAGGCGGCACCGGCCTCAGGCGGCCGTCCCCGCCGTCACGTCGGAGCCCCCGGCGTGCGGCCGGTCCTCCCGGTGCCGGCGGTCCCGGTGTCTCGGTCCCGGTGCGGCGCGGTCCCGGTGCGGCGGTCGGTCCCGGTCGGCGGCCGGCCTGGTGCGGCGGCCGGTTCCGGTCCGCCGGCCGGCACTCCGGAGCGGCAGCCGCCCCCACGGCGCCCGGCTGGCGCGCCCGGCCGGCCCGGCGCAACCGCGCCGTCCGGGAGCGGCCCGCGGCGCGGCGCACCCCGACGGCGACGCGGCCGCGCTCTGGGAAGCGCTCGACCGCGGCGTGGATCTCACCGACACCCCGAGCCGACGCGGAGCCGGTCGCTGCGCCAGCCCGCGGCGAGGAGCAGCCGTAGCCGGCACGGGCGGGCGGACGCGGGCGACGCAGGTGGAGCGGCGATGACGCCGGGTGAGCACGTCGCCAGCTGACCCCGGACCCGCCGCGACCGGCGAGATCCTGGTCGCCGAGCACGACCCCGCCGTGGCCGAGCTCATCCGCCGCTACCTGGCCAAGGAGGGCCTGCGGGTGCGGTGCGCCCGCACCGCCGGGGAGACCGCGGCCGCGCTGGCCGCGCTGGCCGCGCGGCGGCGGTCGTGCTCGACCTGACCATGCCCGGGCTGGACGCCAGGGAAATCCGCAGGCTGATCCGCGGCGGCCGCCGGCGGCGCGCGGCGGCCGGCCGCAGCCCGCCGCTGGCCGCCGCGGCCCCCGGCGCCCCGGTGATCTGCCTGACCGCGGGCGAGGCGGCCCACGCCGCGCAGGGCCTGCGCCCCCAGGACATCGGGGTCGGCCAGGACGCCTGCCTGGCCCGCCCGTTCGGCCCGCGGACGCTGGTCTCCCGGGTGCAGCGGCGCGCCGTGCCGCCCGTGCGCGGAGCCCGCCGGCCGCGGCCTCACACCGCCGGGCGGCTGCGGCTGGAGCCGGCCCGCCGCCGGGCGACCCTGGACGGCGTGCCGACTCGCGCTCACCGGCACCGAGTTCGACGTGCTCAGTCTGCCTGGTGCGCAGCGCGGGCCGGGCGGTGCCGCGGGACCGCGCTGCGCCACGCCGGTCTGGGGCGAGGACGGCGCGGCCACCGACGCGGATCGTGGACGTCTATATCGCGCAGCTGCGGGCCAAACTCGGCCCGCGGCCACGGCATCCGCACGGTCCGCGGGATCGGCTACGTGATGGATCCCGGCGCCGCCGGGCCGGGTCCGGCGAGCCCCCGGACGGCCTCCAACCCGGGGGGCAGGCCGGCCGCCAGCGGCCTCCCGCTACGATCGGGGGCGCAGGGCATCCGATCCGAGGGGACAGCGGAACCGCGTGAGCGTGCTCGACGAGATCCTGGAAGGCGTGCGCGCCGACCTTGAGGAGCGGCAGCGGGAAGTCGCGCTCGACCGGCTCAAGGAGATGGCGCGGCGGGCGCCGTCGCCGGGATGCGCTGGCCGCGCTCAGCGGCGACGACGTGGCCGTCATCGCCGAGGTGAAGCGGGGCAGCCCGTCCCGGGGCCCGATGGCCGCGATCGACGACCCGGCCGCGCTGGCCACGGACTACGCGGCCGGCGGCGCGCGGGTGATCAGCGTGCTGACCGAGGCGCCGGCGGTTCGGCGGCAGCCTGGCCGACCTGGCCGCGGTGCGCAGCGCGGTGCAGGTGCCCGTGCTGCGCAAGGACTTCATCGTCGGCTCCTACCAGCTCTGGGAGGCGCGGGCCTACGGCGCCGACATCGCCCTGCTCATCGTGGCGGCGCTGGAGCAGAACGCGCTCGTCTCGCTGGTCGAGCGCGCGGCCTCCATCGGCCTGCTGCCGCTCGTCGAGGTGCACACCGAGGACGAGCTGGTCCGGGCGCTCGACGCCGGCGCCAAGGTGATCGGGGTCAACGCGCGCGACCTGACCACGCTCGAGGTGGACCGCGGGGCGTTCGCCCGGCTGGCGCCGCTCATCCCGGACGGCATCATCAAGATCGCCGAGTCCGGCGTCCGCGGCCCGCACGACCTGCTCGCCTACGCGGCCGCCGGCGCCGACGCGGTGCTGGTCGGCGAGAGCCTGGTCACCGACAAGGATCCGCGCGCCGCGGTGGCTGACCTGGTCACCGCCGGCTCCCATCCGGCCCTCCGCGGCGACCGACGATGAATCTTCCGAACGGACCGGCGCCGGTCACGTCGCCGGCCCGCGCTGGCCCAGCCCGACGGCACCGGCCACTTCGGCCGGTTCGGCGGCCGGTTCGCGCCCGAGGCGCTGATGTCCGCGCTGGACGAGCTGACCGAGGCCTACGCCAGCGCCCAGGCCGACCCGCAGTTCCAGGCCGAGCTGGCCGGGCTGCTGCGCGACTACGCGGGCCGGCCCACGCCGCTGACCGAGGCCCGGCGGTTCGGCGCCGAGGCGGGCGGCTGCCGGGTGCTGCTCAAGCGCGAGGACCTCGCGCACACCGGCTCCCACAAGATCAACAACGTGCTCGGCCAGGCGCTGCTGACCAAGCGGATGGGCAAGTCGCGGGTGATCGCCGAGACCGGGGCCGGGCAGCACGGCGTGGCCACCGCCACCGCGTGCGCGCTGCTCGGCCTGGACTGCGTGGTCTACATGGGCGAGGAGGACACCAGGCGGCAGGCGCTCAACGTGGCCCGGATGCGGATGCTCGGCGCCGCAGGTCGTCCCGGTCACCATCGGCAGCCGCACGCTCAAGGACGCGATCAACGAGGCGTTCCGCGACTGGGTCACCTCGGTCGAGACCACGCACTACTGCATCGGCTCGGTGATGGGCCCGCACCCGTTCCCGATGATGGTGCGCGACTTCCAGCGGATCATCGGGGTAGAGGCGCGCGAGCAGGTGCTCGACCTGGCCGGCCGGCTGCCGGACGCGGTGATCGCCTGCGTGGGCGGCGGCTCGAACGCCATCGGCGTGTTCCACGCCGTTCATCCCCGACCCGGCGGTGCGGCTGATCGGCTGCGAGGCCGGCGGCGAGGGCTGACGCCCGGCCGGCACGCGGCCACCCTGGTCGCCGGGTCGGCCGGGGTCATCCACGGCATGCGCACCTACCTGCTGCAGGACGACGAGGGCCAGACCCTGGCCACCCATTCGATCTCGGCCGGGCTGGACTACCCGGGGGTGGGCCCGGAGCATTCCTGGCTGCACGACACCGGCCGGGCCAGCTACCGGGCGGTGGACGACGAGCAGGCCATGGACGCGTTCTCGCTGCTGTGCCGGACCGAGGGGATCATCCCGGCGATCGAGTCGGCGCACGCGCTGGCCGGCGCGCTCCGGTGGGCCGCGAGCTCGGCCCCGACGCGCTGCTGCTGGTCAACCTGTCCGGCCGGGGCGACAAGGACATGGACACCGCGGCCCGCTGGTTCGGCCTGATGGACGGCGGCCCCATGCCGCCCGGCGGCGGCGCGGTGGCAGCCGGCTAGCGGCGCACGGTGCTGCCGTGCGCCGGGACGGCTGGGGTCGGTGAGTGCCGGGACCACGGGCTTCGCGGCCGGCGGTGCTGCAGGGCGCCGGCTTCGCCGTGCCGGCCGGCTGGCCGCGGTGACGGTGCCGGGGCGGTACGCCCGGTGAGCCCGGTCGCGGTCGCGTTCGGCAAGGCGGCGGCTGAGGGCCGGGCCGCGGTCATCGGCTACCTGCCCGCCGGGTTCCCCACGGTGGACGGCGCGATCGAGGCAGCGCTGGCGATGGCCCGCTCCGGCGCCGACATCCTGGAGATCGGCCTGCCGTACTCCGACCCGCTGATGGACGGCCCGGTCATCCAGGAGGCGGTGCACCGCGCGCTGACCGGCGGGGTGCGGGTGGCCGACGTGCTGCGCACGGTCGAGGCGGTCGCCGGCGCCGGCGTCCCCGCCCTGGTCATGACGTACTGGAACCCGGTGGACCGGTACGGGGTGCAGGCTTCGCCGCCGACCTGGCCGCCGCCGGCGGAGCCGGCCTGATCACCCCGGACCTGACCCCGGAAGAGGCGGACCCGTGGCTGGCCGCGGCGGCCGCGCACGACCTGGACGCGGTCTTCCTGGCCGCGGTCAGCTCGACCGACCGAGCGGATCGCCCGGATCGCCGCGGCCTGCCGCGGGTTCGTCTACGCGGCCTCGCTGATGGGCGTGACCGGCGTCCGCGACACGGTCAGCGGCGACGCAGAAGACCTGGTCGGCCGGATCCGGAAGCCACCACCCTCCCGGTCGCGGTCGGCCTGGGCGTGCGGGACGGCGCCCAGGCCGCCCAGGTGGCCGGCTACGCGGACGGCGTGATCGTCGGCTCCGCCTTCGTCCGCCGGCTGCTCGACGCCCCCGCCCCCGAGCCCGGCGTCGCCGCCGTGGCCAGCCTCGCCGCCGACCTGGCCGCCGCCGTCCGCTCCCCGGCCGCCCGCGGCAGCGCCGGCACCTGACCAGCCGGGAATCAGCCGCTCGCTCCGCCGGCTGTCGGCAGCAGCCGAACGCCGGCTCCGCGACCGCCTGCTCCCCGTCTTCCACCGCGCCGCTGATCCGCGATCGAAAACGCCCGCCCCGCGAGCGGCTGCGCTCCCACCCCCGAGGGCGACCGCCCGCCCAGCCCCAAGCACTTTCATCCCATGCGGCGGGGCGGCGGCAGGCCGCCAGTCCGGGTGCGTGCCCCGCGAGCACGGAGGTTTAAGAGCCTTAGTCCCTGCGGACGGCCTCGCCCTCGATCTCGATCTTGACGGTCTTGCCGACCAGGACGCCGCCGCCCTCGAGCGCGACGTTCCAGGTCATGCCGAAGTCCTCGCGGTTGATCTCGGTGGACAGGGTGAAGCCCATCACCTGCTTGCCCCACGGGCTGTTGCCGACGCCCTCCAGTTCGAGGGTCAGCTCGACCTCCCGGGTCACGTCCTTGATCGTGAGGTCGCCGAGGACGGTGAACACGTTGACCGCCGGCGGGCGGTCACCCGGGTCGTGCGGAAGGTGATCTCGGGGAACTTCTCCACGTTCAGGAAGTCGGCGCTGGTCAGGTGCCCGTCCCGGTCGCGTTGCCGGTGTCGATGCTCGCGGTCTTGATGACCGCCTCCGCGGTGGACGCCAGCGGGTCGCCGGCGACGGTGATCGAGCCGGTGAACTCGGCGAACCGGCCGCGGACCTTGCTGACCATCATGTGCCGGGCGGAGAACCCGATCCGGGTGTGCGCCGGGTCCAGGTCGAAGGTGCCGGGCGCCGGTATGGTCAGCCTCGAAGTCCCGCACGCCGGCGGTCGCTGGTCGTAGCTTCAGTCATCGTCTGTGTCTCCCTTTCGGTGCGGCCGCCGGTTCAGATACTTGCGGCGCGGATGGTTGCTGGAACAATCATTGTTCTCAGAAGTATTCCTCATGTCAAATACAGTAGGATGGAATCGTGAGCACTGGACGGTACGGGGATCTTCGATGACCCCAGGCTGACCGCCATGGGCCTGCTGGCCGAGACGTTCGCCGGCATGCAGGCCAAGATCATGCCCGCGCTGACCGAGGCGGGCCTGTCGCGGACCGACTTCGACGTGCTGCTCAGGCTGGCCCGGTCGCCGGGCCAGCGGCTGCGGATGACCGACCTCGCCACCCAGACGGCCCTGTCCACCAGCGGCGTCACCCGGGTGGTGGACCGGCTGGAGAACCGCGGGCTCGCCGCCGGGAGACCTGCCCGTCCGACCGGCGGGGAGCGTACGCCGTGCTGACCCACGCGGGCCGGGACCTGCTCACCGGGATGGTGAGGCGCACGTCCGCGACATCGACCGCTGGTTCACCGGGCTGCTCGACCCCGGCCAGCTCGATGCCCTGCTCGGTGCGCTCAGGATCCTGCGCGACCAGGTGCGGCCCGGCGCCACGGCGGGGGTTTGCTCACCGGGTGGCCACGGGGAAGGATGACCTCAGTGAGCGTCATTCAAAGTCCTGAGTGCGGGCCCGGAGGGTCCGCGCGCACGATCGGTCAGGTCGGACGCATGATCACTATGGCGCTCCGCCGAATGACCCGGCCGATCGAATGAAGTGCGGTGAGGTAACCTCGCGTAACGTCCGGGTGGTAGCCCGGACGACCAGCGGCATCGCGCCGCGCGGCCCGCGGCAGGGCCAATGTCGTCCCGAATGCACCGGTCGAACGCAGTCGAGACGACAGGAGCTGGGATGGCCTCTGCCGATACTTCCAGGCACCCCTCATCCACGGCCCGCCCCGCCGAGCCAGGGCCTGTACGACAGCCGGTTCGAGCACGACGCGTGCGGTGTCGGCTTCGTGGCCGACCTGCCCGGGCGGCGCAGCCACGACATCGTGGCCAAGGCCCTGACCATCCTGCGCAACCTCGACCACCGGGGCGCCAAGGGCAGCGACCCGGACACCGGCGACGGCGCGGGCATCCTGACCCAGATTCCCGACGGGCTCTACCGGGCGGCCTGCGGGTTCGCCGCTGCCCGAGCCGGGGGCGTACGCGGCCGGCATCGCCTTCCTGGCCCCCCGGGCGAGGACGCTGCCGCGGCCGGGGCGGTGCAGCGGATCGCCGCCCAGGAAGGGCTGCGCGTGCTCGGCTGGCGGGACGTCCCGCACGACCCCGCGGCCTGCGGCCAGGGCGCGCGGGCCGCTGCTGCCCGGGCTGCGCCAGCTGTTCGTCGCCGGCCGCCGCGGCCAGCAGCGGCTCGACCTCGACCGGCTCGCGTTCTGCCTGCGCAAGCGCGCCGAGCACGAGGCCGGGCGTCTACTTCGCCAGCCTGTCGTCGCGCACGATCGTGTACAAGGGGATGCTGACCGCGCCCCAGCTGGAGGCCTTCTACCCGGACCTGCCGATCCGCCGGTACACCAGCGCCCTGGCCATGGTGCACTCCCGGTTCTCCACGAACACGTTCCCGTCCTGGCCGCTCGCGCATCCCTACCGGTTCGTCGCGCACAACGGCGAGATCAACACGATCAGGGGCAACCGCAACTGGATGCGCGCCCGCGAGTCCATGCTGGCCAGCGCGCTGATCCCGCCCGCCGCGGACGGCCGGCCCGGGCGCGGGCTGGACCGGCTGTTCCCCGTGCTGGCCGAGGAGGAGAGCGACTCGGCCAGCTTCGACGCCTGCCTCGAGCTGCTGCACCTGGGCGGCGGCCGGTCGCTGCCCGAGGCCGTGCTCATGATGATCCCGCAACCCTGGGAGAACCACGCCGGGATGGACCCGCAGCTGCGGGCGTTCTACCAGTTCCACGCCTCGCTGATGGAGCCGTGGGACGGCCCGGCCTGCGTCGCGTTCACCGACGGCACGGTGATCGGCGCCGTGCTCGACCGCAACGGGCTGCGCCCCGGCCGGTACTGGGTGACCAACGACGGCCTGGTCGTGCTGGCCAGCGAGGTCGGCGTGCTGGACATCGACCCGGCGTCGGTCGTCCGGAAGGGCCGGCTGCAGCCCGGCCGGATCTTCCTGGCCGACACCGGCCAGGGCCGGATCATCGAGGACGCCGAGGTCAAGTCCGCGCTGGCCGCCCGGCATCCGTACGCCGACTGGCTGCACGCCGGGCTGCTGCACCTGGACGACCTGCCCGCCGGGCGCAGCCCGGCCCGGCGAGCCTGCCACCTGACCCGCCGCCAGCGGCCGCCTGGCCAGCCCGGATCGCCTGACCTGGTCACCCAGCAGCGGATGTTCGGCTACACCGAGGAGGAGCTGCGGGTCCTGCTGGCCCCGATGGCGCGCACCGGCGCCGAGCCGATCGGCTCGATGGGCACCGACACCCCGGTGGCGGCGCTGTCCGCCCGGCCCCGGCTGATCTTCGACTACTTCACCCAGCTCTTCGCCCAGGTGACCAACCCGCCGCTGGACGCGATCCGGGAAGAGCTGGTGACCTCGCTGGCCTCGGCCACCGGCCCCGAGCAGAACCTGCTTGAGCCGGGACCGGCCTCGTGCCGTCAGATCGTGCTGCCCTACCCGGTGATCAGCGACGATGAGCTTTCCAAGATCATCCACATCAACGCGCGCAGGCGACCTGCCCGGCTTTGCCGCCTACGTGGTGGACGGCCGGTACCGGGTCGGCGAGGGCGGCGACGGGCTGCGGCGGCGGCTGGCCGAGCTGTGCGCCGAGGTATCGGCCGCGATCGCCCGCGGCGCGCGGCTCATCGTGCTGTCCGACCGGGCGGACCGGCTGAGCACCGGCCAGCAGCAAGCCGCGCCGAGGCCGAGCCGGATTCCGGCCAGCCGCACGCCTGGGCCCCGATCCCGTCGCTGCTGCTCACCGGGGCCGTGCACCACCACCTGATCAGGCAGCGCAACCGGGCCCGGGTCGGCCTCATCGCCGACGCCGGCGACGTGCGCGAGTGCCATCACGTCGCGCTGCTGCTCGGCTACGGCGCGGCCGCGGTCAGCCCCTACCTGGCCATCGGCTCGGCCCGCGCCCTGGCCCGCCGCGGCGAACTGGCGGGATCAGCGAGCACCAGGCGGCCGCCAACCTGATCAAGGCGCTCGGCAAGGGCGTGCTGAAGATCATGTCCAAGATGGGCGTGTCCACCGTCGCCTCCTACACCGGGGCCCAGATCTTCGAGGCCATCGGGCTCGGCGAGGAGGTGATCGGGACCTGCTTCGCGGGCACCACGTCCCGGCTCGGCGGGATCGGCTTCGACGTGCTGGCCGCCGAGACGGCGCACCGCCACCACGGGCGTTCCCGCCGCGCGGCAGCGGCCCGGCGCACCGGCGGCTGGAGACCGGCGGCGAGTACCAGTGGCGGCGCGAGGGCGAGCCGCACCTGTTCAACCCGGAGACGGTGTTCAAGCTGCAGCACGCCACCCGCACCCGCCGGTACGAGATCTTCAAGGAGTACACCCGGCTGGTGGACGACCAGTCGGCCCGGCTGATGACGCTGCGCGGGCTGCTGCGCATCCGCGGCGTCGATCCGGCGCAGCCGTTCGGCGGAAAATCCGCGAGCCGATCCCGATCGACGAGGTGGAGCCGGTGCCGGCCATCGTGCGCCGGTTCGCCACCGGCGCGATGTCCTACGGCTCGATCTCCGCCGAGGCGCACGAGACGCTGGCCGTCGCGATGAACCGGCTCGGCGGCAAGTCGAACACCGGCGAGGGCGGCGAGGACCCGGACCGGTTCCGGCCGGACGCGGGCGGCGACCTGCGCCGCTCGGCCGTCAAGCAGGTGGCCAGCGGCCGGTTCGGCGTGACCAGCGAGTACCTGGTCAACGCCGATGACCTGCAGATCAAGATGGCGCAGGGCGCCAAGCCGGGCGAGGGCGGGCAGCTGCCCGGGCACAAGGTGTACCCGTGGATCGCCAAGACCAGGTACGCCACGCCCGGCGTGGGCCTGATCTCGCCGCCGCCGCACCACGACATCTACTCGATCGAGGACCTGGCCCAGCTCATCCACGACCTGAAGAACGCCAACCCGGCGGCCCGGGTGCACGTGAAGCTGGTCGCCGAGGTCGGGGTGGGCACGGTGGCCGCCGGGGTGTCCAAGGCGCACGCCGACGTGGTGCTGATCTCCGGGCACGACGGCGGCACCGGCGCGTCCCCGCTGACCAGCATCAAGCACGCCGGCGCGCCGTGGGAGCTCGGCCTGGCCGAGACCCAGCAGACGCTGCTGCGGAGCGGGCTGCGGGACCGGATCGTGGTGCAGGTGGACGGCCAGCTGAAGACCGGCCGCGACGTGGTGATCGCGGCGCTGCTCGGGGCCGAGGAGTTCGGCTTCGCCAGCGCGCCGCTGGTCGTGGCCGGCTGCGTGATGATGCGGGTCTGCCACCTGGACACCTGCCCGGTGGGGGTGGCCACCCAGAACCCGGAGCTGCGCAGGCGGTTCACCGGCAGGCCGGAGTTCGTGGTCAACTTCTTCGAGTTCATCGCCGAGGAGGTCCGCGAGTACCTGGCGCGCGCTCGGGTTCCGGACGCTGGCCGAGGCGGTCGGGCACGCCGAGCTGCTGGACACCGCGGCGGCGGTCGAGCACTGGAAGGCGAGCGGGCTCGACCTCGCCCCGGTGCTGCACGTGCCCGGGCTGCCCGCGGGCTCGGCCCGGCGCCGCACCCGGCCCAGGATCACGGCCTCGAGCTGGCCCTGGACAACACGCTCATCCAGCTCGCCGAGGGGGCGCTGGCCGACGGGACGCCGGTCCGGCTGCAGCTTCCGGTGCGCAACGTCAACCGGACGGTCGGCACCATGCTCGGCTACGAGGTGACCAGGCGCTGGGGCGGCGCGGGGCTGCCGGACAACACCATCGACGTGTCGCTGGCCGGGTCGGCCGGGCAGTCGTTCGGCGCCTTCCTGCCCCGCGGCATCACGCTGCGGCTGTCCGGCGACGCCAACGACTACCTGGGCAAGGGCCTGTCCGGAGGGCGGATCATCGCGGTGCCCGACCCGGCCGCCGCCTTCGCCGCGCAGGACCAGATCATCGCCGGGAACGTGATCGGGTACGGCGCGACCGGCGGGGAGATCTTCCTGCGCGGCGTGGTGGGCGAGCGGTTCTGCGTCCGCAACTCGGGCGCGACCGCGGTGGCCGAGGGCACCGGCGACCACGGCTGCGAGTACATGACCGGGGGCCGGGTGGCCGTGCTCGGGCCGGTCGGGCGCAACTTCGCGGCCGGCATGTCCGGCGGCATCGCCTACCTGCTCGACCCCGATCCCGGGCTGGTCAACACCGAGCTCGCCGACCTGGAACCGCTGGGTCCCGACGACGCCGACTTCCTGCGCGGCCTGGTCGCCCGGCACCTGGCCGAGACCGGATCCGCGGTCGCGGCCGGGCTGCTGGCCGACTGGGACGCCGCGGCGGGCCGGTTCGGCCGGGTCATGCCGAAGGACTACAAGCGGGTCCTCGCCGCGGCCAGCCGGGCCGAGCAGGAGGGCCGCGACGTGAACCAGGCCGTGATGGCCGCGGCGCACGGCTGAACGGGGGAGCGAGGCACATGGCGGACCCGAAGGGATTCCTCTCCACCCCCCGCGAGACCCCGGCGCGGCGGCCGGTTGACGTGCGGATCACGGACTGGCGGGAGGTGTACGCCGAGTTCGGCCGGGACCGGCTGGAGCGGCAGGCCGGGCGGTGCATGGACTGCGGCATCCCGTTCTGCCACCAGGGCTGCCCGCTCGGCAACCTGATACCGGAGTGGAACGACCTGGTCTGGCGGCAGGACTGGCAGGAGGCGGCGCAGCGGCTGCACGCGACCAACAACTTCCCCGAGTTCACCGGCAGGCTCTGCCCGGCGCCGTGCGAGTCCGCCTGCGTGCTCGGCATCGCAGCGCCGGATACCACGGCGACCCGGTCACGATCAAGCAGGTCGAGGTGGAGATCATCGACCGGGCCTGGGCCGAGGGCTGGGTCCGGCCGCAGCCGCCGGCCGTGGCCGCGCGCGCGGCGGGCCAGCCGGGTCGCGGTGATCGGCTCCGGGCCGGCCGGCCTGGCCGCGGCCCAGCAGCTCACCCGGGCCGGCCACGCGGTGACCGTGTTCGAGCGGGCGGACCGGCCCGGGCGGCCTGCTCCGCTACGGCATCCCGGAATTCAAGCTGGAGAAGCGGCACCTGGACCGGCGGCTGGCCCAGATGCTGGCCGAGGGAACCGAGTTCCGCTGCGGCGTGCGGGCCGGAGTCGACGTGACCGCCGCCGAGCTGCGCTCGCGCTTCGCCGCGATCGTGCTGGCCGGCGGGGCCACCGTGCCGCGCGACCTGCCGGTGCCCGGCCGCGAGCTGGCCGGGATCCACCAGGCCATGGAGTACCTGCCGCTGGCCAACCGCGCGGTGGCGGCGGCCGCCGAGGCCGCGGCCGGCGGCGGCGTCGCCGGCGAGCCGTGGCCGAGCCGGCCATCAGCGCGCGGGGCAAGCACGTGGTGATCATCGGCGGCGGTGACACCGGGGCCGACTGCCTCGGCACCGCGCACCGGCAGGGCGCGGCCTCGGTCACCCAGCTGGAGATCCTGCCCCGCCCGCCGCAGGCGCGGCCCGACCGCCAGCCGTGGCCCACGTACCCGATGATCTACCGGGTGTCCAGCGCGCACGAGGAGGGCGGCGAGCGCGTCTACGCCGTGTCCACCCGGGAGTTCCGCGGTGACGAGGCCGGCCGGGTCCGCGCGCTGCGGCTGGTCGAGGTGGAACCCGCCGAGGGCCGGTTCGAGCCGCGGCCGGGGACCGAGCGGGAACTGCCGTGCCAGCTGGTGCTGCTCGCCCTCGGCTTCACCGGGGCCGAGCGCGGGCCGCTGCTCGACGGCCTGGGCGTGGACCTCGACGCGCGGGGGAACGTCGCGCGGGACGGGTCGTACGCGACCTCGGTTCCCGGCGTGTTCGCGGCCGGGGACATGGGCCGCGGCCAGTCGCTGATCGTGTGGGCGATCGCCGAGGGCCGCAGCGCCGCGGCCGCGGTGGACCGCTACCTGACCGGGGACAGCGTGCTGCCGGTGGCGATCGCGCCGACCGCCCGCCCGCTCGCCTAGCGTGCAGCCGCCCGCCGGGCCGGCCCGGCCGGCCGGCGGGCCGGCGCGATAGTGTGAAGAACCCCGCCGGCGGGTAGCCGGGTTCTCCGCCTCCTGTTGGAGACTCCATGACCGAGCAGACTCCCGACCTGCCAGACGACGACCAGGCAGACGAGCAGTTCCGCCGGGACCGCCGCGAGCACGGCGGCGCCCCGGACCGCCTCGATGACGACCAGCTGGCCCGGCTGGCCGAGGAGGAACGCGTGGACGCCGGGGTCGACGACTTCGACCCGGACGAGGTGCCCCCGGCCGAGGACGCCCCGCCGGTGACGGACATCACGGAATCGGACGAGTTCCAGGAGGCCCGGGCCGAGATCCGGCACGAGGAGGACGAGGGCGAGCTGCGTCCCATCACCGAGCGGCATCCCTTCCCGCCCACCCGCTACGACCGGACCTGACCCGCCTGGTCAGTCCCGGGCACGGCCTTCGGGGCGGCGGGGCGGGACGGGAATGCGGTCCAGGTCGCGGGCCAGCACGACCTGGCCGCCGAAGGCATCGGCGGCCTCGTCGGCCAGGCGCTGGCCGTCGTCGGGGTGGTAGCGCTGGGACAAGTGGGTCAGCACCAGGAGCCGGGCCCCGGACTCGGCCGCGATGCGGCCGGCCTGTCCGGCCGTCAGGTGCCCGTACTCGCGGGCCAGCGCCGCCTCCGCCTGGGCGAAGGTGGATTCGCAGACCAGCATGTCGGCCCGGTCGGCGAGCGCGAACGCGCCGTCGCACAGCCGGGTGTCCATGATGAACGCGAACCGCTGGCCCCGCCTGGGCACGCTGACCTGCTCCAGCGTGACCACCTGGCCGCCCGGCGCGGTCAGGCGCCCGTCGCGCTGCAGCCGTCCGACGTCGGGCCCGGTGATGCCCCAGGCGGCCAGCTGGTCCGGAAGCATCCGCCGTCCGTCCGGCTCAGCCAGCCGGTAGCCGATGGCCGGCGCGCTGTGCGAGAGCCGCCGGGCTTCCAGCCGGTAGGAGGATGTCTCGGCTACCGTGCCCTCCCCGGTGACCGGCAATTCCCGCAGGTTCAGCACGTCGCGGAACAAGGCCGCATGCCGCAGCCGCCAGAACATCTCCCGGCTCTCGGCCGGGTAGCAGGCCTCGACGACAT
>CAWCII010000039.1:0-307752 GCA_963795575.1 uncultured Actinomycetes bacterium | reverse complement strand
CGTGCCGCCCGACCGGGTCAGCGCCCGCGCGTTCGCCTCGTTCGGCGAGGCCACCGTGATCACCGTGCCGGCCGAGACGGTGGCCAGCAGGCCCACCGTGGTCACGGTCCGCGGCGACGACGCGGCGGGCGCCGCGTTCGGGCACCTGCTCGTCGACGTGCGGCCGATGGCCCAGGCGGTGGTCATCCTGGACCACGCGGGCAGCGCGACCTACGCCGACAACGTCGAGCTCGTGGTCGGCGACGGCGCGTCACTGCAGGTGGTGAGCCTGCAGGACTGGGCCGACGACGCGGTGCACGTCTCCTGCCACCACGCGCGACTCGGCCGGGACGCCTCGATCCGGCACGCGGCGGTGTCGCTGGGCGGCGGCGTGGTCCGGCTCGCCCCGTCGGTCCGGTACGCCGGGCCCGGCGGGGACGCGGAACTGCTCGGGATGTACTTCGCCGACGCCGGCCAGCATCTGGAGCACCGGCTCTTCGTCGATCACGCGATGCCCAGCTGCCGCAGCCGGGTGGACTACCGGGGGGCGCTGCAGGGCCAGGACGCGCACGCGGTGTGGATCGGCGACGTGATCATCCGGGCCGAGGCGAACGGCACCGACACCTACGAGCGGAACCGGAACCTGGTGCTGACCGACGGGACCCGGGTTGACTCGGTGCCCAACCTGGAGATCCTCACCGGCGAGGTGGCCGGCGCCGGGCACGCGAGCGCCAGCGGGCGGCTGGAAGACCAGCACCTGTTCTACCTGATGGCGCGGGGGATCCCTGAGGCCGAGGCGCGGCGGCTGGTGATCCGCGGCTTCTTCGGCACGCTGACCGACCGGATCGGGATACCCCAGGTGGCCGAGCGCATCGCCGCCGGGATCGAGCTGGAGCTGTCATGACCGAGACACAGCATCCGGCCGGCGGGTTCAGCCGCGCCTGCGCGCTGTCCGACCTGCCTGACGAGGGTGCGATCGGGGTCGAGGTGGACGGCGAGCCGGTCGCGATCATCGCGGTCGGCGGCGAGGTGTACGCGCTGCGCGACGTCTGCTCGCACGCCGAGGTCCCGTTGTCCGAGGGCGAGATCTACGACCACACGGTGGAGTGCTGGCTGCACGGGTCCTGCTTCGACCTGCGCACCGGCAACCCCACCGGACCTCCGGCGACCGAGCCGGTGGCCACCTACCAAGTGAAGATCCAGGGCGACGACGTCTACGTCTCGCTCGCCTAGCGTGGCGCAGAACCGACTCGCGAGGGCGGGCCCGAACGCCTGCCCGAGCGGTCGGGACGGTTCAGCACCGCGGTCACCGTGGCGATGAATTGCGCACGACGCGGTTAAACAACATACGGGAAAACGGGAGAAGTAAGTAATGGCCATCCTTGAGGTCCGTGACCTGCACGTCAGCGTGGAGGAGGCGGCCGGCGGCGGCCGGGAGATCCTGCGCGGCGTGGATCTCACCGTGTCTGCCGGGCAGACGCACGCCATCATGGGGCCGAACGGCTCCGGCAAGTCCACCCTCGCGTACGCGATCGCCGGCCACCCGAAGTACCAGGTGACCAGCGGGTCGGTCACGCTGGACGGCGAGGACGTGCTGGCGATGAGCGTGGACGCCCGGGCCCGGGCCGGCCTGTTCCTGGCCATGCAGTACCCGGTCGAGGTGCCGGGGGTGTCGGTGTCGAACTTCCTGCGCACGGCGATGACCGCGGTCCGCGGCGAGGCGCCGAAGCTGCGCGACTTCGCCAGGCAGCTGCGCGGGTCGATGGAGGGACTGTCCATCGACCCGGAGTTCGCCCAGCGGAACCTGAACGAGGGGTTCTCCGGCGGCGAGAAGAAGCGGCACGAGATCCTGCAGCTCGAGCTGCTCGACCCGAAGATCGCCATCCTCGACGAGACCGACTCCGGTCTCGACATCGACGCGCTGAAGGTGGTGTCGGAGGGGATCAACCGATTCCGGGGGGGTGAGGACCACGGGGTGCTGCTGATCACGCACTACACCCGGATCCTGCGGTACGTGCAGCCGGACTTCGTGCACGTGTTCGTGGGCGGGCGGATCGTCGCCGAGGGCGGCCCGGAGCTGGCTGAGGAACTGGAGCGCGACGGCTACGAGAGGTTTCTCCCTGCTGTCCCGGGAGGCCGTCCCCCCGGAGGGCTGTCCGGGGGGACGGCCCCCCGGGAGGGCTGAGGCGTCGGCATGACCTTCGACGTCACCCGGATCCGCAAGGACTTCCCGATCCTGGACCGGCAGGTCCGTGGCGGGCAGCCGCTCATCTACCTGGACAGCGCGAACACCTCGCAGAAGCCGCGCCAGGTGCTCGACGCGCTGGCCTGCTTCTACGAGCGGCACAATGCGAACATCCACCGGGCCAGCCACCAGCTCGGCGAGGAGGCCACCGAGGCCTACGAGGGCGCCCGGATCAAGGTCGGCGAGTTCATCGGCGCCCGGGACGAGACCGAGATCGTGTTCACCAAGAACATCTCGGAGGCGATCAACCTGGTCGCCTACTCGATGAGCAACGCGGCCGCGGCGGGGCCGGGCCGGCTGAGCCTCGGCCCGGGCGACGAGATCGTCATCACCGAGATGGAGCACCACTCCAACATCGTCCCGTGGCAGCTGCTCTGCCAGCGTACCGGCGCGACGCTGCGCTGGTTCGGGGTGACTCCGGACGGACGGCTGGACACCTCAGACATCGGCGACCTGATCACCGAGCGGACCAAGCTCGTCGCGCTGGCCCACCAGTCCAACGTGCTGGGCACCATCAACCCGGTGCGGATGATCGCCGACGCGGCACACGCGGTGGGTGCCCTGGTCCTGGTGGACGCGGCCCAGTCGGTGCCGCACATGCCGGTGGACGTGGCCGCGCTCGGCGCGGACTTCCTGGGCTTCACCGGTCACAAGATGTGCGGCCCGACCGGCATCGGCGTGCTGTGGGCCCGGCGTGAGCTGCTGGACGAGATGCCGCCGTTCCTCGGCGGCGGCGAGATGATCGAGAGCGTCTGGATGGACCGGACGACCTTCGCCCCGCCGCCGCACAAGTTCGAGGCGGGCACGATGCCGATCGCGCAGGCAGTGGGCCTGGCCGCGGCCATCGACTATCTCAGCGAGGCCGGCCTGGACGCGATGCGGGCGCACGAGCTGCAGCTGACCGAGCGCGCCCTGGACGTGCTCGGCGAGATCGAGGGGCTGCGCATCCTCGGGCCCACCGAGTCGGCGGACCGGGGCAGCGCCATCTCGTTCACCGTCGAAGGCGTGCATCCGCACGACGTCAGCCAGGTGCTCGACGACCTGGGCGTGGCGGTGCGGGCCGGCCATCACTGCGCCTGGCCGCTGCACCGCGCGTTCGGCGTGCGGGCGAGCACCCGGGCGTCGTTCTACCTGTACAACACCCTCGCCGAGGCGGACGCCCTCGCCGACGGCATCCGGCAGGCGCAGCGGTTCTTCGCCGATGCGTGAAGCCGGCCCGGCAGGGAAGATGCGGCAGCGGGCCGCGCGTTGCAAGGGGATGTGATGCAACTCGAGTCGATGTACCAGGACATCATCCTGGATCACTACCGCCACCCGCACAACAAGGGGCTGCGGGAGCCTTACGACGCCGAGGTGCACCACGTCAACCCGCTCTGCGGCGATGAGGTGACAGTCCGGGTCAGCCTCAAGGAGGTCGGCGGCGAGCCCGCGGTGGCCGACGTGTCCTACGACGCGCTCGGCTGCTCGATCAGCCAGGCCAGCGTCTCGGTGATGACCGACCTGGTCATCGGCAAGAACGTGGACGACGCGATGGCCGTCAGCCAGGGATTCCTCGAGCTCATGCAGTCCAAGGGCGCCGGCGAGCCGGACGAGGACCTGCTCGAGGACGCCGTGGCGTTCACCGGGGTGTCGAAGTACCCGGCGAGGATTAAGTGCGCGCTGCTCGGCTGGATGGCCTGGAAAGATGCCACCGCCCGGGCGCTGGAGGAGGCATCATCATGACCGAGCAGGTGACGGAGCAGCAGGCCGCGGCGGAAGCCGGCCGGCAGGATGCGGCGGCGGAGGCCGGCAGGATGCGGCGGCGGAGGCCGGCAGGACGCCGCGGCGGGCCAGCCTGCCAGCGGCGCGACCGCCCCCCCGCGGGACGACGACATCCTCGAGGCGCTTCGGGACGTCGTTGACCCCGAGCTGGGCATCAACGTGGTTGACCTCGGGCTCGTGTACGGGGTGACCGTGGACGAGGACCGGGCGGCCACGATCGACATGACCCTTACCAGTGCCGCCTGCCCGCTGACCGACGTGATCGAGGACCAGACGGCAGCCGCGCTCGACGGCCTGGTCAGCGACTTCCGCATCAACTGGGTCTGGATGCCCCCGTGGGGACCGGACAAGATCACCGAGGACGGCCGCGAGCAGCTCCGCGCGCTCGGCTTCAACGTCTGACCCGCGCCGGCCTGGGCGGCCGGTCAGGTACCGGCCACCGTCGCTGGCGCGTCCCGTGCGGCCGCATCGCTGGCGGGACGGGCGGCCGGTCGGTACCCGCTACCCCGCCGGCGCCCCACGCCGCCCCAGACGCGTCATGCGGCCGCCGCGAGGCGCGGCCGGCAGTTTCCGGATCCGAGGAGAGCAGGCGGTCGGAGGCGATTGGCGATGAAGCATCCGGCGAGGGGCGGCGGCCGGTGGGTGGAGGTCGCTCCGCAGCGTCTGGTCGCCTGGGTCGGCTCGTTCGCCGGCCGTCATCCGGGCGTGGCCGTGCCTGCCGCTGGCCGTGACGCCGTGACATTCGCGGCCGAGGACGGAGCGGCGGCCGAGTGCCATGTGCCGTTCCCGCCGCTGGCCGGCGGCACGCCGGGAACGGTGACGGCCGCCGCCGAACTGATCGCGGCGCACGCGGGGGCCGCCCGGACGGTGGGCGTGCTGCTGGTGCGCCTCGGCGGCTACGCGGCCGGGGTGTTCGAGGGATCGCCGCCGCGGCTGGCGGCGTCCAAGGTGGGCTCGCGGCTGGTGCACGGCCGCAGCGCGGCCGGCGGCACGTCTCAGCACCGGTTCGCGCGCCGCCGGGAGAAGCAGGTGGCCGAGGCGGTGTCGGCCGCAGCAAACACCGCGGCCGCCGTGTTCGGGCCGGCCGGCGACAGGCTCGACGCGGTCGTGCTGGGCGGGGACCGCAGGACGATCGCGGTCCTGCGCGGTGACCCGCGGCTGGCGCCGTACTTCGCGCTGGCCACCGACCGGTTCCTCACCGTGCCCGATCCCCGGCTCGCGGTGCTGCGCGACACCCCGCGGATGTTCCTGGCGATCAGGATCCGGCTGACCGAGCCGGCCTGAGACGCAGCCGGTGCCGCGGGCCGACTCTGGCCGCGCCGGCGGCCTGCTGCCGCGACAGTGCCGGGGCGGGAAATGAGGAGGGGCAGCGAACGCGCTCGGCGTATACTTGGCGCCATGTTGTCGCTCTGTGTTTGACGGACCGCCCCGGCCGGGGTGGCGTGTGTCACGCGAGGTCCGTTTTGTCCGATTTCTGGAGTGGCAACCCTCATGATCACCGCAAAAGACATCGAGCTGCGCGCTGGCGCCCGGCTGCTGCTGGAGGCGGCCAGCTTCCAGATCGCGCCTGGCGACCGGATCGGGCTGGTCGGCCGCAACGGCGCCGGCAAGACCACGCTGGCCCGGGTGCTCGCGGGTGAGGCGCAGCCCGCGGCCGGCACGGTGCGGCGGTCCGGCACGGTCGGCTACCTGCCGCAGGACCCCCGCACCGGCGACCTGGACGTGCTGGCCATGGACCGCGTGCTGTCCTCGCGCGGCCTGGACGAGCTGCTCGGCGCGATGCGCACGGCCGAGGAGCAGATGGCGGCGGCCGACCCGGGTCGGCGCGACGCCGCCGTACGCAGGTACGGGCACCTGGAAGAACGGCTGACCGTGCTGGGAGGATACGCGGCGCAGGCCGAGGCGGCCTCGCTCGCCGCCAGCCTGGGCCTGCCCGGCCGGGTACTCGGCCAGCCCTTGCGCACGCTGTCCGGCGGCCAGCGCAGGCGGGTGGAACTGGCCCGGATCCTCTTCGGCGGGGCGCAGACGCTGCTGCTCGACGAGCCCACCAACCACCTGGACGCCGACTCCGTCGCCTGGCTGCGCGACCATCTGCGGGCCTTCCGCGGCGGCCTGGTCGTGATCAGCCACGACGCCAGCCTGCTCGACGTGGTGGTCAACAAGGTCTTCTACCTGGACGCGCAGCGCTGCGCGGTAGACCAGTACAACCTGGGCTGGCGGGCGTACCTGGCCCAGCGTGAGACCGACCAGGCCAGGCGCAAGCGCGAGCGGTCTGCCAACGAGCGCAAGGCGGCCGCGCTGCAGGCCCAGGCGGACAAGATGCGGGCCAAGGCCACGAAGGCCACGGCGGCGAAGGTCATGCAGCGCCGGGCCGAGCGGCTGCTCTCCGTGCTGCCCGCCGAGGCCAAGGCGGACAAGGTGGCCAGGCTGCGGTTCCCGGTGCCTGCGCCGTGCGGGCGCACCCCGCTGACCGCGGCCGGGCTGACGAAGTCGTTCGGCTCACTCGAGGTCTTCTCCGACGTGGACATGGCCGTGGACGCGGGCAGCCGGGTGGTGGTGCTCGGGCTGAACGGCGCGGGCAAGACCACCCTGCTCCGGCTGCTGGCCGGCCTCGACGTCCCCGACACCGGTGCGGTCAGGCCCGGCCACGGGCTCAGGCTCGGCTACTACGCGCAGGAGCACGAGACGCTCGACGTGAGCCGCACCGTCATGGAGAACATGCGGTCGGCCGCGCCCCAGCTGACCGAGTCCGAGCTGCGGCGGATCCTCGGCTCGTTCCTGTTTCCCGGTGATGACGTGAACAAGCCGGCGGGCGTACTGTCCGGCGGCGAGAAGACCCGGCTTGCGCTGGCGATCCTCGTGGTATCCGGAGCCAACGTGCTGCTGCTCGACGAGCCGACCAACAACCTCGACCCGGCCAGCCGGTCGGAGATCCTGGCTGCCCTGCGCGCCTACCGGGGAGCGATCGTGCTCGTCACGCACGACGAGGGAGCGGTCGAGGCGCTGCAGCCGGAGCGCGTGGTGCTGCTGCCCGACGGGGTAGAAGATGCCTGGAGTGACGACCTGGCCGAACTGGTCGCGCTGGCCTGAGCGGCCGCCGGGCGGGTACCGGGCGGCCGGCCGAAAAAGATACTGATCATTTGCCCCGATGTGGGTAGCCGATCTAGCCTTCATGAGTGATCATGGCGTGAGACGGTGACGCAGAGATCGTTACTTATCACGGGAGGTACGCGTGGCCGAGACGCTCAAGAAAGGCACCCGGGTGACCGGGTCCGACCGAACGAAGCTCGCGTCCGACCTCAAGAAGAGGTATGACGCGGGGGAGAGCATCCGCTCACTCGCCGCCGCGACCGGCCGGTCGTACGGCTTCGTGCACCGCATCCTGAGCGAGACCGGGGTCAACCTCCGCGGACGCGGCGGCGCGACCCGCGGCAAGGCCAAGGCCAAGCGCTGAGCAGGAGCCGGCCGGCGGCCCGCGGCTGCCGCCGGTCACCCGGAGGGTCCCGTGTCGCTAGACCCGGCTGACCTGGAACGGGCCGGGCTCCGGCTGGACATCGACGCCCGCGAGCAGAACGCAGGCGCGGGGAGCGCCGGCGCGGTCGCGACCGTGACGCTTGACCGCCCCCGCGTGCGCAACGCGATGACCCCGGGCATGTGGCGGGGACTGGCCGGGATCGGCCGTGCCCTGCCGCCCGGGGTGCGGGTCGTGGTGATCAGGGGAGCGGGCGGCACCTTCTCGGCCGGCATCGACCTGCGGTTGCTGGCCGCCGATGGGGTGCCGGGCGAGGAACCGCTGCCGGATCCGCGCAGCGAGGGCTTCGAGCCGTGGATCGCCGACTGCCAGGCCGGGTTCAGCTGGCTGCGCCGGCCCGAGATCGTCTCCATCGCGGCCGTGTCCGGCCACGCCATCGGAGCCGGATTCCAGCTGGCGCTCTCCTGCGACCTGCGGGTGTTCGGGGACGACGCGAAGGTCTGCATGAAGGAACCCGCCCTCGGCCTGGTGCCCGACCTGACCGGCACCAAGCCGCTGGTGGACATCGTGGGCCTGCCCCGGGCGATGGAAATGTGCCTGACCGCTCGCACCGTGGGCGCCGCCGAGGCCCGTGAGCTCAGGCTGGCCGAGCTCGTCGTGCCCGCCGCCCGGCTCGACGCCGCGGTGGCCGACCTGACCGCGGCGCTACTGGCCACCGACTCCGTGACCGCGCGGGCAACAAAGAAGCTGCTCAGCCAGGCGCCGCGCAATACCCTCGAAGAACAGTCGGCGGCCGAACGCCGGGCCCAGGCCGAACTGCAGCGCGAACGGCTCGGGGGCTAGCCAGGACCGCCGGGCTCCGGCCGGGGTTCGCTGTCGGCTGACACAGGAAGAACCCGGTCCCCGCGGAGGTTGCCCCGGTCATGTACGGCGGCGGGCATAGCGCCTGGATGATGATGCGCGGGTTCACCCGCGACCCGAACATCACCAAGCAGCGGATCACGCGCGGCACCGTGCGCAGGATCGGCACCTACGCCCGGCCGTACCGGTGGAGCCTGACCGCGTTCCTGCTCGTCACCATCCTGGATGCGGTGGTGACGGTCTCCTACCCGCTGCTGCTCCGGGTGATCATCGACGACGGGATCCTGAAGCACGACACGAGGGTCGTCGCGGTGGTGGCCGGCATTGTCGCGGCCATCGCGCTGTTCGACGCGTTGCTCGGTTTCGCCCAGCGCTGGTACTCCTCGCGGATCGGTGAGGGCCTGATCTACGACCTGCGCACCGAGGTGTTCGGCCACGTGCAGCGCCAGCCGATCGCGTTCTTCACCCGCGCCCAGACCGGCTCGCTGGTCAGCAGGCTGAACAGCGATGTGATCGGCGCCCAGCAGGCGCTCACCAGCGTGCTGTCCTCGGTCGTGTCCAGCCTGATCCAGCTGGTCCTGGTGCTCATCACGATGTTCTACCTGTCCTGGCAGGTCACCGTCATCGCGCTGGTCATGCTGCCGCTGTTCATCTTGCCGGCCAAGCTGATCGGGCGCAGGCTGCAGCGGCTCACCCGGGAGTCGATGCAGCTCGACGCCGAGATGGGCTCGACCATGACCGAGCGGTTCAACGTGGCCGGCGCCATGCTGGCCAAGCTGTACGGCCGGCCGGCGGAGGAAGCCGGGGTGTTCGGCAACCGGGCCGCGCGGGTGCGCGACATCGGCGTGGTCACCGCGATGTACGGCGGCGTGCTGTTCATCTCGCTGACCCTGCTCGCCTCGATGGCGACCGCGATGATCTACGGGGTGGGCGGCTGGCTGGCCATCGGCGGGGCCTTCCAGATCGGCACGCTGGTCGCGATGGCCACCCTGCTGAACCGGCTGTACGGCCCGATCATGTCGCTGTCCAACGTGCAGGTGACGGTGATGACGGCGCTGGTCAGCTTCGACCGGGTGTTCGAGGTGCTCGACCTCAAGCCGCTCATCGACGAGCGGCCGGACGCGGTGCCGCTGCCCGGCCGTGGCGCCCGCGCCGGTCAACGGATCCGCGCCCGCGATCGAGTTCGACGACGTGTCGTTCCGCTATCCGAGGGCCAGCGAGGTCTCGCTGGCCTCGCTGGAGTCGATCGCGGTGCAGGGCACCGAGCGGGCCGACGGCGGCCAGCTGATCCTGGATCACGTCAGCTTCCGCGCCGCGCCGGGCAGGCTCACCGCGCTGGTCGGCCCGTCCGGCGCGGGCAAGACCACGATCACCCACCTGGTGTCCCGGCTGTACGACGCCGGCTCCGGAACGGTCCGGGTCGGCGGGTACGACGTCCGCGACCTCACCCTGGACTCGCTGCACGCGGCGATCGGGGTGGTCACCCAGGACGCGCACCTGTTCCACGACACGATCCGGGCCAACCTGGCCTACGCCCGTCCGGGCGCCACCGAGCACGAGCTCGTCCTGGCCTGCCAGGCGGCGCAGATCTGGGAGCTGATCTCCGCGGCTCCCCGACGGGCTCGACACGGTGGTGGGGGACCGCGGCTACCGGCTGTCCGGCGGCGAGAAGCAGCGGGTGGCCATTGCCCGGCTGCTGCTCAAGGCGCCGTCGGTGGTGGTGCTGGACGAGGCCACGGCGCACCTGGACTCCGAGTCCGAGGCGGCGGTGCAGCGGGCGCTGGCGACCGCGCTGGCGGGCCGGACGTCGCTGGTGATCGCGCACCGGCTGTCCACCATCAGGCAGGCCGACCAGATCCTGGTCGTCGACGGCGGCCGGGTCCGCGAGCGGGGCACGCACTCCGAACTGCTGGCCGCCGGCGGCCTGTACGCCGACCTCTACCGGACCCAGTTCGCCCGCCAGGAACCCGTTCCCGCCACCGACCCGCTGTAGCCCGAACGGCTCCGCTCCCCGGCCGGCGCAGACTGGCGCAACCCCGCGGGGACTGGCCCGTACGCCCCGGCCCAGGTGGTGGAGGGCACATTGCCGGCATCCTGGGGGAGGCGATGGCACATCCACCACGGGAAGGCGGCGGCTGGGCAGGGGCGGGGCAGCTGGGTCCGGGGCGGCGGGTCAGCCGGGCCGGGGGCGGCCGAGGAGGCGGCCGACACTGCGCAGGGCGCGGTCGATGTCGGTGCCGAACGGGTTGTCCTGCACCAGGTAGGTCCAGGTGGCGCTGGGCCGCTTCAGCCCGGCCGCGCCGAGGTCGGCGCCGTCGGAGGTGATCGGCGCGGTCCGGAAGGATTCCGCGGACCGCTGCGCGGCCTCGTCGAAGAGGCGGTTAAAGCTGGCCACGGCCGCCTTGTGGAACTCGTCCAGCGGGTCGAGGCCGCGGCCCAGCGCGCGCAGGTGGATGCCCTCCCGGACGTCGGCCAGGTCGGCGATGTGATCCGCCCAGCCGCGGTCGAGATGGTAGAGGGTGATCTGCCGCGCGGCCCCGGCGAGCACGTCGTCGTCCAGCGTCTCGCGCAGCTCCTGCAGCCGCTCCGGGCAGCGCTCGCCGAGCGTGGTCAGCGCGAGGCCGGTGCGCAGCACCTTGTCCCGCTGGTCGAGCACGATCCGCCGCTGCTCCTCGATGAGCTTGTTGTAGCGCCAGGTGTTGCGGTGGATCTCGAGGTTGACCCCCTCGGCGACGCGCTGCGCGTGGCCGAGCATCCAGTACGCCCCCTCGTCGGCGACCAGGCCTTCGTCGTCGACCTCGTCCGGCGGCGCGGTATCCGGCGCGTACTGGGTGATCAGGTCGTCCTCCATGCTGGCGAAGAACACCGACCCGCCCGGGTCGCCCTGGCGGCCAGCCCGGCCGCTGAGCTGGTAGTCCAGCCGGCTGCTCTCGTGCCTGCCGGTGCCGATGACCTGCAGCCCGCCCAGCTCGGCGATCTGGTCCCGGTCGCCCGAGCTGCCGCCGAGCTTGATGTCGGTGCCGCGCCCGGCGATCTGGGTGGACACCGTGATCGCCTCCAGCGCGCCGGCCTCGGCGATGATCGCGGCTTCGGAGGCATCGTTCTTGGCGTTCAGCACCACGCAGGGCAGGCCATCGCGGCCGAGCAGGGCCGCCAGCCGTTCGGACTCGGCGACGTCCAGCGTCCCGATGAGGACCGGCCGCCCGGTCGCGTGCGTGTTTGCCACCCGCCGGACGATCGCCTCCTCCTTGGCCTCGGCGGTCTGTACAGCCGGTCCGGCTCGTCCTCGCGCACGCACGGCAGGTTCGGCGGGATCACCGCGACCTCGACCCCGTAGAACTCGCGGAGCTGCTCGCCGACGGCGACCGCGGTGCCAGTCATGCCGCACACCGTCGGGTAGCTCCTGATCAGGGACTCGATGGTGATGCTGTCCAGGATCTCGCCGGTGTCGGTCGCGGTCAGTCCCTCCTTGGCCTCGACCGCGGCGTGCAGGCCGTCGGGCAGCCGCTGCAGCCAGGCCACCCGGCCGCGCGACTCGCTGACCAGGCGGACCTTCTCGCCGGTGATGATGTAGTCGACGTCGCGCTTCAGCAGCGCGTGGGCGTGCAGCGCGACGTTGAGCCGGGTGAGCGTGCCGAGGTGCTCCTCGGTGTACAGGTCAATGTCGCCCAGCGCCTTCTCGGCCGCCTTCGCGCCGGCCTCGGTGAGCTGCACGTTGCGGGCGTCCTCGTCGATCTCGTAGTCGGTCTCGGGGTCCAGGCCGCGGGCGATCTCGGCCATGGCGCGGTCCGCGCTCCCCTCCTCGGCCGAGCCGGCCAGCACGAGCGGCACCCGCGCCTCGTCGATGAGCACCGAATCCGCCTCGTCGACCAGCGCCACGTCCGGGGGAGTGGTGACCATGTCCTCCACCCGCACGGCGAGCCGGTCGCGGAGCACGTCGAAGCCGATCTCGCTGACCGGCGCGTAGGTCACCTCGGCCGCGTAGGCCTGGCGGCGCTCCCCGGGAGTCGATGACTGGCCGATCCAGCCGACGGTCACGCCCATCAGGTCATAGACCGGACGCATCCACTCGGCGTCGCGGCGGGCCAGGTAGTCGTTGACCGCCACGACGTGCACGGACCGCCCGGACAGCGCGTAGCCGGCCGCGGCGATCGCGCCGGCCAGCGTCTTGCCCTCACCGGTGGCCATCTCCGCGATCTGGCCGGACAGCATGGCCAGGGTGCCGATCAGCTGTACGTCGAAGGGCCGTTCGCCCAGCGCCCGGCGGGCCGCCTCGCGTCCGACCGCGCACAGCTGGCCGTCCTCCGCGGCGTCGCCGGCCGCCTGGGTCAGGTCCTGGCCGGTCAGCTCGCGCAGCCGGTCCTCGGACTCGGCGATCTGCGGCAGCAGCTTCTGGTACGGCGCGAGGTCGACGGTCCCCGGCTGCTGCAGGAACCGCCGCACCCGGTTGCGCAGGCCGCCGCGCGAGCCGCGGGCGGTCTCGGCCGGCGAGGCCGGCCTAGCCGATTCCGGCCCGCCGGCCTCGGGTGATGCCCCGGTATCCGGGCGGCGGTCGGCGGATTCGGTGTTCTCCCGGCGTCGGCGTGGCAGCTTCATCGGTCAGTCGCCGTATCCGGCCCGGCGCAGCTCGTCGCCCGCGACCTTCTCCACCTCGATGGCCTGCTCGGAGCTCAGCATGCGGCGCCACGCGCCCGGGTCGGGAACAGGCGGGGAAGCGGGATCGCGCAGCGCCGCGGGCCACACCGTGGCCCCGACGAATTCCGACACCGTATCGGCCGCGGCATCTGGCTTGGTCACAAGTTCCTCGTACCGGATCGTGGTCAGCTGCTCGGCGGAGAGGCTGTGGCGCAGCCGGGCGGATATCCGCACGGCCGACCTCCATCTCATCGCGCACTTGCCCGCGAGGGACAGTTCATGCCATCCAGCGCGGTCGGTCTCGTCCTCGACCCCGAGGAAGGGATTCGGGAACTCACTGTCCAGGTTAGCGAAGCCCGGGCGAAACCAGGCCAGCGTGCCCGAGTCACCCAGCATGCCGGCCACCACGTCCCTGCCGTCCCTGATCACCTGCACGAACCGCGCATCGGGGAAAGCGGCGACGAGCACCCGGGTGCAGTAGAGCAGGTCGGGAGTCGCGTCGCCGTACCTCGCGATGGTGCGCTCGGCCACGCACGGGCCGGCGGACTGCACCCCGCCGGCCTGCCGGCACGCCGGGAGTGCAGGACGTGCAGGCGCGCGCGGTCACCTGCCAGGCCTGGGCGAAGGCGTCGCGGAGCACGGAGGCGGCCGCCTCGGCCCGGCCCCGAGAGATGGACGGGCGGCGCGCGAACGCGCAGACGACGCGCAGCGCGCTCGGCTGTCCCATCGTGATGTGGAAGCCGTCGGACCGCTTGAGCGCGGACGCGACCAGGTCCGTCCCGGAGTGCGGGGCTCCGAGCACGAACACCGGCTGGCGGACTTTCCGGCCGTTCACGACCAGGATGTGGGCAGATCGCATGACTGCCCCCCAGTGTGACATCGCCAAGCCGGATTCCGGCGCAATCCCCGGTGCGTCCGGTCACGAGCTGCCGGCCGCAGGCTGCCCGTGGCATTCCCGCCGGTACCGGGGCGGCTCTGCTTTACCGGGCCCTGCGTATGCTGGCTGCCGTGGCAGCGAAACACCCGCCGCGACCGCGCCGGGGGCGCCCCCGGGGGCGCGCGGCGATCGCGGTGACGCTGGCCGCCCTCATCGCAGCGGCCGCCTCCGGCTGCAGCCAGTTCGACAAGGCCCTCGGCCAGCAGGAAGAGGTCGTGATCTTCCAGCCGAACACGCCCAACGCGGCGCGGCTGAAGGTGCGGGCCGCCTGCTCGCACATTCCCCAGGCCGCGGTCGAGCCGCTGCCGACCGACCACAAGCTGTCGGACGAGCTCTACGACGTGCGCTATGAGGTGGGCTCGGCCAGCACGGCCGAGCTGGCCCGGCTGCAGCAGTGCCTGTCCAGGTTCCGCTCGGTGGTCGGGCTGGAGACCGACACGCCGGGCGGCGACTAGGGGCGGCCGCGGGATGACCGCCTGCGAGCCGGACGGGGACGGCTCGCGAGCCGGGCGTGCCGCGCCGCGCGCGATCAATGACGACAGCTCCGGCGGTCCGGCATGAATCGGCGGGTCAGTCCTGAGCTAATCGAATAAACGTGCCCCCCGGGACGAGCAGTGCCTCTTTCCGGCCGCGGGATTCCGCCCGGCGCCGGAGACCGCGGCGGATCGTGCGCCAGGGCTGCGCGCCGCCTGCGGTACCGGGCCGGCACCGGGCCTGGCAGGCGGGCGCAGACGCCGGCCGGCAAGCGGCCGGCCAAGGGGTTTGACGGCAGGACTCCGGCGTGTAGGATTCTCTACAATTCCGATTGTCCCGATCACAAAGAGCGGATATATGCGAAGAGTCCTTGCTGCTGCAGCCGTCACCACCACCATCGCCGCCGTCGCGGCCGGCTGCAGCTCCTCATCAGGTTCGTCTGGTTCCGGCGGAGACGCGGTCACGCTGCGGCTTGGCTTCCTGGCCAACATCACGCACGCCCCGGCCCTGGTCGGGGTGGAGAAGGGCATCCTGCAGAAGGCGCTGGGCAAGAACGTCACCCTGAAGACGTCGATCTACAGCAGCGGCACCGAGGAGGCCACCGCACTGCTGGCCAACCAGCTCGACGCGGCCTACGTGGGCCCCAACCCGGCGATCAACACCTGGCAGAAGTCGAGCGGCAAGGCAATCAAGATCATCTCTGGCGCGGCCACCGGCGGGGCGTCGGTCGTGGTCAAGAAGGGCATCACCAGCCCCAGCCAGCTCAAGGGCAAGAGCATGGCCACGCCGTCGCTCGGCAACACCCAGGACGTGGCCCTGCGGTACTGGCTCAAGCAGAACGGGCTGACCACCACGGCAGCGGGCGGCGGTGACGTCGCCATCAAGCCGGTCACCCCCAACTCGGACGCGGTGCTCCAGTTCAAGTCCGGCCAGGTCCAGGGCGCCTCCGAGCCGTCCCCGTACAACATCGAGATGATCCAGGCGGGCGGGACCCAGCTGTTCACCGAGCCGGGCGTCACCACCATGCTCGTCGCGGCGCAGAGCTTCATCGCCGCGCACCCGAGCGTCATCAGCGGGCTGGTCAAGGGGCAGGTCCAGGCGAACAACTACATCGCGAAGAACCCCGCTGCCGCCCAGGCGGCCGCCAACACCGAGCTCACCAAGCTGGAAGGCAAGGGCATCAAGTCCAGCATCCTGCCCGCGGCGTTCAAGGAGATCACCTTCACCAACGATCCCGACGCGGCATCGCTCGCGACGGACGCGAAGGAGGCGGAATCGGTGGGCCTGCTCCAGCCGGTCAACCTGAACGGAATCTACGATCTCGGCCCGCTGAACGCGCAGCTCAAGGCGGCGGGGGAGGCACCGGTCAAGTCATGAGCATCACGCAGCGAGGCATCGCACCCCCGGAGTCTCCCGGGTCGCCGGCCGCGCTCGACGGTTTTCGGTCTCCCGCATCCGTGCGGGAGGCCGGGACCGCGGCCGTCCGGCTCTCCGAGGTCTCCAAGGCCTACGGCAAGGGCCGGTCGTCCGTGCTGGCCCTCGACAAGGTGTCGCTCACCGTGGCCCCGGGCGAGTTCGTCTGCCTGATCGGCGCCTCCGGCTGCGGCAAGAGCACGATGCTCTCGCTGACCGCCGGGCTTGACGCGCCCACCTCGGGCCAGGTCTCCACCGGCGGCAAGCGGGTCACCCTCATGTTCCAGGAGCCGGCCCTCTTCCCCTGGCTGACGGCGGCGAGGAACGTCGAACTGGCGCTGCGCGCGCGCGGCGTGCCCAAGCAGGAGCGGCGCAGTCGGTCCACGGAACTGCTCAAGGCCGTTCACCTGGGCGATTTCGCCGGCAAGCGACCGCACGAACTGTCCGGAGGCATGCGCCAGCGGGTCGCGATGGCGCGCGCGCTCGCCCAGGACGCCGACGTGCTGCTGATGGACGAGCCGTTCGGCGCGCTCGACGCGATGACCCGCGACCTGCTGCACGACGAGCTCGAGCGCATCTGCGCCGAGCGGGAGCTGACCGTGCTGTTCGTCACCCACAACGTCAGGGAAGCGGCCCGGCTCGGCGACCGGGTGGTCGTACTGAGCAGCCGGCCGGGCCGGGTGATCGAGGAGATCCCGGTGAAGGTCCAGCACCCGCGGCGCATCGACTCGCCCGAGATCGCCGAGGTGGGCGGGCACCTGACCGACCTGCTGCGCCAGGAGATGGCGTCCCATGGCCGCTGACACCGACATCACCGAGAGCTCGCTGGCCGGGCTGGACAACCTGGAGCTGGCCCCGCAACCGGGCCGCGACTTCCTGCGGCGGGGAACGAAGGGCAAGGCCCTGAACGCGATCTGGCCCAAGCTGCTGGCTATCGCGATCGTGCTGGCTATCTGGGAGCTGGTGTACCTCAGCAACTACAAGTCGCACGACATCTTCCCGGGGCCGGCGACGGTGCTGGCCGACCTCTGGGACCAGATGCACCACGCCCTGCTCTGGCAGGCGATCGGCAATACCCTGCGCCGGGCGGTCGTCGGCTTCGGGCTGGCCCTGATCATCGGCTCGGTCGTCGGCTCGCTGGTGTCCAGGATCAGGCCGCTGCGCGCCGCGGTCGGATCCATGATCACCGGGTTGCAGACCATGCCGTCGATCGCCTGGTTCCCGTTCGCGATCATCTTCTTCGGGGCCACCAACGAGGCCATCCTGTTCGTCATCGTGCTGGGCGCGGCCCCGTCCATCGCCAACGGGCTGATCGCCGGGGTGGACTACACCCCGCCGCTGCTGCTGCGCGCGGGCAAGACCATGGGCCTGCGCGGCCTGTCGCTGTACCGGCACCTGATCCTGCCCGCCTCGCTGCCGACGTTCGTGGCCGGGCTCAAGCAGGGCTGGGCCTTCGCCTGGCGCAGCCTGATGGCCGGGGAACTCCTGGTCATCATCGCGAACACGCCGTCGATCGGCGTGCTGCTGTCCAACGACCAGTCCCAGCTGGACATGGCGGGGGCGATGTCGATCATGATCGTGATCTTCGTCATCGGCATCGGCGTGGACGCGCTGTTCGGCTCCGCCGACCGGGCGATCCGGCGGCGCCGGGGACTGGCCGACGCCACCGTCGGCACTTAACCCGAAATCCCCCAGGCCGGCAGGCCGATGCGTTTGCCCAGCTGGTGGCGTCCTTGATCCACGGAATATGCATGCCTACGTAGTCATGAGCTGAAACCGCCTTACCTGGTCGAGCTCATGTCGGTTCGCTCCCAGGAGAACTACGGCTTGACCGCAGCCGCCCCGGCTTGCGGACTGCGGCACCAGGGCGGGACCGCGTACGATTCCGGGGTGGCGCGAGGCGACGAGTGGCTGAGTTCGGGGTGGTCCTTTGTCCGGGCGGCTCTGCCCGCCGCTCCGGCGGAGGTGCTGGAGGTCGGCTGCGGGCCACCCGGCGGCTTCGTCCCCGCCCTGCTCGGTGCGGGCTACTCGGCGACCGGCATCGATCCGCACGCGCCCGACGGTCCCGCGTACCGGCAGTGCGAGTTCGAAAGCTACCAGCCGCCGCGTCCGGCGGATGCCGTCGTGGCATCCGCCTCCCTGCATCACGTGGCCGACCTGAATCTCGCGCTGGACCGCGTGGCCGCGGCGCTGCGGCCGGGCGGCGCCGTCGTGGTGCTCGAGTGGGCGAGCGAGCGGTTCGACGAGGCCACCGCGCGCTGGGGCTTCGCCCGGCTGCCCGGGACCAGTGCCAACGATGAGCACGGCTGGCTGGCGGGCGGGCGGGAGGCCTGGCTGGAGTCCGGCGAGCCGTGGCCGGATTATCTCGCGGCCTGGCGGGCGGCCGAGGGGCTGCACACCGGCGAGGACGTGCTGCGCGCGCTGGACGTCCGGTTCACCCGGCTGACCTGCGACTACGGCCCGTACCTGTTCTCCGACCGGGCCGGCATCACCGAGGCCGAGGAACAGGCCGCGATCGACGCCGGCCAGATCCGGGCCACCGGCATCCGCTACACCGGCACCCTGCGGCCGCAGTAACCGCGGCCGCCTGGCCGCCGTGGGCGCTGCGCGCCGGGCCCGGCCGGATCACGCCCCGGATATCCGGCCCGGGCCCGTGTACACGTTCATCGAGCTGCCGCGCAGGAAGCCGATCAGGGTCATCCCGGCCTCGTCGGCCAGCTCGGCGGCCAGCGACGAGGGAGCCGACACCGCGGCGAGCACGGGCAGGCCGGCGATCAGCGCCTTCTGCACCAGCTCGAAGGAGGCCCGCCCGCTGACCAGCAGGGTGCAGCCGGCCAGCGGCAGCCTGTCCTCGCGCAGCGCCCAGCCGACCACCTTGTCCACCGCGTTGTGCCGTCCCACGTCCTCGCGCAGCGCGAGCAGCGTTCCGTCGGCGGCGAACACCCCGGCGGCATGCAGGCCGCCGGTGCTGTCGAATACCCGCTGGGCGTCGCGCAGCCTGCCGGGCAGCCGGGCGAGCACTTCCGGCGCGACGCGCCCCTGGTCGGCGGCCACATCGTAGCGCGCCCGGACCCTGATCGCCTCGATGCTTTCCTTCCCGCATACCCCGCACGCGCTCGTGGTGAGGAAGTTGCGGCGCAGCCTGCTGTCATCGATCCTGATCCCCGCGGCCAGGATCACCTCCGCGACGTTGCCGTGGTCGCCGTCCTCGCGGCCGGTCGTGGGGCCGCGGCGTCCCGTGCCGTTCCGGCCGGTCCCGGACTGGTGGTCATGGCCGTCCCGGCAGATCCGGATCGACGCGATGTCGGATGCCGACCGCACGAGCCCCTCGGTGGCCATGAAGCCGGCGGTCAGGTTGACGTCGTCGCCCGGCGTGCGCATGGTGACGGCCAGCGGCCGGTCATTCACCCGGATCTCCAGCGGCTCTTCCGCGGCCAGCAGGTCGGGCCGGTGCGAGAGCACGGCTTTCCCGTCGCCGGTCCCGGCCGGGTCGCCCGGGGCACCGGAGCTGACCGGACCGCCAGGCGCGGGCACGACGACACGCAGGACCCGCCGCCTTGCCGTCCTGCCCTTCATGACCGTTCCCCTCGCAGCCCCGCTGTACCGAAGGCTACGCCGCGCGGCACCAGGGCGCCGCGTGGCCGGCCCGCGGGGCGGAGCGCGCTGGCCGCCAGGTCCGCTGTGCTGCGGGCGGGTTCGCATCCGGGCGTGAGCCGAAGTACGTTATCGGCACGCAGCGGCGGACAATGGCAGCACCGCCGGCCGACCGGGGAGGTACGCGGTGACGTCAGAGATTCTGCGGGAGCGGGCAGAGCTGGAGCGGGGCATCGCCGGCCGGACGCTCTGCGATCAGCTGAGCGACGTGGCCGGCCAGTCGGGGGAGATGCCGGCCTACTCCGACCGTGGCCGTCCCGATACCGAATGGCAGACGCTGACCTGGGCGCAGACCCGGCAGCGGGCACTGGAGCTCGCGGCGGGCTTCGCCGAACTCGGCCTGGCCCCCGGCGAGCGGGTGGCGCTGCTGATGCCCAACCGGGTGGAGCATGTGCTCGCGGACCTGGGGGCCGTGCACGCCGGCGCCGTACCGGTGACGTTCTACGCCACGCTGGCCGCCGACCAGGTCGCGTTCCTGGCTACCGACTGCGACGCCCGCATCGCGGTCATCGACGGGATGACCGAGCTGGCCAAGCTCGAGCCGGCGCTGGACCGGCTCCCCGGCCTCATGAAGATCATCGTCCGGGACCCGGAAGCCTGCCCGGCGAGCGAGCAGTACCTCACCTGGGCCGACTTCGCGGCCCTCGGCCGGGACAGGCTCGCCGCGGCGCCGTCGGTGGTGACCGAGCGGGTAGACGCCATCACCCCGGACGACCCGGTGACCCTGCTGTACACCTCGGGGACCACGGCCAGCCCCAAGGGCGTCATCATCACCCACCGCAGCGTGCTGTACGAGCTGGCGGTGGCCATGTCCTCCGGGACGATTCACCCGAACGTCCGCTGGGTCTCCTACCTGCCGCTGGCGCACATCGCGGAGCGCATGTTCAGCATCTACCTGCCCATGACCGCGACCGGCCACGTGCATTTCTGTCACGACGCGGCCGCCGGCCTGGTGGGGACGCTCGGCCAGGTGCGGCCCACCGCCTTCTTCGGCGTTCCGCGGGTCTGGGAGAAGATCCAGGCCGGGATCATGGCCCTGCTCGCGGCCCAGGGCGACCCGGACCAGCGGGCGGCCGCCGAGCAGGCGATGGAGACCGGCCGCAAGTACGTGGAGAGCTGCCAGTACGGCTACACCACCCCGGACGAGCTCGCCGAGCAATTCCGGCGGGCCGACGAGAGCGTCTTGCAGCCCATCCGCTCGCTGCTCGGGCTGGGCGAGATGATCACTGCGTCCAGCGCGGCCGCCCCGCTGCCGCAGGAGGTGGCCAGGTTCTTCGCGGGCCTCGGCGTGAAGATCCTCGACGTGTACGGCATGACCGAGACGACCGGGGCCTTCACGGCCAACACCGAGACCGAATTCAAGCTGGGCACGGTCGGCCGGGCGGTGGCAGGCACCGAGATCATGATTGCGCCGGACGGGGAGATCCTGACCCGGGGCCCGCTGAACACCCCCGGCTACCTCAACCTGCCCGCGGCCACCAGCGAGCTGATCGACGCCGACGGCTGGCTGCACACCGGTGACGTCGGCTCGATCGATTCCGACGGGTTCCTGTCGGTGCTGGACCGCAAGAAGGAGCTCATCATCACCGCGGGCGGTGAGAACGTCTCGCCCGCGTCGATCGAGAACCTGCTCGTGGAGCATCCGCTGATCGGCCAGGCGGTCGCCTACGGCGACCGGCGGCCGTACCTGGTCGCGCTGCTCACGCTGGACGGCGAGGCGGCGGCCCCCTGGGCTCGGGCCCGCGGCATCGAGGCCGCCGAGGTAGCGACCCTGGCCGGGCATCCCGACGTGATCGCCGAGGTCTCGGCGGCCGTGGCCGCGGCGAACGCGAGGCTCGCCCGGGTCCAGCAGGTCAAGCGGTGGCGGCTGCTGCCCGAGGAGTGGACCCCGGAGACCGGGGAGATCACGCCCACGCTGAAGCTGAAGCGCCGGGTGATCCACGTCCGCTACGCCGACACGATCAGCGAGCTGTACACACGCTGATCCGCCCGGCCGCCGAGGGCGGCCGGGCGGGCGGTGCAAGCCCTTGATCCGGTACACGCAGACCGGGCCGACCTGGTAATCGAACCTGAACCCGGTGTGCGTGAGGTAGCCGTTGATCGCACGCGGCAGGCGCGAGGGCCAGACGACGACCCAGCCGACGTGCATCCGCTTCGCGTCCCGGTACGCGCCGTGCACCAAGGGCAGCGGGTTGTCCACCTGGTGCCAGATGTGGATCAGCCCGACGTAGAACGGGTGCTTTTCCAGCCCGGTGATGGTCGGCGCGGGCACGCGGGCGATGTAGCCGTCGGCAAGCGGGTGCCCGTCCTCGGTGGCCAGCACCTGTGACTCGGGCGCGAACTGCTGGCCGTAGTCCGGGATCCCGCCGCGCAGGCCGAACGGGAAGTCCACCACGATCGACTTGGAGTGGTCGGCGGCGATGGGCCCGTCGAGCTCCGGCATCGTGGTGGGCATCGTCCCCTTGTGCAGGGAGGCCGGGCATCACCTGGACGGGCGGATTGCCCGACCAGCCGAGCTCGGGCACGCTGAGCGCCAGTACCACGGCTACCGCGGCCGCGGCGGCCGCCGCCGGCTTGACGTGATATCGCAGCCAGTCCACGGTGCTTCCGGCGAGCAGCGCCGCGGCCAGCAGCCCGAGTATCGCCAGCCGGTCGGCCTCCCGGAAGCTGGACATGCCGGGAATCTGAACGAACAGGGTGTACGGCATGATCGCGGACAGCCGCACGCCGTGGAAAATCTCGGCGAAGGGCACGTACTCGTGGCTGACGCCGATCCACAGGACCGGTCCCAGGGCCAGCGCCGCGGACGCCAGCCACATCAGGGCCAGCAGCCACGCGTTGCGCCGTCGCCAGGACAGGGCGAGGCCGCACACGCCCAGGATGGTCAGCACCAGGCCGAACATCGGGGTGGCCTCGTTGCTGGTGACCAGGTGGTGCGGTCCGACGTGATGGTAGACGATGCCGTGGTAGTAATACTCGGACGCCAGCCTGGTCAGGCCGAACCTGGCGAGATTGGGCGAGGGGGCGGACAGCCCCAGCAGTCCCACCCCGTAGGAGTTGTACGAGTTGGCCAGCGAAGTCTCCGGGACCGAGGCACCGTGCGCCGCCACCTGCTGAGCCATGGCGATGATCTGCGGACTGGCCACCACGAGGGCGACCGCGACGGCCAGCAGCACCGGGCGCAGCCTGGCCAGCATCCGCCACGGCCGGCCCGGCCGCGGCGGCCCGCTCCGGCGCGCTGACCTCGGCCGCGGCACCCGAGCCCGCCGCCGGCTCCGCCGCGGCGGCCCTTGATCCGAACAGAACCCAGGGCAGCAGCGCCAGCACCGCCACGATCGCCACCAGGATGGCCGACTCCTGGTCGGTCAGCAGGCTGGCCCCCACGATCACACCCAGGGCGACCGCCCGGAGCCAGCCGGGCCTGCGGCGCAGCAGCACCGCGGCCTCGAGCGCCAGCGGGATGAACAGCTCGCCGGCCGGCAGATTGACCAGGTACCAGCTCTGGTAGGCGATCATGGAGGACAGGCCGAAGAAGGCGCCCGCGGCGATCGCTGCCGTCTGCGAGCGCACCCAGAGCCGCGCGCACCGGTACATCGCATAGCACGCCAGCCCCGGCATCAGCACGGACAGCAGGTTGTAGGAGGCGGACGGGCCGTAGGCCAGAGTGACGGGCGTCAGCAGCAGGCTGGGCAGCGGCATCAGGGCGTGGAAGCCGAGCTGCGAGCCCACCGGAGCGGCGAGATACTTGGTGAACCACGGGTTGGACAGGTGCGCCACCTGCCGGGCGAACCACCAGAAACCCCACACGTACGCGCCGGCGTCCCGGGTGGCCGGCAGCTTGTGGTCGGGCAGGTAGGTCAGCCGCGGCCAGGTGAACAGGATCCCCGCGCCGAGGTAGCCGAGCAGGACCACCAGGTGGCGGATGACGGCGTTCCGCGTCCAGCCGGGCACCCGGCCGGGCCAGCAGGCTCCGCCCGGCGGCCCGCTCGCCGCCGGATCTGCCGGGCCCGGCGGCCCGCTCGCCGGCGGTGGCCGTAGGCGACCCCGCGGGAGCAGCCGGCCCGCTGCGCCGGGCCGGCGAACCGTCGTTGCTCCCCGGGCGGCCCGCTTGATCCATCGTCTTACCTCGTCCGGCCCGTCACGGCAGATCTCCGCGCCGACCGGACGCTGGCGCGACGGCGGTGACTGAATCATGAGTATTCAGGGTATGGCCGGGCCGTCGTGCCTCACACGGCATTACCCGGACCGCAGGCCGAGCTTACCGCCACCATGGAAAAGGCCGGGACGACGTTCCCTGCGGAGCCGGGCAACGTGTCCCGACAGAGCCGAGACGACGTCTCCTTACGGAGCAGTGCGCGGACCGGGGGCCGGATCACTGGCGGGCGTGCCCGCGGTCCCGGCCGGTGGCGTCGCGGCCTGCCCGGTCGTGGCCTGCTCGGCCCCGGCCCGGTTGGCCGCCATGCGCAGGAACGCGGCCCGGTCGGCCGCCGTACGGTCGGTCGCCGTACGGTCGGTCGCGGCCCGGTCGCCTGTCACCTGGTCTGTCGGGGCCTGGGCGGCCACCGGTCGGTCAGCCGCCGTACGGTCCGCCGCAGCCCGGTCGGTCGCAGCCCGGTCGCCTGTCACCTGGTCTGTCGGGGCCTGGGCGGCCACCGGTCGGTCAGCCGCCGTACGGTCCGCCGCAGCACGGTCGCCCGCCGCCGGCTCGGTCCGGCCGGCCGCGGTGCGATCCGCCGCGGCCCGGTCCGCCATCGCCTGGTCCGCGGTGGCCTGGTCGGCCATCGCCGCCTCCTGCGCGGCCACGGCTTCCCGGTGACCCAGCACGGTGAACCGGCCGAGGGCCAGCGCGGCGAAGAAGATGATGGCCGCCCCCAGGCCGTCGAAGAAGCCGACCTGCTCGACGGCGCGGGTGAGCGTGCCGCCCACCGGGCTGCCCGCCGCCGGCACGGCACCGGCCGTCCACACCGTGCTGAGCGGCATGCCGACCACGTACCAGACGCCGCTCATCGCCGCCAGCCAGGCACCGAACAGGGCGGCCGGCCGGGACGCCGCGGCCAGCACGATAAGCCCGCCCAGGAGGGTGGCCGCTCCCGGCAAGATCTCCAGCCAGAGTCGGCCGGTGGTATAGCTCCAGGCACTGTCCGGGGTATATGCGTAATGGAAGTACGGGCCGATGAAGGGAATCACGGCGCCCCACGCTCCGAGCAGAACGAGCAGCACGCCGCTGAGAGCGCCACGGCTCCGCGGAACTCGCAGCATCCCCGCCATAGTGATCACTTCCCATGCGGTGAGGAAATCGACATCGTCCCGCCTCTACCCGCGAATCAGATCTTTATCCGGGACCGCCGGGCGAGGCACCGCCGCCGCTGGTCCCCGGTGCGGCAGCGAGTAGGGTCACGGTCGTGGGGACCTGGGATGACGCCGAACGCGGCGGCCCGCGAGGGGCCGCCGGGCGCCGGGCCGGACACGGCCCGGCGGGCTGACGACCGGGAACGAGCCGGGAGCGATCAGGCCAGGCGCCTGGTGCCGCGGACCGATGTGCTGCTCGCCGACCCGCGGCTGACCGCGGCCGAGCAGCGGCTCGGCCGGGACCTGGTCAAGCAGGCGGTGTCCCGGGCCCAGGAGGCGGCCAGGGCCGGGCGGATCCCGCCGGACGCGGTGGCCGACACGGCGGTGGCGGCCCTGCCGGCCCGGCCGCCACGCTGACCCCGGTGATCAACGCGACCGGGGTGCTGCTGCATACCAACCTCGGCCGCGCGCCGCTGTCCCCGGCCGCCCGTGACGCGCTGCAGGCGGCGGCGGGCTGCACCGACGTGGAGTTCGACCTTCTGACGGGGGAGCGCGGCCGCCGCGGCCGCGGAACCCTGGCCGTGCTGGCGGCTGCGGTGCCCGCGGCGGAGTCCGTCGCGGTGGTGAACAACAACGCGGCGGCGCTGGTGCTGGCCGCGACCGCGCTCGCCTCGGGCCGGCAGATCGTGGTCAGCCGGGGTGAGCTGATCGAGATCGGGGACGGGTTCCGGCTGCCGGACCTGCTGGAGTCCACCGGCGCGCGGCTCCGCGAGGTCGGCACCACCAACCGGACAAGCGTGGCGGACTACCAGGCGGCCATCGGCCCGCAGACCGCGTTCCTGCTCAAGGTGCACACGTCCAACTATCGCATCGAGGGTTTCACCGCGCAGGCGTCCATCGCCGACCTGACCGGGCTCGGCCTGCCGGTCGTCGCGGACATCGGGTCCGGGCTGCTCGCCCCGAGCACGGTGCTGCCGGACGAGCCCGACGCCGATTCCGCGCTGCGGGCGGGCGCGGCCCTGGTCACCGCCAGCGGCGACAAGCTACTCGGCGGCCCGCAGGCCGGCCTGCTGCTCGGCCGGGGTGACCTGGTGCGCAGGCTGGCCCGGCATCCGCTGGCCCGGGCGCTGCGGGTGGACAAGCTCACCCTGGCCGCCCTGGAGGCGACGCTGGCCGGGCCGCGGCCTCCGACGGAGCGCGCGCTGACCGCCGACGTGGCCGCCGTCAGGCAGCGAGCGGAGCGGCTGGCATCGCGGCTGGCCGCCCGCGGCATCGACGCCCAGGCCGAGTCCTGTCAGGCGGCGGTGGGCGGGGGCGGGGCGCCGGGCGTGTCGCTGCCGAGCGCCGCGGTGAGCCTGCCCGAACATCTGGCCACGGTGCTGCGCGCGGGCGAGGCGGTGCGCCGCGGAGACACCCTCGCCGTGGTCGGCCGGGTCGCGTCCGGCCGGCTGCTGCTGGACCTGCGCGCCGTTCCCGCCGAGGACGACGACCTGGTTTGCGAGGCGGTCATCGCCGCGGCCGCGAGATAGCGGTCGTGCAAGTCATCGCCACCGCGGGCCACGTCGACCACGGCAAGTCCGCGCTGGTGCGGGCGCTGACCGGCATGGAGCCTGACCGCTGGGCGGAAGAGCGCCGCCGCGGCATGACCATCGACCTGGGCTTCGCCTGGCTGGCCCTCCCGGGCGGCGAGCGGCTCGCCTTCGTGGACGTGCCGGGACATGAGCGGTTCGTGCCGAACATGCTGGCCGGCGTCGGTCCCGTGCCCGCGGTGCTGTTCGTGGTGGCCGCCGACGGCGGCTGGATGCCGCAGTCGGCCGAGCATCTGGCCGCGGTCGACGCGCTGGGCATCGGCCGCGGGCTGCTCGCCGTGTCGCGAGCCGACCTCGCCGATCCCGGGCCGGCCCTCGGCCAGGCCAGCGGGCAGATCGCAAGGACCAGCCTGGGGCGAGTGCCCGCGGTCGCGGTCAGCTCGGTGACCGGCCAGGGGCTGCCCCAGCTGCGGGCGGCCCTCGCACGAGCTCGCCGCGGGCCTGCCCGCGCGCCGACGCCGGTGCACCGGTCCGGCTGTGGGCGGACCGGGTGTTCAGCCTGACCGGCAGCGGCACGATCGTGACCGGTACGCTGCCGGCCGGGACCGTGCGTACCGGGGACGAGCTGCTGCTCACCCCGGCCGGGCGGCCGGTCAGGATACGGGACATCGAGTCGCTGAACGAGAAGGTCGGGCAGGCCCGCGGCGTCGCCCGGGTCGCGGTCAACCTTCGCGGCGTGGCCCCAGGCCAGCTCGCCCGGGGGATGGCGCTGGTGGAGCCGGGCGGCTGGACGCTCACTGCCACGATCGACGTCAAGCTGGCCGGCCCGCGCGGGAGCCGGGACGACGGCCCGGAACCGCGGCTGCCGCGGCAGGTCACGGTGCACATCGGCTCGGCCAGGACGACGGCCCGGGTGCGCCCGCTCGGCGGCCCGTTCGCCCGGCTGACCCTGCGCGAGCCGCTCCCGCTGCACGTGGCCGACCGGCTGCTGCTGCGCGACCCCGGCGCGGCGCGGGCCGCGCACGGCGCGCCGGTCGCGCCCGGCGCGGAGCCAGGCGCTGGGCCGTGGCCGGCCATCGTCGGAGCGACCGTGCTCGACGTCAGCCTGCCGGGCGCACCGCGCCGGGGAGCCGCCGCTGCGGTCCGCGCTGAGCTGGCCGGCTGGACGGACCCGCCCGCCGTGGCGGATCTACTGCGCCGTCGCGGCCTGGCCCGCCCGGCTGAACTGAGGGCGATGGGCCTGCCGGTCCCGGCGGGCCGCGGGCGACCGGGCAGTCAGCGCTCCGACCGGCCAGGCCTGGCCAGGCTCCGTCACCCGGCCAGGCCCTGTCACCCGGCCAGGCTCCGTCACCCGGCCAGGCCCGGCCAGGCGCGGCTCCGGTGCCGCCAGCCGGATGGCCGCCGGAGCGTCAGCCACCGGTGACTGCGGCAGGGTGGCTCGCGGACCCCGATTACTGGTCGGGCCTGCGGAAACGGCTCGTCCGCGCGGTCGCCGAGCACGCAGCCCGGGACCCGCTGGCCGTCGGCCTGCCGGTGGAGGCCGCCCGCGCGGCCCTCGGCCTGCCGGACCGGCAGCTGATCGCGGCGCTGGCGGCCGAGCCCCCCGGCGGCGCCACGCCCGGCACCGCGACATCCGATGGCGCAACCTCCGATGGCGCGGCACCCGGCCGGGCGGAACCCGGCTACCCGCTGATCGTCCGCGACGGGTACGTCCGGGCCGCTGCCAGCCCGGCTCTGGGCTCGCCGGCCCAAGAGCAGCGCCGTTCGGCTCATCCATCAGAGGCGGCCGCGGAACCCGGCCGGGGCCCGCAGGCCCTGCCCGAGTGGGTCGCGGATGCGGTGCAGGCGCTGCGGGCCGAGCTGGACGCCAGCCCGTTCCGCGCGCCGGAAGCGGGCCGGCTGCGCGAGCTCGGCCTGGACCGCAGGGCGCTAGCCGCCGCGGAGCGGGCGGGCTGCTGCTGCGGATCACCCCGGAGATCGTGCTCGCCCCGGGGGCCGACGCCCGCGCGGCCCGGGTCCTGGCCGGGCTGCCGCAGCCGTTCACCACGGCCCAGGCCCGGCAGGCTCTGGACACCACGCGGCGGGTGGCGATCCCGCTGCTGGAGTACCTGGACCGCGCCTCGGTGACCCAGCGGCTGCCCGACGACCGGCGGAAGCTGCGGGCACTGAATGCGGACAGGCCTGCCTCGACGGCTCTGCCTCGGCACAGGCTCCCTAGAGTCGGCGCCCGGAGGCGTCCGGGTGCCTGGTGGCCCTCCTGGTCTTCAAAACCATGGGACGGCGCGCCGCGTCGTCGGCGGGTTCGATTCCCGTCCGCCTCCGCCGCTCGCACGCTGCTGCGCGGTCTCCGGAGGGCGTTCGCGCAGCTGCCGGCCGCCTGGGGGCGTTACCGTTGCTGCGTGCTCGAGTTGCTCCTGGTCGCCTTCTCGCTCGGGCTGTCGAACTTCGCCGCCTCGGTCGGCATCGGCGCGGCGGGTGTACAGGCCGGCACCCGGCTGCGGCTGGGTGCCGTGTTCGGCCTGTTCGAGACGGGGATGCCGATCCTCGGCCTGCTGCTCGGCCACGGCCTGGCTGGCGCGCTCGGCGGCGCGGCCCGCTGGGTCGGCGCCGGCCTGCTGGTCGTCACCGGCGGCGCCACCCTGATTCACGGGCTGCGCCGCGGCAGGCGTCCGCCCGCCAGGCCGCGGGCGGGGGCGGCAGGCACCCAGCGGGCGGGGGCGGCAGGCACCCAGCGGGCGGGTCGGCTGCTGGTGACCGGGCTCGCGCTGAGCATCGACAACCTCGCGGTCGGTTTCGCCCTGGGCGCCTACCACGTCAGCCTGGCACTGTCCGTCGTCGTGATCGGTGCCGTCAGCGTGGCCCTGTCCCTGCTCGGCCTGGAGCTTGGCGACCGGCTCGGCACCCGGGCCGGTGAGCGGGGCGAATACTTGGGCGGCATCATCCTCGTCGGCGTCGGCGCCGCGGTGGCCGCGGGGGTCCTGACGTGAGCTCGGGCCAGCTGCTCATCATCCTCGCGGTGGCCGCGGTCACCCTGGTCGCCGTGGCGGTGCTGCGCCGGGCCGGGATCCCGGCGCCGGTCGTGCTGGTGGTGGCCGGGCTGATCATCGGGTTCCTGCCGTTCGTCCCCGACGTCTCGCTGGAGCCCGATGTGGTGCTGCTCGGCCTGCTGCCGCTGCTCGTCTACGACGCCGCGGTCACGTCCTCGCCGACCGGGTTCTTCCGCAACGCTCGCTCGATCGGGCTGCTCGCCGTCCTGCTGGTGGTCGGCGACCGCTTTCGGAGTGGCTGCCGTCGCGCACTGGGTCGGCCACCTGTCCTGGCCGATATCGTTCGTGCTCGGCACCGCGGTCGGCCCTACCGACGCGTCCGCGGCCACCAGCATCGCCCGCCGGGTCGGGCTGCCCCGGCAGCTGCTCACCATCCTGGAGGGAGAGGCGCTGTTCAACGACGCCACCGCCCTGGTGCTGTACGCCGCCGCGGTGACGCGCCGCCACCACCGGGCACTTCTCTGCTCCTGCACACGGCGGGCAGATCGTGTACTCCGACGGCGGCGGGCGCGGCCATCGGCCTGGTGGTCGGCATCGCCGGCCGCTGGCTGCGTAACCGGATCGACGACCCGCCGATGGAGATCGCCGGCTCGATCCTGCTGGCCTACGCCGCCTACCTGCCGGCCGAGGCGGTCCACGCGTCGGGGGTGCTGGCCGCGGTCACCGCCGGGCTGTACCTGGGCTGGCACGGCAGCGGAGGCGCGTTCTCGGCCCGCAGCCGGCTGCAGTCGGGCGCCTTCTGGGAAACCCTGGTTTTCCTGGTCAACGCCGCCCTGTTCGTCCTGGTGGGCTTGTCCTTCCATACCTTCAGCACCACGGCCAGGGGCCCGGTCGGGCGGCTGGTGCTGACCGGAGTCGCGGTAGTGGCGGCCGTCATCGTGGTCCGCCTGGCCTGGATGTGGGCCGCCGGCTGGCTCGATCCGGCTCGGGCGCCGCGACCGTCGGCGGCCCGCCGCGGAGGATGGCGCGAGCGGCTGGTGCTCGGCTGGTCGGGCATGCGCGGCGCCATCACCCTGGCCGCCCTGCTGGCCGTGCCCCAGCGAACCACGGCCGGATCGCCCTCTGGCGGGCCGCGACGACATCATCTACCTGGGATTCGCGCGTGATCATCATCACGCTGGTGGGTCAGGGCATGACCCTGCCGACCCTGGTGCGGCGGCTGCACCTCAGCGAGAACCCGTCCGTCGCCGAAGCCGAAACGCCAGGCCCGGATCGAGCTCACCCGTGCGGTGCTCGATCACCTCGGCAAGGCGTGCGACAGCGGCCGAGCTGCCCGAGGAGGTGGCGGACGGCCTGCGCGCGCAGTACCTAGGCCGGCTGCACTGGCTGGAGACGATGTCCGACGACCAGGACATCGAGGACGAGGTCGCGGGTACCGCGCAGGCCGCCATGGCCATGCGGCTCGACCTCATCTCGTTCCAGCGGCGCGCGCTGGCCGACCTGCGCCAGCAGGGCCGGATCGGCATCACCGCGCTGCGCACCATCGAACACGACCTCGACCTGGAAGAGGCGCGCCTGCCCTCAACCTGAACGCCATCCCGGCCTGCCGCCGCGGGCAGACCGAGGAGAGAGCCGGCCGGAAGGCGGCGGGCGGAACGCACCGGCCAGGCCGGCCAGGCGGCCACGCCGGGAGTGACCGGCCAGGCGGCCGCGGTGCCGGGGGAAGTGCACCGGCCAGGCGGCCGCGGTGCCGGGCCTTCCGGACCGTTAATAATAGGCGGGCAAGAAAAAGAAGGCGAAGGCTATTTCTTGGTTATGAAAAGGCAATGTACCGTGCTGTCCACGTAGCATGCAACTGCGTTCGTGTGCGCGCCACCAGGCCGCGGGACCAGGCAGTACCGGGCCGCAGGGATCAGATAGGACCACCGATTCTCCTTGATCATCAAAGACGGGGACACCCGGACGCAGACGGAGCCGGTAGCGCGCCGTGCCCGGTCGCTGGCCGCGGGCCGCGCCCCGGGCCGCCGGGTGTGGCTGATCACATTTGCAGTGATAGCCGGGCTGCTGCTGCTGCGCAGTACGTTCCTGTTCACGACCCGGCTCTACGAAACGGGCGACGAGGCGGCTAACTCGATCTTGGTGATGCAGGCGATGCATCTCAGGCTGCTGCACGGAAATTACTCGCTGGAAGGATTCTTTCACCCTGGGCAGGCGTATTTGTACGTGATGGCAGCCGGGCAGTGGCTATTCGATGATGTGACGCACCTGGCGCCGACGCCGTGGAATGGGCAGCTAATCGCAATCATGCTGCTGAATAGTGCCGAGGTGGCCACGGTCGCGTGGATCGTGTACCGGCGGAGCAGGTCAGCGTGGGCGGCGGCCGCCGCGGTCTCGCTCATCGTCGGCCTGGCTGCCGCCGTGGATACGGGAGTGCCCGCGGTCGCCAACCGGGACATCTTGGGCGCGAACTGGATGCCCGATATGTATGTGCCTGCCTTCCTGGCGTTCTTGGTGGCCGCCGCGTCCGTGGCCGCCGGGCGGACCTCGCACCTGTGGCTGCTGGCGGCCACCGGCTGGCTGCTGATCCATGGGCACGCCGAGTTCCTGTTCTTCGTGCCGCTCATCGTCGCCGCGACCGCCGCCGCGGCGTTGTGGCCGGCCCGGCACGCGCCGTGGGCGGCGGTCCGCCGGTTCCTTCGCTGCCGGCGGACGCATTACGTCCCGGCGCTGGTGGTGAGCGCCGTCTTCGCGCTGCCGATCGCGGCTGACCTGGTCCTGCACTGGCCGGGGGAATTCGGCAAGTACTGGGACTACGCCCGCTCGGCCAAGGCCGGTCACCACCCGCTAGGCGATGTGATCCGCTACCTGCTCTGGTACTGGGCACCCGGGCCGCTATGGCTGGGCCTGCTGGTCATGGGGGGCGCGACCTCGGCGGCACTGGCGGTGGCGAGCAGGTTCACGTCCCGGGCCGCGTCCCCCGCCGCCGCGTCTTCGGCCGCCGCATCCGCGGCCGCCGCATCCTCACGCCGCGTCCCCCGCCGCCGCATCTTCGCCGCCGCATCCCGGCCGCCGCGTCCCCCGCCGCCGCATCTTCGGCCGCCGCGTCCCCTGCCGTCGCGACGACGGCGAGCGATGACCAGCGCCGGTTCCTCCTCGCCGCGCTGTGGATCTGCGCGGTCGTCACAGCGGGGATGATCTATTACGGCGTGCGCGGTCTCGACACCACCAACTCCCGGTACGTCGGGTTCTTCTACTGGTCGGTTCCGCTGCTGACCTTCATCGTGACAGCGACCGGCCTGATCGCGGCGCTGGACACCCGGCGTCTCACCAGGGTCGCCGTGGCGGCCGCGCTGCTGGCGGCCCTGGGGGCCGGGCTGGTATCGCCGGGGCTGCGCGCCGACGTGCACGACAACGAGCCCGCCCTGGTCCCTGCGGTCGCCGCCGTGGCCGCCCGCGCGCACGGGCGGCTGGTCGTGCTGCGCGTCGGCGACACCTACTTCGACATGCACGGCCTGCTCGTGCAGGCGATCAGGCGGGGGATGCCCGCCTGCCTGGCAGGCTCGCCCCGCGCCGTGTTCGCCGTCACCAGCGAGTACATCTGCGGGCCGCGGCAGGTGGCCGCCGGCGTCCCCTTCTGGCTCTACCCCCGCCCCTACCACCCGGTTCCGGGCATGCACGTGATCGCCAGGCTCCGGTACTGCGTAGTAGCCGTTCCCGGCCCAGATCCGCGTCCCAGCCACGCCTGACCGCGCCGCGGGCAGGGTCGCACCGGCACCGGAGGTGCGGCGCGGGCGCATGACTGCGCCGGGTCGGGGCAGGAGCCGTCGAATACCTCCTCGGTGGCCGCGTCAGCGCGGGAGCAGGCGCCGGCCGGGGGCAGGCCACGTAGGCTGGACGCGTTGCGCAGTTGTCCGGCTCCAGGCGGGAGGATGTCCGAGTGCTTGCCGATGCGTACGGCCGGGTCGCCACCGACCTGCGCGTTTCGCTCACTGACCGGTGCAACCTGCGCTGTACGTACTGCATGCCCGCCGAGGGCCTGAACTGGCTGCCCAGGCCGGACCTGCTCACCGACGAGGAGGTGATCCGGCTGGCCCGGATCGGTGTCGAGCGGCTCGGGATCCGTGAGATCCGCTTCACCGGCGGCGAGCCGCTGCTGCGCCGCGGGCTGGTCGGGATCGTCGAGTGCACGGCGGCGCTCCGGCCCCGCCCGGAGATCTCGCTCACCACCAACGGGATAGGCCTGACCAGGCTGGCCGGACCTTTGCGGCGCGCGGGACTCAACCGGGTCAACGTGTCGCTCGACACGCTGCGCCCGGAGACGTTCCGCGCGCTCTCGCACCGGGACAGGCTGCCCGACGTGCTGGCCGGCCTCGCCGCCGCCGCGGCCGCCGGGCTCTCGCCGGTCAAGGTGAACAGCGTGCTGATGCGCGGCGTCAACGACGGCGAGGCGGCTGAGCTGCTGCGGTTCTGCCTCGGCCATGGCTACCGGCTGCGGTTCATCGAGCAGATGCCGCTGGACGCCCAGCATGGCTGGCGGCGGGACAACATGGTGACCGCGGGGGAAATCCTCACCGCGCTGGCCGCGGACTTCGAGCTCGAGCCCGATGACCCGGACGCGCGCGGCTCGGCGCCCGCCGAGTCGTTCCTGGTCAACGGGGGACCGGCCCGGGTAGGCATCGTCGGCTCGGTGACCCGCCCGTTCTGCGGCTCCTGTGACCGGGTCCGGCTGACCGCGGACGGCCAGCTGCGCAACTGCCTGTTCGCCCGGGAGGAGAGCGACCTGCGCGGGCCGATGCGGGCCGGCGCCGGCGACGCCGAGCTGGCCGAACGATGGCGCCGCGCCGTGGCCTCGAAGCTGCCCGGCCACGGCATCGACGACCCGTCGTTCCTGCAGCCCGACCGGCCGATGTCGGCCATCGGGGGCTAAGAGCTCGCGCGGATGGGGCGCTGACAGTGTCAGGTGGCGCGCCTCCGGCGCGACGGAAGAACGGCGGTCAGGTGCGTCGGTGGCAAGGCGGAGGAGAAGGCCATAGCGGAGCCATGGCCGCCGACCCCGGGGTGGGCGTCAACGCGGCCAGCGGCGTGCCTGGACGACGCGAGCCCGGCGGTCCTATCCGCGCGAGCTCTAGCCTGGTGCACCAGCCGGAAGGTCGTGCCGCGCCCGGCGCCGGCGTGAGCGATGCCGTCCGGGCCGGGCACCGTTCGGAAGATCCCGATCTTCGGGCCGATGCGATCGTGCTCGCCGGGGGCCGGGCATCCCGGCTGGGCGGTGCCGACAAGCCCGCGCTCGTGGTGGGCGGGCGCAGCCTGATCACGTCGGTGGTGGCGGCCGCGGGCGGGGCCGGGGCGCGGCGGGTGATCGTGGTCGGCCCGGCCCGGCCGGAGCTGGGACTCGCAGGCGGTAACGTGCGGGTGGTGCGAGAGGACCCGCCGGGATCCGGGCCAGTGCCCGCGCTGCGCCGGGGGCTGGCCGAGGTCAGCGCGCCGTGGGTCCTGGTACTAGCCGCTGACCTGCCGTTCATCGGGGCCGAGCACCTGGTTACCCTGCAGATCGCCGTCCAGGGAACTGGCTCCGCTTCCCGCGCTGCGGGATCTGTCCTGACTGATGAAGCCGGCCGGGCGCAGTGGCTGGCCGGATGCTGGCAGGCCGCGGCGCTGCGAGAAGCCCTGGCCGCCTACCGGGGTAGCTCGCTGCACGGGCTGCTGCGGCCGCTGCGGCCAGTGACCGTCGGGCCGGAGCCGGGCCGGCCGGGGCCGCCGCCCTGGCTGGACTGCGACACGCACGAGGATGTGCATCTGGCGCGCGCCTGGCAGGGTCCCGCACCGAGCCGACCACAGGCGCCGCGATAAGCGGAGGAGGCACGCCGCGATGAGCGGAGCAGGAGACCCGGTGATCAGCCCGCTGGACAGGTGGGTCGAAGTCGTGTGCTTCGAATTCGGGCTGACGCCTGGGTCGGTCAACGGCAGGCTCATCCTCGACATGGCCAGGGACGTGGCGCACGGCGTGGACCGGCCGGCCGCGCCGCTGACCGCGTACCTGCTCGGCCTGGCGGTCGCGCGGGGGCATCCGGTTGAGGATTCGGCGGCGCGCATCAGTGACCTGGCCGCCGGATGGGAAAACCCGCCTCCGGGCTAAGCCGCGTAAAGCGCCGGCGATCGGCCCGTGTTTCCTGGGCCGCGTTTCTGGAGCCTGCCCGCGGGTAGGCGTTTCACCGAGGCCGTCACCAGCCGTCGAGGGAAGTGATGGGCATGCGACGGTATCTGCTCGTCCTGGACACGGATCTGCTGACGGTGGACGAGGACTTCGACTACGAGCCGATCAACTACCTCGCCGCCCGGCAAGAAGAACAGCCGTGCGCGGTGGAGGTGCTGTCGCTGGTCAGCTCGCCCCGTCTGCCCGCGATGGAGATGCTGCTCGGCGCCAGGATCGGAAAGTTCCCGGTAGCCCCCCGGCCAGATCATGACCTCAGCGCGGCGGCCGAACACCGGATGAACCTGGCCGTGCATCATCTGACGGTGATCGGCTGCCAGGCCAGCGGCCTGATCAGCGACGAAGATCTGATCAAGGCGGTCGGCTTCGAGACCCGCAGCCACGACTATGACGAGGTCATCCTGGCCACCGAGCGCCAGGGTGGGAGCTGGCTGGCTCGTGTCCTGCGCCTGGACCCGATTGGCCGGCTGCGGTGGCGTTGGGGGCAGCGGCTGATCGTATTCCCGCTCGGCCTGGATGCGGTGCACCCTACGTTCTCGTCCTAGCCATCGATGAGGAGTCATGCCCGGCGCAGCCCCGCACCCGCCGCTGCCACCGGACTTGCCGAGGTCGTACAGGCGGTCCGGGCCTGAGCACGGGGGATCCCAGCCCGGGTTAGTCCTCCCCGGCGAAGGACAGGCCCCGCGCGGCCAGGGCCTCGCGGAGCAGCCGGAGCGCCTTCGGCCCCATACCGTGCAGTCGGCCCAGGTCTGCCTCGCTGACCTCGCCTAGTTGCTCCAGCCGCATGTATCCGGCCGCCTCCAGGGCGCGCTGAGCCGGCTTGGCTATCCCGGCCGGAAGATCCCCGCCGTCCTGAACTGGCTGTTTGGCCTGCATAGACGTGCCCTTCATCCCGCAGACGGGTCGTACGAGCGACGATACCGGGCTCCGCGGTCTTGCGACCCGACGTATACCGATATATCTTTGAGCGAACTAGAAAGTATGCGGGGTATCGGAGAACAGCTAGTATGCCCCGGTCCCCGCGAGCAGACACAGGAGAGTGCACGATGCACGAGGAAGACGACTGGCCGCGCCGAGGCGGCCCACGCAGGACCCGGGTGAGCAAGCGCCATGGACCGCCGCCCCCCGGGCGGTTCATCGAGGAGCCACCCGAGCCGTTCGACGACGACGAAGAGCCCCACGAGCACGGCGGGCCCTGGGTACGGCGGCATCACGGGCCACCGCCGTTCATGCGGTACGGCCCCGGCCCCGGCCCGTTCGGGGGCAGGCGGTCCTGGACGGGCGGAGAGCCACGGCGCAGGCCCCGCGTGCGGCGGGGCGACGTGCGGGCGGCCGCGCTGGCCCTGCTCGCCGAGGAGCCGAGGAACGGCTACCAGATCATCCAGGAGATAGCCGCGCGCAGCGGCGGGGTGTGGCAGCCGAGTCCCGGCTCCGTCTACCCGGCCCTGCAGCAGCTCGAGGACGAGGGCCTGATCCGGGCCGAGGACGCCGAAGGCGGCCGGAAGAGCTTCACCCTCACCGACGAGGGCCGCTCGTACATGACCGAACACGCCGACGAGGTGAACGCGCCCTGGGAGATCGTGGCCGGCCGGGAGCAGGGACCGGTCCGCGAGATGCGATCCCTGATCGGCCAGCTGGCCATGGCGGCCATGCAGGTAACGCAGGCGGGATCCGAGGCGCAGGTCGCGGAGGCCCAGCGGATCCTGAAGAACACCCGTCGCGGCCTCTACCGGATACTCGCCGACGAGGACGAGGCGGAAGCCGGCCAGGGTGAGCCGGGCCCCGGCGGCGACGACGCCGCGGCCGAGCGCGACTAGGCTCGAGAACAGCACACCAGGGAGGCAGCAAGGGTGACGGTAGAGCAGACGGCAGACGGCTCCCCGGCGCGCGCCTACGCGGGCCGCGCCGGCGGAGCGCCGTCGGACCAGGCGGCCGTCCGGGTGGCCGGCCTGACCAAGAGGTATGGCGAGATCGAGGCCGTGCGGGGGATCGATCTCGAAGTGATGCCAGGGGAGACATTCGGCTTCCTCGGGCCAAACGGAGCCGGCAAGTCCACCACCATCAAGATCTTGTGCACCCTGGCCGCCCCGACCTCCGGGACCGCCACCGTGGCAGGCCACGACGTCACCAGGGAACGGGACACGGTCCGGCGCAACATCGGCCTGGTGTTCCAGGACACCACGCTCGATACCTACCTCACCGGAGCCCAGAACCTGCAGTTCCACGCGGATCTGTACGCGGTCCCGAAGAAGGCCGTCGCGCCCCGGATGCGCCAGGTGCTCGAGATGGTGGGCCTCTGGGACCGCCGCGACAGCCTGGTGAGCACGTACTCGGGCGGCATGCAACGCAGGCTGGAGATCGCCCGCGGCCTGCTGCATGCCCCCCGGGTGCTCTTCCTTGACGAGCCGACGGTAGGCCTTGACCCGCAGACCCGCTCGTCCATCTGGGAGTACATCAACGACCTCAAGCGCCGCGAGGACATCACCATCTTCCTGACCACGCACTACATGGACGAGGCCGAGAACTGCGACCGGATCGCGATCATCGACCACGGCCAGATCGTGGCGATCGACACCCCGGAAGCGCTGAAGGCGAGCGTCGGCGAGGACCGGGTGCAGATTCACACCGCCGACGACCCGGCGGCGATCGAGGCGCTCGCCACCACGTTCGGCCTGGGCGCGGCCATGCACGACGGCGCGGTCACGTTCTCCGTGGCCTCGGGCGAGCAGTTCGTGCCCCGGCTGTTCGCCGAGCTCGGGGTGCCAATCCAGTCGGTCAGCGTATCCCGGCCCTCGCTGGACGACGTCTTCATGTCATACACCGGCAAGACCATCCGCGACGCCGAGGCCACGGGCACCGACCGCATGCGGACCATGGTGAACGCCTGGCGAAGGAGGGGGTGAAGGGCATGGCCACCGAGGTCACCACGTCACCGGCCGGTGCCGACAGCAGGGAGCTCAGCGACACCATCCGCGTCCTGGTCCCCGAGCGCAACCTCCGGCAGGATCTGCGGGCAGCCGGCATCGTCTGGCGCCGCGAGCTGATCAGGTTCCGCAGCGACCGGCTGCGCGCCATCACCGGGCTCATCCAGCCGGTGCTGTTCCTCTTCGTCCTGGGTACCGGGCTGTCGTCCCTGGCCAGGCACGGCCTGCCGGCCGGCGTGGACTTCAAGACCTTCATCTATCCCGGCGTCCTGGCCATGTCGGTGCTGTTCACCGCGATCTTCTCGGCCGCCTCGATCGTGTGGGACCGCGAGTTCGGCTTCCTGCGCGAGATGCTGGTCGCCCCGGTGAGCCGGGCCGCTCTGGTCATCGGCAAGTGCCTGGGCGGTGCGACCGTGGCGACGTTCCAGGGAATCGTGATCCTCATTCTCGCCGGGCTCGCCCATGTGCCCTACAACCCGGTGCTGATGCTCACGCTCATCGGGGAATTGCTGCTGCTGTCGTTCACGCTGACCGCGTTCGGCGTGATGATGGCGGCCCGGATCAAGCAGATCCAGGCGTTCATGGCGCTGACCCAGATGCTGGTCATGCCGCTGTTCTTCCTGTCCGGCGCGCTATATCCGCTGACCGGGCTGCCGGCCTGGCTGGCCGTGCTGACCAGGTTCGACCCGCTGACCTACATCGTCAACCCGATGCGGCAGGCGGTGTTCAGCCACCTGAGCCTCAGCCCGCTGGCCGTTCACGTACTGGCTCCGGGGGTGACGTGGGCCGGATGGGTCGTGCCGGTGTGGCTGTCGCTGGTGATCGTCGCGGTCGATGGGCCTGTCCATGCTGGCCATAGCCATAGCCGAGTTCCGGCGGACGGAATAACTCTGGTAATCCCGAACGGCATAGCCCCGGGGCGGCCGCTCGTCCATCCGGCTGCCGGCTGCGCCGAACGCCGGGGTGCGCCGAGCGGTCGCCCCGGGCCATAAGTAAGCGATTGCTGGCCTCCCCGGAACGAAAAGCGGGCGGATCAGCTGATGACGCGCTCCCGAAGGCCTAAAGGGCAGCCTGGTCGCTTTGACGCGAGCCAGATGCGGGAAAACAACCGCTGGGCCGCCGTCGGCGGAAGAGTCAGGCCACCCGGGGTCCGGGGTACCCCCCGGGCGGAATTGCGGGCGGCGAGAGGGCCGAAAGGCCCCGGGCATAGAGCGACCGGGGGTCCGGGGGTACCCCCCGGGGCGGAATTGCGGGCGGCCGGCGAGAGGGCCGAAAGGCCCCGGGCATAGAGCGACGCCGGGTGGCTACGGGGGCAAACCACCCGGCGTCGCATTCATCGGCGCTCCGACGGGGGCCCGGAACGCCGGCAGTGGTGCTCCGACGGGGGACCAGAGCACCGGTATGCATGCTACACGGAACCCCCCTGGTGCGTGTCAAGTCCCGCCGACAAGCCCTCCCGGCCACGACAGTCGGGGGATCTTTCCAGATCAGCCCGCTTAACCGTCCGTTCAATGCGCTCCGTAATCACCGGGCGTACCGGGGGGTCACAAGGGGGCCTCGCTGGTACCCGAGGCTGGTGACGAGTCACCGGTGGCTGAACGTGACGACGGTGAAGGGCCCTCGTACCGCTCCGGCATGTTGGGCTCGTAGGGCCGCAACCCCCTGGAGTTACTGGGCTCCCGCCCGCCATTCGCAAAAACTACCGCAAAATAAGGGATGATGATGGCGCCCACGGCCGGAATCGCGGCGACCCATCCGGCATGCGCAAGGAAGAGGACGATCGCAATCACGAAGCACAGAACGCGGATTCCCATCATCACCAGGTATCTGCGCTCACGGTAAGCGATATCTTCGGACATCGGCCGCTGCGCATCTGTCACCAGCGTCACGTCCTGCTGGCGCGTTCGGTGAACCATCCTCACGTTCCCACGGTATGCCCGGTTACGGAAAGCGTCAACGCCGGGCCGGCCGAGCGCGCGAAATTCCCCGGCCGTAGGGCACGGCTGACCGTGCCAGCCCCGTCCGGATCTGGGACCCAGGCCGCGCGGCGGCCGTCGGGACGGCTGGACCGGCGGGTAGGGTACAGCGGCGCGACCACCGATCATCCCTTGGAGGAGACATGGCAGACCGCACCTACCGGGTGACCGAGATCGTCGGCACCTCACCCGATGGCGTCGAGCCGGCCGTCCGCAACGCGCTGCGGCGCGCCGGGCAGACCCTGCGCCATCTGGACTGGTTCGAGGTGACGCAGGTCCGCGGCCAGATCGTGGACGGTGAGATCGCTCATTTCCAGGTCGGCATCAAGGTCGGGTTCAGGCTCGAGGACGGCTGACGAACTTCAGGGCGTTGCCATGCGGCTAGGGCTACCCCGTGACCAGCTGCGTTCCCGCAGGCCAAGCTGTCGCATGAGATGGGTGCCGGTGCCGTACCAGCTAGCCTTCGAGCAGCCGGAATGCCAGCCGACGGCCCCGCCCCTGGCCGACGGCCAGGGCGATCCAGAGCTGGAAGAGCGCGTCGATGAGCGCCTCGGCGTCCTCGCCGACATAGACCGGCCGCAGGCCCACCGCCCCGATGATCGTCTCCAACGTCGACTTATCGGCTTCTGGGCCCGAGAAGAACATGTCGGCCGTCCCGGTGGCGAAGACCGGATCGGCCATGTTCTCCCCGCCGACCGTGTTAAAGGCGCGGGCGTAGCGCACGGTGGCCGGAAGGCGGGACCGGCTGTTGGCCACCGGCTGGCCCATCTGGTTGGTGGCGTCGATGACGAGCTTGCCCGCGAACAGGTCGCCGTGGTCGGCGGTCAAATCGGCCACGGCCGCGGCCGGGAGGGCGAGGATCACCACGTCCGGGCCGGACAGGGCGTCGGCCACCGAGGCCATCCGGGCCGATGTCCCCGATGCGACCTGCTGGTCGCCGGGCTGACGGGAGCCGAACGTGACCTCATGCCCAGCGGCGGACAGGGCACGGCCCAGGATCCCGCCGATGAAGCCGGTACCGATGACCGCGATATCCATGACTGCCCTTCCGTCGAGACCTGATCCGGCCGGCGACCAGGCGCCACCGGCCGCCGGTCAGCTGGCCTGGCTCACCGACGACATGTTGAAGCCCTCGACCCGCACCGGCGGCATGGCGACCCGGGTGAAGTAGTCGTTCCACTCGCGCGGCAGCGCCGGCTGGCACCGGCCCACCTCGGCCAGCCGGCCCAGCATCCCCACCGGGCTCTCGTTGAACCTGAAGTTGTTCACCTCGCCGGTGACCTCGCCGTTCTCCACCAGGTAGACGCCGTCCCTGGTCAGCCCGGTGAGCAGCAGCGTCTGCGGGTCGACCTCGCGGATGTACCACAGGCAGGTGAGCAGCAGGCCGCGGCGCGTCCGCGCCAGCATCTCCTCCAGCGTGGGCGGGTCAGGCGCCGCGGACTCGAAGATCAGGTTGTCGATCGCGGGGCGTGACCGGCAGCCCGGACAGCTCGGCGGTGTGCCGGGTCTGCAGCAGCGCGGCCAGCTTGCCGTCCCGGATCCAGTCGGTCGGCCGCAGCGCCAGCCCGTTGTCGAACACCGAGGAATCGCGGCCCGACGCGTGCGCGATGACGAACGGCGCGCACTCCAGGCCGGGCGCGGCCGGGTCGCTGCGCAACGTCACCGGCAGCGCGGCCAGCCGCTCGCCCACCCGGGTGCCGCCGCCGGCCTTGCTGAACACGGTCCGCCCGTCCAGCGCGTCCTTGGCGCCGGCGGACCAGTACATATAGGTGAGCAGGTCGGCCAGCGCCGCCCGGCGGCAGCAGCGTCTCGTACCGGCCGGCCGGCAGTTCGACCCGGCGCCTGCCCCAGTCCAGCCGCTGCGCCAGGCTGGCGTCCAGCGCCGCCACGTCCACGTCGGTGAAGTCGCGGCTGGCCTGGCCCGGCCCAGGCGGAGCGGGCGCAGGTCGGCGGACTTGGCGTTCAGCTCCACCTTGCCCGACGGCTGGTCGTGGCGCAGCCGCAGGCCGCTGGAGGTGCCCAGGAACAGCGCAGGACAGGTTGTGCTCGGCGTAGCCGTACAGCTTCTGCTCCCGCCCGGCGGCCGACTCGAACGCGTGCCCGAGCGCCGGGGTGAAGTCGCGGAACACGCCGATCTCGGTGCGGCTGCACCGGGTCGTCCCAGCGCCCGGCCGCCGGGCGGGCCCCCGCCGGTCCCGAACGCCTCCGGGCTGCCCGGTCCCAGCAGCGGCTGGGCATCCTCGGCGGGAGAGCTCTGCCCGGCCGCCTGCTCGGCCGCGCGCACGACGTCCTTGACCTGGTCGTCGCGCACGCCCGACCTGGACACCACTCCGGCCGTCGCCTCGTCGCCGCGGCGCCGCATCGCGATGACGGTGAGCCGGCGGGACTGCGACACCCCGTTGGTGGTGAGCGTGTTGCCCGCCCAGCGCAGGTTGGCCGAGGAGGTCTCCTCGGCGATCACGACGCAGTCGTCGCACCGGGCCGCGGCGAGCGCCCGCTCCACGCTGCGCTGCGGCGAGTACTCCGACTCGCCCGCGCGATGCCGGTCATGCCGCCTCCTCGGCCGTGTTCAGGATCCGGATGCCGCGCATCAGCACGGCCGGGCAGCCGTGGCTGACCGGCGCCACCTGGCCCGGCTGGCCCTTCCCGCAGTTGAACGCGCCGCCCAGCAGGTAGGTCTGCGGCCCGCCCACCGCCTCCATCGAGTTCCAGAAGTCGGTGGTCACCGCCTGGTAGGCGACGTCGCGGAGCTGGCCGGCCAGCCGCCCGTTCTCGATCTTGTAGAACCGCTGGCCGGTGAACTGGAAGTTGTACCGCTGCATGTCGATCGACCAGCTCTTGTCGCCGGCGATGTAGATGCCGTGCTCCACCCCGGCGATCAGCTCATCGACCGACGGCCCGCCCGCGGCGGGCTGCAGCGACACGTTCGCCATCCGCTGCAGCGGCATGTGGCCGGGCGAGTCGGCGAACGCGCAGCCGTTCGACCGGCCGAGCGCCGGTGCGCCGGGCGATCCGCCGGTCCAGCTGGTAGCCGGTGAGCACGCCGCCGGTGATCAGATCCCAGGACTGCGCGGCCACGCCCTCGTCGTCGTAGCCGATCGTGGCCAGCCCGTGCTCGGCCGTGCGGTCCCCGGTGACGTGCATGACCGGCGAGCCGTACTGCAGGCTGCCCAGCTTGTCCGGGGTGGCGAACGAGGTGCCCGGCGTAGGCGGCCTCGTAGCCGAGCGCCCGGTCCAGCTCGGTGGCGTGCCCGATCGACTCGTGGATGGTCAGCCACAGGTTGGTCGGGTCGATGACCAGGTCGTACCGGCCGGGCTGGACCGAGGGCGCGGCCAGCCTTCTCGGCCAGCAGGGCGGGCATCCTGGCCAGCTCGCCGGCGAAGTCCCAGCCGGTGCCGGTCAGGTACTCATAGCCGCGGCCGGCCGGCGGCGCCAGCGTGCGCATGGTCTCGAACCGGCCGTCCGGGCTCACCGCGACCGCGGTGACCGCCGGGTTCAGCCGGACCCGCTGCTGGGCGGCGGTGGTCGCGCCGTCGGAGTAGAACTTGCACTCCTTGACCGCGTGCAGCGACGGCGTCCACGTGGTCGATCCCGTCGTGGCCGAGCAGCCCCTCGCTCCACTGCCCGAGCAGCGCGATCTTGTCCGAGACGCTGACCTCGAACGGGTCGGTGACGTAGGACGAGACCCAGGTCACCTCGCCGTGCCCGGGCTCGTCGGCCAGCTCGATCCGCTCGGCCGCGATCGGCGCGGCCACCCGGGCCACGTCCACCGCCCGCTCGCGCGGCGTCGCGCGGCCGCCTCCGGGGTCAGGTCCACGGCCGCGGCGAACCCCCAGGTGCCGTCCACCACCACCCGGACGGCCAGGCCGAGATCGTCGGCGTCCAGCAGGGTCTCCAGGCGAGCGTCGGAGAGCCGGATCCGCTGCCCGCGCATCAGCTCGGCGCGGAAGTCGGCGTGCTGCGCGCCGAGGTCGGCCGCCCGCTGCAGCGCGGCGCCGGCCAGCTCGCGCAGCGGCAGGGCGGCGAACTCGGGATCGATCCGGTCCGCCGCTGCGCGTTTGTGTGCTTTGATCCACGACAGGCAACCTATCCCACGCCGGCGACCGGTACGCTCGCCAGGATGCCGTTGACAGCCGAGGAGGTGCCAGCGCAGTGAGCCGATCCGTTCTGGTGACCGGCGGGAACCGGGGAATCGGGCTGGCCATCGCCCGCAGGCTCGCGGCCGGCGGCGACCAGGTCACGGTGACGTCCCGCTCCGGCGACCCGGTGGACGGGCCTGACCGTGGTCCGCTGCGACGTCACCGACGCGGCCGTCGGTGGACGCCGCCTTCAGCAGGTGGAGGAGCAGCAGGGCCCGGTCGAGGTGCTGGTGTCCAACGCGGGCATCACCCACGACCAGCTGCTCGCGCTGATGAAGGAGGAGGACTTCGCCGGCGTCGTGGACACCAACCTCACCGGCGCCTACCGGGTGGCGAAGCGGGCGGTGCGCGGCATGATGCGGCAGCGCCGCGGCCGGCTGATCTTCATGTCCTCGGTGGTCGGGCCTGCTCGGCTCGCCGGGCCAGGCCAACTACGCGGCGTCCAAGGCCGGCCTGGTGGGCCTGGCCCGCTCGCTGGCCCGCGAGCTCGCCCCGCGCAACATCACCGCGAACGTGGTGGCGCCCGGCTTCGTGGACACCGACATGACGGCCGCGCTGCCCGAGGAGCGCAAGAAGGAGATCCTGGCCGGCGTCCCGCTGGCGCGCTACGCCACCGCCGGACGAGGTCGCCGGGGTGGTCGCCTTCCTGGCCGGCGACGATGCCGCCTACATCACCGGGGCGGTCATCCCGGTGGACGGCGGCCTGGGCATGGGCCACTGACGGAGAAGGACACGTCGATGGGCATACTCGACGGCAAGCGGATCCTGGTCACCGGCGTGCTCACCGACTCCTCGATCGCCTTCCACGTGGCGCGGATCGCGCAGGAAGCAGGGCGCGACGCGTCGTCCTGACCGGCTTCGGCCGGCTGAGCCTGGTCGAGCGGATCGCCAAGCGGCTGCCCGACCCGCCGCCGGTGCTGGAGCTGGACGTGACCGACACCGCGCAGCTCGACTCGCTGGCCGAGCGGGTCCGCGAGCACGTCGACGGGCCTGGACGGCGTGGTGCACGCGATCGGCAACGCGCCGCAGGGCGCGCTGGGCGGCAACTTCCTGTCCACCGGGTGGGAGGACGTGGCGGCCGCGCTGCAGGTGTCCACCTACTCGCTCAAGGCGCTGGCCATGGCCGCGCTGCCGCTGATGAACGGCGGCGGGTCGATCGTCGGCCTCGACTTCGACGCCAGCGTGGCCTGGCCCGGCTACGACTGGATGGGCGTGGCCAAGGCCGGCCTGGAGTCCTGCGCCCGCTACCTGGCCCGCGATCTGGGCGGGCAGCGGATCCGGGTCAACCTGGTGTCCGCCGGGCCGCTGCGCACCATGGCCGCCAAGAGCATCCCGGGCTTCGAGCGAGTTCGAGCCGCTGTGGGCCGAGCGCGCGCCGCTCGGCTGGGACATCACGCAACGCCGGGCCCCGGCCGCGCAGGCCTGCGTCGCGCTGCTGTCCGACTGGTTCCCCGCCACCACTGGCGAGATCATCCACGTGGACGGCGGCGTGCACGCGATGGGCGGCTTAACGGCCGCTGCTTCGCTTTGATCGAACGGCATGCGCCGGCTCGCCACGGACGCGCAGCCGCTGGCCATCGGCGGTCAGCGCAGCAGGTCGGCCAGCCGGGTCTGCCGCGGCCGCTCGCCGATGGTGCGGACCGCCCGGGCCAGGGCCGGGCCCGCGCCGTGCACCACCGACAGGTGCCGCTGGGCCCGGGTCAGCGCGGTGTAGACCAGCGGCCGGGACAGCATCCCGGTGGCCTCGGCGGGGAACACCGCCACCACGGCCGGCCATTCCGACCCCTGGGCGCGGTGCACGGTCATCGCCCAGCCGTGCCGCAGGTCGGCTGAGCAGCTTGCACGGCACGGTGACCGGGACGCCGGCGAACGTGATCGATCAGCCCTTCGTCGGCGGGCCCGGTGACCGTGCCGACCTCGCCGTTGGCGAAGCCCTCGTCGATGTGGTTGGCGATCGCCACCACCCGGTCGCCGGGATCGAACCCGCCGTGCGCGCCCGGCCCGGGTTGAGCATGTGCCTTGAGCGCGCGGTTCAGCTCGATGGTGCCGGCCGGGCCCTTGTGCACCGGCGTGACGACCTGGATGTCGTCGGCGGGGATGCCGAGCGCGCGGGGGATCGAGTCGGTGACGAGCTGCGTGCACCCGCAGCGCGGCCTGCTGGCTGCCGCGCACCGGCACGACGACCGCCTCGTGCTCGTGCCCGGGCCCGTCCGGGCTACCGGCGGGCAGCTCGCCGCCGCGGACGGCGGTGGCCAGCCGGGCGATCACCCCGCCCTCGCGCTGCCGGTACAGCGTGGTCAGCTCGGTGACCGGCACGGCGCCGGAGTCGATGATGTCGGCGAGCACCCGGCCGGGGCCGATCGAGGGCAGCTGGGCCGGGTCGCCCACCAGCAGCAGCCTGGTGCCGTCCGCGCACGCCTCGACCAGCGCGGCGGCCAGCTCGGCGTCCAGCATCGAGGACTCGTCCACGACCACCAGGTCGGCGTCCAGCGGCCATTCCTCGCACCGGGTGAAGACCCAGGCCGGGCTCGCCGCCCCGGCCGGCCGGTCGTCGGGCCGTCGCCCCGGCTGCGGCCCTGCGCGCCGAGCAGCCGGTGCAGCGTGGTGGCGGGCGCCCCGGCCAGTTCCTCCAGCCGCTTGGCCGCCCGGCCGGTGGGCGCGGCCAGAGCCACCCGCAGCCCGCGCTCGGCCGCCAGCGCCACGACCGCGGCGACGGTGCGGCTCTTGCCGGTGCCCGGGCCGCCCGCGAGCACGCTGACCCCGTGGCCGGCCACGGCCGCGACCGCGCCGCGCTGCGCCTCGTCCAGCTCGATGACCTCCCCGGACCCCTCGGCCCCGCCGGCGCTCACGGTGCCGCTGGTGCGGTCGCGGTCCGTGGCCTTGGCGGCGCTCTCCGCGGCGGCCTGGCCGCGCTCGCCCGCGGCCGCTTCGCCGTCATCGCCGCCGGGCCCGGACAGCGGCTCCGCCGTGGCCGCCAGCCGGGCCAGGCCCTCGGCCACGGCCTCCTCGGCCAGCGCGTACCGGGCCAGGGCGAGCAGGCAGCGTCCTGTTCCGGGAGCGTCCTCCGCCGGGCCGACGCTGGCGGCCGTCCGCGGCCTGGCCGGGGCGATGCCTGCATCCTGGCTCACGGTCTGCCGCCCTGATCCGCGGCCGGCCGCATCCTGGCCGGCACCGCTCAATTCGGGGAGCGACGGGTCCTCGTCCGGCAGCGGGTTCTCGAAGGGCAGCACGGTGCCGTCGTCGACGGCCGCGGCGACGGCGGCGGCCGGGTCGTCGACGCGGAACCGGGCCACCGACCGCATGATCACATCGGCGGGCACCGCGGTGTGACCGTCCCGCGCGGCCCGGGTCGAGCAGGTAGCCGACGAGCGCGCGGCCGCGCCGCGGGTCCTGCGGGTGAGCCTGGCCGCCGAGCAGCTGGCGGGCGAACCAGTCGGCCTGGTCGGGCCGGATCTGGGGCAGCGACGAGCAGCAGCCACGGGTCGTCGCGCAGCCGGATCGCCGCGGACTTGCCGAGGTAGCCGACGGCCGGCCCGGCGAACCTGGCGGGCACCCGGCAGGACACCAGGACCTCGGCCGCGTCGTAGCAGGGCAGCGCGTCCTCGAAGGCGGCCGCGAGCCGCTGCGGCCCGCTTCGGCCCGATGCCCTCGACCAGCTGCAGCCGGGCGGCGCTGACCTCCTCGGCCGTGGTGATCCCCGCCTCGGCCAGCCGCGCGGCCAGCCCGCGGCCGAGTCCCGGCCACAGCCCGGCCGCGCAGAACTCCTCGAAGACACGGTCCGGGCCGGCCGTCGCCGCCTGCGCCCCTGCCGTGGACATGGCAGCCAGCCTACGGTCCGTCACGTCCGGATGCCGTGCGGCAAGGCCGGCCGGCGCGGCCGGCCTGCATCGCGGCCGGTTCAGCATTTCGGCCACGACCACGGCACGGCCGGGAGAGCGCCCACGGTGCCGGCGGGTCGCTACCCGCCGGCACTGTGGCGTATGGCGGTGCGTGCCGGGGACAATAACGGCATGGCGGGTATCGCCGACAGCAAGCCGCTCCCTCAGCTACCGGTCCGGGCCTCCGACGCCGAGCGCGATGAGGCCGTAGCGGCGCTGCGCGAGCGGTTCGCGGCCGGGGCGCTCTCGCAGAACACCTTCGTCGGCCGCATGGAGGCCGCCCTCGACGCCCGCGACCGCAGCGAGCTGGCCGACCTGTTCGCCGACCTGCCGCCGCCCGGCCTGGCGGCGCGGGCCCGCATGGGCAGGCCTGGCCCGGGTGACAGCGGCCGTCGCCGGGGCAAGGGACGCGGTGATCGGGTCGGCGCGCCCGGTGCCTGCGTCCCGGCGACCGCGGGGACTGATCTTCCCGGCCGGCCGCCAGGTGCAGTTCACCATCGGCCGCGACCCGGAATGCGACCTGGTCATCCCCGACATGTCGGTGTCCCGGCAGCACGCCGCCCTGCACCGCTGCCTGCGCGGATGGCTGCTGGCCGACCGAGGTTCCACCAACGGCACCCGGCTCAACGGCTGGCGGGTACGCGAGCCGGTCCCGGTCCGGCCCGGAGACCAGGTCAGCTTCGGCGCGGTCACGTTCGTCCTGCGGGACAGCGACCGCTGGCGCCGTCTGACCGGCTCGGCGGCCAGCTGCACCGCCGTCGGCATCGCGCCGCAGGGCGGCAAGGGGCGCCGGTGGCCGGGGCACGGGCGGCGGCTGCCAGGCCGTCATCCGGGCCCCGGCGGACCCCGTAGAGTCAAGGTCGTGACGCTCGTCCTTCTCGTTCGGCACGGCCTGACCGCGGTCACCGGCTCGGTGCTGTCCGGCTGGACCCCCGGCGTCGCGCTGGATGACCGCGGCACCGCCCAGGCGCAGGCGCTGGCGGCCAGGCTGGCGCCGGTGCCGCTGGACGCGATCGTCACGAGCCCGCTGGACCGCTGCGCCCAGACCGCGGCCGCGATCGCGGCACGGCCGGCCCGGCATGCCGGTGCAGCGGGACGAGCGGCTCGGCGAGTGCAAGTACGGCGACTGGACCGGGAAGCCGCTGAAGAAGCTGGCCAAGGAGCCGCTGTGGCGGGTCGTGCAGCAGCATCCCGAGTGGCGCGCGATTCCCCGGCCCCGACGGCGAGTCCATGCTCGACATGCAGCACCGGGCGGTCGGCGCGGTCAGGGACTGGAATGCCAGGCTGGGCCGCGACGCTGCGTACCTCGTCTGCTCGCATGGTGATGTGATCAAGGCGATCGTGGCCGATGCCCTCGGCCTGCACCTCGATCAGTGCCAGCGGATCCAGGCTGACCCGTGCTCGCTCACGGTGATCAGGTACACGCCGCTGCGGCCGTTCCTGATCCGGATGAACGACACCGGCGGCGAGGTGGCGGGCCTCATCCGCCGGCCGACGGCAGCCGGGCCGGCGGGCGGAGAGCGATGGCATGGTCGGCGGCGGAGCGGGCCGGGACATGCCGGCCGCGGGGACGCATGAGGCCGGCCGCGGCCGGAGGATCCTGGTGGATGCGGAAGGCGGACCAGGCGGCGTCCGGCAAGGCGGAGGAGGAGCCGATAGCGGGGCTGTCCGCGACGACAACGCGGCCGGTCGCCGCCTGGGCGCCGTTCCGAGCCGCGGAGGATCCTCCGGACACGGCCCAACCGCGGACGCGCAAGGATAGGGATCATGCCGTTCTACATGTATGACCCGCCGCAGAGGTTCGTGGCCGGAGCGGTCGGCCAGCCGGGCGAGCGGACCTTCTACCTGCAGGCGACCGACGGCAGCCGGGTCACCAGCGTCTCGCTGGAGAAGTTCCAGGTGACCCAGCTGGCCGAGCGGCTGGATGAGCTGCTCGACGAGGTGCTCAGGCGAACCGGCGGGCCCGCTTCCGGCCGGCCGCGGCCCCGGCCGACGACGGTCCGCTCGACCTTCCGCTGATGGAGGAGTTCCGGGTCGGCGCCATCGCGCTGGCCTGGGACGGCGAGACGGACCGGGTCGTGATCGAGGCGCAGGAGGAGTCCGAGTCACCGGTGGAGCCGCTGGCCGACGACGTTCCCGCTGACGGGCCGGGCGTGCTGCGGGTACGGCTCACGCCGGAGGCCGCCCGGGCCTTCGCCCAGCGCGCCCTGCGGATCGTCGCGCAGGGCAGGCCGCCCTGCCCGCTGTGCGGGCTGCCGCTGGACGCCGCCGGCCACGTGTGCCCGAGGCAAAACGGCTACCGGGCGGGCCATGACTGAGCCGGCCGCCGGACAGGACAAGGCCGCCCGGCCGAACACCGGGCGAACGGGAGGCGGGCGCAGGCGCCCGGGCCGCAAGCGCACGGTCCAGCCCGACCCGGTGCCACGCCAGCGGGCCGCCGGCCTCAGCGAGGACCGCGCATCGAGCTGCTCACCAAGGGAACCCTCGAGGTGGAGGGCAGGCTGGTCGTGGCGTCGAACGCCACCCTGTACTGCACGGCGGCCGACGGCAGCGAAGCGGCCTCTTGCGTGTACAAGCCGGTGGCGGGGGAGCGGCCGCTGTGGGACTTCCCGGCCGGCTCGCTGGCCGGCCGCGAGGTGGCGGCGTACGCCGTGTCCCGCGCCGCGGGCTGGGACGTCGTGCCGCCCACGGTGTTGCGGGACGGGCCGTTCGGCCCCGGCATGTGCCAGCTGTGGATCGACGCCGACCCGGATGTGGACCTCGATCGCGCTGTCCCGCCGCGCCGACCACGCTGGCCTGCGCCAGATGGCCGTGTTCGACGCGGTGGTGAACAACGCCGACCGCAAGATCGGCCACCTGCTGCCGGACCGCAACGGCCACCTGTACGGCTGCGACCACGGCGTCTGCTTCGCCGAGGAGTACAAGCTGCGGACCGTGCTGTGGCAGTGGCGCGGCCAGCGCCTGCCCGACCGGGCCGTCCAGGCGCTGCGCCGGCTGCAGACCGCCCTCGATGGCGAGCTCTGCACCGAGCTCTCCGGACTGCTGACCCGCGATGAGGTCGATGCCACCAGGCAGCGGGTCGGAAATGCTGCTCGAGCACCGGGTGCATCCCTACCCCGCCGGACGGCTGGCCGGCCGTGCCCTGGCCGCCGCTGTAACCCCGGAGCAGCATCTCGAGCCCGCTCTGCCGCGGTTCCCCGGGCGCCGCGGCAGAGCGGGCCTGGATCAGGGCTCACCAGGCGGTGAGCAACCGGCCCGATCGATCACCGGCTGCGAGATGGCCACGGCCGCCGGGGAAGGCAGCAGTGACGCGGAGACCGGCGTCACGATGGTCCGCCGGAACCGTTCGGCGGCGGGCCAGAGGCGTCCTAGCGGCCGCCCGGGCCGGCGGGCCCGCCGCCGCGTCCGCCGGGGTTGCCGCGGCGTCGCAGGTACCGCTCGAACTCGCGGGCGATGGCGTCGCCGCTCGCCTCGGGCAGGTCGGTCGCGTCCTGCGACTCCTCCAGCGTGCGAACGTAGTCCGCCACCTCGGTGTCCTGCTGCGCGAGCTCGTCCACGCCGCGCTCCCAGGCCCGCGCCTTCTCGCCGAGGTCGGCCAGCGGCAGCGCCACGTCCAGCACGTCCTCGACGCCGCGCAGCAGCGCCAGGGTCGCCTTGGGACTGGGCGGCTGCGCCACGTAGTGCGGCACCGACGCCCACAGCGACACCGCGGGGATCCCGGCGTCGGCGCACGCGTGCGCCAGCACGCCGACGATCCCGGTCGGGCCCTTGTAGTCGACCGGCGACGCGTTCAGCTCGCGCGGCCAGCTTGGGGTCGGAGGCGGCCGCGGAGACCGGCACCGGCCGGGTGTGCGGGGCGTCGGCGAGCAGCGCCCCGAGCAGCACGACGAGTTCCACCTTCAGCTCGGCGAACGAGGCCACGAGCTCCTCGCTGAACGCCCGCCAGCGCATGTTGGGCTCGATGCCGTGCACCAGCACGATGTCGCGGCCGAACCCCTCGGGCCTGGCCACGGAGAACCGCGTGGTCGGCCAGACCAGGCGCTCGGTGCGCCCCTCCGACATCTCCACCACCGGGCGGGTCACCTGGAAGTCGTAGAAATCTTCGGGGTCCATGGCCGCGACCGGCGTGGCGTCCCACTCGATGCCCAGGTGGCTGATCACGCCGCTAGCCGCCTCACCTGCGTCGTTCCAGCCCTCGAAGGCGGCCACCAGCACTGGTGCGGTGAGCTTCCCTACACCGTTGAGCTTGATCACTCACCACCTCCTCCCCTGGCCGGCGCGCAGGATCGGCCATCCGGACCACTCCAGGTTACGTGGTCAACCATGATCACCGGGTGACCAGGCCCGGCCGGCGGCGCGTCACCGGCACGGGCCGCTGACCGCCGGGCCCCTACAATGGGGGCCTACGAGGGGTGGATCGATGACGGAAACCATGCCGCTGCTGGCAGGCCATGGCCGAGCGCGTCGTGGTCGCCGACGGGGCCATGGGCACGATGCTGCAGGCCAGCGGGGCATCACTGGATGATTTCCTCGGCCACGAGGGCTGCAACGAGATACTGAACCAGACCAGGCCGGACATCGTCAGGTCGATCCACGACCGGTACCTCGCCGCGGGCGTGGACTGCGTCACCACCAACTCGTTCGGCGCGAACCTCGGCAATCTCGGCGAGTACGGGCTCACCGGCAAGATCGCCGAGCTGTCGGAGGCGGCGGCCCGGATCGCCCGGCAGGCCGCCGACGACTGGGCGTCCGGACGGGCATCCGCGCTGGGTTCTCGGCTCGCTCGGCCCGGGCACCAAGCTGCCCACCCTGGGGCATGTCACCTTCGCCGAGCTGCGCGACACCTACCAGCTCAACGCCGCGGGCCTGCTCCGCGGCGGGGCCGACGCCCTCATCGTGGAGACCAGCCAGGACCTGCTGCAGGCCAAGGCGGCCGTGATCGGGGCCAAGCGGGCCATCGCGGCGGCCGGCGGCGGCGTGCCGCTGATCGTCCAGGTGACGATCGAGACCACCGGCGCGATGCTGCTCGGCAGCGAGATCGGCGCCGCGCTCACCGCCCTGGAGCCGCTCGGCGTGGACGCCATCGGGCTGAACTGCGCCACCGGGCCCGGCGAGATGAGCGAGCACCTGCGCTACCTGTCCCGGCACGCCGGGATCCCGCTGTCCTGCATGCCGAACGCCGGGCTGCCCGAGCTCACCGCCGACGGCGCCCGCTACCCGCTGACCCCGGGCAGCTGGCCGACGCCCATGACAGCTTCACCGCCGAGTTCGGGCTGGCCCTGGTCGGCGGGTGCTGCGGGACCACGCCCGAGCACATGGCGGCCGTGGTGGAGCGGGTCCGCGGCCGGGCGATGGCCCGGCGGCGGACCCGGCCCGAGCCCGGCGTGGCCTCGCTGTACCAGCACGTGCCGTTCCGGCAGGACACGGCGTTCCTGGCCATCGGCGAGCGGACGAACGCCAACGGGTCGAAGGCGTTCCGCGAGGCGATGGCGGCCGGGCCGCTTCGACGACTGCGTGGAGATCGCCCGCCAGCAGACCAGGGACGGCGCGCACCTGCTCGACCTGTGCGTGGACTACGTCGGCCGGGACGGCGTCGCCGACATGAAGGAACTCGCCGGCCGGCTGGCCACCGCGGCCACGCTGCCGCTCGTGCTCGACTCGACCGAGCCCGAGGTGATCGTGGCCGGCCTGGAGCTGCTCGGCGGCCGGGCCGTGGTCAACTCGGTCAACTACGAGGACGGCGACGGGCCCGGCTCGCGGATCGCGCGGGTGATGCCGCTGGTCAAGGAGCACGGCGCCGCCGTGATCGCGCTGACCATCGACGAGCAGGGGCAGGCCCGCACCGCGGACTGGAAGGCGTCCGTGGCCACCCGGCTGATCGAGGATCTGACCGGCAACTGGGGCATGCGGACCTGCGACATCATCGTGGACTGCCTGACCTTCCCGATCGCGACCGGGCAGGAGGAGACCCGCAGGGACGCGATCGAGACCATCGAGGCGATCCGCGAGGTCAAGCGCCGCTACCCGGACGTGCAGACCACGCTGGGCGTCTCCAACGTCTCGTTCGGCCTGAACCCGGCGGCCAGGGCCGTGCTGAACTCGGTCTTCCTCGACGAGTGCGTGCGGGCCGGCCTGGACTCGGCGATCGTGCACGCGTCCCGGATCATGCCGATCGCCCGGATACCGGACGAGCAGCTGCAGACCGCGCTCGACCTCGTCTACGACCGGCGGCGCGACGGGTACGACCCGCTGACCCGGCTGCTCGAGCTGTTCGAGGGGGTGGACGCGGCCGCGGTCAAGGCGAGCCGGGCGGCGGAGCTGCCTCGGCCTGCCGCTGTGGGAGCGGCTGAAGCGGCGGATCATCGACGGCGAGCGGGTCGGCCTGGAGGCGGACCTGGACGAGGCGCTGGCCCGCAGGCCCGCCCTGGAGATCGTCAACGACGTGCTGCTCGACGGCATGAAGACGGTCGGCGAGAGGTTCGCCTCCGGCCAGATGCAGCTGCCGTTCGTGCTGCAGTCCGCCGAGGTGATGAAGGCGTCCGTTGGCTACCTCGAGCCGCACATGGAGCGGACGGACGAGGCCGGCAAGGGAACGATCGTGCTGGCCACGGTGCGCGGCGACGTGCACGACATCGGCAAGAACCTGGTCGACATCATCCTGTCCAACAACGGCTACGACGTGGTGAACATCGGGATCAAGCAGCCGATCTCGACGATCGTGACCGCGGCGGAGGAACACGACGCGGACGTGATCGGCATGTCCGGCCTGCTGGTCAAGTCCACCGTGGTGATGCGGGACAACCTGACGGAGCTGAACTCGCGGGGGCTGGCCGGCCGGTGGCCGGTGCTGCTCGGCGGCGCCGCGCTCACCCGCTCCTACGTGGAACAGGATCTGGCCGCGCTGTTCGACGGCGAGGTGCGCTACGCCCGTGACGCGTTCGAGGGGCTGCGGCTGATGGACGCGTGCATGGCGGTGAAGCGGGGCGAGTCCGGGGCGGCGCTGCCGGCGCTGCGGGAGCGCCGCGTGCCGAACCGGGCGCCGGGCGCGCGGCTGGCCGTGACCGAGCCGGAGGATATGCCGTCGCGTTCGGACGTCATCACCGGCAATCCGGTCCCGGCCCCGCCGTTCTGGGGGAACCGGATCGTCAAGGGGATCCCGCTCGCCGACTATGCGGCCTACATCGACGAGCGGGCCACCTTCATGGGGCAGTGGGGACTCAAGGCCTCCCGGGGAGGCGGGCCCACCTACGACGAGCTGGTCGAGACCGAGGGCAGGCCGCGGTTGCGGATGTGGCTGGAGCGGCTGCGGACCGAGGGCCTGCTGGAGGCGGCCGTCGTGTACGGCTACTTCCCGTGCGTGAGCGAGGGCAATGATCTCGTAGTCCTCGATGAGTCCGGGGCCGAACGCGAGCGGTTCGGGTTCCCGCGGCAGCGGCGGGACCGGCACCTGTGCCTGGCCGACTTCTTCCGGTCCCGCGAGTCCGGCCAGACCGACGTCGTGGCGTTCCAGCTGGTCACCGTCGGGGCGAAGATCACCGAGGCGACAGCCGAGCTGTTCGCCAAGAACGCCTACCGCGATTACGCCGAGCTGCACGGGCTGTCGGTGCAGCTGACCGAGGCGCTGGCCGAGTTCTGGCACATGCGGATCCGGTCCGAGCTCGGCTTCGGCGCCGACGACCCGGACAGCCTGGATGAGTTCTTCAAGCTGAGCTACCGGGGCGCGCGCTTCTCCTTCGGCTACGCCGCTTGCCCGGACCTGGAGGAACGGGCCAAGGTGATGCGGCTGCTGGCGGCCGAGCGGATCGGGGTGGAGCTGTCCGAGGGGTACCAGCTCACCCCGGAGCAGGCCACCGACGCCCTGGTCGTCCACCACCCCGAGGCGAAGTACTTCAGCGTCTGATGGCCCTCCAGGCTGTGCTGTTCGACATGGACGGCCTGCTCGTCGACACCGAGCCGCTCTGGTTCGAGGTCGAGTCCGAGGTGATGGCCGGGCTCGGCGGTGACTGGAGCGAGGCCGACCAGGCCAAGCTGGTGGGCGGATCGCTGCAGGCGACCCTGGACTACCTGCTGGGCAAGGCCAGCAGGCCGGTATCCCGGGAACGGCTGGCCGGGCAGATGCGGGACGGGATGGTCTGGAGGCTGGCCCGCGGGCCGGTGCCGCTGCGGCCCGGCGCGGTCGGCCTGCTGGCCCAGGTGCGGGCGGCAGGGGTGCCGTACGCGCTCGTCACCTCGTCGGAACGCGTGATCATGGAAGCGGTGTTCCGGGCCGCGGCGGTGGACTTCCCGGTGACCGTGTGCGCCGAGGACGTCACCAGGATCAAGCCCGACCCCGAGCCGTACCTGCTGGCCACCAAGCTGCTGGCGGCCGACCCGGCCCGTACCGTGGTGCTGGAGGACTCGCCTAACGGGGCGGCCTCGGCGCAGGCGGCCGGCTGCCAGGTGATCGTCGTGCCGAACGTGGCCGAGGTGCCCGCCGCGCCCGGCCGGGTCATCGTGCCCTCCCTGGCCGCGGTGAGCCTGGCCATGCTGCGCGAGCTCGTGGCCGACGGCGGCCCGGGCTGACCTCAGCTGATGCCGCGCCTGCGCAGGATCTGCTCGATGTCGCTGAAGTCGTCGTCGTCGGCGATCGCGGGGCTGCCCGGCCGAGCGGGCGGCGACGGCCTTGCCCTTCTTCGCCTCGGGCACGCTGGCCGGCCCGTCGCCCGTCCCGGCCTGCCGGGCCGAGCGGCCGCGCATCATGCCCGAGACCACGAAAGCGACCAGCGCGAGCCCCGTGACGGCCACGCCCGCCCACTTCTCGGGGGAGAAGACGAACGACGCGGCGAAGTCGCCGATGGCCGTGCCCATCTTCCAGAGCATCTCGATCGCGCCGGTCAGGTAGGCGGCGAGCGGCAGCAGCGACCAGGCGACGCCGCGCAGGCCGGCCCGCAGCCCGCGCCTGCGGAAGGCGAACCAGCTCGCGACAAATCCCAGCGCGGTCAGCCCGCCGCACAGCGGAAGCCAGGCAATTTGGTTATAAGTCAACATGAGGCCGCCCCTCGTCCGCGTCCTATGCTTCATCGTCGCACACGCGTGCCGGTGCGCCGACCGCGGCAGTCACCGCCCTCGCGCCGGGAGCGCGGAACCCGCGGCCGGCCCGGTCGGCCTGCGTCCGGCGCGCCAGCGGTCACCGCACACTAGTTAAGTACTATCGCATACCCAAAGTCAAGTAGTATCTTGAGGCCGCAGCTGCGGCCGCGGCCGAGGCCGCAGCTGCGGCCTCAAGCCCCGCACGTGCCGCCCGAGGCCGCGGGCACGGCCGGCTCCGGGCAGGCCGCGGTGACCGCGGTGCGGCCCGGAGTGCCCGGAGCAACGGCCGTGTCGGCCGGGCCGACCGGAACGGGGCCGGCGCAGGTGCCGGACGCCCCGGCGGGCAGCGGCGGCGGGGTGCCGCCGAAGGCCGGGCAGATCGGCTTGTGCGCGCACCAGTCGCACACCCGGCTCGGCCTCGGCCGCCAGTCTCCTGACTCCTGGGCCCGCTCGATGGCCCGCCACAACGCCTCGATCTTCCGCTCGGTCGCCCGCAGGTCGGCCTCGTCCGGCTGGTACCGGAGAATCTCGCCGTTGCCGAGGTACATGAGCTGAAGCAGCCGGGGCACCTCGCCGCGGATCCGCCAGAGCACCAGCGCGTAGAACTTCATCTGGAACAGCGCCCGGGCCTCGAACTCCTCGCGCGGCGCGGTCCCGGTCTTGTAGTCGACGATCCGGACCGCGCCGCCCCGGGCCACGTCCAGCCGGTCCACGTAGCCGCGCAGCCGCAGGCCCGACTCCAGCGTGGTCTCCACGTACAGCTCGCGCTCGGCCGGCTCGATCCGGGTCGGGTCCTCCATGGTGAAGTAGCGGTCGAGCATCGCGGCGACCTCCGCCGTCCAGGCCTCGCGCCCGGGCTCATCCGCGAACAGCGCGGCGAGCTCGGGCGACCCTTCGACCAGCCGGTCCCACTGCGGGCCGAGCAGCGAGCGGGCCGCCTGCGGGGTCCGCTCCGCCGCGGGCCGGTCGAACAGCCGCTCGAGCACGGCATGCACCAGCGTGCCGCGGGCGGCCGCGGGGCTCGGCGGCTCGGGCAGCCGGTCGATCACCCGGAACCGGTAGAGCAGCGGGCAGGTCATGAAGTCGCCCGCCCGCGACGGCGAGATCGCCGGCCCCCGCGGCTCGCCCTCGCCAGTTGCCTGCGTCGTGTCCAGCCGGGACGGATGTTCCGGCGCTGTCTGCGGGTCGCCCACGAAAGCGAGCGTAGGTTAGCCCACCGACAACCACGCAGCTTTGGCCAGGCTCGGCGATTCGCCCGGCCGCGCCGGGCCTGCCGGGACCCCGTTTTCACGTAGCATCGTAAGCGTGGCAGGCATGACGCCGGAACGGCCCGCGCCGCAGCGCGACCCCCAGCCGGGGATCGTCGTCGCGCGCCCGTTCGGGATCCCGGTGTACATCTCGCCGTACTGGTTCCTCATCGCCGGCCTGTTCGTCCTGCTGTACGCGAACAGCCTGGAGCACGCCGTGCACGGCAACCTGCGCTACGTGGTGGCGGCGGCCTTCGTCGTGCTGCTCTACGCGTCGGTGCTCGTGCACGAGCTGAGCCACTGCGTGGTCGCGCGGGCGTTCGGCCTGCCCGTCCGCCGGGTCCTGCTGTACCCGCTCGGCGGCTTCTCCGAGATCGAGCAGGAGGCGCCGACCCCGGCGCAGGGAGTTCCTGGTCTCCGCGGCCGGCCCGGCGATCTCGCTGGTCCTCGCCGCCGCCGGGTACGGGCTGAGCAGGCTGGTCCCGTGGGGACACGGCGCGACGTGCTGGTCGCCCAGCTGATGTGGGCCAACCTGCTGGTCGGGCTGTTCAACCTGCTGCCGGGCCTGCCGCTGGACGGCGGCCGGATGCTGCGGGCCGGAATCTGGAAGGTCACCCGCCGGCCCGGCACCGCCACCCTCGGCGCGGCCTGGACCGGCCGGGTGCTCGCCGCCGCGCTGCTGCTCGTGCCGTTCCTGCTGTTCGCCAGGGACAGCAACTCCAACCAGGTGTTCGACGCTGCCTGGCTCGCGGTGATCGCCGCGTTCATGTGGCTCGGCGCCGGCCAGGCGATCAGGGTCACCAAGATCCGCGAGCAGGCTGCCCCGCCTGCAGGCGCGGCTGCTCGCCCGGCGGGCCATCCCGATCCAGGCCAGCCTGCCGCTGGCCGAGGCGATCAGGCGCGCGGACGCCGCCCAGGCCCGCGCGCTGGTGGTGGTGGACCACGAGGACAAGCCGATCGCGATCGTGAACGAGTCGGCGGTGATGGCCACCCCGCCGCAGCGCAGGCCCTGGATCGAGGCGGGCTCGCTGGCCCGGAGCCTGGACGAGAGCCTGGTGCTGCCCGCCGACCTGTCCGGAATGGCCCTGCTCGAGGCGGTGCGCAAGTCGCCCGCGCCGGAGTACCTGCTCGTGGAGCCGTCCGGCAAGGTGTTCGGCGTACTCGCCGCCCGCGATCTGGACCACGCGTTCGCCCGCGGCTGACCGGCCTGGCGGTCGGCGGCACTCACCGTGGCCGGCCGCCGCCGTACCGCCGCTGCGGCCGCCGCGCCGCTCCTGCGGCGGGCACGCCGCTACCCTGACGGGCGTGAACCGACAATGCCGCGGGCCGCTGCGGGCCGGGGACCTGGTCCAGCTCACCGACCCCAAGGGCCGCAAGCACCTGGTCACCCTGGCTGACGGCGAGTCGTTCCACACCCACCGCGGCGCGCTGGCGCACGACGAGCTGATCGGCCAGCCGGACGGCAGCGTGGTGCACTCCTCCGGCGGCACCCCCTACGTCGCGCTGCGGCCGCTGCTCGCCGACTTCACCCTGGGCATGGGGCGCGGCGCGGCCGTGGTCTACCCGAAGGACGCGGCCCACATCGTGGCGTTCGCCGACATCTTCCCCGGCGCCCGGGTGCTCGAGGCGGGAGCCGGGTTCGGGGGCGCTGTCCTGCTGGCTGCTGCGCGCCGTCGGCGACGCCGGGCTGGTCGCGTCCTACGAGCGCAGGCCCGACTTCGCCGAGGTGGCCAGGACGAACGTCGAGAAGTTCTTCGGCGGGCCGCACCCGGCCTGGCGGCTGACCGTCGGCGACCTGGCCGAGGCCGCAGCCGTCCGGGGAGAGGTTCGACCGGGTCGTGCTCGACATGCTGGCCCCGTGGGAGTTCGCCGCCGCCGCCGGGCGGCTGCTCGTTCCCGGCGGCCTGGTCTGCTGTTACGTCGCGACCACCACGCAGCTGTCCCGGATCGCGGAGGCGCTGCGCGGGCAGGGCAGCTTCGACGAGCCCGCGGCCTGGGAGTCGCTGATCCGGGGCTGGCACGTGGACGGGCTCGCGGTCCGGCCCGAGCACCGGATGGTCGGGCACACCGGCTTCCTCGTCACCGCGCGCAGGCTGGCCGACGGCGTGACGCCGCCGCCACGGCGCCGCCGCCCGGCCAAGGGCGCGCACGGTGCGCACGCCAGGCGAGCCGGTCGGCTGCAACCAGGCGGTCGACGGATTCGATGCACGAGACGTTTCCGTATCGTGACGCGAGAATGCCAACACGGGGGGCGCGCCAGGTTACGACTGCCCCCCGGTAGGTAGGGTCTAGGTGAGTGAGCTCCCGGAAGGGGGTGAGGGACGTGGCCGCTCGCGACGACGGTGCGCGCGGTGCGCGGCATGACGACGAGGTCAACGGCCTCACGACGCAGATCTCCTTCCTCGAGGAGGAGGTCGCCGCGCTGCGCCGCAGGCTTTCCGATTCGCCGCGCCATGTCCGGCTGCTCGAGGAGCGGCTGCGCGAGGCCGAGGCCAGCATCGCCACCGTGACCGGGCAGAACGAGCGGCTGGCCGGCACGCTCCGGGAGGCGCGCGACCAGATCGTCGCGCTCAAGGAGGAGGTCGACCGGCTGGCCCAGCCGCCGTCCGCGTTCGGCGTGTTCCTCAGCGCCTGCGACGACGGCGCCGCGGACGTGTTCACCGGCGGCCGCAAGATGCGGGTCAACGTCAGCCCGGCGGTCGATCTCGAGGAGCTGAAGCCCGGCCAGGAGGTCGTGCTCAACGAGGCGCTCAACGTGGTGATCGCGCAGGGCTACGAGACGGCCGGCGAGGTCGTCATGCTCAAGGAGATCCTCGAGGACGGCGAGCGGGCCCTGGTCATCGCGCACGCCGACGAGGAGCGCGTGGTGCGGCTGGCCGAGCCGCTGCGCAGCGCCACGCTGCGGGCCGGCGACTCGCTGCTGCTCGAGCCGCGCTCGGGCTACGTCTACGAGCGCATCCCCAAGGCCGAGGTCGAGGAGCTGATCCTGGAGGAGGTGCCCGACCTCACCTACTCCGACATCGGCGGCCTCGGCCCCCAGATCGAGCAGATCCGCGACGCGATCGAGCTGCCCTACCTGCACGCCGACCTGTTCCGCGAGCACCAGCTGCGCCCGCCCAAGGGCGTGCTGCTGTACGGTCCGCCCGGCTGCGGCAAGACGCTGATCGCCAAGGCCGTGGCGAACTCCCTGGCCAAGCAGGTCACGGCGAGGTCCGCGGCCGCGGCGGTCAACGCCGCGGCCGAGCGCGGCTCCGCCGAGGCGCCGGGCGGCCGCGGACGGCGACTCGCCGGAGGCCGCGGGCGGCCAGGCGCCGGAGAGCAGGAGCTTCTTCCTGAACATCAAGGGCCCGGAGCTGCTGAACAAGTACGTGGGCGAGACCGAGCGGCACATCAGGCTGGTGTTCCAGCGGGCCAGGGAGAAGGCCAGCGAGGGCATGCCGGTGATCGTGTTCTTCGACGAGATGGACTCGATCTTCCGCACCCGCGGCTCCGGGGTGTCCAGCGACGTGGAGAACACGATCGTCCCCCAGCTGCTGAGCGAGATCGACGGCGTCGAGGGCCTGCAGAACGTGATCGTGATCGGCGCGTCGAACCGGGAGGACATGATCGACCCGGCCATCCTGCGGCCGGGCCGGCTGGACGTGAAGATCAAGATCGAGCGGCCGGACGCCGAGGCGGCCAGGGACATCTTCTCCAAGTACGTGATCGTCCGACCTGCCGCTGCACGCCGACGACCTGGCCGAGCACGGCGGCTCGCGGGCCGCGGCGGTGGAGGCGATGATCCAGCGCGTCGTGGAGCGGATGTACAGCGAGACCGAGGAGAACCGGTTCCTCGAGGTGACCTACGCCAACGGCGACAAGGAGGTCCTGTACTTCAAGGACTTCAACTCCGGCGCGATGATCGAGAACATCGTGGACCGGGCCAAGAAGATGGCGATCAAGGAATTCCTCGAGACCGGGCAGAAGGGGCTTCGTGTCGCGCACCTGCTGGCGTCCTGTGTCGATGAGTTCAAGGAGAACGAGGACCTGCCCAACACCACCAACCCCGACGACTGGGCGCGCATCTCCGGCAAGAAGGGCGAGCGGATCGTCTACATCAGGACGCTGGTGTCCGGCAAGAGCGGCACCGAGGCGGGACGCTCGATCGACACCGTCGCCAACACCGGCCAGTACCTGTAGCGTGCCGCAGCTAGGCTCTGCACCCATGAGCGTGCGGCGGGTCATGGGCATGGAGACCGAGTACGGCATCGCCGTGCCCGGCCAGCCGGGCGCGAACGCGATGGTCACCTCGTCCCAGGTGGTCAACGCCTACCAGGCCGCCACCGCGGCCCGGGCGCGGCGGGCCCGGTGGGACTTCGAGGAGGAGAACCCGCTGCGTGACGCGCGCGGGTTCGACCTGACCCGGGAGGCGGCGGACTCCTCCCAGCTGACCGACGAGGACCTCGGCCTGGCCAACGTCATCCTGACCAACGGGGCCAGGCTGTACGTGGACCACGCGCACCCGGAGTACTCCGCGCCCGAGTGCACCAACCCGCTGGCCGCGGTCATCTGGGACAAGGCCGGGGAGCGGGTGATGGCCGAGGCCGCGGCCCGCGCGGTCACGATGCCGGGCGGTTCGGCCGATCCAGCTGTACAAGAACAACACCGACAACAAGGGCGCGTCCTACGGCTGCCACGAGAACTACCTGATGCGCCGGGCCACGCCGTTCGCCGACATCGTCCGCCACCTGACCCCGTTCTTCGTGTCCCGGCAGGTCGTCTGCGGCGCCGGCCGGGTGGGCCTGGGCGCGGACGGCCGGGGCGAGGGCTTCCAGATCAGCCAGCGCGCCGACTTCTTCGAGGTCGAGGTCGGGCTGGAAACCACGCTCAAGCGGCCGATCATCAACACCCGGGACGAGCCGCACGCCGACCCGGAGAAGTACCGGCGCCTGCACGTGATCATCGGTGACGCGAACATGAGCGAGATCTCCAGCTACCTCAAGCTGGGCAGCACCGCGCTCGTGCTGGCGATGATCGAGGACAAGTTCCTCGACGGGGACCTCGCGGTGGAGGCGCCCATCGCCGAGCTGCGGGCGATCTCCCACGACCGCGAGTGCAGGCACCTGGTCGCGCTGCGGGACGGCCGCCGGATGACCGCGGTCCAGCTGCAGATGGAGTACCTGGAGCGCGCCCGCAAGTACGTGGAGGACCGGTTCGGCGACAGCGCGGACGAGATGACCGTCGACGTGCTCGACCGGTGGGAATCGGTGCTCAACCGGCTCGCCGAGGACCCGATGACGCTGTCCCGCGAGCTGGACTGGGTGGCCAAGCTCGAACTGCTCGAGGGCTACCGGACGCGGGACGGGATCGGCTGGGGCCATCCCCGGCTGCAGCTTGTCGACCTGCAGTATTCCGACATCCGCCCGGACCGGGGCCTGTACAACCGGCTGGCCGCCCGCGGCCGGATGATGCGGCTGACCGACGAGGCCGCCGTGGCCAGCGCGGTGGAGAACCCGCCGGAGGACACCCGGGCCTACTTCCGCGGCCGCTGCCTGCAGAAGTACGCGGACGCGGTCGCCGCCGCCTCCTGGGACTCGGTGATCTTCGACATCCCGGGCCGCGAGTCGCTGCAGCGGGTGCCGACGCTGGAGCCGCTGCGCGGCACTCGCGCGCACGTGGGCGGGCTGCTCGACCGCTGCGACAGCGCGGCCGACCTGGTCTCGGCGCTGACCGGGCGCGACTAGGGCCCAGGTTCACTTCCGGCCCGGAGGATTGAGCGGGACGTCCTCGGGCGAAGATAGCGTTGAGAGTGCAGGGACTGGGACGATCCCTGCCACCCCGGGGGGTCCCCGGGAAACGGAGGTTACCGGAATGGCGACAAAGGACACGTCAGGACAGCGGCAGACCACGCGGCGCAGCGAAGAGACCGAGGAGACCGAACCGCAGGGCGCCGAGGATGTCAAGGAGCGGCAGGAGGCCCTGTCCGACGACGTGGACGCGATCCTGGACGAGATCGACGAGGTGCTCGAGGAGAACGCCGAGGAGTTCGTCAGGTCCTACGTGCAGAAGGGCGGGCAGTGAGGGCGCGCTGCCACGCAGTAGGGTCTGATCTGGTACCCGATAGCAAGGACGGGAAGGATCCCCGGTGGGTTCTGACTTCGCGGTCGGCGGGCGGTTTCCTGCGGCGTTCATGAGCGCCGGAACGTCGTCGTTCACCGACTTCCTCTCCGGCTACGCGCCCAGCATGCTGCCCGGCCACGGGACGTCTGGCCTGCCCGCCAGCGGCCCGCTGGCCGACCTGCCGCACGGCACGACGATCGTGGCCGCCGCGTGCGAGGGCGGCGTCGTGATGGCGGGCGACCGCAGGGCCACGGCCGGGAAGCATGATCGCGCAGCGCGACATCGAGAAGGTGTTCCGCAGCGACGAGTTCTCCAGCGTCGGGATCGCCGGGGTGGCCGGCGTCGGCATCGAGCTCGTCCGGCTGTTCCAGGTCGAGCTGGAGCACTACGAGAAGCTGGAGGGCCGCGCGCTGTCCCTGGAGGGCAAGGCCAACCGGCTGGCCACCATGGTCAGGGGCAACCTCGGGGCCGCCATGCAGGGCCTCGTGGTCGTGCCGATGTTCGCGGGCTACGACGAGGACTCCGGGACGGGCCGGATCTTCAGCTACGACCCGTCCGGCGGCCGGTACGAGGAGCACCGGTTCCACTCGATCGGCTCCGGCTCGGTCTTCGCCCGGGGCTCGCTGAAGAAGCTCTACCGCGAGGGCCTGCCGGTGCAGGACGCGGTCGTGGTCTGCATGCAGGCTCTCTACGACGCGGCCGACGACGACTCGGCCACCGGAGGGCCCGACCTGACCAGGGGCATCTACCCGATCGTGGCCACCGTGACCGCCGACGGGTTCCGCCGGCTGCCCGACGCCGAGGCCGGGCAGATCGCCGAGGCCGTGGTGCAGGAGCGGCTGCGGGCGCCGGACGGGCCGACCGCGCCGCTGCGGCCCGAACGCGCCAGCTAGCCGCGCTGCCCGCGCCCAGGGTCTCCGCCACACGAGCAAAGGACTGAAGCGGTGAGCATGCCGTTCTACGTGTCGCCCGAACAGGCGATGAAGGACAAGGCGGATTACGCGCGGAAGAACATCGCCCGGGGCCGCAACACGATCGTCATCCAGTTCGCCGACGGCATCCTGTTCGTCGCGCCGAACCCGTCCCGCGCCCTGCACAAGATCAGCGAGATCTACGACCGGATCGCGTTCGCCGCGGTGGGCATGTACAACGAGTTCGAGAACCTGCGCAAGGCCGGCGTCCGGTACGCCGACTTCAACGGCTACCTGTACGACAGGAACGACGTCACGGCCCTCGGCCTGGCCAACGCCTACGCGCAGACGCTCGGCACGATCTTCACCGAGAGCAACAAGCCGTACGAGGTCGAGATCGTCGTGGCCGAAGTGGGCGACGACCCCCGAGCGCGACCAGATCTACCGGATCACCTTCGACGGCTCGGTGGCCGACGAGCACGGCTACGTGGCCATGGGCGGCCAGGCGGACCAGGTCGCCGCCGCGCTCAAGGAGCGGTACTCCGACGGGCTGACGCTGACCGGCAGCGCTCGGCGTCGCGCTGGCCGCGCTCTCCGGCCAGGAGAACGGCGAGGCCACGCAACATCACGGCCGCCCAGCTCGAGGTGGCCGTGCTCAACCGGGCCGGCGAGCACCGCAGGTTCCGCCGGCTGACCGGCCCGCGGCTGGAGGCCCTGCTGGCCGAGGCCACGACGTCCGACGACGCCGCGCCCGCCGACGGCGACGGCGACGGCTCCGCGGCCGATTCCGGCAGCCCGTCCGCGCCGTAGCCAGCCAGCTGCCGTACCGGAGCGGCTGGCTTGCCGTAGACCGCCCGCCGGGTTCACGGTCATGACCGGCTCGCGGTCACGGCCGCGGGCGGGGCGGGCCGCGACCAGGGGCGGCGGTCAGGCAGGATTGTTGACGATCTTGCCGTCGTCGAGCAGCAGGATGGTGTCGGCCAGGTCGATGAGCGTCGGGTCGTGCGTGGCCACCAGCGCGGTGACGCCCTCCGAACGGACTACGGTCCGAAGCAGCCGCATGATCTGCTGGCCGGTCTCCGAGTCGAGCTGCCCGGTGGGCTCGTCCGCGATCAGCAGCTGAGGACTCCCGGCCAGCGCCCGGGCGATGGCGACCCGCTGCTGCTGGCCGCCGGACAGCTCAGCCGGGCGCTGCCTGGCGTGGTCGGCCAGGCCCACGATGTCGAGCATGAGCCGGACCCGCTCCTCCCGCTGCCTGGGCGGCGATCCCGGCAATCCGCAGCGGAATCCCGACGTTCTCCGCGGCCGACAGGATCGTGATGAGGCCGAAGGACTGGAAGATGAACGCGACCGCCTTACGGCGCAGCTCCAGCCGCTCCCGCTCGCTCATCGCCGTGACGTCCCGGCCGCCGACCTCTACCCGCCCGCCGTCGGGGGTGTCGAGACCGCCGATGATATTCAGCAGGGTGGTCTTGCCGGATCCGGACCGGCCGCGCAGGGCGACGAGCTGCCCTCGGGCCACGGTCAGCGTCGCCCCGCGCAGCGCCTGCACCGCGGACGTGCCGTGGCCGAAGGTGCGGGTGACGCCGCTGACCGCCACCATGGGCGCCTGCGGACCGCCGCGCATCGGGCCGGCATCGGCCGGGCTGGCCGCGACGCCTGCGCCGCCGGCGGACGCGTCGCCGCTGTTCCGGGGCCTGCTCATCCGCTCTCCCGGCCCGCCGCGGGCCGGGAGCCGCCCGCCGCCGGCCGGGTGCCTGGAGCATCGGGCCAGACGCCGATGTGATCGGGCTCCGCCTCCAGCCTGACCCGGTCCCGCATCCCGAGCGGCTCGGTCATCTCGCGCGGCAGCTGCAGCAGGCCGGCCCGGTCAAGGACCGCGTACTCGAGCGCGTGCTGAGACAGCCGGCCGTCGTCGTCGGTGGTCGAGTGGCGCAGCGTCTCGGTGCTGGTCCTGCCGTCCCTGATCGCGATGACCCGGCGCACCATCGAGGACACCGCCGGATCGTGGGTGACGACCAGCACGGTGACCCCGAGCTCGCTGTTGGCCGTCTGCAGGGCGCCGAACACGTCGGCGGCGGTCGCGCGGTCGAGCTCGCCGGTCGGCTCGTCGGCCAGCAGCACCCCGGGAGCGTTGGCCATGGCCACCGCGATGGCCGTCCGCTGCTGCTCGCCGCCGGACATCTGCTCCGGCTTGCGGCCCGCGCAGTGCGCGACCCCCAGCACGCCGAGCAGCTCCCCGGCCCGCGTCCGCCTCGCCCGCCTGCCCTGGCCGGCCAGCCGCATCGGCAGCGTGACGTTCTGCTCGCCGGTCAGGTAGGGCAGCAGGTTGCGCGAGGCCTGCTGCCAGATGAACCCGACGGTGCTCCTGCGGTAGGCAAGCCGCTGGCTGGCGTTCATTGCGGCCAGGTCATGACCGGCCACCCGCACCGAGCCCGCGGTCGGGGTGTCCAGGGCCGCCAGGATGTTCATCAGCGTCGACTTCCCGCTCCCGGACGCGCCTACCATCGCGGTGAGCTCGCCCTGGTCGACCAGCAGATCCAGACCCTGCAGGGCCTGCACCTCGATTTTTTCTGCGGTGAAGATGCGGACCAGCCGGTCGCAGGCGATCAGCGCGCCCTCGCCGTACGAGCCGCGCGCCCGCGCTGCCTCCTCGCCGAGCCCGGCCAGCCCTTCTGGCATCGCAGTTGCCCTTTCCGTCGCGTCACTGCTCCGGCCTGAGCGTGATCGTCAGTCTGGGCCAGCGCACCGGGTCAACGATTTCGGACCCAGGTTTACACCGCAAGCACGGCGGGATCACGCACCGGACACGAATACCACGGCCGGTCACACTCCGGCACCGCCGCCGGCTCACCCACTGCCGGCGCTCACCCCCCACTGCCCGGGCCTACCCGCTGCCGGCTCACCCGCTGCCGGCTCACCTACCGCCGGGCCATCCCCACTGCCGGCGCGCCGCCCTGGCCCGCCTAGCGCCGGCGCTGAGCCCGCTGCCCAGCGGCAGCTGCTCCCAGCGCGCCCCGACGGCCAGGTCAATGGTTGAATCGGGCTGTACATGGGGTTCCGCCGCCCCTCGCCCAGCCCGAGGAGTCCCGATGGCCGTTTCCGAACCCAGTACCGGTGCCAGGAGCGCTCCCTCGCCGGGCCGGATGAGCGTCGACTTCGAAGAACGGGTGGACTTCGCCCGGCTGCGCGAGCACCGGCTGCGCCGCGCGGCCGCGGCGCTGGAGGCCACCGACCTCGGCGCGCTGCTGGTGTTCGACAACAACAACATCCGCTACCTGACCGGGGTGGCCATCGGCGAGTGGACCCGGGACAAGCTGTGCCGGTACGCGCTCTATACGCGCAGCGGGGAGCTGTTCCTGTGGGACTTCGGCTCGGCGGCGGTGCACCACCGGATGTACTGCCCGTGGCTGCAGCCCGAGCACTGCATCGCCGCGTACTCCACCATGCGCGGCGCCGCGCCGCCCGGGGCGAACCTGACCGAGCGGGCGGTCCGCGAGATCAAGGGCAGGCTCGAGGACGCCGGCGTAGGCGGCCTGCCGGTCGGCGTGGACTTCGCCGAACTGCCTACCGTCTTCGAGCTCGGCCGCCAGGGCATCGAGGTCCGGGACGGCCAGCAGGTGATGCTGGACGCGCGGCAGATCAAGTCGGCCGACGAGATCGCCCTGCTCTCGGTCGCGGCCGCCATGGTGGACGGGGTCTACACCGACATCGCCGAGGCGCTGCGGCCGGGGGTGCGGGAGAACGAGATCGTGGCGCTGGCCAGTAAGCGGCTCTACGACATGGGCTCGGACGACGTGGAGTCCGTCAACGCGGTGTCCGGCGAGCGGTGCAACCCGCACCCGCACAACTTCTCCGACCGGATGGTCAGGCCGGGCGAGCAGGCGTTCTTCGACGTCATGCACTCCTACAACGGGTACCGGACCTGCTACTACCGCACGTTCAGCGTCGGCCGGGCCACCGCGGCCCAGCGGGACGCGTATACCAGGGCGCGGGAGTGGATCGACGCCGCGATCGAGGCGATCAAGCCCGGCGTGTCCACCGACCAGGTGGCCAGGCTCTGGCCGGCCGCGCAGGACTTCGGGCTGGCCGACGAGAAGACCGCCTTCGGCCTGCAGTTCGGGCACGGCCTCGGGCTCGCGCTGCACGAGCGCCCGATCATCAGCAGGCTCACCTCGCTGGAGGCCCCGATGGAAATCGAGCAGGGCATGGTGTTCGCACTGGAGACCTACTGCCCGGCCAGCGACGGGATCTCCGCGGCCCGGATCGAGGAGGAAGTCGTGGTCACCGCCGACGGCGTCCAGATCCTCACCAGGTTCCCGGCCGGGGACCTCTACGTCACCCACCAGTACTGACCGCGCCACGGAAGGCGGCTCATGACCACGACGCAGCGGCCGGCGCCGGCCGAGAAGACGGCGCTCGAGCTGTACCGGAAGATGACCGAGATCCGGCAGTTCGAGAAGCGCGCCTACGACCTGTTCCTGCAGAACCTGGTCAAGGGGACGTCGCACCTGGGGACCGGCCAGGAGGCCGTCGCGGCCGGGGTCTCGGCCGCCATGGCCGACGGCGACTACACCTTCGTCACCTACCGCGGGCACGCGCACGTGCTGGCCCGCGGCACCCCGATGACCCCGGTGCTGGCCGAGCTGCTCGGCCGGGAGAACGGGCTGATGCACGGCAAGGGCGGGTCGATGCACCTGCTCGACGTGTCCCGCGGCGTGCTCGGCGCGTACGCGATCGTCGGTGCCCAGCTGGTGATCGCCAACGGGGCCGCCTGGTCGGCGCAGTACCGCGGCAGCGGGCAGGTGACCGTGTGCTTCCTCGGCGACGGCGCGACCAACATCGGCGCCTTCCACGAGGCGCTCAACCTGGCCGCCGTGTGGCGGCTGCCGGTGGTGTTCCTCTGCGAGAACAACCAGTACATGGAGTACACCCCGATCGCCTCGGTGACCGCGGTGCCGCGGCCGGCCGCCGACCGGGCGCCGGCCTACGGTCTGGAGCCCGTGGTGGTGGACGGCAACGACGTCGAGGCGGTGTACTACTGCGCGCTGGACGCGATCACGGCCGCCCGCGAAGGCGGCGGCCCGGCGCTGATCGAGGCGCTCACCTACCGGCACGGCGGTCACTCCCGGGCCGACCCGGGCAAGTACCGCCCCGACGACGAGGTCGCGCAGTGGCTGGCCCGGGATCCGGTGCCCGCCTACCGGAAGGTGCTCATCGGGCGCGGGATCGCCGAGCAGGACCTCGACGCCATCGACGAGCGGGCCCGGGCGGCCGTGGACCTGGCGACCGAGGAGGCCAAGGCGGGACCGGTGCCCCGGCCCGCGCTGGCCGAGACGAACGTGTGGAGCGACGGCGGCAGCAGCTGGAGGAACTAGTGACCACGATCACCTACCGCCAGGCGGTCGCGCGGGGGATCGCCCAGGAGATGCGGGCCGACCCGGCCGTGGTCTTCCTCGGCGAGGACGTGGCCTCGGCGGGCGGGGTGTTCAAGGCCACCGCGGGGCTGGCCGATGAATTCGGGCCGGCCCGGGTCCGGGACACGCCGATCAGCGAGCAGGCCATCCTGGGCGCGGCCATGGGCGCCGCCATGACCGGCCTGCGGCCGATCGCCGAGATCATGTTCAGCGACTTCTTCGCCGTGTGCTGGGACCTGATCGCCAACGAGATCGCCAAGAGCCGGTACATGTCCGACGGGCAGGTCTCATTCCCGCTGGTCATCCGGTGCGCGAACGGTGCCGGGGTGCGGTTCGGCGCGCAGCATTCGCAGTCGGTGGAGAACTGGGCGATGGCCGTGCCCGGCCTCAAGGTGGTGGCGCCGTCCACCCCGGCCGACGTGATCGGGCTGCTCGCCGCCGCGGTGCGGGACCCGGATCCGGTGATCTTCTTCGAGGCCAAGTCGCTATACGCGGCCAAGGGCGAGGTCGCCGACGGGGAGATCGTCGGCCGGCTGGGCCAGGCGGCGGTGGTCCGAGAGGGCACGGACGCCACGATCGTGGCGCTGGCCGCGATGGTGCCGCGGGCGGTCGCGGCCGCCGGGCTGCTCGAGGAGCAGCACGGCATCCGCTGCAGCGTGGTGGACGTGCGCAGCCTGGTGCCGCTCGACACCCGGACCATCCTGGCCGAGGTCGCGAAGACGGGCCGGCTGTTCACCGTCGAGGAGAACCCCCGGCTGTGCGGGTGGGGAGCGGAGATCGTCTCGATCGCCGCCGAGGAGTGCTTCGGCTCGCTCACCGGGCCGGCCGTCCGGGTCACCACCCCGCACGTCCCGCTGCCCGCGGCGGACAACCTGGAAGACCACGTCCTGCCGTCGGTGCAGCGGATCACCGCGACCGTCCGCGAGTCCCTGGAGAATGCGTGAGCGCCAAGGTAGGGCGCACGGCCCGCCGGGGTGGACCGGCGGGGCGGCGTAGGCCGTAGCCTGGCGGGGTGGACAGACGCATCTTCGGCCTGGAGAACGAGTACGGCGTCACCTGCACCTTTCACGGGCAGCGGCGGCTGTCGCCGGACGAGGTGGCCCGGTACCTGTTCCGCCGGGTGGTGTCGTGGGGCCGCAGCAGCAACGTCTTCCTGCGCAACGGCGCCCGGCTCTACCTGGACGTGGGCAGCCACCCGGAGTACGCGACGCCCGAGTGCGACGACGTGCTGGATCTGGTCGCGCACGACAAGGCCGGCGAGCGGATCCTGGAAGGGCTGCTGCTGGACGCCGACCGGCGGCTGCGCGAGGAGGGCATCGCCGGCGACATCTACCTGTTCAAGAACAACACCGACTCGGCCGGGAACTCCTACGGGTGTCACGAGAACTACCTGGTCGGACGGCACGGCGAGTTCGGCCGGCTGGCCGACATCCTGATCCCGTTCCTGGTCACCAGGCAGCTCATCTGCGGGGCCGGCAAGGTGCTGCAGACGCCGCGCGGCGCGGTGTACTGCGTGAGCCAGCGGGCCGAGCACATCTGGGAGGGCGTGTCGTCGGCGACCACCAGGTCCCGGCCCATCATCAACACCCGGGACGAGCCGCACGCCGACGCCGAGCGATTCCGCCGGCTGCACGTCATCGTGGGCGATTCCAACATGAGCGAGACCACGATGCTGCTCAAGGTCGGCGCCACCGACCTGGTGCTCCGCATGATCGAGGCCGGCATCGTCATGCGGGATCTGAGCCTGGAGAACCCGATCAGGGCGATCAGGGAAGTCAGCCACGACATGACCGGCCGGCGCAAGGTGCGGCTGGCCAGCGGCCGCGAGGTGTGCGCGCTCGACATCCAGCGCGAGTACCTGGCCAAGGCCGCCGACTTCGTGGACAAGCGGGGCCGGGACAAGGTGTCGGACCGGGTGCTCAGCCTGTGGCGCCGGACCCTGGACGCGGTCGAGTCCGGTGATCTCGGGCTGGTCGCCCGCGAGATCGACTGGATCACCAAGTACCAGCTGATCGAGCGGTACCGGGCCAAGCACGACCTGCCGTTGTCGGCCCCCCGGGTGGCCCAGCTCGACCTCGCCTACCACGACGTGCACCGCAGCCGTGGCCTGTACTACCTGCTGCAGCGGCGGGGGGCGGTGCAGCGCGCGGTCCGTGACATCGACATCTTCGAGGCCAAGTCCGTCCCGCCGCAGACGACGCGGGCCCGGCTGCGCGGCGAGTTCATCAAGCGCGCCCAGGAGCGGCGCCGGGACTTCACGGTGGACTGGGTGCACCTGAAACTGAACGACCAGACGCAGCGGACCGTGCTGTGCAAGGACCCGTTCCGGTCCGCCGACGAGCGGGTGGAGAAGCTCATCGCCGGGATGTAGGACACGGTCCGGCGACGGTCCTGGCCCCATTCGGCACGCGGGTCACGCGGGTGCCGCAACCCGGGTAGGCTGGCCGCGCCCATGTAGTCGAGACCGGGGTTCCCATGCGCCGCATCGCTGTCCTGCTTGCTCCGCTGCTGCTGGCCACGCTGGCACTGACCGGATGCGGCAGCTCGTCCTCGTCGTCGGCCGGCCCGACGGTGACCGTCACCGGCTCCCTGGGCCACGAGCCCACGGTCAAGATCCCCGCGCAGAAGGCCAGCGGCCAGCTGGACGTGCGGACCCTGATCCACGGAAAAGGACCCGCGCTGACCAGCACCGACGCCGTCGTCGGCAACTACGTCGTGTACGTCTGGAGCGGGACCACCCACAAGCTGGCCCAGAGCACCTTCTCCAGCGTGCCCGCGCTGTTCGCCGGCAGGCTGCTGCCCGGGCTGGAGACGGCGCTGAAGAACCAGAAGGTGGGCAGCCGGGTGCTGGCCGTAATCCCGCCGAAGGAGGGCTACGGCACCCAGGGCAACCCGCAGGGCGGGGTGAAGGGCACCGACACCCTGGTCTTCGTGATCGACCTGATCAAGGCCTACCCGGCGAACGCGGCCGCGGCCGGCAAGCCCGTCTCCGACGGCGGCAACGGGCTCCCGACGGTCGCGGCCGGCGTCCCGCCGCGGATCTCCATCCCGCACAGCGGCCAGCCGCCGTCCAAGCTGGAGACGAAGATCCTGATCCGGGGCTCCGGCCCGGCGGTCGCCAAGGGCCAGTATCTCGTCGTGCAGTACTCCGGCGTCAACTGGCGCACCGGCAGCATCTTCGACTCCTCGTGGAGCCGCGGCACTCCGTTCGGGTTCGTCCTCGACGCCTCGCCGCCCCAGGTCATCCCCGGCTGGGACACCGGCCTGACCGGAATGAAGGTGGGCAGCCGGATCCTGCTGTCCATCCCGCCTGCCGACGGGTACGGCAAGGCCGGCAGCTCGCAGGCCGGCATCAAGGGAACGGACACCCTCGTCTTCGTCGTTGACATTCTCGGATCCTTCAAACCGGCTTCCGCTACCTGACCGTGACCCGGCACGCGGGCCGGATCCCTCGCACCGGGCCGACGGCGGGTACGCTCATCGACCTCGCCGACCTCTCCCGCACAGGCATGGAGGTGCCTGCAGTGACTGATCCGTCGCCCGGCGGTTTGTTCAGCAGAGATGTGGTAGTGATCGGCGGCTGCGGGCATGTCGGCCTGCCGCTCGCCATCGCCTTCGCGGACCGGGGAGCCCAGGTGGGCATCTACGACGTCAGCGCCGAGGCGGTGCAGACGGTCAACGCGGGCCGGATGCCGTTCAGCGAGCCCGGCGCGCCCGCCGTGCTCGAGCGGGCGGTCGCCGACGGCCGCCTCGAAGCGTCAACGGATCCGGCCATCGTGGCCACCGCGGAGCACGTGATCGTGGTGATCGGGACGCCGGTCAACGAGCACCTCAACCCGGACCAGGCGGCCATACCGAACGCGCTGGCCGGCTGCGCCCCGTACCTGCGCGAGGGCCAGATCCTGATCCTGCGCAGTACGGTGTACCCGGGCGTGACCGCGCTGGTGGAGAAGATGGTCGCCCGGCTGGGCGTCGAGATGGACGTGGCGTTCTGCCCGGAGCGGATCGCCGAGGGCAAGGCGATGACGGAACTGTACGAGCTGCCGCAGATCGTGTCCAGCCGGACGCCGGGCGGCCTGGAGCGGGCGAGCAAGCTGTTCACCTTGCTCACCGACCACCTGGTCCCGATGGCGCCGGAGGAGGCCGAGCTCGCCAAGCTGTTCACCAACGTGTGGCGGTACATCAAGTTCGCGACCGCGAACCAGCTGTACATGATGGCGAACGACCGGGGCCTGGACTTCGAGCGGATCCGGCAGGGGCTGGCCGCTGACTACCCGCGGGCGACCGACATGCCGGGCGCCGGCTTCGCCGCGGGCCCGTGCCTGTTCAAGGACACCATGCAGCTGGCCGCCTACAACAACAACAACTTCGCGCTCGGCCACACCGCCATGACCATCAACGAGGGCCTTCCGCTCTATCTCACCGGCCGGCTCGAGCAGCGGTTCAGCCTGGCCGAGATGACCGTCGGCGTGCTGGGCATGGCGTTCAAGGGCGGCAGCGATGACACCAGGTCGAGCCTGTCCTACAAGCTCAAGAGGATCCTGGCGTTCAAGGCCGGCCGGGTGCTGTGCACCGATCCCCACGTCACGACCGATCCGGATCTGCTGCCGCTGGACGAGGTGCTAGCCGCGGCCGACCTGCTGGTCATCGCCACCCCGCATCCCGAATACCGCGGCCTGGCCACCGACAAGCCGGTGGCCGATATCTGGAACCTGCTCGGGAAGGGCGTGCTGATTTGACCGGTCCGGAGCCGCGCGTATCGGTGGTCATTCCCGCCTACAACGAGGGCGAGCAGATCGTCGAGGTGCTGGACCGGCTGTTCGAGTCGGTCAAGCTCTCCTGCGAGGTGCTGGTCGTGGTGGACACCGAGGATGACACGACCGTCCCGGTGATCTGCGAGTACGCGCAGAAGGAGCCGAGGCTCCAGTGCCTGGTCAACCCCTACGGCCGGGGACCCGCGAACGCCATCCGGTACGGCATCGATGCCGCGGCGGCACCGGTCGCGGTGGTCACGATGGCCGACGGCTGCGACGACGCGCGGCATATCGACGACCTGGCCCGGCTGGTCGAGCGCGGCGTGGCGGTGGCCGCGGCCTCGCGCTACATGGCCGGCGGCCAGCAGGTGGGCGGTCCCTACGTCAAGGGCCTGCTGTCCAAGACGGCCGGCCGCTCGCTGCGGATACTCGCGCACATCGGCACGCGGGACGCGACCAACTCGTTCAAGGCATACTCGACGGCATTCGTCCGCGAGGTCGGCATCGACTCACGGGATGGCTTCGCGATCGGCATCGAGCTCACCGCCAAGGCCAAGCGCATGCGCAAGCCGGTGGCGGAAATCCCGACCATCTGGCTGGACCGCCAGGCCGGAATGTCAAACTTCAAGGTAGCTCGGTGGATTCCCGAGTACCTGCGATGGTACCGCTTCGCGTTCGGCCCGCGGCTGACCGCCGGCCAGATACGGGCCCGGGCACACGCCGGGAAATCAACCGGAAAGGGTGACTGACGGTTATGGAGAGGGTCCTTGTCACCGGGTCGGCGGGCTTCATCGGCGGATATGTCGTCGAGGAGCTGCTGCGACGCGGTTACTCGGTGACCGGAGTGGACAACTTCTCCAAGTACGGGAAGGTCCGGAAGTCCTACGACCGGAACCCTGCGTACCGGCTGGTCGAAGGCGATGCCAGGGACGTCGGGCTAATGTCCGGGCTGCTCGAGAGCTGCGACCATTTCATCGCGGGCGCGGCCATGATCGGCGGCATCTCCTACTTCCATGCCTACGCCTACGACCTGCTCGCCACCAACGAGCGCATTATCGCGGCATCCTGCGATGCCGCGATCAAGGCATACCGCAAGGGCCGGCTGCGCAAGGTCACCTACCTGTCCTCTTCGATGGTGTTCGAGAGCGCCGACTCCTGGCCGTCCCGTGAGGGCCAGGAACGGGAGATACCGCCGCCGCTTTCCTCCTACGGCTTCCAGAAGCTGGCCGTGGAGTATTTCGCCCGGGCGGCGAGCGACCAGTACGGCCTGCCGTACACCATCGTCCGGCCGTTCAACTGCGTGGGGATCGGCGAGAGCCGCGCCCTCGGCGACCAGGAGATCCTGTCCGGCAACGTGCAGCTGGCCATGAGCCACGTGGTTCCCGACCTGGTGCAGAAGGTGCTCAAGGGCCAGGACCCGCTGCACATCCTCGGTTCCGGCGAGCAGGTGCGGCACTACACCTACGGCGGGGATCTCGCCCGGGGGATCGTGCTGGCCATGGAGCACCCGGGCGCCGTCTACGAGGACTTCAACCTGTCCACCGCGGAGAGCACCACCGTGCTCCAGCTCGCGGAGCTGATCTGGCGGAGGGTCAAGGGCGACGGCGAGCCGCTGCGGGTGGTGCACGACGAGCCGTTCGAGTACGACGTGCGGCGCCGGGTCCCGGCCACCGAGAAGGCGAAGCGGGTCCTCGGCTTCGAGGCGACCACCTCGCTGGACGAAATGCTCGACGAGGTCATCCCGTGGATCGCCGAGGCGATCAAGTCGGGAACGATCTGAGAGCTTCCTATTCCCGGGGCGTCTCGCCGGCCTGCGGGCCGGTGCCCTGGGTGGCGGCGTCCACGACCAGGCCGAGGCCGATGCCCAGCATCCACACGTCCTTGGCCAGGGCGGTGCCCTGCTGGGTGGGGAACGGGCTCCCTTCCTTGCGCATCCCGGGGGTGCGGGCGTACAGGCCGAGCAGGCCGGCCGAGAAGGCAGTCAGCCCGGCGCCGGCCAGCCCGGCGGGGATGATGGGCAGCAGCAGGGCCGAGCCCAGCGCGATCTCGCTGGCCGCCAGCAGCCGGGCGAAGTCCTTCGGCTTCATCCGGGCCAGGAACGGGTACGTGCCCACGGCCATGCCGTGCAGCTGGGCCGCCCGCTCCTCGTCGGCATCCCATTTGCCGAGCCCGGCGTTGAGGATGAATCCTCCCGCCACCAGCCGGCCGGGCGCCTGCCGCGCCATCGTCTTCAACTGCACGTGTTCCTCCTCAGCCTCGGTGCTTCCTCGTGCCATTCTGGCCCCGCTGGCCCCGCTCTACAGGTTGAAGCCGGCTTTCATCGACGCCGCCGACGCGGCCTGGCCCAGCTTGGGCAGGCCGAGCAGGTTCTCGGCCGTCTTCAGCACCGAATAGTGATCGAGATGGGCCGACACCACCGTGCCTGGCCTGACGGACGGGGCGATCACGATCGCCGGGACGTGGCAGCTCTGGGTGGCGTTGGTGTAGCACTTCTCGCCGGCCCGGCCGCCCTCGCCCTCGTCCCAGACGAGGAAGATCACCGTGTCGTCATTGCGGTACACCCGCGTCGCGGTGATCCGCGGAATCCACTTCGACAGCCAGCTGTCGCCCCTCCTGACCACCCCCGTCGTGCATCCGGCATTGCCGTGCATGTCGTCGCAGAGGTTGCCGGTGACATAGGACACCGCGGGCGCGGTGGACTCGCTGCCGAAGTCCTTCAGCAGCGCGGAGTCGCCGGTCGTCCCGAGAGGCACGTCATTGCGGCCGCAGTCGGCCAGGCCGGTGTAGTAGACGGCGGGATTGTGCTTGGGCGCGTAGTTGCCGGAGTCCGACCGGTCGCAGTTCGACGGCATGCTCTCCGCGTACTCCTTCCACGAGCCGGCCTGGCTGAACAGGCTCGCGGACGTGACCTGGCAGGAGGGGGAGGGCAGGCAGTCGTGGTCGAAGGGAAGCAGGCCCGCCAGCGGCAGGCCGGACGTGATGCCGAGGTAGTTCGGCAGGCTGTGATGGGTGATGTTGTGGTAATTCGAGGCGAGCCCGCACTGGCCGGCCAGGGAGTTGATGTAGGGAGCCCGGGAATTGCCGATGATGCCGGGATAGGAGTGGTTCTCGTCCATGACGATGATGACGTGCTTGTAGGCCGGCGGGGCGGACCGCCGCCCGCACGGGCTGGCGGAGGCCGCCGCGGCACGCTGGCCTGCCGCGCCCGGCGCGGCGGGCCGGGTGACCCCGCCGCGCTGGCCCGCCCCGGCCTGCACGGCGCGCTGGCCGGCCGCCGCCTGGGCCGCGGCCGGGCCGCACAGCGCCAGGCTCAGGACCGCGGAGGCGGCCGCGGCCGCCCGCGCGGCCTGCCTCCTGGTGCCCGTCTGCTTCATCCTGCCTGGTCCTCTCCGTCGGGCCGCAGTACCGTCCTGCTTCATCCTGCCTGGTCCTCTCCGTCGGGCCGCAGTACCGTCCTGCTTCATCCTGCCTGGTCCTCTCCGTCAGGCCGCAGTACCGTCCTGGCCTCGGCCGCCGCCTCGACATCGGCCCACCGTGACAGCATCGGCACCCGCCGGTGCCGCGCCCATTCGGCCAGCTGGTCGGCGAAGTGCGGGCTGCCCGGATCGCCCGAGGCGCCGCCCGGGATGACGAAGCTGGCGGCTTCGGGCTCGGCCAGGTCCACCACCTGCCGGTAGACCGAGAGCGAGGTCACGCCGAACGGCGTCCCCTCCCGCCAGCCGTAGCCGGACGCCTGGATGGTGTCGCCGTCGCCGCCCATGCCCACCGCGGGCGGCACCGCCTGGCCGGTCAGCGGATGCGCCGCCCGGGCCTGGTGGCTCTCGTCCCAGCGCCACCGTCCGGGATCACCGGCCCCGCTGGCCTGCTTCCAGGCGGCGGCGAGCGCGGCGGGCAGGACGCTGCGCACCCGCTCGCCCCGCGCCGGGTCGCTGCCGTCTGCGACCGGGCCGCCGAGCAGTTCCCAGGTGTCGTTGGCGAGCCACCGGCGGATCAGGGTGGCGGTGGCGACGTCGCCGCGGACCAGCCAGCGCCAGGTGGCGTCGCCGAGCAGCGGGCGGTAGAGCGCGGCGGCCAGGGCCCGCTGGAAGCAGCCGTAGAGCAGCGCGCAGGCCGATTCCCCGCGCAGTTCGCCGTCCCAGTCCGCCAGCATCCGCCGGGCGCGTTCGGCAGAATCGGCCGGCAGCGGGCCGAGACCGCCCAGCAGGCGGGTCCAGGCCCGGGCCGCCCAGGAGACCACGTCCGCCTGCAGGGCGGCGAGCTCCTCGGTGGTGTGCCGCCCGGGGCCCGCCAGCTGCTGCCTGAGCCGCTCGGCCCGGAACGGCTGGCTGAACGTGTAGCTGATGTAAGGCTCGTCGCCGTCGGTGATCGCGTTGTTGGCCGTCATCACGTACCCGGCGTCCGGGTCGAGGAGCCGGGGCATCCGGCCGAACGGCACCGTCCCGGTCCACTCGCACCCGCCGTCCCAGCCGGGGACCGGCAGCCGGCGGTGCCCGGGGGACGAGCGGACCGGCAGCTCGCCGCGGGCCTGGTAGGCGATCCGGCCGCCGGTGTCCGCGGCGACCAGGTTGTTCACCGGGTCCACCCATTCCCGCTGCGCGTCGATGAGCTCGCCGACGTCGCGTGCGGCCAGCATCGGCAGCAGCGGCTCGAAGCCGCGCCCGGCCTTGCCGGTGGCCGTGTACTTGAGCGCGATCGCCATCCCGGCCCGCGGGTCGCCGTGCACGACCTGGCCGTGCCGGGTCGTCCACACCTCGGCGGTGACCGGCTCGCCGCCGCGGACCATGATCGTCTCTGTCCGGCCGGCCGCCTGCTGCCACCCGCCTTCGGTGCGATACCAGCCGGGACGGCTCTCGTCGAACTGCTCCAGGTAGAGGTCCTGAGTGTCGGCGCTGCCGTGGGTGATCGCCCAGGCCACGTGCCCGTTGTGGCCGAAGTGCGGGAAGCCGGGCACGCCGGCGAAGGCGGCGCCGATCACGTCGAAGTCCGGGCAGGACAGATGGCACTGCCAGTAGACGTTCGGGGCGTCGAGCGCCCGGTGCGAGTCGTTGCACAGCACCGCGCCGCCGTGCGCGGTCCGGCGGCCGCTGACCGCCCAGGCGTTCGAGCCGGGCTCGGCCTCGGCCAGGAACCCCAGGTGCGGCGCGGCGGCGGCGACCTCGCCGCTGGCTTCCGCGATCACCTGCGCCACCCGCCCGCCGGACGGCACGCTGAGCGCCGACCCGGCCGGGGGTCTGATGTCCAGCCGTCCGAGGGCCCCGGCGCCCGCCCGGGCCAGCACCGTGGCCTCGGCCAGCTTGTACTGCCACGGCCCCATGAGGATGTGCCTGACCTTGTACCCGGCGACCGAGTGCCACGCCTGCCAGGGCTCGATCGCGGTGCCGGCCAGCTCGGCCGGCCGGGTGCCGGACCCGATGACCGCGTTGACGCCGCGGGCGTAGGCCTCGAACATGGCGCGCACCGGTTCGGACATGACCGCCACGTCGGCGTGCGCGGCCTCGGTGATGTTCAGCCGCCGGGCGAGCACGTCGCCGGGCACGGCGGCCGGCCCGGCGACCTCGGCCCACCGCCCGGCGGCCCGGCGCCGGTCGTATTCCATCTGGAACAGCCGGTCCTGGGCGCAGGCGAAGCCCATCGCGAACCAGGCGTCGTCGCTGTGCCCGGCCCGGATGTGCGGGATACCGTAGCCGTCGCGGGCCAGCAGCACCTCGCCCCGGAGCCCCGGAGCCCCGGCGAATTCGGTCACCGACCGAGGATAGCGGGACCGCCCGGGTAGGCTCGCCCGGGCGGATCAGGGGGGCGGAAACCACGCTCCAGGTGGTGCCGTTCCGGGCTTTGCCGAGCGTGCGGTCGCCGGCGAGGCCCGCGGAGTCATGACAACCGCCGTGGGGCGACAGGCGTCAACGTATCTGTAGTGCGGCGCAGTGGCCCCCGCTATTGCGGAGCATCCCCATGCGGGAGGAATCATGCGACTGACTGCTCTCAGGTTATTAGCCGGCCACGGGAGCCCTCTGGCCGCCGCCGGGCTCGCCCGAGGGGGGCGCGGCGCCGTGGTGTCGGTGCTTGCGTCGGCAGTGCTGCTGGGTGCGAGCAGCGGCCAGGTTGCCGCGGCGCATTCCCGGGGCGCGGCAGCGCGAGGGGCCGGCAGCCAGACCGCAGCCGGGGTGATCTCAACCCTGGCCGGCGGCCCCGGCGGCCCGGAGGATGCCGCCAACGTGGCCCTCAAGCCCTGCGGTGTGACCTTCACCCAGGACGGCCACCTCTACATCTCCGAGCCGGGCCCCAAGCCTGGCCCGGTGAACACCGGCCCTGACCGCCACCGCTACCACCCCGATCCGAGCCTCGAGCCTGTTAGCAGCGGGGCGGTGCAGGAGATGAGCCCCGGATCGAGCCTGCTGACCCCGTTCGCGGGCACGTACGCCCTGCGCGGGCCGGTCAGCAACGGCGGGCCGTCCGCCGGCGCGACCATGAGCACGTGCGGAGTGGCGGAAGACCACGCCGGGAACCTGGTGATCGCCGACCTCGAGACCTGCCGGATCCGGGTGGTGGCGGGCAGCACCGGCACCTTCTACGGGCAGGCGATGAAGGCCAGGCACGTCTACACCGTTGCCGGCCACGGCGCCTGCGGGTTCTCCGGAGACGGCGGTCCGGCCCTCCGCGCGGGGCTCGATCCGATCGCGGTGCAGGTAGACGCGGCGGGAAACCTGGTGATTGTTGACGTTCACAACCGGATCCGGGTGGTGGCCGAGAGCAAGGGCACGTTCTACGGGGTGCCGATGACCGCCGGGCACATCTACACCATCGCCGGCCACGGCGGCCGTGGCTTCTCCGGCGACGGCGGCCCGGCCCCCAAGGCCGAGCTGAGCAAGCCGGCCAATCTTGCGCTGGACGGCGCCGGGAACGTGGTGATCTCCGACACCGGCAACTGCCGGATCCGGGTGGTCGCCGCCCACACCGGCACCTTCTACGGGCAGGCGATGACCGCCGGCGACATCTACACCGTCGCCGGAGATGGGTCACGCCAATTCTCGGGGGACGGCGGCCCGGCTACCAGCGCCGGGCTGAAGCCGGAGGGCGCGGCGGTGGACGCCGACGGGAACCTGGTGATCGCCGACGCCCACAACCGGATCAGGGTGGTCGCCGCCGCCACCGGCACGTTCTACGGGCAGGCGATGACCGCCAGGCACATCTACACCATCGCCGGCGACGGGACGGCCGGCTTCTCCGGCGACGGCGGGCCCGCCACCAGCGCATCGCTGAACGGCCCGGAAGGGGTAGCCGTTCAGGACGGAAACGTGGTCATCGCCGACAGGTTCAACGACCGGGTCCGGGTGGTGGCGGCGAGGACCGGCACGTTCTACGGGCAGGCGATGAAGGCCGGGCACATCTACACCATCGCCGGCAACGGGAACATCGGTTTCTCCGGCGACGGCGGCCCGGTGGCCGCCGCCGAGTTCCATAATCCGGGAAACCTGGCGGTGAGCCACGATGGGAGCCTCGTCGTCGTCAACTACTGGGACAACCGGATCCGGTTCGTCCCCGCCGTCACCGGCACCTTCTACGGGCAGGCGATGAAGGCCGGGCACATCTACACCATCGCCGGCAACGGGAACGACGGCGGTGACTCCGGCGCCGACGGTGTGCCCGCCGTCCGCGTCGCGCTGAACGACCCGGGAGGGGAGGCGGTGGACGCCGCCGGGAACCTGGTGATATCCGACACCGAGGACTGCCTGGTCCGGGTGGTGGCCGACAGCACCGGCACGTTCTACGGCGTCGCCCATGACCGCCGGGTACCTCTACAACATCGCCGGCGACGGTCACCAGACGAAGGACTGCGTGTTCTCCGGCGGCGGCCGCCCGGCGGCCGGCACTGGGGTGCACCCGGTCGGCGTGGCGGTGGACGCCGCCGGGAACCTGGTGATATCCGACAACTGGAACTGCCGGGTCCTGGCGGTGGCCGGCAGCACCGGCACGTTCTACGGCATCGCCATGACCGCCCACCACATCTACTCCGTGGCCGGCGACGGGACCTGCGGTTTCTCCGGCGACGGCGGGCCTGCGACCAGCGCCGAGCTGGATCCCGGCCAGTTGAACTACCCGCAATACGGATCGGAACCGGCGATCGACGCCGCCGGGAACCTGGTCATCCCGGACGCCACCAACGACCGGGTGCGGGTAGTCGCGGCCAGCGCCGGCACGTTCTACGGGCAGGCGATGAAGGCCGGCCACATCTACACCATCGCCGGCGACGGGACGGCCGGCTTCTCCGGCGACCGCGGCCTCGCCACCGGCGCCAAGCTGAACGATCCGTCGATGGTGGCGATCGACGCCGCCGGGAACGTGGCGATCGGCGACTACCGCAACGACCGGGTCCGCGTGGTGGCGGCCGGCACCGGCACGTTCTACGGGCAGGCGATGAAGGCCGGGCACATCTACACCGTCGCCGGCAACGGAACGATCGGGTTCTCCGGCGACGGCGGCCGGGGGGCCGACGCCGAGCTGAGCGGGCCAGAGGGCCTGGCTGCGGGCCGCTCCGGCAACCTGCTCATCGCCGACGGCGACGGCAACAACCGGATCCGGGCCGTGCGGGACTGACCGAGCAGCGGGCAGCTTCCTAGCCCGCCGGCGGGTGCTCAGCCAGGAGCGACAGCGCATGGCGTCCCGCGGCCGCGGCGGCCAGGAAGTACGCCGGGTCCTGGTCCATTCCGCGGCCCATCGTGGACAGCGGCACCGGGCTCGCCCGCAGCGCCTCACGCAGCCCATCCGCCGGCACCCGGACGAGCCTGTGCCGCTGCCCGAGCGTCGCGGCCTGCGCGGTCACCTGCGCGCCGAACTCCCCGGGCAGCTCGGGCACGACCACGTCCGCCCGGGCCAGGGCGACCCGGCCGTAGGCGGTCAGGCTGTGGTGCGAGATGCCGCGGTGCCGCGGCCTCGGGTCGGCCTGGCTCACCCGCAGCGACGCCACCGGCCGGCCGTTCAGCACCGCCGCGGCGTTGACCGCCTCGCCGCAGGCCACGCCGGAGAACCCCCACCGGGTCCCGGTGCCGAGATTGCCCGGTCCCTGGGCGACCACCGCCAGCTCGGCCCCGAGCACGTACCGGGCGGCCAGCAGGCCGGTGTGCAGCGTGACCGCGTCCAGGTCACCGCCGAAGGCCTGCCCGACGGTGATCGTGCCGGCCAGCCAGCCGGCCTCCCGCAGCCCCGCGCAGGTCCGGGAGAACCAGGCCGGAAGCGCGCCGCCGTCCAGCATGACGTAGACGGCGCGGGGCGCCGCCCGCCCGGCGTCCCGGAGCGGCGTGCGCGGGGCCTGCCCGGCCTCCGGCGGGGGCGCCGGCGGCCGGGTGCCCGCGAGCACGGCGGGCAGCGCCGAGTGCAGGTCCGCGACCACGACGGGCATCCCGCCGAGGTCGTCGGCGTCCCTGAGCGCCTCGTGGTGCGGCGAGTCCTGCTCGTCGACGCCCAGCACGGTGGCCTGCAGCGGGGTGTAGCGCGCCTTGACCAGGTGCCCGCGGCCCGGCGCGGCCCGGGCGGACGGCGAGCCGCGGTCACCGTCACCGGACGGGTCGGGCGGCAGCCGGTCGGGGACGGCCACCACGAAGGCGTAGCCGCCGGTGCCCAGGCCGAGGGCGAGGGCGGTGGTGTTCAGCAGCACCCGGTCACCCGGCTCGGGACGGCCGGTGAGAGCCGGATAGGCGAGCGCGCGGCAGGGCTCGCCGCCGGATGCCGTCACCTCCAGCTCGACCGCGCCTGGCCACTGTCGGCCTACCGCGGTGACCACGCCATCGCGCCACCTGATCACCCCGGCAGGGTAGCGTCAGAGTGTGGGCGGGCGCTGCCCCTATCCCGCGCGCCGGGCGCAGGGATAGACAGTACTGCGCAACGGGCTGCGGAGAGGGACGGCGATGTCGCGGCGGAAGACGGAAAGGCTGCTCAGCCTGGTGGTCTGCCTGCTGTCCACGCGCCGCGCCCTGACCGCGGCGCAGATCCGCGAGGCCGTTCCCGGCTACCCGGAGTCGTTCGAGGCGTTCAAGCGGATGTTCGAGCGGGACAAGGAAGAACTGCGGGAGCTCGGGATCCCGCTGGAGACCGACCTGTCCTCGCCGGGGGACGAGGAGGCCGGCTACCGCATCAAGCGGGAGGCCTACGAGCTGCCGGAGATCACGCTCGAGCCGGACGAGGCGGCCGTGCTCGGCCTGGCCTCGCGGGTGTGGCGCCGGGCCGAGCTGGCCGGGGCGGCGGCCGGGGCGCTGCTCAAGCTGCGGGCGGCCGGGATCGACGCCGAGGACACCACGCAGGCCGGCATCGAACCGAGGGTGCACACCGGCGAAGCCGCGTTCGGCCCCTTGTGGGAAGCGGTGATGGAGCGGCGCCCCGTCTGTTTCGCCTACCGGGCCGCGGGACGGAGCGGGCCGCAGCAGCGGACGCTGGAGCCGTGGGGGGTGGTGAACCGGCATGGCCGCTGGTACGTGGCCGGGCACGACACCGGCCGGGACGCGGTACGGGTGTTCCGGCTCAGCCGGATCGAGGGGCCGGTGGCGTTCAGCGGGCCGCCGGGCAGCGTCGCGGTGCCCGAGGGCACCGACGTCCGCGAGCTGGTCAGGGACTGGGACTCCAGTCCGCCGTCGCACCGCACGGCCACGCTGCGGGTGCGGGCCGGCGCCGGGTACGGGCTGCGCCGCGGGGCGCTGGCCGAGCGGCGGTCCGGCGACGGGTGGGACGAGGTGCAGGTCTTGTTCCACGACCTCGGCTGGTACGCCGATTACCTGGCCTCGTTCGGCGCCGACGTGATCGCCATGGACCCGCCCGACCTGCGGGAGGCCGTGATCCGCCGGCTGAAGGGAGTGCCGCAGTGACCGGCTCCGCAGCCCAGACCGGCACCCAGCGGCTGCAGCGGCTGCTGGCCCTGGTTCCCTACGTGGTCAGCAGGAACGTGGTGAGCCTGGCCGAGACCGCGGGCGCGTTCGGCGTGACCGAGCGCGAGCTGGTTGACGACCTGAACCTGCTGTGGTGCGTCGAGCTGCGCGCGCCCGACCCGTACTGCCCGATCGACCTGTCCTACGAGGACGGCGAGATCGTGGTCAGCGAGGCCGAGTCGATCGCCCGCCCGCTGCGGCTCGGCGTGGACGAGGCCAGCGCCCTGCTGGTCGCGCTGCGGATGCTCGCCGAGGTGGCCCCGTCCGGGTCCTCGGCGCTCACCCGGACGATCGCCAAGCTGGAGGCGGCGGCGGGGGAGGCCGCCGCGGTCAGCGCGCAGGTACAGGTGCAGGTGGACAAGGGCCGGGCCGGTGACGCTCTGCGCCAGATGCAGGACGCCATCGAGCGCGGCCGGCGGATTCACCTGCGCTATTACGTGCCGGGCCGGGACGAGGCCACCGAGCGGGACGTCGATCCGATGCGGCTGCTCGTGGTGGAGGGCCGCACCTACCTGGAGGGCTGGTGCCGCCGGGCCGAGGGGGTACGGCTGTTCCGGCTGGACCGGGTGCTCGGCCTGCAGGTGCTTCGCGGGCCGGCCGAGGTCCCGGCCGACGCCGAGCCGGTGGACGTGGACGAGGGACTGTTCCGGCCGTCCCCGCAGGACGTCAACGTCGAGCTCGAACTGCGGCCGGGCGGCCACTGGGTCGCCGAGTACTACCCGTGCGAGAGCGTGCAGCGCAACGGCGACGAACTGCGGGTCGCGCTGCGCACGCCGGACACGCGGTGGGTGCGGCGGCTGGCCCTGCGGCTGGGCGAGGACGGCCGGGTCATCGCCCCGGCCGAGCTCGCCGCCCAGGTCGGCGAAGACGCGGCCGCCGCGCTGGCCCAGTACGCGTCATAGTGGCCTAGCAGGGACGCCGGCCCCAGCTGACCGGGGCGCCGGCGGGTGACAGCGAACCGGATCTGGCCGGCGTGCGAATGTGAGCTGGCGGCCTGACACCTTGCGGTCGAGCTGCCCTGTTCACCGGCCAGGACTGTACAATCGGCCGGAGGAAACCCAACCGCGCGGGGACGCGTCCCCGCTGGAGAGGGCCGAGATGATAGGCGACCTGTTCGACAGCCCGTGGAAGGTGCTCATTCTGGCCGTGGTGATCCTCGTGCTGTTCGGGTCGCGCAAGCTGCCCGACGCCGCGCGGTCACTCGGTAAGTCGATGCGCATCCTCAAGACCGAGGTCAGCAGCCTGCACGAGGACGAGGAGCCCAAGGACGCCACCGTGCACACCGCGGCGGCGCAGCCGCCGCCTGCCGCGATCACGCAACAGCAGCAGGTAGACAAGCTGCAGCAGCAGCTGGACGAGCTGCGCAAGACAGTCGCCGGCCACCGAAGCCCAGCAGACGCACCAGGCCAGCTAAGCCGGCCGTCACCCGGCCATGGCGAAGCTGCCTGACACCGTCACCGGCGCGCGGGTGCTCGGCAGCCGGATGCTCGCCGTGCACAAGCAGTCCAACCCGGACGGCCAGATGCCGCTCATGGATCACCTCCGTGAGCTGCGGTCCCGGGTCATTAAGGCGCTGCTGGCGATCGTGCTGGGAACGGCCGTCGGGCTGATCCCGTGGGTCTTCGACCGGGTGTGGCGCTTCATGGAGCACCCGTTCTGCGCGGCTGTCATCAACGGGCACACCGGCTGCCATCGGGTGCTCGGCGACCAGCTGGTGGTCACCGGCATCTTCGACCCGTTCACGCTGCGGATCGAGGTCGCGTTCTTCTTCGGGCTCATCGTCACCTCGCCGGTCTGGCTCTACCAGCTCTGGGCGTTCATCGCCCCCGGCCTGTACGCCCGGGAGAAGCGCTGGACGTACGGGTTCGTGTTCGCCGCGGTCCCGCTGTTCCTGATCGGGTCCGCGCTGGCCTACGTGGTGATGGACCGGGGCCTGAGGTTCCTGCTCGGCCTGGCGCCGCACGGGACCCTGGTGCTGCCGAGCATCAGCACCTACCTCGGCTATTTCCTGGCCATGATCCTCGGCTTCGGCCTGACCTTCGAGCTGCCGCTCGCGCTGGTCATGCTCAACTACGCCCGCGTGCTGACCCACCACCGGTTCAGGAAGTGGCGGCGGGTGATGATCTTCGCGGTGTTCGTGTTCGCTGGCATCGCCACGCCGAGCCCTGATCCGCTCACGATGCTGCTGCTCGCCGCTCCCTGCGTGATCCTGGTCGAGGTCGCCGAGGTCATCGTGTGGGCGCACGACCGGCGGCTGGCCCGGCGGCCCGACCCTTATGCCGGCCTGCGTGACGACGAGCCCGCGCCGCTCGAGCCGCTCGACTTCGACGACCGGGTGGACTCGGGCTCGTAGCCCTGCGCCTAACCTGTAAGCCATGACTCTTCCGGCGAGCCCGGCGCAGCGGTATGCGGCGTTCCGCGGCCGCCCGGCCGGGCTGACCGCCTTCCAGTCGCTGTACGACTTCACGTTCGACGAGTTCCAGGTCGAGGCGTGCACGGCGCTCAGTAAGGGCCGCGGCGTGCTGGTCGCGGCGCCGACCGGCTCGGGCAAGACCGTGGTCGGCGAGTTCGCCGTGCACCTGGCGCTGGCCAGCGGGCGCAAGTGCTTCTACACCACCCCGATCAAGGCGCTGTCCAACCAGAAGTACGCGGATCTGGTCCGCCGCTACGGGCCGGACTCCGTCGGCCTGCTGACCGGCGACAACAGCGTGAACGGCGAGGCGCCGGTGGTGGTGATGACGACCGAGGTGCTGCGGAACATGCTGTATGCCGGCTCCGGGACGCTGGCCGGCCTCGGCTACGTGGTGCTGGACGAGGTGCACTACCTGGCGGACCGGTTCCGCGGGGCGGTGTGGGAAGAAGTGATCATCCACCTGCCCGGCTCGGTGCAGGTGGTGGCCCTGTCCGCCACGGTGAGCAACGCCGAGGAGTTCGGCGAGTGGCTGGACCAGGTGCGCGGCGGCACGGCGGTGATCGTGGACGAGCACCGGCCGGTGCCGCTGTGGCAGCACATGCTGGCCGGCGGCCGCCTGTATGACCTGTTCACCGGGACCGACGGCGAGAACCGGGTCAACCCGGAGCTGATCCGGATCGCCCAGCGCGACGAGTGGGCGGCCCGCAAAGCGCCGGGACGGCCGGACCGGGGCGGCCGCCGGCCGCGCCGGTTCCGCGTGCCCGCGCGCCCCGAAGTGATCGAGCGCCTGGACCGGGGCGGCCTCCTCCCGGCGATCACGTTCATCTTCAGCCGCGCCGGGTGCGACGCCGCGGCGGCCCAGTGCGTGGCCGCCGGACTGCGGCTGACCACGCCGGAAGAGTCCGCCGAGATCGCAGAGCTGGCCGAGCGGCAGGCCGCGGACATCCCCGATGCGGACCTGCGCGCGATCGGGTACGGCGAGTGGCTGGCCGGCCTGCAGCGGGGGATCGCCGCGCACCACGCCGGCCTGCTGCCCACCTTCAAGGAGGTGGTGGAGGAGCTGTTCGAGGCCGGCCTGATCCGCGCCGTGTTCGCCACCGAGACGCTCGCCCTCGGCATCAACATGCCGGCCAGGACGGTGGTCATCGAGCGGCTGGACAAGTGGAACGGGGAAACCCACGCCAACCTGACCCCCGGCGAGTACACCCAGCTGACCGGCCGGGCCGGCCGGCGCGGGATCGACGTCGAGGGCCACGCCGTGGTGGCATGGCAGCCGGGCGTGGACCCGGTAGCCGTGGCCGGCCTGGCGGGTACCCGGACCTACCAGCTGACCTCCAGCTTCCGGCCTTCCTACAACATGGCCGTGAACCTTACCGGCCAGTTCGGCCGGGCCAGGGCGGCCGCGCTGCTGGAATCCTCGTTCGCTCAGTTCCAGGCGGACCGGGCGGTGGCCGGCCTGGCCCGGCAGGTCCGGCGCGGTCGCGAGGAGCTGGACCGGATCGCCGCCGGGATGAGCTGCGACCGCGGGGACGCCGCCGGGTACGCGAGGATCCGGGTGGAGCTGTCCGAGCGCGAGGGCCGGCTGGCCCGGCAGCGGTCGGCGGCGCGGCGCGCGGACACGGCGCGCTCGCTGGAGACGCTGCGCCGCGGCGACGTCATCCAGGTGACCGCGGGCCGGCGCGCCGGGACCGCCGTGGTGCTGGAGCAGCGGCCCGCAGGCATCCTCATCGTCCTCACCGCGGGCAGGCAGGTCAGGCGGCTGTCGGCGGCCGACTTCCGCGGCCCGGTCCAGCCCGTCGACCGGATCCGGGTGCCGGCCTGGTTCAGCGAGCGGTCGCCGAAGCACCGCCGGGATCTGTCCGTCACGGTCCGGGACCGGCTGGCCGGGCGAGACCTGGGCCGGCCGCGGCCGGAGAAGGACGAGGAGGACGCCGAGCTGGCCTCGCTGCGGCGCAGGCTGCGGGAGCACCCGTGCCACGGCTGCCCGGACCGCGAGCAGCATGTCCGCCAGGCGGAGCGGTACCGCAGGCAGCTGCGCGAGGTCGAGGGCCTGGAGCGCAGGGTGGCCGGCCGGACCCACGTCATCGCCCGCACCTTCGAGCGGGTCTGCGCCGTGCTGGACCGGCTTGGCTACCTGCACGAGGACACGGTGACCGCCGACGGACGCCGGCTGGGCGGCCTGTACACCGAGCTTGACCTGGTAGCCGCCGAGTGCCTGCGCCGCGGGCTCTGGGACGGCCTGGCCGCGCCAGAACTCGCCGCCTGCGTGTCCGCGCTGTCGTTCGAGTCGCGCCAGGCCGACGACGCGAGCCCGCCGCGGCTGCCCCCGGGCCCGGTGCGCGAGGCGCTCACGTCCATGGTCCGGGTCTGGGGCGAGCTGGACCAGCTGGAAACCGACCACGGGCTGTCATTCCTGCGCGAGCCTGACCTCGGCTTCGCCTGGACCGCCTACCGGTGGGCGCGCGGGCACGCCCTGCAGGACGTGCTCGACGACGATCCCGCCCTGGCGCCGGGCGATTTCGTCCGCTGCGTGAAGCAGGTGATCGACCTGCTCGACCAGGTCGCGGTGGCCTCCGGCGAGAGCGTAGGGGCGGCGGCGCGGTCGGCCGCCGGGGCGATGCGCCGCGGCGTGGTCGCTTACTCGTCCGTGGCCTGACCCTGCATGGCGTCCGGGACCTGGCCCCGCGTTCCGACGCGCCGCGCCGCGGCCTGCACCTGGCTACAGGTCATAGCGGGCCGTCCGGCCGGTACACCGACACGCCGTCCGCGCGGTAGTCGAACCGGAAGTCCGTATCTCGCAGGTAGGTCAGGACGGTGCCGCCGCGCCGCCAGACCAGCACCCAGCCGATGTCCAGGCGGCGCACGTTCCGCCGGGCCGCCTGCAGCTGCGCGGGGGAGAAGTCCTGATCTCCCCGCTGCGCGTTGACCAGGCCCGCGTAGAATGCCTCGGCCCTGATCTCGGTGAGCGTCGCGGCCGGCACCCGGGCCAGGTAGGCGACGGCCCGGGGGTGGCCGTCGGTCGTGGCCAGGACCTGTGCCTCCGGGCTGAAATCTCCCCCGTAGGTCTCTTCCGGGACCCCGCCCCTGATCCCGAACGGGACGTTGACCACGATCGATGCCGAATGGTCGGCGGCGATCGGCCGGTCCAGGGCCGGCATCGCCGCGGGCATGCTGGCGAAGCCCGGGCCGCCCGGCCAGCCGGCCTCGAGCATCCCCAGCACCGCGACCGGGACCAGCGCGAGCTTCGCGTGATGGACCAGCCAGTCCGCCGCGCTGCCGGCCAGCAGCGCGGCGGGCACGATGCCGAGCAGGGTGAGCCGGTCGGCCTCGCGGAAGCTGTCCAGGCCCGGGATCCGCACGAACCAGCTGAACGGCAGCGCGTCAGACAGTCGCACGCCGTGCCACACGACCGCGTCCGGCACGAACGACATGCTGCCGATGCGCAGCACCGACCCGACGGCCAGCGCCGCGCAGCCGGCCCAGAGCAGGGCGAGCAGCCACGCGTTGCGCCGCCGCCAGGAGGCGATGAGGCCGCCCACGGCCAGGACGCTGAGCACCAGGCCGAACGTGCCGATCGTGTCGAAGGTGGGATGCTCCCAGTAGAGCGGGGCCAGCCCCCGCAGGCCGTAAGAGGTGAGCCTCGGTGACGGGGTGAACATCTCCGGCAGCTGGATTCCCGAATGGGAGTAATCCACGGCCAGCGGACCCTGGGGAAACGACGCCCCGTCGGCCGCGGCCTGCTGGACCATGGCAATGATCTGCGGGGCCGCCACCAGCCCGGCGGCCAGCAGCGTCACCGCGACCGCCCGGAGCTTCGCCAGGCCCGGACGGAAGGCCAGCCAGGGCAGCAGGGCCAGCGCGGTCGCGATGACCACCAGGATGGCCGACTCCTGGTCGGTCAGCAGCGCGGCGCCGATGATCACGCCGAGGATGACGGCCTGGCCCCAGCCCGGCTTGCGGCGCAGTCGCACCGCCGCCTCCAGCGCCAGCGGGATGAACAGCGGCCCGATCGCCAGGTTGAGCAGGTACCAGCTCTGGTAGACCAGCAGCGATGACAGGCCGAAGAAGGCGCCCGCGGCGATCGCGCCGGCCTGCGAGGGCACCCACAGCCGGGCGAGCCGGTACATCGCATAGCACAGCAGGCCGGGCGTGATGACCGACAGCAGGTTGTAGGAGACGGCCGCGCCGAAGGTCAGGGTGACGGGCGTCATGACCAGGCCGGCCAGCGGCATCAGGGCGTGGAAGCCGAGCCGGGCGCCCGCGGGGGCGGCGATGAACCGGGTGAACCACGGGTTGGACAGGTGCTCGACCTGCCGGGCGACCCACCAGAGGGCCCACACGTAGGAGCCGGTGTCCCGGCGGAACCTGGGCAGCCGGCCGTCCACCAGGTAGCTGGCCCGCGGCCAGCTCACAGCGATGCCTGCGACGATGTAGCCGGCCAGCACCGTCAGGTGAACGACGACCGGGCGGGACAGGACACCGCGCGGCCCAGCGGGTCCGGCCGGAGCGGGGGCGGCCGGGGCGGGTGCGCTCCGGGCAGGGCTGGCCTGGACGGGTGCGGCCGGGACGCGGATGACCGCGGCCGGGCTGGCCGGGGGTGACCGCGGCGGGCTGACCGCGACGGGGGTGACCGCGGCCGGGCTGACCGCGGCAGGCAGGCCCGGAGCAGGCGCGGCCGGGCCTGCCGTCCCCGGGCCCGGCGCCTCCTCGTCCGGGGCCGGCGCCTCCTCGTCCGGGGCCGGCGCCTCCTCGTCCGGGGCCGGCGGCCCCGCCTCAGGGAGGTAACCACGCCGACGACGGTTTTCTGTCGCTCCCATGCCGCAGGCTATGCTATCCGCGGCCCGGCCCGGAGGTACACGATTACCGGCGGCGGGCCGCCGGGCCGCGGCCAGGCGCGTTATGGCGTTGCGCCGGGACCGCCGGCCCGGGATCGTCGGGGCATGGAATGCGAGATTCCGCCGGGTGCGGCCCGGCGACTGGGCCGACCTGCGCGACGCGCGGCTCGCCGCCCTGGCCGACGCGCCCTACGCGTTCGCCTCGACCCTGGACCGGGAGATCGGGTACGACGAGCGGCGCTGGCGGGAGATGATCGGCCGCGCCCGCTTCTTCCTGGCCTGGGACGGCACCTCAGCCCGCGCCGGGCGGCAGGCCGGCCTCGTCGGCGGGTTCGGCCAGGAAGACGGCGGCTGGCACGTCATCTCCATGTGGGTCAGGCCGGCGGCCCGGGGGGCCGGCCTCGCCGGCCGGCTGATCGACGCGGTGGCCCGGCACGCGCGGGCCGAGGGCGCGCCGACGCTCACCCTGTGGGTCACCGACGGCAACGACCGCGCTCGGGCCTTCTACCGGCGGGCCGGCTTCCGCAGCACGGGCAGGCGCCAGCCGGTCCGGCCGGAAACGCCGGAGCTGTGGGAGGAGGAGATGCGCCTCGTCCTGGCCGGCGAGAACCCCGCGGCCCGCTAGCCGCCCGTCGCCGGCAGGCTGGACGGGGTGCCGCCCGTCGGTGGCAGGATGGGCGGGTGGGCTCGCTGATGCTGCTGGACGCCGCCTCGCTGTACTACCGCGCGTTCTACGGCGTGCCGGAAACGGTCACGGCGCCGGACGGCACCCCCGTCAATGCCGTCCGCGGCCTGCTCGACATGACCGCCAGGCTGGTCCGCGGCCGGTCGCCGGGCCGGCTCATCGCGTGCTGGGACGCGGACTGGCGGCCGGCCTTTCCGGGTCGAGGCGATCCCCACGTACAAGGCGCACCGGGCCGAGGCAGACGGCACGACCGAGCAGACCCCGCCCGCGCTGGCCGTCCAGGTGCCGGTGATCGAGGAGGTGCTCACCACGGCGGGCGTCGTGATCGCGGGGGCGCCCGGGTACGAGGCGGACGACGTGATCGGAACGCTGGCGGCGCGCGCGGACGGACCGGTTGACGTCGTCACCGGGGACCGCGACCTGTTCCAGGTGGTGGACGACCAGCGCCAGGTCCGGGTGATCTACACGGTGCGCGGGCTCACCAAGTTCGACGTGGTGGACGAGAACGTGATCACCGAGCGGTACCAGATCCCGGGCCGCGCCTACGCGGACTTCGCGGTGCTGCGCGGCGACCCGAGCGACGGGCTGCCCGGCGTGCCCGGGGTGGGGGAAAAGACCGCCGCGTCACTGATCAGGTCGTTCGGCTCGCTGGACGGGATCCTGACCGCGCTGGACCAGTACGCGGCGTCCATCCCGGCCGGCCCCCGGGCCAAGCTGTCCGCTTCCCGGCAGTACCTGACCGCCGCGGTGCCGGTGGTCCGGGTGGCCACCGACGTGCCGCTGCCGCCGCTGGACGGGTACCTGCCGTGCACGCCACCGGATGGCGCCGCGCTGGAGAAGCTCGGCGAGCGCTGGGGCCTGGGCGGGTCGCTGCACCGGATGCGCGACGCACTGGCCGGCGAGTGAGCGATCCGGCGGCGGCGGGCCTGCCCGGCCCGGCCCATCGTGCGGCACCATGGCATAACAGGAGGAAGGGCCAGCAACGGAACGGGAGCTGCCACGTGGGAACTCACTTCTCGGAGACGGAACTTTACCCGGCCGCCCGGCTCGGCCGGTCCGCGACGGCAGCGGCTGACGCGGGCATCGGCGCGCTGCTGCTCACGCCCGGGCCCGACCTGCGCTACGTGACCGGCTATGACGCCCTCCCGCTGGAGCGGCTCACCTGCCTGGTGGTGCCGGCCGCAGGCAGCGGGCAGGCTCCGTTCCTGGTGGTGCCGAGGCTCGAGCTGGCCGCGGCCCAGGCCTCGACGGCCGGCCAGCTGGACCTCGAGCTCGTACCGTGGCAGGAGACCGAGGATCCGTACCGGCTGATCGCGCGCAGGCTGGGCCGTCCCGGCACGATCGGTGTCTGCGACCGCATGTGGGCGCTCATGCTGCTCAGGTTCCGCGACGAGCTGCCGGAGCCGCGGATGCTGCTGGCCAGCGCGGCGCTGCGCGGCATGCGGATGCGCAAGAGCGCGGCCGAGGCGGCGGCGCTCCGTGAGGCGGGCGCGGCCATCGACCGGGTGCACGCGCGGGTCCCGGAGTGGCTGCGGCCGGGCCGGACCGAGCGTGAGGTGGGCGCGGCCATCGCCGAGGCGATCGTGGCCGAGGGCCACGCCCGGACCGACTTCGTGATCGTCGCATCAGGCCCGAACGCGGCCAGCCCGCATCATGAGCTGTCTGACCGGGTGCTCAGCGCGGGAGACGCCGTGGTGGTGGACATCGGCGGCACCATGCCGAGCGGATACTGCTCGGACTGCACGAGGACCTATGCGATCGGCGTCCCGCCGGCCGAGTTCGCCGCCTACTACTCCGTGCTGAAGGATGCGCAGGAGGCGGCCTGCGCGGCGGTGAAGCCGGGCGTCAGCGCGGAGGCGATCGACGCGGCGGCGCGGGAGCCGATCACGGCGGCCGGCTTCGGCGAGAGCTTCTTCCACCGGACCGGACACGGCATCGGCCTGGAGACCCACGAGGACCCGTACATCGTGGCGGGGAACGCCGAGCCGCTGGAGGCCGGCATGGCGTTCTCGGTGGAGCCGGGAATCTACCCCGGGCCGCACGGCGCCAGGATCGAGGACATCGTGATCTGCACGGACGAGGGAGGCGAGCGGGTCAACAACGTCACCCGCGAGCTGATCGTGGTGGATGCCTGATGGCCAGGCCGCCCCGGTCTCGATGAGGAGACGCGCGCGCTGCTCGACCTGACCCGCGAGATCGCCGACGCCGAGCTGCGTCCCGCCGCCGATGCGGCCGAGAAGGCCGGGGCCTTCCCGCGGCAGGCGTTCCGGATGCTCGGCAAGGCCGGGCTGCTGGGCCTGCCGTACCCGGAGCGGCTGGGTGGCGGCGGGCAGTCGTACGGGGTGTACCTGCAGGTGGTCGAAGAGCTGGCCCGCGCCTGGCTGACGGTCGGGCTCGGGGTGAGCGTGCACACGCTCGCCTGTTACCCGCTCGCGACCGCGGGCCGCGAGGAGCAGCAGGAACGCTGGCTGCCCGCCGCGCTCGGCGGCGATCTGCTCGGCGCCTACTGCCTGTCCGAGCCGCATTGCGGGTCCGACGCGGCGGCGCTGCGGACCAGCGCGGTGCCGTCCGGCGACGACTACGTGATCGACGGCGTGAAGGCCTGGATCTCGCACGCCGGGCAGGCGGACTTCTACACGCTGTTCGCCCGCACCTCCGGCGAGGCGGACGGTCCCGGGCGGAGCCAGGGGATCAGCTGCCTGCACGTCCCGGCCGACGTGGCCGGGGTGTCTGCGGCGCCCGCCGAGCACAAGATGGGCATGCGCGGCTCGACCACGGCGCAGATGCTGTTCTCATCCGCCCGGGTCGGGCGCGACCACCTGGTGGGCGGGGAGGGCCAGGGATTCTCACTGGCTCTTTCCGCGCTTGATTCCGGGCGGCTCGGCATCGCCGCCTGCTCGACCGGCCTGGCCCGGGCCGCCCTGGAGGCCGCGGTGAGCTACGCTCGCGAGCGCCGCCAGTTCGGGCGGCCGATCGCCGAGTTCCAGGGCCTGTCCTTCATGCTCGCCGACATGGCCACCGCGGTCGAGGCGTCCCGGTCGCTCTACCTCGAGGCGGCCCGGCGGAAGGACGCGGGCCTGGACTTCAGCGCGCAGGCCGCGATGGCCAAGCTGTTCGCCAGCGACACGGCGATGCGGGTCGCCACCGACGCGGTGCAGGTGCTGGGCGGATACGGCTACGTAGAGGACTTCCCGGCCGAACGGTTCATGCGCGAAGCCAAGGCCATGCAGATCGTGGAGGGGACGAACCAAATCCAGCGCATGGTCATCGGCCGCTGGCTGACCCGGGAGAGCGGCCGGTAGCCGCGGACCCCGGCCCCGGGGAGACAGGGTCCGGCCCGGCGAGACAGGGTCCGGCCCGGCAGACAGGGTCCGGCCCGGCGAGACAGGGTCCGGCCCGGCGAGAGGGCCGGCCCGGGGAGACAGGGTCCGGCCCGGCGAGACAGGGTCCGGCCCGGCGAGACAGGGTCGCGGCCCGGCGAGACAGGGTCCGGCGCCTGCGGTCAGGCTTCGGGCCGGCGTCGCTCGGGCCGGGCCGGAGCGGCGCGGCTCAGTTCTGCTGATCCGCCCACCATTCCCGGATTACGGCTGCCGCCTCTTCGGCGTCCGGGGCCTCCTCGGCAGTGTCCGCCTTGGCGATCAGCCCACGGGCCGAGTCCAACGTCGCCCCCAGGTCCGAGCGCCCCGTGGCGGCCGGCATGGTCACGACGATCCAGGTCCGCCCGGGATGTTCCTGCGCCTGCGCTTGCAGGCCCTCCCGGCGAGCCAGCTCGTCGTAACGATCGCACCATTCCCGGGGGACATCCCCGGCGAGCGGGATGCTCACCGTCACCTGCTGCTCGTGCCAGACGATGTCGATGTCGGCGCCGGTGTCGATCTCAGTCATGCCGGTCAGGTGCCCTTTCCGTGCGGGCTCAATCATCGCCGCCCTCGGCCACCGCGGCGCCGGCCTGCGGGTGACCGATGGACAGGCCGCTGACCGGGTCGAAGAAGTGCAGGTTGGAGGTGTCCACGGCGAGTTGGACCGGGCTGCCCGGGCGAGCCGAGCTGCGCGCCGCGACCCGCGCCGTCCACACCGACTTGCCGCCGGCCAGGGCGACCGCGGCCTCATCCTCGCCTTCGTCGCCCTGGGACGCCTCGGCGATGCTGGCGTGCTCGACCGGCGGCGCGTCGATCGTGAAGATCACGTGAATTTCGCTGCCCAGCTCCTCCGTCACCCCCGCGCTCACCTGCATCCTGGCCCAGCTCGCGTCGGCCAGGCTCGCGTCCTCGAAGTCTGAGGGCCGGATGCCGAGGATCACCTCCCGGCCGATGCAGCTGTCCAGGCCCGGCTTCGCCTCCAGCACAGACGCGGGCACCGCGAGCCGGTAGCCGGCGAAGGTGACCGCGAGCCCGTCGTCGCGGACCAGCTCGGCCATGGCGAAATTCATCGCGGGCGAGCCGATGAAGCCGGCCACGAACAGGTTGACCGGGGCGTCGAACAGCGCCGTCGGGGTGTCCACCTGCTGCAGCCTGCCGTCCCTGAGCACGCATACCCGGTGGCCGAGCGTCATGGCCTCCACCTGGTCGTGCGTCACGTAGACCGTCGTCACGCCCAGCCGCTCGTGCAGCTGGTTCAGCGACGCCCGCATGGACACGCGCAGCTTGGCGTCCAGGTTGGACAGCGGCTCGTCCATCAGGAACGCCTGCGGCTCCCGGACGATCGCGCGGCCCATGGCGACCCGCTGCCGCTGGCCGCCAGACAGCGCGGCCGGCTTGCGCTTGAGGTACTGGTCCAGGCCGAGCATCTTGGCGGCCTCGCGGACCCTGCGCTTGATGTCGTCCTTGGACGTCTTGCGCAGCTGCAGGCCGAAGGCAAGATTCTGCTCGACGGTCATGTGCGGGTAGAGGGCGTAATTCTGGAACACCATGGCGATGTCGCGGTCCTTGGGCGGCAGGTCGTTGACCACCCGCTCGCCGATGACGATCGTGCCGCCAGTGATCTCCTCCAGCCCGGCAATCGACCGTAGCGCGGTGGACTTCCCGCAGCCGGAAGGACCCACCAGGACCATGAACTCGCCGTCTTTGATCTTCAGGCTCAGCCCGTCCACGGCTTTCACGCCGCCGGTGTAGATCTTGTCGACCTTGTCCAGAACGATCTGGGCCATCGCGTGCTCCGTAACTCCTAGGGTTGAACGGATGCTCCTGGTCCCGCAGCCTAACCGGGCCGGGGAGAGCGGGTAAGAGAAGATCGCCCTCCGTTACGGGAGCGTGAAGGGCGTTATCAGTCCGTTATCTTCCGGCCGTACCGCAGCCGGGCGTGCGGTACGGGGCGGCGGCGGCTAGCGTGACGGCGTGGAAGAGATCGACCGCATGATCGTCTCGCTGCTGTCCGGCAACGGGCGGATGAGCTTCACCGAGCTGGCCAGGCAGACCGGCCTGTCGGTGTCGGCGGCGCAGCAACGGGTGCGCCGCCTGGAGCGGCGCGGCGTCATCACCGGTTACGCGGTCCGGATCAATGCCGACGATGTGGGCCTGCCGCTCACCGCATTCGTCTCGATCAAGCCCTTCGACCCCGCCGCGCCGGACGACGCGCCGCAGCGCCTCGCCCACCTGGCGGCCATCGAGGCCTGCCACAGCGTCGCGGGGGAGGAGAACTACATCCTCAAGGTCCGGGTCGCCTCGCCGGTCGCGCTGGAGGACCTGCTGCAGGAGATACGGGCCGCCGCCAACGTCTCGACCCGCACGACGATCGTCCTCAGCACTCCCTACGAGAACAGGCCTCCCGGCCTGTAACCGCCGCCGGGGTCGCCACGGTCCAGATCATGATCGTTCCCACTGTGCGCACGTTCCGACCGAAAATGAGCCCGATTTGTCCCGATTTCGTGGTCGGAACGTAGGCGAAGTAAAAGTGATCTTCGTGGGTCAGGTGGCTGGGCGGGCGCGCATGCCGTCGAGCATCAGCGAGAGCATCCGGTCCGCGTCGCCGGGGGCATGCTCGACGGCTACGCCGATGCCGTGCATCAGCCGCATCACGTCCATGGCCGTGAGGTCATCGCGGACCGCTCCGGCCTGCTGGGCGCGCTCGAGCAACTGCTCCGCGGTCGTCCGCATCATCTGGCCGCACGACGAGATCAGCTCGGAATCCTTGCCGAGCGTGGAGATCAGTGCATGGGACAGGCCCCGCTTGGTCGCCAGGTAGCCCGCCAGGACTCGCAGCCAGGCGGCGAACGCGTCACCCGGCGACGGATCCTCCGCCAGCTCGCGGCCGCGGGCGCAGACGGTCTCCACCTGGCTGCGGAAGACGCCTTCCTGCAAGGCCAGCCGGGTGGGGAAGTGCCGGTACAGGGTGCCGATCCCCACGCCGGCCCGCCGGGCGATGTCCTCCAGCGGAGCGTCGGCCCCGTGCTGGGCGAAGGCAGCGGTGGCGGCCGCGAGCAGCCGGTCGCGGTTGCGGCGTGCGTCGGCGCGCATCGGCGTGCCGGCCGGCGGGGGAGTGCTCGTCGTGGTCATGGAATTAATTCACTTGCCAAACCGGAGGATGCCTCCGTATAGTAACCGGAGTGTCCCTCCACTATACCTCACGAGGCAACAAGCACGGAGAATCATTGGCTACTCCCTCCACTCCCATGAAAGCCGCGCCCGAGGTTCGCGGCCGGCCGCCGCCCCGAGCGCCCCGGCCTCGCCCTGATCATCATGCTGGCTGCCCAGCTGATGGTGATCCTCGACATGACCGTGGTAAACATCGCCCTGCCGCACATCGCGACGGGCCTGCACTTCACCGCGACCGGCCTGTCCTGGGTGATGAACGGCTACACGCTCGCGTTCGGCGGCCTGCTGCTGCTCGGCGGCCGGGCCGGCGACATCCTCGGCCGCCGGCGCGTCTTCCTGGCCGGCATCGCCCTGTTCACCGCCGCCTCGCTCGCGGGCGGCCTGGCCACGTCGGCGCCGTGGCTGCTGGCCGCGCGCGCCGCTCAGGGCGCGGGCGGCGCGCTGGCCTCGCCGGCGGTGCTGGCGCTGATCGTGTCGGCCTACCCCGACGGGCGGGAGCGGACCCGGGCCCTTGGCATCTACACGGCGGTCGTCACCGGCGGCGGGTCGCTCGGCCTGGTGCTGGGCGGCGTGATCACCGAGTGGCTGTCGTGGCGCTGGGTGCTGTTCATCAACGTGCCGATCGGCATCGCCGTGCTGGCGATCGGGCCGCTGTTCGTAGCCGAGACCCCGCGGCAGCCCGGCCGGTTCGATCTGCCCGGCGCCGTCACCTCCACGCTCGGCATGGCGTCGCTCGTCTACGCCTTCATCCGCGCGGCAACCGCCGGCTGGGCGAACCAGGTGACCGTCGCCGCCGTGGTCGCGGCCGTCGCCCTGCTCGGCCTGTTCGTGGTCAACGAGACCAGGGCGCGGCAGCCGATCACGCCGCTGCGGCTGTTCGCGGACGTGAGCCGGTCGGGGTCCTTCCTGGCCAGGCTGCTGCTGGTGGCCGGCATGTTCGGTATGTTCTTCTTCCTCACCCAGTTCGTGCAGGAGATTCTCGGCTTCAGCCCGCTGCGGGCCGGCGTCGCGTTCCTGCCGATGACCGTCATGCTCTTCGCGGTGTCCCGGCTAGCGCCCCGGCTGGTCTCCCGGTTCCCGGCCAAGCCGCTCATGGTGGCGGGGCTGCTGCCGGTCATCGCCGGGATGGCCTGGCTGTCACGGGTCTCGCCCGGCTCCGGCTACACGGCCGGCGTGCTTGGCCCGATGCTGCTGCTCGGCGTCGGCCTTGGCGTGGCGTTCGTGCCGCTGACCAGTGCCTCGCTGGCCGGGGTGGCGCCGGAGGACTCGGGCGCGGCGTCCAGCATGGTGAACGTCATGCAGCAGGTCGGCGGCTCGCTCGGCCTGGCCGCCCTGGTCACCGTCTTCGGCACCGCGAGCAGGAACGCGGCGGCGCACCCGCTGTCCGGCGCGAACCGGGTCGCGCAGGCTCACTACGTCCTGGCCCACGGCATGGCCGCGGCGTTCCTCGTCGCCGCCGTCTTCGACGCGTTCGCCCTGCTGGTGATCCTGATGGCGATCCGCGGCCGCCCGGCCGTCCCGGCGCCGGCTCCCGCATCCAGGCTGGTGACGGCCGGCGAGGACGCGGACTGACCAGCGCCGGAGCCAACGGCGGGCCCGGGCGATGGCCCGGGCCCGCCTGCCGCACGCTCGCCGCGTGGCCGGTCGCCCCCCCTCCAGGCGGCCGACCGGGCTCGTGGGCCGGCCGACGGAGGCCGGCGCGAGCACGTGGCGTGTCCCGTCACAGAACGTAAGCCGGGACAAAGCGGCCGCACATGCGCCAGATTGTGTATTTGGCTATGTAACCGAGGGCGGTCCGGGCCGATCGGGCCGCTATGCGCACGGCAGGAGACGACGCTGCAGGGCCGGCTGCGCAGGCTGGACACGCTGGAAGCCCGGGGTCGCGGCCCTCGGCGGCGCCACCAGGTGACGGCCGGGGCGCGCGGCGCCCGGCGGGATCAGCGGATGACGGTCACGGGCACCGCCTGGCTGTACCGCACACGGCCGAAGTACATCACTTTGATGACGGCCCACCACTGCGCGCCGGGGCGCGCGCCGGCGGGCATCGATACCGGGTAGCGAAGGGTGACGGGGGTGCCGGGCTCCGCCGCGAAGCCGAGTGTCCAGGGTCCCAGCGCGGTCCAGCTGCCGAACGGGGAAACCAGCTGCGCCTCGCCCCGCAGCTGCGAGGCCACCCGGTTGCTGATCCGGGCGGCCAGCTCGCCCTGCTGCCCGGGCGCCAGCCCGACCGCCGGGGTGAGCACCTCGAGGGCGATCTCGGCCTCCGCGGCCTGCTGGTCGGCCTCGATCAGGGGCAGCAGCTCATCAAGCGGGCGGCCGAGGTCGGGCCAGCCCGGCTCCCCGAGGGTGACCAGGGCCACGTCTTCGAGCCGCTGGCCTAGGCCGTCCCGGATCCGGGCCGCGACGAAATAACGCCCGGGGCCGGGCCCGGCGCGGCGCGAACGGTGAGATCCCAGGCCGCGTGGCCGCCGGCCGGCAGGTCGAAGCGCAGCGGGCCGTCCGGACGGACGAGCAGGCCGTCCGGCACGTCGAGCTCCACCTGGCCGCCGGCCGGCGCGGGGCCGCAGCCGACCGTCACCTGCAGTACGGCCGCGTCGTGCGCTGCCAGGGCGCTGCGGCCGGGGCGGACGTGCACGGCGACGGGCAGGTTCCCGGCCGGCGCGGGTCCCTTGCCGTGCAGCCAGTAGCGGGCATACACCGGCTGCGCGGGCTCGGTGCCCGGGACCGGGCCGCCGGGGATGCCGGCCCCGGGCCCTGGCAGGTCCCAGGCCAGGGACGCCATCCCCGCGGCCTGCAAATCCACCGTGACGGCCCCGCCGACGGCGGGCAGCGGCAGGCCCTCAGCTTCCTCCAGCAGGTCGGTGGGGCGGGCCCGCAGGTCCGGCAGGGCCGACAGACGCACCCGGGCCGTCGCCGGGCGGCCGCCGGTCTCGAGCAGCCTGACCAGCACGCCGTCGGCCGAGGCGCCTGCCCGGCCGGATGCGAGCGGGTTGCCGCGCGGCTTCAGGGCGGTGAGGATCACGTCCGGCGGATCGACCGAACCCAGGCTGGACTGCGCGGGCAGCGGGCCGTCGTGCAGGCCGGTGGCCACGGTCACCAGGCCCCGGTCGTAGTCCTCGCCCGCCGCGGCGAAGCCCGCCGTGCGCCAGTCCCCGGGCCCGGCGGCGAGCGCGTACTCGAAGGTATGGCTCCAATGCTGCCAGGCGAAGCTGCTGCCGTCGGGCGCGGTGCGCTTCTCGCCGTCGATCCACACCCCGCACGGCCACGCGCTGCAGGAGCGCATCAGCGAGATGTTCAGCGTGCCGTCCGGCGTCACCAGGCATCCGGGCGTGCCCCGGTTGAGCAGCGCGACCGAGCGGTCAGCCAGCGGCGCGCAGGGGGGCCCGTCCGCCTCGATCACCGAGTCGGCGAGGTCCTCGATCACCGCTACGATCACGGCGGCCAGGCTGCCGGGGGCGTCGCCGGCCACGATCAGCACCGGCAGATCCCGGCTGGCCCGCGCGTCCGCCCCGGGTGCGAACACCTCCTCGCGCGGGCGGGCGGCCGGCACCCAGATCCGGGCGGACCCGTCCTGCTGCAGCCGTTCCTCGAGCTGCTTGGCGCAGGCCGGGCCGGCCGCGGCCAGCACCTCGGCGGTGAACGGGTTCTCGTCCGCCCGGCCGAGCGCGATGCGGAAATCGGGCAGGTTGGAATCCAGGTCGATCGCGCCATAGCGGGGACCGTCCGGCCGTGAACAGGTCGCGGTGACGCCCTGGGCCGCGAGCGCGGCCAGCAGATCCCTGATCGCCGCGCGGCCCGCGCCCGAGCTGCCCGGCCCGGCCGGGGCGACCGGGCCGGGGCGACCGGGGCCGCCGGAGCGACCGGGGACTGGTCCGGCCTGGCCGTCTTCGCCAGCAGGCCCCGGGATCGCGTCCGGCATCACCGGCGTCACCACCTCGGCCACCCCGATCGCCTGCATGACCCGCTGGCCATCCGGGGCGCGCACGGCCACCCGCGCGGTCGAGCCGACGCCGAACCACTGGTGCGCCGGGTTGTCCAGGGTGAACCAGTGGCTGGCGACGTCGGCGCCGGCGGCGCCGGGCGGCCGCCCGATCACCGCGGTCGCCGTCTGGTAGACGGGCAGGCCGCCGGGAACGTCGGCGGGGAAACGGACCCGCAGCAGCCGGTCCTGGCCGATGGAGCCGTCGACGTGGGTGCGGAACTCGATCCGCCCGGCCCCGTCCCACAGCACGGTCTCCTGGGTGATCCGCAGGTCATCTACCCTGAACTCGGCGATCAGGCGGGTGCCGATGTCGCACCGCTCGGCCCGTACCCGGGCCGGGACGCCGGACGAGCCGCGGCCCGGGCCCTTCGGCGAGAGCAGCCAGGGGCCTTCGCCCCAGCGCGGGTGCGAGGAGTATTCCTCCTGCAGCAGCAGCTCGTTGCCGACCGTCCCGGCGGGCAGCAGCTCGATGCCGGCCCGCTTGTCCCGGATCGTGGCGAGTGTGCCGCCGCGCGCTGGGTCCGCGGCGACCAGGAAGCTCTCGTTCTCGACCACCGTGCCGCCGGCAGGCCGCCAGCCCGGCGCCGGCCCCGGGGCATCGGCCGGGCCCGGCACGACCCGGTAGGTGCGGTACCCGAGCGCGGGCACGTCGGCGGCCCGGAAGGTCAGCGTCACCCCGGCCCGGCCGCCGTCGTCCCGGCGGGCGGCCGGGCCGGCCAGACACGGGACCGGCTGTCCCGAGGCGTCCGCCAGGGAGGGGACGTCCGGCCCGGCCGCCGGGAGCGTGACCGTGGCCATGGCCGACCTGGCCCGGGCCAGCGTGTTGAATACGACTACGGCCCCGTCGGCCGCGCCGCCCGGGACCTCGCTCCTCGCCCCGCCGCCCGGCGCCTTGCTCCTCACCGCGTCGCCCGGCGCCTCGCTCCTCACCGCGTCGCCTGGCCCCCCGCTGCCCGCCATGCCCCCCGGTCTCTCCCGGCCCGGCACGGCGGCCGGCGCCGTCTCCCGCCTGGCGTCCGCCGGCGCGGCGGCCCCCGGGCCGCCCGCCAGCTGCGCGGTGTCGACCAGGCCGGCCAGGTAGCCGGCCGCGGCCTGGCGGGCGTCGTGCCCGCGCTGCCAGGCTTCCCGCCAGCCGCCGAGCAGGTCCAGGTACACCTGGTCGGACTCGGTGCCGGTGATGGCGTCGTGATGGGCGCCGAAAACCAGCTGCCGCCACGCCTTGTCCAGCGACTCGGCGGGATAGCGGTAGCCGGCCGCGGGCGCGCCGGGTGCGGCCGAGGCCAGCCAGGCCAGCGTGGCCAGCCGCTCGGCATCGGTCACGGCGATCTCGCCGGCCCGCTGCGCCTGCTTGGTGTCGATGTAGGACACGTCCTTGCCCGGGTAGACCGGGTTCATGTCCCTGGTCTGCGGCGTGATCCACACCTCCGACGCGGCGGCCTCCCCGCGCACCGCGGCGAAGAACTCGCTGGGCAGCGCGGTGACGAACCGCGGCCACAGGTAGCGCGCGTTCCAGTCGCGGTGGATGCCGGTCGCCCAGCGGCAGGGGATGACGTGGTCCGCGCCCACCGGGAGCATGACGTTCCGGGTGGTGGCGACCGGGGCCAGCAGCCGGAACTGCTCGTAGGCCGCCTGCTCGGCGGACGGCAGGTCGGGCGCGCGGTGGGTGACCCAGCCCGCGCCGTAATGGTTGGCCATGTAGCTGGTGAGCAGGCCGTTCCCGTCCGGCGAGATCCACTCGAACTCGGTGCCGAACTGCATCCGCTCGTTGCCGCCTACCGTCCCCTGCGGGCCCCACTGGTGGAACGGCCCGCGCGCCCAGGCCGAGGAGGTGAGCCCCGCGGCGGCCATCAGCCCCGGGTAGCCGGGGTCGTGCCCGAAGGCGTCCAGCATCCAGGCCGAACGCGGGTCGGCGCCGAGCACGTCGCGCTGATAGGCGATGCCGTAGATGGCGTTCCTGATGGTGGACTCGGCGCAGGTCAGATTGGTGTTGGGTTCGTTGTAGCTGCCGCCGACGATCTCGATCCGGCCGTCGGCGATGAACCTGCGCAGGTCGGCGCGGTCTTCCGGGTGCGCGTCGAAATGCGGCTTCAGGTAGTCGATCTCGGCCAGCACGAACTTGTAGTCCGGATCCTGGCGCGCGGCCTCCAGGTGCAGCGCGACCAGCTCGAACGCGGTCCGGACGTCGGGCAGCTCGCCGTGCTCGCCGGGCAGCAGCAGGCGGGACTCGGTGAACTGGCCCTGGGTGCCCCACCACACCGGGTCGTAGTGGAAATGGGACACCATCCACATGGTCCAGCCCGGCTCGGCCGCGACGATCTCGGCGTCCGCCTCGGCCCGGGCAGACGGCTGGCCGGCCCCGCACCGCCGGCCCCGGCGGACCCGGCCAGGGGCTCGGCGATCACCGTGACCCGGCGCACGCTGCCCGGCTGGTACGGCGCCGCGTACTCGACGCCGACCTCCGCCGCCTGCTCGGCGCCCGGAGCCGGGCCGCTGATCACGGCGGGGGACGGCGTGCTGACACCCGGCCCCTCGACCCTGACGGCCAGGCCGCCGTCCGGGTCACGGTGGCCGGGGCCGGCCCCGGCCACCGTGACCCGGACGATCTGAAACGGCCGCCGGGCGGTCCCGGTAAAGAGCTGCGTTGGTTCCACGCTGCTGATCCGCACCCTCTCATGGTGGCATGCGCGGCACCCGCTGCGGCGGCGCGGATTCGCTCCCCGGCGCGTCCGGCCCGGGGGCAGGCGATTGACGCCGGAAGCCGCGACGCCTAAGATGCACAATCGATTGCACCGGGAAATTCGATTTCCTCAGGGGATGCTGCGCCAGTCACGGCCTGACCGCGTCGCGGCAGGGAGCGGGGATGCATGAGCCAGCCAGCACTCCGCGATCTGTCAGTCGGATGGATCGGGACCGGCCGGATGGGGGCGCCGCTGGCCGAGCGGCTGGCCCGGGCGGGCCTGGACGTGACGGCGTGGAACCGCACCCGGGCCAAGGCCGAAGCGCTCATTCCCGCCGGGGTGAAGGTGGTTCTTGAGCCGCATGACCTGGCCGCCCTGGACGTCGTGTTCACCATGGTGGCCAGCTCGGCGGATCTGGTCTCGGTAACCGGGCAGCTGCTGAGCGACCCGTCCCGCGCGCCCAGGTTCCTGGTGGACTGCTCGACCGTCTCGGCCGAGGCGTCGGCCGAAGTCCGCGCGCTGGCCGCGGCCCGGGGCACGGCGTTCCTGGCCGCCCCGGTCAGCGGGAACGGGCGGGTGGTCCAGGCCGGCCTGCTGTCCCTGGTGGTCTCCGGCCCCCGGGAGGTCTTCGACGAGCTCGAGCCGCTGCTCGCCCTGCTCGGCCAGCACGTCAGCTACGTGGGCGGGGGCGAGCTGTCCCGGCTGGCCAAGATCTGCCACAACCTGCTGCTCGGGGTGACGGCGCAGACCCTCGCCGAGATCACCGTGCTGGCCGAGAAGGCCGGCATGCCCCGCTCGGCGTTCCTCGACTTCATCAACCACAGCGTGCTGGGCTCGATGTTCACCCGGTACAAGAGCCCGGCCTACGTCCGGCTGGACTTCACTCCGACCTTCACGCCGGTGCTGCTGCGCAAGGATTTCGACCTGGGCATGGCCGCGGCGAGCGACCTCGGCGTGCCGCTGCCGGTGGTGGCGGCCGCCCGCGAGCCGGTGCAGGCCGCCGTCGCCCAGGGCCGGACGGACGAGGACTTCGCGGTGCTGCTCGAACTGGAGGCGGCCGCTTCGGGCTACCAGATCGCGGCCGAGGACGTCCCGGTGGACGACGGACTCGGGGGCGATGCCGGCGAGAAGCCGCCGGGACCGACTCGCCACCAGAACTGAGGCGTCCCTTGACAGCCGCACCCGGGTGGAGAAAAGTACGATGCAAACGGTTGCATCCCTCCAGAGAGGGACGGCAGGTCGCAGGCCGTCCCGGATCGCTCCGCACGCGCAGTACAGTCAGGCCCGGACCGGTCACCCGGCGGCCCGTCCGGGCTGTCGCAGTGTCGTCAACGCAAGTCTTCATCTTCATCTTCATCACCATCATCACCACCACCACCACCGCCGTCGGCGTCGTCCCGCGCCTGGGCAGACCACCTCGCCGGCGTGCCCGGACAAGGAGGAACCGGATGAGACCTCACCGGACCAGACCTCACCGCACCCGGCTCTGCGCACTGGCCACGGCGGCGCTCGCGACCGCCGCCCTGACCGCGTGCGGCAGCAGCAGCAACAGCAACGGCAGCGCCAGCGGCCCGATCGTCATCGGCACCTCGCTCTCGCTGACCGGTGACTTCTCGGCCGACGGCCAGGCCTTCGAGCGCGGCTACCAGCTGTGGGCCAGCTACGTCAACAGCCACGGCGGCCTGCTCGGCGGCCGCAAGGTCAAGCTGGTCATCCTGAACGACGCCAGCGACCCGACCACGGTCACCACCAACTACACGAAGCTGATCAGCTCGGACCACGCCAGCCTGGTGTTCGGGCCGTTCTCGACGCTGCTCACGGTCCCGTCGGCCAAGGTCGCGTCCCGTTACGGGTACGCCATGATCGAGGGCGCGGGCGGCGGCCCCGCGGTCTTCCAGCTGCACCTGCCGAACGTCTTCGACACCAGCCCGACCATCGCCGACCAGCTGGTGCTGTTCGCCCGCTGGGTGGCGTCGCTGCCGGCCAGCGAGCGGCCGAAGACGGCCGCCTACCCGATGGTGAACGACCCGTTCGCCGACCCGATGGTGATGACCGCGCAGGGCATCCTGCAGAAGGCCGGGATCAAGACCGTGTACTCGAAGGTCTACCCGGCCGAGAACCCCGACTACCAGGCGGGCGCGGACGCGGTGGCGGCGACCGGGGCGCAGATGGTCGTGGTCGGCTCGGTGGACGTGCCCACCGTCTCGGCGTTCATGACCGCGTTCGAGCAGCAGCACTACAACCCGATGATCATGGCCGCCTCGGCCGGCCCGGACCAGGGCGCCGCCTTCCTGAAGGCGGTCGGGCCGGCAACGCCAGCGGGATCTTCGTCCCGAACGGCTGGTATGGCGGCTTTCAGAACGCGCTGAGCCAAGCGATGGTCAAGGCCTACATCGCCAAGTACCACGGGACGGCCGCAGACATCAACGCAGACGTGGCCGAGGCGTACTCTGTGGGCGAGACCGCCGCGGCCGCCATCGCCGCCACCCACGGCACAGACAACGCGAAGATCATCCACTACCTGCACAGCGGCGTCACCGTGGCGACCGTGCAGGGCCCCGCGCAGTTCAACAGCACCGGAGAGAACGTCAAGGCCACGATGTTCATGTTCCAGTGGCAGCCGACCGCCAACTTCGTGCAGGTGCTGCCGGCCAGCGCTCGGGGCTCCAAGCCGATCCTCAACCCGAAGCCGCACTGGGGCAGCTGAGCCGGGGGCGCGGAGCGCGGAGATGGGACGCCAACTCTACGAGGCCATCGTCGACGGGATCCTCGGCGGCGGGGTCTACGCGCTGATGGCGGTGGGTCTCACGCTGATCTTCGGCGTGCTCGACATCATCAACATCGCGCAGGGCATCATGGTCGTGCTCGGCGCCTATCTCAGCTACGTGCTGTCCGTCCACCTGCACATCGGCTTGTTCGTGGGCCTGCTGGTGACCGTCCCGGCGATGTTCGTGCTCGGGGTGGTCATCCAGCTCGCCTTCATCCGGCCGCTGCGCGGCTCGGAGCGGACCTCGATGTCGCTGCTGGCCTGCTACGCGGTAGCGATCATCATCGAGGGCGTGCTGTACACCATCTTCGGCGCGCAGGACGTTCAGCTGAGCGCCTGGTACGTCACGTCCTCGGTGAAGATCTTCGGGTTCTACCTGGCGGACATCTACCTCTTCGGGTTCGGGCTCGCCGTGCTGCTGGTGGCCGCGATCTACCTGATGCTCTACCGGACCACGTTCGGCCGCAGCGTCCGGGCGACCATGCAGGACCAGACCGCGGCCCGGCTGGTCGGCATCGACGTGAACCGGGTGGCCGCGCTGACGTTCGGCATCGCGGTGGGCGTCACGGCCGCGGGCGGGATGGTGTACGGCGCGCTGAACTCGTTCAACCCCAACTCCGGCTACGACCTGATCTCCCGGCTGCTGGCCATCATCATCCTGGGCGGCCTGGGCAGCATCGCGGGCGCGCTGGCGGCGGCCGTGTTCATGATCACCCTGGAGTCGGTCATCGACGTGCTCTGGTCGCCGAGCTGGTCGATCGTGGTGTTCTACGCGGCGCTGGTGCTGGTGCTCAGCATCCGCCCGACCGGGCTGTTCGGAAAGAAAGAGGCGAGGGCGCAGTGAGGACGCTGGCGCGGCACTGGCGCGCCGCGGCCCTCGCCGCGCTCCTCGTCATCGCGGTGATCTTCCCGCTGGTGTTCAGCAGCGCGCTGGACACCCTGTTCGCCATCAACACGCTCATCTACGTCGCCGCGGTCACCGGCTGGAGCCTGTTCTCCGGCAATACCGGCTACATCTCGCTCGGGCATGCGGTCTTCTTCGGCACCGGGGCTTACACCGTCGGGCTGCTGGCCTGGCACCAGCACCTGACCGGAGACGTGATCTTCGCTACCCTGCCGCTGGGCGGGCTGGCCGCGGCCGTCGTGGCCGTCCCGTTCGGGCTCATCGCGCTGCGGGTGCGACGGCACACGTTCGTGGTGATCACGATCGCGATCTTCTTCATCTTCCAGCTGATGGCCTACAACTTCGCGTTCACCCAGGGCAACCAGGGGGTCTCGGCGCCGTTCCTGAACTGGGATCCGGCCACGTACAACAATCCCTTCTACTACGCGGCCCTGATCGTAGCGGTCGCGACGATCATCCTGTCCTGGCTGATCCGCGGCTCGGTGTTCGGGCTGCGGCTGCTGGCCATCAGGGACGACGAGGATCGCGCCCGCGGCCTGGGGGTCCGGCTGATGCCGACCAAGCTCGCCGCGTTCGTGATCTCGGGCTTCATCACCGGCGTCGTCGGCGCCCTGTGGTTCTACGTCATCGGGCAGGCGCTGCCGGAGACGGTGTTCAACCCCATCTTCGACCTGACCGTGGCCGTGATGGCCTTCCTCGGCGGATTCGGCACGCTGGCCGGGCCGGTCCTGGGGGCGCTCATCCTGGAACCCGTGCAGCAGCAGCTGACCCTGCAGTTCACCAGCGGCTACCTGCCGGAGATCCTGCTCGGCGGGCTGTTCCTGCTGATCATCCTGTGCCTGCCGCGCGGCCTGATCCCGAGCGCGCGGGACTGGCTGGCCGCCGGGCAGGCCTGGCTGGGCCGGCGGCGGCCCCGGCAGGGCCAGGGGCCCGGGGAAGCGCAGCCGGCGGCCGGGGCCGGATCGGGCACCCCGAGCCGGGGCGGCGTGCGATGAGCGCGCTGCTGCGGACCGAGGGCGTGTCCAAGGCCTTCGGCGGCGTGCACGCGCTGACCGACTGCACGGTCGAGGTCGCCCCGGGCAGCATCGGCGGCCTGATCGGGCCGAACGGGTCGGGCAAGACCACGCTGTTCAACGTGATCAGCGGCTACGAGCGGGTGGACGGCGGCCGGGTCTGGCTGCGGGGCGCCGACATCACGAACTCGCCCCCGGACCGGGTATTCCGGTCCGGGATCGGCCGCACGTTCCAGCTGACCAGGGTCTTCCGGCGGCTCACCGTGATGGAGAACATGCTGGTGGCCGCCGGGCACGGCGCGGCACCGGACGGCCGCCGGGCGGGCGGCGGCGGCCTGCGGCACCTGCTGGCCCGGGCCGGGGGCCCGGCCACCCGGCGGCGGGCCATGGAGCTGCTGGAGTTCACCGGGATCGCGGGCCACGCGGGCGCCCTGGCCGGCACCCTGTCCTACGGGCAGCGCAAGCTGCTCGAGCTGTCCTACGTGCTGATCGCCGACCCGGAGATCATCCTCCTCGACGAGCCTGCCGGCGGCGTGAACCTGACCTTGATCGGCACCATCGCCGACCGGATCCGGGATCTGAACCGGCAAGGAACCACGTTTCTCATCGTCGAGCACAACATGGAGTTCGTGATGGGCCTGTGCGACCGGGTGACGGTCATCGACAACGGCACGCCGGTGGTGGCCGGGCCGCCGTCGCTGATCCGCACCGACCGCCGGGTACTCGACGCCTACCTCGGAACGGATGACGGCGACAGTGACATCTCGCCCGCCTGAGAAGGCGGACCCGGCCCTGGTCGTGGACGACCTGGCGGTCGGCTACGGCGGCAGCGACGTGCTGCGCGGAGTGTCCCTCACCGTGGCCGAGGGCGGGATCACCTGCGTGGTCGGCCCGAACGGGGCCGGGAAATCGACCCTGCTCGCCGCGATCAGCGGCCTGCTGCGGCCGCGGGCCGGCCGGATCACCCTGCACGGCGAAGAGCTGACCGGCAAGAGCCCGCGCAAGATCCTGAAGATGGGCGTCGTGCAGGTACCCCAGAACCACAGCCTGTTCCGGGAGATGACGGTCCGGGACAACATCGCGCTCGGCGGGTACATCCTGCGCGACCGGCGGCTGACGGCCCGGCGGCTGGCCGCGGTGCTGGAGACCTTCCCGCAGGTGACCGGGTGGCTGGGCCAGAAGGCGGGCAGCCTGTCCGGCGGCCAGCAGCGGCTGGTGGAGTTCGCCCGCGGCCTGATGCTGGACCCGTCCGTGGTCATCCTGGACGAGCCGTCCATGGGCCTGGCGCCGAAGGTGCTCAGTTCCGTCTTCGCCGCCGTCGCGATGATGAACGCGCGGGGCAAGACGATCCTGCTGGTGGAGCAGAACGCCCGGGCCGGCCTGCGGCTGTCCACCCACGGGCTGGTGCTGGAGAACGGCCGGGTGCGGCTGTCCGGCACCGGCCGGGAAGTCCTCGAGCATCCCGAGATCGGCGCGCTCTACCTGGGCGGCGCGGTGTCCGGCGGTCCCGCGGCCGGGAGCGTCAGTCCCGGCGAGATGGCCGGCCAGCCAGTCCGCCATCATCGACCTAGACTCGAACGGCTGGTTCGTGACGCCGTGATTGCCCTCGGCGTACATGGCGAGCTCCGCGCCGGGCGCCTCGGCGGCCAGCCGCTCCGCCTGCTCCGGCAGCACCATCCGGTCCCGCTGCCCGTGCACGACCAGCAGCGGGATGGTGATCCGGGCCGCGGCCTGCTCGAGGGTGAGCGCCGCCGCCAGCCGCCTGGCCTGCTGCGGGCCGGCCGCCCCCGACCGGCGCTGGAACGTGGCCCGGCTCTGCGGCGGCCGGGTGTCCCAGTCCAGGTCGAACCGGTACGGCCCGGCCAGCGCGACCACCGCCCGGAGCCGGGGCTCGTAGGCGGCGCAGCGGGCCGCGTAGTAGCCGCCCAGGCTGACGCCCATCAGCCCGATCCGGCCCGGGTCGATGTCCGGCCGGCCGGCCAGGAAGTCGGCGACCGCGCCGGCCACCCGCTCGTAGGCGGGCTCGATCGGCAGCCGGTACTCGGCCTCGCCCTGCCCGGGGCCGTCGATGGCCAGCGTGGCCAGCCCGCGCTGGCCGAAGTAGTCCGCGGTGGCCTGCAGCTCCTCCTTGACCGAGTCCAGCCCGGGTACCATGATCACCACCGGCGGCGGCTGGGCGGCCGCGGGCACGCGCAGGTAGCCGGGCAGCGACGTGCCCGGGTACGGGATCTCCACCCGCTCGGCCGGCGGGGTGAGGGTCCGCGCGCCGTTGCGATAGCACGCCACCGTGCGGTCATGCGCCGCGCGCTGCTCGTCCGGGTGATCGACGAAGACGAACTTGCCCCAGTGCCAGCACAGCGCCGCCCGGCGCCAGGCGCCGCCCGCGGTGACCGGGCGGCCGCCGGCCTCGGCCCGCTGCGCCAGCCGCTCGTACCCGGCGGCGGTCCGGCCCCACTCGCGGCACCAGTCGTCCCACCGGGTGATCCGGGCCAGCGTGGCCTGGAAGTCCGGGTAGTCCGTGCCGTTGGCCACGAACCGCGGCGCCCAGTGGGCCATGGCCGCCGCCAAACGCTCATCCTGCGCGGTGCTCAACGGGCTTCCTCCGTTCCGGGCGGGCGGATCGCCGGTCAGGGCCTGCGGCGGCCGGCTTACCCGGCCCGGGTGACGGGGATCCGGTACCTGAGCCGGTACTGCCCGGCCGGGATGACGATGTCGCTGACCTCGACCACCCGGTCCCCGGCCTGGTGCGCCCGCTCCACGGAGATCACCGTGGCTCCCGGCGCGATGCCCAGCGCGCCGGCCTCGGCCGCCTGCGAGGGCCGGATGGCTATCTCTTCGGTGACCTGGTCCACCTCGATGCCGATGGCGCCCATCCGGGCGATCACCCCCCGGCCGGCGAACTGTCCCTGCTCGGGCAGCAGCACCGGCGTGCCCGCGGTGATCGCCATGGGCTCGTAGCTGGTGGCCAGCTGGACCGGGGTCCCGTCGGCCGTGAGCAGGTACCGGGTGCGCATCACCAGGTCATCGCCGGGTTCCAGGCGCAGCCGCCGCGCCACGGCGGCGGGCGCCGGCACGCGCTCCGCGTGGTGCTCCCAGGCGAGCCGGACCGCCTCCCCGTTGGCCTGGGCAGCCGGCCCGGCCTGCTCCCGGCTCGCCCCGTCCGCCCCGTCCGGCGGACGGGGTGTGCCCTGTGCCGGGCCGGCTGCCGGCCAGGCCGAACGGCGAGCCGGGGAAGTGCAGCCGGTCGTGCTCCAGCGTCCGGGTGGCCGGGATCCGGCGCACGTAGGACCCGGATCCGGGCCTGGGCTCGATCAGCCCTTCGGTCACGAGCACCTGCAGCGCATGCTTGGCCGCCGTCTCGCCAACCCCGTACCTGGCCATGATCGCGTTGCGGGACGGCACCCGGGCTCCCGGGGCGAGCAGGCCGTCGCGGATCTGCGCGCGCAGATCCGCGAGCACGCGGAGATAGACCGGGTCGGTTGGCGCGCCCATCGGCCCTCCGTCTCCCTGACCGAGCTCCGGCCGATCTTCGCCAGATCTCCTGGCAGATCTCCTGCCAGATCCTGCAGACCGCCTGACAGCGGGTCAGCAGGTCCATGGTGCCAGCCGCACGGCCCTTTGTCCGGGCGTTTCGCTGGCCGACCGCACGGCACGGGCTCCGGCGGCTACCGGACCGGGCGGGCGGCCGGCACTGCCTCTTGCGGGCCAGGGTCAGGACTTCTTGCGGGCCAGGGTCAGGCCGTCACCGACCGGGAGCATCACCAGGTCGACCCGCTCATCGGCGACGGCATGGTCGTTGAAGTCCCTGATCGCCTGCACGACGGGGTCCCGGTTGGCCTGGTCGATCACCCGGCCGTGGGAGAACGTGTTGTCCACCAGGACGGCGCCGCCCGGCCGGATCCTGGGCACGATCTCGTCCCAGTAGCCGATGTAGCCGCCCTTGTCCGCGTCGATGAACGCGAGGTCGAACGCCGCCCCGGCGGGCAGCGCGCGCAGCGTGCCGAGCGCGGCCCCCAGCCGCAGCTCCACCCGGTCGGCCACCCCGGCCTTGTCCCAGTAGGCCCGCGCGACCGACGTCCACTCCTCGCTCACGTCGCAGCAGATCAGCCGGCCGCCGTCGGCCAGGCCGCGGGCGATGCAGATCGAGGAGTAGCCGGTGAAGGTGCCGACCTCGATGCCGCGGCGGGCCCCGGACAGCCGGGTCAGCAGGGTCATGAACGTGCCCTGCTCCGGGCCGATCTGCAGGCCCGCGTCATCGGGATAGCGGCGCTGCGTCTCGGCGGCGAGCGAGGCCAGCACCTCGTCCACCGGGCTGCTGTGTGCCACCAGGTAGGCGTGCAGTTCCGGTCTGATCTGTTCGCTGCTGCGGGCCATCCGTCGAGCGTAGCCCGGACCGCTCCGGCGCGGGCACCGCCGCCCCCCTCCGTCCCGGGGCCCATGGACCGTGGGCTATCCGGCGTCGCCGGACACGTCGTCCGCGTCGCTGGTCGCGACCTCGACGACCCGGTCGAACACGATCCCGGCGAGCGACCCGGCCGCCGTGACCGCGGCCGGCGACTCAGCATCGTAGATGGCGAAGCAGCTCTCGTCCTCGGCCGCGTGGATCGCGCTGACGAAGCGCACGGCCGGGCCGGCCCGGCTGGACTGCTCCGCGGTCACCCGGGCCCGCCCGGCCAGCGCGGCCAGGTTGACGCCGCGGTCCGGCAGGTAGAACTCGGCGAGGTAGCGCATGACCGCAACGTAGGACCGCCGCGCCCGGGCGTAAACGCGGAGATCCACACATTGTGGCGAGTTAGCCCGGCCTGGCGGCCGGCGCCTGAGCGTCCGGCCCGCGGTCGCGCAGCAGGGTGGCGAGCTGGGTGCGCGACCGCACGCCGAGCTTGGCGTAGATCTTGGTCAGGGTGGACTCGATGGTCCTGACCGTGACGAACAGCTCCGCCGCCGCGTCCCGGTTGCTCAAGCCCCGGGCGATGAGCTCGGCCACCCGCCGCTCGGTGGTGGTGAGCTCGCCGGTGCTGGCGGCGCGGCCGCTGACCCGGGCCAGCTCCTCACCGGCCCGGGCCGCCCACAGCGCGGCATGCGCGCTTTCGAACAGCGCGATCGCCGCACCGAGCGACTCGCGGGCCGCGCGGCGCTGCTTGAGCCGGCGCTGCACGGCGCCGAGCACGAGCAGGGTCCTGCCCTGCTGGACCGGCTCGGGGGCTACCTGGCCCTGCAGCCGCAGCGCCGTCGTGAGTTCGGCTACCGCGTCGGCAGGCCGTCCGCGCGCCGCGGCCAGCGCGCCCCGGCAGCGGGCGGCAGCCGCCGCGGTGACCGGGTCGCGATAGCGATCCTCGAGGCTGGCCAGCTGCGCGGCCGCCTCCTCCAGCTCGCCCGCGCCGATCAGCGCCTCGATGGCCTCGGGAATGATCCACTGGGTGTTGGGCCGGCGGCCGAGGCCGGGAAGCTGGCCGATGAGCGGGCGCAGCCGGGCGGCCGCCGCGGCGTAGTCGCCGAGTACCAGGTCGATCGAGCCGAGAAGCGCTTCATGGCAGAGCAGGTACACCCGGTCGCCGGCCTTGCGGGACAGCTCAAGGCCGCGCCGGCTGATCTCGCCCGCGGGGCCGGCCTGGCCGAGCGCCAGCGCGGCGAACGCGCATCCGTGCAACACGACGCTGGTGAGCTGGGCCAGGTCAAGCTGCTCGGCGATCTCCAGCGCGGACTGCGCCAGCGCCGTGCCCTGGCCTGGCCGTCCCGTCCTGACCGCGATCACCGACAGCCGCAGCAGCACATCCGAACGGATGTACTCGATGCCCTCCGCCTCGGCGCGGGCCAGCGCCCGGCCGAACGCCTCCTGGGCCTGTTCCATCCGCCCCATGCCCATCAGGTAGAGCCCCGCCGTCATGCTGGGCGGCCCGAGCAAGCCCACCCGGCCCAGGTTCCGCTCGAGTTCCAGCGCCCGGTCAAGCTGGCGCTCGTCAGCTTCGCGGCCGCACATCCAGTCGAGGAAGAAGGCCTGGGCGAGCCCGGACGCCAGCAGCGCCGGCGCGTCGGCGCGCTCCACATACGCCACCGCGCGATGCGCCTCGATCCGGGCGCGTTCGATGTCACCCCTGATCGCCCAGTTGTCGGAAAGGAAGAAGCGGATGCTGGCGGACAGCTCTGGCGCGCCGCCGGCCTCGGCCAGCGCCTGTTCCAGCAGCCGCGTCGAGGCTTCGAAGTCATCCTCGCTGTGCCACCCCAGGTGGGCCAGGACCTCCGCGTGCCGCGGCCCCGGCGGCGCGATGGCGGCCAGGTCCTCCAGGACGGCTATCGCAGCGCGGGTCTCGCCCGCGAGGGCGAGCAGCCGGCCGGCCGTGAGCAGACGGCGGTGAGCCGCCTCGGTGTCGTCGGCCGGGGTCACCGAGGCAGCGAGTTCGAGCAGCTCGGCGGCGGTGGCGGGGGCGCCGCGAAGCTCAGCCACCCGGGCCGCGTCATCCAGCGCGGCCGCGGTCTGGACCGACGGCCCGGCCGCCGCCAGGGCCTGGTGACGCGCCCGCTGCTCGGGATCGCCCACCACGGCAGCCGCGCAGGCGTGCAGTTCGCGGCGCCGGGCCGGCGGGATCGCGGCCAGCACCGCCGAGGCCAGCAGCGGGTGGGAGAAGCGCAGCCGGCCGGCGTCGGCGTCGAGGACGCCCGCGACGACCGCGGCGTCCAGGTCGTCTCCGGCCACCCCGGCCGCGAGGTACCGGTCCAGCGGCGCGCCGGGCATGATCGCGACCGCATCCAGCGCGCCCGCCACCGGGGCGGGCAGCTCGCCGAGCCGCTCGCCGACCAGCCCGGCCAGCGTGGCCGGCACGGGCAGCGGCCCGCTGGCCACGCGGGTGATGCCGCGGCGGGCCAGGGCGCGGCCGATCTCCAGGGCGATGAACGGGTTGCCGGCCGATTCCGCCCCGATCCGGCGCAGCGTCGGGTGGGAGAACGACGCGTCCAGCCGGGTGCGCAGCAGGTGGTGCAGCGCCCCGGCGCTCAGCCCGCCCAGCGGCACCATCTCGGTGCCCAGCCGGGCCCGGTCCAGCTCTAACGGCGATTCCGCGCGCGTCCCCGCTTCGACGCGCTGGGCGCAGAGCAGGCCGACCGGCTCGCTGGTGAGCCGGCGCAGCGCGAATCCGACCGCCGCCGCGGTGGGGGCGTCCAGCCACTGCACGTCGTCAATGACCAGCACGACCGGGGCCGAGGCCGCCAGCCCCAGCAGCGCGGTCCGGAACGCCGCCGCGATCACCCGCGGCTCGGGGGGCACCGGCGGCGCCTCCTCGATCAGCAGCGCCGCGCTGAGCGCACGCCGCTGCGGTGCCGGGAGCCCGGCGAGAGCCTCGTCGGGCCGCGGGCCGAGCAGGTCGCCGAGGCCCGCGAAGGCCAGCCGCATGTCGCTCTGCGAGGGCGACGTCCGCAGCGTCGTGTACCCCAGGCTGGTGACCTGCTCCAGCCCCGCCCGCAGCAGCGTGGTCTTCCCGGCCCCGGCCGTCCCGGCCAGCACCAGCGCGGCCGGGCCGGACGGCAACCCGGTGAGGAACGCGTCCAGCGTGCCCAGCTCGGCATCACGGCCGAATACGGCCCCCGGCATGGCAAGCAGGATACGTGCGCCGGCCGGCACGGCGCGCAGGCCGGCTGCTCGCGGCCGGCCAAAACATGTGGTTTTCCGCGTTCACGCCCGCCCCGCGCTGTCCGTAGTGTCCAGGCGTCGGGGTTCCCGGCGGCAGCATCCGGGACCATTCATCACGCACTTGGGGAGAAACATCATGCTGAACGTCCGTAACCGGCTGCTCGGCGCCGCCGGGACCATCGTCGCCACCGGCGCCATCGCGGTGTCGGGTGTCGCGGCCGCCTCCGCGCACACGAACGCCTCCGGGACCGAGCAATTCCAGGTCATGTCCACGTCCGCCACGTCGTCCACCTCCAGCATCATCGCCCGAGGGGTCTTCACCGCCGGCGGGGTCGACCACTCGGGCAACAAGGTCGACACGGCCGTGTTCCCCGGCGGCTCATTCAAGATCGCCCATTCCAAGGGCACCGGCTCGCAGTCCTTCAACCCGAAGACCTGCCTGATGACGATCAGCCGGCACGGCACCTACAAGCTGTCCGGCGGCACCGGGCAGTACGCCGGGATCAGCGGCAGCGGCAAGTACCAGTTCAGCATCCTGGCCGTCGCGGCCCGCTCGGGCGGCAAGTGCACCAAGAGCAAGCCGCCGGTCGCCTTCCAGCAGATCATCAAGGCCGCCGGCCCGGTGCACCTGTAACGGTCCCGCCGCATCCCGAGGGGTGCGCCGGAGCTGCCCGCCGCCGGCCAGGCGGCGGGCAGCTCCGGCGTCCTGACGCCGCCCGCCGGCGGCCGCGGCGGGTCAGACCGGGTAGCGGATCCCGGTCAGCCGCTCCGATTCCTGCCACAGCCGGCGGGCCGCCTCGGCGTCGTGCGACCGCCCGGAGGACTCGACCCGCTTGGCCGGGCCGGTGAACTCGCCGCGTCCGGCCGGGCCGTAGTACTCGCCGCCGCGGGCGTCCGGGTCGGTGGCCGCGCGCAGCGTCGGCAGCGCGCCCATCGCGCTGCTCTGATTCGGCACGAGCAGCGCGCCCGCCCGCATCCAGGCGGGCAGGTGCCGGGTGAGCTCGGTCCGGCTCGTGCCCGGATGGGCGGCCAGGGCCGCGGTGGCCGCCCCGGCGGCGGCCAGCCGCCGCTGCAGCTCGTAGCTGAACAGCAGGTTGGCCAGCTTGGACCGGCCGTAGGCGGCCGGCCGGCGGTACCCGTGCTCCCACTGCAGGTTGCCGAAATCGATCCGGCCCATCCGGTGGCCGTTGCTGCTCAGGGTCACCACCCGCGAGCCGAGCACCGGCAGCATCCGGTCGAGCAGCAGGCCGGTGAGCGCGAAATGACCGAGATGGTTGGTCCCGAACTGCAGCTCGAACCCGTCCTGGGTACGGCCGTACGGCGGCATCATCAGGCCGGCGTTGTTGATCAGCAGATCCAGCCGGTCGTGGCCGGCCCGCAGTTCCGCGGCGGCCTCCCTGACCGAGGCGAGAGAAGCCAGGTCCAGCCGGACGACGCTGACCCCGGCCCGGGGCGCGGCGCCGCCGATCCTGGCCGCGGCGTCCCTGGCCTTGCCGAGGTCGCGGCAGGCCAGCACGACCGCCGCGCCGCGTTCGGCCAGCACCCGGGCCGTCTCGAAGCCGAGGCCCGAGTTGGCCCCGGTGACCACCGCGGTGCGGCCGTCCTGCCGGGGGACGTCCGGCTCCCGCCAGGCCCTGGACTGTTCCGCTGCGGCCGGGCCGGTGTCGTTCATCAGCGTGCGCCTCCGTCGTGGCCCGGCCGGCCGCTCCTGGTCAGCCTGGCCGCGGCCCCCGCGACGGCTACGGCCGCGGGCTCGGCCGGCGCCGCGGCCGCGTTCACGGCGGCGCGGTCGCGCCACCACTGCTGGCCGCGCTCGGGCAGCGTGTAGATCGGGTCGTAGTAGGCGTACTCGCGGTCGAGCGCCGTCCGGGTCGTCCGCCTCCACCGCGGTGCGGTAGTTCTTGGTCCAGTAGGAGATGCCGCGCTCGGTGTCGTAGCGGGACACCTGGTGCACCCAGCGCTTGCCCACGTAGGGCACGTCGCAGACGATCCGCGGGGTGGCGAACCCGGGCAGGTAGCCCATGATCTGGTGCTGCAGGCTCTGCGCCTCGGCCAGGCTGAGCCGCCAGTGCTCGCTGCCCGGGATCATGTCGCACATGTAGAAGTAGTACGGCATGACCTTGGCCTCGTCGAGCAGCGCGAAGCACAGGTCGAGCAGCGCCGTCCGCGCTGTCGTTGACGCCGCGCAGCAGCACGCCCTGGTTGCGCACGTCCCTGATCCCGGTGTCCAGCATGGCCTGCGCCGCCCTGGCCACCAGCGGGGTCACCGACTGCGCCGCGTTGACGTGGGTGTGGATGGCGATGCTCACCCCGCGCTCGGCGGCCTTGTGCGGCCAGCCGCTCCATCCCGGCCCGCACGTCGTCGGCCAGCCAGTGCTGCGGCAGGCCCATCAGCGCCTTGCTGGCCAGCCGGATGTCGCGGATGTTCTCGATGTCCAGCAGCGCGGCGACGAACTCCTCCAGCCGCGGCCAGGGCATGTTGGCCACGTCGCCGCCGGACACCACCACGTCGCGCACCTGCGGGGTGCGCGCGCAGGTAGTCGAGCATGGCGCCCAGCCGGTCGGTGCGGGCCATCTCGAACTTGTGCTTGTCGGTGGTGGTGGTCGGGTTGCCGACCAGGTCCATCCGGGTGCAGTGGCCGCAGTACTGCGGGCAGGTGGGCAGGATCTCGGCGAGCACCTTGGTCGGGTAGCGGTGGGTCAGGCCCTCGACCGCCCACATCTCCGACTCGTGCAGCGAGTCCCGGGCGGCGTAGGGGTGCGAGGGCCAGTCCGTCCGCCGGTCGCTGAACGCCGGGATCATGTACCGGCGCACCGGGTCGGCGTAGAACGCCTCGGTGAAGCCGGGCTCGTCCGGCGCGAGCGCCGGGCGCCATGGTGTTCAGCATCTGCGGCGTCACCAGCATCGACATGGTGGCCCGCTCGCGCTGGTCGCGCAGCACGTCCGCGCAGAACGCCTCGCTCAGCCCGGGGCCGGTGACCTGGCTGAGCTGGCGCAGGTTCTTCACGCAGTGCGCCCGCTGCCACTGCGCGGACTCCCACTCGGCCTGCGTCACGTCCGCCCAGCCGGGGAACCGGCGCCAGTCCGGCTCGGCCAGTTCCCTGCGCTGCGTACGGATACGGCTGGTCGACCACTGCGCCTCCTCGGCCATGTCTGCCGTCAGGCCTCACGATAACCTGTCGCAGCTTAGCGCGCATCGCGAAAGAAGCTCCGGTAAGTATAGTAATTGAACAGGAAATCTTGCAGAAACTGCCGGCTGTCGTAACCGCTGTCAACGGGGAAGGAAGACGGAAGCGTGACCGCGTCGTCCATGACCGCCGAAGTCGCCAGCAGCGGCGGAAAGCGGCCGCGGGCCTGCCACCGGCGGCCGGACCGCTGGGGCTGCACCGGGTGGTCGAGCCGCCGGGCGTGCTGCCGCAGGCGGCCTGGCGGCTCGACGCCGCGCCCGGCGATCTGGCCCGATGAGGTGCGCGTCCGGCTGGAGCGGCTGAACCTGGACGCGGCCTCCTTCCGGCAGCTGCACGAGGCGCACGGCGGCGACCCGGACGCCATCCGCTCGGCCGTGCTCGGCATCGTCGCCGAGCGGGGCAAGATGCAGAACCCGGTCACCGGGTCGGGCGGGATGCTCACCGGCGTGGTCGACGAGGTCGGGCCCGGCGTCGCCGCTCGGGCTGCACGCCGGGGGAGCGGATCGCCACCCTGGTGTCGCTGTCGCTGACCCCGCTGGCCATCACCGACGGGCTGGCCCGCTGGGACGGCCGGTCCGAGCAGGTGCCGTGCGAGGGGCACGCGATCTTGTTCGGCCGGTCGATCGCGACCGTGCTGCCCGCCGACCTGCCCGGGCCGCTGGCCCTGGCCGTGCATGGACGTGTGCGGCGCCCCGGCGCTGACCCACCGGGTGGCCAGCTCGCTGGTGAGCTCGCGCGGTCGCCGGTGGTCGCGGTCATCGGCGCGGCAGGCAAGAGCGGGTCGCTGTCGGTGGCGGCGGCCCGGCGGGCGGGCGCGGGCCGGATCATCGGCGTCGTCCGGGACGAGCGTGAGGCGGCCGCGCTGCGCGAGGCTGGCGCCGCCGGGCCAGGCCTGGCCGACGAGGTGGTCGGTCGCCGACGCGCGGGATCCGGTCGGCGCTGGCCGCCGCCGTCGCAGGCGGCCGGCGGCCCCGCCGACGTCACCGTGGTCTGCGTGGACGTGCCGGGCTGCGAGGGCGGCGCGGTGCTGGCCACCGCCCAGGGCGGCACGGTGATCTTCTTCTCCATGGCGACCTCGTTCACCGCGGCCGCGCTCGGCGCCGAGGGCGTGGCCGCGGACGTGACCATGCTCATCGGCAACGGGTACGTTCCCGGGCACGCCGAGTCTCGCGCTCGGCCTGATCCGCGACAACCGCTGGCGTCCGGTCGCTGTTCGAGAGCAGGATCAGCGGCGAGACGGAAAGAGCTGCATCATGACCCAGCGGCTCGGGCTCGACCCGGCGGTCGTGAGCGAGGCGCGGCGGCTGGCCGCCGAGGTCGGGCCAGCCGATCGTCGACCTGGCCAGGACGCACACCACGGTCTCGGTGGAACGAGCGGTGCTGCGGCTGGCCGGCCTGGACGGCGCCGACGACGAGGGCATGCCGTGGGTGAACCGGCTCACCGACGCGGTCCGCGGCAGCGTCGGCCTGGAGCACGGCATCGCGCTGCCGGTCTGGGACGCGATGGCCGAGCGGCGGCTACCCGGATCTCGCCACGCTGGCGCAGGACGCGGCAGCCGGGCAAGGTCTCGTTCCGCGTACCCGGGGGCGAGGCACGCCCGCGGCCGCCGCGCGGCGGGCCGCGCGGCTCGCCGTCGGCGGCGGCATCGCCGCGATCGACACGCAGGCGCGCCGAGCGCGACCGGCTGCTCGCGCGACATCGGCGACCCGCCGAAGCCGTGGATCTACCTGATCGTGGCGACCGGCGACATCTACGAGGACATCCCGCAGGCGCAGGCCGCCGCGCGGGAGGGCGCCGACATCATCGCGGTGATCCGCTCCACCGGCCAGTCGCTGCTCGACTACGTGCCCGAGGGCGCGACCCGCGAGGGCTACGCCGGCACGTACGCGACCAGGGAGAACTTCCGGCTGATGCGGGCCGCGCTGGACGACGTGTCGCGCGAGCTCGGCCGCTACGTCCGGCTGACCAACTACGCCTCGGGCCTGTGCATGCCGGAGATCGCCACGCTGGCCGGGCTGGAGCGGCTGGACATGATGCTGAACGACTGCATGTACGGCATCATCTTCCGCGACATCAACCCGGTCCGGACGTTCATCGACCAGCGGTTCTCCCGGCAGGTGCACGCCCGGGCCGGGATCGTCATCAACACCGGCGAGGACAACTACCTGACCACCGCCGACGCGGTGGACGCCGCGCACACCGTGGTGGTCAGCCAGCTGCTCAACGAGTACTTCGGCCGGGAGGCGGGCCTGGCCGACTGGCAGCTCGGCCTCGGTCACGCGTTCGAGATCAACCCGGCGGTGCCGGACTCCTTCCTGCTGGAGCTGGCGCACGCCCAGCTCGTCCGGGAGCTGTTCCCCGACGCCCCGCTGAAGTACATGCCGCCGACCAAGCACATGACCGGCAACGTGTTCGCCGGCTACCTGCTGGACGCGTTCTTCAACCTGTGCGGCGTGATGACCGACCAGTCGATCCTGCTGATCGGCATGATGACCGAGGGCATCCACACCCCGTTCCTGTCCGACCGCGACCTGGCCCTGGAGAACGTCCGCTACGTGCGGCAAGCGGCGGGCCGGCTGGGCGAGAGCTTCCGCCCCGAGCCCGGCGGCTTCATCGAGCGCCGCGCCACCGAGGTGCTCGGCGAGGCGGTCTCGCTGCTTGGCAAGATCAACGTGGACGGCCTGCTGACCGCGATCGCCGACGGCACGTTCGGCATCACCAAGCGCCCGGCCGACGGCGGCCGGGGCCTGGACGGCGTGATCGAGCGGGCGGACGGCTACCTCAACCCCGCGATCGAGATCTCTGGAGGAGTCAGCGATGACGGTGATCCGCCCCTACGGGGACACCACCGGCGACGGCCGGGTGCAGCTCTCGTTCACGCTGCCGGTGCCGTTCGGCGACGCGACCGAGCGGGCCAGGGCCGAGGGCGCGGCGCTGCAGCTCGCCGCCAAGATGGGCCTGGACCCGGCGATGGTGGTGCACGCCAAGGGCATGGGCCCCGACTTCACCTACTTCATCGTCTACGGCCGGGCCAGCCACCTGGTCGACCTGTCCCAGGTCACCGTGGCCGAGCGGGAGTTCGAGCTGCTGCCCGCCGCCGAGATCAACCTGCGGATCCGCTCCGCGCTCGGCCGCAAGCTGGTGGTCCTGGGCGCGTGCATCGGCACCGACGCGCACACGGTCGGCATCGACGCGATCCTCAACGTCAAGGGGCACTCCGGCGAGAAGGGCCTGGAGTACTACCGGGAGATGCGGGTGGTGAACCTGGGCGCCCAGGTGCTGGTGCCCGACCTGGTGGCCAGGGCGCAGGCCGAGCACGCCGACGCCGTGCTGGTCAGCCAGGTGGTGACGCAGAAGGACGCGCACCTGACCAACGCCAGGGAGCTGTCGGCGGCCTTCCGGGCGGCCTACCCGGGCCGCCGGCGGCGGCGGGCGGAGCGGCCCGGTGCTGGTGGTCGGCGGCCCGCGGTTCGACCCGGGCATGGCCGCCGACCTCGGCGTGGACAAGGTCTTCGGCCGCGGCACCACCCCCGGGCGAGGTCGCCAGCTACCTGGTGCACGCCCTGGCGCCCGCGCCCGCCGAAGGAGGCACGGCTGCCGGCGAAGAGCGCACGGGCGGCAGGCGCGTGAGCGCCCAGGCGGGCGAGCCGCGCGGCTCGGGCTGACCGTCACGCACCGCCGCTACGTGCCTTACAGCCACGCCCACTACGGCGGCAACCTGGTGGACGGCGCCTACGTGCTCGGCCTGTTCGGCGACGTCGCGACCGAGGCTGTGCATCCAGACCGACGGCGACGAGGGCCTGTTCGCGTCCTACTCCGACGTCCAGTTCCGCGCGCCGGTCACGGGCCGGCGACGTGCTCGAGGTGACCGCGACGGTGACCCGGGTGGGGCGGCGCAGCCGGGATCTGGCGTTCGAGGCCCGGGTGACCTGCCGGGCCGACCCGGGCCGCGGCCCGTCGGCCGCCGTGGTGCTGGCCGAGCCGGTGATCGCGGTCACCGCGACCGGCACCGTCGTCGTCCCCTGACCGGCCCGCCGCTTCGGCTCGGCGGCCGGTGGCCGGCCGGCCCGGGCCGCCGCCGGCTAGCTCGGTGCGCGGGCCCCTACCGCCTCGACGGCGGCGGCCCGGTCGAGCAGCGGCTGGCAGCGCAGCCGGCCGGCGATGTCGCGAGCTTCCGCGATGGCCACCGCCGTGACCGCGTCATCGCCGCCCCGGCCAGGTGCCGGGCCTGGTCGAGCAGCCCGTGCGCCAGGTGGTAGGGGGTGCTGTGCTGGCGCAGGCTGCTGACCGCCGCGGCGAAGGCCGCGTCGGCGGCGGGGGCGCCGTCGAGCGCGGCGAGCCGGGCGCCGGCCAGGTCCCGCTCGGCCCGCAGCATCGGCGCGGTATGGCCGGGCGGATAGGAGTCGAGCACGGCGAGCAGCTCCGGGCGGCGACGGTGTCGCCGAGGTCGCAGGCGGCGCGGACCGCCAGCGGCCACGCCCAGCGCAGGCTCTCGAAGCCGATCCCCAGCGCGTCAGCGTGGGCGAGAGTGCGGCGCGCGTGGCCGAGCGCTTCGCCCGGCTGGCCGCGGGCGGCGGCGGCGAAGGCTTCGACGATGGCGATGCTCGCCTGGTCCTGGCGGTCCTCGCTGATCCGCATCGTCTCCAGTCCGGCGAGCGCGGCCGCGGCGGCGCCGGCATCGCCGCGCAGCGCGGCCAGCCAGCCCCGGTAGCAGGACAGGTATTCGCTGTCAGCCAGACCGTCGGAGTCAACCGCCTGGGCCAGGGCGTCATCGGCGGCGTCCCAGTCGCCGAGCAGCAGCAGCGCCTGGACCAGGTTCTCGGTCGCGGCGGACAGCAGTCGCGGTAGCCGGTCTGGCGGAGGTGCCCGGCCGCGGTCCGGGCGGTCTCCGCCGCCGCGGCCGGGTCGGTGATCGCCAGTGCCTCGGACAGGTTGAGCAGCACTCGCCCGAGGCGGATGCTGTCGCTGGCCTGCTCGGCGAACCGGGCGGCCTGGTCAAGTAGGCGATCGCCTCGGCGCGCCGGGCCGCGAAGTACAGGCAGACCCCGCGGATGGTGAACAGGCCGGCCAGCCTGCCGCTGTCGGCCTCGAGAGCCTGGCCGAGGACCAGGGCCTCGGTGGTGAGCCTGGTCGGCGTCGGGGGAGCCGGCGAACACCTCGAGCGCGGCGAACTGCTGCAGGGCCCGCACCGTGTCGGTGTCGGGGTCGGTGCGCAGTACCTCCAGGGCCGCCGTGAGCCGTTCCCGCGCCTCGGTGTGCCGCCCCCACGCGGCGCAGCACGTCGCCCGCGGTGGCCTGCGCGCGGGCCGCGGCCCGGCGCCTGGCCGCGGGCGAGGTAGTAGTCGCGGGCGCGCTCCGCGTAGTCGATGGCGGCGTTCTTGTCGCCGTGGGTGAAGGCGGCGTCGGCGGCGTGTTCCCAGAGCCCGCCGACGTCGGCCGCTCGCCGGCGGCGGCCGCTGCGGGCCCGCGGCCGGATGGCCGCCGGAGTCCGGGGATGGTCCTGGATGAGCCGGGCGGCGGTGACGTAGCTGGTGGCGGCGCGGGCGGGAGCGCCGGTGCGCTCGGCGCGCTCGGCGGCCCGGACCAGGGCGGCGATGGCCTGGCCGCGGATCTGGCCGGTGTCGGGGTCGTCGGGGATGGCGTCGAGGGCGTCCAGGTAGTGCCGGGCGATGACCTCGGCGACTTCCTCGCCATCGCCGGGGAACGCGGCTGCGCAGGTGGGCGGCGACGGCCAGGTGCCGGGTCTTGCGGTCCCGGCGGGACAGCGTGTCGTAGGCGACCTGGCGCAGCATGTCCTGGGTGAACCGGTAGCTGCCCCGTTCCGGCGACAGCGAGTCGGCCGACACGCTGAGCACCTCGCGGCGCAGCAGCTCGGCCAGCCCGGTCCGCACCGCCGCCTCGTCCAGGCTGGAGACCGCGATCAGCGCCTCGGCCGAGAAGGTGGTGCCCAGCACCGCGGCGTCCGCGGCCAGCCGCCGCATCTGCGGGTCGAGGGCGTCGAGCCGGGCGGCGAGCAGCGCGTGCAGGCTGTCCGGCACGGCCAGTTCCCCGATGTCGCCGACCAGCCGGTAGATCCCCTCGGCCGGCTGCACGACGTCGCGGTCGATCAGCGCCCGGACCGTCTCCACCGCGAACAGCGGGATGCCCTGGGCCTGGCCGATGATCGCCGCGCGGGCTGCCGCCGGCATGCCCGGAACCAGGGCATCGACCAGAGATCCATCGAGGCCGGGTCCAGCGGGTCCAGGGTCAGCGCGGTCCGGTTGCGGCCGGTGCCGAACCCAGGCCGGATCTGGCTCGAGCTCGGGCCGGGCGAACACCAGCACGTAGACCGGCAGGTCCCGGACCCAGTCGATCAGGTGGTCGAGGAAGTCCAGCAGCCCGCTGTCGGCGTGCTGGGCGTCCTCGATCAGCAGCACCACCGGCCCGCGTCGCCGGCCAGCCGCTCGAAGAACAGCCGCCACCCGGCGAACAGCTCTTCCCGCGACAGCGCGTGCCCCGCTGTCCCCCGCGGCAGCGACGCCGAGCAGCCGGCCCAGCCGCACCCCGACGTACTCCCGCTCGCGCGGGATCGGGCACGAACTCTGTCCAGCCCCTCGGCCAGCTTGGCCGCGGCCGCCTCGGCCGGGTCTTCCTCGGCGATGCCGAGCCGCTGCCGGACGATCTCGGCCAGCGCCCAGAACGCCACCCCCTCGCCGTAGGACAGGCACCGGCCCCGGTGCCACCACACCTGCTCGGCCAGCCCGTCGGCGTACTTCTCGAACTCCCAGCCCAGCCGCGACTTGCCCACCCCGGCCGGCCCGGACACCAGCACCAGCCGCGGCACCCGCCGCTCGGCCGCGGCGTGAAACAGCTCCCTGATGGTGCGCAGCTCGGCGTCCCGGCCCGATCAGCGGCGCCTCCAGGCCATCGACCCGCTGCGCCCCGCCCACCCCGGCCAGCACCCGCTCGCCCGCCACAGCTGCTGCGGCCCGGCCTTGCCCTTCAGCGCGTGCGCGCCGCGTCGGCGAACCCGATCGCGCCGCCGGCCAGCCGCTGCGTCGCGCTGTCGACCAGCACCTGCCCGGGCTCGCGCCGCCGCCTGCACCCGGGCCGCGGTGTTCACCGCGTCCCCGGCCACCATCCCCTCGCCGACCGCGCCCAGCGTCACCGCGACCTCGCCGGTCACCACCCCGGCCCGCGCCGCCAGCCCCGGCACCCCGGCCTCGCGCGCCCAGCTGGCCCACCGCGGCGACCAGGTCCAGGGCGGCGCGCACCGCCCGCTCCGCATCGCCCTCGGTGGCGGCCGGCGTGCCCCACACCGCCATCACCGCGTCCCCGATGAACTTCTCCACCGCCCCGCCGTACGGCCGATCACCGTCCGGGCCACCGCGAAATACTCCGAGAGCAGTTCCCGGACCGCCTCGGGATCCCGCGACTCCGACAGCGGCGTGAACCCCACCAGGTCGCAGAACAGCACCGAGCACACCCGCCGCTCCGCCACCGGTCCGCTGGCCGGCGCCGCCGGCGTGGCCGTCATCGCGGCGGGACTCGCCGGCCAGCGCATGCCCGCAGCCACCGCAGAAGCTCTTGCCGGGCGTCACCGGCTCACCGCACGACGGACACCCCCCCAGCAGGGCACCGCAATCCTCGCAGAACCGGTTGCCCGCCCCCTGGGGCGTACCGCAATTCCCGCACGCCGCCACGGGTGCACTTTAATCCGCGGAGCAGCCGGCAAGCCAGGAAACCGCTGACGGCGGCGGGGCCGCGGGTGAGACCATGGGTGCGACTGCCGAGGGGGGAGGCGGGATGGCGGACCACCGCGCCGACGTGAAGGCCGGGCCGGGCGGGCCGGGGGCATGCTCGCTGACCGTCCGCGGCGCGGCCCGATGGCCGCTGCGCCCGCCCCCGGGCCGGCCGCGGACGGGAGCTGAATGACCGCCCCGTCCGGTCCCGAGGAATCCGCCGCCACGGCCGAGGCCGCCGCGGCCGGACCGGGCGCCGGCCTGCGCGAGGCCGCGGCCCGCGGCCGCTACCGGGATGCGCTCCGGCATCGTGACCTGCGGCTGCTGATCGGCACGTTCCTCGTTGACCAGATCGGCAGCTGGTCGTACGTCGTCGTGATCGTCGGTGTACATCTTCGACCGCACCCATTCCACCCAGTGGGTGGCCGCCACCGGTATCTGCCGCTGGGCCCCGGGCCTGGTGCTGACCAGCTACGGCGGCGTGATCGCGGACCGCTACCAGCGGACGACCGTCATGATCGCCTCGGCGGGAGCCAGCGCGGTGATCATGGCCGGGGTGGCGGTCGCGGTGGGCACCGGCGCCCCGGCCTGGATGCATCCTGGTGCTCATCGTGCTGTCGGCGGCCGTGGCGGCGCCCTACCGGCCCGCCGCGGGGGCGCTCACCCCGGACATCGTCGGCGAGAAGGACCTCGCCGCCGCGAACTCCATCTTCTCCGCGCTGGAGAACCTCGTCGTCGTGATCGGCCCGGGGATCGGCGGCCTGCTGCTGCTGACCGGGAAGCCCGTCGTCGGGGTCGTGATCAACGCGGCCAGCTTCGTCATCGCCGCGGCCGGGGTGGCCCGGCTGCGGGTCCGCTCGGCCGGCGGCAGCGCCGACTGACGGCAGCGCCCTGCAGCAGCTGGACGACCGGGCTCAGGGCGCTCGGCGCGCAGCCGGTCGCGCTGGCCGTCATCTTGTTCTGCGCCCTCGACTCGGCCGTCTACGGCGCGGCCACCGTGGTGTACGTGCCGCTGTCGGTCCGCCTCGGCACCGGGGCCGGCGGCTACAGCTACCTGCTGGCCGCGGGAGCGTTCGGCGGGGTGCTCGGCGCCGGCCTGGCTAACCGGCTCAGTGGCACGTCCCGGCTGGCCCCGGTCATCATGGGCAGCATCTGCCTGCAGGCCTTCCCGTGGCTGGCGACCATCCCGGTGCGCTCGCCCGCGCTGGCCGCCCTGCTGCAGGCGGTCTCCGGCGTCGGGATGATCATCGTTGACGTGCTCGCCATCACCAGCCTGCAGCGCGACCTGCCCGGCGAGGTGCTCAGCCGGGTGCTCGGCGTCTTCGACACGATCGTGCTGGGCGGCATCCTGCTGGCCAGCCTGGCCGCCGGCATCCTGCTCGCGCGCGGCCGGGCTCGACGTCGCGCTGATCGCCATCGGCGCCGGGATCCCGGCCATCGCCCTGCTCGGCCTGCCCACCCTGCTGCGGGCCGACCGGACCTCGGCCGCGGTGGCCGAGCGGCTGCGGCCCCGGGTCGATCTGCTGGCCGAGCTGGACCTGCTGGCCGGGGCCGACCGCAACACCCTCGAGCGGCTGGCCGCGGCCGCCGAGGAAGTCGCTGCTGCCCGCGGGCTCCACCGTGATCCGCGAAGGCGACGCAGCCGGACGCACTCTGGGTGCTGGTCCGCGGCGAGCTCTCGGTGCTGGCCGGCGGGGATGGCGGACGCCCCCGGGAACTGCCGCCGGTGACCGCGCCCGGCTACGTGGCGAGCTGGGGCTGCTGCACGGTATTCCCCGCACCGCCACGGTGCGCACCCGGCAGGAGTCCGCGCTGCTGCGGATCGACGGCCAGAGATTCCTCTCCGCGCTGGAAAACAGCAGGCCCAGTGCCTCACTGCATATCGGTCGCCGGAAGCCGGATGGCCCGCACGCCGTCCCGCCGCCCTCAGCCGCAGCCCGGCAGCCCCGGCTGAACTGGCCCGGCCCGGTCACGCCCCGGTGCGGCCCGCGTGCCCGGGCGGGGCCGTGGTCCTGACCGAGCCGGTCATTGCGGTCACCGCCGCGGAAACGGTGGTCGTTCCCTGACCCTAGCCGCGGGCCCACCAGGTGTTGCCGGGGCCGTTGTAGCTGTTCCCCTCGCTCCAGGCCAGGTAGCTGGTGCCGTGGCTGTCCACCGTCATGCCGAAGTAGTCGCCGTAGGGAAACCGGAAGCCCGCCCTCGTCTTGTAGCGCGCCCCGGAACCGCGATCGGACACACGGATGGCCCGGCTCCAGGAGTTCCCCCGGTTCCGCGTGGCGCGGTACCAGACGTTCCACGCCGTGGCGCCGTGGCCGTCGTCTTCCCAGGCCACCCGGAAGTCGCCCGGCGCCGGGCCGGCCGAAACCTTCGGGAAGTCGGCCCCGACCCTGGTGCCGTGCGCCCCGAGGCCGACCGCGGGACTCCAGGACGCGCCGTTGGCCGAGCTGATCGCGAACAGCCTCATCGGCCTGCCGGGCGAGGTGTTCGCGACGTAGGCGGCGAGGATGGTTCCGGCGCGGTCGATGGCCAGCGATATCTGCGCGCCGTAGAAGTCGTTCGGGCAGTCCCTGACCGGGCAGCGCGGCTGCTGCTGGCTTCGCGCGACGAAGGCGGTCCGCCACGAGGCGCCCCCGTTCGCCGAGGAGATCACCGCGAGCCGCACGGTGCCCTTCGCGTTCTGGTGCTCGGCGCTCTCGGCGAAGTACACCCGCCCGTCCGGCGCCACCGCGCCCGCCTCGGCGAACCAGTACCGTCCGTCCCGGTTCGTCCGCACCGGCCTGGACCATGTCTGCCCGTAGTCATGCGAGGCGGACACGTAGGAATCGCTCCGGTTGAACGCGACGTACACGTCCTTGCCGTCCGGAGAGATAGCGATCCACGGCTTGTCGGTGAACGACGCGCCCAGGGCCCGCCGGAAGTCGTGCAGGCCCGTCCACGTCCGGCCATGGTCGCGTGACTTCGCGAACGTCACGTCCCAGCCGTTCATCCACGCGGCGTAGATGACCCCCGAGGCCGAGACCGCCAGCCCCGGGTCGTTCTGCCACCGCGCGGGCTGGCAGGCCCGGCCGGGGGGGCACTGCCGCCGGGGCATGACGATGCTCCGGTGCCAGGCCCGGCCCCGGTCCGCCGACGACCGGAACAGGATGCAGTGACCCATCCGCGGGCGGCACGCCGACGGCCCGCCGTACTGGGTGGTCATCTGGTAGAGCCACGACGACGAGGGAGCCGCCGCGATGTTCGGCTCCCAGTCATTCTTGTGGCTCCACCGCTGCTCGCGAGTCCGGTGGCCGGCCTGCCCGTGGCTCGCGGCCGCCGCGGCCGCCGGGAGCGCAGCCCCCAGCAAGCCGGCCACGGACAGGGCGGTCAGCGCCAGGTACCCGATCCTCATGCGCCCTCCTCAGGCCTCCCGGTGGATTGGCGTAAGCAGAAACCCGCCAGCAAGATCGGAACCAAGGGCCACGACGCCGAGTCGCACGGCCTGCTCGGGAAGATCGTTGCGCGCTGACAACGACCGGCAGCTGATGGCCGCCAGGTGCCGCGGCCGGCACCGGCGGCCATCCGGCCGGGCCCGCTACTCCTGGCCGAACGTCTTGATCTCGTGCTCTTCCTGCTCGGTCAGCTCGCGTGGCTTCTCGCCGCGGGCCTCCTTCGCGCTCTGCACCTGCTCCCGGATGCCGTCCACGACCTCGGGATTGGCCAGCGTGGTGATGTCGCCGACGTCGGTGAAGTTGGACACCGAGGCGATGACCCGCCGCATGATCTTGCCGGACCTGGTCTTGGGCATGTCGGGGACGATCCAGATGTTCTTCGGCCGGGCGATCTTGCCGATGTCGGTCTCGATCGCCTTCGTCACCTTGGCCTCGATGTCCTTGCTGGGCTCGATGCCCGGCTTGAGCGAGATGTACATCTCGACCACCCGGCCGCGGATGTCGTCCACCACCGGCACGGCGGCGGCCTCGGCGACCTCGTCCACCGCCAGGCTCGCCGACTCCAGCTCCTTGGTGCCGAGCCGGTGGCCGGCCACGTTGATCACGTCGTCCACCCGGCCGAGGATCCGGAAGTAGCCGTCCGCGGCCTGCACCGCGCCGTCACCGGCGAAGTAGGGCCAGTCGTGCCAGTCCTTGCTGTCCGGGTCCTTGTTGTACTTGCGGAAGTAGGTCTCCACGAACCGCTCGGGCTGGCCCCAGATCGTCTCGAACACGCCCGGCCACGGGTTCCTGATGCAGATGTTCCCGGCCCTGCCGCTGCCCGCCGGGACTTCCTTGCCGTCCTCGTCGTAGATGACGGCGTAGATGCCCAGCGCCATCGGCCCGCAGCTGCCCGGCTTCATCGGGTCGATGGCGGGCAGGGTGGTGCCGAGGAAGCCGCCGGTCTCGGTCTGCCACCAGGTGTCCACGATCACGGCCTCGCCCTTGCCGACGACCTCGTGATACCAGCGCCAGACCTCGGGCTCGATCGGCTCGCCCACCGTGGTCATGTGCTTGAACCGGTAGTTGTACTTCTCCGGCTCGTCCGGGCCCACCTTGCGGAGCATCCGGATCGCGGTGGGGGAGGTGTGGAAGATGTTCACGCCGAGCCGCTCGGCGATCCGCCAGGGCCGCCCGGCGTCGGGATAGTTCGGCGTGCCCTCGTAGATGACGGTGGTGGTGCCGAGCGACAGCGGGCCGTAGACGATGTAGGAGTGGCCGGTGATCCAGCCGATGTCGGCCATGCACCAGTAGGTGTCGTCCGGGTGGATGTCCTGGTAGAACTTGGACGTTCCGGCCACGTAGGACAGGTAGCCGCCGGTGCTGTGCTGGCAGCCCTTGGGGCGGCCGGTCGTGCCGCTGGTGTACATGAGGAACAGCGGGGCCTCGGCCGGCATGGACACCGGGTCCACCTCCGCGCCGCGGTAGTCGCCGATCACCTCGTCGACGAAGAAGTCCCGGCCCTCGACCATGGGGGTCTGCGAGGCGTACTGGCCGGCATGGCGGCGCAAGACCATCACCTTGTCCACCTCGGTGCCCTCCTTGCGGGCCGCCTCCACCGCCTCGTCGGCCTTGACCTTGTGGTCGACCAGATCGCCGCTGCGGTAGTAGCCGTCCATCGTGATCAGGATGCGGCTGCCCGAGTCGGCGATCCGGCCGCCGCAGGCGGCGCCGCTGAACCCGCCGAACACCTGGGAGTGGATGACGCCGAGCCGGGCGCAGGCCAGCATGACCACCGGAAGCTCGGGGACCATCGGCATGTGCAGGGTGACCCGGTCGCCGGTCTTCACGCCGCAGAAGTCGCGCAGCAGCGCGGCGAACTCGTTGACCCGGTTGTACAGCTCCCGGTACGTGATGACCACCGGGTCGGCCTACTCCGGCTCGGCCACCCAGATCATCGCGGCCTTGTTGGCGCTGGTCGGCCAGGTGCCGGTCCACGCAGTTGTAGCAGGCGTTCAGCTGGCCGCCGACAAACCATTTCCAGAACGGCGCCTGGCTGGTGTCCAGCGTGGTGTGCCAGTACTGGTCCCAGCTCAGCAGGTCGGCGTACTCCCGGAAGCACTCCGGGTAGTTTTCCTCGCTGAACCGCTCGCGGATGTCCGGGTCAGCGGCGTTCGCCTGCGCGATGAACCGGGCCGGGGGATAGAGGTACTTCTCCTCCCGCCAGTGGACCGCTATCTGTGACTCGGAGACCTCGTCGAACGCCTCCTGGCCTTCTGTCATCGCCTGTCCTTCCGCTGGAAGATCGCCAGGCCGGGTTCATCGTATCGCCAGCTGGACGGGCGGGCCAGGGGAGTCGATCACGGCTGGGCAGGGTTGACATCAGGGCGATCAACGGTAAGTTGCTGCGCAGTCCAGCACCGGGCTGACCGGCCGGAGCGACCGAGGCGACCCGGCCGGGCTGCGTGCGGCGGGGATCGGCATAACCCCGCATGAGCGCCAGGCGCAGCGCGGAAGGCACCGCGAGATCGGGTCCCGGCTGGGCGGGGGTTGGACCCAGGAGGGACCCGGGCGCCCAGTAGACAACGGAGTCCGAGCTCGTTGCCGACGGGACGGGCTCCGGCCCGAAGGGAGCCCGGGTCCTCTTTTTTGCCTGGGCATGGGATGTCTCAGACATCGGTTACCCTTGGCGGTCGGCTAGGGCGGCGACGGACGCAGGGCGAGGGGCAGGAACGTGACTGGCAGTTACCCTCCGATCGGCGATTACCCTCCGATCGCCCGCGTGGCGGTCATCATCCCGACGTACAACGAGCGGGAGAACCTGGAGTCGACGGCCGCCCGCGTCAGGGCTGCGGCGCCCGGGGCGGACCTGCTCATCGTGGATGACAACAGCCCGGACGGCACCGGCGAGCTGGCCGACAAGCTGGCCGACGGGGACAGCCAGGTTCACGTCATGCACCGGGCCGGGAAGTCAGGGCTGGGCGCGGCGTACGTGGCGGGCTTCGGCTGGGCGCTGGACCGCGGCTACGACGCGCTGGTCGAGATGGACGCCGACGGCTCGCACCAGCCGGAAGACCTGCCCCGGCTGCTGGCCGCGCTGGACCGCGCCGACCTGGTGGTGGGCTCGCGCTGGGTGCCCGGCGGCAAGACGGTCAACTGGCCGAAGTACCGGCAGGCCATCTCGCTGGGCGGGAACACCTACGCGCGGCTCATGCTCGGCATCTCGGTCCGGGACTCCACCAGCGGATTCCGCGCCTACCGGGCGGCCACGCTGCGCAGGCTCTCCCTCGGCGAGATGATGTCGCAGGGGTACTGCTTCCAGATCGACCTGACCTTCCGGGCCGTCCGGGCCGGCCTGACCGTGGCAGAAATCCCGATCACCTTCGTGGAGCGGGTCCGCGGCACCAGCAAGATGAGCAATGCCATCGTCCGGGAGGCGTTCTGGCGGGTTGCCGTGTGGGGGGTGTCCGCGCGGGCGGCCCGGCTAGGCGGCCGCGGCCGGACGGCCGTGGCGCCGGGTACGGAGCGGCCGCTCGACCGCGGCGGGGTCCTGGCGCACCGGGTCGGCGGTGAGGGCGACGAGGTCGTCGTACCAGGCGAGGATCTGCGGCCAGTCGGTCTGCTCGGCGCTTGCCGCGTCGTCGTGCAGGGCAGCGATGGCTGCCTCGACCTGGTAGCGGCCGGGGCGCTGAACGGCCAGCGCCGACTGCAGGACGCGCACGCCCTCGGCGATCTCGCGGGTGTCCCACAGGCCGCGGTCCTGCCGGTCGAGCGTGACGATCCGGCCCCCGGGGTCGAGTCGCGCCGGGAGGCGGGCGTGGTTGAGGAGCATCAGCGCGAGCAGCCCGCGCGCCTCCGGTTCCGCGGTGGCGAGCGTGAGCTGGCGGGCGAGCCGGATCGCCTCGCCAGCCAGGTCGACCCGGCCCGCGTGGCCGGCCGTGTAGACGAGGTAGAGCACGCGCAGCACGACGGCGAGGTCGCCGGGCTGGTCCAGGCGGCGCCCCTGCAGGGCGCGCTTGGCCCGGCTGATCCGCTGCGCCATCGTCGCTTCCGGGACGTAGAAGGCGTCGGCGATCTCCCGGGTGGTGAGGCCGCCGACGGCGCGCAGGGTCAGCGCCACCTGGGAGGCGGGCGTGAGGTCGCGGTGGCAGCAGCAGAAGAGCAGGAAGAGGGTGTCGTCGCCCTCCTCGGTGGCGGCGGGCCGCGGCTCGGCGTACGTCGCCTCCTCGCGGCGCTGACGCGCGGCCTCGCTGCGGCGGGCGTCGACGAGCCGCCGGGTCGCGACCGTCGTCAGCCACGCGCGCGGGTCGCGCGGCGGGTGCTCGGGCCACGCCCGCAGCGCCTCCAGCAGCGCCTCCTGGAGCGCGTCCTCGGCGGCGTCGAAGTCCTCGCCCCGCCGGACCAAGCCCGCGAGCACCCGCGGGACGAGAGCGCGCAGCGCGCCCTCGTCCCGCCGTCGCGTCGGCTCGTCGATCACGCCGGGTCAGCCGTCGGAGGGCGCCTCGGACATGATCTCCCGGACGTCGATCCACTCGTACAGCGGCTTCCCGCCCGGTCCGGGCTCGGAGGAGACATAGGCCGCGAGCTCGACCGCGCGCTCGTGCGACTCGACGTCGATCATGTACCAGCCCGCCACGAGATCGCTGGTCTCGGGCAGCGGGCCGTCGGTGGTGACGGGCGCGGCGTCCCGGCCGCCGTAGCGCACCCAGGTGCGGGCCGGCGTGAGCGCCTGTGCGTCAACGTACTCGCCGTTCTTCTCGCAGCTCGCTGACGTGCTTGAGGAAGGCCATGTGCGCCTCCACGTCCTCGGGGGCCCACTGGTCCATCGGGGGCACGGGACGGTGCGGCGCCGGGCCGCCGCGGTAGTGCTTGAGGAGCAGGTACTTCGGCATGGTGGTCTCCTGCTGTCCTGGGCCGCGCCTGTCGTTGCCCTTCACCTGGTGGCGGAGCCGGTCAGAGCTTCTCGACATGGCGCGAGGCGCTCTTGCGCTGCCGCGCCGGGCCAGCCTGCCCGGCACGGTCCTCGGCGCCGGGACCGCGCCGCTCGCGGATGATAGCCAGCCGCTCGGCCAGCACCTCTTCCAGGTCGGCGATGGTGCGGCGCTCCATCAGCATGTCCCAGTGGCTGCGCGGCGGCTTGGCCTTCTTCTGCGCGGGCAGGTCCACGGCCGAGGTGTGGGCGGTCGCCCCGCACACGCGGCACTCCCAGACTGCCGGGATCTCCGCCTCAGCGGCGAACGGCACACTAAAGTGGTGACCCTTCGGGCAGTCGAAAGCCACTTCCCGGCGGGGAGCCAGGTCGGTATTGCGGTCGTTCTCGTAGCTCGTTGCTCCCGAGCCGCGTGCCGCGAAGTGCGCGTTCCGCCATAACCCACTGCCTCCCAGGCGCTTACCCGTCTAGTGCGATAACGCTGAGTACCCGAACAAGATTCCCGGCTCCACCTAGTTCCAACCGCATCCGGGCGGACGGGATCACGCCGTTTTGGGATTGCAGTCTGGCAACCCGCTCAGGCAATTGCTCCCTGACGGCCCCTGGGGTGCCACTCACCACGCTCGGCCAGCACGTCGCGCAGCATGACGATCTCGTCGGTCATGATCCCGTCAGCGCCCAGGTCGAGCAGGCAGGTCATCTCGGTCCGGTCGTTGACCGTCCACACGTGCACCTGCAAACCCAGCGCGTGCAAGCGCCGGATGAAGGCCCTGGAGGCGATCATCGACGGGATCTGGGCGCAGCGGACGCCCGTGCGCAGCAGGCGGCGGCTCAGCATCGCGCCGGCGGCCTCCCAGCCACCTGTCATCCTGATCGCGGCCAGACCGGCCGGGGACAGCGCCGTGCACACCGGGCGGCCGATCGCCTGCCGGGCGGCGGCGAGCCTGCGGGTAGAGAACGAGCAGACGCACACGCGATCCCAGGCGCCCGTCCGGCGCAGCAGATGCTGCCAGTGGCGCCACGACGGACCCTTCCTTCACATCGAGGTTGAACCTTGTGTCCGGCCACGCGGTGAGCAGGTCCTCGAGCAGCGGGACGCGCTCACGGCCGCCGATGCGCGCCGCCGCCACCTCGCGGTAGGGCAGGCGCGAGATCCGGCCGGCGCGGTCGGTGACCCGGTCCAGACTGTTGTCGTGGAAGGCGACCAGGACACCGTCTGACGTGGCGTGCACGTCGGTCTCCAGGTACTTGTAGCCCAGCTCGACCGCATGCTCGAAGGCGGGCCAGGAGTTCTCCAGATTGTGCGCTGGCCCACCTCGGTGCGCGAAGGCGATGGGGCCTCGCTGATCAAGAAACATGTCCGCCATATCTGCGAGTATGCCGCCGGTCGCAGACCAGAATGCAAACTCCGGCTAGCCGGAGAGAGACGAATCGATGCCAGGCTGTGCATTCTGTGCGTCAGCGCGCAGGACACGGTAGCCAGCGCGCGAGCCGACCCTGGTGACCGGCCAGCCCGCGTCCTCCAGCCAGCGGTGCAGCGAGTCCGATCCGAGGTGCCGCTGCACGACCAGGTAGGCGCGTGCCGCCAGGGGCCAGCCGCCAAGCCATCCGGCCGAGCAGCGCGTGCAGGGCCGGCTTGCCGATCCGCAGCGGCGGGTTGGACCAGATCACGTCCAGCTTGGCCGGGCAGGCCCGGGCTCATCCGGGCGAGAGCAGCGCACGTTGCCCAGGCCCGCCCGGGCCGCGTTGCCCGCGCACAGGTCCAGCGCCCGCCGGTTGACGTTGACCGCCCAGACCGCGCCGCGGGCGAGCGGCTGCGCCAGCACCAGGGCCAGCGGCCCGTAACCGCAGCCGAGATCCAGCAGGTTCGCCGGAGGCCGGGGGAGCGGGCACGGTGTCCAGCAGCATCCGGGTGCCGGGATCCAGCCGTCCCGCCGAGAACACCCCGGCGTCGGTCTCCAGCCCCAGATGCAGACCGGGCAGCAGGACGTGCACCAGCCCGGGCCGGTGCGCGGCGGCCGGGCTCCTCGGTGTAGTAGTGCTGGTCCGCGCTGATGTCGATCCTCAGCGGGCGGCCGGGCTGACGGGCAGCGGCCGCCCGGCTCCTGCCCCTGCCGGCCGGGACGATGTACTTGCGGTACACCCACCGCTCGACGATGAACGTCATCACCGGGACCGTGCCAGCCAGCAGCACCAGCAGGGTGGGGCCGATCGCCAGCCGCAGCCGCCTGGTCAGCAGGTAGGCCACCACCAGGTAGATCATGTACAGGATCCCGTGCACGGTGCCGACGTCGTTCACGATGATGTTGTTGTGCGCGGCCACCTGGAGCGGAATCCCCGCGAAGCACAGCACCAGCAGCACCACACCGGTTATGTAAGCCATCACCCGGTAGCGGAGCACGGCCTTTCCATGCCGGAACCACGCCCTACGGCACCCTTCTTGCCGGAACCACGGCCTACGGCACCCTTCTTGCCGGAACCATGCCCTGCAGTGCTTTTCTTGCCGGAACCATGCCCTACGGCAGAATCCACCGGCGACCTCCTGAGCTCTCGTCGGGCTACCTGAGCCCGTGCCACCGCCCGTGGCCCTTCACCTGGTTCTGCAGCCGGGAGAGGTAGGCGTTGTAGGCGGCCAGGTCTTCGTCCTCGTCCTCGGGCTCGGCCGCCGCGCGCCTCGCCCGGCAGGTCGCCACCGTTAACCGCCGCCCCAACGGAGAACTCGGCCCGGTCCGGCGCTTCGTCAGTCTCCGGCGGGGCGAACTCGTCGCGGATCGTCTTGGCCCAGAATACGATGCCGAAGACCGCGAAAATCGGCCACTCGAACGTGTACGCCCAGCTCAGCGAGTTACCCTCCTCGGCCCGGCGGAGCTGCCAGTAGCCGAGGGCAAGCATGCCGACCACCGCCAGCACCATGGCAGGCGTGCCAGCCCAGCCACCGTGGCTCGATGAGGAAACGCCATCCCGGGGGCACGGCGCCGCCGGCGTCCCGGCGCCCGGCCTCCGCACTGGACATGGAACGAGCCTAGCGCCGCCGTGGCACCGGCCTGCCCGCGGGCCGATCCGCCTCGAACAGCGCCAGCCGGGATAATCTCGTCCATGCCACTGGCGAACGTCTTCCGCTGCGGCGGCGCGGAGCCGCCGCGCGGCTACCCGGCCGGCTCGACGAGCTGCGCGGGCCCGCCGTGGGGACGGTGGTGCTGCCGGTCCACCTGACCTGGCACGGCCTGCGCGAGTTCGACGTCACCGCCGAGCCGGACCGGCTGCGCCTGTACACGATCGTGCTCAGCCAGGGCAACCGCAACGACATCGCCCGCTTCCTGCACCCGGGACTGCTCCGCGCAGGACTGGCCGCAGCTGCGCGACCTGGTCACTGCCCAGGTCCGCGATGCCTGCGCCCGCAAGCTCGGCCTGTAAACAAAGCCCGCCGGCACCCGCCGCCGGGCGCATTCCGTCTGCTCTTGGTTATTTTCTGGATGGAACAACCCCCGAGCTGGGCGCTCCGCGCTCACTAAGCTCACTCGCTTTGAACGGCGCGGGCATGCCATCGTGGCGGCATGCGGAAATACGTGATCATGGGCGTGCAGGGCAGCGGCAAAGGCACCCAGAGCGGGATGCTCGCCAAGGACCTGGACCTGGTGCACATCAGCGTGGGCGACATCTTCCGGTGGAACGTGCAGCAGCACACCAAGCTCGGCGCGCAGGTGCGGCGCACGATGGCCGCGGGCGAGCTGGTCGCCGACGAGATCGTGGAAGACATCGTGCGGGAACGGCTGGCCCAGCACGACTGGAACTATGGCTTCATCATCGACGGCTTCCCGCGCAACCGCCGGCAGGCCGAGTTCTTCCTGGAAAGCTACGACATCGACGGCGTCATCCACCTCGACCTGCCCGACAGCGAGGTGCGGCGCCGGGTGATGGCCCGGCGGCTGTGCGCGGGCTGCGGCATGGACTACAACCTGCTCGAAAGCAGCCCGGCAACGCCCGGGCAAGTGCGACAACTGCGGCGGCGAGCTCGTCGACCAGGGAGGACGATACCGAGGAGGCGCTCGCCGTCCGGCTGCGCGACTATCACGAGAAGACCAACCCGGTGCTGGACGTGTTCCGGCGCAAGGAGTACGTCGTTACGGTGGACGCGCGGCCCGAGCCCGAGCTCGTCCAGCAGGCCATCCGCAACGGGCTGGCGCTGCCGCCCTACCAGCCCAGCGCCGCGCCGAGGGCGGCACGGGGGAGTGGACGAGCGTGCGCGACATCGCCGTCTTCAGCGGCAGCGCCCATCCCGGAGCTGGCCGGGGAGATCTGCGCCAAGCTGCGCACCCCGCTGCACCCGGTGCGGCTGCGCCGGTTCGCCAACGACTGCCTGGAGGTGCAGCTGCAGGCCAACTGCCGGGAACGGGACGTGTTCCTGATCCAGCCGATCGTGCCGCCGGTCCAGGAGCACCTGGTCGAGCTGCTGCTGATGACCGACGCCGCCCGGGGCGCGTCCGCGGCCCGGGTCACCGTGGTCATGCCGCACTACGCCTATGCGCGCTCGGACAAGAAGGACGAGCCGCGGAGTCTCCATCGGCGGCAGGCTCGTCGCCGACCTGCTCGTCGCCGCGGGGCGAGCCGGGTGCTGACGATGACCCTGCACTCGCCTCAGGTGCACGGCTTCTTCTCGGTGCCGGTGGACCACCTGCACGCGCTGCGCGAGCTGGCCGCGCACTTCCGCGGCCAGGACCTGGCCGGCTCGGTCGTCGTGTCGCCCGACCTGGGTAACGCCAGGAGCGCGGCCGCGTTCGCCCGGCAGGCTCGGCCTGCCGGTGGCCGCCGGGGCCAAGGAGCGGCACAGCGACACGAGCGTGACGATCACCTCGATCATCGGCGACGTGGACCGGCCGCGACGTGATCGTGCTGGACGACGAGATCGCCCGCGGGACCACGCTGGACGAGCTGCTCGACAAGCTGGCCGAGCACGGCGTGCGCTCGGTGCGGATCGCCTGCACGCACGGCCTGTTCTGCCACGGCTCGCTGGACCGGCTGGCCGCCAGGCCCGAGGTCACCGAGATCGTCTGCACCAACACGGTGCCGGTCCCGGCGGACCGCGCGGCCGGACAAGCTGCAGGTGCTCTCGGTCGCCCCGGCGCTGGCCGAGGCGATCCGCCGGATCCACGACGGCGAGTCGGTCAGCGCTCTGTTCGGCTAGCGCCCGGCCGCGGGCTGGCGGTGGCCGTGCCGCGGAGGCGCCGGCCGGTTCGGCGGCGCCCGCCGCGTCGATGATCCAGGCCATGATCAGCGCCTCCTCCCGCCAGGCGTCGTACCGGCCGCTGCGGCCGCCATGCCCGGCCTCCATCCGGATCCGCAGCAGGAACGGCCCGCCCTTGGCCACCGCGCGCAGCCGGGCGATCCACTTGGCGGGCTCGTGGTACAGCACCCGGGTGTCGTTCAGGCTGGTGGTGGCCAGGATCGGCCGGGTACTCCTGGCCGGTCACGTTCTCGTACGGCGAGTACGACTTCATGTAGGCGTAGACCTCGGGGTCGTGCAGCGGGTCGCCCCACTCCTCCCACTCGGTCACCGTCAGCGGCAGCGACGGGTCGAGCATCGAGTTCAGCGGGTCCACGAACGGCACCTCCGCGACGATCCCGGCGAAGTCTTCGCGGCGCGAGGTTGGCCACCGCGCCCATCAGCAGGCCGCCGCCCGACCCGCCCCGGGCGACCAGCCGGGACGGCGACGTCCAGCCCCGGCGGACCAGGTGCCCGGCGCACGCGACGAAGTCGGTGAACGTGTTCGTCTTGCGCAGCAGCTTGCCGTCCTCGTACCAGCGCCGGCCCATCTCGCCGCCGCCGCGGACGTGCGCGATGGCGAAGACGAAGCCGCGGTCGAGCAGCGACAGCCGGGCGATCGCTGAAGTACGGGTCGATCGAGGCTCTCGTAGCTGCCGTAGCCGTAGAGCAGGCACGGGGCGCTGCCGTCCAGCGGCGTCCCCTTCGGGCAGACCAGGGAGATCGGGATCGCGCGTGCCGTCGCCGGCCACCGCCCACTCGCGGTGCTGGGTGTAGTCGTCGGGCCGATACGGCGCGCTCGCCGGGCAGCGGGAGCACCGGCCGCCGCTTGAGCAGGGTCAGCTCGCCGGTCGCGACGTCGCAGTCGTAGCACCGACTCCGGGCGTGACCAGCGACTCGTACCTGAGCCGGAACCGCGGCGACGCGTACTCCGGGTTGGCGCCCGGCGTCACCGTGTAGAGCGGCTCGGGGAACTGGATCTCCCGGGCCGGCGCCGTCGCCGCGGTACACGGCCAGGCCGGTCAGGCCGTCGCGGCGGTACCAGACCACGAAGTGGCCGGCGAAGGCGTCCACGTCGAGCAGCCGGGTGTCCGCGCGGTGGCCGATGAGCGGCTCCCAGTTCGCCGGCCGGGCCGCCGGGGCCGGCGGCCAGCTCGAAGTTCTCCGCCTGGTCGTTGTGCAGGATGAGCAGCCGGTCGCCGCGGCCGGCGCCGGCTGGTGCTCGACGTCGTACTCGACGCCCTGGCGGCGCGGCGCGACCACCCGCAGCTCCCCGGCCGGGTCCGCCGCGTCCAGCAGCCACGCCTCGCTGGTCAGCTTGCTCGCCGACCTGACCACCAGGTAGCGCTCGCTGCGGGTCAGGCCGACCCCGACCCAGAACCGCTCGTCGGGCTCCTCGAACACGATCACGTCGTCGGCGGCCGGCGGTGCCGACCATGTGCCGCCACACCCGGTAGGGCCGCCAGGCGTCGTCCACGGTGACGTAGAACAGCGCCGAGCCGTCCAGTGACCACGCGCAGCCGTAGAACGTGCCCGGGATCTCGTCGTCGAGCACGCGCGCCGGTGCCAGGTCCTTGACCCGCAGGGTGAAGCGCTCGTCGCCGGTGAAGTCGGTGGAGTAGCCCAGCAGCCTCCCGTCCGGGCTGACGCTGAACGCGCCGAGCGAGAAGAACCCGGAGTCCGGCCGCCAGCTCGTTGCCGTCGAGCAGGACCTGCTCGCCCGTCCAGGCGGCTGGCCCGTCCGCCGGCAGCCGGCGGCGTGACGCTCGCCCGGCCCGGCCAGCCAGGCGGCAGTGGATGGCTGTACTGCTGGCCCTCGACCGTCCGGGAGTAGTACCACCAGCCGCCCTTGCGGACCGGCACCGACAGGTCGGTCTCCTGGGTGCGGGCCTTGATCTCGGCGAAGACGCTGTCGCGCAGCCCGGCCAGGCTCGCGGTCGACGGCGTCGGTGTAGGCGTTCTCCGCTGCAGGTAGGCGAGCACCTCCGGGTCGTCCTTCGTCGGCGAGCCAGGCGTAGTCGTCGGTGAACGTGTCGCCGTGGCCGGCGGCGGTCGGCGGGGATCCGGCTGGCGACGCGGGGGAGGGGTGTGTCATGGCGCGGAGTCTACTGGCGGCGGGGGTAAACCCCCCGGCCAAGACGGCCGCTAGCCGCATACCGCCGCGCCGTGCCGCCTCCCTAGCGTGATCAGGGCCGGGCAGTCACCCGCCTGACGCTGAGGAGGTTCATCATGATCGAGGCCAGCGGGCTGACCAAGCGGTACGGCAGCACGGTCGCCGTGGACGGCCTGAGCTTCGACGTCCGGCCGGGGACCGTCACGGGCTTTCTCGGCCCGAACGGCTCCGGCAAGTCCACCACGATGCGCATGATCATGGGCCTGGACCGCCCCGACGCGGGCCAGGCCAGGATCGGCGGCCGCCGCTACCGCCGAGCTGCGCTGGCCGCTGCGGGAGGTCGGCGCGCTGCTCGAGGCGCGGGGCGTTCCACCCGGGCCGGCCCGCCCGCTCGCATCTGGCCGCGCTGGCCGCCAGCAATGACATCCCGGCCGCCCGGGTGGACGAGGTGCTCGCGCTGACCGGGATCGCGGAGCGTGGCCGGGCAGCGGCCGGGGAAGTTCTCGCTGGGCATGGCCCAGCGGCTCGGCATCGCCACCGCTCTGCTCGGCGATCCCGGGGTGCTGCTGCTCGACGAGCCGGTCAACGGGCTGGATCCGGAGGGCATCCGGTGGATCCGGACACCTGCTGAAGTCGCTGGCCGCCGAAGGCCGGACGGTGTTCGTCTCCAGCCACCTGATCAGCGAGATGGCGCTGATGGCCGACCACCTGATCGTGATCGGGCGGGGCGGCTGCTCGCCGACACCACGGTGGCGGACCTGTCCGCCCGCGCGGACTCGCTGGAGGACGCGTTCTTCGACCTGACCTGCGACGCAGCCGAGTTCCGGGCCCAGCAGGCCGGGGCGCGAGCTGGACCGCCGGCAGTCCCCGCGCAGAAGAAATGAGGCAGTCATGACCGCCGTCACCGCGCCCCCGGCACACCGCGATCACGGCTACCGGTTCGGCCAGGTGGCCCGGATGGAATGGATCAAGCTGCGCAGCCAGCGGTATCCGGCGTGGACGCTCGCCGCCACGGCCGCGGCGATGATCGCCATCGGCGTCCTCATCGGCGCACAACGCCCCCGGCCGCCTGGGCCCCGGCTACGACCCGACCAGAACGGCGCTCGCCGGGCTGGCCGCCGCCCAGCTCGCCGTCGGCGTCCTGGGCGTGCTGATGATGACCAGCGAGTACGCCTCCGGGCTGATCCGGGCCACGTTCGCCGCGATACCGGCCGGCGACTGGTGCTGGCGGCCAAGGCGCGGTGTTCGGCGCGGTGACGCTCTCGTGCTCGGGGAGGTCGCGGCGCTTCGCCACGTTCTTCGCGATGCGGCTCTCGCTGCCCGCGGTCGTCCCGCACCCGGCGCTCGGCCAGCCGGGCGTGCTGCGGGCCGTGCTCATGGCGGGCCTGTACCTGTGCCTGGTCGGGCTCATGGGCGTGGGCCTGGGCACGATCATCCGGCACACCGCGGGCGCCATCGGGGCCCTGGCCGGGCTGCTGTTCGTCGCTGCCGCTCGTGCTGCTCCCGCTGCCGCATGCGGTGGCCGACTCGATCGCGAAGTTCCTGCCCATGACCATCGCCGAGAACACGATCACGGCGGTCGTGCCGGATTCGCCGTCGCTGCCGGTGTGGGCCGGCGCTCGGCCTGCTCTGCCTGTACGCCGCGGTGCTGCTCGGCGCCGGCGGGTGGCTGCTGTCCCGCCGGGACGCCTGAGTCCGCGGCAACCGGGTGGCGGCCCCGGTGGGGGACAATGAGCTGGTGAGCGCGACTCCCGGTGAGCTGGCGCGCGCGGCCGCGCGCGCCCCGTTCACCCGGCGGTCCCGCCGCGAGATCGGCTACGGCCTGGCCGGGCTGGTGCCTGCCGCCGCGGGATTCCTGCTCATCGTGACCCTGCTCACCGCCGGCGTCCTGCTCACCGTCACCCTGATCGGCACGTTCGTCGGACTGCTTGTCCTGGTGCTGACCCTCCGGCTGGCCCGCAGGCTTGGGTCGCTGGACCGGCGGCTGGCCGGGCGGCTGCTCGGCGCGGACATACGGCCGCGCCGCCGCCGTTCCGTCCCGGCCGCGGGGTGCTGCGCCGGGTGGACGCCAGGCTCCGCGACGGCACCGCCTGGCGGGCCGTGGCCTACCTGGTGCTGAAGCTGCCGGTCTCCCTGGTGCAGGCGTACGCGATCAGCTACTGGGTCATCGGGCTGATCAACCTGTCGTCCCCGCTGTGGTGGCCGGCGCTGCACCGCCCGGCGCCGGGGCCGCCGAGTCCGTTCCAGGCCGTGGTGCCGCTGCCGGCCGGCAGCTTCTCGGTGAGCAACTGGCCCGAAACCCTGCTCGCGGCGATGGCCGGGGCCCTCACCCTGCTGGCCGCGCCCTGGCTGCTGCGGGCGGTGACGGCCGGCGACCGCTGGCTGATCCAGCAGCCTGCTCGGCCCCGGCCAGCTGGACCAGCGGGTCCGCGAGCTGGAGGAAAGCCGCGCGCACGCGGTGGACGACGCCGCGGCCGCGCTGCGCCAGGTCGAGCGGGATCTGCACGACGGCGCCCAGGTCAGGCTCGCGGCCCTGGCCATGGGCCTGGGCATGGCCAGGGAGAAGCTCGGCGACGGCGGGAAGCCGCTGGAGGCCACCCAGGCCGCCCGCGTCCGGGAGCTGGTGGACAGCGCGCACCGCAGCGCCAAGGAGGCGCTGATCAGAGCTGCGCGACCTGGCCCGGGGCATCCATCCGCCGGTGCTCGACGCGGGCTGGCCGACGCGCTGGCCACGCTCGCCGCGCGCAGCATCATCCCGGTCGAGCTGACCGCGGAGATCACCGAGCGCCCCACCCCCGCCATCGAGACCATCGCCTACTTCTGCGCCGCGGAACTGCTGGCCAACGCGGCCAAGCACAGCGGCGCGCGCCGGATCGCGGTGGACGTGGCGCAGCGGGGCCAGACGCTCCGGCTGCGGGTCGCCGACGACGGCCGCGGCGGCGCGGATCCGGGCCGGGGCAGCGGCCTGCCCGGGCTGGTCGCAGCGGGTGCGGACCGTGGACGGCCGCCTCGACCTGGCCAGCCCGCAAGGCGGGCCGACCGTGGTCACCGTGGAGCTGCCGCTGCGGGCGTGAGAACATCGCCGCATGCGGGTAGTCATCGCCGAGGACGCCGGCCTGCTGCGGGAAGGCCTGACGGCGATGCTCGCCGACCGCGGGCACGAGGTGTGCGCGGCGGTCGCCGACGCCGAGGCGCTGCTCGGCGCGGTGAAGGAGCACCATCCGGACGTGGCGGTGGTGGACATCAGGATGCCGCCCACCCACACCGACGAGGGGCTGCGCGCCGCCCTGCAGCTGCGCGCCGAGCACCCGGCCACCGGCGTCCTGGTGTTCTCCCAGTACATCGAGACCCGGTACGCGGCCCGGCTGCTGGCGGGGAACGCCTCCGGAGTCGGCTACCTGCTCAAGGACCGGGTGGCGGACGTGGCCGAGTTCGCCGACGCGCTCGAGCGGGTGGCCTCGGGCGGCACCGCGCTCGATCCCGAGGTGGTCAGCCAGCTGCTCGGCGCCAGCCGCCGGGCGGCCGGGCTGGCCTCGCTCACCGCCCGGGAACGTGACGTGCTGGAGCTGATGGCCGAGGGCCGGTCCAACGCCGGGATCGCGGCCGGGCTGGTCGTCTCCGGCGGCGCGGTCGAAAAGCACGTGGCCAGCATCTTCGCCAAGCTCGGCCTGCCGCCCTCGGAGAGTGACAACCGCCGGGTCCTGGCGGTCTTGCAGTACCTCGGCAGCTGACCCGGGCGCCCCGGCGGCGGCCCTGCTACCCCGCAGCAGACTCGCTACACCGGCGGCCCGCCCGCCTGCCCCGCGGCGGGCCGCCAGCCCCGCGGCCGGCCCGGCACCGGTGCAGGCCCGGTATCCCCGGGCCGCCGGGCCGGCCGGGCGGGTCCGCGCCGGGCGCGTCTGCGAGGATCGCGGCATGTCCGCAGAGATCGGCTTTCCGCGTCAGTACGCCCGCACGCAGAGGTTCGCCCTCGGCGTCCCGCACGATTTCTCGGTCGCGCCCGACGGCTCCCGCGTCGCGTTCCTGCGGTCACGGTCGGGGACGGACGGCAATACCTGCCTGTGGGTGCGTGATGTGGGAACCGGGGCCGAGCACGTCGCCGCGGACCCGGAGCTGATCCTGGGCGGCGCGGACGAGGAGCTGCCGCCGCAGGAACGGGCGCGGCGGGAGCGGACCAGGCAGGCGGGCTCGGGAGTCGTCGGCTACGCCACCGACGACGAGGTCCGCTTCGCCGCGTTCGCCCTGTCCGGGCGGCTGTTCGTCGCCGACCTCACCGGCGGTGACGCCCGGGAGCTGCCCGCCGCCGGGCCCGTGCTGGACCCGCGCCCGGATCCGTCCGGATCCCGCGTCGCCTACGTGAGCGGCGGGGCGCTGCGGGTTATCTCCGCCGACGGCGGCGGGGGCCGCGCGCTGGCCGAGCCGGACGGCCCGGAGGTGACCTACGGGCTGGCCGAATTCGTCGCGGCCGAGGAGATGGCCCGCACCCGCGGCTACTGGTGGTCACCGGACGGGCAGAGCCTGCTCGCCGCCCGGGTGGACACCGGCCCGGTGACCCGCTGGTACCTGTCCGATCCGGCCAGCCCGGATCGGCCCGCCACCGAGGTCCGCTACCCCGTCGCGGGCACCGCCAACGCCGACGTCACCGTGATCTGGGCCGGGCTCGACGGCAGCAGGCGGCCGGTGCCGTGGGACACCGCCGCGTTCCCGTACCTGACCGCCGTGCACTGGTCGTCGCGCGGGCCGGCGCTGCTGCAGGTCCAGACGCGGGACCAGCGCACGATGCGCATCCTGGCCGTGGCCGGCGACGGGAGCACGAGCCCGCTGGCCACCGACACCGACCAGGCGTGGGTGGACATCGTGCCGGGCACGCCGGCCTGGACGGCCGACGGCAGCCTGGTCCGGGTGGTGGCGCGGGACGGCGCCTACCGGCTGATGATCGGCGACCGCCCGGCCACCCCCGCGGGAGCCGGCGCGCTGCAGGTAAGCGAAGTGCTCAACGCCGCCGAGGACGTGCTGTTCACCGCCACCGGGCCGGACCCGGCCGAGCTGCACCTGTACACCGCGGGGCCGGCCGGGGTGACCAGGGTCAGCACGGAGCCCGGCCGGCATTCCGCGGTGCGCTCGGCCGGCGCCATGGTGGTCTCGTCCGTGTCGCTCGGCCACTTCGGCCCCTCGGTGCGGATCTGGCGGCACGGCGCGGACGCGGGCGAGATCGAGTCGTGCGCCGAGACCCCGGTGCTGACGCCGGAGGTGACGCTGCTGACCGCGGGCGAGCACCGGCTGCGGTGCGCGCTGCTGCTGCCGCGGGGATACCGCCCCGGCTCCGATCCCGCGCTCCCGGTGCTGCTCGACCCGTACGGCGGGCCCGCCGCGCAGCGCGTCCTGTCCGCCCGCAACGCCTACCTGGTCCCGCAGTGGTTCGCCGACCAGGGCTTCGCCGTCCTGATCATCGACGGCCGCGGCACCCCCGGGCGCGGCCCGGACTGGGACCGGCTGATCCTCTACGACCAGGCCACGCCGAACGTCGAGGACCAGGTGGACGGGCTGCGGGCGGTGGCGGCGTCCCGCCCCGGGCTGGACACCTCGCGGGTGGCGATCCGCGGCTGGTCGCACGGCGGCTACCTGGCCGCCCTGGCCGTGCTGCGCCGGCCTGACGTGTTCCACGCCGCGGTCGCGGGCGCCCCGGTCACCGACGAGCGGCTCTACGACACCCATTACACCGAGCGCTACCTCGGCCACCCCGATGAGCATCCGGAGGCGTACGCGCACAACTCGCTGATCGCCGACGCGCCCAACCTGCGCCGCCCGCTCATGCTGGTGCACGGCTTCGCCGATGACAACGTGACGGTGGCGCACACGCTGCGGCTGTCGTCGGCTCTGCTGGCGGCGGGGCGCCCGCATGCCGTGCTGCCGCTGTCCGGCATCACCCACTCGCCGCGGCAGGAGGAGGTGGCGGAGAACCTGATGCTGCTGCAGGTGGACTTCCTCAAGCGCGCCCTCGGCCTGGCCGCCGCCGGCTGACGCCGCCGGCTGCCGGACGACTGACGGTGCCGGGTATCGAACTGGTGGTTGCCAGGGCTAGGCGCGCGCTGGGCCGGAGCGGCCAGCGCACCTGGCAGCATGCGGTGTCCAGGGCCGCCGGGGCCGCGGACCGCGGACCAGCGTGCAGTTCCGCCCGCGGGAGTGCGCTAGCCCGGGCCGATGGCCCGGACGATCTGGTCCCGGGTGAGCGGCAAATCCCGGACCCGCACGCCGGCGGCGTCCGCCACCGCGTTGCCGATGGCGCCGGCCACCGGCCCCTGCGCCACCTCGCCCGCGCCGGTCTCCGGCTCCCCGGGCGCCGCCACGATGCGCACCGTCACGGGGGGGACCTCGGTGAACCGCAGGATCGGGTAGCTGTCCCAGTTCACCGAGGTGATCTGGGTGCGGTCGAACCGGACCCGCTCGCGCAGCACCCAGCTCGCGCTCTGCACCGCGCCGCCCTCGGCCTGGTTGATGACCCCGTCCGGGTTGATGACCCGGCCCACGTCCACCGCCAGCCACAGCCTGCGCAGCCGGACGTCGGTGTCGGCTTCGACCTCGGCCACCGCCGCGCAGTACCCGGACGTGCCCTTGTACCGGGCGTACCCGATGCCGAGGCCGGTGTCCGGGTTGCCGCCCCGGGCCGGCCAGCCCGCCATCTCGGCGGCCTGCTCGATCACTCGGCGCCCCCTGGGGTCACCGAGGTGGGCCAGCCGGAAGTCGACCGGATCCGCGCCCGCCGCGGCGGCCAGCTCGTCCATGAACGACTCGATGGCGAACACGTTGAGGAAGGCGCCCAGCGAGCGCAGCGATGAGGTCCTGACCGGCATGGTGAGCAGCCGGTGCCGGGTCACCGCGAGGTCGGGCACGTCATAGCCGGGCACGGAGTTGCGGACCGAGCCGATCGTGGGCACCGGGGGCCCGTCCCAGGACGGCGGCAGCGGCTGCCCGGCGTACGGCGTGCTCCCGGCGGCCAGGTGCGCGAGCGCGAGCAGGCGCGGCTCGCCCCCGGTACCCGGCCGGCCCAGGAACCCGTTGCTCCAGACGTCCTGCCGCCAGGACTGGATGCGGCCGCCAGGGCCGAGCCCGGCCGACAGCCGGGCCAGCATCGCCGCCCCGCAGGGCGCCCAGGCCATCTCGTCCTCGCGCGACCACATCACCCGGACCGGCCGGCCGCGGCAGGCCGGGGCCCTGGCCAGCAGCACGGCGTCGAGGGCGGCGTCGTCCGCGCCGTTGTGGCCGTAGACTCCGGCGCCTTCGGCGTACCGCACGACCACGTGCCGGGGGTCGATGCCCAGGCCGGCGGCCAGCGCCCCGCGCAGCGCGAAGATGCCCTGGCTGTGCGTCCAGACCGTCACCGCCGGGCCGTCGGCCCGGGCGACCGCGCAGCTCGGGGCCACCGACGCGTGCGCGATGAACGGCCGGCTGAACTCGGCGGACAGGGTGCTGGTCACCCGGGCCGCGGCCGCCGGGTCCCGACGCCGCTCGATCACCGAGGTCTCGGCGGGCGCGCCGAGCAGGAAGCTCCTCAGGTCATCCTCATCCGGCAGCGACTCGCGCACCTTCCACCGGGCCGCCCGGCCGATCAGGCCCGCCGCCGCGCGCGCGATCGCGTCGGTCTCGGCCACCACGCCGAGGAACGACCCGTCGGTGACCACGCCGGCCACCCCGGAGGGCAGGTCCGCGGCGCCGGCGGACTGCAGCTCCGCCGCGGGGGCGGGCGGGCGGATCACCCGGCCGAACAGCATGCCCGGCAGTACCAGGTCATGGATGAACCGGGGCCGTCCGGCCACCTTGTCCGGGATGTCCAGCCGGGGCGCGCTGCGCCCGGCGACCGACCACCGGCCGGGCGGCTTCGCGGTGACCGCCGGGCCGGCCTGGCCCGCCGCCGCGGCCGGACCGCGGGCGCCGGACGGCGCTGCCGCGCCGGCCGGATCGCCGCCGCCGGCGGCCGGGGCGGCCGGCCAGTCCAGCGACCAGTAGCTGAGCCCGGTGCCGCCGGCCTCGGTGGTGATCTCGCCGTCCAGGATGGCCAGCGCGGCCGCGGCGATGCCGAGCCGGGCCGCGGCGGCGGCCACGAAGGCGCGCCGGGCCTGCGCGCAGGCCTGCCGCAGGGCGGCGCCGGCGTCCTCGACCGACCTGCTGCCCGAGGTCACGCCCTCGTCCGGGCTGTCAGCCGTGGACACCTCGCCGACCCGCACCCGGGCCAGCCGCACGTCGAGTTCCTCGGCCGCGATCTGGGCCAGCGCGGTCCACACCCCCTGCCCGTACTCGACCTTGCCGGTGGCCACCGTGACCACGCCGTCGGTGCCGAAGTCGAGCCGTCCGGGCGGGGCCGGGCCGCCCGCCGGCCGGCCGGCGGCCGCCGGCGGCGTCCCCTGGCGGCCGTTCCGCTCCGGCGGCGCCCTCCGGCGCTTCCGCTCCGGGCGGCGGTTCCGCCGGCCGAGGCGACCCCGCGGTCATGCCCGCTGCCCCGAGGCCCGCAGCACCGCGCGCACCACCCGGCCGTGCGCGCCGCACCGGCACAGGTTGCGCTCCAGGGCCTCGCGCACCTGCTGCGGCGTCGGCGCGGGGCTGGCCCGCAGCAGGGCGACCGCGCTGATCACCAGGCCGGCCGTGCAGTAGCCGCACTGCGCGGCCTGCTCGTCGATGAACGCCTGCTGCACCAGGTGGGGCGGGCCGCCGGCCGGGGCCAGGCCCTCCACGGTGACGACGTCCCGGCCGGCCGCGGCCGCCGCGGGCAGGTCGCAGGCCGGCCGCGGCTCGCCGTCCACGAGGACGAAGCAGGCGCCGCACAGCCCGGCGCCGCAGCCGAACCGCGGCCCGGCCAGGCCGAGCTGGCCGCGCAGCACGTCCAGCAGCGTCAGCTCCGGGCCGCCGCGGATTCTCATGAGCACGGCCGTTCACGGTCAGCCGGAGGGCCTGCGCCACGGGCTCAGCCACGCCGGCGCGGGAGGCCCGGCATGTCAGCGGCCGCCTTCCGGCGGCGGGCCGGTCGATTCGCGCACGGACAGCTCGACGGGCAGCACCACGGACCGCTCCTCGCGGCGGAAGTCGGCCATCTGGTCGAGCAGCAGCCGGGCCGCCTCGGCCCCGAGGTCGTGCTGCGGGATGTGCACCGTGGTCAGCGCGGGCCGCACCTTGTCCACGAACGGCATGTCGTTGAAGCCGACCACGCTGATGTCGCCCGGGCAGCGGATTCCGCGCTCGCCTAGCACGTCATAGCAGCCCAGGGCCAGCATGTCGTTGCCCGCGATGACCGCGGAGAAGCGCTCGCCGGAATCCAGCAGGCCGCGCAGCGCCCGCGCTCCCTGGGCCTCCGACCACGTCCCGCACGGCCGGACGAGCGCCTTGTCCTGCGCCAGCCCGTGCTCGCGCACCGCGGCCCGGAAGGCGCGCCTCCGGGCCACCCCGGTGGAGGTGTCCTGCGGCCCGGCGACGTGCGCGATGCGACGGTGCCCCAGCTGCGCCAGGTGGGCGACCGCGAGGCGGATGCCCGCCGCGTCGTCCGGGACCACGCAGGGCAGCGTCACGCCCTCCCGGCGCCGGTTCACCAGCACGACCGGCAGGTCACCGGCGGCGAGCTTGTCGATCAGCGGGTGACGGACCCGCGCGGTGGCGAGGATGAGCCCGTCGATGCTGCGGGCCTGCAGCGAGGCGACCAGCTGCTCTTCCTGCCCGAGGTTGTTGTCGGTGTTGACGATGAGCAGCACGTACCCGTGCGGTGCCAGCCCGGCTTCGATGCCCCGGACGATGGGCGGGAAGAGCGGGTTGGTCAGGTCCGGGACGACCACGCCGATGCTGGACGAGCGGGCGGTGCGCAGGCTTCTGGCGACCGCGTTCGGCCGGTAGCCGAGCTGCTCCGCCGCCCGCAGCACCCGCTGCCCGGTATCCGCGCTGGTCATGCCCTTGGTGGCCGGGTTCAGCGCCCGGGAGGCCGTCGCCGGGTGCACCCCGGCCAGGGCAGCCACATCCCGCAGCGTCGGCACGCTCACGTTGAGCACGGTACCGCCCCGGCCCGGCGGCCCGCGCGCGCCCCCGGGCCTGACCTGGCCGGGCGGCCTGGCCGGCGTTCGATCTCGGCCGGCTGCGGCGGCCGGCCGGGCCAGGGACCGGCTGTCCGGCCGGGCCGGGGGGAGCCGGGGGAGAGCCGGTATCCCGGGGTCGCCGCCGCCTGGCGCCCTGACCCGCTCGCCGGCCTCCCGCGGGCCGGTGCCGGGCCGAGACGGGGATACGGTGCTGATCATGCATTTCTTCCACCCGGGCACCGTGCTGACCGATCACGTATTCACCGTCCCGCTCGACCATGACGATCCGGCCGGGCCGCAGATCGAGGTGTTCGCCCGCGAGGTGGTGGCGACGGCCCGGGCGGACGCACGGCTGCCCTGGCTGCTGTTCCTGCAGGGCGGCCCGGGAGCCGCCTCGCCCCGGCCGGTCGGCCGGGAGAGCTGGCTGGACCGGGCGCTGCAGGACTACCGGTTGCTGCTGCTTGACCAGCGCGGCACCGGCCGGTCCACCCCGGCCACCCGGCAGACGCTCGGCCAGCTGGGCAGCGCGCAGGCGCAGGCCGACTACCTGGCGCACTTCCGGGCGGATGCCATCGTCCGGGACGCCGAGATCATCCGCCGCGCGCTGGCCGGCGGCGAGCCGTGGAGCATACTCGGGCAGAGCTACGGCGGCTTCTGCGCGGTCAGCTACCTCTCGCTGGCCGCCGACGGCCTGCGCGAGGTGCTGATCACCGGGGGGGTGCCCGGGCTGGAGGCCACCGCCGAGGAGGTCTATCGCGCCACCTACCCGCGGGTGGCCGCCAAGACCGCGGCGCATTACCGGCGGTATCCCGAGGATGCCGAACGCGCCAAGCGGGTCGCCAGGCACCTGCGCGACTCCGGCACCCGGCTGCCCGACGGGATGCCGTTCACCGTCGAGGCCTTCCAGTCGCTCGGCCGCTTGCTGGGCTCCAGCACCGGCAGCCACACGCTGCACTACCTGCTGGAGAACCCGTTCGCCGGCGGCGAGCTGTCCGACGCCTTCCTGGCCGAGGTGCAGGCGCAGATCGCCCCGCACGGCCCGCTGTACGTGCTGCTGCACGAGGCCTGCTACGCCCAGGGCGGCGCCACCCGCTGGGCCGCGCAGCGGGTGCGGGCCGAATTCCCCGCGTTCGACGCCGGGCCGGCCCTGGACGGCGACGGCCCGCTGCTGTTCACCGGCGAGATGATCTACCCGTGGATGGCCGATGCCTATCCCACGGTCCGGCCGCTGCGCGAGGCGGCGGAACTGCTCGCCGAGCGGGAGGACTGGCCGCGGCTGTACGACCCGGCCCGGCTGGCCGCCAGCGGTGTGCCGGCCGCGGCGGCGGTCTATTTCGACGACATGTACGTGGACTTTGGCCTGTCGCTGGCGACGGCGCGGGCGACCGGCAGCCTGCGGCCGTGGGTGACCAACGAGTACGAGCACGACGGCCTGCGGGTCAGCAACGGCGCGGTGCTCGGCAGGCTGATTGATATGGTGCGGGGCGACGCCTGAGGTCGCGGCGGCCGCGGGAGGATGGGCCGGTGGGCAATGCCTGGTTCGAGACGGTGGCCGAGGCACAGCGGCGGGCGCGCAAGCGGCTGCCGGCGTCGGTGTACGGCGCGCTGATCGCGGGCGCTGAGCAGGGACTGACGGTCAGCGACAACGTCAGGGCGTTCAGCGAGCTCGGCTTCGCGCCGCACGTGGCCGGGCTGCCGGCGCAGCGTGACCTGTCTGCCACGGTCATGGGCCAGCCGGTGTCGCTGCCGGTGCTGATCTCGCCGACCGGAGTCCAGGCCGTACATCCGGACGGCGAAGTGGCCGTGGCCCGTGCCGCGGCGGCGCGCGGGACGGCGATGGGGCTGAGCTCGTTCGCCAGCAAGCCGGTCGAGGAGGTGGTGGCGGCCAACCCGCGGACCTTCTTCCAGCTCTACTGGGCCGGCACCCGCGAGCAGATGCTGCCGACGGTCGAGCGGGCCCGTGCCGCCGGGGCGGCCGGGCTCATCGTCACGCTGGACTGGACGTTCGCGCACCGGCCGGGACTGGGGCAGCCCGGTCATCCCGGAGCTGATGGACCTGCGGACGATGATCCGGTTCGCGCCCGAGGTGCTGCGCCGCCCGCGCTGGCTGCGCCGGCTTCGCCCGTACCGGCCGCCCGCCGGACCTGACCGTGCCGAACATGGCCGGCCCCGGGCCAGGCCGCCCCGACGTTCTTCGGCGCCTACGGGCAGTGGATGTCGTCCCCGCTGCCAAGCTGGGATGACCTGCGCTGGCTGCGCGAGCAGTGGGGCGGGCCGTTCATGCTCAAGGGCGTGACCCGGGTCGACGACGCCCGGCGGGCGGTCGATGCCGGGGTGACGGCGATCTCGGTGTCCAACCACGGCGGCAACAACCTGGACGGCACGCCCGCGACGATCCGGGCCCTGCCGGCCATCGCCGAGGCGGTGGGCGACCAGGTCGAGGTGCTGCTCGACGGCGGCGTCCGGCGCGGCGGCGACGTGGTCAAGGCGATGGCGCTGGGCGCCCGGGCGGTGATGATCGGCCGGGCCTACCTGTGGGGGCTGGCCGTCAGCGGCCAGGCCGGCGTGGAGAACGTGCTGGACATCCTGCGCGGCGGCATCGACTCGGCGCTGCTCGGGCTGGGCCGTTCATCGGTCCGCGAGCTGACCGCGGCCGACATCGTGATCCCGCCCGGGTTCACCCGGGCGCTGGGCGCCGGCCCTGGGCCGGCCGGATGGCCGGCGTGACCGCGCTGGGCGACCTCACCTGGCCGGAGGCGGAGCGGCTGGCCGCGGCCGGGGCGGTGCTGGCCGTCCCGGTCGGGTCCACCGAGCAGCACGGGCCGCACCTTCCGCTGTCCACCGACACCGACGTCGCCGTCGCCCTGACGGCCAGGCTGGCGGCCCGGCGCGGCGACGTCGTGGTGGCCCCGCCAGTCGGTTACGGCTCCAGCGGCGAGCACGCAGGCTTCGCCGGGACCCTCTCGATCGGCCAGGAAGCCCTGGAGCTGATGCTGGTCGAAATGGGCCGCAGCGCAGCCGGGGCCTTCGGGCACATCCTGTTCGTCTGCGCGCACAGCGGGAACCGCGAGCCGGCCGTCCGGGCCGTGGCCCGGCTGCGCGCCGAGTCAGTGGATGCGCTGCTGTGGATGACCGGGGAGGCGCTGGCCTCCGTCTCGGGGGGCAGGCGCGGTGGGCAGCAGCCGCTCGGCCGAAGCGCTGGCGGCGCCACGGGGGGACCAGGTCCTCGGCTTGACTGGCGGCGGCCCGCCCGTGCGGGCCAGCCTGCCGCGCGGATCAGCGGGCCAGTGCGGGCCAGCCGGCCATGGCGGCGCCGGATGCGCACGCCTGCCGGACCGAGACCGCCATCCAGCTGGCGCTGGACCCGGGCCGGGTCCGGTTGGGGCTGGCCGAGCCTGGGAACCGGGCGCCGATCGCCGGGCTGATGCCCCTGCTGCGGTCGGCCGGGGTCCGGGCCGCCAGTCGCAATGGCGTCCTCGGAGACCCCGCGGGTGCCTCCGCCGCCGAAGGCACCGGACTGCTCGAGGGGCTGACCGCGGACCTGCTGGCCGCGGTCGCCAGGTGGCGCGGGGCGGGCCAGGGATGACCCGGGTCGCGCTGGTCACCGGGGCGGCCCGCGGCATCGGCGCCGCCACCGTCCGCGGCCTGGCGGCCGAGGGATGGAACGTGCTCGCGGTGGACCGCTGCCAGGATGATCCCGCGCTGCCGTACCCACTGGGCACCCGGGAAGAGCTGGATCGGGTGGCCGCCGAGGCATCCGCGGCCGACGGCGGGCGCCCGGCGGTTGGCCCCGGCGCGGGTCCTGCCGCCGGGGCGGGCCGCGATCCCGGGGCAGGCCGCGATCCCGGGGCAGGCCGCGATCCCGGGGCAGCCGCATCCCGGGCAGCCGCGATCCCGGGGCAGACCGCGATCCCGCAGGCCGCGATCCCGGGCGGGCGAGGATCGCGGAGCAGGCGGCGGTCGCGGGGGAGAAGAGGGTACCCGGGCTGCTCACGGCCCGGGGGCCGTGATGGCGATGGCCGCGGACGTGCGCGACCCGGCCGCGATGGCCGGGGCCGTCGCCCGGGCTGAACGCCTCTGGGGCGGCCTGGACGCGGCGCTGGCCGTCGCCGGGGTGATCACGGGCGGGGTGCCGCTCTGGGAGATGCCCGAGGACCAGCAGCGCGCGGTGCTCGACACCGACCTGGGCGGCGTGCTGACGCTGGCCCGGGCGGCCATCCCGGCGCTGCTGCGGCGCCCCCCGCCGCGCCGCGGCCGGTTCCTCGCCGTCGCCTCGGCGGCGGCCACCCGCGGCCTGCCGATGCTGGCGGCCTACTGCGCCGCCAAGGCAGGCGTGGCCGGACTGGTCCGCGCCCTGGCCGCGGAACTGCGCGGCACCGGGGTCACCGCGAACGCGGTCAGCCCGGGCTCCACCGACACCCCGATCCTGGCCGAGAGCGCCCGGCTGTACGGGCTGCCCGGCCCCGGCTCGTTCGCGTCCCAGCAGCCGCTGGACCGGCTGCTGCGCCCCGAAGAGGTCGCCGCCGCCCTGGTCTGGCTGGCCGGCGACGGCAGCAGCGGGATGACCGGTGCGGTGGTGCCCGTTGACGGCGGCCTGGCGCTGTGAGCCGGCCTGCCTCCGGCCGCAGGACCCCCGCGAACGGCAGGACCCCCGCGGGCAGCCCGCTCGCCGCAGCCCCGGCCCGGGGGCGGGAGGCGGCCGGGGCGGGAAACGCAGGCCCGGCCGCCGGCCGGGAGCCGGCGGTTCCGCTGCCGGCCGGCTTCGGCATCGCGTTCGACGCCGGCACCCGGTTTGTCCGCCCGGACCTGCTGTCCGGCGGCTCGCCGCCGCGCCTGCTGCGGCTGAACGCGGCGGGCCTGCGCGCCCTCGGCGAGCTGCGCGGCGGCCCGGTCGGCTCGGCTGACAGCGCCCGGCTGGCCCGGCGGCTCACCGACGCCGGGCTGGCGCACCCCCGCCCGCCCGCCCCGGGTCAACTGGCCGCCGCCACCGTGGTGATCCCGGTCAGGGACCGGCCGGGCGGGCTCGGCCGGTCCCTGACGGCGCTCGGCGGCGCCTATCCGGTGATCGTGGTGGACGACGGCTCGCTCGACCCGGGCGCCGTGGCCCGGGTGTGCGCCCGGCACGGTGCCCGGCTGCAGCGCCGCCCGTCCTCCGGCGGCCCTGGCCCGGCCCGCAACGACGGGCTGGCCCTGGTGACCACGCCGCTGGTCGCCTTCCTCGACAGCGACTGCACCGCAGGCCCGGAATGGATCACGCGGCTCGCCGCGCACTTCGCCGATCCGCTGGTCGGCGCCGTCGCGCCGCGGGTGCGCCCGGCGGCCTGCCCGACCGCGGCGGGCCGCTACCTGGACGCCAGGGCGCCGGTTGACATGGGCGGCAGCGAATCCGGGGTCGCCCCGCTCACCCGGCTGGCCTACCTGCCCGCCGCGGCCCTGCTGGTCCGCCGTGAGGCGGCCGGCCGCGGGTTCGACCCGGATTCTGCGCTACGGCGAGGACGTTCGACCTGATCTGGCGGATGGTCGCCGCCGGCTGGCGGGTGCGATACGACCCGGCGGCCGAGGTGCGCCACGCCGAGCCCGGCCGGTGGCAGCAGCTGCTGGCCCGCCGGTTCAGGTACGGCAGCTCGGCGGCGCCGCTGGCCCGGCGGCATCCGGGCCTGGTTCCGCCGCTGATCCTGCAGCCGTGGCCTGCTGCTGCGGTCGCCGCCCTGCTGGCCCGGCGGCCGCTGCTCGCGCTGGCCGCCTACGCCGCCGGCACCGGCCAGCTGGCCCGCCTGCTCCGCGGCTGGGGCATCCCGGCCCGGGACGTGTTCGGCCCGATGGCGGCGGCCGTCCTGCAGACCTGGCTCGGCGCCGGCCAGTGGACGGCCCAGTACGCCCTGCCGGCGGCCGCCGCGGGCATCGCCCGGCCGGGTGGCCGCTCCGGCCGCACCCGGGCCTGCCGCTGGCTCGCGCTGGCCGCCCTGCTGGCCGGGGCGCCCGCGGCCGCCTGGCTCCGCGACCGGCCGCGTCTCGACCCGCTCCGGTTCACCCTCGGCTACCTGGCCGATGAGGCCGCGTACGGGGCCGGGGTCTGCCGGGGCGCCGCGGCGGAGCGGCTGGCGGACCCGGTGCGGCCCCGGCTCGGCGGCCGCTCGCGGCCGATGCTGCGGCGGGCACGGCTCTGAGCGGCCGATGGCCAGCTGGCCGTGGCCGGAGCCAGGGCCAGGCCGTGCCGGGCGGCGCTTACGTGCCGGTCGCCGAGGCCGTCGGCGGCCGGCTTCGGTTCGGCGGCGGCTGATCTGATCAGGCGCGGATGGTCAGGTGTGACGGACGCGCGGCCGCAGCCCGCTCGCGCCGCGCAGGCCGCCGGCCCCGCGCAGCGCCACGGCCAGCGCCAGCGCGGCGGCCACCGCGCCCGCGAGCATGGCCGCCCGGTCACCGTCCGCGCCCGCGACCCGGCCACCGTGGTCGACGGCCTCGGCCACCGCGGGCAGCAGCGCCGCGCCGATCGCCGCGCCGATCTGGCGGCTGGTGTTGATCACCCCGCCGACCAGGCCCTGGTCGTGCGTCCGCCACGCCCTGGCTGGCGGTCACCATGGTCCCGAAGGCGGTGCCGGCGGTCCCGAAGCCGACCAGCATCACCGCCGCGAGCAGCGGGCTGTACCCGCCGCTGGCCGGCAGCCTGGTCAGCACGAGGAAGCCGAGGGTCGCCACGGCGCTGGTCAGCACCAGCACCCGGCGGATGCCGACCCGGCCGGCCAGCCGGGCGCCGAACAGCCCGGCGGTGAACCCGATGATCGCCCTGCGGCGCGATGGCCAGCCCGGTCGCCAGCGGCGAGTCGTGCAGCACCTGCTGGAAGTACAGCGACAGGACGATCAGCTCGCCCGCGTTCCAGAGGCCGAGCAGCAGATTCATCGTGCTCGCCTTGCGCAGCCCGGGCCTCCGCAGCAGCTCCGGCGCGGACCAGCGGATCGGGATGGTGCCGCTCGGCGACGGCGAACCCGGCGCCGCGGCCCCACCGCCAGCGCCAGCGCCGCCAGCACCACCGGGGAGGCCCAGCCGAGCACGCCGAGCTTGTGACACGGCGAACACCGCCGCGGCCACCGTCACCGTGATCAGCAGCGCCCCGGTGACGTCCAGCCGCCCCCGGCCGCGCTGGCGCGGACTCACGCGAGCAGCCACGGCGCCAGCACCACGGCCATCAGGCCGACCGGCACGTTCACCAGGAACACCGCGCGCCAGCTGGTGAACTGGACGAGCACGCCGCCGAGCACCTGCCCAGCGACGAAACCGACCGAGGCCGTCGCGCCGTACATGCCCAGCGCCCGGTTGCGCTGCGGCCCCTCGGCGAACCCGGTGGTGATCAGCGACAGCGCCGCGGGCGCGACCAGCGCGGCCCCGGCGCCCTGCACCAGCCGAGGCGACCAGCAGCACCGGGTCATGGGCCAGGCCGCCGGCCAGCGAGGCGGCAGAGAAGACCAGCAGCCCGGCGATGAACATGCGCCTGCGGCCGAACAGGTCAGCGGCGCGCCCGCCGAGGATCAGCAGGCCGCCGAACGCGATCGCGTACGCGGTGATGATCCACTGCACGCGTCGGCCGGGAAGCCGAGTTCGGTCTCGATCGACGGCAGCGCCACGTTCACGATGCTGAAGTCGAGGACGACCATGAACGCCGCGGTCAGGATCAGGGCCAGGGCTGGCCCCCGGTGTCCTTCCGCCGGGACCGGCGGGCCGGCCGGGCGGGCAGGCTGCGCGCTGGCCAGGCGGGTACGCTGCGGGCTCATTGACGTTGTGACCGGCACTCGTTACATCCATTTTCGATACGCTACGTCTCGTTTCTTTGCTGTACGCTGCAACTTCATGGACGGGCGCACGTATTCCACGGGGTGAGCTGGACGACTCCTGTGCGCGCCTCCGCGCCCGAGACCGGGCGCGGACGACCGCGCAGCGAGGAGGCGGACCGGGCCATCCTGGCCGCGGCCACCGGCCTGCTGGCCGAGCGCGGGCTCGGCGGGATGTCGATGGAGGAGGTGGCCGCCCGGGCCGGGGTGGGCAAGGCCACGGTCTACCGGCGCTGGCCGTCCCGAGGCGCCCTCGCGCTCGACGCGTTCCTGACCGAGTTCCAGGAGCAGCAACCGCTGCCCGACACCGGGACTCTTCCGCGGCGACCTGCTCGCCGCGCTCCGCGGCTGGATGCGCTCGGTGACCCGCACCCCGGCCGGGCGCATGCTGGCCGGCCTGGTCGCCGAGGCCCAGCGCGACCCCGCGCTGGCCGCCGCCTGGCGGGACCGGGTGATCGAGCCGCTGCGGGCGCGGAACACGATCCTGCTGGACCGGGCGATCCGGCGCGGCGAGATTCCCGCTGACGTGGACAAGGACGTGGTGCTGGATCTGCTGTTCGGGTCCGCCTATCACCGCCTGCTCAAGGCCACCGCCCGCTGACCGACCGGTTCGCGCGGCAGGTCGTGGACCTGATCGCGGCGGGCGTCGCGGCGCCGTGACGGCGGCCACGGCCTACCGGGCGGCCTGGCGCGGAAGTGTCCGTCTGGTGGCTGCCCGATCGTCGTATCTTCGTCAGCCCTCGAACCAGGAGCGTGAACCTATGAAGTACATGATGTTCGTCATCGCCGACCCGGCCGCGGCGGATGAGGCCGAGCCGTCAGCGGACGACTGGACCATCGAGCAGTGGCTGGACGACGTTGACGGGCGGGGGAAGCGGATTACCGGCGACGCCCTGCGCCCGCCCGCCGAGGCCACCACGGTCAGGGTCAGCCGCGGGCAGCTCCTCGTGACCGACGGGCCGTTCATCGAGTCGAAAGAGTGGATCTGCGGCTTCGACATCCTCGACTGCGACAACCTCGGCGAGGCCATCGCGATCGCCGCACGGCACCCGCAGGCCAACGGCGGCAAGCTCGAACTCCGCCGGTTCCGGGGCGACGGGGAGTAGCTGATCGTACGCGCGTCGTGTCACCCGGCCCAGTATCCGCTGGCGCAGGCCACCGGGCGTTGGCAGACTCGTCCCGCAGGCCGGAGGACCGTCCTCCGTCCGTGAACCGCACGGGTGGCGCTGACCATTGCCGTTCCTGCCTGGCGTCGAGCTGGCGGGGGAGTACCACGCCGTGGTGGTGCGCCCGCTGCTGGAGAAGTCGTTCCCGGGGCTGCGCAGCGGGGGAGCGGGGCTCTACCCGCCGCCGGCGGCGGGGGTTTCATCCGGGTTGCGGAAGTAGGCCGCCGGGGTCAGCCCGGTTTCCAGCCGGAACGCCGCGACGAAGGCGCTGGCGCTCTCATAGCCGACCCGGCGGGCCACGGCGCCGACCGGCTGGCCAGCGGCCAGCGCGGGCAGCGCGGCCTGCAGCCGCAGCAGGATCCGCCAGCGACCGAACGGGATGCCGGCGCCGGCCTGGAACGCCCGGGCCAGGGTCCGCTCGCTCGCGCCGACCGTCGCGGCCCCACTGACCGAGAGTCCGCTTGTCCGCCGGGTCATCGGCCAGCGCCTGGGCCACCTCCCGGGCCCGCTCGTCGGCGGGCATCCGCACTTCGATCGTGGTCCGGGCCACCGGCTCGAGCAGGTCGGTGAGCACGGCCTCGGCCCGTTCCCGCCTGGCCGGGTCGAGCGCCTCGCGGTCCAGGTAGCCGATCAGGCCGGCCAGCAGCGGCCGGGCCGCGACCGGCGTAGGGTCCGGCCAGCTGATCCGGCACAGGTCCGGCTTGATGTAGAGCGACTGCATGGTGGCCGGGCCGGCCGCACGGGTCTCGTGCAGGAGCCCGGCGGGAATCCACAGCGCCCGGGTCGGCGGGAGCACCCAGGTGGACGCCTCGGTGACCACGGTGAGCACCCCGCTCGGGGCCCAGGCGAGCTGGTGATCGTCGTGGGTGTGCCAGCTGAAGGCGGCGCCGGCGGCCATCGCGAAGGTGGCAGACGATCATGGCCGCGTCGCGGTCCGGACAATGTCGGTCTGCCGCCACAGGATGGCAGGATACGCCCTAGGCTGCCCCCGGACGGCTCCGTAACTTGGGTCACATGAACGAGAATCATTCGAGACTGTGTCCGAGCCCCGAGTGGGCCGAGTGGATCCAGGGCGAGCTGCTGCCGCCGCTCGCCGCGGGCGTCGATCTCGGCGCCGAGATGCTCGAGATCGGGCCGGGCCCCGGGGCGGCCACCGAATGGCTGCGGCACCGGGTGCGGCGGCTGGTAGCCCTGGAAATCGACGCGGAGGCCGCCGGCCAGCTGGTCGGCGGAAGTACGGCGGGACCAACGTCGAGGTGGCGGTCGGCGACGCCACCGAGATGACCTTCCCCGGCGCGGCGTTCGACTCGGTCGGCACGTTCACCATGCTCCATCACGTCCCCACCGCCGCCCGGCAGGACCGGATCCTGGCCGAGGCGCTGCGGGTGCTGCGCCCCGGCGGCGTCCTGATCGGCTCCGACAGCCTGGCCAGCAACGGCCTGCACGAGTTCCACGCCGGCGACACCTACAACCCGGTCGAGCCCGCCGCGCTGCTCACCCGGCTGCAGACCCTCGGCTACGGCAAGATCACGATCGGTGTGGACGGCGTGCTGACGTTCGTCGCGCACAAGCCGGGCCGCGAGGAGGGCGGTGCGGTCATGAACTGACCTGCTGCGCGTGCGCACCGCGGTCATCGGCCTGGTCAGCTTCGCGGCCGGCGAAGAGCAGATGCTGCTGGCGGCCGCCAGCGAGGACGGTGCCGGGCCCGGCAGCCCCGGCCGGTGGGCGGCGGCGCCGCTGGTGGCGCACAACACCGAGTTCCGCGACCAGCAGGTGCAGCGCCTGGCCGCGATCCGGGACCGCCGCGTCCCGCCGCACTTCGCCGAAATCGATCACTCGTCCGCGGACGTCTACCGCCGCTACTGCGAGCAGGACGCCGCCGCGGTGGCGGACGCCAGCGGCCGGACCGCGCAGGCACTGGTGGCCGGCCTGGGCGCGACCCCGGACGAGGATCTCTTCGATCCGGCCCGCAACCCCTGGCTGAACGGCCGCCAGCTCTGGCTGCAGATCATCGTGCGCGGATTCTGGCACCCGGCCGGGCACCTCGGCGACTACTACCTGGCCCACGACCAGGCCGACCGCGCCGTCGCCCTGCATGGGCAGGCGGTGAGCCTGGCCGGGTACCTCGGCGCGCCGGATCCGGCGCGAGGGATGGCGTGCTACAACCTGGCCTGCGCCCAGGCCCGGGCCGGGCGGCCCGGCGACGCGGTCGGCGCGCTGGGCGAGGCGATCGCCCGCAACCCGGACCTGCGCGCCAACGCGGCCCGCGATGCCGACCTGCACTCGCTCCGGGACGCCGGGCGGCTCGGCGCGCTGCCGGACTGAGCCCGCGCGGCGGCCCGCGGGGGCCGGGGCGCCGCGGGCCGCCCCGGGACCGGCGCCCGCTCGTTCGGAAGGTCTTTCCGGTCCTTCCCGGCCGACGACCCGGTCAGCCGAGGCCGGCCGGCAGGTAGCGGGCGCCGATGGCGATCACCAGGATGCCGACGAGCCGGCGGATGATGGCCTCCGGCAGCCGGGACTGGATCCGGGCCCCGGCGTAGCCTCCGGCCAGGCCGCCCAGGCCGAGCGCGATGCCGGTCGGCCAGTCGGGGGCGACCGCCCCGTGCCGGTGCAGCGACAAGATCGTGAACGTCACCACGCCCGCGACCGAGGTCACGAACGTGGAGCTGAGCGCCGCGGGCGCGACCTGCGCGGGCGGGCGGCCGGTCCCGATCAGCAGGGGCGCCAGGATGGAGCCGCCGCCGATGCCGTAGATGCCGCCGACGCAGCCCACGACGGCCGCCGCCGCGACCAGGACCGGCGGCGGGACCGGTACCGGACGGCGCGCCCGGTCGCCGGGCGTCCGGCTGACGGCCAGCCAGCCGCCGACGGGGAGCAGCACGGCGGCGATGACCAGGTCGAAGACGTCGGTCCCGGGGAGCAGCTCGATCCGGATCACCGACCCGGCCAGGACGCCGGGCAGCGTGCCGGCCATGAGCAGCAGGGCGAGCCTGCCCCCGGCCTGGCCCTGCCGCCAGTAGCGGTAGAGGGCGCCCGGGGCGGCGACCACATTGTAGAGCAGGTTGGTCGGGGTGACCGCCGGGCTGGGCGTTCCGAGCACGCCGACCTGGAACGGCAGCAGCAGCACGGCGCCGGAGATCCCGGCGGGCGTGGCCAGCGCCGCGATGCCGAACGCCGCGATCAGGGCCACGACCTCCACCCATCCGGCGCCCAGCATCCGGCCACATTACCGGCCCGTGACCGGCTCCCGGCGTCAGCAGCCGGTGATCAGGCCCGGGGGAGTGACTGGCGGCTGCGCCGCAGGAAGTCGCGCTCGGCCGTGTTCTGGGTGCGGGCGATGGCCGCCTCGTACTCGGCTGCCGCCTCGGTGTCGCGGCCCAGCCGCCGGAGCAGGTCGGCGCGGACGGCGTGGAACAGGTAGTAGCCGCCGAGGTCGAGGCCGTCCACCAGGGCGAGCGCCGCGTCCGGGCCGTCGATTTCGGCGACCACGATCGCGCGGTTCAGCGCCACCACCGGGCCCGGGGCGAACGCCAGGAGCTGATCATACAGTTGCATGATCTGCCGCCAGTCGGTGTCGGCGACGGTGGCCGCGTCGCTGTGCACGGCGTTGATCGCCGCCTGGATCTGGTACGGGCCGGGCTGGTCGCGCCGCAGGCACTGCCGGACGATGGCCTGCCCCTCGGCGATCAGCTCCCGATCCCACCGGCCGCGGTCCTGGTCGGCCAGCAGGACCATGCCGCCGGCCGCGGTCGTGCGCGCGGCCCGGCGCGCCTGCAGCAGCAGCATCAGCGCCAGCAGGCCCAGCACCTCCGGCTCATCCGGCATGAGCCCGGCCAGCAGCCGCCCCAGCCGGATGGCCTCAGCGCACAGGTCGGCGCGGACCAGCTGGTCGCCGGAGCTCGCCGTGTAGCCCTCGTTGAAAATGAGGTAGACGACGGCCAGCACGGCCCGCAGCCGGCCGGGCAGCTCGGCCTCGCTCGGCACCCGGTACGGGATCCCGGCGTCGCGGATCTTGCCCTTGGCCCGGACCAGCCGCTGGGCCATGGCCGGCTCGGGTACCAGAAACGCCCGGGCGATCTCCGGGGTGGTCAGCCCGCCCAGCAGGCGGAGCGTCAGCGCGACCTGGGCGGCGGGCGCCAGCGCGGGGTGGCAGCAGGTGAAGATCAGGCGCAGCCGGTCATCGGGCACGGCCTCCTCCTCGGCTGGTTCCTGCCGCGCGTGCAGCAGGGCGCCCTGGGCCTGCCGGTCCTGGCGGGACGCCTCCCGGCGGAGCCGGTCGATGGCCCGGTTGCGGGCGGTAGTGATGATCCATCCCGCCGGGCTCGGCGGCAGCCCGGCGGCCGGCCAGCGCTGCACGGCGACGGCGAACGCGTCCTGGACCGCTTCCTCGGCGATGTCGATGTCACCGAAGCAGCGGACCAGGACCGCCACCGCACGGCCGTATTCGGCGCGGAACACGCGCTCGATCTGCGACCCGGCGAACTCCGGCATGGCGGGCGTCAGCGGCCGTCACGGTCCCGGAACGGCCGCACCTCGACCGGCAGCCTGGTCACCCCGACGATCCTGCGGCCCCACTCGAGCGCCGTGTCGAGGTCTTCGACGTTGACGATCCAGAAGCCGCCCAGGTACTCCTTGGCCTCGGCAAACGGCCCGTCGGTGGTGACCATCTGACCGCTTTCGAACTTCAGTACGGTAGCCGTGCCCGGGGGATGCAGTCCTCCGCTGAAGACCCACCCGCCGGCGTCCTTGATGTCCTCGTTGATGACACCGAGATCCTCCATCACCCCCGCCAGCACCTCGGGCGGGGGAATGGGCCCTTCAGGCTGGTACATGGCGAGCAGGTACTGCTTCATCTGCGTTCTCCTTACGGGTGACGCCGGCACCGTACCGGCTTCTCACCCTCTACACGAACCGCCGGCGGCCGGATCGACAGCAGGCCTCAGCCGAGAACGGCCTCGAGGGTGTGACGGGCCGTATCGGCCATGACGGGGTTGGTGTCGAGGTAGTAGGGGAGGGCGACGATCGCCTGGACGATGGCCCAGCCGCGGCCGCGCTCCCAGGTCGCGTCGTCCACGGCGAGCGCGCGCCGGTACGTCTCGCGAGCGCCGGGGGCCATCAGGTTCCAGGCCGGCATGAGATCCACCGCCGGGTCGCCCACGCGGGCCGCCTCCAGGTCGATGACCCCGGCCAGCCGCCCGTCGCGCACCAGCAGGTTGCCGGGCATGAGGTCGGCGTGGATCCACACGTCGGCCGCATCGGTGCGGGGCGCGTCCCGGCAGCGCGCCCATATCCCGGCGATCCGGGCGGTGTCGGTGAGATGAGCGCTCTCGGCGAGGGCGCGGCGCACGGCTTCGTCCCTCGCGGGCAGCGGGCCGCCCCGGCCGTGCCCGGCCCAGGCGAGCCCGGCGGTGTCCATGCGGTGCAGGGCGGTGACGAATCCGGCCAGGTCGCGGGCGAACGCGTCACTGCCGCCGACGCTCGCGCTGGTCGCGGTCTCGCCGGGTATCCAGCGGTATGCCGTCCACGGTCCGGGGTATCCCTCGCCCGGCTCCCCGAAGGCGACCGGCCGGGGGACCGGGACCGGCACGTGCGCGGCGATACGGCGCGCGATGTCCTGCTCGCGCACGAGGTCGTCACGCAGCCCGGGATCGAGGCTGGGCTGCAGCGGGAAGCGCAGGATGACGTCGTCGCCCAGGCGGAACAGCGCGTTGACCGTCCCGTCCGAGGCGAGCGCGCGCACCGGAAGCTGACGCCACTGCGGGAACTGGCTGGCCACCAGGCGGGTCACCGTGCCGACCGTGATGTCGGCCTGGTCGGCGTGCATTCTCACCGGCTCATCATTCCCCGGCTCGCACCGGCGCCGCGAGCCCCGGTCGACTCCCGGCACGGCTACGCGACCGCGATGGGCCCGCCTCCCGACGAGGTGAAGATCATCGCGCCGGAATGACTTCTCTGGCGCGGCGTGGCACGATCTCGTAGGTGACCAGCAGACCCGCCGCGGAGCAGCACCTGCGCGACCTCGCGCGGCTGCGCCGCGTCCGCGACCGGATCGACCGGGAGTACGCGCAGCCGCTGGACGTCGAGGCGCTGGCCCGCGGCGCGCACATGTCGGCCGGGCACCTCAGCCGCGAGTTCCGGCTCGCCTACGGCGAGTCGCCGTACGGCTACCTGATGACGCGGCGCATCGAGCGCGCGATGGCGCTGCTGCGTCGTGGCGACCTCAGCGTCACCGAGGTCTGTTTCGCGGTCGGCTGCTCGTCGCTGGGCACCTTCAGCACCCGCTTCACCGAGCTTGTCGGCATGCCGCCCAGCGCCTACCGGCGCCGCGAGGCGCACGCGACGGCGGGGATGCCGCCGTGCGTGGCGAAGCAGGTGACCAGACCGATCAGGAATCGAGAAGCACCGGTCACCGAGCCGCAACTAGCCTGACGGCCATGGACATCACGATTCACGCGACCTTCCTCCCGCACGACGACCCGGAAGCCTCGCTGGCCTTCTACCGCGACACCCTCGGCTTCGAGGTCCGCAACGACGTCGGATACGGCGGGATGCGCTGGATCACGGTCGGCCCCGCCGGCCAGCCCGGCACGTCCATCATCCTGGAGCCGCCGGCCCGCCGGGCTGCGGCGTCACCGACGACGAGCGCCGCACCATCGTCGAGATGATGGCCAAGGGCAGCTACGCCCACATCATCCTGGCCACCGACGACCTCGACGGCACCTTCGAGCGGCTGCAGGCCAGCGACGCCGAGGTCGTCCAGGAGCCGACCGAGCAGCCCTACGGGATTCGCGACTGCGCCTTCCGCGATCCCGCGGGTAACCTGATCCGCATCAGCGAGCTGCGCTGAGCCGTCCGGCGATCGCCATAACCTGCACGGACGGCGGGATGCGCTGGGTCGGCCGCCGATCAGCGCGGCACGTGGATCTCCGGGCTTCCCCTTCGTGTTCAGGCCCGACAAGACACACCGGGTCGATGTGACCCACGACTTCAGGAGTGACCATGACCGGCTCTTCCACCCAGGGAATCAAGACCGTGCTGCATCCCGTGTCCGACCTCGCGGCGGCCAAGGCGGTGTACACCGCCCTGCTCGGCATCCCGCCGCAGGCCGATTCGTCCTACTACGTCGGCTTCGAGGCCGAGGGCCAGCACATCGGGCTGGTGCCCGGCGGCGGACCGGAGGGCATGACCTCGCCGGTGGCCTTCTGGCACGTGCCGGACATCGAGGCGAAGCTGGCCGAGGTGACCGCCGCCGGTGCCGCCGTGAAGGAGGCGCCGCACGACGTCGGTGGCGGCCGCCTGGTGGCCACCTTCACCGACCCCGATGGCAATGTCCTCGGGCTGATTCAGGACCCAGGCGGCGCCGCCTAACCGATGGAGACACGATGAGCATGGCCACGCAGGCCGGACACGCAGTCGCCTGCGCCGCACGTTGCCGACAGCCACGATCTGATCCGCGTGCACGGCGCGCGCGAGAACAACCTCAAGGACGTCAGCGTCGAGATCCCGAAGCGCCGGCTGACGGTGTTCACCGGCGTCTCCGGCTCGGGCAAGAGCTCGCTGGTGTTCGACACGATCGCCGCGGAGTCGCAGCGGCTGATCAACGAGACCTACAGCGCCTTCGTGCAGGGCTTCATGCCGACGCTGGCGCGGCCCGAGGTCGACGTGCTCGAAGGGCTGACGACCGCGATCATCGTCGACCAGCAGCGGATGGGCGCCGACCCCCGCTCCACGGTCGGCACCGCCACCGACGCCAACGCGATGCTGCGCATCCTGTTCAGCCGGCTCGGGCAGCCGCACATCGGCTCGCCCAAGGCGTTCTCCTTCAACGTCGCCTCGATCAGCGGAGCGGGTGCGGTCACGTTCGAGCGCGGCGGGAAGACCGTGAAGGAGCGGCGCAGCTTCAGCATCACCGGCGGCATGTGCCCGCGCTGCGAAGGCCGGGGCACGGTCACCGACATCGACCTCACCCAGCTCTTCGACGACTCCAAGTCGCTCAACGAGGGCGCGATCACCGTCCCCGGCTACACCGGGGGCGGCTGGAACTCCCGGCTGTACATCGAGTCGGGCTTCTACGACCCGGACAAGCCGATCCGCAAGTACACCAAGAAGGAGCTGCACGACTTCCTCCACCACGAGCCGACCAGGATGAAGATCGCGGGCATCAACATGACCTACGAGGGGCTGATCCCGCGGATCCAGAAGTCGATGCTGTCCAAGGACAAGGAGGCGATGCAGCCGCACATCCGGGAGTTCGTGGACCGCGCGGTCACCTTCACCACGTGCCCCGAGTGCGGCGGCACCCGGCTCAGCGAGGCGGCCCGGTCGTCGAAGATCAAGGGGATCAGCATCGCCGACGCGTGCGCGATGCAGATCAGCGACCTGGCCGAGTGGGTCCGCGGCCTCGACGAGCCGTCGGTGGCGCCGCTGCTCGCGACGCTGCAGCAGACCCTCGACTCGTTCGCGGAGATCGGGCTGGGCTACCTCTCGCTCGACCGGCCGTCGGGCACGCTGTCGGGCGGCGAGGCGCAGCGCGTCAAGATGATCCGCCAGCTCGGCTCCTCGCGCTCACCGACGTCACCTACGTCTTCGACGAGCCCACCGCGGGCCTGCACCCCCACGACATCCAGCGGATGAACGACCTGCTGCTGCGGCTGCGGGACAAGGGCAACACGGTGCTCGTCGTGGAGCACGAGCCGGAGACGATCGCGATCGCCGACCACGTCGTCGACCTCGGCCCCGGCGCCGGCACGGCGGGCGGCACCGTCTGCTTCGAGGGCACCGTCGAGGGGCTGCGGGCCAGCGGCACCATCACCGGCCGCCACCTCGACGACCGGGCCGCCCTCAAGGAGAAGGTGCGGACGCCCAGCGGCACGCTGGAGATCCGCGGCGCGACGACGCACAACCTGCAGGACGTCGACGTCGACATCCCGCTCGGGGTGCTTGTCGTCATCACCGGCGTCGCCGGCTCCGGCAAGAGCTCGCTCGTGCACGGGTCGATCCCGGCCGGCGCGGGTGTGGTGTCGGTCGACCAGGCCCCGATCCGGGGCTCGCGGCGCAGCAACCCGGCGACCTACACCGGGCTGCTCGACCCGATCCGCAAGGCGTTCGCGAAGGCCAACGGCGTGAAGCCGGCGCTGTTCAGCGCCAACTCCGAGGGCGCCTGCCCGGCGTGCAACGGCGCCGGGGTGATCTACACCGACCTGGCGATGATGGCCGGCGTCGCCACCACCTGCGAGGAGTGCGAGGGGAAGCGGTTCGAGGCATCGGTGCTGGACTACCACCTCGGCGGCCGCGACATCAGCGAGGTGCTCGCGATGTCGGTGACCGAGGCCGGAGGGTTCTTCGGCGCCGGCGAGGCGCGCACGCCGGCCGCGCACGCCATCCTCGGCCGGCTCGCCGACGTCGGGCTCGGCTACCTCAGCCTCGGCCAGCCGCTCACCACGCTGTCCGGCGGCGAGCGGCAGCGGCTCAAGCTGGCCACCCACATGGCCGAGAAGGGCGGCGTCTACGTCCTCGACGAGCCGACCACCGGCCTGCACCTCGCCGACGTCGAGCAGCTGCTCGGCCTGCTCGACCGGCTCGTCGACTCCGGCAAGTCGGTCATCGTCATCGAGCACCACCAGGCGGTCATGGCGCACGCCGACTGGATCATCGACCTCGGCCCGGGCGCCGGCCACGACGGCGGCCGGATCGTCTTCGAGGGCACGCCCGCCGACCTCGTCGCCGCCCGCTCCACCCTCACCGGCGAGCACCTCGCGGCCTACGTCGGCGCCTGACGGGGCCCACGCGGGCGCCGTCAGGCGAGTTCTCCCGTCTGTTCGGGGTCGTTCCATGGTCCGGCTCGCCCCCACGGCTCGGCTCGCCGCCCCGCTCGCTTCGCCCGATCGAGTGCCGATAAGATACATTATGTCAAGTTAATCCCGGGCCGGGCTTCCGTGAGCCCTGGGACCGGGCGCGCGCGACGGTTATCTCCCTCTCAACTCGATCTGCTCGGGTCCCATCCGAGTTGCGTGGCTTTCCCGTTCACGGAGCTGGTTGAGTGGTACGAGCGTTTCGCCACCGGCTGTCTCCGTCGATGTGCCCGGCCGCGGTGGTGGTCGTCTCATCTGAGGTGCCCTCATGGCTGACGAGCGTGGATGCGTACCCCCATTGGATTTTGGTTTTACCCCACGGTGAAGCGGCCTGCCCGTCACCGTCGCGGCTATGACTCCGCGTTGCACGCCTTCGCTGCGGCCTGGAACTGCGGCGAGTCGGTGTCGATGCCGGGCGGCTGCTGCCTCATGACGCCGCCGCCGCTCGGGAACTGGGGGTCCGGGTAGCCGGGGTAGCCGTGCGCCCGCAGGCAGGCCGCGAACTTCAGCATCTGTTCCTTCTGCCGCTGCGTTATGGGCTGTGGCGGGCCGCCGGGGAACAGGCGGTTGCAGGCCTTGGTCGCCGCCTGGAACTGCGGCGTGCCGGGGTCATGGGCCTCCCACGGCCCGAGCTGGATGTAGTCGCCGTTCGGGTTGGAGTTCGAGTTGTCCGCGCGGGAGAAGTAGAAGCCCGGCACCCCGTGGCTGCGTATGCAGTGCGCGAACACGTCGATGCTGTGGGCGGTGAGCTGACTGGAGCCGGTGCCGCCCGTGGCCGGGTGGGAGCCGCCCCCGCAGGCCCCCGCCAGCAGCGCGACCCCGGCCAGCGCTGCCGCCGCGACCGCCCGGCGCCTGCCATCGTTCATCTGACCGTCCTCCTCCCGGGTTTCTGGCAGCACCATGATCGGGCGCTCAGATCAAACCGCTGCGGGGGTTTCGTGTGAGTTCGGTGTGAGCAGCCGGGCGGTCACCTGTCTGACCGCCCCGCTTTCACCTGATGTCCGCCATCTCTTCCTGCTGGACCTCATGCCCGCCGGGGAGCCGACCTGAACCGGTAGATGGGGCGCTGTTAACGAACGTGTCACCAGCCCCAACCGGGGGCAGGATTGGACGCTAGCCCTGGCGGTTTCAGGGGGATCCTGGCTCGCCTCGCCAGGCTAGCGCTCACGTCCGAGGGTGGCGCAGGCCGCCAGATGCGCCAGCGCTGTCCGTACTCCGTTGAGTGGGTGGCTGCGAGCCTCGGCTTGCCAGCCATGCGCCGTCAGGTAGGCCAACGCCGCCCACGCGTCAACCTCACCTTCACTCCCGCAGCGTCGAATGTCCGGTTTGACGTCCCCCGAGGGCTCGGAGTGCGGCGTTCACGCGCCGCAGTCCAGAGGGCCGTGCGGATGCTGACCGGGCGCCGGCCATGGCTGATCTCTGCGGTGGCGGGCGGTTGCCCCCTCCCGGGCCGAGACGGACAAATCAGTCACGGAGAGTGGTATTTACCGCAAAGAGTTGCGAGGATGGAAACTCAACCGACCGGGGAGCGGCGCGCGCCGCAGGCACCCGAAGCGGTGGCTTGGGGGCACGATGACGATCTCAGCAAATGGGCCTATAGCGGGGGCCGACGGACCGAACGGCGGCCTCGGCCTGGCCGGCGGCGGCTTTCCCTACTATCGGGAGATCGACCCCGGCCAGCGGCAGGTGATCCGGGCCGCGGGCCGCCGGTTCGCCGGGCTGAACGGCGGCGGTCCTTGCCTCCTGCTCCTCGGCCGGATCGTCGGCGTCGGCGACCCGGGGATTTCGACGGAATTCCGCGTGCAGCGCGCGTGCCAGGAGCGCTTCGGGTTCCCGAAGGCGGAGCCGGAGGAAACGATCAACCTCATACTCGACTCGACGGGCGGGCCGCTGGACAGCGCGTTCCGGACCGTCCTGTTTCTTTCCAGGTACGCCAGGACGCTCAATATCTATGTCCCGCGCAAGGCCAAGAGCGCCAGCACCCTGATCGCCGTGGGGGCAAATAACATATTGATGTCGCCGTTCAGCGAGCTCGGGCCGCTTGATACCCAGATCAGGGACCCGCGCAACCCCACCGACTTCATATCGGCCCTGGACTGCTACCAGAGCGTCGACTACGTCCGGGAGTTCGGGTTCTCGACGCTCTCTCAGGCACTTAAGCAGCTGGGCGCGGTGACCCAGGGCAGGCTGAACCTCACCGACTCAGTCAACGCGGCCGCCCAGTTCGCGATCGGCAGCATCTCGCCGATGCTCTCGCAGACCAAGTCGCTCGACTTCGGGGCGTGGGGGCGCAGCCTGAAGATGGGCGAGAGATATGCTCAGATACTCATATCCCGGGCTGGCCAGGTGGAGCAGGGGAAGGCGGAGAAAATCGCCTCACGGCTGGTTTACGGTTATACGCATCACCTCTTCCCTATTGACATAACGGAGGCCAGGGACATGGGCCTGAATCCGCAGGAAATGTCCGGGGAACAGTACGAAAGCGCGGTCGAGGTCGTCGGGGCCTGCCACGACAACCAGGTGTGCGTCGAATTCATCGACGGGGGCGGACAGCCGGAAGGCAATGGCAGTTCCGTGGCCGGGGCTGTTCCGGAGGCCGTCACCCCCGTGAAGACGCAGTGAGCGGCGGCCAGCCTGCGCGCTGAGCAACCAGGAATACAAGGATTAAGGTGGGTAGGTAATGCCGAGGGTGCTGTGTCTGGAAGCTGGCTGCAATGAGACCGTGGAGCTGCCGGGGGATGCGCCCGTGGCCCTGACCGAGGAGTACCTGCCGCCGGCCGAGCGCGAGCTCGAGATCGTGTGCCCTCAGGGGCACCGCAAGATCTACGTGCTGCGGGCCTGATTTCACCCGGAATCGGCCGCGGCGCCGCAGCCTCAGTTTCGCTGCAGCACACGCGCGGCGGCGGTGAACACGGTGGCGGTGAGAATCCAGCCGGAGACTACCAGGCTGGCCGCGGCCACCTCCCCCAGCCCGTTGCCGGACTGCCACACCTGCCGTTCCTGCAGCGAACTCGCCGGCAGCAGCAGGTCGAGGGTGTAGGCCACCGAGTTGTTGAGGGTGAAGCTGTGATGGTGCACATCAGCTATCGCGTACGGCTTGGCGCCGTAGCGGAACAGCAGGACTCCGACCGCAAATAGGCCGATCAGCCACATGAGAGCGCGCAGCGGGGCGTAGCCGTAGCCGATCACGACGTCCTGCAGCACATTCCACAGCTTGCTGTACCAGCGGCGCCAGCTGGTCACGCGGTTGCGCTGCCGGTACTTGGCGAGGTGGATACGGCGCGCGGCGAGATCGTCGCCGGCCCGACGGTACGCCTCGGCCAGCTGATCGTAGGGCTGGGGCAGGTACCCGTCCTGGTCGCCGTCGGCCTTCCGCTTACTCGCCGCCATGGCCCGGAGCAGCCATTGCTCCCGCTGCTCTACCGTAACCAGGTTCATCTGGATCGCGCGGTATTCGAATTCGTCGAGAACGATGTCACCGCTCTGCCGGTGCGCCGGGCCGTCCCGGAAGAAGTCGGCCTTGGCCTTGGTGAAATCGAGTAGGCCGGCGGGCGGGTCGCCGCTGATCGCGAGCGTGGTGAACCGGCCGTTGGTGAAGTCCGCGGCGGTCGGGTAGCCCTTCAGGTCGGTGGTGAGGAGCCTGAACTCGCCGGCCACCGATACCCGGGACAGGTCGAGCGTGCCGTGCGCGACGAAACCCTCCCAGCAGCCGAAGTCTCCGCCGACCGTGGTGCGGACCAGGCGCAGCGCGACGCCCGTCCTGGCCGGCCCGGCCGCGCCGGGGGCGGGCGCTGGCCTGCCGACCTCGGCGTTGTTGAGGTAGATGCTGCCCTTCACGTGAGTGCCGATCGCGACGATGTCCCCGCTGGCTGTGAAACCCTGGTCGCAGTACAGGCTGCTGGCGATCTCGGCCCGGTCCAGCCGCAGAGCGGCGCCCTCGGTGCTGGTCAGCCTGGCGCCCCGGAGTTCGAGGGTGCTGGCGATGCCGACATCGACCAGCCGCACCTCCCCTGCCGCCTCCAGGCCCCGGGCGCTGAAGTCGTGGCCGACCGTCATCCCGTCGCCGTCGAACGCGATCGTCTGCGCGCCGCCGGCCGTGATCGTGGCGTCGTCCAGCCGCACGGCCCCGCTGACCCGGGCGCCGGCGATGGTGACAGTGCCGGCCGCCTCGAAGCCGCCATCGCAGACCACGCTGCCGTCCACCGTCAGATGCTCCGCGGCCAGCGCGTCCTGCTGGCCCTCCCCCGGGCGCAGGCGCGCTCCGCTCAGCCGGACGTCGCGATGGCAGCGGGCACCGGTCAGCCGCACCGTCCGCGACGACGTGACCCGGCTGAGGCCGAGGTCACCGTCAACCTCCAGGTTCGGCGCATCGATGCCCGGGAAGCTGGAGCCGTCGAGAGTCAGCCCGCCGAGCCGGGCTTCGGCCAGGACGATGGGCTGCTCGAAGACGCAGTCGCGCAAGATGATGGGCTGGCTGATCCGCGCATAGCTCAGGTCGAGCGGGCCGGTGACCCGGGCGCCGCGCAGCGTAAGGCGGGCGTTCCTGCCCGGGCCGCGATCGGCGCGCAAGATCGCGGTGATCACCTCGGCCTGCAGCACCCCGCGCGCGGTGGCACGGCCGTTGCGGCCGGCCTTCCCGTCCGGGCGCAGGTCGATCTGCTGCCCGGAGCGGAAAGCCGCCCACAGCCTTTTCTCCGCTCGCCTGCGGGCGGTCTGCCGGCGCGGAAGCCCGGGCTGACCGTTGGCCCGCCGCACCGGCGGATCGTGAGTCATTGGCCCCCTCGGCGATCACTGCGGCCGTAACTTCTCCGGGCCGACCCGCCGGTGTCCCGTCCGATCAGCGGATTGGCCCACCGCCGGGCACTTGACGTCCATGATTGCTTGCCCGGAAGATCGAGGCAAGGCGCGGCCGGCCGGTAGTACGGGCCCGTGTACCGCTCGCCACGGATCCGGCTCATGCAGGTGTGTCCGGGCTGGTGAGGGAAGCAAAGGATTTCGGGCCCGTGCCAGCCGGCGCGAGGAGGCATTATCCCGGGCCGCGGCGTTCGCGGCGGCTGCGCCCGAGGTGACAGGAGGTTATTGTCCATGACTATCGGCGGGAGTATCGCGCTCCTCGTGATCGGCGCGATCTTGCGGTACGCCATCAACTGGTCTTCCGCCTACGTGGACCTGCGGTTGGTGGGCCTGATCTTGATGATCGCCGGCGCTGCCGGGCTGATCATCGCCCTGACCCTGCTCGTGATGCGACGCCAGAGGGCGAGCGCGTCGCGGACCGAGGTCTACGAGCAGCGCCACTACACCGAGTCTCCCCGGGCTACAACCAGCCGCCGCAGAATTACAACCAGCCGCCCCAGGGCTACAACCAGCCGCCAGCAGGGCTACAACCAGCCGCCCCAGGGCTACGACCAGCCGGCCCAGGGCTACGACCAGCCGCCGCCAGGGCTACAACCAGCCGCCGACCGAGGTATACGAGGAGCGCCGCTACAACGAGCCGCCGTACTGACCGGAGTGCTGTTCCTACCCGACCGGGCCGGCCAGCTCGGCATAGACCAGGTACCTGAACGCGTCGAGCTACTGGTGCACTCGAGTAGCCGGTGCAGCGCGCTGCGGCCAGCCCGGACAGCGTGGCACTGTCCGGGTGGCGGAGCAGGCCCGGCGTGATGATCTCCAGGGCGAGTTCGTAGTCGCCCTGCTCGACGAGGGTCCCGGCCCTGACCTGTGCGATACCTCGGCCGGCTGAGGCGGGGGCACTCGTGCTGCAGCGGCAGCGGCGCGGTCAGCCGGGGCGAATGCGGCGGGCGCACGCTGGCCGAGGCGGCTGACGGCGCGCCGGCGCGAATCCGATCCTTGACGCTTTCGTGGCTGCTACCGCCATCGTGGGGTCAGCCGAGGCGGTAGCGGCACTGTCCGTGCGCTTCGCCCTCGTAGCGGAACCCGGCGCTCTCCAGCGACCGGCGGCTCGGCGTGTTGTCCGGGTCGGTGTGCGCCAGCACGGCGGTGACACCCGGCTGGCTGAGCAGCCATCGGGCCAGCGCGCGGACCGTCTGCCCGCCGTAGCCGCGGCCCCGGTACGGCGCCGCGAGGCCGTAGCCGATCTCCACTACCCCGGCCGGAATCCGGCGGGCCGTGCGTGCCGCACTCCCCTATCACGACGTCACTGAGAGTAATCAGCCAGCAGCGGCTGCCCCCCTGCGCCGCCATCCGCAGCCCGTCCAGGCTGTCCTCGTGCGGCCAGCCCTCCCCCGGCCGGATTCTGGCTGAGGTCGCCGGCCGCCAGGGCGGCCGCGGCCGGCGCACTGACCGGCCGCAGGACGAGGTCCGGTGCGGTGATCGAGGCGCCGGCGTGGATGGGCGGGCGCGTCTCCTGCTGATCTGCGGGCATGCCGACCGTTCTATACCGGGACCGGTCTTCCCGCCAGGGTTATCCGCCTGGCGGGAGGTCCCGCCCCGGCCAGGTCCCGCCCCCGGCCGTCGCCCGGCCTGCGCGGGCGGGCGACGGCCGGCCGGGACGTGCGGGCCAGCGGTCCCGGGTGACCCAGCCGCCGCACTCCAGCCGGTCCAGGATGCCGGTCACCGTGGCCGGGTGCAGGCCGGCCCGGCGGGCCAGGTCAGTAGGGCGCGCCGATCTCGGTGAGCCGACGGCGCAGGAACCGCCGCTCGGCGTCGGTGGGGGCGAGCGCCAGCGCCTCGCGGTAGGCGGCGGCTGCCTCCTCCGTCACGTCCCAGGCGGCGCAGCAGGTCGGCCTGGGTGGCGGGCAGCAGGTGATAGCCGGCCAGCTCCCCCGACGACCGCAACTCGGCCACCAGTTCCAGGCCAGCCTGCGGTCCCTCGACCATGCCCACCGCCACGGCCCGGTTCAGCCGCACCACCGCGGACGGCACCAGCCGCGCCAGCTCCCGGTAGAGCGCGGCGATTTCGGTCCAGTCGGTGCCGGCCGCGGTGCGCGCGGTGACATGGCAGGCGGCGATGGCCGCCTGCACCTGATAAGGCCCGGGCTGGCCCCGTCGCAGCGCGCCGTCGAGCAGCGCCGTTCCCTCGGCAATCTGCGCGGAGTCCCACCGGCTGCGGTCCTGCTCCTCCAGGGTCACCACGTCACCCGCGTCATCGAGCCGGGTGGCCCGGCGGGCGTCGTGCAGCAGCATCAGGGCGAGCAGCCCCGTGGCCTCGGGCTCGTCCGGCATCAGCCGGGCCAGCACCCGGGCCAGCCGGATGGCCTCGGCGGTCAGGCCCCGGCGCAGCAGGCTGTCACCCGCCGAAGCCGAATAGCCCTCGTTGAACAGCAGGTATAGCACGGCCAGCACGGCCGGCGTCCGCTCGGGCAGCAGGTGCGCGGGCGGCACGCGGTACGGGATTCCCGCGTGCCGGATCTTCTGCTTGGCCCGCGCCAGCCGCTTGGACATGGTCTGCTCGCCGACCAGGAACGCCCGGGCTATCTCCGCAGTGGTCAGGCCGGCCAGGGTACGCAGGGTGAGCGCGACCCGGGCCTCCAGCGCCAGTGCCGGGTGACAGCAGGTGAACATCAGCCGCAGCCGGTCGTCGGGCACTGCGCCGTCGTCGTCACGGACACCGGGTTCGGGCGGGTACGACATCGCGGCCACCTCCCGCAGCTTGGCCGCGCCGACCGCGTCGCGGCGCAGCCTGTCCACGGCGCGGTTGCGCGCCGTCGTGGTCAGCCAGGCCCCGGGGCGGTCCGGGATGCCGTCCCGCGGCCAGCGCTGCAGGGCCAGCGCGAAGGCATCCTGGGCGCACTCCTCGGCGAGGTCCCAGTTGCCGGTCACCCGGATCAGGGTCGCCACGACCCGGCCCCACTCATCCCTGAAGGCCTGGGCCACCGCGTCCTCGACGTCGGCGGTCATGACCGCTCCTCCTTCGAATAGCCGGCCAACCATACGACGAACGCCGACCGGCGCCCAGGACCGCCGGCCGGGAAGGTTCGCGGCCACTTCTTCATGTCTTCATGCGGTGGCGGCCCACAATCCGGATCAGGCCGCCAGGGGCGTTCCCGCCTTCCGGCGCGCTGTCCATGCAACCACGCCGCCCCGGCGGCGGTCCGGCCGAGCGCCGGGGCCACATCGGCCTTGCCGCCGGCCCCTGCCATCGCACCCGTCACCCGCGGGCCTTACGGTGGTCGAGGACCCACCAGGGCACGGCAGCCGCGGAGGCTTCATGACCGAGCAGGACTTCTTGACCGTGACCGACAGCCGGACCGGCCAGGAATACACGATCCCGATCACCGACGGAACGATCCGGTCCACCGACCTCCGGCAGATCCGGGTCTCGGAAGACGGCCACGGGCTGATCAGCTACGACCCTGGCCTGTTCAACACCGCCGTCGCCCGCAGCCAGGTGACCTTCCTGGACGGGGAGGCCGGGGTGCTGGAGTACCGCGGCTACCCGATCGAGCAGCTGGCCGCGAACGCGAGCTTCCTCGAGGTCGCCTACCTGCTGATCTACGGGCAGCTGCCGTCCGAGGCCGAGCTGGCCGGCTGGACCGAGGACATCTCGATGCACACCTTCGTGCACGAGAACATCAAGGACTTCATGCAGGGCTTCCGCTACAACGCGCACCCGATGGGGATGCTGCTGGCCTCGGTCGGCGCGCTGTCCACCTTCTACTCCGGACGCGAACGTCTTCGAGAATCCCGGCTCCATCGACCTGCACATCCGGCGGCTGATCGCGAAGATGCCCACGCTGGCCGCGTTCGCCCACCGGCACAACCTGGGCCTGCCCTACGTCTACCCGGACAACGAGCTCGGCTACACCGCCAACTTCCTGTCCATGCTGTTCAAGATGTCCGAGCGCACCTACCGGCCCGATCCCCGGGTCGAGCGGGCGCTGGAGACCCTGTTCATCCTGCACGCCGACCACGAGCAGAACTGCTCGACGACGGCGGTCCGGGTGGTCGGCTCCTCGCACGCCGACCCGTACTCGTGCGTCGCGGCCGGGATCGCGGCGCTGTACGGTCCGCTGCACGGCGGCGCGAACGAGGCCGTGCTCAAGATGCTGGTCCGGATCGGCGACATCGGCAACGTGCCCGGCTTCATCGACGGGGTGAAGCAGGGCAAGGAGCGGCTGATGGGCTTCGGGCACCGGGTGTACAAGAGCTACGACCCGCGGGCTCGGCTGATCAAGCAGGCGGCGGACGACGTGTTCGAGGCCAAGGGCACCAGCCCGCTGCTGGACATCGCGCTCGAGCTGGAGAAGCGGGCGCTCGAGGACGACTATTTCGTCAGCCGCAAGCTCTACCCGAACGTGGACTTCTACTCCGGGCTGATCTACCAGGCGCTGGACCTGCCGCAGGAGATGTTCCCCGTCCTGTTCGCACTGGCCAGGACGAGCGGCTGGGTGGCCCAGTGGCTGGAGATGGTGCACGACAAGGAGCAGAGGATCGTCCGTCCGCTGCAGATCTACACCGGCGAGCGCGGCCTGGAGTTCAAGCTCCCGCGCGGGCAGGGCGGCTGACCGGGCAGCCGTTCGGCAAGATAACTAGTTGCGATCAAGCAACTAGTTGAGGGTAGGCTAGGCAGACGTGGCGGGAGAGGACCAGGGCAGAGGCGACCGCTACAAGTGGGTAGCCCTCTCCAACACCACGCTCAGCATGACGATGGCGACCATCGACGCGTCCATCGTGATCATCGCGATGCCCGCCATCTTCCGCGGCATCCACCTGGACCCGCTCACCCCGGGCAACGTCAGCTACCTGCTCTGGATGATCATCGGCTACCTGCTGGTGCAGTCGGTGCTGGTGGTCACGCTGGGCCGGCTGGGCGACATGTTCGGCCGGGTGCGCATCTACAACCTGGGCTTCGTCGTTTTCACCCTGGCCTCGATCGCGCTCTCGCTGGATCCGCTGCACCGGGCCAGGCCGGGGCGCTGTGGCTGATCGGCTGGCGGTGCGTGCAGGCGTTCGGCGGCGCGATGATGATGGCCAACTCGGCCGCGATCCTGACCGACGCGTTCCCGGCCAGGCAGCGCGGCATGGCGCTGGGCATCAACCAGATCGCCGGCATCTCCGGCCAGTTCGTCGGGCTGCTGCTCGGCGGCCTGCTGGCCGCCTGGGACTGGCGCCTGGTGTTCTGGGTGAACGTGCCGATCGGCGTGTTCGGGACGGTCTGGTCCTACCGCAGCCTGCGCGAGATCTCGACCAGCAGGCGGGCCCGGATCGACTGGCTGGGCAACATCACGTTCGCGCTCGGCGCCGGGATGCTGCTGGTCGCCATCACCTACGGGATCCAGCCGCACGCCGGGCACCCCACCGGCTGGACGAACCCGTGGGTGATCGCGGGGCTGGCCGGGGGCGTGGCGATCCTCGCGCTGTTCTGCGTGATCGAGACCAGGATCGCCGAGCCGATGTTCCAGATGAGCCTGTTCAAGATCCGGGCGTTCGCCGCGGGCAACGCGGCCAGCCTGCTCGGCGCGATCGCCCGCGGCGGCCTGCAGTTCATGCTGGTCATCTGGCTGGCCGGCATCTGGCTGCCGCTGCACGGCTACGACTACGTCGTCACGCCGCTGTGGGCGGGCATCTACATGCTGCCGCTCACCGCCGGGTTCCTGATCGCCGGCCCGATCTCCGGCTACCTGTCCGACCGGTTCGGCCCGCGGCCGTTCGCCACCGCCGGCCTGCTGGTGGCCGCCTGCGCGTTCACCGGGCTGATGCTGATCCCGGTGCAGTTCCACTACTGGGAATTCGCCCTGCTGATCTTCCTCAACGGGGTCGGCTCGGGGCTGTTCGCCTCGCCGAACACCTCCGCGATCATGAGCGCCGTGCCGGCGCAGCACCGCGGCGCGGCCTCCGGCATGCGGGCCACCTTCCAGAACTCCGGCATGTCGCTGTCCATCGGCATCTTCTTCTCGCTGATGATCGCCGGGCTGGCGGCCACGCTGCCCCGCACGCTGTTCGCCGGGCTGCGCGCGCACGGGGTCCCGGCCGGCGTCGCCGCGCACATCGCGCACCTGCCCCCGGTGAGCACGATGTTCGCCGCGCTGCTCGGCTACAACCCGGTGAGCCGCCTGCTCGCCCCCAGCGGCACGCTGGCCCGGCTCCCGGCCCGCAGCGTGGCCGTGCTCACCGGCAAGCAGTTCTTCCCGCACCTGATCTCCGGCCCGTTCCACCACGGCCTGATCATCGTGTTCACCGCGGCCGCCACCATGTCGTTCCTCGGCGCGGTGATCTCGCTGATGCGCGGCAGGCAGTTCTACTACGACAGCCCCGGCGACGCCGGCCGGCCGCGTCCCGCCGCCGCGACTGCGACCGCTAGCCCCCCGGTCTCGAACGGCCAGGCGCCGGTGCGGCACGGGAACGCCAGGGGATCCGGGCGCGATCCGTCCGGGCACGCTCCCCCCGCATCGGAGAGCGGGTAGGCACTACCAGGCGGCCGCCATCGCGCGGCCGGTGGCGGCGCCTTCTTCCGCGGCCAGCGCCCGGGTGAGCCCCCCGGGCCCGGGCCGTGCACGGTCGCCGACTGGCCCGGCATGCGGGCACGCGTCCGGGTCGCGTACCACCACCCCTCGTCGGACACCCACACGCGATAGCCGGGGTACGCGCGCTCGATCTGTGCGGCCGCCGCCGCGTGGCTGGCCGCCTGGCCCGGCTCCGGCGTCACGCTGTGACCTCCATGATCCTTTCCTCCGCTCCCGGCCCGGGGCCGGGACGTGTCCCCGGCGGCCCGGCCGGAGCCCGGCCCCGCTCGCGCGGGGCCGAACCCTATGACGTGAACGGCTCCAGCAGGTGGCTGAAGGCCCAGGTCCGCTGCCTGATCCCCGAGCAGGTGTTGCTGTCGGTCACGCCGGGGCAGCCGCCGTTGTCGCGCTGGATCGCCCAGATCGACAGCAGGCCCATGTGCCAGTGGCGGGCGAAGGCCAGCACCTCGGCCAGTGCCGCGCACGTAGGTGGTCTCGATCTTGCCCCGGTCGTCGATGCCGGGCAGCAGGGTCATCCCCTCCATCTGCCACAGCTGCCTCGCGGTGTCCCTGGGGTACAGGCCGGCCAGCTGGTTGTGCAGGTTGAGCGCGGCCGCCATCGCGGCGGCGGGCATGTCCACCCGGCCCTCGTGCGTCTGGTAGTAGTCGAAGGTCATGATGTTGACCACGGTGATGTGCACGTGGTTCGCGATGGCGTTCTTGACCACGTTCAGCCCGTTCGGGTCGAGGCCGTACGGCTCCACCGGGATCGTGAAGTCGACCTGCAGGGTGATGCCGCGGGCCGCGGCCCAGGCCTGGGCCATGGCGATGGCCTCGTTGCGGCGGTTGATCCCGGCGCTGTTGTTCAGCGACCGGTCCTCGACGTCCATGTCCAGCCGGGTCACGTGGTACTTGCTGACCAGCAGCTCGTAGGCGGCCGCGATCTTGCTCACGCTGGTGCAGGAGTCGGCGAGCTCGGTGCCGCCGTGGTCCGCGCTGTAGCCGCCGAACGACGGGATGACGTCGCCGCCCATCGCGCGCAGCGCGGCGATCTGGGCCAGGTAGTGCCCGGCCGACAGCGGCTCCTTGGCGTCGCCGTTCCAGGTGGCGGTGCACGATCCTTTCCTCGGGGTCTGGATGAACGCGAGCGTGAGATAGCGCGCCCCGGACTGCCTGGCGACCTGGGAAATGCTGCTGGGCAGGTACGCCTCGAAGTAGGGCGCGTACACCTGCGCGGGAATCGGGGCCGCGGCCGGGACGGCCGCGCGGCCGGACGGCGCGGCCGACGCCGCGGCTGCCCGCCCAGGCCGAGACGGCCAGGGCGGCGGCCCCGGCCAGGGCGACGGCACGGGGACGGGGATGGCGGAATCTCACGGAGAGTGCTCCCTTCTGGGCGGTCAGGCCCCCGGTCGCCCCGGCGGCCATCGGGCGGGCAGCGGCCGGCCGGCGGTCACCGGGACGGGACTGGGGCGGGCGGCGGGCGGCCGGTGCTCATGGCACCGGGGCGGCGATGGTGGCGGCGGCCACGTTCCAGCCGGACAGGCTGATCACCGGGCTGGCGCCGCGCAGGCTGGCCGAGTCGTAGCTGACCGTCAGCGTCTGCGACTCGCCCGGGCCACAGCGTGATGTCGTTGCCGTTCCAGGTCGAGGACTGCAGCTCGCTGTCGCCCGGCCGCACGCCGCCGCGGCGGGTGCCGCGCAGGACGTCGGCGCGCAGGAACAGGGCGGCCGTCGGGGCGGCCGAGCGTGTTCGTGATCGTCACCCTGGTCACCAGGTCGGCGCCGTCCGGCCCGCGCCGCCGCGAGGTGACCGCCCGGGCCTGGACGGCCGCCGCCGGGCAGCGAGTTCAGCGCGCGCAGGTTCGCGTAGGAGGTCATCGTGGCCTGCGGGTTACCCAGGGTCCTGCGCCAGTTCGACCACGTCGGGCTGGGTGGACAGCCAGTAGACGTTGTTGTCCAGCACGGCGCCGTGCCGCGCGCAGCAGCAGCTCGACGAAGTAGACGCTGGCCGGGTGCGCGGCGGGGTGGCGCGCGCGGCACCCTCGGCCTGAGCACGTTGCTGGCGACCTGCTGGCTGGCCAGCGTCGAGCGGCCCGGACCGCTGGTCTTCCAGCAGCCGCCCGGCCAGGCTGTACACCCTGGCCTCCAGCGGACAGCCCGGCCTGCCGGGAGCCGGTCAGGTTGTCCACCGCCGACGTCCTGGCTGTCCAGGGCGTAGAGCGCGTGCAGGCTCCGGTTGGCCTCCTGCGCGCCGAAGTAGGCTGCCGGCCTGGTCGCCGTCGCTGTTGTACAGGTTCCACAGCAGGCTCGGCCAGCCCTTGTTGACCTGCCAGTAGATCGTCCCGGTGGACGGGGTCGGCTTGCTCGTCGAGTGGGCGATGTAGGCCTCGAACTGGGCCCGGGTGTCCTCGTAGTCCTGCAGCTGCGCCTTCTCGACGTAGCCTGCCCAGGCCCGGCCACGGGCCGTACCGCTGGGCCAGCGCCTGGTCGAAGTTGAACAGCGTGCCGAACGAGTAGCCGTGGTGGCCCGGCTCGTAGTTGGCGTGGTACTGGTTGTAGTCCGGGTTCTTCCACAGCTCGGCCTGCTCGTGCGGGGACATGAAGCGCTGGATCGAGTACAGCGTCGGGACCGTGTCACCGGCGCTCTGCTCGCTGTCGTAGGCCCAGGCGCCGCCGACGTTGGTCCTGGTCGGGTCGCCGGCGGCTGGTAGTGGGTGGTGTCGTACCAGTAGCTGGGCGGCACCCAGTCGTAGGGGCCCTCCTTCTCCCCCGACGGGCCGAGGATGGGGCTGCTGTTGTACTCGGCGGAGGAGATGAGCGGGTCGTCGAAGTCGGCCTGCGCGGAACCCGCGCAGCGAGACCTTCTCCTGCTCGCGGGATCGGCGCGTTGTCGCTCCACTGGAAGCTGTCCACGCTGGGGTGGTTGCGCAGCCGCTGGCCCAGGGTGAGCGCGGACAGCTGCAGCAGCCGGTAGTCCGCCTTGGTCACGCCTTGCCCGTCTGTAGGGCAGCTGCCAGCGCGTCGCAGCACTGGTATCCCGCGTTGACCAGGATTCCGGCCCGGTCCATCTGGGTGAAGAAGTCGTCCGGCATCAGGTGGCCCTCCAGCCGGAGGGTGTTGACGCCGAGGTTGCGCAGCAGCACGACCTGGCGGGCGATGTCCGCCGCCGAGTAGTGCAGGAACAGGTTGGGCGAGAACCCGCCGCCGCGCACGATGAACCGCCTGCCGTTGATGGTGAACACCCGCGCGCCCGCCGGGGCGGCCGGGGACTTGCCGGTCAGGTAGGAGGTCACCGTCCTGATGCCGAACTGCTCGTGCGTCGAGTTCAGCACCCGGCCGTTACGGGAGATCCAGGTCACCAGGGTGTACAGCGGCTGGCCGCCCATCTGGTACGGCCACCACACCCGGGGGCGGTCGATCCGCAGCGCGGGATAGCTGGCCGGCCGCAGGGTCACGGTCCGCGTGGCGTGCGCGGGAATGGTCACCGCCCGGCTGACCACGGCGACCGGCCCGGCGCGACCGGGCGCGACGATCGCGGCGCCGAACCGGCCGTTCGAGGCGGTGCCGGCCGAGTTGGTGATGTCGGCCCGCACGGTCAGCGCCGAGCTGGCCAGCCCGGGCGCGTTGTGCTCGATCACGTGCGCGTTGCCGTCGGCGAGCGGGCCGGCCACCTGCAGCTGGACGGGGAACTGGATGCCGGTGTTGTTGTCCGGCGGGATCTGGTTCCAGTCCACGTCGTCGAGCGTGAACATCTTGTCCGGATTGTTCGGCTGGACCTCGATGGCCACGGTGTTCGCCCTGTGCCGCAGCAGCCCGGTGACGTCGAACGCGAACCGGGTGTAGGCACCGGTGACCGTGGCCGGGGTGGCCAGCCGGTGCCCGTTGACCCATACCGCGGCCGCGCCGACGACGCCGTTGACGATGAGCTCGGCCCGGCGGCCCGCCCGCGGCCGCAGCCGGAAGTCGGTGCGCCACCACCACGGCACGGCGAACCGCGGCACGGTGACCGGGCCGATCCGGTTCATGTAGCCGTAGCACTTCTTCATGTTGGCGGCGTAGAAGACGCTGTCCCGGCTGTCGCTGCGCTGGTTCACGCGCAACCGAGGGTCGCCCGGGCAGACGTGGTTCTGCAGCAGCGCCTCGATCTCGGTGCCGGGAGCCCCGGCGTCTGTCGTTGGTCACCCGCAGCCAGGAGCCGGCGTTGAATCCCGGCTCGGAGATCACGGCCCCGGACTGCGCCGGCGGTCGCGCTGCTGGCCACCCGCCAGCCGCCCGCGCCCAGGTTGACCACGTCGCTGGCCCCGGTGTCCGACGGCGACGCCAGGGCCGCGTCGGCCCGGGCGATCAGGGCCGTGGTCGCGCGGCCCGGGCCGGCCGAGTCGCCGCTGGCCGGCGAGCGGCGGCCGGCTGGGCAGTACCGGCCGCACTCCCCCGGCCCGTGGCGGCCACGCCGACGCTGGCCGCGCCCGCGCCGGCCACCGCCGGCTCCGCCCGGGCCGATCACGCTGGCCCGGCCGACGGGTGCCGCCTGCGCGGGCATGCCGGACAGCATCGCCACGGCTACGGCCACTGCCAGGGCGGCCCGGGCCGCGACCCTCCTCCGCAGGACGGACCAGGCCGCGACCAGTCCCTGACGGACGGACCGGACTGCAACCGCGACCCGGGCGGAAGACCAGACTGCGACCCGGGCCCGGGAGGCTCGTCTCGTGACTCGCACCGCCGCGCTCCTCCCCGCGGCCCCATCGCCGCGATCGCTCACCCCCGCCCTGCTGGCCGCCGCACCCGGCGCGACCGCACCGCCCCGGACTGTATTAGTTAGTTTGTATAGTTTCCAAACCACCCGACCAGAATCCGTCGCAGCCGTCAAGGCCCCTGGCCCACCGCCCGGGGTACAGATTCCTTGATCATCTTCGATTTTGTCCCGTTTCAGGCCAGTTTATGCCGGTTTGTCCGCGGTTTTACGGTCGAAACGTGGGCGGAGTGGCAACGGCGTGAGCGCCCAGCCCGCGCGGCAGGCAGGCAGGCAGGCAGGCAGGCGGAGGCAGGCAGGCAGGCAGGCAGGCAGGCAGGCAGCGGCGACCCGGGCTAGGCGGGCGGGGCGGTGGGCAGGGCGGCCATCAGCTGCTTCCAGGCCAGGTCGCTGCCGGCCGCCAGGCAGCCGTCCACCACGGCGTCCGAGCCGAGCGCGCTGACCCGGACGGTCGGCCGGACCGGGGCCAGGGTCTGCAGCTGGCCGCTGACCGCGTCCGCGAAGCCGGGCGCCTGGCCGATGCCGCCGCCCAGGACGATCAGCTCGGGGTCCACGACGGTGATCACCGCGCAGATCGCCTTCGCCACCAGCCGCGCCTCCTCGGCGACCACCCCCGCGGCGCGCTCGTCGCCCCTGGCCGCGGCGTCGAAGACCCGGCGGGCGGTGACCGGCCCGCGGATGCCGGCCTTGCGGGCGGCCCGGACCACCGCGGCGGCCGCGGCGGCGGCCTCAAGCTCGCCGCGCTTGCGGGCGTCGCTCTCGTCGGCGCCCGAGCCCTCCGACAGCGGCATGAAGGCGATCTCCCCGGCCACCCCGTGCACGCCGCGGCGCAGCTGGCCGCCGAGCACCAGACCCATGCCGATGCCGGTGCCGACGTGCACGAAGGCGAAGTCGTCCGACGTTCCGGCCGTGGCCGAGCGCACGCTCGGCCATGCGCCTCGGCGTCCACGTCGTTCTCGATCACCACCGAGCTCGCCGAACGCCGCCCGCAGGCCGGCCAGCGCGGCAGGCCGGTCCCAGCCGGCCAGCCCGCCGGTCAGCGCCATGGAGTTCCTGCTGGGGTCGTAGACGCCCGGGCTGCCGATGACGGTCTGGGTGATGGCCGACCGGGTGACCCCGGCCTCGTTGCACAGGATGTCGCCGAGCCGGACCAGCTCGGCCACCCGGCCGCGGACGCTGGTGGCGCGGGCGCGCAGCGTGGATCGGGCCCGGATTTCCCCGGCCAGGTCGGCGAGCGCGCCCCTGACGTACTCGTGCCCGATGTCGAGGCCGAGCACCAGCCCGGCGTCGGGCCGGATCTCGTACAGCAACGGCGGACCGGCCGGGCACCCCGGTGCGCTGCCCGGCCGCCTGCACCAGTCCCGCCCGCTCGATGTTCCCCAGCGCCAGCGACACGGTCGGCTTGGACAGCCCGGAGGCCCGGGCCAGCTCGGCGCGCGAGCACGGGCCGAGGATGCGGATGTGCTCGAGCAGCAACTGCTCGTTCATGGCACGGATCAGCGGAGGCCGCGCCGCGGCCGAAATGCCGCCGCCCGCGCCGCCGCGGCCGGCCGCTCCCGGACGGCCGCACAGGGTCCGGGACCGTCCGGCAGCTCAGCAACGCGGTGCCGGACGGGCCGGATGATAGTGCGGTCACGGCCACCTCCCGCTCCATGATCTCTCGTCCCCCTGAGCATGACATGAGGATTAGTCAATTCGCATCCTTGTACCGCAGAGTTAGTTAGGATACTGTCCTAACTAACTTCGGAAGGGACCAGCACCGCGTGAGCCGCGACCCCGGCCCGCCCGCGCCGAGGGCTCACCGGCCCCGCCGGTCAGCGGGATTCCTTGTCGGCGAGACATAGTTTGGATACTGTCCTAACTATCTCATTCACGGAGGAATCATCACAGCATGAGCATCACCACTGTCCTGCTCGGGATCGACTTCGGCGGCACCAAGATCGCGGTTGCCCTGGCCGATCCCGGCGGCCGCAGGCTGGCCTCTGCCACGGTGGACAGCGCGGGTGAGCTCGGCGCACGCGCGGCCTTCGACCGCGGCGTCCGCGCCGCCAGAGACCTCCTCGACAGGCGCAGACGACCGGCACCTGGCGGCGGTCGGGGTCTCCACGTTCGGCATACCGTTCGAGGACCGCGTTGAGCTTGCCCCGGCCATCGCCGGGCTGGGATGCCCTCGCCCTCGGCCGCGAACTGCGCGCCGCCTTCCCCGGCGCGGAGATCGCGGATGGCCACCGACGCCAAGGCGGCCGCTCAGCGCCGAGGCCACCTGGGGGGCACTGGGGGGCTGCGACCCAGCCATCTACCTGAACCTCGGCACCGGCCTCTCCGCCGCGATCGTGACCGGCGGCCAGGTCCTCGTGGGCCGGCACGGCGCGTCCGGCGAGATCGGCTACAACCTACGCGCCGTCAGCGACGTCGGGCTGGCGCTGGACGACCGGGTCCCGCTGGAGTGGATGGTCAGCGCCAGGGCGCTGCGCCAAGCGGGGCACCAGCGCCGTCGGCTCCGGACGGGAGCTCACCGCCGCGGAGGTGTTTCGAGGCCAGCGCGGACAATCAGGCGCTGGACGACGTAATCGACGAGTTCGTCGCGGAGCTCTCCTTTCACCTAGTTAACCTGGCGATCTGCATCGACCCGGTGCGGATCGCCGTAGGCGGCGGAATGACGGGCTCCTGGGAACGCCTCCGTCCCGGCCTGGAGCGGGCGCTGCGGGCGGGCGTGCCGTTCCCGCCCGAGCTCGTGCTGGCCGACTTCCCGTTCGACGCGCCCCTGATCGGCGCGGTCGCGCTGGCCGTGGAGGCGGCGCAGGGACCGGCTCGGCACCCTGACGGCGCACCTGGACGGCAGGCGACGCAACCCGACCGGGCGCGCAGCAACGCACACACAACAAAGGATTAATGCCATGAGACAGGCTATTGCGCAAGAGACGCCACTGGGCATGCTCGGAGTCATCATCGCGGCCGGCTCAGCCTGCTCGCGGCGGCCTGCGGCTCCGGCTCCGGCAACAGCAACAGCAGCAGCAGCAGCGGGGCCAAGGGCACGGTGACCATCTCCAACGAGACCGGCGCCCTGTGGACCTGCGGGTTCAACCCGTTCAACGGCTCGGACACCCTGCTGACCGTGGGGTTCGTCTACGAGCCGCTGGTGTACGTCAACCCGCTGCAGAACGGCAAGACCACGCCCATGCTCGCCACGTCCTGGAAGTGGGCATCCGGTAACAAGTCGATCATGTTTACGATCCGCAAGGGCGTCAAGTTCAGCAACGGGACGCCGATGGGCCCGGCCGACGTGGTGTACACGTTCGACCTGATCAAGAAGTACTCCGCGCTGGACCTGACCGGGGTGTGGTCGGTCCTGTCCAGCGTCACCCAGACGGGCTCCGATCAGGTCACGATGACCTTCAAGCAGACGGCGGTGCCCGACTTCTACTACGTCGCCGACCAGACCCCGATCGTGCCCGAGCACATCTGGTCGAAGATCTGCAACCCGGTCGCCTACGCGGACAGCCAACCCGGTCGGCACCGGCCCGTACGAGGTGAGCCCGTGCACCAGCCAGAACATCACCTACACGGCCAACCCGCACTACTGGCAGCCAGGCGAGCCGCACATCAGCAAGATCGAATACCCGGCGTTCACCTCCAACAACACGGCCAACGACCAGCTGGCGACCGGCCAGGCGCAGTGGGGATGGCCAGTACATCCCGGACATCAAGACCTTCTACACCGCCAAGAACCCGACTTCCACTACTGGTTCCCGCCGACCACGGACGTCTCGCTGATCCCGAACCTGACGAACCCGCTCCTGGCCAACGTCAAGGTCCGCCAGGCCATGTCGTACGCGATCGACCGGCCCCAGGTCTCCGAGATCGGCGAGTCCGGTTACGAACCGCCGGCCAACCAGGCCGACATCGTCACGCCGACCTTCAGCAGCTGGCTCAACGGCGCGGAGGCCAGCAACGTACGACTACGCCTACAACCCGACGAAGGCCAAGCAGCTACTGGCCCAGGCCGGCTACAACATGGGCTCCGGCGGCGTCATGGCGAACTCCGAGGGCCAGAAGCTCTCCTTCACCGTGATCAACGTCGGCGACTATTCCGACTGGGTCGCCTCGATGCAGGTGATCCAGCAGGACCTCAAGGCCGTCGGCATCCAGATAACGCCCGCCAACCTGTCGAACACCACCGTCCAGAACGACCTGTTCAGCGGCAAGTTCCAGCTCGGCTACTACGACCAGCTGACCTTCGGCCCAGGGCCCTACTACGAGCTCAGGGGCTGGCTGGACTCGGCCAACACGGCCCCGATCGGCAAGACGGCGGCCAGCAACTGGGAGCGCTACAGCAACCCGGCGACCGACCAGCTGATCCACTACTACGCCACCACCACCAGCGTGTCCGAGCAGCACGCGATCGTCAACCAGCTGGAGCAGGTGATGCTGACCCAGGTGCCCATCATCCCGGTCGTGGAATCGGTGGACTGGTTCCAGTACGACACCTCCAACCTCACCGGATGGCCCACTCCCAGCGATCCCTACGCCCAGCCTGGCCGCGTACCAGTACCCGGACGCGGAGCAGGTGCTGCTGCACCTGCGGGCGAAGTGACCACGGTGCGTGCCCGGGGGCGCCCCCGGGCACGCACCACTCCGTTCCGGATAGCCCGGTAAGGAGCAGACCATGACGACCAGGAGACGGGCATGAGGTTCGCGCTGCGCCGCCTCGCCTTCTTCCTGTTCACGCTGTGGGCCGCGCTGACCATTAACTTCCTGCTCCCGCACCTCATGCCGGGGAACCCGGCGGAGGCGATGCTGTCGAAGTTCCACGGCGAGATCACCCCGCAGACGCTGAAGGCCCTGGACGCCCTGTTCGGGCTCAACAGCCACCAGGGCCTGCTCGCGCAGTACTTCGCCTACCTGCACCAGGTACTGACGGGCAACTTCGGGATATCGCTGACCTTCTACCCGCAGACGGTCAGGTCGGTCATCAGCGGCGCGATCTGGTGGACGGTGGGCCTGGTGGGCGTGACCACGGTGCTGGCCTTCGCGCTCGGCACCGGGCTCGGCATCGTCTCCGCCTGGCGCCGGGGCGGGAAGCTGGACAGCGTCGTGCCGCCGGTATTCGTGATCACCTCGGCGATCCCGTACTTCTGGATGGGCATGATGCTCGTGCTGATCTTCGGGATCACCCTGCACTGGCTGCCCTATCAGGGCGGCTACTACGTCTCGGCCGACACCCCCTCGTTCTCGCTGGGCTACATCGGGGACGTGCTCTCGCACGCGATCCTGCCCGCCGCCGCGCTCCTGATCACCACGATCGGCACGTGGATCCTGACCATGCGGAACACGATGATCACTACCCTGGCCGAGGACTACGTGCGGATGGCCCGGGCCAAGGGGCTGCCCGGACGGCGGATCATGGTCGACTACGCGGCGCGCAACGCGATCCTGCCGAACCTCACCGGCTTCGCCATGTCGCTGGGATTCGTGGTCAGCGGGGCCATCCTGATCGAGTACGTGTTCAACTACCCCGGGGTCGGCTACATGCTGCTGCAGGCGGTGCAGGGTGAAGACTACCCGCTGATGCAGGCCCTGTTCCTGCTCATCACGGTGGCGGTGCTGGTGGCGATCCTGCTCGCCGACATCGCCACCGCGCTGCTCGATCCGCGGACCAGGGCGGCGGGGTAGCCATGTCGATGCCGTTGTCGGGCGTCTCCACCACGCTCGGCCAGCCAGGCCAGGAGCCGGGCACCGTCGGCGCCCCCCGGTCCCGGCTGCCCGGCAGCCACGGGCTCGCGCGGATGGGCCGTGCGGTCCGCCTGAACCACAAGGCCACCGTCGGCGCGATGCTGCTGGCGATCTTCATCTTCGTCGCGCTCTTCCCCGGCCTGATCGCCAAGGACAGCCCGAGCGCGGATGCCTACGCCCCGCGGCTGGGTCCGTCGTCCGCCCACCTGCTCGGCACCACCGCCTACGGGCAGGACATGTTCGCGCAGGTGATCTGGGGCACCAGGAACGTGATGATCCTCGCGTTCGCGATCGGCCTGGGCGCGACCGCGATCGCGGTCCTGATCGGCGTGGCCGCCGCCTACCTCGGCGGCCTGTGGGACGGCGTCGCTCAGCGTGGTCACCGACGTGCTGCTGGTCATCCCGCTGTTCCCGCTGCTGATCGTGATCGCCGGCTACCTGCACGGCGGGAGCACGGTGGTGCTGATCCTGGTGATCACCGTCACCAGCTGGTCCTACACCGCGCGCCAGCTGCGGTCGCAGGCCCTCTCGCTGCGCAACCGGGACTTCCTGGAGGCGGCCCGGGTGCGCGGCGAGCGCCGCTTCTACATCATCATGGTGGAGGTCATCCCCACGATGACCTCGCTGATCGTGGCCAGCTTCCTGACCAACGCGCTGTATGCGGTGCTGTTCGCCTCCAGCCTGCAGTTCATCGGCCTGGGCGACCCCAACACGCAGAGCTGGGGCACGATGCTGTACTGGGCGGAGAACAACGCCGCGCTGCAGACCGGGCAGCCGTTGTGGGCGATCGTGCCCGGCGCCTGCATCGCCGCTGCTGGGCGCCGCGTTCGCCCTGCTCAACTACGCCTTCGACGAGATCGGCAACCCGGCGCTGCGGCCGGTGAGGAGGGCCCGTGGCCAGCGTGCGCGCTGACGTCGACCCCCGCTCGCCGGACTCGCGCCCGGCGGCACGGGCCCGATCCTCTCGGTGCCGGCCTGTCCGTCAGTACGCGATGGACAGCGGTGCGGTCGCCGCGGTGGACAGGGTCAGCTTCGACCTGTACCCCGGCGAGTTCCTCGGCATCGTCGGCGAGTCCGGCTGCGGGAAGTCCACCCTGCTGTTCGCCATCGCCCAGCTGCTCGCCCCGCCCGCCGGGATCACCGGCGGCAGCGTGGCGTTCAAGGGCACGAACATGGTGGGCCTGACCGACAAGGAGCTGATGGCCGTGCGCTGGCGGGACCTGTCGGTGGTCATGCAGAGCGCGATGAACGCGCTCAACCCGGTCAAGTCGATCGGGTCCCAGTTCAGGGACGCGATGCGGGCGCACGGGGTGACCTCGGACGAGGAGATCGCCGGACGGTCGGCCGAGGTGCTGCGGATGGTCGGCATCGACCCGGTGCACCTGAAGAGCTACCCGCACCAGCTCTCCGGCGGCATGCGGCAGCGGTCCATGATCGCCATGGCGCTGCTGTTCACCCCGGATCTGGTGATCATGGACGAGCCCACGTCGGCGCTCGACGTGGTCGCGCAGCGCTCGCTGATGGTGCATATCAAGAAGCTGCAGGAAGAGCTGGACTTCGCGGTCATCTTCGTGACCCACGACATGTCGCTGGTCAGCCACTTCTCCGAGCGGCTCATGGTCATGTACGCGGGCCAGGTGGCCGAGTAGGGCGCCACCCGGCAGGTCTTCGACCACCCCGCGGCATCCCTACAGCATCGGGCTGATGGACGCCTTCCCGTCCATCCGGGGCGAGCAGGTCCCGCTGACCGGCATCCCCGGCAGGCCGCCGGACCTGTCCCGGCCCCAGCAGGGCTGCTGGTTCGCGCCGCGCTGCCCGAAGGTGATGGACGCCTGCCAGGCCAGTCGACCCGGATCTGTACCAGGGGAAGGACGTGCTGGTGCGGTGCCTGCTGTACGCCGAGGAGGCCGAGAGGCGACCAGGCCGGCGTCTGAGCCGACACCCCGGCGGCCTGCAGCCGCTGCTCGCGCGGACCGAGGGGCTGAGCAGGCACTTCAAGATCGGTAACGCCCTCTCCCGGCACACCCTGCACGCGGTCGACGACGTGAACCTCCATCGGCTAGCGCGAGATCGTCGCGCTGGCCGGCGAGAGCGGCAGCGGCAAGAGCACCATCGCCCGGCTGCTCGCCAAGATCTACAGGCCGACCAGCGGCGAGATCTACTTCCAGGGCCGGCCGCTGTCGTCTATCAGGTCCCGCCGCGACCTGCTGCGGTACCGGAGCGAGGTGCCGATGGTCTTCCAGGACCCGTTCGCCTCGCTCAACCCGGTGTTCCGCGCCTCGCACGGCCTGCTGCGCGCGCTCAAGCTGCACCGGCCGGAGCTCAGCGCGCGGCAGCGTCAGCAGGAGGCGGTGCGGGCGCTGGAGGCGGTCGGGCTGACCCCCGCCGCCGAGGTGCTGCAGCGCTACCCGCACGAGCTGAGCGGCGGGCAGCGCCAGCGGCTCGGCTTCGCCCAGGCGCTGGCGCTGCGGCCGAAGCTGATCCTGGCCGACGAGCCGGTGTCCATGCTGGACGTGTCCATCCGCATCGGGCTGCTCAACCTGATGGCCGGGCTGCGGGACAACCAGGGCGTGTCCATCCTCTACATCACCCACGACATCGCCAGCGCCCGTTACGTGGCCGACCGGCTGGTCGTCATGTACGCCGGGCAGATCGCCGAGTCCGGCCCGGTCGAGGACGTGCTCGCCCAGCCCCGGCACCCCTACACCCAGCTGCTGCTGTCAGCGGTCCCCGACCCGCGGGCCCCGCTGAACGTCGGCGCCGAGACCGACCGGGGCGAGCCGCCGAAGGTGATCGACCCCGCCGCCCGGCTGCCGGTTCCGCTGGCGCTGCCCGCTGGCGATCGACGAGTGCCACCAGGTCACACCCCAGCTGCGGGAACTCCTTCCCGACCACCAGGCGGCCTGCCACGTCGCCACAGCCGACACTCTCACGAAGGCGTTCGGATGAAGATCGCGGTCATCGGCGGCGGATCCACCTACACCCCAGAACTTGTCGACGGCATGGCCCGGCTGGCGGGCCAGGTCAGCATCACCGAGCTCATGCTGGTCGACCCGGACGAAGGCCGGCTGTCGGTGGTCGGCCCGTTCTCCGCCCGGATCATGGCGGCGCTCGGCCACCCCGGCCAGGTCCGCTGGACCACCGACCTGGACGAGGGCCTGGACGGCGCGGGCGCGGTCCTGCTCCAGCTGCGGGTCGGCGGGCAGGCGGCGCGGCAGCGGGACGAGACCTGGCCGCTGGAATGCGGCTGCATCGGCCAGGAGACGACCGGGGCCGGCGGGCTCGCCAAGGCGCTGCGCACCGTCCCGGTGGTGCTCGACATCGCCGAGCGCGCACGGCGCCGGGCTGACGCCTCGGCCTGGATCATCGACTTCACCAACCCGGTCGGCATCGTCACCCGCGCCCTGCTCGACGCCGGGCACCGGGCCGTCGGGCTGTGCAACGTGGCGATCGGGTTCCAGCGCAAGTTCGCCGCGATGCTCGGCGTCCCGCCCGAGCGGGTGCCGCTCGACCACGTCGGCCTGAACCACCTCACCTGGGAGCGCGCCGTCCTGGTGGACGGCAAGGACCGGCTGCCCGACCTGCTGGCCACCGCGGTCCGAAGAGATCGCCGACGGACATCGAGCTGCCAGCCGAGGTCGATGCTGCAGCTCGGCTCGGTGCCGTCGTACTACCTGCGCTACTTCTACTGCCACGACGAGGTGGTCGAGGAGGAGCGGGGCGCCGCCACCCGCGCCGAGCAGGTCGCCGAGATCGAGCGCGAACTGCTCGCCATGTACGCCGACCCGGCGCTGGACCGCAAGCCGGAGCTGCTGGGCCAGCGCGGCGGCGCGTTCTACTCCGAGGCGGCCGTCGCGCTGATCGCCTCGCTGACCCTGGACACCGGCGACACCCAGGTGGTCAACGTGCGCAACGCGGGCACGCTGCCGTTCCTGCCCGACGACGCGGTGATCGAGGTGCCGGCGAGCGTCGGCGCCGGCGGCGCGGTCCCGCTGCCCGCCGACCCGGTCGAGCCGCTGCAGCGCGGCCTGATCGCCCACGTCAGCGCGTACGAGGAGCTGGCGGTCGACGCGGCGCTGCGCGGCGGCCGGGAGCGGGTGGAGGCCGCCATGCTCGCCCACCCGCTGATCGGCCAGTGCGATATGGCCCGCGGGCTCACCGACCTGCTGCTCGCCGAGAACGCCCGGTACCTGCCCTGGGCGGCGGCGCGGATTGACCCGCCCGGCGGCCCGGGCGGGCCTGGGGTGAGCCCGGCGCACACGAGGCGGCCGCCGGCGGGTGCCCGCCGTTCTCGCAGTGGACGGCGGGAACAGCAAGACCGACGTCGCGCTGGTCGGCGCCGACGGTTCGCTGCTGGCCAGCATCCGCGGGCCGGGCATGGACGCGCAGAGCGACGGCATGGCCGAGACCCTCGGGCGCTCGGCGGGCTGGTGGAACGGGCCGCGGGCCAGGCGGCCCTGGGCACGCGGCCCGGACTCCCCGGCGCAGGCTTCCCGGTCGCCGCGCACACTGTCCGCCTGCGTGGCCAACGCCGACCTGCCCGAGGAGGAAGAGGAGTTCCGCGCGGCCCTGCAGGCGCAGGGCTGGAGCCGGACCACCTCGGTGGTCAACGACACGTTCGCCGTGCTGCGCGCGGGCCTGCCGCCGGGCCGGGCGAGCCGCCGGACGCCGACAGCCACTGGGGGGTGGCCGTCACCTGCGGGGCCGGCATCAACTGCGTGGGGCTGGCGCCGGACGGGCGGACCACCCGCTATCTCGCGCTCGGCGATATCAGCGGCGACTGGGGCGGCGGCTACGGCCTGGGCCTCGCCGCCCTGTGGCACGCGATCAGGGCCGAGGACGGGCGCGGCGAGCCGACCGCGCTGCGCGAGGCCGTGGCCGGTCACTTCGGCGCCGGGACCGTGCAGGACGTCACGCTGCGCGTGCACCGGGGCGAGATCGGCGAGGACGGCCTGCTGGCCCTGGCGCCGGTCCTGCTGGCCTCCGCGCAGCAAGGCGACCGCGTGGCCCGGAACCTGGTCCACCGGCAGGCCGACGGAGATCTGCCTGATGGTCCTCACCGCGATGCGCCGGCTGTCGATGACCGGCCTGGCCACCCCGGTAGTGCTCGGCGGCGGCCTGCTCACCGCCCGGGATCCGCTGCTCACCGGAGACATCGAGCCAGGCTGGCCGCCGCCGCGCCCCGCGCGGTCATACGGATCATCGACGTGCCGCCCATCGCCGGGGCCGCGCTGCTCGGCCTCGACCAGGCGCACGCCGGGCCGGCCGCGCAGCACCGGCTGCGCGCCGCCTACGCTCCCGCCGCCCATCTGTCCCGGTAACCCGTGCGGCTTAGCCAGCCTGACATATGCTGCGGGCATGCCGCGCTATGAGTACCGCTGCCGGGCCTGCGGTGACACCTTCGAGCTGACCCGGCCGATGAGCGAGTCCGCCGATCCCTGCCACTGCCCGCAGGGCCACGACGACACGGTAAAGCTGCTGTCCACCGTCGCGGTCGGCGGCCGGGCCGCCGCATCCGGCAGCCCGGCCGGCGGGGGCGCGGGCGGCTGCTGCGGCGGCGGCTGCGGCTGCGGGCGCTGACCGGCGCGGCCGCGGCGGGCGCGAGCACGTGATCAGCGAAGAACGCTTCTACGCGGGCATCCGCGAGTCCACCGCCAGGCTGGCCGGCATCGTCTCCGACGAGGACGATGCCCAGCCCATCCCGACCTGCCCCGAATGGACGCTGCGGCAGCTGGCCACGCACGTCGGGCGCGCCCAGCGGTGGGCGGCCGAGATCGTCGCCCGCCGGTCGGCGGAATTCATCCCGTTCCGTGACGTGCCGGACGGCAGGCTGCCGGACGACCCGGCGGAGCGGCCTGACTGGCTGAACTCGGGCGCGTCCCGGCTCATCGACGCGGTCAGGCGCGGGCGGCGCCGAGCCGGTGTGGACGTTCACCGGGATGCGCCCGGCCGGCTTCTGGGCCCGGCGGATGGCGCACGAGACGGCCGTCCACAGCGCGGACGCGGAACTCGCTGTCGGCCGTGAGGTGCGTGATCGCTCCCGATCTCGCCGCGGACGGGATCGACGAGTGGCTCTGGCTCCTCGCCGAGGATCCGGACGAGCCGCCGGACCAGTTGCGCGGCGAGGGCCAGACCCTGCACCTGCACGCCACCGATGAAGGGCTGGACGGCGCGGGCGAATGGCTGATCACCCGGACGCCGGCCGGGATCGCCGTCCGGGCCGGACACGCCAGGGCCGATGTCGCCGTGCGCGGGCCGGCCGTCAAGCTGCTGCTGGTGCTGCTGCGCAGGCTGCCGGCCGTCGAACCGGGGGTCGCGGTGCTCGGCGATCAAGCGCTGTTCACGCACTGGCTGGAGAACACGCAGTTCTGACCCTACCGGTATTCCCTGGGTCTCCTGCGGCGCGGCTCGGCACCGAGACGACGACCGGCGCACGAAGCGGCAGGCCCAGGGACATCCCATTCCGGCGACCGGAGCCGATAGCTTCGCTATCGGCTCGTCCTCCGCGGCCGGACAACGCCTGGATCGTCGCTGACGTCCTAGTCCTCGACCAGCCCGGTGATCGCCATCGCCAGGTAGCCGGCGATCTCGGCGCGCAGCTCGTCCTGGCCGGACTCGGCCAGCCGGTGCTCGGCCCGGGAGCCGACCCCGCCGCGGCCCTCGCTCTGGATCCGCAGCGAGCCGTCGCGGCCCAGCCTGCCGGGCCCGCGCAGCGTCGCCCGGATCGTCCCGCCCGCGGTCTCGATGCCGGCCTTGCCGGTGGCGACGAGACCGGCCGCGGCCCGTTCGGCGTCCCGGATGACGTATTCCTCCACCCACGAGTGGAGATGCTCGGTCACGGCGGGCAGCGCCTCCAGCCGCGGATCCGCGAGTCAGCTCGCCGATCAGCTCCGCCGGGCCGCCGACGTAGCTCCAGCACAGGTCGACTTCCGAGGCCACGCACCAGGCGCGGTCGGCGGGCCACCACAGGTTCGGCGTCTGGCCCGGGGAGCCGGCGAACGCGAGCGCCGCGTCGATCGGGCCGGTGTAGAGCAGGTAGTCGCGGCCGGGCAGCCGGACCCGGGGGCCGTACCTGACCTCGGGCGGCACCGGGTCGGGGAGCGGGAATCGGCGGCTCGCCCGGCAGCGCGACGTACATCGCGGTGTCCCAGCCCCAGCCGTCCCACAGGCAGAACAGGCAGCTTCCTGGCGTGCTCGTGTGCGGCCGCGAGCAGCTCGATGAGCGTCTCCGCGTCGGCCAGGTCCAGGCTGCCGCGCTCGGGGCCCTGGCCGTTCCAGGGCGGCGGCCCGGCCGGCCGGGCGGGCGGGCAGCGCGATCGAGTGGAACTGCGAGTCCGGGTGCAGCGGGACGCCGCTCCACTGCGCGATCTCGCTCCAGCGCACCGGCCGGGTGCCCTTGCCCAGGGCGGCGCGGACCGGGTTGAGCACCCGGGCGTAGGCCGCGAAGCCCCGCGGGATCACCGAGGCGACCAGGCCCGTCCTCGAACGGCGCCAGCGCCGCCGCGATCCAGCCGGCCGCCTCGACGGCCGCGCTCCACTGCGTTTCCGCCGGGGCGATCTGCTCCATCCTCGGCACCTTAGCTGGACGGCGGGCGGGCCGAACCGGCGATCGCGACCGCTGGCGCGCATTCGTGTCCAGCCGGTCACGCCACCCCCGTTCCCGCTACCCGTGCGGCCGCGGGTCGGGCCGTCCATGTTCCAGTGCCTGATCACCGACGGCATCCAGAGATCGTCGTCGCGGGGCATCACCGAGAACCGGCTGATCACGCGCTGGCCGCCCTCGTGGTCGCCGTACAGCAGGTCGATGCCCACCGGCCTGCGGTCCTTGATGGCCTCCAGCGCCGCCGGGTACTCCGGGTCTTCCCGGTCACGGTACGCCGCCTGCCAGAACCCGTGTCGTTCACCGGGATGTAGAGGTCCCGGCCCTGCATCCGGAACGTCTCGGGCGGCGGATGGGTCTGGTCCGGCCCGGACAGCCGGTCCGGGTAGAACCGCCAGCCGTGGATGACGGCCACTCCGTTGCCCGCGTTGTGCAGCGACATGGCCAGGTAGATCGCCTCCTGGCCGTCCTGGCCGCGGACCTCGCCCACCATCGCGCCGCCCGGGATCTTGACCCACTGCTCGTCGCCGAACATGATCTTCTGCGCGGGGTCGTCCCGGCGCGACTGGATGAGCAGCGGGCGCAGCCCGATCTGCAGCGAGCGTTCGGCGGCCCGGGCCGTCCGGTTGGCCGAGCGGACCGAGGAGAACGTGGCCACGGCCAGCACGAGCGTCCCGGCCGCCGTGGCCAGCGACGCGATCGTTTCCCAGTTCGGTACCACGTTCTGAGCTTAGATCCCCATGACCCGCAGGGCCGCACGCGGCGGATGAGAACCGGCGGGACCGATTCACGTATCAGGTGGTATCCCGGGGACCTTGTGGATGCGGGCGGTGTCCAGGCGGCGTCCGGCCAGGCGGAGGAGGAATCTATGGCGGAGCCATCGCCGGCGACGCTGTGCTGCCTGCCTGGCGCCGGTCGCGTGGGGGCGCCGGTCCGCGCGACAGAAGACCCCGAGGGCACGACCTGGGCCGTGTCCCGGCGGCCGCGCGCGGCGAGTCCGCGGCAGGCCGAGGCCCGCGTGCCGGTGTGGCTGGCGGGACTCGTGCGGCTGAGCCTGGCGCAGTTGGCCCACCGCGGCGTTATCGCGTGAGTACGATGAACCTCGCCCGCCGGCCCCTGACTCTGATTGCGGATACCGCATGACCGTGCTGCTCGTCGCTGCCCTGGCCGTAGCCGCCCTGCTGCTGGCCGGCGGCATCGCGGTCACCAGGTCCCGCGCACGTGAGCGCCAGCGCCGGGAACGCCTGCACCGGGCCCGGCTGGCGGCTGCCGCCGCGGCGGCACAGGCGGAGGAAGGGCGACGCCGGGCGGCGCTGGAGGCCAGTGACGCGGTCACCTCGGTGCTGCCGGCCATCAGGCTGCCCCGGCCGGCCCGGCTGGCGCCGACCGCGCCGCCCGGCCGGCCGGGCAGGCGGGTGGGGCAGGGCAGCCACCGGGGCGGGCACGCGCAACGGCGCCGCGACTGAGCCCGGGCCACCCGGACCCCGGCACCGCACGCCGCGGCACCGCGGGCCGCGGCTACGGGGCGCGCACCGGCGTCGCGCGCCTCGTCCGGCTGCAGCATCGCGGCCGTCCTGGCCGCGGTGGCCAGCGCCCACCGCCCGGTGGTGACGAAGCCGAGCAGGAACACGGCCGCACCGCAGCCTGCCAGCATCCACCAGCCCACGTGGCTCGCCGCGGCGAAGCTGGCCGGCAGCGGGCCGTGGATGCCTGACGTGACGAGCGAGCCGATCACCGCCACGCCCAGTGACTGCCCGAGCCTGACGGCTCGCCGAGGCCACGCCGGCCGCCACGCCCGCCTGCGCGATCGGCATGCCGGACACCGCGGCGTTGGTGATCGGCGCGTTCACCAGGCCGAACCCCACCCCGAAGATCACGTAGGCCAGGAACAGCCAGGCAGCGGGGGTGTCGTTGGCCAGCCCGGTCAGGGCGGCGCAGCCCACCGTGATCGCCAGCCCGGCCAGCAGCAGCGGCAGCCGGGCTCCCCGGCTGGCGACGATCCGCCCGGACAGCGGGCCGAAGATGACGGTCATCACCGCCATCGGCAGCGTGTACAGCCCCGCGTGCAGCGGCGAGATACCCGCGCGCGTCCTGCAGGTACAGCGTGTTGATGAACAGGAAGCCGCCCAGCGCGGCGAACGCGCTCACCGCGATCACGGTCGCGCCGGCGAACGGCGCGCTGGAGAAGAACCGCAGGTCGAGCAGCGGCTCAGCCGCGGCGCGGCTCGTAGCACAGCAGCAGCACGAGCGCGGCGGCCGAGAGGGCGAAGAAGAAAATGATCTTCGCGGACGTCCAGCCGGAGCCCGGGCCCTCGATGATCCCGTAGGTGAGCGAGCCGAGGATGATGATGACGAGCAGCTGGCCCGACCGGGTCGATCCGGCGGGCCCGCGGCGCGCGCGACTCGGGCACGAACAGGCCGGTCAGGACCACGGCCGCCAGGCCGATCGGCACGTTGACCCAGAAGATGCCGCGCCAGCCCACCGACGTCACCAGGGCGCCCGCCGAGCCACCGGGCCCAGGGCCATGCTGATGCCGACCACGCCGCCCCAGATGCCGATGGCCCTGGCCCGCTCGGCCCGGTCGGTGAACGTGTTGGTGATGATGGACATCGCCACCGGGTTGAGCATCGACCCGCCCACCGCCTGCACCATCCGGAACGCGATCAGCCAGCCCAGCGACGGGGCCAGGCTGCACAGCAGGGAACCGGCCGTGAAGGTCACCAGGCCGGTCTGGAAGACGCGCCGGCGGCCGATCCGGTCCGCGGTGGAGCCGGACAGCATCAGCAGCGAGGCCAGCACGAGCGTGTAGGCGGCGACCGTCCACTGCAGGCCCGATACCGAGGCGTTCAGCTCGCGCCGGATGGACGGCAGCGCCACGTTGACGATCGTGTTGTCCAGGCCGACGATCAGCAGGCTCATGCAGCAGATGGCGAGGATGAGGTACCGCCTGCGGCGGCTGGGCTCGGGCATGCGCACCTCGGCGAGCGTCGGGACCTCATCTGTTGCTGCTCTGCAACTAATCAATACCCAGCCAGCCGCGGTCATTTCCCCGGCCGGGCGTGAGATCGCATCACCGCACTCAACGGCGTCCGCGCGCATGCGGGACGCGGCGAGGCCAGCCGGGCGCCAGCGCGCGTGCCAGCTGCCGGCCTGCGGCCAGCACTGATCATGCGGGATTGCCTGCGGCACCGACGTCACCTCGGTACATTTGTGATTCATAGCAGGACTCAGGGCATCAGGGACGCAACCGGCACCAGGCACGCAGCTGAGCACGCGCGCCGGCGGTTCTGCCGTCGGTGGTGTCGGCCGTCGGGGGGCGCAGGTGAGCGCAGCGGTGGGGGGCTGGTGAGTCACAGGCTGCTCCGGCTCGAGATCCCCGTGTTCCCGGAGCGCAGGATGTTCCGGATCCACGACGCGGGGGTTGACCCGGACGCGCCCGGCGGCCCGCTGCCGCCGGTGGGCGCCCTGGTCAGCCTGAACCGGGAGCAGCTCTGGGTGGGAAGCCTGCAGGAGCACGTCCAGGTCAAGCTGGTCCTCGAGGAATGGCAGGGAGCGCCCACGCCCTGCGGCGACGGCTGGGACGAAGAGGCCAAGGGCAGGCTCTACCTGCGCGGCCTGCTGTCGGTCGACATGGGCTCGGTCGGGCCCGCCGTCGCCGGGCTGCGGCTGGCCGGCGGTGTGGGCGACTACTGCGGTGCGCGTCTACGCCAGGAACCGGGAGCAGGTCGTCCGGCTGTACCACGAGCTGTTCGACCGTTACGGCGATCCGCTGGGCGATGAGTTCCAGCGCGCCCGGAAGGACCTGGAGAACCTGGAGCAGTACCTGATCCAGCTGTGGCGCGAGTCGTGAGCCCGCGCTGACGCGGCCGAGCGGCGAAGCCGCCGCTTACCTGCCGTGGCGACGATGGTGCCTGCCCGCCGATGGTCGCTGGTGCCCGCTGCTCCTGGCCCAGGCCCGTGCGGACGTCGAGGCGGCGGGCGGGCTGCTCAGCCGCGCCGGGCGCCTGGACGCCGACATCGTCGTCGGGCGGGCGAGGCGGTGGAATGCACCCCGATCGTGCCGGCCGGCCTGGCCGCGGAACGGTATGAGCGCGTAGACGAACACCGATACCACGCCGACGACCACGAGCATGAGCAGCGATGCCACCAGGCGGGACCGCGCGCGACCGGGTCGCGAAGGTCAGCCTGGGCAACCGGAATGCGGTCAGCCGGGCAGCCAGCACGGGATCGTCGTCGGCGAGCCGACGCTCGATCTCGGCGAGCATGCGCTGCTCGTCCATCGACAGCGCCATGGCGCCACCTCCGCCTAGCGCGTGGGTGGGATAAGTATCACTATCCCCCAACGCAAGATTTTTAGCCTCATCCCGGACGGTTGTCATTCAGCCGTCCAGGGAGAGCCCCTCGCGGGATCATGTCCTACCCCGATCCACCTCGGATATCATCGAACAGATGTTTGACCAGCATCGAACTGTCATTCTATACTTGCATAACATGCGCTGGGAAAACCTGCAACTGTACGCCGGACGAGCCGGGCCGAACCAGCGCAGGCCGCGGCACCCGCCGGACGGCAGCCCGGCGGGTGGCCCGGCGGCGCGCGCGAGCGCGCCCGCGCTGTTCGAGCGGGGCGCGGTGACGACGGTCCTTCGACACGCCCGGCTTCCGGGGATGACCTTCTACGAGATCCAGGCCCGGTCGATCATCAACCGGGTGCCCGAGGCGTCCCGGATGCCGTTCCGCTGGACCATCAACCCTACCGGGGATGCAGTCATGCGTGTACCTACTGTTTCGCCCGGAATACGCACACCTACCTCGACCTGGACGCCGGGCACGACTTCGACTCGAAGATCGTGGTCAAGGTGAACGCGCCGGAGCTGGTGCGCAAGGAGCTGGCCGCCCGGAAGTGGCAGGGCGAGCACATCGCCATGGGCACGAACGTGGACTGCTACCAGCGGGCCGAGGGCCGCTACCGGCTGATGCCCGGCATCCTGGCCGCGCTGCGCGACGCCGCCAACCCGTTCTCCATCCTGACCAAGGGCACGCTGATCCTGCGCGACCTGGAGCTGCTGGAGCAGGCCGCCGAGGTCACCGACGTCGGGCTGAACGTGTCCGTGGGCTCTGTCGACAAAGAGCTTTGGCGATCTGTCGAGCCCGGCACCCCGGCCCCGGACCGCCGGCTGGAGTGTGCGCGACGCTCACCGAGCACGGGCTGCGCTGCGGCGTGCTGATGGGGCCGGTGGTCCCGTTCCTGTCCGACTCCCCCGCCCAGCTGGAGGCGACGGTCAGGGAGATCGCCGCCGCCGGCGCGGCGCACGTCACCCCGATCGTGCTGCACCTGCGGCCCGGGGCCAGGGAGTGGTTCTACGGCTGGCTCGGCGAGCAGCACCCGGGCCTGGTGGCGCCGCTACCGCGCGCCTCTACCGGTCGCGGCGCCTACGCGCCCCGCGGCTACCAGCAGCGGATCGCCGAGCAGGTGGCGAGCTCGCCCGCAAGCACGGGGTCGGCCGGGCCAGCCCGGCCGGGGCCCGGCGGTCGGCCGGTCCCGCGGACCCGGACCCGGCCGCGGCGGCCGATCCGGACCCGGCTGCCGCCGGCCGCCGCGCGGACGCGCCGGGCCCCGGCGCGCCCGCGGCCGACGTCCAGCTCAGCCTGCTGTGAGAGCTCCGACCGGAACGGCCGGCCTGCTGCCGCCCAGGCGTGGAACCCGCCGGCCAGGTCGGTGGCGTTGGCCAGGCCGAGATCCTGGAGCGACGCGGCGGCCAGGCTCGACGTGTAGCCCTCGGAGCACATGATGATCACCCGGATGTCGTAGCCGTGCACCTGCGGGAGCCGGCTGGACGAGGCCGGGTCGAACCGCCACTCCAGGACGTTCCGCTCGATCAGCAGCGCGCCGGGCACCTCCCCCTCGGCGGCGCGCTGCGCCTGCGGCCGGATGTCCACCAGCAGCGCCCCGGCGCGGATCTCCGCCTCGGCCTGGTGCGGGTCCACCCGGTACAGCCGGCGCCGCGCCTCGGCCAGCACCTGGTCGATGCTGCGGCGGCTCGCAGCGGCGGTCCTCGGTCACGCAGCTCGCCTCGGCCGGCTCGGTGCCGGTGTAGCGCAGGCCGGCCGGGGTCAGCTCGTAGCGGCGCATCTCGCGGCAGCGGCGGCGAGTAGGCGTGCACGCTGACCGCGGGCGCGGCGGAGTTGTTCACCACGTGGTGGACGAACCGCGCACCGAAGGACCGGACCCGCCGGCCGTGCACCGTGCGCGCCGCCACCTCAGGCACGCTGCCCCGCACCGTCTGCTCCTGCAGCTCACCGAGGGCGACGGCGAAGGCGCCCGCCGAGCCGCCATGATCGTGGAAGCCGGTGCCCTGCCCCGGCTGCCAGCTCAGCAGCCACACCTCGTACTCGCTGGTGAGTTCCATGCGGTAGTACCAGCGCCGCGCCGGATCGTAGCGCACCAGATCGCGCCAGCGGCCGGGGCGCGCGGCGGTCGCCGGCCACGATCTCGCTCAGCTGGGCCCGGCTCAGCCTGCGCGCGGGCTCCGGTACCGGCGTCACGAGGCTGTCGCTGATGTCGGTCATCGGTCTCCTGCCTGGTCCCGTGATAGATTCCTATTAAATCGATCGTAATTATATGTAATACCACTCAGCGCGGGACACTGGTCGGCACCGACGTGTCCGTGGCCGCCACGCAGACTGTGATCATCACGAGTGACTTCACTGGCTCACGGCAGGCCGGGTGCGCAGGTGCAGGCGACGCATCAGGGGGCACAGGCCATTGCCGCTGGCCCGAACGTAGAGTTGGGCGGCGTGAAGGCCGACCGCGAAGCCGGCGCGGAGACCGACCGGGCTGCCGTCCGCACCGTCGCCGTCGAGGATCCGGGCGACCTGATCAGCCGGCTGCCGCAGCCCGCCGCGCTGGCCTGGGTCCGGCGCGGCGAGGGCCTGATCGGCTGGGGCGAGGCGGCCCGGATCACGCTGCCCGCGGGCGAGGACAGGTTCACCGTCGCCGAGAAGTGGTTCCGCTCGCTGCTCGATTCCGCCGATGACCGACGACGAGGTCGACGTTCCGGGATCGGGCGCCGGTGGCGTTCGGCAGCTTCACGTTCGACCCGGCCTCCGACGGATCCGTGCTCGTGCTGCCGCGCGCCGTGCTCGGCCGCAGGAACGGCCAGGCCTGGCTGACCACCATCGGCGGAGCACCGGCGATCTGCGACCTCGCCCTTCACCGGTGGCCGCCCCCGGCCACGGTCCGCTGGCACGACGGCAGCCTGACCGCGCCGCAGTGGGAGCGGGCCGTCGCGGCCGCGGTTTCGAGCATCAGGGCGGGCGGCTGCGCAAGGCGGTGCTGGCCAGGGATCTTTACGCCACCGCCGCGCAGCCCCTCGACGTGCGCGCGCTGCTGCACCGGCTGGCCGCCCGCTACCCCGACTGCTACACGTTCGCCTGCGGCGGCATGGTCGGCGCCACCCCGGAGCTGCTCATCCGCCGGGAGGCCGCCGGGATCAGCGCGCTCGTCCTGGCCGGCACGACCCCGCGGGGCCGGGACGCCGCGGAGGACGAGGCGCTCGGCGCTGCGCTGCTGTCCTCGGCCAAGAACATCGAGGAGCACGCGTACGCGGCTACCGGCGTCCGCGAGGCGCTGGCGCCGCTGTGCGAACAGCTGGCCGTGCGACCCCAGCCCGTTCCTGCTGCGGCTGGCGAACGTGCAGCACCTGGCCACGGCGGTGACCGGCAGCTCGCCCTGGCCGGCCGGCACCCCCGGCTCGGCCCCGTCCGCGCTGGCCGTCGCCGCGGCGCTGCACCCTACCGCGGCCGTCTGCGGCACGCCCACCGACGCGGCGATGGAGCTCATCCGCGAACTCGAGGGGATGGACCGCGGCCGCTACGCGGGGCCGGTGGGCTGGGTGGACGCGCGCGGCAACGGCGAGTGGGGCATCGCCTGCGCTGCGCCGAGATCGACGGTCCCCGGGCGCGGCTCTTCGCGGGCTGCGGCATCGTGGCCGGGTCGGACCCGGCCGCGGAGCTCGCCGAGGCGCAAGCGAAGTTCCGGCCGATGCAGGACGCGCTCGAGGGCCGGGATTAGCCTGGTCAGGCTGATTTTGCCGGTCTTTGTCACAGCGTGATTGCGGTTGCGTAACCCATTCCGTCGTCCCTTCCGGGCGAGCCCGCAACGTGCTCTGGTGAGAGGAGTCACGCGGGGATCTCGGTGAGAGAGTCCCCTGTGGATCGATAGCTATGCCCGCGCACCCGCCGGGCCCGAAGGAGCATGCTCATGAAACCCGTACCGAAGCGCTTCGCCGCGCTCGCCATAGCGGCCCTGGCGGCGGGCACGATCACGGCGTGCGGAAGCTCTCCGGCGGCAGCAACAACGCAGGCGCCCGAACAGCACGCGGGCAAGCCCGTCAGAGGGCGGCACGCTGAACGTTCGTGTCGGCCGGTGACGTCGACCACCTCGACACGCTGTCCGCCTACTACACGCCGTCCTTCCAGCTCGAGTGGCGCCTGGACCAGGCAGCTGGTCAGCTACTCCCGTCGAACAACATAACGAGCGGCGATCACGATCGCCGCCGACGCGGCCACGCCAGGTGCCCGACCAAGGCCAACGGCGGCATCACGTCGAACGGCCTGACCTACACCTTCCACATCCGCCCGGGCGTGGACTGGAACACCTCGCCGCCGCGCCAGGTCACCTCGGCCGACTTCGAGCGCGAGTTCAAGGCCATGTGCAACCCGACGCTGGGCGTGGGCAACCCGCTCTACTACGTGCCGGTGATCAAGGGCATGTCCAGCCTACTGCAGCCGCCTACACGGCGGCGTTCACGCGAAGGCAAGTCGCCGTCGGCCTCGGCACATGACGCGCGTTCCAGAACAGCACTCGATCTCCGGGATCAACACGCCGAACTCGGCGACGATCAGTTCACGCTGACCTCAGCCGGCCAACGACTTCCTCAACATCCTGGCCATGCCGTTCGCCTCGGCGCGGCCGGTCGAGTACGACACTACCTGCCCGACAGCGCCGCGTTCCGGGCGCACACCCTGTCCGACGGCCCGTACGCGATCACCACGTACACCGCGAGCAAGAAGATCGTGCTGAGCCGGAACCCGGCCTGGAAGCAGTCCACCGACCCGCTGCGGCACCAGTACGTGAACCAGATCGTGGTGAACGAGGGGACGACCTCGAACCAGACGGCGCTGGCCGACGTTCAGGCCGGCACCGACGACCTGATGTGGGACCTGCCGGTGCCCACCTCGTCGATCCCCAGCTGCAGGCGCAGCACAACCCGGGCCTGCACATCTACACCAACACCGGCAGCGAGAACCCGTACATCGTGTTCAACCGAGAGAGCCCGGACGCCAACCACGCCATGTCCAAGCTCAAGGTCGGCAGGCGATCGAGTACGCGATCAACAAGGTGGCCATCGCGAAGATCTACGGCGGCACCAAGCTGAACCCGATCCTCAACGGCGCGATCGCGCCGGGCAACGTGGGCTACACGAACTACAACTACTACCCGACGCCGAACAACGAGGGTAACCCGGCGCAAGTGCAAGTCGCTGCTCGCGGCGGCGGGGTACCCGCACGGCATTACGATCATCGACGTCTACCGCAACGCCGGCAACCACCCGGCGGTCTTCACCTCCGTGCAGGCCGACCTCAAGGCCTGCGGCATCACCTGCAAGGGCGTCCCGCAGCAGCAGGGCCCGTACTACGCCTTCGTGGAAAACGCGACCGAACAGCACGAAGGCCAACCAGTGGGACATCTCCGAGGCCGGCTGGGTGCCGGACTGGCTGGGCAACAACGGCCGGGCGAACGTCGTGCCGCTGTTCCAGACCAACTGCACCAACCCGACCACCAACCACGGCTGCTACAGCTCCCCGATCACCGACAACGTACATCAAGCAGGCGCTGACCGCGCCCAACGCGGCGGCCGCAGCGCCGCTGTGGGCCAAGGCAGGCCAGCAGGTGATGAAGGACGCGGCCATCGTGCCCTTCACCACCCAGGACGTCGTCCTGTTCGCGAGCAAGAAGGTGCACAACCTGATCTACAACCCGCTGGCCGAGCAGTGGAACCCGACCCAGCTCTGGCTGTCCCACTAGCCCAGATCACCGCCATCCGGTAGAACGGGCCCAGGCCCGTTCTACCGGATGGCCCGTATCTGCACCCGGTCGCCGGGATGGAGTTCCCGTGCGCCGTCGTGAGGGAGTGGTTGGGGTGAGCCTGCTTGAGGTGCGGGATTTGCGGGTGAGTTTCCCGACGGCTGATGGTGTGGTGCGGGCGGTGCGGGGGGTGTCGTTCGGTGTGGATGCGGGGCGGACGATCGGGATTGTGGGTGAGTCGGGGTCGGGGAAGACGGTGCTGACGCAGACGCTGCTGGGGCTGACGCCGGGGGGTGAGGTGTCGGGGCAGGCGGTGTTTGACGGGACGGATCTGATCGGGCTGGGCGAGGATCAGATGCGCCGGGTGCGGGGGGCGCAGATCGCGGTGATTTTCCAGGATCCGCTGACCAGCTTGCATCCGCTGTACAAGGTGGGCTGGCAGATCTCGGAGATGATCCGGGCGCATGACAAGTCGGTGTCCAAGGCGGCCGCGGCGGAGCGGGCGGTGGAGCTGCTGGGCCGGGTGGGGATCCCGCAGCCGCGGCAGCGGGCCCATGACTACCCGCACCAGTTTTCCGGCGGGATGCGGCAGCGGGCGATGATCGCGATGGCGCTGTCGCTGCAGCCCAAGTTGATCATCGCGGACGAGCCGACGACGGCGCTGGATGCCACGGTGCAGGCGCAGATCCTGGATCTGCTGCTGCGGCTGCAGCAGGACTCCGGCACCGCGCTGATCATGATCACCCATGACCTGGGCGTGGTGGCCGATATCGCCGATGACGTGCTGGTGATGTATGCCGGCCGGGCCGCGGAGATGGCCAGCAAGCGGGACATCTTCTACCGGCCGCATCATCCGTATACCAAGGGCCTGCTGGAGTCGATCCCGAACAGCTCGGCCGGGGCGGAGCGGCTGCGGCCGATCACCGGCCAGCCGCCGAGCCTGATCAACGTGCCGCCGGGGTGCGCGTTCCACCCGCGGTGCGCGTACGTGATGGACAAGTGCCTGACCGAGGAGCCGTCGCTGACCCCGGTGGGCGAGGACGGCTTCCACCGGTCGGCGTGCTGGCTGCCGGTGACCGCGGCCGGGCTGTCGGCCGAGGCCGAGGAGGCCCGGCGGCGCACCGTCGAGCAGGGCCGGCACGAGGCGGCGGCGAAGGTGGCCGAGGAGATCGCCGACAGGCCGGAGGCCGAAGGGAGCGTGATCGCATGACCAGCCCGCAGCCGACCGCCCCGGCCCAGGCCAGCCGGCCAGCCCGGCGGCGGCAGCGGTGACGGTGACGTGCTGGTCCGGGTGGAGAACCTGGTCAAGTACTTCCCGGTCCGCGGGGCCGGGCTGATCTCCCGCACCGTGGGCCACGTGCAGGCGGTGGACGGGGTGTCGCTGACCCTGCGCCGCGGCCAGACCCTCGGCCTGGTCGGCGAGACCGGCTGCGGCAAGTCCACCCTGGCCCGGTGCATCGCCGGGCTGATCCCGGTCACCTCCGGCCAGGTGGTCTTCGACGGCCAGGACATCAGCGGCCTGTCCCGGCGGGCGATGCAGCCGTTCCGCCGCGAAATCCAGATGATCTTCCAGGACCCGTACGGGTCGCTGAACCCGCGGCGCCGGGTCGGCTCGATCATCGGCGACCCGTTCGCCGTGCACAAGACGGCCGGCGGCGCCGACCGCAAGCGGGCCGTCCAGGAAATCATGGAACGGGTCGGCCTCAACCCCGAGCACTACAACCGGTTCCCGGCCGAGTTCTCCGGCGGCCAGCGGCAGCGGATCGGGCTGGCCCGCGCGCTGGCGCTGCGGCCCAAGCTGATCATCGCCGACGAGCCGGTGTCCGCGCTGGACGTGTCCATCCAGGCCCAGATCCTCAACCTGCTCGCCGACCTGCAGAACGACTTCGGCCTGACCTACCTGTTCATCGCCCACGACCTGGAAGTCGTCCGGCACGTCAGCGACCAGGTCCCGTCATGTACCTGGGCCGGGTCGCCGAGCAGGGCCCCGAGGACCTGGTCTACGACCACCCCCGCCACCCCTACACCGCCGCGCTGCTGTCCGCCGCCCCCGCCGCCGACCCCGACACCGCCGCCGCCCGGCAGCGGATCATCCTGACCGGCGACGTCCCCTCCCCCATCAACCCGCCCGCCGGCTGCCGCTTCCACCCCCGCTGCCCCAAGGCCCAAGACCTCTGCCACCAGCAAGAACCCCCGCTCGAAACCAAGGACGGCGACCCCCCCACCCACCAGGCCGCCTGCCACTATCCCGTCCAGCCCCACGAAAACCTCACCACCACCACCGCCGGCACCACCGACACCGCCGGCACCACCCCAGCCACCGGCCCACCGCCGCCACCACTGGCGCCAAGGCCGGGAACGGCACCGAGAGCAGCATCGGAGGAGGCGCGACATGAGCCTCACCTCGGTCGAATTCGAAGCAGGGACGGCCGGGGACGCCCCGGCCCAGGTCATCCAGGGCCGCAGCCCGTGGGCGCTGGCCTGGCGGCGGCTGCGGCACGACAAGGTGGCCGTCGCCTCCGGGATCGTCATCCTCGTGCTCGCGCTGCTGGCCCTCTGCGCGCCGCTGATCGCGTCGTGGGTCGGCCACCCGCCCAACACCCCGTACACGAACACCGGCCTGAGCAATACCGGCCTGCCGGTCGGGCCGAGCTCCACGTTCCTGTTCGGCACCGACGTCCTGGGCCGCGACCTGTTCGTCCGGGTGCTCTACGGCGCGCAGATCTCGCTGCTGGTCGGGATCGTCTCCACGGCCATCGGCACCGCTGGCCGGCGTGCTCATCGGGATGACCGCCGGATACTTCGGCGGCGGTGACCGACACCGTGCTGGCCCGGTTCATCGACAGCGTGCTCGCCTTCCCCTACATCGTGCTCGCGCTGGCCCTCGCCGCCGTCTTCGGGCCGAGCCTGCCCGAGGTCATCGCGGTGATCTCGTTCTTCTCCTGGGCGGCCATCGCCCGGGTGGTCCGCGGCCAGACGCTGTCCTCAAGGAGAAGGAGTACATCGAGGCCGCCCGCTCCATCGGCGCCGGGCCCGTGGCGCATCATGACCATCGACATCCTGCCCAACCTCATCGCCCCGGTGCTGGTGCTGGCCACGCTGGCCATCCCGACCGCGATCGTGTTCGAGGCCACCCTGTCCTACCTCGGCGTGGGCATCCAGCCGCCCACGTCGAGCTGGGGCAACCTGCTCAGCCAGGCCCAGGGCTTCTACCAGACCTCCTGGTGGTACCTGGTCTTCCCGGTCGTCTTCCTGCTGATCACCACGCTCGCCTTCAACCTGCTCGGCGACGGCGTCAGGGACGCGCTGGACCCGCGGACCGAGCGGGTCTTCGCGGCCCAGCGCAAGCGGGGCCGGCCGGCCCGGCGGGCCAAGCCGTGCGCCCCGGCCACGGAGGTGAGCTGACATGGGGTTCGCGGCTTTCCTCACCCGCAGGATCCTGCTCGGCGTCGTGGTGCATGTGGGTCGTCACGGTGGCCACGTTCCTGCTGTTCTTCGTGGCGCCGCAGGACCCGGCCACGCTGCTGGCCGGGAAGAACCCGAGCGCCGCAGGAGATCGCCAACATCAAGCGCCGGCTCGGCCTCAACCAGCCGCTCATCGTCCAGTACTGGCATTACCTGGACCGGCTCTGCACTTCAACCTGGGCACCTCGTACTTCACCGGCACCTCGGTCAACACCATCCTCAAGCAGGACCTGCCGCCCACGCTGTCGGTGCTGGTGGGCGGGGTGGTGCTCTGGCTCATCGTGGGCATCTCGGCGGGCATCCTCAGCGCCACCCGGGCCCGGTCCCTGATCGACCGGATCTCCACCACCGGCGTGCTGATCGGCATCACCTTCCCGACCTTCGTGCTCGGGCTGCTGCTGCTGTTCGCCGTGTACCTGCCGCTCAACCGGGCCGGCTTCCACTGGGTCCAGACCGGGTACGAGGGGCCCACGGCAGAGCCTCGTCGGCTGGGCCGGGCACATGATCCTGCCCTGGATCACGATCGCGGCCGTGTCGGCGGCCACCTACACCCGGCTCACCCGCGGCTCGCTGCTGGACACCCTGGGCGAGGACTACATCCGCACCGCCCGGTCCAAGGGGCTGTCCGAACGCCGGGTGCTCTACCGGCACGGCGTCCGCGCCGCGCTCACCCCGGTGGTCTCCCAGCTCGGCGTGGACGTCGGCACGCTGGCGGGCGGGGCCGTCGTCACCGAGACCGTGTTCGGCCTGGGCGGGATCGGGCAGCAGTCGCGTGACCTCGATCATCAACGGCGACAGCCCCGTCGTGCTCGGGATCGTGCTGATGGCCGCGCTGTTCGTGGTGGTGGCCAACATCGTCGTCGACATCCTGTACTCGGTGCTCGATCCGCGGGTCAAGCTGTCCTGATATCCCCGCTTCCGCCGTGCGGCGATACCCTCGGGTCACGGTCGGACCTGGTCGTGAGGGAGTGGTGTGGTGTGAGCCTGCTTGAGGTGCGGGATTTGCGGGTGAGTTTCCCGACGGCTGATGGTGTGGTGCGGGCGGTGCGGGGGGTGTCGTTCGGTGTGGATGCGGGGCGGACGATCGGGATTGTGGGTGAGTCGGGGTCGGGGAAGACGGTGCTGACGCAGACGCTGCTGGGGCTGACGCCGGGGGGCAGGTGTCGGGGCAGGCGGTGTTTGACGGGACGGATCTGATCGGGCTGGGCGAGGAGCAGATGCGCCGGGTGCGGGGGGCGCAGATCGCGGTGATCTTCCAGGATCCGCTGACCAGCTTGCATCCGCTGTACAAGGTGGGCTGGCAGATCGCGGAGATGATCCGGGCGCATGACAAGTCGGTGTCCAAGGCGGCCGCGGCGGAGCGGGCGGTGGAGCTGCTGGGCCGGGTGGGCATCCCGCAGCCGCGGCAGCGGGTCCGTGATTACCCGCACCAGTTTTCCGGCGGGATGCGGCAGCGGGCGATGATCGCGATGGCGTTGTCGCTGCAGCCGAAGATGATCATCGCGGATGAGCCGACGACCGCGCTGGATGCCACGGTGCAGGCGCAGATCCTGGACCTGCTGCTGCGGCTGCAGCAAGACTCCGGCACCGCGCTGATCATGATCACCCATGACCTGGGCGTGGTGGCCGATATCGCCGATGACGTGCTGGTGATGTATGCCGGCCGGGCCGCGGAGATGGCCGCCAAGCGGGACATCTTCTACCGGCCGCATCATCCGTATACCAAGGGCCTGCTGGAGTCGATCCCGAACAGCTCGGCCGGGGCGGCGCGGCTGCGGCCGATCACCGGCCAGCCGCCGAGCCTGATCAACGTGCCGCCGGGGTGCGCGTTCCACCCGCGGTGCGCGTACGTGATGGACAAGTGCCTGACCGAGGAGCCGCCGCTGACGCCGGTGGGCGAGGACGGCTTCCACCGGTCGGCGTGCTGGCTGCCGGTGACCGCGGCCGGGCTGTCGGCCGAGGCCGAGGAGGCCCGGCGGCGCACCGTCGAGCAGGGCCGGCACGAGGCGGCGGCGAAGGTGGCCGAGGCGATCGCCGAAAGCCCGGAGGCGGAAGGGAGCGTGATCGCATGACCGGCCCGCCGAGGGCCGGCACCGCCCCGGCCCGGTGCCGGGCCGGCGCCGGTCCCGGCGGGCGGGACCGGTGACGGTGACGTGCTGGTCCGGGTGGCGGAACCTGGTCAAGTACTTCCCGGTCCGCGGGGCCGGGCTGATCGCCCGCACCGTGGGCCACGTGCAGGCGGTGGACGGGGTGTCGCTGACCCTGCGCCGCGGCCAGACCCTCGGCCTGGTCGGCGAGACCGGCTGCGGCAAGTCCACCCTGGCCCGGTGCATCGCCGGGCTGATCCCGGTCACCTCCGGCCAGGTGGTCTTCGACGGCCAGCGACATCAGCGGCCTGTCCCGGCGGGCGATGCAGCCGTTCCGCCGCGAGATCCAGATGATCTTCCAGGACCCGTACGGGTCGCTGAACCCGCGCCGCCGGGTCGGCTCGATCATCGGCGACCCGTTCGCCGTGCACAAGACGGCCGCCGGCGCCGACCGCAAGCGGGCCGTCCAGGAAATGATGGAACGGGTCGGCCTCAACCCCGAGCACTACAACCGGTTCCCGGCCGAGTTCTCCGGCGGCCAGCGGCAGCGGATCGGGCTGGCCCGCGCGCTGGCGCTGCGGCCCAAGCTGATCATCGCCGACGAGCCGGTCTCCGCGCTGGACGTGTCCATCCAGGCCCAGATCCTCAACCTGCTCGCCGACCTGCAGAACGACTTCGGCCTGTCCTACCTGTTCATCGCCCACGACCTGGAAGTCGTCCGGCACGTCAGCGACCAGGTCACCGGTCATGTACCTGGGCCGGGTCGCCGAGCAGGGCCCCAAGGACCCGGTCTACGACCACCCCCGCCACCCCTACACCGCCGCGCTGCTGTCCGCCGCCCCCGCCGCCGACCCCGACACCGCCGCCGCCCGGCAGCGGATCATCCTGACCGGCGACGTCCCCTCCCCCATCAACCCCCCCGCCGGCTGCCGCTTCCACCCCCGCTGCCCCAAAGCCCAAGACCTCTGCCACCAGCAACGAACCCGCCCTCGAAACCAAGCCCGGCGACCCCCCCACCCACCAGACCGCCTGCCACTATCCCGTCCAGCCCCACGAAAACCTCACCACCGGCACCACCGGAGCCGCCGCCGGCGAGGGAGTCACGATGAGCGTCACCGAGCTCGAGTTCCAGGCACAGGCCGCGGCCGGGCCGGTCCAGGCGATCGAAGGCCGCAGCCAGTGGCAGCTCACCTGGCGGCGGCTGCGCAACGACAAGTGGCCGTCGCCTCCGCGATCGTCATCCTGCTCATGGTGGCGCTCGCCATCGCGGCCCCGCTGTTCGCCAAGCTCACCGGGCACGGCCCGACCAGTCCTTCCCGAACATCGGCCTGTCCGCCAACGGCCTGCCCGTCGGGCCTGGCCACACGTTCTGGCTCGGCACCGACGAGCAGGGCCGTGACCTGTTCGTCCGGATCCTCTACGGGGCGCGGATCTCGCTGTTCGTCGGGATCGTCACCACCGCGATGGCCACCGTGGCCGGGGTGACCATCGGCCATGGCCGCCGGCTACTTCGGCGGCTGGATCGACACGGTGCTGGCCAGGTTCATCGACGCCGTGCTCGCCTTCCCCTACGTCGTGCTCGGCGCTCGCGCTGGCCGTGGTGCTCGGGCCGAGCCTGCCGGTGGTGATCGGGGTCATCACGTTCTTCTCCTGGGCGGGCATCTCCCGGATCGTCCGGGGCCAGACGCTGTCCATCAAGGAGAAGGAGTACATCGAGGCCGCCCGCTCGATCGGCGCGAGCCCCTGGCGCATCATGGCCATCGACATCCTGCCCAACCTGCTCGGCCCCGGTGCTGGTGCTGGCCACGCTGTCCATCCCGTCGGCGATCATCTTCGAGGCCACCCTGTCCTACCTCGGCCTCGGCGTGCAGCCGCCCACCCCGAGCTGGGGCAACATGCTCGCCGACGCGCAGAACTACTACACCGTCGCCTGGTGGTACCTGGTCTTCCCGGCGCTCGCGCTGCTGATCACCACGCTCGCCTTCAACCTGCTCGGCGACGGCATCAGGGACGCCATGGACCCGCGCACCGAGCGGATCTTCGCTGCCCGCAACGCGGCGCCGGCAGCGCCGTTCAAGTCACCGGCCCGGATGACCGCAGACGACCTGCCGGCAGTCGGCCAGACCGGGAGCGTGACGCGGCCATGACCTTCGCCCGCTTCCTCCTCCGCCGCATCCTGAGCCGGATCGTCGTGCTCTGGGTGGTGAGCCTGGCCGCGTTCCTGCTGTTCTTCGCCAGGCCGACGAACACGGTCGCCCGGCAGCTCGCCGGCCAGGCGGCGACCCCGCAGATCCTCGCAGCTGGTCAACAAGGAACTCGGCCTGAACCAGCCGATCGTCGTGCAGTACGGGCACTTCCTCGACCGGCTGCTGCACGGCAACCTGGGCTACTCGTTCTTCAACGGCGAGTCGGTGAACACGATCCTGGCCCAGGACCTCCCGCGGACCGCGTCGCTGGTCGTCGGCGGCGTGGTGCTCTGGCTGGTCGTCGGCCTCTCGGTCGGCATCCTCAGCGCGACCCGGGCCCGCAGCCTGTTCGACCGGCTGGCCACGGTCGGCGTGCTCGCCGGCCTGTCGATGCCCACCTTCGTGCTCGGCCAGCTGCTCCTGCTCGGCGTGTTCCTGCAGCTCAACAAGCACGGCTTCACCTGGGTACAGAACGGCTACGTGGGCCCGTCGCAGAGCATCGTCGGCTGGGTCGGGCACATGATCCTGCCCTGGATCACGCTGGCCACCGTGTCGGCGGCCGTCTACTCCCGGCTGTCCCGCGGCTCGCTGCTGGACACCCTGGGCGAGGACTACATCCGCACCGCCCGGGCCAAGGGCCTGTCCGAGCGCCGGGTGATCTTCCGGCACGCGGTCCGCGCCGCGCTCACCCCGGTGGTCTCCCAGCTCGGCATCGACGTCGGCACCCTGCTCGGCGGCGTGGTCGTCACCGAGAGCGTGTTCAGCATCGGCGGCATCGGCCAGGACTCGGTCCCCGCGATCATCAACGGCGACCTGCCGGTGATCATCGGCTTCGTCCTGGTCGCCGCGCTGTTCGTGGTCGTCGCCAACATCATCGTGGACGTGGTCTACGCGCTGCTGGATCCCCGGGTGCGGATCAGCTAGCCCGGCTGCCCGCGGCGGCCCGTACGGCCCCGGTGCAGGCCTCGGCCAGCCGGGCCCGCAGCGCGGCCTGGCCGTCCCGGCCGGTGCGCGCCTCGATGATGCGCAAGGTCCCCGGCGCCGTGTCTCGCAGCGCGGCCGGCAGGTCGCGGGCCCGCTCCAGCCGCAGGTACGGCAGGCCGGCCGCGCGCGCGTCAGCCGGCTAGATCGCGGCCGTGCGGGGTGCCGAAGACCCGCTCGAACGGGTCCGGGAACGCCGCCTGCTCCAGAGTCGAGAAGATCCCGCCGCCGTCGTTGTTGACCACGACCAGGCACAGATCAGGCCGGTCCTCGTCCGGGCCCAGGACGAGCCCGGGCGCGTCATGCAGGAAGGCTAGGTCGCCGAGCAGCGCGACGGCCGGGCCGCCGCCGGCCCCGGCGTGGGCGAGCGCCGCTCCGATGGCCGAGGAGACCAGGCCGTCGATGCCGCTCGCTCCCCGGCTGGCCAGTACCCGCAGCCCGTCCCTCGGCGCCATGTGCTGGTCCAGGTCCCGGACCGGCAGGCTGGATGCCGCCCACAGCAGCGCGCCGCCGGGCAGCGCCGCGGCCAGGTCCCTGGCCAGCCGCGGCTCGCTCGGCGCCTCCGCCGCGTCCAGGATCTCATCGGCCGCCCGGCTCGCCGCCTCGTCCGCGCGCCGCCAGGAGCCCAGCCATCGCGCCGAACGGCCGCGGCCGGGCCAGCCGCACCCCGCTGACCACGTCGGTGGCCGTCCTGGCCGGGTCGGCCCAGCGGCCGGGTCCCTGGGCGATCACCACGTGCCGGCCGGCGGCCGGCCCGGCGAGCCGCGCAGGAACGCGAGCTGGCCGCGGGACAGGCCGGGCCTGCCCGCCGACACGATCACGTCCGGCCGGTGCGCGGCGGCGAACTCGCCGGAGGCCAGGAGGTAGGAATGAGCGCGCAGCGCGTTCGGCCCGCGCCTGGCCCCCGACGACGGCTCGGCCAGCACCGGCCAGCCGGCCTGCTCGGCCAGGCTCAGCAGCGGCCCGGCGTCGTAGTCGCCGTCCCCGCAGACCACGGCCCCGCGCTCGGTCCAGGACAGCTCGAGCGCGGCGGGCGCCCCGCGGTCCGCGCCGCCGCGCGCCGGGCGGGATCCCGGCGCGGCGCCGAACGCGGTCCACCGGGCACCGCCAGGCCGGCCGTCGAGCGGCTCGGGCCAGCGCTCACCCGTCCCCGCGGTCTCTGCTCCCGCGCTCTCTGCCCCCGTCGTTCCCGTTCTCGCGGACCCGCCTGCCTGGGCGGCTCCGGCCGGCCCGGCCGGCCCGTCGGCGGCCCCGGGCACCAGCGGGTCGCGCAGCGGCAGGTTCAGGTGCACGGGTCCGGCGGAAGCCGCCGGCCTCCCCGGCCGCCTGGGCCCAGGCGCGGCAGGCCAGCGACCGCCAGTACGCCGCCATCCCGGGCCGGGCCTCCGGCACCCCCACCTCGCAGAACCAGCGCACCGAGTCGCCGTACAGCTTCAGCTGGTCGATGGTCTGGTTCGCGCCGGTCCCGCGCAGCTCGGGCGGCCGGTCGGCGGTGAGCACGAGCAGCGGCACGCCGGACTCGTCCGCCTCGATGACCGCCGGGTGGAAGCTTGCCGCCGCCGTACCGGACGTGCACAGCACGGCGGCCGGGCGGCGACCCGCCTTGGCCAGGCCGAGGGCCAGGAACGCCGCCGAGCGCTCGTCGATGCGCACGTGCAGCCGGATGTCGCCGCGCGCGGACCGCTGCCACAGTGCCATCGCCAGCGGCGCGCTGCGGGATCCGGGCGCCAGCACGGCCTCCCGCAGCCCGCACCGCACCAGCTCGTCGGCCAGCACGGTCGCCAGCGCGGTGGACGGGTTCACGGCGGCGGGCCCGCGGCGCGCACGCCGGGGAGGCGCCCGCGGGTGGACGCTGGGTGTCGCGGCCCGGCCGCCATGATTGATGTACCGTTGCCGACGCTAGCGGGGCGGCGACGTGCCATCGACAACCCCGGGTGGATCATGCCAGCGGCTCCAGGTACCGGGCGGCGGCCGCCGCACGCTCCCGCCACGGCCGCGGGTCGGTTTCCCAGGCCGCCAGCCGTTCGGTGTCCACCACCGCCTGCCTGACCGGCAGCTCGCCGCCGGCCGCGGCCAGCGGGTCGGCCGTGACGTCCCCGGTGAGCAAGCTCATGGTGGCCAGCCCGCAGTCGTAGGGGAGACTGGGCAGCGCGGCCGCGAGCGCCACGCCGGCGGCCAGCCCGACCGAGCTCTCCACCGCGCTCGACACCACCACCGGCAGCCCGCAGGCCGCCGCGACCTCCAGGGCAGGACGCACCCCGCCCAGCGGGGCGGCCTTGAGCACCACGATGTCGGCCGCGCCCGCGGCCCGCACCCGCAGCGGGTCCTCGGCGCGGCGGACCGACTCGTCGGCGGCGAGCGGGACGTCCACCGCGCGGCGCAGGGCCGCCATCTCCGCCAGCGTCGCGCACGGCTGCTCGGCGTATTCCAGCCCGAACGGCGCCAGCGCGGACAGCATCCGCCGGGCATGATCGACATCCCAGCCGCCGTTCGCGTCGACCCGGATCCGTCCCGCCGGGCCGAGGGCGTCCCTGACCGCCTCCACCCGGGCGATGTCCTCGGCGTCGTCCTGCCCGGGCTGCGCCACCTTGACCTTGGCCGTGCGGCAGCCAGCCGCCTTGACCAGGTCGTGCGCCCGGTCCGGGGGCACCGCGGGGACGGTCACGTTCACCGGGATGGCCCGGCGCGCCAGGCGCGGGCCAGCCGGCGGTGGCCGCCTCGACCGCGCACGCCAGCCAGCGGGCGCACTCCCGCGGGCCGTACTCGGGGAACGGCGAGAACTCGCCCACCCGGCCGGCCCGCGCAGCAGCGCGCCGGCGCGGACGGTCACGCCGCGGAAGGGCGTCCGCATCGGGATCGCGAACGCGCGGAGGCTGCCGAGCAGTTCTTCCACCGCCGCCGGGGACGAAGACCCGGCCGAAGTCCGGGCGGCGCCTTCCGGCCGGCCGGGGGCACTCACGGGCGGCGGGGGCGAAGACCCGGCCGAAGTCCGGGCGGCGCCTTCCGGCCGGCCGGGGGCGCTCACGGGCGGCGGGGGAAGCGGGCGAAGTCCGGGCGGCGCTTCTCCCGGAACGCGTCCCGGCCCTCCTGGGCCTCCTCGCTCATGTAGTACAGCAGCGTCGCGTCGCCCGCGAACTGCTGCATGCCCGCCGCGCCGTCGGTCACCGCGTTCAGCGCGCCCTTGAGCATGCGCAGCGCGAGCGGCGACTTGGCCAGCAGCTCGCGCGCCCAGGAGACCGTCTCGGCCTCCAGCTGGTCCAGCGGAACCACCGCGTTGACCAGGCCCATGTCCAGCGCCTGGCGCGCGTCGTACTGGCGGCAGAGGTACCACATCTCGCGCGCCTTCTTCAGCCCGACGGTCCCGGCGAGCAGCCAGGATCCGTACCCGCCGTCGAACGAGCCGACCTTCGGGCCGCTCTGGCCGAAGACCGCGTTGTCGGCGGCGATGGTGAGGTCGCAGCACACGTGCAGCACGTGCCCGCCGCCGACCGCGTAGCCGGCGACCATGGCGATCACCGGCTTGGGGATGCGGCGGATCTGCACCTGCAGGTCGAGCACGTTCAGCCGGCCGACGCCGCGGGAGTCGAGGTAGCCGTCATCGCCGCGGATCTTCTGGTCGCCGCCCGAGCAGAACGCCTGCGTGCCCGCCCCGGTCAGGATGATCACGCCGGTCTCCGGGTCGTCGCGGGCCGCGCTGAACGCGCTGGATAGCTCGAACAGGGTGGTGGGCCGGAACGCGTTCCTGACCTCGGGCCGGTTGATCGTGATCTTGGCGATGCCCTCGGCGGTCTCGTAGACGATGTCGGCGTACTCCTGGCCCGGAGCCGGTCCCGAACGCTGCCAGTCGACCACTGCCACCTCCCGCTGAGCCTGCCGCCTAACCCCGTTAACCTTACGACGATGCCTGCCCGCTCCCTGCACGCGGTCCTGGCCGGGCCGGACGGGATGCTCGGCCCGCTCGCCGCCGCGCTGGACGGCACCGGCCCCGCGGTGCTGCCCATCGATCCCGGGCTGCCGCCCGCCCGGCTGCGGCTGCTGCTGGACGAGCTCGCGCCGGACGCGGTGCGCACGCCGGACGGGCTGGAGCGCCGCGGCCGTCCCGGCCGCGGCCCGCCGGTCGGTGAGAGCACCGCCGTCGTGATCGCCACCTCCGGGTCAACGGGGCGGCCGAAGGGCGTGGAGCTGAGCGCGGCCGCGCTGCTGCACTCGGCGCGGGCCAGCCTGGACCGGATCGGCGCCCGGCCCGGCGAGCGCTGGCTGTGCTGCCTGCCGGCCAGCCACATCGCCGGGATCCAGGTGCTGGTCCGGTCGCTGGTCGCCGGCGCGGTACCGGTGACCAGCGAGCGGCTCGACCCGGGGATCGTCGCGTCGTGCGGCTGCGCGCACGCGTCCCTGGTCCCCACCCAGCTGCGCCGGCTGATCGACGCGGGGCCGGCCTGGCCTCGCTGCGGACCATACTGCTGGGCGGCGCGGGCGCTCCCGCCCGGCTGCTGGCGGAGGCGGCCGAAGCGGGCGGCCGGGTGATCACCACCTACGGCATGACCGAGACCTGCGGCGGATGCGTGTACGACGGGATGCCGCTGGACGGCGTCCGCGTCGCGGCCGGGCCGGACGGCCGGATCCGCATCGCCGGGCCGGTCCTGTTCACCGGCTACCGGGACCGGCGCGGTACGGCCCCGGCGGAGCTCAGCGAAGGCTGGTTCACCACGTCGGACCTCGGCTCGGTCGGGCCGGCCCGGCGGCTGACGGTCCGCGGCCGCGCCGACGACGTGATCAACACGGGCGGGGAGAAGGTGGTCGCCGCCGAGGTGGCCGCGGTGCTGGAGAGCTGCGCCGCGGTACGGGCGGCCGCGGTAGTGGGGCGGCCGGACGACGAATGGGGCGAGCGGGTGACGGCGGTGGTGGTGCCGGCCGATCCCGCCGCGCCGCCCGATCTGGCCATGCTCCGCGAGCACGTGCGACGGGTGCTGCCCCCCAGCGCCGCGCCGCGGGAGCTGACGATCGTGCCGGAAATGCCGCTGCTACCCTCGGGGAAGCCCGACCTGCGGAGGTTGCGAACCGCAGATCCGGGGTAGCCGTGCTGGCCGGGAACAATTACGGACGCAGAGCGTTACTAATAAGTGCCTGCGGTTAGCGCTGAGCGCCCCCGGGCCCCCGTTATCCACGCGCCGGCCCAGGCGCAGGGAGCAGTGCATGCTGGTGTGCTTTGCCCTCGGAGGAGGTGTGTCATGTCGCGGACCGCGACCGCCGCGTCACCCGCACGGGATGACGAGGCGACGATGACGCGTGTGGACATACTGGTCCAGCGCGGACGCGGTCAGGGTCGGTTGTCGCTGCCCGAGCTACGGACCGCGTTCGAGGAAGCCGGCATCTCCGCGGCGGAAGGCCGGTCGATCCTCCGTGAGCTCGCCGAGGCAGGGGTTCAGCTCGGCAACGAGCCTGCAGGCGCCCCCGCACGTGACGCCGCTGCCGCTGAGTCCGGCCCTCACGCCGGGGCCGATGCCGAGCCGGACGCCGACTCCGAGGCGGAGGTCATCGCCGAGGCGGCCACGGCGGCCATCACCGCCGCCGGGAGCCTCGGCTCGCTCGAGGCCGACCTCGATGACCACACGCCCGCCATGGGCGACTCGGTGCACACGTACCTCAAGTCGATCGGCCGCACCAGCCTGCTCACCGCGGAGCAGGAGGTGGACCTGGCCAAGCGGATCGAGGCCGGGCTCTACGCCGAGCACAAGCTGGACACCGAGCCGGATCTCGATGAGGACTACCGGCGTGACCTCGCCGATGTCGTCGAGGACGGCAGCCGCGCCAAGGCGCACATGCTCGAGGCGAACCTGCGGCTCGTGGTCTCGGTGGCCAAGAAGTACAGCGACCGCGGGCTCACCCTGCTCGATGTCGTGCAGGAGGGCAACCTCGGCCTGATCAGGGCGGTCGAGAAGTTCGACTACACCAAGGGCTACAAGTTCTCCACCTACGCCATGTGGTGGATCCGGCAGGCGATCCAGCGCGGCTTCGCCGACTCGGCCCGGACCATCCGGCTGCCGGTGCACGTGCTGGAGATGCTCAGCAAGCTGAGCCGGGTTGAGCGCGACATGCACCAGCGGCTCGGCCGGGAGCCGACGCCGGAGGAGCTCGCCGTCGAGCTAGACCGCACCCCGGACCAGATCGAGGAACTGCTCCGCACCAGCCGGCAGCCGATCAGCCTGGACTCCACCATCGGCGAGGACGGCGAGACCAGCATCGGGGACCTGATCGAGGACGTGGACGCTCCGGAGGCTTCCGAGCTGGTCAACCGGCAGCTGATGGCCAGCCAGCTGCGCAGCGCGCTCGGCTGCCTCAGCCCGCGCGAGGCAACCATCATGTCGATGCGGTTCGGCCTGTACGACGGCAACCCGCACACGCTAGACGAGATCGGCCGCGCGCTCGGGCTGACCCGGGAGCGCATCCGGCAGCTGGAGAAGCAGTCGCTGTCCAAGCTGCGGCACCCCAGCCGCGCTCAGCCGCTGCTCGATTTCGCCAGCTGACGGGCCGGCGCCAGCCGATCCCCGCTCCCGCGAGCCGGGCCCGACCTCCCGCCGGGCCCGGCTCGCGGCATATTGGAAACCATGACTGCATCCCGCGGGCTACGCGAGGCCGCCCGCGACAGCGTCCGCACGCTCGATCCGGGCTGCTTCGCATTCGTCATGGCCACCGGCATCGTCTCGGTGGCGCTGCTGCGGGCCGGGCAGCGGCAGGCGTCGGTGGTGCTGCTGGTGATCGCGCTGGCGGCCCTGGCCGTGCTGCTGGCCGCTTCCGCGTGGCGGGCGGCCGCGTTCCCGGCCGCGCTGCGAGCCGACCTGCTGGCCCCGGCGCGTACCTTCGCCTTCTTCACCCTGGTGGCCGCGCTCGGGGTGGTGGGGGTGCGGCTCGCCCTGTCCGGCCAGTCCGCGGCCACCGCGGTGCTGGCCGCGCTGGCCGCGGCGGCCTGGCTGGCGCTCAGCTACCTGATGCCCGTCGGCCTCGCCGCCAGGCGCGCCTGCCCGGATGACATCAACGGGACGTGGTTCCTGTGGGCGGTGGGGACTGAGTCGCTCGCGCTGCTGGCCATCTCGCTGTCCGGTCCGGGCGGCATGGCGCGGTCACCCGCCTGGTCCGATGCGCTCACCTTCACGGCTGCGGCGCTGTGGTCCTGCGGGGCCATCCTGTACCTGGTCGTCCTGGTGCTCGTCCTGGGCCGGGTGCTGCTCTGGCGGCTGCGGCCGGCTGACGCGGCACCCCCCTACTGGATCGCCATGGGCGCCGCCGCGATCACGGTGCTGGCCGGAGCCCGGCTGCTGCAGTCGCCCGCCACCCCGGTGCTGATTCTCGTCAGGCCGCTGCTGGCCGGCTCGGCCCTGGCGCTGTGGGCGTTCGCCAGCTGGCTGATCCCGCTGCTGGCCGCGCTGATGATCTGGCGGCACGTCACCTGCCGCACGCCGCTGCGCTACCGCGGTGACCTCTGGGCAGCGATCTTCCCGGCCGGCATGTACGCCACGGCCAGCATGCGGCTCGGGCTCGCGGCCGGCGTCCCCGCCATCACCTGGATCGGCCGCGGGGCGACCTGGGTGGCGGCCGCAGCCTGGCTGGTCACGTTCACCGCCCTGCTGCTCACGGCCGCCCGGTCCCGGGCCGGACGGGGGCACCCGGAGCCGGGAATTACGCCAGATGCCCCGCTCGGACGCGACGATGACGCGGCCGGCGGGAGGACCGGGTGACCGGCGTGCTGCCGGGTCACCTCCCGCAACGCCCGGTTCCAGCCGCCGGAGCCCGGCCGGCGCCGGGGAAATGGCGGCGAGGGATAGCGGCGCGATAGGGTGCCCAGCGTGGCCGTCAACGTCGAGGTGCTCCGCGAGGTAACCGACGAAACCGTCAAGGCTTTCGGCCGGCTGCTGCCGCAGCTGTCCCGGTCCGCTCGCCCGCTGGACCACGAGGCGCTCACCGGGTGGCCGGCTCCCCGTCGAGCACCGTGCTGGTGGCCCGCGGGCAGGCACCGGACGGCGGGCCGGGCGAGATCGTCGGCACGCTGACGCTGGCGATGTTCCCGATCCCCACCGGCCTGCGCGCCTGGATCGAGGACGTGGTCGTGGACGAGGCGGCCCGGGGGCAGGGCGTGGCGACCGCGCTCACCCTGGAGGCGCTGCGCCTGGCCCGCGAGCAGGGCGCCCGCACCGTGGATCTGACCTCCCGGCCGTCCCGCGAGGCCGCCGGCCGGCTGTACGAGCACCTCGGCTTCCAGCGCCGTGACTCCCGGCTGTACCGGTTCGCCCTCGACGCCGGGGACCGCGCACCCGGCCGCCGTCGGACGCCCGGGTTACGCCGCCGCGCCGGACATCGGCCGCATCGGCTCGGCCCGGGCTCGTGACTGTGATAACAGCCGCACTACAATCGAGCCGCTCTGTTCACACCGACGGCGCGCCGAATCCAGCGGCTGCAGCGTATTGTTTGCTGCTGCCCATCAGTGGACACGCCCGAGCGCCAGCAGCGTAATTGGACAAGCCCCTGCACGTGTGCGGTAATCACGTGGGTAACGCAAAGGAGCGCGCGATGATATCCCAGCCCAAGCGCCTGATCGCACTCGCCGCTGCCGCCCTGGCCGCCGCCGCCTGCGCTGGCGGCGTGCGGAAGTCTTCGAACCCTCGTCCGGGACGTCTTCCGGAGCTCCTCGGCGGCAAGCCGGTATCCGGCGGGCACGCTGCGGATCGTCGCCAACGGCGGCCCGGAGGACAACCTCGACACGGTGTCGTCCTACCTGGTGGCGAACTACATCCTCGAGCACGTCTTCACCCGGCAGCTGCTGAGCTACCCGACCGTCGACGTGACCGCGCTGTCCGGCCGAGCTGGGTACAAGTCGATCACCCTGGTGCCCGACGTCGCGACCGCCGTGCCGACCACGTCCAACGGCGGGATCACCGACAACGGGCTGGACTACACCTACCACATCCGGCCGGGCGTGGACTGGAACAGCTCGCCCGCCGCGGCAGGTGACGGCGGACGACTTCATCCGTGAGTACAAGGCGTTCTGCAACCCGTCGCCACCGGTGGGCAACGTCGGCTACTTCGCCAGCACGATCGCCGGGTTCCAGACTCTACTGCAACGCCGAGCAGAACTTCTTCGGCGCCAAGAACGCGCCCCAGGCCACCGCGCCGGCGGTCGCCGCGCTTCCAGAACAGCCACACTATCAGCGGTGTGTCCGCGCCGAACCCGATGACGCTCAAGTTCAAGCTGACCCAGCCCGCCAGCGACTTCAACAACATCATGGCGATGCCGTTCGACTCGGCCCGGCCGGCCGAGTACGACTCCTACCTGCCGGCCAGCGCGCAGCTCGCCCAGCACCTGATGTCCGACGGGCCGTACCAGATCAGCAGCTGGGTGCCGAACAAGACGATCATCTTGACCCGGAACCCGGCCTGGAAGCAGTCCGCCGACCCGACGCGGCACCAGTACGTGAGCAAGATCGTGGTCACCATGGGCACCAGCTCGACGCAGACCGCGCTGGCCGACATGCAGGCCGACAGCCAGGACCTGCGACTCGACCTGGCCGTCCCGCCCACGTCGATCCCGAGCCTGCAGGTCCAGCTCGCAATTCCACATCTGGCCGGACAGCAACAGCGCGTACTACCTGCTCCACAACTTCCGCAGCCCGGACGCCAACAACGCGATGAGCAAGCTGGCGGTGCGCCAGGCGATCGCGTACGCGATGAACAAGGCGGACATCCAGAAGATCCTCGGCGGGCCCGCGATCAACAAGGTCCATCTCCACCGAGATACCGCCGGGCAACAGCCGGCTACGCCCACTACAACCCGTACCCGACCCCCGGCAACGCCGGCGACCCGGGCAAGTGCAAGTCGATGCTGACCAGCGCGGGCTACCCGCACGGCTTCACCGCCACCTACCTGTACCAGAACGACACGGTGGGGACCGTCGATCTTCCAGTCGGTCCAGGCCGCCCTGGCCAAGTGCGGGATCACGCTGAAGGGCAGGTCGCAGACCGGCGCGACCTACTTCACCGACCCTGGGCAACTCGCCGCAGAACGACAAGCCCAACCAGTGGGACCTGGCCACCGGCAGCTGGTACCCGGACTGGTACGGGAACAACGGCCGGTCGGTCATCCAGCCGCTCTTCCAGACCTCCTGCGTGGTCAACACGGTCAACGACGGCTGCTACAGCAGCCCGGCCGAGGACGGCCTCATCACCAAGGCGCTCAAGGCGCCGACCGAGTCCGCGGCGGCGTCGCTGTGGCAGCAGGCCGACCAGACCGCGATGAAGGACGTGGCCTCGGTGCCGCTCATCGACCAGTACATCGCGCAGTACGCCAGCAGCCGGGTGCACAGCGCCGCGGGCGACGGCACGGCGAACTTCAACGAAGGGATCACCGGCCCGGACCTCACCAGCATCTGGCTGAACCCGAATCATCCCTGACCGATCCGTCGCAGCGGCCGCCGGGCCCGGGCCCGGCGGCCGCTCAGCGTTCCCCGGGGTGCCGAAGAATGCCGAGTGACCCAGAACGGCGATCCCCGGCTGCGGCTTGCTCTTTGATCGGAAGCAGGTTATCTCAGCGGCTCCTGGGCCGGCTCAGCCTCGCTCGCCGAGCTCGGCGACGCCGGCCAGCAGCCGGTCCACGTCCGACCGGTCGTTGTAGTGCACCAGCCCGGCCCGCACCGCGCTGCCCGCGTCGCGGATGCCGAGCGCGCCGGTCAGCTCCCAGGCGTAGTTGTGCCCGTCCCAGACGTTGACCCTGCGGGCAGCCAGCCGGGCGGCCGCCTGCTGCGGCGTGTGGCCAGCCACGGTGAAGAACGCGGTCGCGGTCCGGTGGCGCGCCCGGCCGTACAGGGTCACGTGCGGCATCGGTCCCAGGCCGTCGAGCAGCGCGGCGAACAGCTGCCGCTCGTGCCGCTCGGCGGCGGCCATGGAGGCGAGCAGCCGGTCCCGCCTGGATCCGGCCGCCGAGTCGTCGAGCGCGGCCAGGTGATCGGTGGCCGCGGTGACCCCGGCCAGGTCGGCGAACGGCGGCGTGCCCCGCTCAAACCGGTAGGGCACCAGGTCCGACTGCGAGGCCAGCCGGTCCGGCCGCAGGCCGCGCAGCAGCCCCGGGTCGGCGACCACGGCGCCGATGTGCGGCCCCGACCACTTGTACGCGCTGGTCGCGTAGAAGTCGCGCGCCGAGCGCGGCGATGTCCACCGGCCCGTGCGGCGTGGCGTGCACCCCGTCCACGTAGCTGAGCGCGCCGGCCGCCCGGGCCCGCGCCGTGATCGCGGCCACGTCGGGACGGGTGCCGAGCACGTTGCTCGCCGCCGTCACCGCGACCAGCCGGGTGCGCGGGCCGATCAGCTCGTCGTACTGCCCGCCAGCAGCTCCCCGGTGGCACAGCTCGACCTCCGCCCAGCGGACGATGGCGCCGCGCCGCTGCGCCGCCTGCACCCACGGGCGCACGTTGGCGTCGTGATCCAGCCGGGACACGACCACCTCGTCTCCCGGCGCCCAGTCCTTGGCCAGGGTATCGGCCAGCCGGTAGGTCAGCGTGGTCATGTTCGGGCCGAGGATGACCCCCTCGGGCGTGCCGCCGGTGAGGTCGGCCACCGCCTGGCGGCAGCCGGCCTCTATCTCGTCGGCCCGGCGGCTGGCCGGGAACGCGCCGCCGCTGTTGCCGAGGCCGGCGCGGTAGGCACCGGCGATCGCGTCGATGACCCGGTCCGGCAGCTGGGTGCCCGCGGCCCCGTCCAGGTAGGCATGTCCGTCGGCCAGCGCCGGGTAGGCGGCGCGCACGCGAGCTGACGTCGTAGGGCATAGCTACTGATCCTCCCGCGCGCCCGCTACAGGCGCCGGCCGCCGGGCTCCAGTCCGGCGAGCGCCCGGACGCCAGCAGCAGCGCGTTCCAGGCGTCCCCGGCCGCGCCGTGCTCGGGCACCGGCAGATACGGCACTCCCGCCCGCCAGCCGGCCACCAGGATCTCCGGCCGGACCGGCCGGTAGTCCTTGCCCAGCGCCCGGGCCAGGTCCCAGGCGTGCAGGTGCCATTCCGCGCAGACCCAGCCCGCCATGCCGCCGACGCTCACGGCGGTGCCGGCGTACGAGTGGTGCGGAAGATCCCAGGCGGGGCGCAGCCGGCAGGCGTACAGCCGCGCCGACTCGGCAAACGCCGCGATGTGCTCCGGGCCGGGCGCGTCGGGCAGCGCGGCGAGCTCGGCCGCGTTCTGCCGGGCCAGCTTGCGGCCGAGCTTGCCCGGCGGCACGACGGTGGCCATCAGCCTGGCCAGGCGGCTGGCCGGCGCGTCGTCCAGGTACTCGTGGTAATCGTCAGCCACGCACCGCAGGTGGCCGGCCAGGTCGGCCGCCCGCCACTCGGCGCACGGGGTCGGCGCGAGCCACGACTCGGCGGAAAACTGCGCGGCCAGCTCGCAGATCACCGTCACCCCGTCGTGGCATGCGGCCAGCGCCTGGTCAGCCGACCAGCCGGTCATACGCGACCGCCCGCATGGGTGCGCACCATGGTCCCTCCCCGTCCACGCCCCCGGGTAGCCAGCGTGCCAGAGTTACCGGCCGGCCGCCACCGTGGCCACAGGAATCACGGGCATACGTGACGCCCCGTTACCACGGACGGCCGCCCGCGACGGGGACGGCAGGCAAAAACTCAGGTGACATCGGGCGGCGCCGCGATTAGCCTCCGGACAATGCCCCCGGAACGCGCTTGCGGTGACGCACGCCCTCCCGCACCGGAAAACCCGGTCGCGGGACTACGGCGGATCGTCCCGTACCTGCGCCCTTACCTGGGACAACTGATCGTCATGCTCGCCGCGGCCCTGGTCACCGTGGCCGCGCAGCTGGCCATCCCGCTGCTCGCCAAGTGGGTGATCGACGGGGCGATCATCCGGCACCAGCGGGGGCTGCTGATCCCGCTCAGCCTGGCCGCGGCCGGCCTCGGGACGGCGGAGGCCGCGGGCATGCTGATCCGCCGCTGGGTGCAGGCCAGCGCCATCACCGGCATCGAGCGGACGATCCGCGGTGATCTCTACGCGCACGTGCAGCGGCTGCACGTGGGCTTCCATGACGCGTGGCAGTCCGGCCAGCTGCTGTCGCGGGCCACCACCGACCTGTCGGCGATCCGGCGGTTCGCCGGGTTCGGCCTGATCTTCTTCATCACCAACGTGGTGACCTTCGCGGCCGTGGTGATCCTGCTTGTCCGGCTGAACTGGTGGCTCGGGCTGCTTACCGGGTGCGTGTTCGCGCCCGTGGTGGCGGTGTGCGCCCGGTTCGAGCGGCGGTACGGGGTGCTGTCCCGGCGCGCCCAGGATCAGCAGGGTGACCTGGCCACCTACATCGAGGAGGCGGCCGGCGGCATCCGGGTGCTCAAGGCGCTCGGCCGCGGCAGCGAGGCGGCCGGCCGGCACGGCGCGGGCGCGACCGAGATTTACCCGGACCCAGGTGGAGAAGGCCGGGCTGCTGGGCAGCTTCTACGCGCTGCTCGACCTGGTGCCGAACGCCGCCCTCTGCTTCATCCTTCTGCTCGGCGCCTTCGCGGTCGGCCGGCACGAGCTGACCCTGGGCGGCCTGGTCGCGTTCATCACCCTGGCCCTGCAGCTGGTCTGGCCGATCGAGGCCATGGGGTACATCCTGGCGTCGGCCCAGGAAGCGGCGACCGCCGCGCAGCGCGTGTTCGAGCTGTTCGACACGGTGCCCGCGATCACCGGCCCCGGGCCCGGGGGGCGGGACGCGCAGCCCGCCGCCGGAGCGCGGCCGGCCGGCGGGGCGCGGCTCTCCTTCGACGGCGTGGCGTTCGGCTACCCGGACGCCGGCCGCCAGGTACTCGGCGACATCACCCTGGACCTGGAGCCGGGCACGACCATGGCGCTGGCCGGCGCGACCGGGTCCGGCAAGACGACCCTGCTGCAGCTGGTGCCGCGGCTCGCCGACGTCACCGCGGGGTCGATCCGGCTGGACGGCACCGACATCAGGGATCTGCCGGTCAACGTGCTGCGCACCCGGGTGGCCTGCGCGTTCGAGGAAGCCACCCTGTTCTCGGCCAGCGTGCGGGAGAACATCACCTTCGGCGCGCCTGACGCTTCCGCCGAGGACATCGCGGCGGCGCTGGACGCCGCGCAGGCAGGCTTCGCCTACGACCTGCCGTGGGGGCTGGACACCAGGATCGGCGAGCAGGGCATGAGCCTGTCCGGCGGCCAGCGGCAGCGGCTCGCCCTGGCCCGGGCCATCCTGGCCCGGCCGGACGTGCTGCTGCTCGACGACCCGCTGTCCGCGGTCGATGTGCAGACCGAGGCCCGGGCGACCCGCGCGCTCGGCCGGGTGCTCACCCGGACGACGGCCCTGGTCGTCGCGCACCGGCCGTCCACCGTGCTGCTCGCCGACAGCGTGGCGCTGCTGGACGGCGGGGTGATCGCGGCGGTCGGCACGCACCGCGAGCTGATGGAGTCCGAGCCCGGCTACCGGGACCTGATGTCGATGTTTGATGACGAGCCGCTCCGTCAGGCGCGAGCCGGCTGAGCAACAGGAGGTGAGCCGATGACCGCGCAGGCATGGCGCGGACTGGCCGCCGAGGAGGCGGATGAGACCAGCGGCGCGGGGCTGCTGCGCCACCGCAGCCGACGGCTGCTGGCCGACATGCTCGGCCGCCAGCGCGGCCAGGTGGCCATGACCATGGCGCTGATCGTGCTGGCCAGCCTGGCCGCGCTGGCCGGCCCGTGGCTGGTCGGGGTGGGCATCGACCGGGGCATCCCGCCGCTGGCCGCCGGCCGCGACGCCGGGCCGCTGCTCGTCCTGACCGCCGCGTTCGCGGTCACCGTGGCCGTGCAGGCGGTGGCGACCCGCAGCTACATCTCCGCGATGGGCAGGCTCGGCGAAGCCGTCGTGCTCGGCCTGCGCCGGCGGCTGTTCGCCCACTTCGGCCAGCTGTCGGTGTCGTTCCACGAGGACTACACCTCGGGCCGGGTCATCTCGAGGCAGACCAACGACATCGACGCGATCTCCGCGCTCTTCGAGGACGGCCTCGACTCGCTGGTCTCCGCCGTGCTGTCGCTGGTGCTGGTCGGCGCGGGCATGCTGCTGATCGACTGGCCGCTCGGCCTGGTCGTGCTGGCCGGCTTCGTCCCGCTCATCTGGCTGACCGCGTGGTTCCGGCGCGAGTCGGCCATTGCCTACCGGCGCAGCCGGGAGTCCATCGCCCAGGTGATCGTCGCGTTCGTCGAGACGATGACCGGCATCCGCGCCGTCCAGGCGTTCCGCCGGCAGCGCAGGAACGACGAGATCTTCGGCGAGCTGAACGCCGGCTACTACGACGCCAGCCTGCGCTCGTTCCGGCTGGTCGCGCGGTACGCCCCGGGGATCACGCTGGTCGGCAACATCATCACCGGCGTGGTGCTGGGCTACGGCGGCCTGCGGGTCATCGACGGCGACATCAAGGTGGGAGTGCTGGTCACGTTCCTGCTCTACCTGCGCCGCTTCTTCGACCCGCTGCAGGATCTGGCCCAGTTCTACAACTCCTTCCAGGCCGCGGGGGCCGCGCTGGAGAAGATCTCCGGGGTGCTCGCCGAGCCGCCGTCGGTGCCCAGTCCGGCCTGCGGCGTCCGGCTGCCCGACCGTCACGGCGGCGGGCGCAGCGTACGGTTCGCGTCGGTCACCTTCGGGTACCGGGCCGAGCCCGTCATCGGCGGCCTCGACCTGGACATCCCGGCCGGGCAGACGACGGCGCTGGTCGGCACCACCGGCGCGGGCAAGACGACGGTGGCACGGCTGCTGGCCAGGTTCTACGACCCGGACGGCGGCCGCGTCCTGCTCGACGGGGTGGACCTGCGGGACCTGGACGACCCCACGCTGCGCGCCGAGGTAGTCATGATCACTCAGGAAAACTACCTGTTCAGCGGCACCATCGCGGAAAACATCGGGCTCGGCAAGCCGGCCGCTGACCGGGCCGAGATCGAGTCGGCCGCCCGGGCCATCGGCGCCGGCGAGTTCATCGCCGCGCTGCCCGGCGGATACGACGCCGACGTCGGGAAGCGGGGCGGGCGGCTGTCGGCCGGCCAGCGCCAGCTGATCTCATTCGCCCGGGCCTTCCTCGCCGCGCCCGCCGTCCTGGTCCTCGACGAGGCGACGTCGCTGCTGGATATTCCCTCCGAACGGATGGTGCAGCGTGCCCTGCGCACGATGCTGGGCGGCCGCACCGCGCTGATCATCGCGCACCGGCTGTCCACCGTGGAGATCGCCGACCGGGTGCTCGTCCTCGACCACGGCCAGGTCGTGCAGGACGGGCCGCCGGGCGCGCTGCTGGCGGCGGTCGAGGGCAGGTACGCCCGGATGCACCAGAGCTGGCAGGCGACCCTGGCCTGACCACCCGCGGGCGTTCCGGCGATCGGGGACCGGGCGGACCGTTATCCTGCTTGGGTGGTGAGGGCCGACGCGCCGGCATTAGTTCGCATAGCGAACCGCCGCGCCTCTTTGCCGGTATTTTAAATTCGCGACTGATTCCGGGCTCGGCCTGGAATTCGCGCCCGCCGGAAGGAGAAATTAGGTGCTTGGCGGCCGCCATGTGAGCCAGGAAGCGGAAGCGCATCACGCCGAGGATGTCGCCCTGGGGGATAAATTCACCGAGCTGCTCGAGGCGGCCAGAACGGCCGAGGCCGCGCTGCGGCAGGCGCAGGCCCGCAGCGCCCCGCTGGACGAGCTGCACGATCTGGGCCAGGCGCTCGACGGCGCGCTCACCGACGCGATGCGGTCTGCCTACGCGGCCCAGCGTGCCGCCATCGGCGCCCGCGGCTATGACGACCCGATCTATCGCAGGAAAGCCATGGCCACGCGCGCGGTCAAGGCCTGTGACCGCCGAGGCCGACGCGCTGCTGACGCTGCGTGAGGCGCACCGGCTCGGCGGCATCGTCCGGATTCCCCCGCAGCCCGCGGCCTGACCGGCGGCCGGCGTGTCGCCGGGCGCCGGCGTTGCCGCGGGAGCACTCTGGATAACAGGCAGTCGCCGGGGTAGTAGCCCGGGTCTACCACATGGCGTAGTCATTTAATGCCAGGCCGTATCCGCGGGAAACGACAAAGGACGACACGGCGAACAGTCCCATCGGGTCATGTTGTGATCCGTGAGTCGTCCGGCACAGTAGAATGTGTGACCAAGACCATATCGAGGAAATGACCAGGAGAGACGCGGATGTGCCCGCACACGCCAACCTGTCCGGAGGCGTCAGCTCCGGACCGCGAGGCGGCCCGGACGATAATTAGCCACCCCGAGCAGGGCTGGAGCCTGCTTTGCAACGGCATCGTTATCTTTGAGGACACCGGGGAACTGCTCCCCGGCGGAGACGCCATCGGACCGCATCGCCCCACCGACATGCCGCTCCAGGCGCACGCCAGGCGCGGTGGCGGCGGACCTGCCGCCGCGCCGAACTCGCCGGCCGCCTGCCGGCCACCCCGGCTCTACGCCGCGCCCGCCCCGGGGTATTCCCGCTCACCCCGTTGGCCGGGCGCTCTTTCTTGCTCCGGGCCCGGCGCTTTTACCCGGTACCGTCCGGGTCCAGCACCCGCGGCAGCCAGGCCGCGACCGCGCGGCCGACGGCCGCGGGATCGCGGGACAGGGCATGGGTCTCCCCCGCCAGCACCACCACCCGGGCGCCGGCCCTGCGGCCGGGAACCCCGAACGGATCACGGTCACCGTTCACGATGAGCAGCTTCGTGCCGGGAATCCGCAGTTCGGCGGCGCGGGAGCGGTCGGGGCGGCCCGGCGGGTGCAGCGGGAACGCCAGCGCGATGACGGCGAGCGCGCCCACCGCCTGAGCGGTACGGCAGGCCACCCGCGCCCCGTTGCTCCGCCCGCCCTGGACGAGCCGAAGCGGCCCGCCGGCCCGGTCGCGTCCCGCAGCGCGGCGACGATCTCGGTCCAGGCGGCATCCTGGCGGTCAGCTGGCCCGGGCGCGCGGGCCCCCCTGACCCGGTAGGGCTGGGTGATCCGGGCGGCCACGGCGCCGAGCCGCAGGGCGGCGTCGCGCGCCGCGAGCAGGTCGGGGGCGTCGACGCCACCGCCGGCGCCGTGGGTGAGCGCGAGCAGGAATGACGGCTTCCCGGCCTGCTCCGCCGCTTCCTCGACGAGGACCCGGGCGGCCCCGTACCCGGTCTGGATGTCCTCCCGGCGCTGCCGCACGGCGAGCTCGCCGTCTGGCCCGGTCCGGCGCTGAGCCCTCCGCCCTGGCCGGCGCGCGCCGGGCCGAGCTGGCTGGCTGCCCGCCGGTCGCGTCACCAGCGCATCGTAGCCAGCCGCCCGGCCCGGCGCGGCCTGCGCCGCCCGGGTGGCCCGTGTCCGCTCCGACAGGTGAAGCCCGGGGATAGACAAGCTGGCCGTGATCAGGGCACAGTGGCGACGTACTCGTGACCCGGGAGGGACGACATGCCTAAGTTCATGGATTTCCACGACGACCTGAAGCTGCCGCAGGAGGCCATCGACCAGATAGCCCGGGGGACGCGGGACGGTGACACCGACGAGTTCGGCGTGCGGCAGGTCGAGCTCTACCACAATGCCGACGGAAAAGTCTACTGCCTGCTGGAAGCGCCGAGCGAGGAGGCCGTCCGCCAGCACCATGCCGCGCTCGACGTGCCCTGCGGCGACGTGCACGAGGTGACCGGCCTGCTCTGACCCGCCTGCTCTGGCCCGCCTGCTCGGCCCGCCTGCTCTGGCCCGCCTGCTCTGGCCCGCCTGCTCTGGCCCGCCTGGCGCTGGCCGGCGATACCGATGACGGTGGCTCCGGCCCGCCGCGCCGGGCCGGTCAGCGGCGGCGCAGCGCCGGATCGGTCAGGGCGGGCGGCTCGTACCCGCGGTCAGGCGGGTTGAGGTTGATGCCCGGCGGGACGATCTCGTCGATCTTGTCGAGGACGTCGGGGGTGAGGACGACATCGGCGGCGCCGAGCTGGCTCTCCAGGTGCGGCATGGTCCGCGGCCCGATGATGGCCGACGTGACCGCCGGGTGGCTGATCACGAAGGCCAGCGCCAGGTGGATCATCGGCAGGCCGGCCTCGTCGGCCAGCGCGGCCAGTTTCTCGGCCGCTTCCAGCTTCGCCCGGTTGCCGGGCAGGGCCATGTCGTAGCGCTGCGGTATCCGATCCGCCCGGCGGCTGACCGGGAGGTCACCGCCGGTGCGGTAGCGGCCGGACAGCCAGCCGCCGGCCAGCGGGCTCCACGGGATGACGCCCATCCCGTACCGCTGGCAGGCCGGCAGCACCTCGGCCTCCACGCCGCGGACCAGGATTGAGTACGGCGGCTGTTCGCACACGAACCGTTCCCGGCCGCGCCGCTGCGCGGTCCACTGGGCCTCGACGATCTGCGACGGCAGGAACGTCGAGCTGCCGGCATAACGGACCTTGCCCGCCCTGATCAGGTCGGTCAGCGCGCCCAGCGTCTCGTCGATGTCGGCCGTCGGGTCGGGCCGGTGAATCTGGTACAGGTCGATGTAGTCGGTGCCCAGGCGGCGCAGGCTGTTCTCGCACTCGCGGATGATCCAGCGCCGCGAGTTTCCCTGCTCGTTGGCGTCGTCGCCCATCCGGCTGTGCGCCTTGGTGGCGAGGACGACCCGGTCCCGCCGCCCGCCGGCCAGGGCCTTGCCGACGATCTCCTCCGACTCGCCGGCCGAGTACACGTCGGCGGTGTCGATGAAGTTGATCCCGGCGTCCAGGGCCCGTTCGATGATCCGGACCGACTCCTCGTGATCCGGGTTGCCCCAGGCCCCGAACATCATCGCTCCCAGGCAAAGCGGGCTGACCTTCACGCCGGTGGTACCAAGCACGCGCATCTGCATGGCTACAACCCTATGAGCGTGCCCGCTACGCCGTGCGATGCCCCCGCCCCTGACCGCGGCCGCTCCGCCGGGGTCAGCGCGGTGACCAGCGGAGGTCCCTGCGCGCGAACGTCCGCGGTCAGACGTTCAGGATCTTCTTCAGGAACTGGCCGGTGTAGCTGTCGTCGGCCGGGCCAGCTCCTCCGGGGTGCCGGTGGCCACGACCGCCCCGCCGCGCGAGCCGCCCTCCGGGCCCAGGTCGATCACCCAGTCCGCCGTCTTGATCACGTCGAGGTTGTGCTCGATCACGATGACCGTGTTGCCCCCGTCGACCAGCCGCTGGAGCACGCCGAGCAGCTTGCGGATGTCCTCGAAGTGCAGCCCGGTGGTCGGCTCGTCCAGCACGTAGATGGTCCGGCCGGTGGACCGGCGCTGCAGCTCGGTGGCCAGCTTGACCCGCTGCGCCTCGCCGCCGGACAGCGTCGGGGCCGGCTGGCCGAGCCGGACGTAGCCGAGCCCGACGTCCACCAGCGTCTTGAGGTGCCGGTGGATGGCGGGCACCGGCTCGAAGAAGCCGGCCGCCTCCTCGATCGGCATGTCGAGCACCTCGGCGATCGTCTTGCCCTTGTAGTGCACCTGCAGCGTGTCGGTGTTGTACCGGGCGCCGTGGCAGACCTCGCAGGGCACGTAGACGTCGGGCAGGAACTGCATCTCGATCTTGATGGTCCCGTCGCCCGAGCAGGCCTCGCACCGGCCGCCCTTGACGTTGAACGAGAACCGGCCCGGCTGGTAGCCGCGGATCTTCGCCTCGGTGGTCTGCGCGAACAGCCGCCTGATGTGGTCGAACACACCGGTGTAGGTGGCCGGGTTGGACCGCGGGGTCCGGCCGATCGGGCCCTGGTCGACGTGCACCACCTTGTCCAGGTGCTGCATCCCGGTCACCCTGGCGTGCTTGCCGGGCACCGTCCGGGCGCCGTTCAGCTCCTTGGCCAGCGCGTTGTAGAGGATCTCGTTGACCAGGGTCGACTTCCCCGAGCCCGAGACGCCGGTGACCGCGACCAGGCAGCCGAGCGGGAAGGCCACGTCCACGTTGCGCAGGTTGTGCTCGCTCGCGCCCTTGACCACGATCTCGCGGCCCCGCGGCGCGCTTCCGGCGCCGCGCGGGCACCGGGATGCATCGCCGGCCGGACAGGTAGGCGCCGGTGACCGACTCCTCGCTGGCCAGCAGATCCGCCACCGGTCCGGACACCACGATCTTGCCGCCGTGCTCCCCCGCTCCCGGGCCGATGTCGACCACCCAGTCGGCGCTGCGGATGGTGTCCTCGTCGTGCTCCACCACGATCAGCGTGTTGCCGAGGTCGCGCAGCCTGAGCAGGGTCTCCAGCAGCCGGTGATTGTCCCGCTGGTGCAGCCCGATCGACGGCTCGTCCAGCACGTAGAGCACGCCGACCAGGCCGGAGCCGATCTGGGTCGCCAGCCGGATCCGCTGCGCCTCACCGCCGGCCAGCGTGGCCGAGGCGCGGTCCAGGGTCAGGTAGTCCAGGCCCACGTCGAGCAGGAAGCCGAGCCTGGCGTTGACCTCCTTGAGCACCCGGGCCGCGATCTGCATGTCGCGCTGGGACAGCTCGATGCCGAGCAGGAGCTTGGCCAGCTCCCCGATGGGCAGCGCGCACAGGTCCGGCGATGGACCGGCCGTCGACCGTCACCGCCAGCGACACCGGCTTCAGCCGGGAGCCCTGGCAGACCGGGCACGGCACCTCGCGCATGTACCCGGCGTACCGCTCGCGGCTGGAGTCGCTCTCCGCCTCGGCGTGATGCCGCTGGACGTACGGGACCGCCCCCTCGAACGAGGTGTAGTACGAGCGCTGCCGGCCGTACCGGTTCTTGTACCGAACGTGCACCTGCTGGTCGTACCCGTACAGCAGGGCCTTGCGCGCGGCGGCCGGCAGCTTCGCCCACGGGGTGCTCAGTGGTGAACCCCATCGCGTCGCCCAGCGCCTCGATCAGCCTGCATGAAGTAGTCGCTGATGTGCCCGCCGCCCCACGGCGCTATCGCGCCGTCGGCCAGCGACCGGCGACGGGTCGGGCACGACGAGCTCGGGGTTGACCTCCATCCTGGTGCCCAGGCCGGTGCAGTCCGGGCACGCGCCCCACGGCGAGTTGAACGAGAACGAGCGCGGCTCCAGCTCGTCGAACGACAGGTCGTCGTACAGGCAGGCCAGGTGCTCGGAGTACATCCGCTCCCGGTGCGGGTCGTCTTCCGGCAGATCCACGAAGTCGAGCACGACCACCCCGCCGGACAGCGACAGCGCGGTCTCCACCGAGTCGGTCAGCCTGCGCCGGGCGTCGGCCTTGACGGCCAGCCGGTCGATCACGACCTCGATGTCGTGCTTCTCGTACTTCTTCAGCGCGGGAAGCCGGCCGGAGGCCGCCTCCTCGAGCCGCACCACCACGCCGTCCACCCGCGCCCGGGAGAACCCCTTGGTCTGCAGCTCGCGCATCAGCTCGCCGTACTCGCCCTTGCGCCCGCGGACCACCGGAGCCAGCACCTGGAACCTGGTGCCCTCTTCCAGCTCGAGCAGCCGGTCCACGATCTGCTGCGGGCTCTGCCGCGCGATCGGCCTGCCGCAGACGGGGCAGTGCGGCTTGCCGATCCTGGCGTACAGCAGCCGCAGGTAGTCGTAGACCTCGGTGATCGTCCCGACGGTGGAGCGGGGGTTGCGGCTGGCCGCCTTCTGGTCGATGGAGACCGCGGGCGACAGCCCGTCGATGAAGTTGACGTCCGGCTTGTCCATCTGGCCCGAGGAACTGCCGCGCATAGGCGGACAGCGACTCCACGTAGCGGCGCTGGCCCTCGGCGAAGATCGTGTCGAAGGCCAGGCTGGACTTGCCCGACCCGGACAGGCCGGTGAAGACGATCATGGCATCCCGCGGCAGGTCCAGCGAGACGTCCTTGAGGTTGTGCTCGCGGGCACCGCGAACCACAAGTCGATCAGCCACTGCGCTCTCAGCTCTCCGCCGCTGATCGTCGTCAATCACAGGACACGGGACGCCAAGCCATGCTATCCGGGGGGCCGGACATTTTCGGGCCGCCCGCGATGCCCGGCAGGGCCGCCTGTCCTCCCAGGCCAACCAGGAGCGCCAGCCGTTTATTGCCTGATGGCCCGCTGGTAGCGGCTGGCCGCCCGGTAGCCCGGCCGCGTGGTGCGCGGCAGCCAGTCCACATCGCCGGCGTGCGCGAAGCCCAGCCCCTCGTAGTAAGCGCGCAGCCGCTCGTTGTCACGGTCGCAGTCCAGCCGGAGCCAGCGCCGCCCGCATTCGCGGGTCAGGTCGCCGGCCGCCGCGATCAGCTGCGCCCCGATGCCGCGGCCACCTCCGGGTGCGTGGCCAGACGGTGCAGGTCGCCGGCCTCGCCGTCGTCCGGGCCCCAGACGCGCTCATCGGACCAGCGCAGCACGAACGTCGCGACGGCCCGCCCGTGAGCCGGGCGAGATGACCAGCCCGTCCGGCAGATCGCGGACGACGTCGGGAAACTCGCGGCCCCACGTGCTGGCCCGGGCCCCGGCCCCGGCCGCTGTAGCGGCCCGGAGGATGCCAACCACCGCGTCCTGGTCGCCGGAGGACGCGGTGACGACCTCGACTCCGGTCATGCCCGATTCCCTCCCCGCGACAGCAGTGAACTCGGGCGAAGTTTGCCGCGGATACTATCTGGCTGAGTTAATTGACCTCATAGTCCGGCTAAGAAATCAGCGTGAGTACACCGGCGGGCGGGGATCCATATGACCGATGACCAGCATCCCGGGGCCGCCCCGGCCCGGATGGCCGCTACGGCCGCAGCGTCGTGCCGCCGGGGGTATGGATCGACGACTCGGACGAGGACGACCCGCTGCTCCGGAACGCCGACGGGTCGCTGGTTGACACCTGGCGCGAAGACTACCCCTACACCGAGCGCCTCAGCCGCGAGGAGTACGACCACGTCAAGCGCGCGTCTCCAGATCGAGCTGCTCAAGCTGCAGTACTGGGTCAGGGAAACCGGCGGCCGGCTCGTCGTGGTCTTCGAGGGCCGGGACGCGGCGGGCAAGGGGAGCACGATCAAGCGCTTCATGGAGCACCTGAACCCGCGATTCGCACAGGTCGTGGCGCTCGACATCCCCACCGAGCGGGAGAGGCACCAGTGGTACTTCCAGCGGTACGTGGCGCACCTGCCGACCGCCGGGGAGATCGTCCTGTTCGACCGCTCCTGGTACAACCGCGCCGGGGTCGAGCGGGTCATGGGCTTTTGCACCGACGAGGAGTACGAGCTCTTCCTCCAGCAGGTGCCGCAGTACGAGCGGCTGCTCGTGGACGACGGCATCAAGCTGACCAAGTTCTGGTTCTCCGTCACGCCCGGCGAGCAGCAGACCAGGTTCGCCGATCCGCCAGATCGACCCGGTACGGCAGTGGAAGCTCAGCCCGACCGACATCGCGCTGCTCGACAAGTGGGACGAATACACCGCGGCCAAGGTCGCGATGTTCCAGCGCACCGACTCCGCGCACGCGCCGTGGACGGTGGTCAGGAGCAACGACAAGAAGCGGGCGCGGCTGGAGGCCATACGCAGCCTGCTCGCCGGCATCGACTATGACGGCAAAGATCACGAGATTGTCGGGCGCCCGGACCCCAAGATCGTCGGCCGCCCCGCGAGCCTGCACGAAATCGGGGATGGGGAGCTGTCTCCCACTCCGATCGCCCGGGCGCTGGCCTTGGCCACGATCCGGTAGGAGCAGCCGGCCGGGCCGGGAGCGCGGCAGTCTTCAGGCGAACCGGCGCGCTCGCGCACCCCCGGCGGGCGGCTCGCCGGTGACTCCGTGGCGGACGGCACCGCCCGCGGCGCGGCCGGCAGTCGGCTGATCGGCCGCGCGACTCGGCCGGCCGCGACTCGGCCGCCGCCGGCCGGCCGCCGCCGCGACGGCAGCGGCCCCGGACTGACCGCCGGCGGTCGGCGGCCGCGGGGGGGCGGGCCGGCGGCCGCGCGGCCGGGCCGGCCGCGCGTCGGCCGCAGCGACGACGGCCAGCGGGGCGAGCCACGGCAGCGATGCGCGCCGCATCGCGCCCGCCGGTGAACGCAGAGGCCACGGCGGCCACCACGTTCGCGGCGATGGCGAAGCCGAACGCGACGCTCAGCCCGTCGTGGAACGGGGTCGCCATCAGGTGCGGGAAGAAGCTGCGGCTGGTCAGGTACGCGGCGTGCCCGGCCGGCAGGTGGCCGAGCACCGTGCGGCCGAGTACCTGCTTCAGCGGGTTGTAGCCGAGGAACGCGGAGAACAGCACGGCGATCGGCGGCAGGTGCGAGACGTGCTGCCGCGGCCGCGGCCGGCACTCCCTGCGCGGTCAGCCCGCCGATACATCACCGACGGCAGCGAGCTGGCCAGGCCGGTGACGATCAGCGAGAAGAAGACGCCGATCGACAGCACGAACGCGGTGTTCTGGAAGGTCGCGATCATCCCGCCCGCGGCGCCGCGCTGGTTGGCGGGCACCGAGTTCATGATCTCGGCCCGGTTGGGCGGGGCGAACAGCCCGGATCCGAACCCGTTGATCACCAGCACCGCGGCGAACGCCACGTACCTGAAGTTCACCGGGATGAAGAACAGGCAGATGAAGCTCGCCGCCGTCAGCAGCGCGCCGCCCACGGTGAAGTACCCGGGCGCCGAACCGGTCGGAGATGATCCCGGACAGCGGGGCCGACACCAGGAAGCCCACCGTCAGCGGGACCATGTAGATGCCGGCCCACAGCGGGGTCACCGCGAAGTCGTAGCCGTGCAGCGGCAGCCAGATGCCCTGCAGCCAGATGATCAGGATGAACTGGATGCCGCCGCGGCCGAGCGCCACGAGCAGGTTGGCCAGGTTGCCCGCCGCGAACGCCCGGATCCGGAACAGCGACAGGTGGAACAGCGGCTCGGCCACCTTCGTCTCGACGATCACGAAGATGACGAGGCAGGCCGAGGCCGCCGAACAGCTCGGCCAGCACCTCGGGTTGGTCCAGCCCATCGGGTGCCCGCCGTACGGCAGCAGCCCGTAGGTGATGCCGACCAGGATCAGGATGAGGCCCGCCGCGAACAGCAGGTTCCCCCACCAGTCCATCTTGGCCCGCCGCCTGATGCCCTGGTCGTGCAGCATGAAGTAGGCCCAGACCGTGCCGAACACGCCGAACGGGACGGAGACGAGGAACACCAGGCGCCAGTTGTGCGGGGCCAGCACGCCGCCGAGCAGCAGGCCGATGAACGAGCCCGCGATGGCCGCGATCGCGTTCATGCCGAGCGCGGTGCCGCGCTGGTTGGCCGGGAACGCGTCGGTCAGGATGGCGGTGGAGTTGGCGAACAGGAACGCGCCGCCGATGCCCTGGACGACCCGCCAGCCGATCAGCCACAGCGCCGCCGGCGACCCCGTGCATCCAGGTCACCGCCAGCAGGATGGAGGCGAAGGTGAAGACGGCGAAGCCGAGGTTGTACATGCGGACCCGGCCGAACATGTCACCGAGCCGCCCGAAGGCCACCACGAGCACCGCGGAGACCACCAGGAAGCCCATGATCATCCACAGCAGGTAGCCGGTGTTGCCCGGCGCCAGCGGGTTGAGCTGGATCCCGCGGAAGATGTCCGGCAGCGCGATGAGCACGATGGACAGGTTGATCGTCGCCATCAGCACGCCGAGCGTGGTGTTCGACAGGGCGATCCACTTGTAGTGCGGACCGTGAACCCGCTCCGCCCGCCTGCGCGGCCGCCTCAGAACCCCGGCCGCTGCCGCCGACCTTAACCCGCATCAGCCCTACCGCTTCCTCTGGGCACCCTGAGTCATCGTTGCTTGCTTAATGCCAACTAACTGTACCCGATCACTCAGCGCGGCCACGGAACACATGGCCGGTCACGATTCTAGGTAGCGCAGGACCGCGACGGCCCGGCGGTAGTCCGCGCGCCGCCGCTGGACTTGGCGCCGGGCAGTTCCGCCGGGCCCGGCTAGCACCACCGGGGACAGCCGGCGGTCATAGGATGACGCGTGGCGGCCGGCCGCGGCCGCCGCCGCGGGCCGCGGGCATCGAAGGAGGGGCGTCGTGAGCTACACCGGGAACGTGAGCGTGGGCGGTCCGCCGGACAGCCGCGAGATCCCGGGGCTGAGCGTGACCAAGCTCGCCGTGGGCCCGATGGACAACAACGCCTACCTGCTGCGCTGCCTGCGGACCGGCGAGGCGCTGCTGGTCGACGCGGCCAACGAGCCGGGCCGGCTGATCGAGCTGATCGGCGACATCCCGGTCGTCCGGATCGTCACCACGCACCAGCACGCCGACCACTGGCAGGCGCTGGCCGAGGTGCAGCAGGCCACCGGCGCGGCCGTCGTCGCGCACCCCGGTTGACGCCGATGAGCTACCGGTCCCGGTGACCGAGCTGGTCCAGCACGGCGACACCGTGCGGGCCGGGCGACGCCGAGTTCGCCGTCATCCACCTGCGCGGGCACACCCCGGGCAGCATCGCGCTGCGCTACGACGCGGCCGGGGAGCTGGCCGGCACGCCGCACCTGTTCACCGGCGACTCGCTGTTCCCCGGCGGCCCGGGCAAGACGACCAACCCGGCGGACTTCGGCTCGCTGATGGACGACCTCGAGCAGCGGGTCTTCGGCCAGCTGCCCGACCCGCCTGGGTGTACCCGGGCCACGGCAACGACACCACGCTCGGCGCGGAGCGGCCGCACCTGGCCGAGTGGCGGGCCCGCGGCTGGTAGCCGACGGCCCGTCAGCTACCCGACGGCACGACCTGCTCGTCGACGGCGACCGCCGCCTGCCGCTCCGTTTCCTGCCGCCCCCGCAGGAGGATCGTCAATGGGGCGGTCATGGCCACCTCCGGCAGCCGCCGTGACGCCGGTCTGTATGCCGTGCCTTGACCGGCGCCTGCACTCGGCATGGTAATGTCCGGACGCTGAGGGCCTAGTGGCCGACGCCGGAATCCCCGCGGCCGCGCCCGTGGACGCCGGCGCCGGAACCATGGTCTGCGCGGTGTCGGCGTGTCTGCCGGGAAACGATTCCCGGCGCGTTGTTACCATGTCCCAGGGTTATCTGACAGGTGCCGCGCAGCAGGTCAGAGCGCATCAAGGGGGTCGGCGTTGACGGTAACTATCCGCGAGGTCGCGGATGCCGCCGGAGTGTCCACGGCGACCGTCTCCCGCGCGCTGTCCGGGCGTGCAGACCGTCGATCCGGAGCTCGTCGGAGCGGGTCCGGCAGCTCCGCCGAGAGCCTCGGTTACCGCGCCAACCGGGTGGCGCGCGCCCTGCGCCGGCAGTCCACCCAGACCATCGGGCTGGTGATCCCCGACATCACCAGCCCGTTCTTCGCGGGGGTGGTCCAGGCGGTCGAGCGGGAACTGCGCCTGGCCGGGCTCAGCCTGCTGCTGTGTGACTCCGGCAACGACGTGGCCACCGAGGCCGAGCGGGTGCAGAACCTGTTCGACGATCAGGTCGACGGCCTGCTGATCAGCGCCTGCGACCGGATGGCCAGCCAGCCGGCGGTCCGGCTGGCCGCGACCCGGATGCCGCTGCTGCAGATCGACCAGCGGGCGGTGGCCGAGCTTCCCTATGTGGGCGTGGATCACGCAGACGCGATGGGGCAGGTGATCGGCCACCTGACCGCCCAGGGCTGCCGCAGCTTCGCCTACATCGGCACGGGGACGGAAAGCTCGGCCGGCCAGGGAACAGCTGGACGCGTTCGCGGCCCAGGTGCGGCCGCTGGATCCCGGCGCCGCGGACCGCATGTACCTGGGCGACCTGTCGGCCGCCTGGGGCCGCGAAGCGGCGGCCCGGCTGCTGGCCAGCGGATCCCGGCCCGACGCCATCGTCTGCGCCGCTGACCTGAACGCGGCCGGCGCGCTGCGGGCGCTGCGCGGGCACGGAGTCAGGGTGCCCGACGACGTCGCGCTCACCGGCTTCGGCGACACGGTCCTCGCCGAGGTCTGCGAGCCCCCGCTGACCACGGTCAGGCCGCCGCTGGCCGAACTGGGCGCGCGGGCGGTGACCGCGCTGCGGGCCGCCCTTGACCACCAGGCCCCGCGGCCCGGCCCGGCCGTGCTCCAGGCCGAACTGGTCGTCAGGGATTCCTCCCGCCGGGGACGGCCCGGCGACTGAGTAGGCTCAGCCCCAGCCCCCCGGAATGTCCGGGGAGATCCGCGACCCGAGTACCGCTCCACAGGTGGGTAGATCAGCAACGTGACGATAAGCACGACCACCGCCCGCGCTGGCAGGACCAGGCAGGCTCCCCCGGCGGCAACACGGCGGTTTCCTGCGCTCTGCGGCGGCCGCCGCAGCCCCGGCATCGGCTGGCTGTCCTCATGACCCGGCCGGTCACATCGCCCGACGCGCTGGCCGCCTTCAACGCGGCCCCGGCCGCCGGCGCGGAGCGAGACGCCGCCCGCTGCTGCGGCTCCCGGGCCTTCGCCGCCGCGATCGCGGCGGGCCGGCCCTACCCGGACGCCGGTGCGGTCAGCGCGGCGATCGACGCCGAGTTCGGCCGGCTCGGCTGGGACGACATCGCCGAGGCGCTGGCCGGCCACCCGCGGATCGGCGAGCCGTCGGCCGGCTGGTCCCGGGCCGAGCAGGCGGGCGCGGCGGCCGCGCCGCCGGCCGTCGCCCGCGAGCTGGCCGACGGCAACCGCGCCTACGAGCAGCGGTTCGGCCACGTGTTCCTGGTCTGCGCCAGCGGGCTGAGCGCCGAGGAGATGCTGGCCCGGCTGCGGGCCCGGCTGGCCAACGACCCGGCCGCCGAGCGCCGCGTCGTCACCGACGAGCTGCGGAAGATAACACAGCTGCGGATGCGGAAGCTGCTCGGCGGATGAGCCTGTCCACGCACGTGCTCGACGCGACGCTGGGACGGCCCGCGGCGGGCGTCGCCGTCCGGCTCGAGCGCCGCGGCGACGACGGCGGACCTGGACCGCCGTGGGCGGCACCGGGCAGACCGGAGCCGACGGCCGGCTGGCCGGCTGGCTGCCCGAGGGCCAGCCCGCCGCGGGCGTGCACCGGCTGACGTTCGACACCGGCGGCTACTTCGCCGGCCGCGGCGTGACCACGCTGTACCCGGAGGTCACCATCACCTTCGAGGTGCTTGACGCCGCCGAGCACTTTCACCTGCCGATCCTGCTCAGCCCGTACGCCTACACGACCTACCGAGGGAGCTGACGCGCGTGGCCATCGTGCTCGGACCCAACAGGTACGGCAAGGCGGAGATCCGCCTGGTGCGCGTCACCCGCGGCACCGGCCGCCATGACATCCGGGATCTGACCGTCAGCGTCGCGCTGACCGGGGACATGACCGCGGCCCACCTGACCGGCGACAACGCCGCCGTGCTGCCCACCGACACGCAGAAGAACACCGTGTACGCGTTCGCGGCCGAGTACGGCATCGGCCAGGTCGAGGCGTTCGCGCTGCGCCTGGCCCGGCACTTCGTGCGGTCCCAGCCCAGCATCGCCACCGCCCGGGTGAGCGTGTCCGAGCACGGCTGGGACCCGATCGCCGGCACCGGCCACTCGTTCGCCCGCCGCAGCGGCGAGATCCGGACCGCCGAGGTCAGCTACGACGGCTCGACCGCATGGGCGGTGTCCGGGCTGGCCGGCCTCACCGTGCTCAACTCGGCCGGCTCGGAGTTCCGCGGCTTCATCCGCGACCGCTACACCACGCTGGCCGAGACCGCCGACCGGGTGCTGGCCACCGACGTGAACGCGCGCTGGCGGCACGCGTCGGTGCCGCCGGACGGCGGCTGCGACTGGGACGCCTCGCACGCCGGGGCGCGGCGCCACCTGATCGAGGCGTTCGCGCAGACGCACAGCCTGTCGCTGCAGCAGACGCTGTACGCGATGGGCCGCCGGGTGCTCGAGCACCAGCCGGAGGTGGCCGAGGTCCGGCTGGTGCTGCCGAACAGGCATCACTTCACCGTGGATCTGGAACCGTTCGGGATGAAGAACGCCGGCCGAGGTGCTGTACGCCGCCGACCGCCCCTACGGGCTGATCGAGGGGACCGTCCTGCGCGACGACGCGCCGGACCCCGGCCTGGCGTGGTAGGCGGGGCCGGCATGGACTTCCTGCGTCCCGTCACCCCCGGGCAGGCGCTCGAGGCCAGGGCGTCACGCCCCGACGCGGTCGCCATCGCCGGCGGTACCGACGTGATGGTCGAGATGAATTCCGGCACCCGGCAGCCGGATTCCTACCGGGAGGGGGCGCTGTGATGCGCGTGACCATGCGGGTCAACGGCAGGCAGGTCACCGCCGAGGACGTGTGGGAGGGCGAGAGCCTGCTGTTCGTGCTGCGCGAGCGGCTCGGCCTGCCCGGCTCGAAGAACGCCTGCGAGCAGGGCGAGTGCGGCTCGTGCACGGTGTACCTGGACGGCCGCCCGGTGTGCGCGTGCCTGGTCGCCGCGGGCCAGGCCACCGGCCGCGACGTGCTCACCGTCGAGGGCCTGGCCGGGCCGGACGGGCTGGACCCGGTGCAGCAGGCGTTCATGGAGACCGGCGCGGTGCAGTGCGGCTTCTGCACGCCGGGGCTGATCGTGCAGGCGCACTGGCTGCTGCGCGGGACCGTGGGCGCGGGCGGGCCGCCGCCCGGCGACGCGGAGATCCGGGAGGCGCTGGCCGGCAACCTGTGCCGCTGCACGGGGTACGAGAAAATCCTGGACGCCGTGCGGCTGGCAGCTGCCCGGATGACGGAGGCTGGGGGCGCGGCGGCACCGTTCGTGACCATGCGAGGAGGGACGCAGCCAGTGAGCAACGCTCGAGCCCGGACGATCATCATCGAGGGTTGCGCAGTCGCGACGATGGACGGGACCGGCCCGGACGACACCGGCGCTGAGTACCAGTCGGGGCATCTGATCGTGCGCGACGGGCGGATCGCGGCGGTGGGACCGGGCGAGGCGCCGCTGATGGATGGCGCGGTGGTCGTGGACGGGAGCGGGTGCCTGGCCACGCCGGGGCTGGTGAACACGCACCATCATCTGTACCAGTGGCTGACGCAGGGGCGGGCGCAGCAGGCTGACCTGTTCGGATGGCTCACCGAGCTGTATCCGGTATGGGCGCGGATCACGCCGGACCAGGTGAATGCCGCGGCCACTGCGGGGCTGGCCTGGCTCGCGCTGACCGGGTGCACGACCGCGGCCGACCACCACTACGTGTTCCCCCGGAACCCGGCACCGGACAGCGGCGCGTACGCCGGGCCGCTCGAGGCCGAGATCGCCGCGGCCGCGGCGGTCGGGCTGCGGTTCCATCCGTGCCGGGGCTCGATGGACCTCGGCGAATCCCGGGGCGGGCTGCCGCCGGACGAGGCGGTGGAGACCACCGGCCAGGCGCTGGCCGCCACGGCGGCCGCGATCGAGGCGCATCACGACCCGTCACCCGAATCGATGGTGCGGATCGCCGTGGGCCCGTGCTCGCCGTTCAGTGCCAGCGAGGAGCTGATGCGCGAGGCGGCCGCGCTGGCCCGGGGCACGGGCACCCGCCTGCACACCCACCTGGCGGAGACCAGCGGCGAGGAGGACTCGCTGCGGGAGAAGACCGGGCTGTCCCCCGCCGAGTTCGCCGACAAGCTCGGCTGGCTCGCCGCCGACGTATGGCTGGCGCACTGCGTGCACCTGGACGACGCCGCGATCAGGCGGCTCGCGGCGACCGGCACCGGGGTCGCGCACTGCCCCAGCTCCAACGGCAGGCTCGGCTCGGGTATCGCGCCGGTCCGCAAGCTGCTGGCCGCGGGCGTGCCGGTGGGCCTGGGCGTGGACGGGCCGTCCTCGGGCGACGCGGCCTCGATGGTCGGCGAGCTGCGCCAGGCGCTGCTGGCCGCCCGGGCCGCGCGACGCCGACGCGGCCGCGCTGACCGCACGGCAGGCGCTGTGGATGGCGACCCGGGGCGGTGCCCGCTGCCTGGGCCGCGACGACGAGATCGGCTCGCTGCGCGCCGGCGCGCTCGGCGACGTCGCGCTGTGGCGGCTGGACACCCTCGCGAGCGACGCGATCGCGCACGGCCCCGGGGGCGACCCGGTGGCCGCGCTGGTGTTCGGGCCGCCGGCGCCGCTGGCGCTGCTGCTGGTCGGCGGCAACCGCGTCGTCGAGGACGCCGAGCTGCGCACCGCCAGCCCGGCGGACGCCGTCCGGGCCGTCCGCGCGGCCCGGAACCTGCTGCTGCGGCAGGAGCCGTCGTGACCCGGCCGGGCACGACGCTGGCGCCGCCGGGGGCGGTGACCGCCCGGCCCGGCGGTGTGGTCGGCGAGAGCGCCGGCCGGCCCGACGCCCGGCAGAAGGTCACCGGCGAGATCCGGGCCGCCACCGGCCTGGCCCTGACCCGGGTCCCGGTCCGTCCCGAGCACCTGACGGGCACCTGACCATGGCGCTCACACACGGGCTGAGGCTCGACGTCAACTGCTCGATCCTGTTCACCGAACTGCCGCTGCTGCAGCGCCCGGCCGCGGCAGCGGCGGCGGGCTTCGGCGCGGTGGAGTTCTGGTGGCCGTTCGGCGACGACCCGGTGCCCGGCGACCGGGAGGCGGACGCGTTCCTCGCCGCGCTGGGCGACGCCGGGGTGTCGCTGGCCGGCCTGAACTTCGCCGCCGGGAACCTGGCCGAGGGGCACCGCGGCTGGCTGTCCCAGCCGGGCCGGTCCGCGGCGTTCCGGGACAACATCCCGGCCTGCGTCGCCATCGCGCGGCCGGACCGGCTGCCCGGTGCTGAACGCGCTGTACGGGAACCGGGTGGACGGCGTGCCCGACGGCGGCGCAGGATGACCTGGCGGCTGGAGAACCTGGCGCTGGCGGCTTGGGCCGCCGGCCGGGATCGGCGCCACCGTGGTGGTCGAGGCGCTGAACGTCTAGCGAGAGCCCGCGTTACCCGCTGCTGTCGTCGGCCGCGGCCGTCGCGGTGATCGACCGGGTGCGGACGCAGGCCGGGATCAGCAACATCGCGCTTCCTCGCCGACCTGTACCACCTGGGCATGATGGGCGAGGACCTGGCGCGGCTGCTCGCCGCGCACTCCGGCACGATCGGCCACGTGCAGATCGCCGACGTGCCCGGCCGGGGCGCTCCCGGCACCGGCGAGACCAGCTTCGGGCCGCTGCTGCGCCAGCTCGCAGAATCGGGCTACCCGGGGCGGGTAGGGCTGGAGTACAGGCCGGCCGATCCCGCCGACAGCTCGTCGAGCTTCGGCTGGCTGTCGGCGACGGGCAGCTGAACCGCACGTCCGGGACACGACGGAAGGAACCCGCAGCCATGGCGCGCATCGGATTCATCGGCCTGGGCATCATGGGCAGCCCGATGGCCGCGAACCTGGCCGGGGCCGGACACGAGGTGCGCGGTCATGACCACCACGTGGAGAACATGGACAAGCTGGCCGCGGCCGGCGGGATCGCGGCCGCCACGGTGGCCGACGCGGTGCGCGACGCCGAGGTGGTGGCCACCATGCTGCCCGACTCACCGCAGGTCGCCGACGTGGTGCTCGGCGGCGGCGGGGTCTTCGGCACGCTGCGCGAGACCGGTGCTCGCGGCGTGCTGTACATCGACTTCTCCACCATCAGCCCGCAGGCCGCGCGGGAGGTCGCGCTGGCTGGCGCCGAGGTCGGGGCCCGGGTGCTCGACGCCCCGGTCAGCGGCGGCGAGGCGGGCGCCGTCGAGGGCCAGCTGTCGATCATGGCGGGCGGCGCGGCCGCGGACTTCGACGCGGCCATGCCGGTGCTGAGCGCGGTGGGCTCGACGGTGGTCCGGGTGGGGCCGAACGGCGCGGGCCAGGTGGTCAAGGCGGCGAACCAGCTCGTTGTCGGCGGCATCTACGCACTGGTGGCCGAGGCGATCGTGCTGCTGGAGGCGGCGGGCGTGGACGCCAAGCCCGCTCTGGATGTGCTGGCCGGCGGCCTGGCAGGCAGCCGCATCCTCGACCTCAAGCGCGAGTCCATGCTGGCCCGGCGGTTCACGCCCGGGTTCCGCATCGACCTGCACCACAAGGACATGGGGATCGCCCTGGCCAGCGCGCGGGACGCCGGGGTCTCGCTGCCGGTGACCGGCCTGGTGGCCCAGCTGATCGCCTCGGCCCGGGCCCGCGGCGACGGCCAGCTCGACCACTCGGCCCTGCTGCGGACCGTCGAGGCGCTGTCCGGCCGGGACGGCGAACCCCAGCCCGGCGGCTGAAGCCCGGACGGCAGGCTGAAGCCCGGGCGGCAACGCGGAGCCGGGCCGCTGGCCTCCCTGCCCGGGGCATCCCCGGGACGCCGTCGGTCAGCGCGATGCAGAGATCCAGGCCGGCCGTGCGGCGGCCTAGCTCGGCGCGGCCTGCCCGGTATACCTTGGCCCGGACTCACCCGGCGTGGCGGGGCGCCGCGGGCGAAGGGATGGTGGACGTGGAACCAGGGCCGCGGCCCCAGTGGCGGCCGCTCAAGCGGCACGACAGCGTGGTGGCGGAGCAGATGGTCGAGCGGGCCGCGGAACTGGCCAGGGACTCCCACGCCCGGACCCGGCACGCGGCCGTGCTGGTGAAGGACGGCAGCCTGCTGGGCTGGGGAACCAACGGGGTGCCCTATCCCGGCGAGGACCACTGCTACTGCAAGTTCGGCGAGCTCGGCCACCACGACCAGTGCCGGACCCACGCCGAGCAGCGGGCGATCATCCTGGCCCGCGACGGCGATGGCTGGCGGATGCTGCCCGAGTCGAAGCTGATCTACGTGCGGCTGGAGGCCGACGATTCGGTCCGGCTGGAGGAGCCGCATTTCTGCTCCCGTTGCGGCCGGCTGGCCCTGTCCCTGGGCGTAGCGGAGTGGATCTTCACGCTGTCCGACGGGCTGGTCGGCTACACCTCAGCCGACTACGACCAGGTCGCTCAGCTCCGCTGGTAGCCCGGCGGATCATCGGGCGGCCGGCTGGCGCGCTGCGCAGCGGAGTGCCTCGCAGGCATGCGTCAGGTAGGACGTAGCAGGAGTATTACGTATCAGAAGACGTATGATCTGGAGTTGAGATGCGGCTCAACAGCAAGGGCCAGGTTACGATCCCGCCCTCCTCCGCGAGCGGCACGGGCTCCACGAGGGCGACGAGGTCGACGTCATCGAGGACGGCGGCGCCCTGTGCACCGTCCGGGCCGAGGCGAGCCCGGCCCGCGGGCAGCGGCTGGTGCGCAGGATGCGCGGCCGGACGGCCACCGCCATGAGCACCGACCAGCTCATGGAGCTGCTGCGTGGCGAATGAGGCGCTCGCCTGGCGGTCATCGCCGGGCGGGCGGCCGGTGGCCCTGGTGGACTCCAGCGTCATCCTCGACATCGTGACCGACGACCCGGCCTGGCCGGTGGTCCGGCGATGCCCTCGCCCGGGCGCGAGACGACGGCCAGCTGGTGATCAACCCGATCGTGTACGCCGAGGTCTCCACCGGGTTCGACCGGATCGAGGATCTCGACGATTCCGTGCCCGCCGGTGACTTCCGGCGCGAGGAGCTGCCCTGCGAGGCGGGCTTCCTGGCGGGCAAGGCTTTCCTGGCCTACCGTCGCCGAGGCGGCCAGAAGCGGTCCCCGCTCCCGGACTTCTACATCGGCGCGCACGCCGCGGTCCGCGGCTACCGGCTGCTGACCAGGGACGCCGCGCGGTACCGGAGCTACTTCCCGGCCGTCAGCCTGATTGCTCCCGAACCCGGACCCTGGGAGGGACGACGGCACTGACTACCGGCGAGATGGCCCGGACCGGCGCGCGGGCCGGGCCGGTCGTGGCCGCCCCGGACAAGTTCAAGGGAACGCTCAGCGCGGCGGAGGCGGCCGCGCACATCGCGGCCGGGCTGCGCGCGTGCCCGCCCCGGGCTGGCCGTCCGGCAGGTCCCGGTGGCCGACGGCGGCGACGGGACCGTCGCCGCGGCCGTCGCCGCCGGGTACCGGCCGGTCCGGCTGACCGTGCGAGGGCCCACCGGGCGGCCGGTGCAGGCCGAGTTCGCCTGGCGGGACGGGACCGCGATCATCGAGGCGGCGCAGGCGTGCGGGCTGGCCCGGCTGCCCGGCGGGAGACCGGAGCCGCTGACCGCGACGAGTTTCGGGGTGGGGGAGCTCATCGCGGCCGCCGCGGGCCGCGGGGCGCGGCGCATCGTGCTCGGCCTCGGCGGGGTGGCCAGCACGGACGGCGGCGCGGGGATGGTGCAGGCGCTGGGCGGCAGGCTGCTCGACCGGGCGGCCCGTGACCTGCGGCCGGGCGGCGCCGCGCTCGCCGGGCTGGGCCGGCTGGATCTGGCCGCCCTGCTGCCGCTGGCCGGCATCGAGGTGCTGGTCGCCTCCGACGTGGACAATCCGCTGCTGGGCCGGCACGGCGCCGCGGCCGTGTACGGCCCGCAGAAGGGCGCGTCGCCGGCCGACGTCGCCGTCCTGGAGGCCGGGCTGGCCCGCTGGGCGGATCATGCCGAACGGGCTCTCGCCGGGACGGGACGCGGGCAGCCGGGCCAGCCCGGGGCCCGCCAGGCAGAGCAGGGCGGACCGCAGTGGACAGGGTGGACAGGCGGGGGTGGGTGCACAGCCAGGGCAGGCGTGCCGGCGAGGGCAGTCGCAGAACACCGGGCAGTCCAGAACGCCGGGCAGTCGCAGAACGCCGGGCAGTCGCAGAACGCCGGGCGAGCACGCGAGAACGCCGGGCGGACGCGCGAGACGCCCGGGGCGGGGGCGGCCGGCGGCCTCGGTTTCGCCGCGCTGGCGTTCCTGGCCGCCCGGATCCGGCCCGGGATCGACCTGATGCTGGACATGATCTCCTTCACCGACCAGCTGGCCGGGGCGCGGCTGGTCATCACCGGCGAGGGATCGCTGGACGCCCAGACCCTCCGCGGAAAGGCCCCGGCCGGGGTGGCCCGCGCGGTGGCAGCGGCCTCGGCGGGCGCGGGCACGGCCAGCTCCGCGGGCACGGGCAGCTCCGCGGGCACGGGCAGCTCCGCGGGCACGGCCAGCTCCGCGGGCACGGGCAGCTCCGCGGGCGCCGGTGTCGCCGGTGCCTCCGCGGGCTCCGGTGTCGCCGGTGCCTCCGCGGGCACCGGTGTCGCCGGTGCCCCGCCGGGCGCCGTTGCCGGGCCTCCGCCGGGCCGGGTCCTGCCGCGGCGGCGGGCTCCGTCCTGCCGCCGGTCGTCGCGGTCGCCGGCACCTGCACGCTCACCGCCGCGCAGCTGCGCGGCGCGGGCATCGAGGCCGCCTACACGCTCGCCGACGTCGAGCCCGACCTCGGCCGCTGCCTGGCCCGCGCCGGGCCGCTGCTGGAAGAGACCGCGCGCAGGCTGGCCGCGGACTGGCTGCCGGAAGAACCCCCACCACGGACACGGCGGGCCGCCGTGAGCTATGACCTTGTGATCAGGTCACGCCGGATCGTGCTGCCCGGTGGCGTGCGGCCCGCGGCCGTCGCCGTTCGGCAGGAAAAGATCACGGCGATCGCCGGCTACGGCGCGCGGCTGGACGGCGGCCGCCGACGAAGACCTTCGGTGACCTCGCGCTGCTGCCCGGGCCTGGTGGACACGCACGTGCACGTGAACGAGCCGGGCCGCACCGAGTGGGAGGGCTTCGAGACCGCCACCCGGGCCGGCCGCGGCCGGCGGGGTCACCACCGATCTGCGACATGCCGCTGAACTCGCTGCCCCCCACGCTGACGGCGCGCGGCGCTGCAGGCCAAGCGGGCCGCGGCCGACGGCAAGTGCGCGGTGGACGTGGCTTTCTGGGGCGGGGCGGTGCCGGGCAGCCAGCCGGAGCTGCGGCCGCTGCACGAGGCCGGCGTGACCGGATTCAAGTGCTTCCTGGCCGACTCGGGCGTGCCGGAGTTCCCGCCGCTGGACGCGGCCGGCCTGCGGGCGGCGATGGCCGAGCTGAACGGCACCGGCGCGGTGCTGGCCGTGCACGCCGAGGATCCAGGCCGAGCTCGGCGAGGTGCCCGGGACCCGACTACTGGTCCTTCCTGGCCTCCCGGCCGCCGCGGGCCGAGCGCCGCGCGATCGAGACGGTCATCTCGGCGGCTGGCCGCCACCGGGACGCGGGCGCACATCGTGCACCTGTCCGCGGCCGAATGCGTCGCGCTGATCGGCGGGGCGAAGGCGGCGGGTGTCGCGCTGACCGCGGAGACCTGCCCGCACTACCTGTTCTTCGCCGCCGAGGAGGTGCCGCCGGGCGGCACCGAGTTCAAGTGCTGCCCGCCGATCAGGGACGCGGTCAACCGGGAGGCGCTGTGGCGCGGGCTGGAGGCCGGCGCCATCGACTGCGTCGTCTCCGACCATTCGCCCTGCCCGCCCGGGCTGAAGCGGCGGGAGACCGGCGACTTCGGCGCGGCCTGGGGCGGCATCGGCGTCGCTGCAGCTGGGGCTGGCCGCGGTGTGGACGGCCGCGCGGCGCCGCGGCCGGACGCTGGCGGACGTGGCCCGCTGGATGGCCACCGCGCCCGCGGCACTGGCCGGGCTGCCCGGCAAGGGGGCGATCGCGGCCGGCCGCGACGCGTGACCTGGTCGCGTTCGATCCCGGAGGCGACGTTCACCGTGCGCGGCGCCAACGCTGCAGCACCGCAGCCCGGTCACCCCGTACGAGGGCCGCGACGCTGGCCGGGGCCGTCCGGCAGGTCTGGCTGCGCGGCCAGCCGATCAGCCCGGCGGCGACCGCCGGCTGGCCGGCTGCTCCGCCAGGCAGGAGCGGGCCGTGACTGACCGCGCCGACCCGGGGCAGGCCTGACTGCCGGATCTCGCCTCCCGCGCGCTGCGCGGAGTCCGTGGTGGCCGCCAGCGACGAGTTCTTCGCCGAACGGGACAACCTGATCAAGCCGGAAGCCCCGGTGCACCGGCCGCGGCACCTTCGGCGCCGAAGGGCCAGCTGTACGACGGCTGGGAGACCAGGCGCAGGCACCTGCCGGACGGGTCGCTGCCCGGGCCCGGAGGCGCACGACTGGGCGGTGATCAGGCTCGGCGCGCCGTGCGTGCTGCGCGAGGTCGTGGTGGACACCGCATTCTTCACCGGCAACTACCCGCAGTCCTGCTCGGTGCAGGCCTGCGACGCTGCCCGGCTACCCGGGGGCCGGCGAGCTGGCCGGCGGCCGCCTGGGAGGAGATCGTGCCGCGCAGCCCGCTGGCCGGCGACACGCGAGCACGTGTTCGGCGTGACCGGCCCGGACCGGCGCCGCACGCACGTCCGGCTGAACATCTTCCCCGACGGCGGGGTGGCCCGGCTGCGCGTGCACGGCGAGGTGGTGCCCGACCCGGCGCTGGTCGCCGGGCTGACCGTGGATCTGGCCGCGGCCGAGCTGGGCGCGGACGTAGTGGACGTGCAGCGACCGGTACTTCTCCGCGCCGCGCAACGCGATCTTCCCCGGGCCTGCCCGCGGTGATGGGCGAGGGCTGGGAGACCAGGCGCCGCCGGGCGAGGGGAACGACTGGCTGATCGTCCGGCTGGCCGCGGCCGGGGTGGTGCGCGCTGGCCGAGATCGACACGCTGCACTACAAGGGGAACGCGCCGGGCGCCGCCGCGCTGGCCGGGATCGACGCGCGCCGCGCGGTCGCTGGCCGACGCCGGCGCCTGGTTCGGTGCTGCTGCCGCGGACCCGGCTGCAGCCGGACACCGCGCACCGGTTCCGGGTGGACGGAGCGGAGGCCACGCACGTCCGGCTGGACATCTTCCCCGACGGCGGCGTGGCCCGGCTGCGGCTGTTCGGCTCGGTGACCGCCGAGGGCCTCGCGGACCTGCAGCCGCCGCTGGCAGGAAACCGGCTGACCCGCGCATCCGTTGCCGGCGGCCAGAATACCGGGAGCGGTACCGCTGCGAGGGCCGGCCGCGTCAGCCCGTGACCTCCAGTACCCGGAAGCTGTCGTTGTCGGTGATCACCAGGCCGTCAGCACCGTCACCCGCCACCCAGGTCGGGTAGGCGAGCGCGGCGCCGGTGGCCGGGCCGCCGCCGGAGAACCCGTACGTGCCGTCCCCGGCCACGGTGTAGATGTCCCCGGCGGCCAGCGTTTGGCGGGAGAGCCGCGCGCCACCACATTTGCCCCACCGCCCGGCTGCGCCCGGCCGCTGGCCTCGCGAACAGCCTTGTTTACACCATGCCAGCGAGCGGTAGTCCTAGCCGGGCCGGCCCGCAGCCATTCGCGCAGCTGCTTGCGGTCGAGCTTGCCCACGCTGGTCAGCGGCATGGCGGGTACGATCCTGATCTCGCGCGGGTACTTGGTGGCCGCCAGGTGCGCCCGGGCGTGCTCGATGAGCTCGTCGCTGCTGGCGCTCGCCCCGGGCCGCAGGGCGGCGAAGGCGACGACCTCCTCCCCCAGGCGCGCGTCCGGCCGTCCGACCACGCCGGCCTGGGCCACGGCCGGGTGGGTGAGCAGGACGTCCTCGATGTCGCGCGGGAAGACGTTGAAGCCGCCGCGGATGATCAGGTCCTTCTTCCTGTCCACCACGTAGAGGTAGCCGTCGGCATCGGTGTGGCCGATGTCGCCGGTGTGCAGCCAGCCGCCGGACAGCGCCGCCGCGGTTGCTTCCGGCGCCTGCCAGTAGCCGGACAGGACGCCCGGCGACCGGACGCAGATCTCGCCGTCCTGGCCGGGCGGCAGCTCGCGCCCGGCGTCGTCCTGGATAGACACCTCGCAGCCGGGGACGGGCAGGCCGACGCTGCCCGTCCGGCGCGCGCCCAGCGGGTTGGCCGAGATGATCGACGCCGACTCGGTGCACCCGTATCCCTCGTAGATCATCACGCCCGGGATCCGGGCCTCGAACTCCCGCCTGGTCTCTTCGGCCAGCGGGGACGCGCCGGACGACACCGCGACCAGCGCGGACAGGTCGGCCTGCTCGAGCGGCTGGGCCAGCAGCATCTGGATCATCGACGGCACCAGCGTGCTGCGCTGCACCCGGTGCTGCTGGGCCAGGTCGACCCAGCCGGCCGGGTCGAACCAGCGCATCAGGATCGTCTGGCTGGGCTCGGTCTCGTGCATGCCGATGCAGGTGACCAGCAGGCCGTAGGCGTGCGCCAGCGGCAGCGGCATCAGCGTGCTGGCCAGGCCGGAGCCGGCCGAGGCCTCGCGGGTGGACGACCCGCACCACCAGAGGTTGGCGTGGCTGAGCGGGACGCCCTTGGACCGCCCCGTGGTGCCGCCGGTGTACAGCAGGGCCGCCAGGTCGCCGTCGGCGCGGTCCACGATCGATCCGGGCTCGGCCGACGCCACCTCGGCGAAGTCCAGTACCGGGACCGGCCCGCCGGGCCCGCCCGCGGCACCGCCGGGGACCACGACAAACCGCACGCCGTCCAAGCCCGCCAGCGCGGCCTGGACCTTCGGCAGGAATTCGGCCGTGGTCACCACGCCGACCGCCCCGGAGTCGACCAGCGCGTGCCGCAGTTCGTGGTCGCTGACCAGGAAGATCAGCGGGGTCACCACCGCTCCGGCCCGCCACGCCGCGGTGTAGGTGATCAGGACCTCCGGGCAGTTGGCCATCAGCACCACCAGCCGGTCCCCCGGGCGGACGCGCAACCCGGCCAGCCCGGCGGCGAACCGCGCCGCCCGGCCGGCCAGCGCGCCGCGGGAGTGCCACTGGCCCTCGAAGAACAGCGAGTCGCCGTCACCGTGCAGCTCCAGGTGACGCTCTGCCTGCCTGGCCAGATTCTGGTCGCCCATGTCCGTCATCATCTCCTGCCCGGTCCGCCGGGAGAACGAATTGCCTGCGCCGGGCCGGCAGCGATTATCTCAGCCGCTTCCGGCCGGACCGGGAACGAGGCGACGGTAGGCCGCCAGCGCGGCGTCCACGGCGTCTTCCTCCGACGGCAGCGTCCCGGCCCGCTTGATCGCGGCCTCGCTCAGCCGGGCCAGGCCGGGGTCGCAAAGCACCGACAGCACCGCCGCGGCCAGCGCGGCGGCGTCACCCGGCGGTACGAGCAGCGCGGCATCCTCCCCGGCCAGGTCCGGGATGCCGCCGGCCCGGGAGGCGACCAGCGGCAGGCCGGCCCGCAGCGTCTCCTGCACGACCAGCGGCTGGCCCTCCCAGGCGCTCGGCAGCACCACCACGTCGGCCGCGGCCAGCAGGGCAGGGACGTCGCCGCGCGGGCCGAGGAAGCGGACCGGCGCGCCGCCGGCCTCTGCCCGCCGGGCCAGGTCGTCGTGCAGCGGCCCGGATCCCGCGATCACCAGCAGCGGCACCGGGTCGCGGCCCCGCCAGCGGGCGGCCGCGTCGATCAGGGTGCCGAGTCCCTTCTGCGGGGCCAGCCTGGCCGCGGCGAGGACGACGGGGCGGCGGGCCGGGCCGCCGACTCCCAGCTCGGCCCGGATCGCGGCCAGCGTTTGCGGGGAAGCGCCCGGCGGCGCGGGCGGCGCGGCCACCACGGCGCGGGCCACGCAGCGGGCGCCGAGTCCGCGCATCCGCGCCTCGAGGTCGCTCGACACGCAGAGCACCGCGTCGGCCCGGCGCGCGACGATCCGCTCCAGCACCCGGTACACGGCGGCGGCCGGGCCGCCGTCGGGTGGCGCGTTGTGAACGGTGACGAGCAGTCGCGGCCGGCCCCGGCGCAGGCCGACCGCGGCGGCCGACAGCGCGCCGGCCCGCAGCCCATGCCCGTGCACCACATCAGGCCGGAAGCTGGCCAGCAGGGCGCGCAGCCGCCGGACTGCGGCCAGGTCGCGGGACGGCCGGGGACGGCCGGAGATCTGCACCGCCGTGAAACCCGGGCCGTCCTCATCAGGCGCTTCCGCGGAAGCGCCCGCCCCGGCGACGGGACCGCCGGACGCCGGGCCGCCGGATCTTCGCGCGGGAACGCCGGGCCCGGCACGTTCCGGCGTTCCGCGGAAACGCAGGCCGGGGATCCGGCAGCCGGACCGCCAGGCATGCGCGCGGGAGCGCCGGCCGCGGCCGGATCAGACGTTTCCGCAGGAGCGTCGGTTCCGGCACCGCCGGGCGCTTCCGCAGAAGCACGGACACCGGGCCAGCTTCCTGCCGGGCCGTAGACGCTTACCGTCACCCCGCGCCGGGCCAGGCCGTCGGCCAGCATCCGGACGTGCCGCCCGGTCCCTCCGGCCGACGTTCCCAGGACGCAGGCGACCCTCATCGCGGGCCCGCAAGCCGCGGCCGGCCCGGCAGCCCGGCCTGCGGCCAAGCATGTCGAGCCAGCGCAGCGGGGGCGTGCGCTCGATCACCGTGGTGAAGCTGACGACCTCACTGGCCGCGGTCAGGCCCGCGATCCCAGCCAGCAGGGCGAACCTGGCCGGGCGCGGCAGGCTGGCCGCGGCCGCCGCGCCGAGCATGCCGCCGAGCGCGTTGGCGCCGGCGTCGCCGAGCATCGCCCGCTCCGCCAGGTCCTCGGGCAGCATCGCCAGCGCCGCACCGGCCGGCGGCGCCAGCGCGCGGCAGGCTGCGCCGCGGGCCGGCCCGGGCTGCGCCGGCCGCCAGCAGCGCGCCGCCGGCCAGCGCCACCTTGATCGCCCGGCCGGGGCGCAGGTCGAACAAGTTGAGCAGGTTCGCGGCGCCGGCGGTCAGCGCTGTGTTGATCATGATGTCCGCGGGCGGGCCGCCGAGCAGCCCGGCCGTAGTCAGCCCGGCGGCGCCGATGCCGACGATCTTCACGGCACCGCTGGTCACCTCGCCCCGGGCCAGCGCGCCCAGGTGGCCGCGGAATCCGCGCCGGTCCCCGCGGCCGGCCAGGTCGTCGTAGCAGCCGAACACCGCCGCTCCGGCCCCCGCGGCCGCCAGCCCGGCCCGGACCCGCCCGGGGAGCCCGGGCACGACCGCGGCGACGGTCACCGCGGCCACCGCGGCGGCGGGTCCCTCGACCAGGGTGACCGGCTCCCCCCGGTGATTGGTCCGCTCCCAGGCGTCCCGTCCGCCGGGCGGCCTGCGGGACAGCGCCAGGTAGGCGCCCCGGGCCGCGGTGGCGGACAGCAGGGCGCTGCCGAACCCGGCCAGGGCGGCCCCGCGGGGGCTCACGACCTCGCTCGCGACGAGGACCCGGCCCGGTTCTTGCCCGCGGCGGTCGTCTTCGCGTTCTTCCCCTGCGACCCCGGGTCCGGGGTCGCCGAGCCGGACGGAGTGGGCCCGGGACTCGGCGCGGCCTGGTTGTCGCCGGACAGCCAGCCGTAGCTGTTGGCCTTACGGCCGGCCAGCGCCCAGTTCAGGGCCTGGACGGTCACGACCTGGCCGGAGACGCTGTCGGCGTAGTCCACGCTCGATATCTGCCCGGCGGACGTGCTGGCGTGCAGTGCGTCGATCGCGCTGCCCGGTCCCGAGCCGGCGGCGGAACCGGCCATGACGGTGCCGAGGCCTGCCGTGCTCAGCTGCTGGGCCAGGGTGATCAGGCCCTGGTTGGCCGGGGCGGCGTCCCCGCCGGCCGGCGGGCTGGCCGACGTGACCACGATGGCGAGGGTAGCCGGGACGTAGGGCTGGCCGGTGTACGCCAGCAGGCCGGCCTGCTGATAACTGTTCAGGATGTCCTGGGGGCTGGTTCCCGCCGCGTTTCCCGACGTGCTGCCGGATGAGCTCCCGGACGGGCCTGCCGACGTGCCGTTCTTGGTCAGGATCGCGCTGCCGAGCAGCTTGGCCGCCTGCTCCAGTCCGGTCCCGTTGGCCTGCGTCGCGCTCGTCGATTCCAGACCCTGGGCGAGGGTGCCCAGGAACTGCTGGTTGTTGGCGCTGGCGTCGAGCATCTTGGGCTGCAGGTTGACCTGGCCGGTCAGCGCGGCACCCGCCGCGCGCAGCGCCGACGCCAGGCCGTTGATCACCGGGCTCGGCGCGCCGGGCGCGTTGACCAGCACGACGCGCTGGCTGGCCAGCAGGCCGTCGAGCAGCCGCGCCTCGTCGGCCTGCATGATCGACTGGTCGTTGCTGACCTCCTGCTGCAGCGTGTTCCGCTGCGTGCGGGCGCTGGCCAGGTCGCTGCTCAGGCTGATCGAGGTCTTGTTGAGCTCGTTGTACAGGGCCCCGCGCAGCTCGGTGGAACCCAGCACGATGCCGATCGCCAGGGCGAGGAACACGGCGATGATGGAGACCACGTGGTAACGGAAGTTAATCACTAGAAAAGTCCGGTCAGCCAGTAGACGAATTCACTCCATTTGGCGTCCACGTACCGCCACAGGATCGGGCCCGCGGGCGAGAACCCGAGAGCCACCGCTATGGTCACGCACGCGGCGAGGACGAGCACCAGCAGCGCCCAGCCGGAGATGCGGCTGCGGTAGAGCTGGCTGACCCCCTTGGCCTCGACCAGCGTACCGCCGACCCGCAGCCGGGTGAGGAACGTGCTGGCCGCCCCCGACCGGCCCTTGTCCAGGAACTCTACCAGCGAGAACCTGGTGCCGACCGCGACGATGAGGCTGGCGTTCTTCTCGTCGGCGAGCAGCAGCGCCACGTCCTCGCTGGTTCCCGCGGCCGGGAAGAGCACGCAGGACATGCCCAGATCCTGGACCCTGGCGTGACCGGGCGCCCGGCCGTCGGGGTAGGCGTGCACGACCAGCTCGGCGCCGCAGCGCAGCGTGTCGTCGGAAACCGAGTCCATGTCGCCGACGATGATGTCCGGATGGTGCCCGGCCTCGAGCAGGGCGTCCGCGCCGCCGTCCACGCCGATCATGACCGGCTTGTACTCGCGGATGTAACCGCGGAGCACGGCCAGGTCCTCGCGGTAGTGGTAGCCGCGGACTACGACGAGCACGTGCTTGCCCGCCAGCCTGGTGGACAGCTCGGGGACTCCGACGCCCTCGATGAGCAGCTCGCGCTCGCGCCTGAGGTACTCCATCGTGTTGGCCACGAAGGCCTCGAGCTGGGTGGACAAGCCCGTCTTGGCCGCGGCCTCGGCCTCGGCCACCGAATCCTTGTCCTGCAGCGTCCCCTGGGCGATGATCTGGTCGGCCAGGTACAGGCAGTTGCCGTCGAGCCAGACCGTCTGGCCCTCCGTCACCCGGGCGAACACGTCCGGGCCCACGTTGTTGACCAGCGGGATGCCGGCCTTGATCAGCAGGTGCGGTCCCAGGTTCGGGTAGCGGCCGGTGATGCTGGGCGCGGCGTTCACCACGGCCGCCACCTGGCGGTTGATGAGCGCATCGGCGCTTACCCGGTCCAGATCCCGGTGATCGATGATCGCGATATCGCCGGGGCAGAGCCGTTTGGTGAGGTTCTTGGTCCTGCGGTCCAGGCGCGCGGCGCCGATCACCCCGGGCAGGTCCTCCGGCTTGCCGCGACGTGTCCAAGGGAGGAGTCGAGTCGGGCTCTTCATCGGTTTACCATCCTGCCAGACCTGACGGGTACTGCGGTCGCACTCGCCGTCGCGGCGTGTTGCCGCGGCCGGCCCGCGGCCGGCCGGGGCCCCGGCCGCGTCGCCGCCGTACCGGCTACTGCCCAGGTCAGTCCCCGGTATCCGGGATTGTCGGGCCCGTATGGCAGGGTAAGACCCAGCGACCAGAACGCGACGACCAGAACGGAGCACTCGCGCCCTGATCAGCGATGGGAACCACCGCCCCCCGGCTGCTCGGCCGGCGATCGGGGGGTTGCCTGCGTCTGCGCCGGCTGGCCTCCCGCCGCCTGCGCAGGCGGCGGCCGACCCCGGCAGCCCGCTGCTGTCGGTCGATGACGCGGCAGCCCACGTACACGGGATCTGCTTCAAGACGGGCCCCCCGGGCCGGGTCGGAGTGGAACTCGAATGGCTGGTCCGTGACCGGCGGGATCCGGCGATGCCGGTCCAGGCAGACCGGATCATGCGCACGGTGGCCAGCCTCACCTCCGAAGACGCCCGCGCCGTCCTCCCCGGCGGGGGCACGATCACGACTGAACCAGGCGGCCAGCTGGAGCTCAGCTCCGCGCCCGCCACGAGCCTCGGCGACTGCATTACCGCCGCCGGAGAAGACCTCGCCGCGCTGCGGGACGCCGCCCGCGCGGCCGGCCTGCAGCTGTCCGGCGACGGCATCGACCCCATCCGCCCGCCCCGCCGCGTCCTGGACCTGCCGCGTTACGCGGCCATGGAGGAGTTCTTCGACCGCGGCGGGCCGTGGGGGCGGGTGATGATGTGCAACACCGCGTCCGTCCAGGTCTGCCTGGATGCCGGGGGGGATCATCCCGGCGCCACGGGCTTCCGGTCCCGCTGGCGTGTGCTGCATGCCATCGGGCCCGTGCTGGTGGCGGCGTTCGCGAACTCGCCGCTGCGCCGGGGGCGGGCCTCGGGCTGGCGCTCCACCCGGCAGGCGGTGTGGGCCCGCCTGGATCCGGGCCGGACCCGGCCGCCGTCCGGCGCCGAGCCGGCCCGCACTGCCGACGTCAGCCGCCGCGACACCGGCGGCTCCGACCCCCGGGATGCCTGGGCCGCCTATGCCCTCGACGCCGAGCTGATGTGCATCCGGCGGGACGGCCTCTCGGACTGGACCGCGCCGCCGGGGCTGACCTTCCGTGACTGGCTGCGGGGGGCGGGTGAGCGCCGTCCGACCGCCGGCGACCTGACCTACCACCTGTCCACGCTGTTCCCGCCGGTGCGCCCGCGCGGGCACCTGGAACTGCGCATGATCGACGCGCAGCCCGCCGACGGCTGGATCGTGCCCACCGCGGTGGCCACGGCCCTGCTCGACGACCCGAAGGCGGCCGACACCGCCATGGCCGCGGCCGAGCCGCTGTGGCACCAGGCCGCCGACGGCCCGGCCGCGAAACAGGATCCGGACGCGGATCCCTGGCTGCGCGCCGCCCGGCACGGCCCGGCCGACCCCGCGCTCGGCCGGGCCAGCCGGGCCTGCTTCGAGGCCGCCGACGAAGCGCTCGGCCGGGCCAGCGCCCGGGCCCGGGTGCGGCGCGCGGTCGCCGAATTCGCCGAACGTTACGTGCTCAACGGCCGGTGCCCGGCCGACGACAGGCTGGCCGGCAACAACCGAACGAGGGAGACCAGTTGACCACCGACGCCGAAGCACTCCGGGATGCGATCGCGGGCGAGCTGATCGCCGCCCGTGCCCGCACCACCGGGCTGACCGACTGCGTGGACGACGATGAGCTGATCCGGCAGCACTCGCCGCTGATGTCCCCGCTGGTCTGGGACCTCGCGCACATCGCCAACCAGGAAGAGCTGTGGCTGCTGCGCAGCGTCGGCGGGCGCGAGCCGATGCACCCGGAGATCGACCCGCTCTACGACGCGTTCGAGCACCCGCGGTCGCAGCGGCCGACCCTGCCGCTGCTGCCGCCGGCCGAGGCCCGGCAGTATGCCAGCGACGTCCGGGGCCGGGTGCTGGACCTGCTCGAGGCGGCGCCGTTCACCGGTTCCCCGCTGGTCACGAGCGGGTTCGCGTTCGGCATGATCGCCCAGCACGAGCAGCAGCACGGCGAGACGATGCTGATCACCCATCAGCTCAGGCGGGGGGCCCAGGCGCTGGCCGCGCCGCCGCCCGGTCCCCCGCCCGCCGACGCCCTCGGCCTGCCCACCGAGGTGCTCGTGCCCGGCGGGCCGTTCACGATGGGCGCTTCGGGCGAGCCCTGGGCCCTGGACAACGAGCGCCCCGCGCACCGGGTGGACCTGCCGCCGTTCTACCTGGACACCGTGCCGGTGACCAACGCCGGCTACGCGGAGTTCATCGCCGACGGCGGCTACGGCGAGCCGCGCTGGTGGAATCCCTCGGGCTGGGAGCACCGGCAGCGGGCCGGCCTGGCCGCACCGCTGTTCTGGCAGCAGGACGGCGGCCAGTGGGTGCGGACCCGGTTCGGCGTCACCGAGCCCGTGCCGCCGGCCGAGCCGGTGCTGCACGTGTGCTGGTACGAGGCCGACGCGTACGCCCGGTGGGCGGGGCGGCGGCTGCCCACCGAGGCCGAGTGGGAGAAGGCGGCGCGGTCCGACCCGGTGACCGGGCTGTCCCGCCGGTACCCGTGGGGGGACGGCGCGCCGGGCCCGGACCAGGCGAACCTGGGTCAGAAGCACCTGCAGCCCGCCCCGGCCGGCTCGTATCCCGCGGGGGCGGCGCCGTGCGGCGCCCGCCAGCTCATCGGCGACGTGTGGGAGTGGACGGCCAGCGACTTCCTGCCCTATCCCGGATTCGCCGCCTGGCCGTACCGGGAGTACTCCGAGGTGTTCTTCGGCCGCGAGTACAAGGTGCTGCGCGGCGGCTCCTTCGCGGTCAGCCCGGTGGCCTGCCGCGGCACGTTCCGCAACTGGGACTACCCGGTCCGCCGCCAGATCTTCGCCGGGTTCCGCACCGCCCGGGACGGCGAGGCCGGCCCCGGCTACGGGAGGGATGCGGGCCGGTGACCGGACTGCGGATCGACCGGCTGCTGCCGCCGGACTTCCTGGCCTCCGCGCTGCGCGAGGACGCCAGGGCAGGCCTGTCCGCGTCGCCGAAGTCGCTGCCGCCCAAGTGGTTCTACGATGCCGCGGGCAGCGCGCTGTTCGAGAAGATCACCGAGCTGCCGGAGTACTACCCGACCAGGGCCGAGCGGGCGATCCTGCGCTCGGCCGCGGCCGAGATCGCGGCCGCGAGCCGGGCCCGCACGCTGGTCGAGCTCGGCTCCGGCTCCTCGGACAAGACCCGGCTGCTGCTGGACGCGCTCCGGGCGGCCGGCACGCTGCGCAGCTATATCCCGGTGGACGTCAGCGAGGCCGCGCTGGCCGACGCCGGGCGGCGGCTGCTGGCCGAGTACCCGGGGCTGTCGGTGCACGCGCTGGTGTCCGATTTCGAGCACCACCTCGGCCTGCCCGGCGGCGATGACGGGCACTCGCCCCGCATGATCGCCTTCCTGGGCAGCACCATCGGCAACATGCTGCCTGCCGAGCGGGCGCAGTTCCTGGCCCGGATCCGGGCCTGGATCGGCGACGGCGACACGCTGCTGCTCGGTACCGACCTGGTCAAGGACCCGGCCGTGCTGGTGGCCGCCTACGACGACCCGGCCGGCGTCACGGCCGCGTTCGACAAGAACGTGCTGGCCGTGCTCAACGCCGAGCTCGGCGCCGACTTCGACCTGGACGCCTTCGAGCACGTGGCGCTGTGGAATCCGCGGGCCGAGTGGATCGAGATGCGGCTGCGCTCATCGCTGGCCCAGCAGGTGCGGCTGCCCGCGATCGGCCTGACCGCGGACTTCGGCGCCGGGGAGGAGATGCGGACCGAGGTGTCGGCGAAGTTCCGGCGCGACGGCATCGAGGCCGAGCTCACGTCGGCCGGGTTCGCGCTGCGCTCCTGGTGGACCGATCCGGACGGCCTGTTCGGCCTGTCGCTGTCCGGGCCTGCCCGGCCGGGAAACCTGGCCGGGAAATAGAGAAGGGAACCCCGGGACCACTGGCGACGAGGGCGGGGCCGCCGCCTGCTGGCCCGCTCAGTTGCGTGCCCGGCGGTGCCGGAATCCTTCGCGGATGCGGATGCGGAGGAGTATCCAGGTGGCGTCGACGCCGTCGCCCCAGGTGAGTTTCTTGCCTTCTTCGCGGCTGCGGGCTTTGTAGCTGATCGGCAGTTCGTAGGGCCGGTAGCCGCGGGCGAGCAGGTGAGCGGTGATCTCGGTGTCCAGGCCGAAGCCGTTCTCCCGGAGCGGCAGCCCGCGGAACAACGGTGCCGGCATCAGTTTCAGGCAGCTGTGCAGGTCGCTGATCCAGGTGTTGAACAGCGCGTTCGCGGTGAACGTGTTCACCCGGTTGCCGATGACGAACCAGAACGAGTGCGCGGTAGAGGCGCCGAAGGTGCGCACCCCGTACACCACTTCGGCATCGCCGCGCAGGACGGGGGCGAGCAGGTTCAGCAGGTCCTCGGGACTGTATTCCAGGTCGGCGTCGAAGACGACCAGGTAATCGCCGGTGGCCATCGCTGCCGCGGTGCGGACCGCCGCGCCCTTGCCCTTGTTGACCCGGTGCCTGCCGGTGACCACCCGCGGGTCTTCGATGGCCGACAGCACCTCGCCGGTGTTGTCCCGGCTGCCGTCGTCTACGACGACAAGCTCCACCTCACAGGGATAACAGACTCCGAGAACCCGCTTGACCGCGAGCCCGATGGTGGCCGCCTCGTTGTACGCGGGCATCAAGATGGACAGTTTCATCTGTCCTCCTGTCGGCCGAATTCGCGCCGCGGCCTGACCGGGCCCCTGCCCGCACGCGCGCAGCACTCCCGTGGTCCCGGGCCCGATGGCCCTGCCCGGGCCAGCCTATCGATGACCGGCCCGGCGGGCGCCGGCAAGCCGGGTGGCAGGCCGCGGAGGCGAGGCGGACAGTGATTCATCACCGTCACCGGCCCAGGTGGAACCAGCCGAGCACGCCGCCGGCCCGCTGCGGGTGCTGCCGGGTGGCCGCCGTCACGTAGCGGATCGCCAGGGCCGGGTTGCGGCCGAAGAGCGGGTCGATGAGCACGGCGCTGATGTGATAGCGGCGGATGTCGGCGCGGATGCCCCGCAGCAGCGTGCCGTGCAGCGCGGGCTGCGGGCCGGGGCGGGGCTTGGGGCCGGACAACGCGGCCATGAAGACCTTGTCGATGCCCCGGGGGTGGAGCAGCGGCCGATAGGTCTCGACCGAGTGGCCGCCCGGGCCCGGCACGAAGAAACGCGAACCGCCCACCACCCGGAACCGGTCCGACGCCGCTGCCTGCCATACCAGCCCCATGTTGGCGAACTTCGCCGGGTAGGGGAAGGTCGCGACGACGGATCCGGGCGGTATCCGCTGGACGGCGGAGGTGGTGAAGAAGCGCGGCGTGACCGGGGGGCCGGCCCGGTACGGCCAGCGCGGCACGAGCGGGAGCAGCGCCACCACGGCCACGACCGCCACCAGGACCGCTCGGCGCCGGACGGCGACCGCCCGGCCGGCCAGGCCGGAGGGGGGCGGCCCGGCGCCGAGCGGCTCCGGCCCTGGCGGCGGACCAGCAGCCCGCCCGGCCGCCGCCGGGACCGGCCCGCCGCGGCGGTTCGCCTCGCCGCCGCCGGGACCGGCCCGTCGGCTGTCTCGCCAGCCGACGCCGCCGCGGCAATGGATCCGGTGGCCGCCGGGAAGCGGAGCTGGTCCAGGCCGGTGCCGAGCACGACCGCGACGAACAGGGCGGTGAACAGGCTGAACCGCACCGGTTCGATGTCCTGGAATACCGGCATCCGGTCCAGCAGGGCGAACGGCCCCGGGATGGCGGTGGCGTGCCCGGCGATGAAGACCCGGTCACCCAGCGACAGCGCGTAGGAGAGCACGGCCAGCGCGCTGGCGACCGCGGTCACCGGCCGGCGCCGGAACGCGATCCCCAGCCCGGCGGTGATCAGTACCAGCGGCAGGCCGAGGTAGGTCCCGTTCTCCTGCAGGTTCCCGTGTACCAGCTGAGCGCCGATGTGCAGCAGTCCGGGCGGCGCGAAACGCATCAGCGACGTCGGCAGGAACGCGCCCAGCAGATCGCCATGCCACCCGTGCAGTTGCCGGGGCGGGTGCGGTGAGCCGACCACGTGCTGCGCTCCGGCGAAGAAGAAATACACCGGGTAGGCGATGATCACCGCGCACGCGCCCGCCGCCCACGCCACCACCCGGACCAGGTGGCCGATCCGGGCCCGGGCCGCCCGGTAGCATAGCGCCAGCGCGACCCCGGCCGCCGCGAACAGCACCATCATGAGGAACGTTTCGGATGCGATCAGGAACTGCGCGCCGAACAGCACCCCCAGCACCAGCCCCGCCCGCCAGGCCGGCCACCGCGCCCGGGCCAGCACCTCGGCCAGTACCCCCAGCACCAGCGGCGGGATGGGCGCGAAGACCAGGAACTCGTGCGACCGCCCCTGACCCACCATGAACGGCGAGAACCCGTACAGCAGCCCGGCGGCCAGCGCGGCCGGCCACCACCGCACCAGGCGCCGGATCACCACGAACATCGCCAGAGCCGACAGCGTGAACCCCGCCCGCAGCACCAGGTTGTAGGCGGCGACCGGGCCGAACAGCACCGTCACCGGCGCCGCGATCACGCCCAGCAGCGTCATCGCGGTGTTATCCAGCAGATTAACGCCGGAAGGATAAAGGATAAAATTCGAATAAAACGGCGAGTGCCCGTGGGTCAGGCTGAAGGGGACCCAGGCCAGGAACCAAACCTGCTGACCGGTATCACCGCAGGTGCAGCCCTGCGTGTGCGAACCGGTGAGAGGGAGCGTGGGCAGGTAGGCCACCACGGCAAGCGCCGCGTAGAAGGCCAGGGCGCCCAGGAGTATCCACCAGCGGCGCCTCCGGGCACCGGACTCCGGCGCCCCGGGTTCCTCAGCGAGCACGCGCGGAGCATACCAACTGCAGCCCTGGCGCCCGAATTAGCAAACCGCCGCCGGCCGCCGCCGGCCCGCCGCCGGTTACGAGCCGGCCAGCGCGGCGCGCTCCGCGGCGGCCAGGCGGAGCAGCTCCTCGGCGTGGGCCTGGCCGAGCTCGGAATCCTCGAGCCCGGCCAGCATCCGGGACAGCTCCCGCACCCGGCTCCCCCGGTCGAGGTGGATCACGCCACTGCGGGTGACCGAGCCGTCGTCGGCCTTCTCCACCACCAGGTGCGTATCGGCGAAGGCCGCCACCTGCGGCAGGTGGGTGACCACGATCACCTGTGCCAGCCGGGCCAGCCGGGCCAGGCGCGGGCCGACCTCCACCGCCGCCTTGCCGCCGACGCCGGCGTCCACCTCGTCGAACACGAACGTCGGCACCGGGTCCGCGCCCGCGAACACCACCTCGATGGCCAGCATCACCCGGGACAGCTCGCCGCCGGAGGCGCCCTTGTGCAGCGGCAGGGGCGGCGCCCCCGGATGCGCGGCGAGCCTGATCTCCACCTCGTCCCGGCCCTGCGGCCCGGGCTCGGCGGCCAGCATGACCGCGACGGTCAGCCGCGCGTGCGGCATGGCCAGCGCGGTCAGCTCGGCGGTCACGGCGGCGCCGAACCGCTCCGCGGCCCGGCCCCGCAGCTCGGTCAGCCGGGCAGCCAGGTCGTCGGCCTGGGCGGCCAGCTCGGCCTCCTCGGCGGCGAGCGCGGACACCAGGTCGACGGCGCCGGCCAGCTCGGCCAGCCGGTCCGAGGCCGCCTGCGCCCAGGCGAGCACCGCGGCCAGGTCACCGCCGCCGTCGCCGCGGCTGCCGAACGTGCGGATCAGCCGGCCCAGCCCGGCGCGGCGCTCCTGCACGGCGGCGAGCCTGGCCGGGTCGGCCTCCACGGACTGGGCGTAGGAGGCCAGCTCGACGGCCACGTCGGAGACGACGTACTGCACCTCGGCCAGGCGGCCGGCCAGGGCGGCCAGGTCGGTGTCGTGATCGCAGACGCCGTCGAGCGCCTGCCGGGCGCCATGGAGCAGCGCGGCCGCGTCCGCGCCGTCGTAGGCACCGACCGACGGGTCGCCGGCCAGCGCCTCGTGCGCGGCGGTCGCGGCCGCGTGCAGGGCGTCGGCGTGCGACAGCCGCTCCTGCTCGGCCAGCAGGTCCGCGTCCTCGCCCTCGGCCGGCTCCAGCCGGGCGATCTCGTCGAGGCCGGCCCGCAGGTCCTCAGCCTCCTGCTCCCGCTCGCGGGCCCGCGCGGCCAGCTCGGTGAGCCTGCCGCTCACCTCGCGGTGCCGGCGGAACACCCGCTGGTACTCCGCCAGCACGGCGGCCAGCTTGTCACCCGCGTAGCGGTCCAGCGCGGCGCGCTGCCGGGCCGGCTTGAGCAGCTGCTGCTGGCCGGCCTGGCCGTGCACGGCGACGAGCTCGTCGGCGAGATAGGTGAGCAGCGACACCGGCACCGAGCGGCCGCCGGCGTGCGCGCGCGACCGTCCCTCGGCCGATACCGAACGGCTGACGAGCAGAGACTGGCCGCCGTCGTCGAGCTCGCCGCCCGCCTCGTCCACCTGCTGCGCGACGTGACCGCCCGGCTCGATGCGCAGCCTGCCCTCCACCGTGACCCGGTCCGCGCCCGGCCGTACCCGCGCCGGGTCGCCGCGGCCGCCGAACAGCAGCCCGAGCCCGGTCACCACCATGGTCTTGCCCGCGCCGGTCTCCCCGGTGACCACGGTGAGCCCGGGTGACGGCTCGAGGACGGCGTCGTCGATCACCCCGAGCCCGGTGATCCGGACTTCCTCAAGCATCGGCCCCTGACGTCTCCTCTCCGTCCGCCGCCTGGCCGCCGGCGGATGGGCCGGGCGCCAGGGCCCCCTGCCGGCCGCGCCATCCGGTCACCGGCAGCCCGAACTTCACGACCAGGCGGTCGGTGAACAGCGCCGCGGCGCCGGCCGGGGGCCCCGTCCCGGTCTCGTGACGGTTCAGCGTGGCCAGCAGGACGGGATGCGCCCCGCGCCGCACCTCGACTCTCGAGCCCGGCGGCAGGGCCGCACTACGGCGACCATCGCACCACAGGATGGCTCCTGTCATCCCGCCACGCCCGGATCCGGTGTCTATCCCCAGGCCTGGCGGCCCGGCCGGAGTCCGCGCGGATCCGCCGATCACCTCGACCGCGAGCGTCGACGCCGGGCGAGATCACCATCGGCCCGGCGAACAGCGCGTGCGCGCAGATCGGCACCAGCAGCAGGGCCTCCACCCCGGGCCACACCACCGGGCCCCCGGCAGAGAACGCGTACGCGGTCGATCCGGTCGGGGTGGCGCAGACCACGCCGTCGCAGTCCAGCCGGGACAGCGGCCGCCCGTCGACCTCGGTGACGACCTCGAGCATCCCGATCCGGGGGGTCTTCTCCACCGTCGCCTCGTTGAGCGCCCAGGTGGCGGCGGTCACGGTCCCGTCCTGCCGCACGGTCACGTCGATCGTCATCCGGCGCTCGACCTGGTAGCTGCGGGCCACCACGCGGTCCACCGTGCCGGCCAGGTCGTCGGGCTCGGCCTCGGCCAGGAAGCCCACGTGGCCCAGGTTCACGCCGAGCAGCGGGACACCCGCCGGGCGGGCCACCTCGGCCGCCCGCAGCAGCGTGCCGTCGCCGCCGATGACCATCACCACCTCCGCCCCGGCGGCGGCCTGCGGGCCGGGCGGGACCTCTTCGGCCCCGCAGCACAGCTCGGCGGCCTCCGGGCTCAGCACCCGCACGGTCAGGCCCGCGGCCGCCAGCCGGTCCGCGACGAACCGGGCGCTGGTCAGCGCCTGCGGCTTCCCGGTGTGCGCGACGAGGAGCACCGTCCGGTTCCCGTTCGTCATGCCCATCGCCTGCGCTCCTCCGGGCCGGGAATCACGGCGGGCCCTCCGCGATCGCCTGCTCGAGCGCGGCGCCGTCGAGCGGCGGCGCGCCGCGGCGCAGCCACAGGAAATACTCCACGTTCCCCGCGGGGCCGGGCAGCGGACTGGCCGTGACGCCGGCCACGCCGAGGCCCTGGCCCGCGGCGGCCCGGGCGACGCCGGCCACCGCCTGCGACCGCAGCCCCGGGTCCCGGACCACTCCGCCCGGCCCTACCCGGCCCCTGCCCGCCTCGAACTGCGGCTTGACCAGGAGCACGAAGTCCGCGTCCGGCGCGGCGCAGCGCACCAGCGCGGGCAGCGGGATAGCCAGGGATATGAAGGACAGGTCGGCCACCATCAGGTGCGGCGGGGGGGCCACCTGCTCGGGCCGCAGCTCGCGGACGTTGACTCGCTCCAGCACGGTTACCCGGGGATCGCCGCGCAGGGCCCAGGCGAGCTGGCCGTATCCCACGTCCACCGCGACGACGTGCCCGGCGCCCGCCCGCAGCAGCACGTCGGTGAACCCGCCGGCCGCGGCCCCCGCGTCCAGGCAGCGGCGCCCGGCCACCGCCGGGCCGCCGAACGCGGCCAGGGCGCCGGCCAGCTTGTGCCCGCCGCGTGACACGTACTGCGGCCCGCCGTCGCCGCGCACGGCGATGGCGGCGTCCCTCGCCACCTGCGTGGCCGGCTTGCCTGCGGTGAGCCCGCCCACCGTGACCCGGCCGTCGCCGATCAGCTCGGCCGCCTGGTCCCGTGACCGGGCCAGGCCCCGCCTGACGAGCTCGGCATCGAGCCGGATCCGGCTGGGCATGCCTCGGCTGGACATGACTGGCGGCATCGCGTTCAGCGGCCGGCCGCGTCCGCCGGCCGGAATCGAGCTCGCTGAGCACCTGCCGCAGCGTGGCGTGGGCCTCCTCGAAGACGGCCACGTGCTCGTCCGGCGGCAGGCCGGCCAGCCGGTCCAGGCCGGCGATCGCTTGATCCACCCGGGCCTCGCCGGTCTCTTCGCTGTCGTGCTGCATCTGCTTCCACGCTCCTTGCGTGCGTGTGCTTCCCTCCGGAACGCTACCGTCCGCAGCCGACAGGCCGGCGCAGCAGCACCCCCGTGCCGCGTCCGCGGCACCGCTCGGCGGCACCCGCCCGGGGCTGGCAGGATGGGCTCCGGCGCAGAGAGCGAGGGTGAGGCCGGATGGCGACCGCGGAGGAATGCCGTAAGGCGCTGGAGGGGCTGCTGGGGCGCATCGCCGAGATGGACCCGGCGGACCGGGCGGCTAACTTCCCCGAGCGCACGATGAGCTGCCGGGTGCCCGACCTGGGCCTGCTCTTCGCCACCCGGCTCGGGCCGCACGGCGCGGATCCGGTCGAGGAGGCCCCGCCGGGCAGCTAGCCGGCGCAAGTCAGGTTCACCGCGAACAGCGACGACCTGGTGGCGATCGCGGCCGATCCGGCGTCCTTCGCCCGGGCCTGGCTGACCGGCAGGCTGAAGGTCGAGGCGAGCGTGTTCGACCTGCTCCAGCTCAGGAAGTTCCTGTAACCCAGGCCGTATCCCGGCCCAGCCGTGTCCCGGCCCGGCCGTGCCTGGCCTAGCGGGCGCCGCCGGCCCACCAGATCGTGACCACGTCGCGCCCGGATGACCCGAAGTCGGCCGGCTGCCCGGGGTCGGCGCCCGCCTCGACGAGCGCGTCGGCCACCTCGCCCGCGCGCTCGGGCGGCAGGCACAGCCGCCGCCGGGTGATGTCGGTGAGCTCGTCGAAGCTCGCATAGTCCGCCCCGCCGGGGCGGCGCCACCGCTGGTGGCCGGGGCGCAGGCCCATGCGCGGTCAGGATGGCCAGCAGGTCATCGGCGGTCGGGCCGTCCGGCCGCCGCAGGCCGTGGAACCTCAGCCACAGCCCGTTCAGCGTGACCAGCGGATGGCTGGCGGTCACCTCGACGATCACGAGGCGCCGGGCCCGGGCGGTGAGCGCCGCCGCGAACGGTGCCGGGCCGGGCGCGTTGTAGAGCACGTGATGGCAGGTCACGACGTCGGCGGCCGGGATCTGCGCGGCGGCTTCCGGCCACCGGCCTGGCACGCACCGGGCGGTGACGCCGGCCGCCGCGGCCCGCTCGGCCAGCAGGGCGAGCATCGCGGCGTCGCTGTCCACGGCGGTCAGCGCCGTGGTCCGGCCGAGCAGCGGGAGGCAGGCGGCGCCGGCTCCCGCCCCGACGTCCAGAACGCTTCCCGGCGGGTCGAGCGCGGCCCAGGCCCGCTCGTAGGATGGGCCGGACGGCTCGCTGCTCAGCCGGTCCGCGCGGCGGGCGAACACCTGCCGCGGCAGCACCCAGGGGGATTCGGCGACCGCCGCGCTGATGTGCTCGGGGATCGCCCAGGCGGCCAGTTCGCGCCGCCAGGCCTCCAGCAGGCTGGTCAGCTCGGCCATTGAAGGAGTCCGGCGCTACTTGGTGAACACGATCTGCACGTACCGGAACGCGGTGAACAGGTGCGGGTACCCGTCGCCGGGGCCGTTCTGGCTGTCGTCGCCGGCCGCGGCGATCTTGCGCAGCACGCTCATCCCCTTGATCACCACGCCGAACGGCCTCTCTTTCGCGGTCACGGCGGCGCAAGCCTGGATCTCGCGGTGTCGCTCCGGGAAGGGGCACCGCGGCCGGTCACGAAAGTTTCTTACCCCGGATCGCCGCGCGCCCGCGGCCGCCGGTGCCGGTTCCGGGCGGGCATACTCGGACAGGTGACGGCACTCATCCCCCGCCCCCCGGCCGAGGTCGCGCCGGGAGCCGTGCACGTCCCCGGCTGGCTGGACCCGGCCGAGCAGTCCCGGCTGGTCAGCGCCTGCCGGGAATGGGCCCGGCCGCCGGCCGGACTGCGGGCCACCCGGCTGCCGCGCGGCGGCGTCATGTCCGTGCGGACCGTGTGCCTGGGCTGGCACTGGGTGCCCTACCGCTACTCGCGTATCGCCGAGGACACCGACGGCGCGCCGGTCAAGCCGTTTCCCGGCTGGCTGGCCGATCTCGGCCGCCGCGCGGTCGCCGAGGCTTACGCCGATGAGCGGGCGGCGGCCGGGTACCACCCGGACGTCGCCTTGATCAACTATTACGACGCGACGGCCAGGATGGGCATGCACGCGGACCGCGAGGAGCGGTCCCCGGCGCCGGTGATCTCGCTGAGCCTCGGGGACAGCTGCGTGTTCAGGTTCGGCAGCACCCGGGACCGGGGCAGGCCGTGGACGGACGTGCGGCTCGAATCGGGCGACCTGTTCGTGTTCGGCGGGCCGTCGAGGCTTGCCTACCACGGCGTGCCGAAGACCATGCCCGGCACGGGCGACCCGGGGATAGGGCTCCCCGGCCGGCTCAACATCACCCTGCGCGAGTCCGGGCTCGATGAGGCCTGGCATGCCAGGTAGCACAGCGCAGGCAGGGATCATCGTCAAGTCAGAGTCAGGCCGGGCCGAGCTGGCGCACGGCCTGGCTGGCCGCCTCGGGGGTGATCCGGGAGGCTGACCAGGCGGCGGCGGCCAGGGCGCGGAGGCCGTCGATGCGGTCGCCGGAGCCGGCCAGCTCGAGCGGCCGCCGCCGGCCGCCCGGCGCGCCGTCCAGCCGCGGCAGCGTGTAGCCGCCGTCGGCCGCGGTCACCTCGGGGTGCGGGCCGAGCAGGCCGGCAAGTCCTCCGGCCAGGTAGGACGGGCGCTGCCCCGGGCGGCGCGAGCAGGACGTCCGCCGGCCCGCTGACCCCGGTCAGCACGAGCAGGCTGTCCGCGCCCACCCGGCAGGCGCCCTCGATGTCGGTGTCCAGCCGGTCGCCGACCACCAGCGGCCGCCTGGCGCCGGTCCGCTGCACGGACTCGGCGTGCAGCGGGGGCTCCGGCTTGCCCGCGATCAGCGGCTTGACGCCGGTGGCGGTGGCGATGACCTGCACCATGCGACCCGTTGCCGGGCTGGCGGCCGCGCGGCGTGGGCAGGGTGGGGTCGGCGTTGGACGCGACGAACAGCGCGCCCGCCTGCGACGGCCAGCGCGCCCTCGGCCAGGTGCGCGTAGCCGATGTCCGGCGCGTATCCCTGGACGACAGCGGCGGGCTTGTCCGCGGCCGACGGAGACCGGGCGCAGGCCGCGCTCCCTGACCGCCGCGCGCAGCCCGATGCCCGCCGACGACCAGCACCGCCGACCCGGCGGGCAGCCGTTCGGCCAGCAGCCGGGCCGCGGCCTGCGCCGAGGTGACGATGTCGGCCGGGGCCAGCGGGCACGCCGAGCCCGGTGAGCTGGGCGCGCGATCGCGGCCGGGGTGCGGTAGGCGTTGTTCGTGACGAACGCCAGCCGCATGCCGCCGCCGGTCGCCTTGTCCAGCGCCTCGGCCGCGCCCGGGATGGCGGCGCCGCCCAGGTAGACGACGCCGTCCAGGTCGAGCAGGGCCACGTCGTAGTCCGAGCTGAGCGGCTCCGGGCAGCTCAGCAGGGCAGGCGGCGCGGGACTGCGGTGCCGTCTGCGGCCATGATCGCATAGCCGGCGGGCCGCCCGCGACGGAGGGCCGGTCACCCCGCATCGCCGGCCGCGGCCTCGTTCCGCCCTTTCCTGGCCGCCCGCTCGCGAGCGCGCAGCGTGGCCCGGACGTCGCGCAGCGCCGCCGTGTAGTGCGGCAGGTCCGGGCCGCATCGCGGCGGCCAGGGCGAGATACTCGGCCGCCTGGCCCGGCGCGCCGGAGCGGGCCAGCGCGAGGCCCAGACCGAAGTGCGCGTAGTCGTCGGCCGGGCTGGCCTCCACGATCATCCGGAAGCTTCCGGCGGCCGCGGTGTACCAGCCGGCGTCGAACTGGGCCCGGGCCAGCGCCTCGCGGACCATCCGGGAATCCGGCTCGGCGTCCGCGGCGCGCTCCAGCAGCTGGGCGGCCGCCGCCGGGCTGCGCTTGCCGAGCAGTTCCATCCCCCGCTGGTACCAGGCGTGGGCGTCGCCGTCGGGCTGCGCTCGGGCCGGGTCGGCGGCGGTGACAGCCCTCCGCTGATGGCTCGCCCTCGAGCCCGTTTCTCCGGCCGGGAATCTTGACCACCGCGCGGACCTTCTGACATGTGTGCAGACCTTTCCATCCGGCCCGGCGGCAGCGTCGCGGGGCCCAGCCGACCTCGTGCTCGAGCCGTTCCGCGCGGTCCGGTACTGCCCGGGGCGGGTGAGCGGCCTCGCCGAGGTCACCTCACCACCGTATGACGTGATCGGCCCGGGCCGGTGCGCCAGGCTGCTCGCCGCGGACCCGCACAACGTCGTCCGGCTCATTCTCCCGCGCGCCGATCCCGGCGGCGGGCGCTGACGGCTACGGCGGGCCGCGGCCACGCGCTCAGCGGCTGGCTCGCCGAGGGCGTGCTCGCGGCCGATCCCGAGCCCGCGCTCTACGTCTACGAGCAGAGCGCTGGCCCGGCCTCCCGCCGCGGCGAGGGGCAGCCGCGGCCCCGGGCCGGGTGCTCCAGCGCGGGCTCATCGGGGCCGTGCGGCTCAGCCCGCCCGGGGCCGGGGTGGTGCTGCCGCACGAGGACGTCATGCCGGGGCCGGTCGCGGGCCGGCTGCGAGCTGATGGAGGCCACCCGGGCCAACCTCGAACCGATCTTCCTGCTGTACGACGGCAGTCCCGCCGCGGTCCGCGCCGCCGGGCCCGCGGCCGGCTGGGGGACGCCACCCGCCTGGCCGACGAGATCGCGGCGACCACCGGCCGCTGCTCGACGTGGCCACCGAAGACGGCCTCACGCACCGGCTGTGGGCCATCGCCGACCCGGCCGCGCTGGCGGCGATCGCCGCCGACCTCGCGCCGCGGCACGCGCTCATCGCCGACGGGCACCACCGCTATGCCGCCTACCTGGAGCTGCAGGCGCCGGATGCGGGCGTCGGGCGGCGCGGCCGGGCCGTGGGACCAGGGGCTGGCGCTGCTGGTGGACTCGGCCGCCTACCCGCCGCGGATCGACGCCATCCACCGGGTGATCCCCGGCCTGCCGCCCAGCCGACGCCGTGGCGCGGCCAAGGCGGGCGTTCGCGGTGCGGGCGCTGACCGCGGGCCTGCGCGCGGCGCTGACGCGAGCTGGCCGAGGCCGGGCGCTCACGGGCCGGCGTTCCTCGTCGGCGGCGGCGGCAGCTGCACCTGCTCACCGACCCGGACCCGGCCCAGGCGGCGGCGGCCATGCCGGCCGGCCGCTCGCCGCACTGGCGCGGCCTGCCCGCGTCGATCATGCAGCGAGCTGCTCATCGGGCGGCTGTGGGGCTCCGGACGGCGAGCGCTCGGTGCGCGTGGTGCACCAGGACGCGGCGGCCGCGGTGCGGGCCGCGGACGAGGCCGGCGGGACGGCCGTGCTCTGCAACCCGGTGTCCGCGGCCGACGTCCGCGCCAGTCGCCGCGGATGGCGAGCGGGTGCCGCGCGAAGTCAACGTCGTTCGGGCCCAAGCCGCGCACCGGCCTGCTGATCCGGGCGTTCGACGCTAGCTGACGGGACGCCGGTACAGGCTACGCCGGCAGCCTCGAGCGCCGCGGACCGGCTGGAAGTGCGCGGTGAAGTACGCCCGCAGGGCGGGTGTCCAGGCGATCCGCCTGGCCTCGACGCTGTCCTAGACTGCGAGGACAGCCAGACGTACTGGGCGCTGCGCAGGCGCTGCGCCCAGACCTGCCGGACGGCGGCGCTGCGCGCCGCTCCGGTGACGCCGTTGTGCCGCTCGCTGAGCGTCGAGGTCGGTGCCGTCGCCGTCCACCATCTGCGAGCAGCCGGGCACGCTCGGAAGTGAACCGGTCGGCCGCGATGGTGAAGGACACCTGGTCGGTGAGCACGCACGCGCCTGGCGGGATCGCCCGCTGGAGCGCGGCGACTGGTCGGCCGGGCTTTCGCCCGGGCCTCGTGGTACGCCTGGGACGCCGTCATCGCCGTTATCGCAGCCACGGCCACGGCGGTGGCCGCCCGCCAGGCCCGGCCGCCGCGGGCAGGCCGCCACCCTCGCTGTCCAGGCCCGCCGCGAGCCTGGCCACCGGCAGTGCCACGCGCCAGGGCCAGGAACGGCGCGAAGAATGCCGCGTAGTGATAGTAGAAGTCGGCCGGCCACATGAACGGACGACCACCAGGACCGCAGTCACCAGGGCGAACCACTCCAGGGCGGGAGGCCGCTGGCGGGTGACCATCCAGGCGCGCCGCGAACGCGCCGGCCACCAGCAGCCCGATGGCGACGAGGCATCAGCACCGCCTGGTCGCTCACCGGCGTCAGGCCGTCCAGCCGGTCAGGTCGGCCAGCCGGGTCCACGCCGGGATCCGCGCGTCGTCCACCCGGACAGCTGGGCCACGATCACCCGTGATAGAAGGTGCCCGGGCCGAGGACCGCGAACGGCAGCACCGGGACCACGAACCCGGCCGCGGTCGCCGCCCAGGTACACCGCGGCCCGGCGGGCCGCCGCGCGGACAGCGCCACGATCACCAGATCGGGATGACCGCCCACACCTTGATCGCGCCGGCGAAGCCGAAGGCCACCCCGCCCCAGGCGAGCCGCTTGCCGCTGCTGGTGAGCTGATCCCCGTCGAACACGGCCACCGCCCCGGCCAGGCAGCACAGCACCAGCCACGGCTCCTGCAGCACCGTCGCCGCCGCCGCGACGCCGTCCGGGTAGACGGCCAGGATCCCGCAGGTGATCAGGACCGCCAGCACGCCCGCGGTGCCGGACGAGCAGGCCGGCCAGTGGCACCGCGGCCGCGCCCACGCAGGCGGTCAGGATGCGGCCGGCCGCCATCGCCCAGGCCGTGCCCGTCCACTTGGCCAGCGCGGCGACCGGCGTCATAGCCAGGATCAGCCCGGGCGGCTGGACCAGGACGAAATCCCGGTAGGGCAGCACCCCGTGGACGAGCCGCAGAGCGGCGCCCAGGTAGACCCCGTCGTCGTACTCGGTCACTCCGAGCAGGTGGCCGGGGCTGCCCAGCTGGAACAGCCGGAGCCCGAGGGCCAGGGCCGTGGTCACGACGATCACCCAGCCGGCCGGGGTCAGCCGCCCCCGGCGCGGGCCCGGGCTCTGGCCCTCGACGGGCGCGCCCGCCCGGCCCGCGGCCCGCGGCAACGGGATCCGGCTCACGGCCGGCTGCTCCGGTACGCGCACACTTCCGACATTCTCCCGCGGCTTGGCTGAGGCGACGGCGCAGGAAGCCCGGGGCAGCCCGCGGGGATCGAGGGCGCATCCGCTGCCCTGTCCCGCGCTGCGGCGCCCAGGCCCGGCCTCTCGCGATGCTACCTGCTGATTCCCGGCGCGGGGGTCATCCGGCCCGAGCGCCGCTGCCCGCAGCCCGGCCGCGGTGGATGGCCGTCAGCCGTCGATGGTCGTGCTGGGCGAGGATCCGAGCGGTCCCAGGTGCTGGTCGATCGGGCCGGCCCACCGCGAGCCGTTCCAGTACGCCTCCCACAGGCTCGGACGGCGCTGGGCCCCCTGCCAGTAGACGTAGGTGGCCCCGTGGCTGTCCACCCCGGCGGACGGGGCCGACCCCAGCGGCTTCATCCCCAGCCAGAGCTTCCCCCCGAGCCGCCCGGCGGCCGGCCCGGACGCCTCGTACAGCGGCCCGTTCCGGCCCTTCCAGAACACGTGCGCCTTCCCGCTGCCGGTGATGGCCGTGCTGGGCGAGGATCCGAGCGGTCCCAGGTGCTGGTCGATCGGGCCGGCCCACCGCGAGCCGTTCCAGTACGCCTCCCACAGGCTCGGACGGCGCTGGGCCCCCTGCCAGTAGACGTAGGTGGCCCCGTGGCTGTCCACCCCGGCGGACGGGGCCGACCCCAGCGGCTTCATCCCCAGCCAGAGCTTCCCCCGAGCCGCCCGTCGGCCGGCCCGGACGCCTCGTACAGCGCCCCGTTCCGGCCCTTCCAGAACACGAACGCCTTCCCGCTGCCGGTGATGGCCGCGCTGGGAGCCGACCCGAGCGGTCCCAGGTGCTGGTCGATCGGGCCGACCCACCGCGAGCCGTTCCAGTACGCCTCCCACAGGCTCGGACGGCGCTGGGCCCCCTGCCAGTAGACGTAGGTGGCCCCGTGGCTGTCCACCACCGCGGCTGGGGCCGACCCCAGCGGCTTCATGTCCAGCCAGGCCGGCCCTCTCAGCCGCCCGTCGGCCGGCCCGGACGCCTCGTACAGCGCCCCGTTCCGGCCCTTCCAGAACACGAACGTCTTCGCCTGCTGCTTCGTGAGAGCGTACCCGGGATAGTAATAGGCCGACAGGATTCTCTGCCAGCTATACCCGTCGTAGGCGCACGCGTCACTGCCGATCTGGGACATGGAGCCGCCGTTCGCCAGTTCCCCGCAACTGTCCGGCGGTGAGTCGGCACCGCAGCCGGTCAGGAAGTTGCTGCAGTAAGAGGTCTGCGGGATTCTGCCGTCCCGCGAGAATACGATCCCGCTGGTACTGGTCACCGCGTCATTCGTATTGGCGGGCGCCGGCCCGCTGGGCTGGAAGTCCTGGTATGCGGTCGTGTCATCCACATCGAACGAGCATGGATTCACGTTCGCCGCGGTCCCCTTGCTGCCGTTCACCACGAAGTACCAGGCATAGTCGCGGACCGCTTCCGCTCCGGCCTGCAAGGCCGCATAGGGGGCTCCACTGCCCCACTCATTCGGCAGGACATGCTCCACGTAGAAGGTAAAGTCATACCTCACCACGGTGCCGGTCTGCGTCATGTATACCCGGATAGTGGGCGGCTCAGCGGTCTGCGAGGTCCAGTCCGACGAGTTGTGCCCGCAGAAAATATACGAGTTCGGGCCGCCGCTCGCGCCCGGCGACGGCAGGCCCGCGCGAGCCGGGGCGGCCTGCCGCGGGCCGTTGAAGCGCTGCCTGCCCGGCCGCGGGGCGGCGAGGGACTGGGGGGCACGTTGCAGCTGGACGTAGAGGCTCGTCGGGCCGGCCGACGACAGCCTGATACCGGATTCCTTCCAGCGGCCGAGCCCGGCCGCCGTCACCGTGACGGACAGGCCGCGGCGGGCGCTGGCGGCCGGCACCGGCAGCGCGAAGCGGCCCTGCGAATCCGCGGTCGCCGAAAGGGAGAGCTGCGGAATGGATACCCTCGCGTGTGCGACGACGGGCAAGTCCTGCGGCACGACTATTGCGGCGTCGTCAGGGTGCATGTCGAGCCGGGTGCCATTCCGCACCTGCCCCTCGAGCTGGAACGCCGCCTGATGGGTCCTGGCCGATGATCCCGGCGCGCCTGTTCCGGCGGTTGCCGGGGTGGTCAATGCCAGGGTAGCCGCGGTGATCCCGGCCACGGCGGCCGGAATATAACGCCGGTGCGCTCTTGAGCTCTCGAGGGAACTCACGTGTTAGTCCTCTCCCCCGCCGACAATTACCGGCACATCGCCGCATGGCCTGCGCAGGCGCGGCCTTTCCTCGGGCGACACTAGGGAACTCCGCCGGGCGGGATCAAGCCTTTCCGGGCGCGTGTCGGCAATTTGCCGGAATCGCGGCCGGGCGGATGGCCCGTCACGCGGCTGCGCGAACTCGCTGCTTACGCCGGGAGAGCAGTCCGGATGCCACCGCACGATGGCGTTCATCTGCTCCAGCCGTGCGTATCTGCCGGCCGGTTCCTTGTTCCAGGGCAGCCCGCGTGATGGCCGGCGGGGTAAATTCTGCGGGCGAGCCGAGCGTAGCCAGCACCCTGGGCATCGTGGCGTAACCACTTTCTCGCGGCCCGTGAGCGAGGGGGCGCGCGTAACGGTCTCTCGTGGGTTGTACCCAGGGTCCTTCCGGCTCCCGGGATAGCCTTTCTCCTTGCCGCCGGACACCCGGACGGCCTGACCCGATCCGCTGCGCGGCAGGCCCCTGGCCTGCCCGGACAGCCGCCGGACCGGGCCAGCGCCGTGTGCGTCTGCCGGATTGCCGCGTTCCGGTCGCTGCCCCCCTGACCGGGCCGCCGGGAGGCGCGTTCGCTAGCGGCCGGCCGGAACCTGCCCGGAACCGGGCGCGGTGTGGGTCCTGACGTACAGGCGGATCCACACGCCGGAGATGTGCCAGCGCCGGACCATCGTGAAGCCCTGCTCCTGCAGGAAGAGGGCGTCCTGCTGCGGGCCGCCCAGGGCCCAGAGCCTGGACACCGCGGCCAGGCGCCGGCGTTCCACCTGCTGGGACGCGTACGTGCCGCCGATCGTCCCGGACTGCGCCGGCGACTCGCCGCGGCTGATATCGCGCAGCGGTCTCAGCCCGTACGGGTAGGCGATCTCGAACACCCGCTCGTAGACGCCGGCGCCCCCGCTGGGGCTGAGGACGGCGTCGCCGCGCTGCTCGTGCTGGGCCACGATCTGGTCGACCCTCCGGATGTCGAAGCCGTGACCGTCCGAACGGCGCTGGCTGATCTGCAGGGGCAGCCCGACGAGCAGGATCACGATCAGGCCGGCCGCGCCTGCCACCCGGCCCAGGGCCGCCAGGGCGGTGCCCGCGAGCAGGGCCAGCGCCGGGATGCAGAAGGCGATGTAGCGGTAGCTGTAGAGGGGGTGGATGGCGGAGCCGATCAGCAGCACCGCGGGCGGCAGCGCCAGCCAGGGCAGCGCCAGTGCCACCAGCGGCTCGGGCCACCGCTCGCGCAGCCGGTCCCGCCCGGCCACGGCCGCCACGATGACCGCGATCAGGACGATCGCGACCACGACGCCGAACAGCGGGCGGGTGCCGGCCACCCGCATCACGCTGAGCACGTCGCGGAGCCGGAGCGGTTTGATCCAGCTGACCTGGTGAAGCTGGCTGTACGCGGTCACCGCCACCGGGCTCAGCACGACGAAGGCCGCGGCCACGGCCACGAGCCAGCCCGCCACGAAGCCGCGGCCGGTGCCGGTGCCGCGATCACGCCGGGCCCGGGAGGCGATCGTCACCGCGTGCGCGGGGACGATGAGCAGGGCGAACAGGTTGCCCAGGCCGAGCAGGACCAGGGCAATCCCGTAAGCGATCAGCCAGCCCCGTCTGGCCGTCGCGGCCAGGGCCCGGGCCAGGATGTAGCTGGTCGCCACGGCCAGCGCGGTCACGACCGCGTAGTCACGGGCGTCTTCGGCAAACCAGCTCACCGAGGGCAGGACGGTGAACACGAGCCCGGCCGCCAGCCCGGCTCGCTCGCCGACCAGGTACTGCCCGAGCAGCGTGACGCCGCCGGCCGCCACCGCCATCGCCACCGCGGACGGGAACCTGACCGCCAGCTCACTGGTCCCGAACAGGCGGGCGACCACCCAGATCAGCGAGTAGTACCCGCCGTGCACCACGTCGATGTTGCCCAGCATGCGGACAAGCTGGGGAAATGTCCGGTTGATCGCCAGCAGCGTCGCGTCCTCGTCCTGCGAGAACGACGGTCCCTGGATCTGGATGAGGGTGACGACGAGGGTGAGCACGGCCGGGATCAGCGGCAGCCACGCCCGGCGCCGCCGCGGCGGCGTCCCGGGCTCGGAGCGCGGCGAGAGCGCGGGCTGAGGCGGAAGTGCCGCCGGCTCGGCACCCTGGCTCATGCGTCCCACCCCGATCGGGCCAGGCCGCGTCCCCGGCGGGCCAGCTCCGCGTTCCGCCGCGTCGTCCAAGCTGTCATCGGCTGCCTCGTCATCGGTTTGCATATTCTGGCGCACATGCGCCAGCGCCCGCAGCAGTATGGGGGAGGGAGGACGGCGCGAGTGAACGGCAAGGTGGGCCAGGGTAGCGGCTCCCGGCCGTCCGCCGGCGTCCCCCCGGCTGGCGTCGATACCGGACAGGTTACCCCCGGCTCAGGCCAGGCCCGGCCGGCCCGCGAGGGCAGCCGGCCCACGGCACGCGAGCACCTGCTCGCGCTCGCGGCATTCCTCGGCCTCAGCCTGCTCTTTCTCGGCCCGTGGATCCTGGGCCGGATGACCACGTGGTTCCTGTCGACCCAGCCTCAGGACGGCTCCATCTTCGTGTGGATGCTGCGCTGGTGGCCGTACGCCGCCGCGCACCGCACCAGCCCGCTGTTCACGACGATGGCCTGGGCGCCCGGGGGCATCAACCTGGCCTGGGTCACCTCGGTGCCGGCCCTGGCCGTGGTGATGACCCCGGTGACCAGCGCATTCGGGCCCTTCTTCGCGTTCAACGCGGCCCAGCTCGCGGCGCCCGCGCTGGCATCCTGGACCGGGTACCTGCTGTGCCGGCGGATCACCGGATCGTTCGCCCCGGCGGTGGCGGGCGGCCTCTGCTTCGGCTTCTCCCCGTTCCTGCTCGGCGAGATCGGCCAGGGGCATCCCAACCTGTCCCTGCAGTTCCTGGTCCCGCTGGCCGCCTACCTCGTGCTGCGGCGGGCCGAGGGCTCGATCCGCGCCCGGTGGTTCGTGCCCTTGCTCGGGCTGCTGCTCGCCGTTCAGATGTACCTGAGCACCGAAGTGTTCGCGACGATGACCCTGATGGGCGTGCTCTACGGCGTGATCGGCCTCGCGCTGGGCGGCAGCGCCCGGCGGCAGCGCCTGCGGCGGGCCATCGGTCCCCTGGCCGGCGCCTATGCGGTGGCGCTCGCACTCGCATCCCCGCTGCTCTACGTCGCCTTCAGCCGCCCGCGCCCGTACAAGCCGACCGCCTTCTACGGTCTCACGCACGGCGCGCAGAGCGCCGCCGACTTCCTCGGCTACGTGATCCCGGGGCGGTTCACCATCCTGGGCGGGCAGCTCGGCCATCGCTGGGGCCGCGACGGGAACCCGTGGTACCTCGGCATCCCGCTGCTCCTGCTGCTGATCCTGTTCGTGATCACCGAACGGCGCAGCCGCCGCACCTGGATGATCACGGTAGGCCTGGTGGTCACGCTGGCGCTCAGCCTCGGCAGCTCGCTGGCGGTGTTCGGTGAGCACATCCTCCCCTGGCGGCTCCTGTCGGCGGTGCCGGTGCTCGGCCGGGCCCAGCCGGGCAGGCTCGTCGGCTACGCGTTCCTCCTGTCCGGCATCGTCGTGGCCCTGTGGCTGGCCGGGCCGGAGCGGGGCCGGCGGCGCGGGGCGCGCTGGGTGCTCGCCGTGCTCGCGGTACTCGCCATCGCGCCCAACGTGACCAGCAACGTGTGGGCCCGGCACGTGCCCGTGCCGCCGCTGCTGGCCACCGGGGCCTATCACCGGTACCTGCGGCCGGGCGAGACCGTGTGGGCGGTGGATCCCTACCACAGCCGGCAGATGATCTGGCAGGCGGAGACGGGTTTCTCGTTCCGCCTCGCGGGCGGGTTCTTCGGGGTCACGCCGCCCGGCCTGCACCCCCCGGCCGCGCAGGCGCAGCTGGGCATGGGCTCGGTGAGCGGGGCGTCGGCGGCGAGCATGCGAGCGTTCCTGGTCAGTCACCTCGTCGGGGCCGTGCTGATGGCCGAAGAGCCCGCGGCTGCGGTCCGCGCCATGGCCGGGGCCACGGGTGTCACGGGCATCCGGCGCGGCGGCATGGTCATCTTCCTGCTCGGCAGCGGGCGGCCGGCATCGCGATGACCGCCGGGACGTAATAACAACGTAATGGCCGATCCAATGGCCATGTCTATTCCGTCCGGTGAGCGGGACGTGGCCCCCGGGCCCGCCGCCCCGGCTAAACTGCTCCCGGCGCCAGCCCCGGCAGGCAGCCGGCTGACCCGAGGCTGCGGGCAGCAGGCCCCGGGAAATCGGCCACTACACTCGAGCCACGCGTATATGCCTGGAAGGGACATGGTGTTTGATGGCTGAGAGGATCGTGATCACCGGGGGGGCCGGATTCCTCGGGTCGCACCTGTCAGAACGACTGCTGGCCGACGGCTGCCAGGTGACCTGCCTCGACAACTTCTGCACCGGCACGCCAGACAACCTCGTGCACCTGATCGAGCACCCGGCACTGCGGCTGATCCGCTGTGACGTCAGCGAGTACCTGCACGTGGGCGGGCCAGTGGACGCGGTGTTGCACTTCGCGTCCCCGGCGAGCCCGGTTGACTATCTGGAACTCCCCATCGCGACCCTCAAGGTCGGCTCCATCGGCACCATGCATGCCCTGGGCCTGGCCCGCGAGAAAGGCGCCCGGTTCCTGCTCGCCTCCACCTCGGAGGTGTACGGAGATCCGCTGGTTCACCCGCAGGACGAGGACTACTGGGGCAATGTCAATCCCGTCGGTCCCCGGGGTGTGTATGACGAGGCAAAGAGGTTTTCCGAGGCCCTGACGGTGGCGTATCGCAAGAACCACGGCGTTGATACGAAGATCGTCCGGATATTCAATACCTACGGGCCCAGGATGCGCCCGGATGACGGTCGCGCCATCCCGACCTTCATCCGGCAGGCTCTGCGAGGCGAGCCGGTCACGGTTTCCGGCGACGGCAAACAGACCCGGTCGGTGTGCTATGTTGACGACCTGGTCGAGGGCGTCCTGCGGATGCTCCGGTCATCGCACGCCGGCCCCGTGAATCTCGGCAATCCCGCCGAGCTGTCGGTCCTTGAGCTGGCGGAGACGATCCGCCGGCTGGCGCAATCGCTGTCACCCATCACCTTTATCCCGCGCCCCCAGGACGATCCCAAGGTGCGGCAGCCGCGGATCGATCTCGCCCGCAGAGTGCTGGGCTGGAAGCCCGGGATCGTCCTGGAGGACGGCCTGGCGCGCACCATCGAGTGGTTCCGGGGACACTCCGAGATGGCCTGACCCAGCATCTTGTCCCGCAGGACACGAAGAGAAGATGAACGGAATGACGCGCACCGTGAAGCTTTCGATTCTGATACCCGTCTACAACGAGGCCACGACGGTCCAGAACGCGATCAAGCGGCTGCTCGATGTGAGCTTTCCGTGCCCGGTCGAGCTCGTGATCGTCGATGACGCGAGCACGGACGGAACCTCCGAGATCATCGACGGCCTGCACGACGAGCGGCTGATCAAGCTCCGGCACGCGGAGAACCGGGGCAAGGGAGCCGCCATCCGCACCGCGGCCGCGACAGCAACCGGGGACTACCTGCTTCCCTTCGATGCCGATCTGGAGTACCAGCCGGAGGACATTCCCCGGCTCCTCGAGCCGGTGCTCCGCGGTGACGCCGAGGTGGTGTACGGAAGCCGGACGTTCGGCAGCCATTCGGCGTATTCCTTCTGGTACGTCATGGGCAACAAGGGCGTGACGACCGTCGCGAACGTCCTCTTCAACGCCTACATCGCCGATCTGGAGACCTGCTTCAAGCTCATGCCCCTCGACCTCTACCGCAGCCTGAACGTCAGCTCAGACGGCTTCGGCATGGAGGCCGAGATCACCGGCAAGCTGCTGGCCCGCCGGTTCCGCCCGTTCGAGGTGCCCATCACCTACCGGGCACGCAGCCGCGAAGCGGGCAAGAAGATCACCTGGAAAGACGGCGTGCACGCCGTGTGGATCCTGGCCCGGATCCGCCTGACCTCCCGTCGGTGATCGCAGGTGCGCAGTCCTGAAGGGACATCAGTTCCCTGCGACCGGAGGCGGCGGTGAGCCTGGTCGGGCGCGCGGCGGAGATGTCCCGGGATGCGGGCCGGCGGAGCCCGCTCCGCGGCCGCGCGGCGAGCTGGCTGGTCCTGTGCTGTTACCTGGCGGTCGCCGTGGCCCTGACGTGGCGCCTGTGGGTCGATCCCGCGGGGCGCGCGCAGCTCCTGGCTCACGGCATCTCGCACGACATCGACCTGTTCACCTGGTTCATGCGCTATGACGCGACCGCGGTCGCGCACGGCCGGCTGCCGGCTCTCGTCACGACCGCCGTCAACGCGCCGGAGGGCATCAACCTGATGTGGAATACCTCCCTGCTGCTGCCGGGGGTGGTACTGGCCCCGGTGACGTGGCTGGCGGGCCCGCAGGTGAGCCTCACGGTCATGCTGACGCTGGGCTTCGCCGGCTCGGCGGCCAGCCTGTTCCTGGTGCTCCGCCGGTGGGGGGCCAGCGTCGGCGCGGCGGCCCTGGGCGGCGCGGTCTACGGATTCTCCCCGGCCCTGCTGGATACCGCGGTAGGCCATTACCACTTGCAGTTCGCGGTGCTGCCGCCGCTGATCGTCGACGCGCTGCTGAGGATCGTCGCCGGCCGCGGTCATCCAGTGCGTTCCGGCCTCTGGCTCGGCCTGCTGGCGGCCGCTCAGCTGTTCATCGGCGAGGAACTGCTGGTGGACACGGCCGTGGCCGGCCTGGTCCTCGTCGTGGTGCTGGCGGCCGGCCAGCCGCGCGCGGTGCCCGGACGATTCCGCCCTGCCGCGGCCGGCCTGGCGACGGCAGCCGCGGTCATGCTGCTGATCTCCGGCTACGCCCTGTGGGTGCAATTTCACGGCCCGCTCGCCGAGCACGGAAGCCCGTGGCATACCAGCCGGTTCAGGAACCATCCCGCCGATTTCGTGGTCCCGCCCGGCGGCCTGCTCCTTCACAGCCAGGCGACCGCGGCGGCGCTGGCCCGCCACCCGCTGCGCCTGGGGGAATACCTCGCCTACCTGGGCTGGCCGCTGCTGGCCGTGCTCCTGGTCGGCGCGATCTGGTTCTGGCGGGAACCGAGGGTCCGCGTCCCGGCGGTGACGTTCGCGGTGCTGGAAGCATTCAGCCTCGGAGCCCGCACCGCCGTGTTCGGCGGATTCGGCTACCCGGAAACCCTGCTGCCGTGGCACTGGCTGCAGCACCTTCCGGTGCTCAGCCAGCTGCTGGTGGACCGGTTTTCCATTCTCGCGGACGGCGCGGCAGCGGCCGTGCTCGCGTTTTCCCTCGACCTGGCCCGCTCCGCGACCCGGGATGCCCCGCGGTGGCGGCGAAGCCTTCCCGCGGCGGTCGCGGTGCTGGCGGTCCTGCCCCTGGTCCCGCTGCCCCTCCAGGCGGCGGAGGTCACCCCGGTCCCGGCCGGCTGGCACGCGGCTTTTGCGCGGCTGCGACTCGCGCACGACGCCCGCGTGCTCGTCGTTCCCGGTCCCGCTGAGGCGATGCGCTGGCAGGCGGACACCGGCGAACCTGTTTCCCTGATCGGCGGGTACTGTGTCGCGCCCGGCCCAACCGGGCAGGCCGAGGACTGCGCGACCGGCAAGAGGGCAACCGGCGAGTACCTCAGTGCGCTGGAGGAGGGATCAGCTGCCCGCCGCCCTTCCCGCGCGCAGGTGGGCCTTGATCTCGCATACTGGCGACCCGCCGCGGTCGTCGCGGTCACCACCCGCAACTCGCGGCTCGGACGCTTCCTGGTCTCGCTGTTCGGCCCGCCGACGGTCCGGGCCGGCAGCGTGCTCGGGTGGCGGCGCGGCGAGCCCGGTGCCCCGCGAGCCGGCTCCGGGCGGGCGGCGGGGAGCCATCGCGCACACCGGGCGCCATCCCGGCGGGGACGCGCATGATCATCACGGTCGGCCGAGCGCCCGGTACGTCCAGCCCGCCGCGCGCCACAGCGCGGGATCGAGCGCGTGGCGTCCGTCTGCGATGTTCCGCTGCGCCACGACCTTGCCCATGATCTCAGGGTCCGCCTGCTGGAACTCGGGCCACTCGGTCAGCAGGAGCACCACATCCGCGTCGGTCGCGGCACCGATCGCGGAACCTGCGTATTCCAGTTCCGGATGCGCCTGCCGGGCCGCGCCGACCGCCTCCGGATCATAGGCGGTGACCCGGGCGCCGAGGCCGTGGATGGTCGCGGCCACGTCGAGCGCGGGCGAGTCCCGGATGTCATCGGAGCCTGGCTTGAACGCCAGGCCGAGCACGCCCACGGCACGGTCGCGGAATGACCCGCCCGCCAGCTCTCGGGCCAGCTCGACCATACGGGAGCGGCGCCGCATGTTGATCGCATCCACCTCGCGCAAGAACGAGACCGCCTCGGTCACGCCCAGCTCCGCAGCGCTGGTCATGAAGGCCCGGATGTCCTTGGGCAGGCAACCGCCGCCGAAACCGAGGCCGGGCCGCAAGCCGGCGCCGCCGATCCGGTGATCGTAGGCGAGCGCCTGCGTGAGCGTGGCCACGTCCGCGTCCGCCGCCTCGCAGACCTCGGCCACGGCGTTGATAAACGAGATCTTGGTCGCGAGGAAGGCATTCGCGGCGACCTTGACCAGTTCCGCGGTGGCGAAGTCGGTGACGACGAACGGAACACCCGCCGCCAGCGGCTCCGCGTACACCTCGCGCAGGACAGACTCGGCCCGGGCCGACCGCACTCCCGCGACGATCCGCTCTGGTCGCAGCGTGTCAGCCACGGCGCATCCCTCGCGGAGGAACTCCGGGTTCCAGGCCAGCTCCGCGTCCGGGCCGACGGGGGCCAGACGCGCCGCGCGTTCGGCCAGGATCGCGGCAGTGCCGGCCGGAACGGTGGACTTCCCGACCACCAGGCAGGACCGCTCCAGCAGTGGTGCCAGCGCGTCGATGGAGCCGAACAGCTGGGACAGGTCGGCCCCGGTCGAGTCCGTCCGCTGCGGCGTCCCCACGCAGACGAAGTGCACGTCCCCGAACTCCGCGGCCTCGGGGTACGACGTTGTGAAGCGGAGCCGGCCGGACTGCAACCCGCGCTCGAGCAACGATTTCAGGTCAGGGTCGTGGAAGGGCAGCCTGCCTGCCGCGAGCGCACCGATCTTGGCCTCGTCCGTGTCCAGGCCGAGCACGTCAAAGCCGAGTTCGGCCATGCACACGGCATGTGCGGTGCCCAGGTACCCGGTTCCCAGAACAGTGAGTTGGCGAGCCACTGCGCATCCTTTCGTTTACCCGCGTCTACCAGGGGATGGTTCCGGCCGCGCGCGAGGGTGACTCATGGTAGCTACTGTTCCGGGCCGGTACGCGTAAGCGGAGACTTGCCCCGTCCAGGAGACTTGCCCCGTCCAGGGTTGGCTGCGCCGGCCAGGCCCGGGGCGCATCTGGTCACTGTATCGGCAGCGCCGGCGACGCCAACTCCGTATGGTCGCAACGCCGCTGGCCGCCCGCGGAGCCGGGACCGCCGCGGCCGGCGCGAACGTGTCGCGGTTGCGGCCCCGATCCCGACCGGATACAGTCGCTCAAGGCCGGATCATGGGCCCGCGCATACCGGAACCCCGCTGAATTCCGCCGCGGGGGCGCTGCGTGATGGCTCCTGTTGACCCTCGGACCTTCAGCTACATCTCTCAGAAAGCGGCACAACGTGAGAGCAGCGTCTGCGCGGCCAACTGCCGACGGATCGCAAAGCGACAGGGCAGCGGGACGCCGGAGGGTCGGCGGCTGGCTCACTCCGGTGAACATCGCCATCGCGGTCACTACCCTGCTGGCGCTGGGCATCAGGGCGTACCAGCTGTCCGGGCCCGGGTTCCTGCTCGGCGTCACGGAGTACGACGACGGGTCTTACTTCGGCAGCGCCATCCGCCTCGTCAACGGCGCCATGCCCTACCGCGACTTCGTCTTCGTGCAGCCGCCGGGGATCACGCTGCTGATGACCCCCGTCGCCCTGGTGGTGAAGGCGACGGGCAGCACCGTCTGGGGACTGGCCGCCGGCCGGATCCTCACCACCATCGCCAGTGCGGCCGGGGTCCTGATCACCGGCCTGCTCGTGCGCCACCGCGGACTGCCCACCACCATCCTGGCCTGCGGCCTGCTGGCCATCTACCCGGATTCCGTTACGACCGCGCGCACCGTCCTGCTCGAGCCTTGGCTGGTGCTGTTCTGCCTGCTCGGCGCCCTGGCGGTGTTCGACAGGGACCGGGTGACCGACAGCAGGCGGCGGCTGGTCGCCGGCGGCCTCGCGCTGGGGTTCGCCGGCACCATCGAGGCCTGGGCCGTAATGCCCGCGATCGTCATCCTCGCGCTGCTCCTGCCCGGGCTGAAGCGGACCGCCAGCTGCCTGGCCGGGATGGCCGTCGGGTTCCTCGTCCCCGTGGTGCCCTTCGCCGTGGCCGATCCCTCGAGCTTCTTCCGCGATCTGGTCGTGGCGCAGGTGGGCCCGAGAGTCCGGTATACGCGGGTGGGCATCTGGTATCGCCTGAAGGAGATGTTCGGGTTCAGCAACGTCCCGTTCGGGCACTCCAGCCTGATACTCGGGGCCGTGATCATCCTGGGCTTCGCGATCGCCACGCTGGCCTGCGCGTGGCTGGTCACCCGGCGCCCGCCGCCCAGGCTCGAATGGTTCGCCCTGGTGACGGCCGTCCTGATCCTGGTCTCGTTCCTGTATCCGGCCCAGTTCTACTTCCACTTCGTCGCGTTCCTGGCGCCGTTCCTCGCCATGGCCGTCGCCTTGCCGCTGTCGCGGCTGCTGGGCGCGGCCCAGCCGGCGGCGGACCGGGCGGGGGCGGGAGACCTGCTGCGCTGGTCGGCCGCGGGCCTGGCGGCCATCGTGGTCGTCCTGTTCGCCTTCGCAGAGGTCGGCGCGGTCTACCGGCAGCAGCACAACAGTGCCTTCATCGCCACGGCCAACGACCGCGCGCACATGATCTCGGTCATGGAGCGGGTGATCAGGCCCGGTAGCTGCGTGCTCACCGACCAGGTTTCCTACACGGTCGCCGCCGACCGGTTCATCAATAACGTACCCGGCTGCTCGCTCGAGGATGACGGCATCGGCGCCGACCTGGCCCTGTCGCACGGCCGGACGCCGTCCTCGGGCGCGGGTAACGTCCCGGCCGTCGCCGCCATGTGGTGGAGCGCGTTCCGGCATGCCCAGTACGTCATGCTCTCCGGGCGCAGTGCCAAGCGGGTCGCCTGGACGCCCGCCCTGCACGCGTACTTCACGCGCAATTTCCACCCAGTGACGGACGATCAGCTGAAAGACGAGCTCTACGCGCGGACGACACCAGGCTGAGCCCGCCCGCCTCAGCCATGAACCGGTTCGCGGGCAGTCGCCTGAGCCTTTCCGGCCCAGCCCGTTCGGCCATCGCTTCCTGTCCGTGCGTCAGCGGCTGGCTCGCGTCACGTGCACCGGGCCGCCTGATCACTGACGGGCTACCCCCGGGGCGACCGGGCGTGCCGCCCGGTCTGGGACGATGGGTCGCATGAACCACGCTACGAGCGCCCCGCAGGCCGCTTCCGGACAGCCGGAAATCACCGACCTCGGCCACGACGTGTTCCAGATCGACACGAAGATGGCGGGCTACGACGGCATCACGGCGGGCTACCTGATCCGCGGCAGCCGCCCGTGCCTCGTCGAGACGGGCACCGCCCCGTCCGGCCCGGTGGTCCGGCGCTCCCTCGACGCGCTGGGCGTGGGGCCCGCCGACCTCGCCACGATCGTGGTGACGCATATCCACCTGGACCATGCGGGAGGCACCGGAGACATGGCCGGGCACTATCCCGGCGCCGAGGTCGTGGTGCACCAGCGGGGCGCGCGGCACCTGGCCGATCCCGGCCGGCTCATGGCCAGTGCCCGGATGGTGTACGGAGACGCGCTGGACCGCCTGTTCGGGGCGCTCGCACCGACACCGCCGGACCGGATCCGGGCGGTGGACGAGACCGGCAGCGTCGACCTCGGCGACGGGCGGCGGCTCGATAGCCATTATTCGCCCGGGCACGCCAAGCACCACGTAGGCCTGCTCGACTCGGTCAGCGGCGACCTCTACGTCGGTGATGCGGCCGGCGTCTACCTCCCGGAGACCGGCGACCTGAAGGCGGCGACACCGCCGCCCGACTTCGACCTCGGCCAGGCGCTCGCGTCGCTGCGCACGTTCGGCGCACTGCAGCCGGCCCGGCTGCTGTTCAGTCACTACGGGCCGGTGGACGCGGTCGACGAGACGCTGCGACGCTCCGCGGAGGAGATCCGGGTCTGGGTGGACGAGACCCGGCTGGCTCGCGGCAGCGGCCAGGATCTCGACCACGCGGCCGCCATGGTGGCCCAGCGCACCAAGGACCGCTACGCCGCCCTGAAGGACGGCGCGGATGAGGCCACTGCCGCCCGGCTGGGGCGGATGAGCAACACGCCGGCGAACGTGGCCGGGATCATGCGCTGGCTTGACCAGTCCGAGCCCGCAGCGCAATCCCGCCCTGGCGCCTGACCCGGAGGCCGCCTGGCCCCCGCCACCGTGCCCGCATAAATGGTGACCGCCCTGAAGACCCCGGTACGTTATTTCGGGTCCATCCCGCCCGCGATCAGGCTGCTGGGGCTGGGCGTCTTCATCAATCAGCTCGGCGGTTACGTCACCGTCTTTCTCGCCCTCATCCTGGCGGTGCGCGGTTACAACTCCTGGCACATCGGGCTCGCCCTCGGCCTGGTGGCAGTGTCCGGAATCATCGGTTCCAGCGCGGGCGGGGTGGTCGCCTCCCGGATAGGAACCCGGTGGACCATCATCGCCACCATGGCCGGGTCTGCGTTGTTCACCGCCCTGCTGGCCGTGGGCGGCCCGTATCCGGTCCAGGCCGGCGTGGCCTGCTTCATCGCCGTCTTCAACCGCGGATGCGTGCCCGCAGCGATCGCCACGGTCGGCGACCTCGCCCCCGCCGACCAGCGGCTACCCATGTTCGGCTTCTATCAGCTCGCGTTCAACCTGGGGGCTGCGGTCGGCCCGCTCATCGCCGGATTCCTGCTCACCCGGTCACTGGCCGCGCTCTTGCTCATCGACGCCGCGACCAGTGCCCTGTATGCCATCGCCGCGCTCTGGCTTCCGCGCCGGGAACCGCACCCCGCGGGCGACCGCAGACAACGGTCAGGGCGAGTCCAGCGCACCGTTCTGGCCGACCGGCGATTCCTTATCATCTGCGTCGCGGTCGGTCTTGTCGCGATGTGCTACGGACAGCAGTCAGGCGCTTTCCCGCTGGAGCTGAAGGAACATCATTACAGCCTGGAACTGCTCGGCGCGCTGTTCAGCGCTAATGCCGTCGCGGTGATACTTTTCCAGGTCCCGGCGTCCCTTGCCGCCAAGCGGCTTTCGGTCCGGCTCTCGCTGACCGCGGGCGCCGCGCTGATCTGCGGCGGCTACGCCATCTTCCTGTTCGGCATGTCGCTGCCGACGATCATCGCCAGCGTCTGCCTGTGGACGGCGGGTGAGCTGCTCACCGCTCCGGTCGCGCCGGCGGTCGCGATGAGCATGTCTACGCCGGAATCGCACAGTCGTTATCAGGGAGCGCTGAGCGCGGCCCGGACCGCGGGCCAGAGCATCGGCCCGACGGCCGGCGTCTTCGCCTCCTCGGTCAGCGCGTCATTGCCGTGGTGGGGCTGCGCCGTGGCCGGCCTGGCGGCGGTGTCCATCTACCTCCGGCTGCTGGCCGGCGTGACGCTGACCGGCCCCCGCCCCGCCGGCGCCAGGCCGCAGCCGCGCCAGCCGCAGGACCGGTGACCGGCCGCGCCAGCCGCAGGACCGAAGACGGCCGCGCCCGCAGGTCAGTCCGGGGCGGAGCATCCCCACAGGGGCCAGCCAGGATCGGCCAGGGCGGGTGATCCCCGCCCGTACGTGTCGAACCATTCCGAAGCCGCCTGGCGGTTCCAGGCGAGGTCGGCATCGGCGTTACGGCCGGACCGCTCGCCGATCGCCAGGCTCCACATCGGCGCGAGCGCCGCGCCGCGCCGCACCTTCGCGTCGTAGGCCGTGGGGCCCAGGTGCACGCGCCGCAGGTTGTGCTGGTAGGCGTAGCGCAGCGGCAGGTAGAAGGCGAGGTTGAAGTACTCGAACGCGCCACGGAGCGCGTCGTAGTCGAATCCGCAGCAGCGCATGTACAGCGTGTCGCCGAACGGGAAGCCGAGGGTGAATCCGGTCAGCGCTCCCTGATGCCGGCAGCTGAACACGACGCCGCCGGGCAGGGCGGCCATCGCGCCCAGCTCGGACCGCCACTGGTCATCATCGTCCAGGTGACCGTAGCGGTGCTGCAGGTTGCACGCCAGCGATCCGGCTTCGGGCAGGCAGTCGGCGAGCCGCTCGTGCGCGATCTGGTATCCGGCCGCGTCGAACATCCTCATCTCCCGCCGGATCTTGCGCCGTGACTGGGACGGGATGGTGGCCACGTAGTCGTCCAGCCCCCGGCCCGGCACGTCCATGGCGCAGTCCGCGATGGTCAGCAGCGGGATCCCGGTCGGGGTTTCGGCGGCGGCGGCCGCCTGCTGCAGGTCAGCCGCGGCCGGGGTGGGCAGGTGCAGGAACAGGGCACCGTCGGCGCCGACGGACGCGGCCCGCTCCGCGGCGGCCCGCAGCAGGGCCGCCGTGGCGTCCGTCCGCGCCGCGGCCGGGAGATCCGGGGCCACGAGGACGCCGTTGGTGAACTCCCGGCGGCTGCCGGCCAGTAGGTAGCGGCCCTGCCAGCGGCCGTCCGCGAGCCGTTCGGGCATGTACAGGCCCCGGCTCTGGGTGTGCACGTCATAGAGCGGCAGCGCCGCGACCAGCCTGTCCTCGTCGTAGCCGAGCAGGTACTCGGCCGTCGCCGACGAGTCGGCCTCGACCAGGCCGAGCCACTCGTGCGAGAGGTAGAAGCTGTTGCCGCCCGTCACGGTGTCCCAGTCGGTGGGGCTGACCTCGGTCAGGGATTCCGCCGTTCGCACGCTCAGCACGATCCGCACCTCAGCTCCGGCTTCCGGGGACAGTCGTCGCCCTCATGGAAGCCCGTCGTCGGCTCTTCGAGGACAGACTGTCGCCGGCTCTTCGAGGACAGCCCGTCGCTGGCTCCGGGGACAGTCCGTCAGCTCTTCGGGGACAGTCCGTCGCCGTCCCCTGCCTATGACCGCGGCCTCATGCGTTGCCAAGGTCGTCGAGCGTGACGTCGGTGTCCGTAGCGTCCTGGAGGGTCGCATCCGCCTCCCCGGGGTTCTCAGTCATGTCATTTTCCCCGAGGTCCTCGAAAATAACGTCGTCAAGCTCGTCGAACCGCTCCGCCGCGTCGGTCTGGCCGCCGGTGTCGGCGGCCGCCGACCGGGCAAACCAGTCACGTGCCTCGTCGCGGCGTCCGGCCTCGAGCAGCGCGTCCCCGTAGGCGTAGAACAGTCGCGCCGACCACGGGTACGTGCGCCTGTCGGTCAGCTCGGGAACCTGCAGGGCGAGCAGGGCCGCGTCGGCCATGCCCTGATCCCGGCGGATCCCCGATGTCACGATCGCGAGCTCGACCTGGGTGGCCCGGTCCAGGCTGCGGGTTTGCGGGTCCTGCACGATGGCCAGCGCCCGGTCCAGCCTGCCCAGCGCGCGCTCGCTGTCGGCCATCAGCGGCAGGCCGGTATCGCGGCCGGTCAGCCGTCTGGCCGCTCGCAGCTCCGCTAGCGCCTCCGCCCACTCCCCCGCGCGATAGGCCGCGATGCCGCAGGCCTCCCGCACCACGCCCACCCGCGCCGCGAGCCTTCTCGCCTGCCGGGCATAGAGATAGGCCTGCCCGGCGTCCTCCTGGAGGCCGGCCGCGACCAGATAACGGGCCACGCTGTCGGCCAGGTCCGAAGGGAGCGTGCGCAACTCCGCGCGGGCGGCGGGATCGAGCTGGTCCGCGGTGATCTCCTCACCGACCCGCAGCTCCGGACGGCGACCATCGCGCGGCGGTGATTCCCGCCGTCCCGCCCCGCCCGATGCGGACCTGCCCGGGGCGGCCTGGCGGGTGCCGCCACCGGCTCGTGGCCCGGTACCCCACCTGGTCAGCGGTCCGTCGCCACGGCCCGCCCGCGGCCCGTCATCACGCCCGGCCCGCGATCTGTCACCGCGGCCCGCCCGCGATCCGTCACCCCGCCCGGCCCGCGGCCCGTCACCGCGGCCCGCCCGCGATCCGTCACCCCGCCCGGCCCGCGGCCCGTCACCGCGGCCCGCCCGCGGCCCGTCACCGCGGCCCGCCCGCGGCCCGTCACCCCGCCCGGCCCGCGGCCCGTCACCGCGGCCCGCCCGCGGCCCGTCATCACGCCCGGCCCGCGATCTGTCACCGCGGCCCGCCCGCGGCCCGTCATCACGCCCGGCCCGCGGCCCGTCATCACGCCCGGCCCGCGATCTGACACCACGGCCGACGGCGGGGCCGGTTGGCGGAGGGTCCGGACGTCCAGGCCGCGGCGCTGGCTTACGGCCGGCCCGCGCTGGGTCACCGCCGAGGGTGGGCCGCCGCCGGCCCGTGCCGGCATCCGGACGCCCGCGGCCGCCGGGCGGACGACCGCCTGATCCGCGTGGCTGCCTGTCCCCGGAGCCACCGCGGGCGGCGGGACGTCCAGGTCGCGCCGACGGCTTGCGGCCGCGACCGCCCTGCTGCTCACCAGGCACGATCGCCTCCCGCCCACCCATTAGGAATCAC
>CAWCII010000038.1:0-18198 GCA_963795575.1 uncultured Actinomycetes bacterium | reverse complement strand
TCGCGGACATCGTCCGAGGCCGGCTCGAAGGCGGCGCCGAGCGCCTTGACCCGAGCCAGGTCACAGTCCACGCCGAGCACCTCGAAGCCCCAGGTCCGCCAGGCAGGCAGCGTGCGTCATGCCGATATGTCCCCGGCGCCGATGACGGTCAGGCGGCGCACGTCGACCTCACCCGCGGTCGTCTGACCACAGCACGCACGGCACTCTCATCGGCGATGGTAGCGAACTCATGCCCGGGCCACTGCGCTGCTGGCACGGTTTGGCCCGTCGTATTCTCCGTCCGGCATCGCGGACAGCGAGTCTCCAGCCAGGTCCCACCTGCGCCGCCGCTGCTCTGGCCTGCTTGACAAGGAAGCCCCGCGCCGGCCGGGTAGCTAACGCCCGAGAGGTGCTTCTGGACCTGAGTCATTCCGGTTGCGGCATTGGCGCCTCCCTAAGCTCATTGCCGGATGCGAACGCCGCGCCCACCCGGCATAGGCACGGTTTAAACAAAGAAGGCTGGCGGGTTCTACGGAAGCCGTATCAGGCGATAACGTGGCCCGGTCACATAGGCGGCATAACGGGCGCATAGCTCAGGGGTAGAGCACTCGCCTTACAAGCGAGGGGTCACTGGTTCGAACCCAGTCGCGCCCACCCAGGCTCAATAGGCCCATTTCGATCTTCAAGTGATCGTTAGGGAGCCAAACGGGAGCCAAACGGTGTACGCTCTCCCGTCGTGGCGACCGCCCGTCCAGGCGGCCTACCACCAGGCGTGCCTAAGCTTGCTGACCCCCTCCTGACCCAGGACAGCACACTGTGCATCACCAGTTGTCTGCTCAGCCCATGTTCCAGGCCTGTCGCCGTGTGCCCCCCTTAGCCTGGTCTTCCTGCTCCGAAATCGGACGCTGGGAGTGTGGAAGGACCTTTGACCCCTCGATGCGAACTAAGCACGCTGGTCAACGAATCCGCTGCTCGTTAGTGTCTCCGCTGGTCGCAGCCATTGTCTGGTCGCCAGTCACCGCGCCTGACCGCACTGACGGCACCTGGCGGCGCCTCGCGCTCCCGTTTCGCTCCCCAAATCGGGACGCGGCTGGCGAGCTGTTGCGTGCCCATGTCCGGTGAGTACGGCGTGGTCGCGATAGTAGGCAGGGCAGTCTTCTGTCTCGCATGATCACCCCCCGCTGGGTGAGGCGCCGCAGGGCAGCATGTGACTATCTCGGCCATGGACACGTCCCTGATCCCTGTCACCTTGCTCTGCCCGCGCGACCGGAAGCCGTCCTTCTGGTGGCCTGCGCGGAGCGATGGGCGCGGTCCGGTCGGGCAGGTTCTCCGTGGGTACCCCGTCCGGCCGCCCCGGCAACGCCCGGCTGATGTCCTGGATGCTCGCCTGTGGCTTCCGCGGCGGGCTAGGCGATTTCCCGCGTGTGTTCTGCTGCCGGCCGCTCGTCAAGGCCGCGATCGGCCCCAGGCACCGCCCGGATGTCCGTTGCTCTGCCAGCGCGGCTTGGGCGGGCCACGGCCGGGTGGCGGAAGTGCGCGCCGGGGGGTGTGGTGACAGCGGAGGCGGGCCTTGACGGAACGCGCTCGCAGCGCTGGCTGGCGCGAGCGAGTCTGATGTTCGCCGGCCTGGCGGTGGTGATCGTCGGCGTCTTTGCCGGGCTGAAAAGCATCGCGATGCTGGCGGTGGGCCTGGCGGCCCTCGCGGCAGGCCTGGCGGCCGGGTATTTCTTCCTGTCCCAGCGGGGCGTGCGGCGCTGGCTGGCGCTGGCGGTCTTCGTGGCCGCGCCGGTCGCGGTGATCGTGGCTTACGCGTTCGCGGGCCTGCTGTGGGTGGCGATCGTGTCGGCCGCGGCGTGGCTGCTGGCGGGCATGACCGCGCGCTCGGCGCTGGCCGGCGGCCAGGCGGACTGGCGCATGCCCGAGCGCCCGGCGCAGCCGCCCGCCGCGCACCCGTACCTGATCATGAACCCGAAGTCCGGCGGCGGGAAGGTCGGGAAGTTCGACCTGAAGCGCAAGGCGGAGGAGCTTGGCGCCGAGGTGTTCCTGATGGACGGGCCGGAACCCGTCGACGTCGCCGAGGTGGCCCGCGCGGCCGTGGCCAACGGCGCCGACCTGCTGGGCGTGGCCGGGGGCGACGGCACGCAGGCCCTGGTGGCCGGCGTCGCGGCCCAGCACGGCATCCCGTTCATGGTGATCACCGCGGGCACGCGCAATCATTTCGCTCTCGATCTGGGGCTGGACCGCCAGAACCCCGCGGCGTGCCTGGCCGCGCTGTCCGACGGCGTCGAACTGCGGGTCGACCTGGGCGTGATCGGCGGCCAGACGTTCGTCAACAACGCGTCGTTCGGCGCCTACGCCGAGGTCGTCGAGACCCCGGCCTACCGGGGCGACAAGCTGAACACGACGCTGGACCTGCTGCCGGACCTGCTGCAAGGCCACCGCGGGGCCCGGCTTTCGGCGCGCGCCGACGGCGCGCAGATCACCGCGCCGCAGGCGCTGCTGGTGGCCAACAACCCGTACGGAACCGGGGACATTGCCGGGCTGAGCCGCCGGGCCCGGCTGGATGGCGGCATGCTCGGCGTGGTGGGGGTCACGGTGAGCAGCGCGCGGCAGGCGGTCGGGCTGCTCCGCGGCACCCATGGCGCCGGCCTGACGCGCGCTGGTCACGAAGGAGATCGAGATCACCGCCGACGCGGCCCAGATCCCGGTCGGCATCGACGGCGAGGCGGTATCGTTGCCCGCCCCGGTGCTGTGCACGATCCGCCCCGGCGCGCTCCGCGTGCGGGTGCCCCGGGACCGCCCGGGCGTGACCCCGCCCAAGCCCCCGATCAACTGGTCACGGCTGCGACACCTCGCAGCGCCCCAGAAATCGCCAGCTTCACCGCGGTAATTTCGCCAGCCGTGGCGCTGCCTGATGAGCGCCCATCCCCGACAAGGAGACGCATGTCGCTCGCTTCGAGTTCCTACTCCTACCCGCTTCTGGCCGCGTTCTGGACCATCTTCGAGATCTTCCTGTGGGTGATCTGGTTCTGGATCCTGATCACCGTGTTCATCGACATCTTCCGCAGCCACGACCTGTCCGGCTGGGCCAAGGCGCTGTGGTTCCTGTTCGTGCTGTTCATCCCGCTGATCGGCGTCCTGGTCTACCTGATCGCCCGGGGCGGCAAGATGCACGAGCGGGCCGCGCGGCAAGCGCGCCGTCAGGACGAGGACTTCCGCGCTTATGTCCAGCAGGCCGCCGCCCGCACAGCTCGGCGGACCAGCTGGCCAAGCTCGCTGACCTGCGCGACCGAGGGGTCATCACGGCCGAGGAGTTCGACCGTGAGAAGGCCAAGGTCCTCACCTGAACGGGCAAGGCAACCCGTGCCGACAGCAGCGCGGCGTCCGCGGCTGGAGTCTGACGAACCCCTGGCCATCGGGAAGCGATCCCGGCTCCGGGCCGGCTGGTCACCCGCCAGCGGAACGGAGCGACGAGATAAGAGGCCGCCATTTGCCGGGGCAGCGCCGTTTAAGCGCCGACGGATTGCGCCGGTGGCCAGGTGACTGGCGGGCCGCGGGCCGTAGGCGCCGGGGCGAGCCGGACCGTCATCGGGAGGGCGGCCGTGGACAGTGACCGTAGGATCAGCCGTGTCCGGTCATCGCCAGCTTCGCTGGCGCGCGCGGAGCCGGGCCTGCCGGCCCGGCCGCGATCCTTCGATCCCTCCCGCGTCGCGGGCCTGGAGTGCGCCGCCTGGGTCGCCTACTACCAGCGGCGATGGCTCCGGCTTCTGGTCGTGGCGGTGGGCTTGGTGCGGGCCGGGCTCGGGATGAGCTGGCCGCGTACCGTACGCGCGGCCTGGCTGGCCCTGCGCGCCATCCAGCTGTGGGCGCCGCTGGCCGGCAACGATCCAGAACGGGCCCGGCGATACATGCGGCGGTTCTACGCGCTGGTCCAGGCCAGCTATGGCCAGCCGCGGGACCCGGCCGAATCGGCCCGGCTGGAGATTGAGTGGTGGCGTGTGCACCGGGTGGCCCAGCAGGCGGCGCCGGGTGCTGGCGACGAACTGGTGGACGCGCTCGCGCGCCTGTACGCCTTCGTGTTCGGGGTGCCGGAATCGGCGGTCCGCCCGGCGGCGGTGCACCGCTGCCGCGCGATGAAAATCTCCGACCAGTGGGTCACCCAGGGCATGCGCCCGGACAGCCCGCTGCTGGCCTGGGAGCGGACCGTTCTGGTCCGGTCGTACACGGCACTGCTCGCCGCCGTCCGCCGCTGAACTCGAGACGCCATTGGGCGGTTGCCCTAGGCGACGGGTGGTGGTGCGGGGATGTCGCCCGGCCGGCTGGTATCGGCGGACATCCATTTGGCCCCGGTTTCCTGGCGGAAGGCGGTGATGGCGGCTTCTATGGTGGGGAAGAAGTGGCTCGGGTCGATCGTCCGGGTGAGTCCGTAACGTTCGATCTTGCGCCGGACCGGGTCCTTCAGTTCGGCGAACACCAGGCTGATGCCGGCGGCGTTCAGCGTCTCGTCGAGGTCCTCCAGCACATCGGAGGCGGTGGTGTCCACGTCGGTCACCGGCTCGGCCGCGATCACGATCCACGTCGGCGGCGGCTCCGCCCGGGCCAGCCGCCGGACCTCGTCGCGGAACGTCTTGGCGTTGGCAAAGAACAGCGGGCCGTCGAACCGGTAGATGATCAGGCCGGGCAGGTGCCTGGCGTCGGGATATGAGTGCACGTCGTGGTAGCCCTCCAGCCCTTCCACCTGGCCAAGTTCGGTGTCATAGGGCCACCACGCCCGGCGGAAGACGTTGAGGATCGACAGGCCGACCGCGATCGCGATGCCCGGCAGCACGCCCAGCAGGGCGACGCCGAGGAAGGCTGCGATCGACAGGCCGAACTCGGTCTTGCGCTGCCGCCACAGCCGCACCGTGCCGGGAATGTCGGCGAGGGACAGCGATGCGGTGATCACCACGGCGGCCAGCGCAGGCTGGGGCAGGTTCCGGAACAGCCCAGGAACGAAGACGATCATGAGGATGATCAGCGCTGCCCCGGCGACCCCGGTGAGCTGCGTCTTCGCACCCGACCGCTCCGCCACGGCGGTCCGCGATCCGCTGGTGCTGACCGGGAACCCCTGGAACAGCCCGGCGGCCAGGTTCGCCGCGCCGATGCCGATCATCTCCTGGTTGCCGTGGATCTCCTGCCCGGTGCGGGCGGCGAACGCCGACGCGGTGGAGATCGTGTCGGCCAGCGACACCACGGCGATCCCTAGCGCCCCGCCGATCAGCGGCCCGAGGTCGGCCAGGCCGACGTGCGGGATCGTCAGCGGCGGGAATCCCTTGGGCAGCACCCCGACCAGGCTGACGCCGTGCTGGGCCAGGTCGAAGACCGACGTCGCCGCGATCGCGAGCACGACCATGATCAGCACCGCCGGGACCTTCGGCAGCCAGCGCTGCAGCACCAGGATCAGCACGATCCCGGCGAGCCCGACCGCGGCCGCGGCGGCGACGGCTTCTCCTTTCGCCAGGCCCTCGACGAAGCCGATGAATTCCGCGATCAGGCCCTCGCCCTCGACCTTGAACCCGAGCAGCTTCGGCAGCTGCCCGACCAGGATGGTCAGCGCCAGGCCGTTCATGTAGCCGATCATCGTCGGCTTGGAGATCAGGTCGGCGATGAAGCCGAGCTTGGCCACGGCCGCCACGATCATGATCACCCCGACCATGATCGCCAGCATCGAGGCCAGCGCGACCGCCCGCTCGGGGTCGCCTTTAGCGGCGATGAGCGGCAGGATCGTCGCGGCGATCATCGGCCCCAGCGAGGAATCCGGGCCCAGGACCAGGATGCGTGACGGGCCGGACGCCGCGTAACCGAGCAGGCACAAGATGGACGTGTACAGGCCGGTGATCGGCGGCAGCCCGGCCAGCTCCGCGTACGCCATGCCCTGCGGAACGAGCAGGGTCGTGAGCACGACCCCGGCGACAATGTCCCTGGTCAGCCACTCGCGGCGGAAGGATGAGAGGCTCAGCCCCCCTCCCAGTCTGAACATCGGCACCGCACCGCATCTCCGCCAGCCCGGGCCCGATCAGCCCCGTCTGCTGCGATTCATGGTCCTGCGTGTGACCGTACTTAGGCAGCCCCGGCTTTACCTCACCCTCCGGGGGGTGACCCGGAATCCAGGAGCGGGCCCCAGGAGTCGCCGGGAGGACTTAGGCCCTACAAGGTGATCACCGCGGTGGTTGACTGGTGAGTTGTACGTGTCGCGGACGGGCCCGCCGAGTTGTCTCTCCGGCGGTACGGGCCCGGGCTGGTGAACTGACGTGCGACAGCTCGCAGGTCTGCCGCCGGAGGACGGGGAGGTGCCATAAGCGCTGGCAGTGGCCAGACTCGCGGCCTGGTCACGGGGCTGTCGGGTGGCAGCGGCTGATCGCGTTCGGCGTGAGCAACGTAGCCCCGGCCGGTGCCGTGGTCGGCGGACTGGTCGTCATGGTGTCGTACGCCGGGTTCGCCTCTCCGCTGGTCATAGTCATCGCGTTCATCGCGTCGCTGTGCTGCGCGATCAGCATTGCGGAGTTCGCTCGCCGGATGCCGTCGGCCGGCTCGCTGTACACCTACAACAGCCGCGGCCTGGGCCGGGGCGGAGGTTTCCTGACCGGCTGGATGATGGTCTTCGCCTACGCGCTGTACGTGCCCGCGGGTATCGCGCTGACCAGCACGTACGCGTCGCTGCTGATCGCCGACACGCTGCACGTGAGCATCGCCCCCTGGGCGCTGTTCGTGGTCATCCTGGCGGCGGTGATCCTGGTCGCCTACCTGGGCATCAGGACCTCGTCCTCGGCCGACCTGATCCTGGTCACCGGGGAGATGGCCATCATCGCGGCCCTGGCCATCACGATCCTGGTCAAGATCGGCCCGGCGCACTACTCGGCCGCGGTGTTCGTCCCGGCCTCCTCGCCGCACGGCCAGCTCACCGAAATCACCAACGCGACGATCTACGGAATCACCGCGTTCGCCGGCTACGAGACCGCCGCCGCGCTCGGCGAGGAAGCCAGGAACACGCGTCGCTCCATCCCCGCCAGCACGATCGGCGTCGTCATCGTGACGGGCCTCTTCTTCCTGCTCGTCGTCGTGGCGGAGACGTTCGGCGTCGGGCGGCACGGCATCCCCGGCCTCACCCGGCAGCCCAGCCCGCTGGGCTACCTCACCAGCCGGTACTGGGCGCCGTCGGCGCTGTGGGCCATCGACCTGGTGGTCGTGCTCACCGGCCTGGGCTTCGTCATCGCCGTGTTCAACGCGGCCATCCGGGTGCTGTTCGCGATGGGCCGCGAACGGGCCCTTCCCGGGTCCCTGGCCAGGCTGTCCGGCCGGCATACCCCGGTCGTCTCGATCGGCTGCCTCGCCGTGCTCACGCTGCTGCCCGGGCTGCCGCTGACCTACGCCTACGGCGGCGCGCGCACGTTCGGGTATCTCGCCGGAGCGGCCGGGCTCGCGCTCGTGCTCATCTACCTGGCCGTGAACATCGCGGCCATCCGCGCGTTCCGCACCGAGTTCCGCGGTGAGTTCAGGCTCGGGCGACATCTGATCATCCCGGCCACGGCCGCCGTACTGCTCCTGCTTCCGCTGTGGGGATCCTTCACCCGCATGCCCACACGCTGATGGACCTGCTGCCCTTCGTAGCGCTCGGCTGGCTGTGCCTGGGCGTGATCGCCGCCGGCGTGCTGCGGGTCCAGCGGCCGGCCACCTTCGAGGCGCTGGGCCGGGTATTCATGCCAGCCGGGAGGTAGTCAGCGGACGCGCGGAGGTGAATCGGTTGCCGTCTCCCCGGAGGCGGCGTATGCGGTCTGGGTGTGCCGTCCGACGTGCTTCTTGTATGCCGCGACGCCGGCCGCGATCGGATACGGCCCGCGGATCCGCTGAAGCTCCGGTGAGACGGCGTGATAATCGAGGTCGGGATGGTCACCGCAGTCGCAGCAGATGATCTCAAACAGATCGGTGTAGCCGCCTTCTGGCTGGCCCTCGACCATGCGGACCGGCTGGCGCCGAAGAACCACCGTCCAGCCATGGCTGGGTCGATCACGGATCGTCATGCCTGCTCCTTCGCGATGGCTCAGTAGTCTGTGCCGCGATCGGCGCGAAATCAGTCAGGATGCGGTCGTGGGGGGCACGAAGAGCACGTGCACGACTTCGCGCCGGAAGCTGACGATCCGCTGGATGAGCCCGGAGAGGGCTGCCTCATCTAGCAGCGTGGCGCGAAGGGTAGTGGTGCGCGGTCCCGCGGTGACCTCGCAGTCGCCGAATTCCGCGCGCAGTACCGGGCTGGCCTGGCCGGTGAAGGTGATCTCATACGTTCGCGGTTCCACTCATTTCGCCTCGCAGTCTGCTCGCTGGTCGTGTTCTGCCAGCGTGCCGGTCAGCCGGGCCGGCGTCATCACCCCCCCGAGGGTGACCTGTGACCTGACAGCACGGTGCACGAGCGCGCCGAGCATTGGGGCAGCACCCGCTCCACGGATTTGGCGGTTCCCGCGGCTGAGGGTCGGGCTTTGCCACGGCTTTACGAAGTCGGAATCGGGTCGTAGGCTCCTGCTGAGAACGGCCTACACGGAATCCTGCGCCGGGCCGATGTTCGGGTGCAGGCGACCCGTCGCTCCAGACCCTGGGCGACACGGCCATAGGCTGGCCAGGCAGGGACACGGAGCCGCAGCGATGCACCCGTCAAGCTTTCCTTCGGCCGCAACCAGCGCCGCAGTCCCGCCACTGAATGCACAGGACGCGGTGCTGACAGGCGATCGGCTGGCCGCAACGGGCTGGCACCTGCAAGCGACGGCGCAGAGCACGCCACAGCTGAGCGCGGCGCTCCGGATGGCGCGCGGTTCGCGCTGGCGAAGTTCCGGCCGACGACGCTGCCCGCCACGCTGGTCACCAGGCCGGTGCTGCATGACCGGCTGACCGCGGGGGCCGGCCAGCAGCTGACCGTGGTGGTGGGGTCGGCCGGCGCGGGCAAGAGCGTGCTGCTGTCGAGCTGGGCGGCAGCACGATCACCGGGCATTACGTCCTGGCTGTCGTGCGATGAGGCTGACGCTAACCCGGTCCGGTTCTGGGCCGGCTTCATCGAGGCTCCCCGGGCGGTGGTGCCGGGGTTCGGCGCCGATGCCGCCGACCTGCTCGCGATGGACAGCGCCATGTCGGCCGACGTCATCGCGTCGATCGCCAACGATGCCGCGAAGCTGCCCGCGGGCTCGGCAATCGTCGTCGACGACTTCCAGCTACGCGGCGCCCGCGGTGGCCGGGAACATGACCGACCTGGTCGAGCGCTGGCCGGCCGAGACCGCCCAGCTGGTGCTGGCCAGCCGCGTTGACCCTCCGCTGCGGCTGCACCGGCTGCGGATGGCGGGCGAGCTGTGCGAGCTGCGCGACCGTGACCTGTATTTCTCGCTGGCCGAAAGCCGCGACCTGCTGGCGAACTTCGGCGTCGAGGTCGCCGCCGCTGACCTGGCGCTGCTGCATCAGCGCAGCGAGGGGTGGGCCGCGGCGCTGCAGATGGCGGCGCTGTCGCTGCGCGGCGCCAGGGACCCGGTGCGGGCCGCGCGGGCGCTCGATGTCCGCAGCCATGCGATCGCCGAGTACTTCATCTCCGAGGTCCTCGATCAGCAGCCACCCGAGGTGGCCCGGTTCATGCTCGACACCTCCATCCTGGGCGAGCTGACCGCGGCCGCGTGCACGGCCGTCACCGGGCGGCAGGACGCGGCGGCGCTGCTGCGCCGCATCGATGCGGCCAACCTGTTCCTGGTGGCGATCGATGATGAGCGGACCAGCTTCCGGTACCACCATCTGGTGCGCCAGGTGCTGCGCGCCGAGCTGCGGGCCAGGGACGCGGCCCGCGAGCAGGGCCTGCAGGTCCGGGCGGCCGAATGGTTCGAGTCGGCCGGTGACACCCGGCGCGCGGCCCGCCACTTCCTGGCGGCGGGGCAGGTCGACCGGGCGCTGACCCTGATCCAGGACCGGGTCGTGCCCGACTTCCTGCGTGACCCCGGCCTGCCGGCGCCGCTGGATCTCAGCATGGTCCCCCCTCGCTGCTGGCGGATGCGCCTGACCGGCTGCTGGGCCTGGCCGCCGACCTGCTGCTGGGCGGGTGACCCGGCTCGCGGCGGCGAGTATCTTGACCTGGTCGAGCAGGCCCAGCCGCCGATCGCGCCCGAGTCGAGGCTGGCGGCCCGGTTCGCGGCCGATGCGGTCATTCCACTGCGCGCAGACGGGCCAGGCTGAACGAGGCCGTGGGCGAGGCCCTCGCCGCGCGGGCCATCCAGGAGCAGACGCAGCTCACCGACGAATGGAACGCGGCCGTCCCGTTGATCCTCCAGCGCGTCTATAACTGCCTGGAAGACTTCCCGGCGGTCGAGCGCGAGGCAGCCACGGCTCTGGCGATGCCCGGGCTCACCGAGCCGGTCAAGCTGGTGATGGTGCCCGGGGCGCGGGCGCTGGCCTGGTTCGCAGTCCGGCCGGCTGGCCGAGGCCGCCGAGGCCGCCGGGGCCGCCGAGGCGGAGGCGCGGCGGCTGGGATTCGACCACCATTTCTTCGCGGTGGACTATCTGCGCGTGCTGGCCGGCCTCGCGCTGGAGCGGCGGGACCTCGACACCGCCGAGCAGCTGGCCGAGCGGGCGGTCGCGATAACCGAGCGGCGGCGGCCCCTGTTCGAGTTCCTGGCGCTGCTGGACCGGGCCGGGATCTGGGCCGCCCGCGGGCAGGTCCGCGAGGCGCTGGCCACCGTCGAGGCGGCGCGGCTGGTCCTGGCCGGGACCGGGTCGGTGCTGCTGGCGCGGGCCGATGAGCTGGAGGCGCTGCTGCGGCTGTCGCTGGGCGACGTGCGCTCCCCGGCCGAGCTGGCCGGCCGGCTGCCCGCCGACCGCCGCGGCCTGCTGCTGGCCAGGATCGCGCTCACCTCGGGCGATCACCACGCCGCGCACGAACATCTGCGGGCACTGCCGGCGGGCGACTTGACACCGCGGCGGGCGCTGGTGCGCCAGATACTCCTGGCCGCCGCCGCGATCGGGCGCGACGACCCCAGGGCCGCCGGCATCCTGGGCGGTGCCATCCAGACGGCCCGCCAGCGAGGGCTTCCTGAACACGGTCATCACCACCGCACCCCAGGTGACGAGCTACCTGGTCGAGCATGCGGCCCAGCTGGGTCCGGATCCGTTCATCGGCCAGCTGGTCAGTGCGGCTCTCGAGGTGCGCGCCGCGCAGCCGGACACCGCCCGGTCCCGCCGCGTACTCGCCGAGCCGCTGACCCCGGCCGAGCTGCGCATCCTCAAGCTGCTGCCGACCAGCACCTATCCGCAGATGGCGGCCGCCCTCTACATTTCGCGCAACACGGTAAAGACCCACCGCCGGTCGATCTACCAGAAGCTCGGCGTGACGTCGCGCTCGGAGGCCATCGAGCGGGCCGTCGACCTGCGCCTGCTCTGAGATCACCCGGATCCCAGAGCCTGATTCAGTGACAGGCGGTCGCAACGGGCAATCCTGCCGTGACCGACGGCGCGCCGCCCCAGAGTGCAGGAATCACCCCCGGAGGGGTGACGACACCCCGAGGAGCCCGAACACAGCCTGGAATCGCTCCAACAGGGCCGGCAAGCAGATGACGGCCCTGCGCTACCGCCGTTCGGCTAGGGGTGAGTCATGGCGGACAAGGTTGACATCTCCGGAGGAGTTCCCGCGCCTGCCACCAACGCAGCCGGCGGGAAGGGCCGCACCAGTTCGGTCACGCTGCGGCGATGACGCTGATCGTGGCCAGCATCATCGGGGGTCGGCACCTTCAACCTGCCGGCTTTCCTGGCGGGCTATGCGACGCGAACGCCCGGCGCCATGGTCATCGCCGGTATTCCCCTACCTGGGCTGGATCATCCTTGGCTCGATCCTCACCCGGGCCGCGGTGGAACTCGGCATGCTCCAACGCCTGCTCGACACCCAGTCGCTCACCGGCCGGCAGTGGGTGATCGTGATCGCCCTCTCGCTCCTCGCCCCGGCGGTCGTCGCGGTCGACAGGTCATCCAGCTATTCCGCCAGCGCAAGCCGCCAGGGCACGTGACGAGCGTCACCCCGGACCGGACATCCTGGCCCGCGCCTGACGATGCTCGCCGGTGCGGCCCGGCCCGGCCCGGCCGAGAAAGGACTGACCGGCGATGGCCGACAAGAGAGCCAAGCGCATCGCGGAGTTCATCAAGCCGCTGCGGGTCAAGCCCGGGATCGAAGGTCAACCTGGCCCGGGACTTCGACCCGGGCTACAAGGCGGGCATCGCGAAGAAGAAGGACGGCGTCGAGCTGCTGCGGACCGGCATCGACCTGCTGTGCGACTACCAGGCGCGGCTGGCCGCCCAGGACACCTACGGGGTGCTGGTGTGCCTGCAGGCACTGGACGCCGGCGGCAAGGACGGGACGATCCGGCACGTGATGAGCGGGGTGAACCCGCAGGGCGTGCAGGTGAGCAGCTTCAAGGTGCCCTCCTCGGAAGAACTCGACCACGACTACCTGTGGCGCTACGCCCGCCGCCTGCCCGCGCGCGGCGACATCGGGATCTTCAACCGGTCCCACTACGAGGAGGTCCTGGTGGTGCGGGTGCACCCGGAGAACCTCGACCGGCAGAAGCTTCCCAAGGAGGCCAGGGGCAAGGATGTCTGGGACCGCCGCTACCGGGAGATCAACGACTGGGAGCGGTACCTGACCGGCAACGGGTTCAAGGTGGTGAAGCTGTTCCTGAACCTGTCCAGGGAAGAGCAGCGGACCCGGTTCCTCAAGCGGATCGACCTGCCGGACAAGAACTGGAAGTTCTCGTCGGCCGATGCCCGGGAACGCCAGCGGTGGGACGACTACCAGAAGGCGTTCTCGCAGATGCTGTCCGCCACCAGCACGCACTGGGCACCCTGGTATGTCATACCGGCGGACCGCAAATGGTTCGCCCGCATCTGCGCGGGCGCGGTGCTCGCGCACACCCTGATCGAGATCGACCCGCAGTACCCGGAGGTCACCCCGGCCAAGCTGGAAGAACTGCTGACGGTCAAGGATGAGCTCGAAGCCCAGGCGCCCGAGGGCGCCCTCGCTGACCCGTTCGCCGCCAAGGAGGCCAAGAAGGCAGGCCACAGCAAGGCTTCAGCAAGAAGCCAAGGCAGAGGTCAGCGGGACAGCGGGGAACCGGCAGCAGCCCGACCAGGCCGGGAGCCGGGACGGCAGGGCCCGGGCACAGGGCCGGCCAGGCCAGCGAATCTCTGGGTCGAGGGCATAGCCATGGCCGTGCAGGCCGGTGCCACGGAACAGTCGGCCACGGCGGGCCGGAACTGGTACGCGCGCTCGCCGGACGAGGTCGCCGCCGCCTGGGCGTCGATCCGGCCGCCGGGCTGTCCGTCTGCGCGGGCGGCCGAGCTGCTGAGCGCCAACGGCCCGAACGCGCTGCCGGAGGAGAAGCCGAAGCCGGGCTGGCGCCGGTTCCTCGGGGAGTACCGCAGCTACATGCAGATCATCCTGGTCGCCGCGGCGGTGGTGTCGCTGCTGATCAAGGAGTGGAGCACCGCGGTGCTGCTGCTGCTGCTGACGGTGCTGAACGCGGTGGTCGGCATGCGGCAGGAGGGCAAGGCCGAGAGCGCCATGAACGCCCTGAAGTCGATGATGAAGGCGACCGCCCGGGTGCGGCGGGACGGGTCCGAGTCGGAGATCCCGGCCGAACAAGTGGTCGTGGGCGATGTCGTGCTGATCACCGCCGGGGACGAGGTGCCCGCCGACGGCCGCATCATCGCGGCCAGCGCGCTGCAGATCGACGAGTCGGCGCTGACCGGGGAGAGCATACCCGCGGCCAAGGACGCCGAGACGCTGGCCGGCGACCAGCTGGGCCCGGGCGACCAGGCGAACATGGCGTTCATGAACACGCCGGTCACGCACGGCAGCGGCACCATGATCGTCACCGCCACCGGCGCCGGCACCGAGCTCGGGAAGATCTCCGGGATGCTGTCGGCCACGGCCCGGGAGGAATCGCCCCTGACCAGGGAGCTCAACAGGCTCACCCTGTGGATCGCGGCGGCGGCCGGCCTGACGATGATCGTGATGTTCGCGCTCGGCCGGGCCCGCGGCCAGGCCTGGGACGCGCTGTTCGTCAGCGCGGTCTCGCTGGCCATCGCGGCCATCCCCGAGGCGCTGCCCACCGTGACGCAGACGATCCTGTCGCTCGGCGGTGTCGACCTGGCCAAGCGCAACGCGATCGTGAAGGACCTGCCCTCGGTCGAGACGCTGGGGTTCACCTCGGCGATCAACTCCGACAAGACCGGCACCCTGACGATGAACCAGATGACCGCCGTCGAGGTGGTGGCCCCGGACCGACCGCTACACGATCTCGGGCATCGGCTACGGCCTGGAGGGCAAGGTCCATCACGCCGCGGGCCGGCGGCCGACATCGAGGACGCGATCCTGCCCTACCTCGTCGCCAGCGACGCGAAGCTCGTCGACGGCAAGGTCGTCGGCGATCCCACCGAGGGCGCCCTGCTGGTGCTGGGCCACAAGGCCGGGCTGGACATCGACGCCACCCGCGAGCAGCTGCCCCGGCTGGCCACGCTGCCGTTCGACCCGGGCTACAAGCTGATGGCCACCTTCAACTCGGCCACCGACGCGGCGGGCGGCCGGTCGTGCGGTGCTTCGTCAAGGGCGCGGCACCGGCGGTGATGGCCCGGGCCGCCACGGCGCTGTCGGGCGGCAGCAGCATCCCGTGGGACGGCGACCTGAACGAGCAGCACCGGGCGCACATGGAACGCATGGAGGGCGAGGGCCGGCGGGTCATGGCCGCCGCCACCCGCGACCTCGACCCGGCCGGCTTCGACCCCGACGGCGATCTGCTCGGCTACGTCACCGGCCTGCAGATGACCAGCCTGGTCGCCATGGTCGACCCGCCCCGGGACGAGTCCAAGGCGGCGGTGGCCAGCGCCCAGGCGGCGCACATCCGGGTCCGCATGGTGACCGGGGACGACGTCATCACCGGCGCGGCCATCGCCAGGCAGCTCGGCATCGACGGCGAGGCCATCCTCGGCGCCGACTTCGCCGCCCTGCCCGAAGCCGAGCGGCTGGCCCGCATCGACGACATCGGGGTGGTCGGCCGGGTCGCCCCCGAGCACAAGGTGCTCCTGGCCGACACGCTGAAGAAGAAGGGCGACGTCGTGGCCATGACCGGCGACGGGGTCAACGACGCCCCGGCCATCAAGGCGGCCGACATCGGGATCGCCATGGGCAGCGGCACGGAGGTGGCCAAGAACGCCGGCCGGATGATCCTGTCCGACGACAACTTCGCCACGATCGTCTTCGCCGTCGAGCAGGGCCGCAAGATCTACGACAACCTCACCAAGTACATCCGCTTCGTGCTGGTGCTCCTGGTGGTGTTCGTCCTGACCTTCCTCGGCGCGACGCTGTTCAACATCGCCGCCGGCGAGCCGTTCACCCCCGCGCAGGTGCTGTGGATCCACTTCGTCGTCAACGCCCCGTTCGGCTTCGCGCTCGGCTTCGACCAGGAGAGCCCGGGCTGATGGCGCGCAGGCCGCGCCCGCGCGGCGAGTCGGTGCTGACCCGGCCGGTGATGGTCACGGTCGGGCCCGCCGGGCTGGCCATCACGATCGGCCTGCTGTCCATGATCGAGCTCGGCCAGTCCCACTTCGGCAGCGTCCACGTCGGACAGTCGATCGCGTTCACCTCCTTCGCGCTGTGCCTGATCGTGGCCGCGGCTCGAATGCCGCAGCGAGACCGGCACGGTGCTGACCACGGCCACCTTCGACAGCAAGCAGATGAACTGGGCGATGCTCGGGGAGTTCGTCCTGGCCGTGCTCGTCACCCAGATGGACGTCTTCCACCGCCTGCTCGGGACGACCCAGATCAACCTGCGCGAGTTCGGCTGGGCGCTCATGCCCGCCATCGCGCTGCTGGTGCTGTGGGAACTCGGCAAGCTCCTGGCCCGGCGATCACCCTCCCGGGCCGGCAATCCTTCCGCTATCAGCTGACGAGGTGATCAACATGCCGTTTGGAGTCCACTCCGAGGTGGGCAGGTTGCGCCAGGTCATGGTGCACCGGCCGGGCCTGGAACATACCACCCTCGGCTAGGAATACCCCCGGTGCCGCCCGGCAGCGGGAGAGAACAACCACAGATGAGAAAGGGAAATGTCATGGCTGATCTGATCGCCATCGGGTACCCGGATAAGACGACCGCGGATGCCGCGGCCGGCGAGGCACGCCAGCTGGCCCGGGACCTGATCATCCAGCCGGACGCGATCGCGGTGATCGTGCGGGACGAAGACGGCAGTTACCACGTCCACACCAACCATCACGCGGTCGGCGGCGGAGCAACCTGGGGCATGTTCTGGGGGTTCCTGTTCGGCCTGCTGTTCTTCATCCCGGTGTTCGGCATGGCCATCGGCGCCGGGATGGGCGCGCTGATGGGCAAGCTGGCCAAGACCAGCATCGACAGGCAGTTCCAGGACCAGGTCCGCGACATGCTCAAGCCCGGCACCTCGGCGCTCTTCCTGATGGTGGAGAAGGTCACGCCGGACAAGGCCGTCGAGGCGATGAGCCGGTACGGCGGCACCGTGCTGAAGACCTCCCTGTCCAAGGATGACGAGAAAGAGCTCCAGGACGCCCTGCACGGCGGCCAGGCAGCCCCGCAGTAGTCTCTGCGTCACCCCGCATCGCAGCCGTAACCGGAATGCATGGACAGCTTGCGGTCGCAGCGCGTACCGGGCAACGGCCAGGTGCGGGAACCAGACGGCGGGTAGCGGCGGCGGGTCCGAATGTTGCGTGCGCCAGCAGAGCTGGGCCTCGCCGACGCAGGCGCCACCACTCGCGCTGAAGCCCGAGCCGATCCGGAGGCCGGGCCATGACAGCAGGCCAGCCCGAACAGGCTGAGGAGCAAAGCCCAGCGATTCCAGCGACATAGGAGGTCAAAATGAGATCGGCGGCAACCGGGCCACCCGCAGACGCGGGCGGATATCACGCCGAACGCCACGGCCGCGGCTTGATCGCATTCGCGTCCGTTCTGCTTTTCGTAATCGGCGGATTCAACATGATCTACGGCCTTGCCGCGGTCGGCAGCTCGAACGTGTTCGTCGCCGATGCGCACTATGTGCTCGGCGACTTGCGCACCTGGGGCTGGATCACCGTTATCCTCGGCGCCCTGCAGCTCCTCGCCGTCTGGGGCGTTCTGTCCGGCAACCAGCTGGCCCGCTGGTTCGCGGTGGCCGTGATCGGGCTCAACGCCGTTGAACAGATGTTCTTCATCCCCGCCTACCCGCTCTGGTCCCTGATCATCATCGCCATGGACATAGTCGCGCTTTACGCGTTGTGTGCCTATGCCAGCCGGGAGAACCTGACCGCATAGGACCGCAGCGCGCGGACCGGCCGCGATCGGAGAAAGGAGGAGGCAGACATGGCGCGGAACATACCGGGGCCACCGGCCGGTCCGTCACCGGGCGAGCATCCAGACGTGGCGGACCAGCGTGCTGCCGATCCCGCCGAAGCCGATCAGCCGCTCGGGGCCGCCGCAGCCGCCCCGACCGCAGCCGCCCGGGCCGTAGCCGCGGCTGAAGGCCCCCAGCCGTGGCCGCGGCCCGGTAAACCCAGGAACCTGCTCTATGTCACGCTCCCCGGCTGCTCGGGGGCGCTCATTGTCGGGTGTCTTTCTTTCACGCCGTCGCTGCTGCCGCGCGGCGGAATCATCCAGGGCGTGGTCTTCGGCATCACCGCGGCCATCGGTTACGGGCTGGGAGTACTCGCCGCGTCCGTCTGGCGGGCTCTGCCGACCTTCCGTTCTCCACCGGCGTTCCAGCCGGCCACGGCCATACGTACACGGCCGAGTACGTCGATGGGTGGAATGCCATCATGCGGCCCGCCGGCACGACCCCCCAGGCCCTGGCCAACCTCAGAAAGATCATCGCGAACGGCGGGTAATCGCGTACCAGTACGGTGCGTCAGCCGACCTGCAGCCGGGGACCCCATTCGCGGACCTGGCGTTCGGCCGCGGACAGTCCCGCAACCAGCGCGGCTAGTGGACCGCGAACCAGGCGACGGTGAGCGCGAGGCCGTTGGTCGCGACGTGCGCTATGACCGGGGCGATCAGGCTCCTGGATCGCAGCCTGAGCCAGCAAAAGGCGAGACCGGCAATGAAGGTAACCGCAATCGAGCCCAGCACCACCAGTACCTCTCCGCCGACGCTGGCTGAGGCACTAGCGAACTCGCGGTTG
>CAWCII010000037.1:0-29219 GCA_963795575.1 uncultured Actinomycetes bacterium | reverse complement strand
CACAAACACCAGCTCAGGGACGCCCTGGCGTCCCTGACTCGGCTGCGGGCCATGCAGCCAGATGCCACCGCAGGCCGCCGGATGCTGCTTTCCGTGGGATATACGCGGGATCAATCCCGCCCGAACCGCCAGGTCCGGGGGCCTCACCGGCAGGTGACCGCCAACTCGTCGGCTACCAGCATCAGGCGTCCCGCAGCGCGGCGTCTATGCGCATGTTGGCGGTCTTGTCGCTGTCGTCCAGGCACTTAGCGTAGACCCGGAGCAAGACTTCGACGCTGTGCCCGGCACGCTCGGCGATCTGTGCCGGAGGCACTCCGGCGCTCAGCCACAGCGAAACGGCAGCGTGCCGAAGGTCGTAGGGACGCCTGGCCAGGGGCGAGGCGACCTGCGCGGGTGTCAGGGCAAGAGTCCGGGCCTCGGCCCACACGTCGCTGCTCGCGGTCGAAGCAACCGGGCCGCCGCGGTCGCTGCTGAACATCCGTCCATCCGGCCTGACGCCGAAGGTGTCAATGTGCTGGCGCAAGATGGCGACCAGCTCGGCGGGGACCGGTACGCGGCGGGTCTCGCTGGCAGGGCGGTGCTTGAGCCCGCGCTCATCATGCGCCGAGGCGGTGTCGGTCCAGCGCCGGTTCACCTCGGGCCGGGACTTCTCCAGGATCAGGCGTCCCCATCCCGCGGCGGGCAGATAACAGTCCTGAACCCGCAGCGCGACCGCCTCACCGGGGCGCAGCGCAGCGAAGTACATGCAGGCGTAGAACGCCATCAGCCGCTGGCCGCGAGCGTACGGGCCGCGGCGGTACTGGCCTACGTAGGTCACCGCAGTGATCAGCTCGCGGGCCTGGCGCGGGTTGACCACCACGCGAGGGTCCACCACCTCTGAGACCTTCGGCGGCTTCCAGCTCAGCCGGTCCAGCGGGCTGGACGGCAGTTCTCCCAGCTCCACCGCGTAACGCAGCACGTTGGCGAAGACGGACCGCTTACGCGCGATCGTCGTGGCACTGGCCGCGCGGCCATCTTGCCGAATCGAAATGGCATCAAGGGCCGCGCGGGCATGCTGCGGCTTACCGATCTCGCTGACCGGAAGCGAGGCTTTCTCCAGCCAGCGCAAGGCAGAGGCCTCCGCCGGGGGCCGGTCAAAGGCCCGCGCGCCGGGAGGCAGCGCGAAATGCCGCAGCGCATAACGCAAACCGGCCAGCTCTAGCCCGTCCGGTAGTTGCTCGCCGACCACTGCCGGGATTACCGCGGCAAGCGCATCGGTAATGCCGTCTCGGGTCTTGGGCGCCGCAGACGGCCACTTCATGTCCACGTAGGCAAGGCAGAACTCGAACCACGACCGCTCACGCCTGACGGTCGTCAACGACTCGGGCAGCCCCGAAACGACGTCGAAGGCCTCGCCCATCCTGGCCGCATGCCTCAGATCTGACAGGAAGTTCTCGGCCTGCGCCTTGTTGCCGAGCGTGCGGGAATGCGGCACATGCCCGACCTTCCACCGGATCTCGTAGGTCCGTTTGGTCTTCGCCTTGCCGGGGCGGATCGCCCAGAACTTCACGTCGTAAGACTTCATGCGGCCCGTTCCTCACGGAGCCGGTCAAGCCATGCGTTCAGGTCACTGCGCCAGATGCGCAGCTCGCCGTTGGGCAGCCGAATCGCTTCAGGCGCCTCACCCGTCTCGCGCCATCGGTAGAAGGTCCGCCGTGACACGTCGCCCAGGACAGCGAGCACCTGAGACACGGTCAGCAGCTCGTCGCGCTGGTTCGCCATAAAGCAGCCCTCCCAACTGACCCGGTATCGCCTCGGTCCTCTGCTCGGCGTCTAGCCTCGGCGAGCGCGGCCTGCCATCGGGCGCGGTCGGCGACGGCGTGCAGCAGCCGCCGCGCGTGATCCATGTGGTCCGGGTCGCCCGGCGCGACCAGCTCCCAGCGGTACCGGGCCGGGTCAGTTGCCGAAACACCAAGGGCCGACAGCAGCCACTGCTGGCGGTCGGCGCGGTGGTCGGCCAGGGTCTTGCCGGACCACTTGCGGGACACCAGCACCCGCCGCCCGGCGTAGCCCAGGTAGGCGGGATGGTGCGCCTTGGACTTGCACCGTCCGGGCACCAGGCCGGGCCGGGCGTTCTTGGGCTGGACGCCGTACCGCAGCCAGTTCGCGCAGGCCGGGGAGCATGGCTGGTACCGCAGCGCCTCGGCCAGCCGGGCGGCATGGGCGCGCTCAGGGTCGGTGTCGGCCTGGTGGCAGTAGACCGACCTGCTTGGTCAGGTACTTGGTCAGGTAGCCGATGCACCGCGCCGCGTCCTTGGACCCGGCCAGCACGCCCTGGGCGTCAAACCTGGTCGCCGAACCGGGCCACGTGATGCGGCTGGTCATCCACGCCGATGGCGTCGAGGGCCTGGTCCCAGCTGGGCAAGATTTCCCCGGTGGCCGGGTCGAGGTAGTTCCGGGTGTGCTCGTCCCAGACCGGCAGCTGGTCCCCGTCGTACTTGACGGTCGAGGTGTCGGGCCACCAGACCTGGTGGTAGGTGGCGGCCAGCACGCGGCGGATCTCGGCCCGGGCCACGGTGCCGCGCATGGCGATGTGCACGTGCGGGGCGAGCCGTTTCTGCGGTTCGACGGCGGCGAAGTACTGCACGTCATAGCCCAGGTAACGGCGCAGATTCTGGATGAACCGGTCGAACAGCGCCGCGAAATGCAGCGCGTCGCGGGCAGCCCGATCGTAGTCGTAGGAGGCTGGGTCGGCGGCTGCCCCGTTCTCGCCGATCCGGCCGTAGGACGGGCAGGTCAGCGTGACGAACAGGGAGGGGCGGAAGGTCTTGCCGTCCGGCGCGGTGTAGGTCTTGCCCACGGTCCGGGGGCTGACCTTACGGCGGGGCAGGTCCGCGACATCTTGGCGGCGGCGAGTAGAGCGGTGCCGCCGGGCCGGACGGGCCGGGGCGGCCTTGCCGCGGATGCCCGCTCTGGTGATCTCGGCATCGAGCTCGCCGATGAGCTGATCAAAGCCGTCGGTGTCCTGCCCGGCCGCCGCAGCCTGGTCGCGGCCTCGCTGGGCTTCGGCGCGCAGGGTGATCCACCATTTCTGGTCCTCGGTGGCCGGGCCGGGGGTGATGCCGGGCTCGTCCTCGAGGTGCCAGCCTTCGCGGCATTGGGCGGCCCGCAGCGTCTTGGCCCGCTGCGCGCACGGCGGGCACACCGAGTCCAGCGTGCTCCCGCACGGCACCAGGACGGTCTCGGTCTCGCCGGTGTCCCGGTCGGTGCGGCGCAGCTGGACCGGGCGGATGCAGGCGCCGTTCTCGACGGCCACGTCCCGGAGAACGTCATGGGCCAGCGGCATGGCCATCCGGTCGGCCCTGGTAACCCGGGTGCTCGTCATACCGGTCATCTGGGTTTCGGTCACCACTCACCACCTCGATCCTGTGGCCGGGCATGGGTACGGGCGGCCAGCACCGCGGCGACCTGCTCGGCGGCCAGGCCGTGGAAGTGCACGTGCTCGTGACGTTCCAGGCCCGGCCGTTCCGGGGATTCCGGGCGGACGAGGAGCCGGGCGTGCAGGTCTTCAACCGCCTGCCGCAGCGCGGCGATCTCCTCGTGGCGCAGGCTGTCGTGGGCGGCGCCGGTCACCTGGGCGTGCCAGGCGGCCTGCTGGCACCGGTAGGCCAGTACCGCGCGGGTGATCCAGCCCGCGGCCCACAGCCCGGCGATGACCGCCACACCGGCCAGCAGGTAGGGCAGCACCTTGGCGATGGCTTCCGCCACGCCGATGGCCAGCATGGCCCCGGCACCGATCGCCACCGCGGCGCCAAGACCACCGCCGCCGTGCCCGTGGGTATGCGCGCCGTCTTTCACCACTGGCCTCCTTCCGGGTCGGCCTGCCAGGTCACATGCCAGCCGCAGCCGCACTCGTGCGGTGATCGACCCCTCGGCCTGGGTGCGCGCCTGCAGCAGGCTCCCGCACAGCGGGCAGCAGTCATCGGTCTGCCACAACACCGGGGCGGTCACGCGGCCACCCCTTCCAGCTCTGGCAGCGCGCGTGTCGCGGGCCACCTGGTCGGCCATGTCGCGGATGTCGGCGTCGGTGACCCATCCGGCGCGGACCCGCACCGGGTCCGGGTCGGCCTCCAGCCGGACGAACGCCACCCCGGCGCCGACGGCTGGGTCGGTCGAGATCAGCTCGCAGGCCGCGCCGCGGTCCCGGGCGCCGTCGCCGAGCACCATGTCGGTCTGCTCGGGCTCATCGAGCCGCATGGCGATCCGGTCCGGGAACAGGTTCCGGATGGTGAGCACGTCCTTGCGCGGGTCTTGCAGCGCGGCCACCACGCTGTAGCCGACGGCCCGGCCCTGCGTGGTCAAGGTGGCCAGCGCGTTCATGATCCGCTCGCGGAGTTTGCGGTCGGGCTGGTAGGCGGTCAAGAACGCGACCTCATCGACCACGATCACGGTGAACGGGTGCTGCCGGGTCGGGGTGTGGTCGCGCTGTCGCCCGGCGAACTGCGCGGCGCGGGCCTGCATGTCGGCGACCGCGGCGTCCAGCATGGCGGCGATCGCGGCCGGGTGGGCGGCGTATTGCCGTAGGTGTCGAAGATGACCCGGCCGTAGGCCAGCTCCATCAGCTTCGGGTCGGCGGCCAGCACCCGGACCAGGCCCTCGCGCATGAGCGGCAGCATGGCCCGGATCAGGCCCCACAGCAGGGAGGCTTTCCCGGCGCCGGTGGCCCCGGCGATCAAGACGTGGGTGCCGTGCAGCCGGACCGTCCAGGGCAGCCCGTCCTCGCGGCGGCCGACCGGCAGCGCCTTGAGATCGGGGTGGGCAGGGATGGGCAGGGCGGGGATGAACTGCGGCGAGGGCGTCGCGGCGGACGAACTCCAGGACCACCGCGCCGGACCGGGCCGAGCGGATGCGGCACAGCAGGGCGCCGAACCCGTGGGCCAGGTTGTCGGCCCGCTTGGCGAAGTCGCCCGCGCACTGGCCCGATACCAGCCGGACCGCCACCCGGTCGGTATACCGGGTCGCGGTGACCTTGCCGAGCACGGGCATCAGGATGCGGCCCCGGTACCAGGGCGAGAGGTCGGCGACGTTCATCACTGCTTCCCAGCGGCGCCGGTAGCACCACCAGGCCCGCCACTTGCCCCTCGCGGGCGCGGCCACGAAGCGGGTGAACGAGCCCGGCCAGTAGCACCGCCAGATCACCAGCACCAGCACGGCCCATGCAGCCAGGGCGATGTCGGTGATCCAGCCGATGCAGACCCAGATGCTCGCCATCACGAGCGCCGCGGTCGCGGCGACCGGGTGGCGGAAGATCATCCGGATGATCCAGGCCAGCAGCCGGGCCAGCTGGGCCAGGGCGATGATCCCGGCCGGGGTCCGGTACACCGGGGCGCGAAAGACCGGCCGGGCGAACGGGTCGGGGTTGTAGATCTGCGCGAGCTGTTCCCCGGTCACCACGCTGCGCATACGCTGGTCACCTCTTCCTTGCCAGTCACGGGAGAGAACACAGGGGCGGCCGGAGGTACCAGCTCCAGCCGCCCCGCCTGCATCCGCGTTGCCATCACGCGGCCTGCCCAGCTGTGTCCTGGGGACCTGCCACGCGGCTGATGACCGGCGGCCGCGCGGCGTTCCAGCTCGGCCACGTATTCAGCGACCGCCTGGGCCAGCACGCGGGCCATCAGCAAGTCCTCATCGGTGACCTGGCTGCGGTCGGCGACCGTGATGGACACATCGATGTGCTGGTCCTTGATGGCCAGGATCGGCGCGATGTCCTCGTAGGTGTAGCAGCCGATGTAGCTGTGGCCGGTCAGGTGCATGAACGAGGCCACCTGGGCCACGCCTTCGGCTTCGAACCGGACCTGCGCGCTGGAGGCCGTCATGCCCTGACCTCCTGCCGGGATGACGCCGTACCCGCCTGGCCCGGGCCGTCCGTCCAGCGCAGCCTCAGCCTTGGAGGTCAAGGTGAACGGGGTCGGCGGGTCCGGCAGCCAGGGCAGGCCCCGGTACCGGCGCTCGACGGCGACGGTAGGCCCACGCCTTGGCGGCCAGCTGCCGGGCGAACTCGACGTGGCCGGCCTCCAGCTGCTCGGGCAACGTGAGGGTGACCAGCAGCACCGAGCGCCCTGTGGCGATGGTCAGCAGCGGAGTCCGGTACTGGTAGCCCCGGAACACCACCCCGGCCTTCGTATCGACCGGGAGCGCCAGCGCCGGGACCCGCCGGGCCGTCACGCCGCGTCCTTGTGATGGTCGGGTGCCGGGCGGGACGGCAGCCGCGAGGGGGCGCGGACCCCGGTGGCCTTCAGCGAGTAGGCCAGCCGGGCCTTGCACTTGCCCTTGCCGTCGCCGTTGCCGCCGCCCTGGCACCGCGAGGCGTCCACGTACGGGATGGCCTGCATGCCCTCGAACTCGACCGGGATGAACGGCGACCCGGCCATGTTGTCAGGCAGCACCGGCTGGTACTGCGCGGCGATCTTGACTTTGACTGTGCGCTGCCGGGTCTCGGGGTCGGGGTTGATCACCTCGATGACCCACAGCGGCAGGCCGGTGGCCTTGTCCTCCTGCTGGATGATCCGGTCGGCGCTGGACCGGTCGAAGTCCCGCACCTTCTCGACGGGACCGGCGGCGTACGCGCCGGACGGGAACACTGCCCCGAATTCCACCGGGAACGGACCTAGAACTGGCATGTGCTATCTCCTTGAGTCGCGGTTCCGCCCCTTGCGGAACCTCTTACTGTCCTAGAACAGTCTTTCTGTCCTAGGACACTTCTGTCAATCACTGTCATAGGGCAGATGGCTACACTTGGCTCGTGGCGCCCCCGAACGCAGACCGCACCGCCAGCAGGCAAGTCGCGGATACCCTCAGAGCCCAGATAGCGAGCGGTGCATACCCTCCCGGCAGCAAGATCCCGTCGTACCGGCAGCTGCGGGACGCTCATCACGTCGCCCAGAACACCGCCCAGGCCGCCGTCCGTTTGCTCGCAGCCGAGGGCCTGGTCGAGATCCGGCCAGCAAGCGGCGCGTACGTCCGCAGTGTGCCCGACGGCAAGAACCCGAGCTTGCGGGATGAGCTGGCCGACCTCCGGGCCGCCCTGCGACGCAGCAAGCAAGACCTGGCCGCAGCCGAGACGACGGTAGCCAGCCTGCTGGCCCGGCTCCCGGCCGAGGGACAAGCCCCGTGATGCGCCAGGCGCGACACCCTCAGCTGCTGTCACCGTCGCCGATCGGTTCTCGCTCACATCTTCAGGCTGGCGGCGGCCAGGCCTCGCGGCCAGGCAACCACCATGCAACAGCAGTGCAACAGCGGTGCAATCCGGACTGTGACCGGCAACAAACTAAAACATGAACATGGTGGCCTCGTGGACAGGCGGGCGCGCTGACACCTTGCGCCAGGCGCTGCGCATGACCAACGAGGCCTTCGCCGAGCACCTGGGCGTCGCCGTCCGCACGGTCGCGTACTGGCGGGCACGGCCCGATGTCATCCTCCGGCCCGTCACGCACCAATACTCGATGTCGCGCTGGCACGGGCACCCGAGCAGGTCCGCGCCCACTTCGGGCTACTGCTCGCCGAGCGCGAGCACGGCCAGGCACCGTCCCTGACCGGCTCGCCGACCTCGCTACCTGATGACATTGCGAGCCTGACGGCCTGGATCACGTCGAGCAATACCAGCGACCAGGCGATCGAGCACATCGACCAGGCGGCCGTCGCCTTCGCCGACCTGCACACCCAGGTCACACCTCGCCGCGTCCTGGCCGACGTGCTCCAACTCCACGGCCAGACGCAGGCACTGCTACGCAGCGGCAAGCAGCGGCTCCGGCAGACCCGCGAGCTGATCCGGATCGACGGCGACCTACTCGCCCACGCCAGCGTCCTGCTTGGCGACCTCGGGCAGGACCGGGCCGCCCGCAATTATGGCAAGGCCGCCGTGATCGGCATGCAAGAAGCCGGAACCAGCCAGGCCAAGGCCTGGTATGCGCTGGCCAAGACAGCCCGCTGGTAGCACGACTATGCCGAAGCCGCGGATCTGGCCCTGCGCGGCTTCGAAGACGGCCCGGTCAGCCCGATGAGCGTCCAGCTGGCCTACTACGAGGCCAACGCCGCGGCGCTGGCCGGGGACCGGGCGCGGGCCAGGACCGCGCTGGCCCGGGCCGAACGGATCGCCGACGCCCGGACCGGCGCCGACACGGGAACCTCGCCCTGGTCTTTCTCCCCGGAACGGCAAGCGATCTTCGCGCTCTCAGTCGCGCTGCGCACAGGCGATGCCGACGGCGCGCTGCGGGCAGCACTAGCGGCCGATCAGGGGTGGGCGGCCGGAGATCCGCACATCCCCGGCACCTGGGCGCAGGTACGGATCGGCGCGGCCATCGCCCACCTGCTCCAGGGCTCACTCGACTGCTCGGTCGAGCAAGTAACGCCCATGCTGGCGATGCCTCCCGAATTCCGCATCGCCACCGTCACCGGCTGGCTTGCCGACCTTGACCAGCACCTCTCCGGTCAGCGCTACGCCCGCAGCCGGACCGCATCCACCCTGCGGCAGCAAATCCGCGACTTCAGCCTCAATGCGCTACCACGACACGCCACCAGGGAGGCCGGATGCCAACGCTGGCAGCACAGATGATCGACCGCTGGCAAAACCGGGCAGAGCCAGGGCCAGATGAAAGCACGGTCTACTGGCACATGCTCATGCACGATCATCCGCAGGTCGTAGACCTGGCACGAGACGCCCAGCAGCGGCTAGCCCGGTTCCCCGGACTGCACATGACACCGCTGGAACGACTGCACATGACCACGCTGGTGGCCGGGCCTGCCGACCACTTCTCCCAAGACCAACTGCGGCAGATGATCAAGGCAGCCTCGGCGATCCTGGCCGACACTCCCGCCGTTACCGTCACCATCGGGGGCATCGTGTATCACCCCGAGGCCATCATGTTCGACGTGAAGCCCAAGCGGGCACTGGCGAGTATCCATGACGCCGTGCAAGCAGCGACACGGACCGTGACCGACGGGCGCGACCCGGACAGCACCTCGCCTCGCTGGATTCCGCACGTCACCGTCTGCTATAGCACCGCAGAGCAGGCCATGGCACCCATCATCACGGCCCTCGGGCCGGACCACCGCGAATGCCAGATCCAGATCAGCACGGTCAGCCTCATCATCCAGCGCGGCCCCGAACGGCTCTGGGACTGGCGCGCGATCGGAGCCGTCCACCTTCCGGCTCCTGCCCAGACGCAGGCCTGACTGCCCAGAGCCCGGCCCGCGGGCCCCGGACCGGCGCGGGGACGGGACAGGTGGCAGGCTTGCTATAGCTCGCTCAGCGGTATATAACATCTACATGGCCATACGCGCAACGCAAGAAGCGACCGTCATGATCCTCACCGCGCTGGCCAACGGCGGGCTTGCCATAGCTCGCTCAGCGGTATATAACATCTACATGGCCACGCGGGCGATGCAGGAAGCGACCTTCATGATCCTCACCGCGCTGGCCGACGGCGCCCAGCACGGCTACGGGATCCTCACCGACGTCCGGGACATCTCCGGCGGCCAGGTCCGGCTCCGCGCCGGGACCCTGTACATGGCCCTGGACCGGCTCCGCGCCGACGAGCTGATCGCGGTGGACCGCGAAGAGGTCGTAGACGGGCGGCTGCGCCGCTACTACCGGCTCACCCCCGCGGGCACCAAGGTCCTCGCCGATGAGGCGGCCCGGCTGCAGGCCCACGCCGCCGTGGCACTGAAGCGGCTGAACCTGGCCGGGGGATGGCGACATGACCGATCAGGACCACCTGGAACGGGCCTACCGGCGGCTGCTGGGCTGGTATCCCCGGGACTTCCGGCGGGAGAACGAGCAGGAGATCCTCGCGGTACTGATGGCCGATGCCCCAGAGGGTAAGCACAGGCCCGGGCTGGCCCAGTCTGCGGACCTGATCCGCGGCGGCCTGTGGCTGCGGCTGCGGCCCAGCGTGCCACGCTCGGCGCGCACGGTAAGGGCCGCCGTCAAGGTCATGTACGCCGGTGCCGCGGTCAGCACCGCCAGCCTGATCATCTTCCTGGCCCTCATCGCCGACATCGGGGCCTACCACGCAATTCTCGGGTACCGCCTCACCGCGGCCCAGGCTAGCCAGGCGCTGAACCCGCTGGCCATCACCGTGGCGGTCGTCAGCGCCTTGGTGCCGATCGGCCTGTGGGTGTGGATGGCGCGGGAGACCGGCCGGGGCCGGAACTGGGCACGCCACCTGTCCGCGGTGCTGTTCGGCCTGGCGACGCTGTCTCTGAGCAGCGTCTTCCCGCTGACGGGGATCAATATCACTTTCGTCCCCGCGGTGCGTCTCAGTTTCGTCCCGGCGCTCGGCCCGATCATCCCCTCGCTGACCTGGCTGGCCGGGCTGGCCGCGGTATGGCTGCTATGGCGCCCGGCCTCCACCACGTATTTCAAGCCGCCGGGCTACACCCAAGCCCAGCACCGGGCGCAGATGGCCGAACTCGACCATCAGGCGCAGATGGCCGAACTCGCGCGGTTCAGGGCACGGCTGCCACGTCAAGTGTGAGCCACCGCCCTGCTCTAGCGACAGACGGCCGACCGCGCCAGCGCACCAGCTCTCATACCGCGCCTGTGATCCGGCCACTCTGATCCGGCCATCCGGCCACGCGCTCAGCCTCCAAAGGCCCGCGCGCGCACGCCGGGCCACTGCCTGGCGTCGCTCTCAGATCAACGCCAATCCGTACCGACCGCGGTCAGGTCGCTGACCATCTTGCTGACCTCGGCGATCTGGGACCGGGTGGCCTGGTCGAGCGGTTCGAACGCCCGGACCGTGGCGCCGGGGATGGCCCGCGAGTGTACGTGTCCGCCCCTCCAGCCTCAAGCCTGACTCCGACCGCAGGGCAACGAGTACAGGTAAAGGTTCTTGGCGAACGTACACGTGAAGTCAGGCTTGACCCTGGACACCTCTGCGGACACTCCGGCCAGAAACCAAGGGCAGGCAGGGGCCTGCCCGGACCGGAAACGGGCCATCCCCTGCAAGGTGCAGGTGGGCACCGACCTCCGGGATTCAACTCCAGGCCGGTGATCTGCGGTTTTTCGTGCGTTCAGCGTGCTGAGCTGCCGGTTTAGGGCGATGGTGGTTGGGGCGGGACTGCACCCACTGGGTGCGGCGGGTTCAAAATGTCCGAGATGACGCGAGCCCGCGTCCGTAGGTGAGCGGGAGCGACGCAGTGCAGGTAGCGAAGAGCGCCCCGTTCTGGGAGATTACGCCGTAACCACACCGTTGTGATCTTTGGAAACTGGAGCGCTCCTCAATGGCGAAGGATGCGCGCTGGGACCGGAACTTGTCCGTGTCAGCGGACGCCTCGCTGTGAATACCTGAACCAGATACAACCGCCGAAAACCGGCACAACACGATCAGTAACCAAGCTCGCCCCACCCCTGAATCGTTGAGGCTAGCCCTGCGTCTTTGACAACATTGACGGGGCAGGTTTACGGTCAGAGACGGGCACCCGGACTAGCCGGGCGCCGCGCATGAGGGGCTGAGCTGGGGGGGAACCGCGCACTCCTTACGAGGTGTCCTCGTGCACTCTCGAAAGGATGACGATGAGGTCAGTAATCAGGTGGCTAGCGGTTCCCGTGATGGCCATCGCAGGGATCACGGCGGTGGTGTTGCCCGCATCCGCGGCGACGAACCCACCGGCCGCGCAGCGCCCGTATCAGGAGTTCAACGAGACCATCTTCGGGTTCACGACTAACCCGAATACGCTTATTGTGCCGGTCACGCTGACGCCGACACACGGCAAGAACGGGTTCTACGACCGCGGCACCACCAACCTCGGCGGCCCGGTCCCCGGCATCGCCGTCACCACCCTGACCAAGGGCGAGCTGAAGGCGTACGCCAACGCGGGCCACACCACGACCTCGTTCAACGCCAAGACCTGCACGCTGGTTGTCAACGTGAAGGGCCAGTACTGGAATGTCGCCGGCACCGGGCGGTACCGCGACGCGCTCGGTCACGGCACCTACTTCGTATACGTCCGTGACACGTTCCCGCGTCAGAACGGCGCGTGCGACACGAAAGCCAACCCAGTGTCTGGCCTGACCACGTTCCGCACGGTCGGCCCGCTCGCGCTGCCGGTGCGCCACCGGTAATCCGCCGTCACCAAAGGCCCTCCGCTCCATGCGGGGGGCCTTGGCATGTACGATCTTTTCGGCCTGGGCTGGGCTGGGAGAATGGGCACTAAGGGACACTGCCATTCGGTCCCCGAGGCAAGGAACCGCTCATGGTCAACTGCGAACCGAAGCGCCCAGACGCCGCATATGAACACCCCAGCGGCGCAAATTGGAACCATCGCGGCGAAGGCCTCCAGGTCCGTGAAACCGCCGCCTTGGGAGCCACGCTGGGAGCCACCAGAGCGAACGACTTTCCGAGATTCCGGACAGACATGAACAGCCGACAGAAAGGCACCCGAGGTCACGGACGGATCTGAACGGGTCCGGATGCCCGCACATGGAACTACGGATCAGAAGGCTGGGCGACTGGACAGGGCCCGTACATGAGTGTAGGGGGCCAGGTCTCTCAGGGACCTGGCCCCCTACAGGTCTGGCTGGTCAGGCGTCGATGAGGGTGAACGTGCCGCCGTTGACCACCACGCCGTTGCCGTTACCGAGCGGATGGAAGACGCCATCCGCGAAGAGGGCCTCGTTGCTGTACAGGTAGAGCGGGTGCCCGTCCCAGCTGACCTGGGTACCCTGCGCCGTCGACAGGGTAGCCACGGTGCCCTTGCCGGACAGGCCTGAGGAGATGCCGGGGAAGCCATCGGTCAGGACGCTGGGGAACGCGCGGGCGCACGCCCCTGTGTCGCATCTGCTGACCGAGGAGCTATCCCGCGAGTACTCGTACACGGGGAAGGCGACCAGTCCCGCAAGGGCGGTGGGGTACAGGGCCGCGAGCACGGTCTTGCCGTGGATCACCGTCGTGGTGAGCTGGCCGGGCATGGCTGCTGGGAGCCCATCGGGGTGGATCAGGGACCACAGTCCGTGCCAGGGCGGCAGGCCAGGTTCGTCGACATCCTGCCCGGATGCCAGGCCGGGAGCCGGGTCGAACAGGTACAGCGGATGGCCTGCATAGGTGACCTGCGCGCCCACGCCCTTGCGGAAGACCTGCCCGAGCAATGATGCCTTCACGCCGGGACCGGCCACCGGCTGGCCTTTGGTGAGCACCGCAGGCCATTCGACGCTGGTGTTGCTGGCAGGGCCCGTGCACTGGATCGGCCCGATCACCAGGTGCAGCAGCACCGCGGTCAGCCGAAATGGTGATCGAAATCGCTGCTGATGAAGTACGCCGGGCCAGCGAACGGGCCATTGCCGACCGCGAGCACGGTGCCGTATTGAGTTTCGTGCTGATGACCATCTCGGTCGGGCCTGACGAGCGCCTGGCCGGGACCGTGCCAGCCGACGCCGAGACAGCCGTCAATGCCAGGATGCCCGCAGCGAGCGCCGCCGCCGCGGTGAGCGCCCGGAGACGTGGTACGCGCATTAGCCTTCTCCCTCCCTAATGTTTTGTTCTGTCCTAAGGATGACGCGCGGAGCGCCGGTACGGTGCACACACCCGACCGCGCGGCCCCTCAGGACCAAGCAGGGTAAAGATCCACCGGCACGCTGCCGCAGGACCACCGTAGCTCTGACCCGGGCGTGGCCATCTGGCGGTACTGACAGCAACGGTGACAGCGACCGCAGCGACCAGTGGCAAACGGCAGCGATCAGCGACAGCACGTAACGCTCGCACATCTTGTGACGACCTGGGCTATGCCAGGCCTTAGCGGACGGTCGCGGATCACGCCACGACGCTGTCATGCTGGCAACAGGCATGCGTCTCTCACAGATTTCTCACGGACTGGACAGACGGTACGGGACTGTGGCATCCATTCCGGACACCTAGCAGGACGCTGACCTGCGATTCTGGACTCCGGGACACTGGCCGGACAGGCTCCATTGATCTACGGATCAGAAGGCTGGGGTTTCGAGTCCCTCCGAGCGCGCCGCCACCATAGCCGCAGGTATGGCCTTATTCTCCGCAGTGAGCGAGGTCCTGGATCCTTTGCCCACGGACCTCTTCTCTCACAAGTTCTACGCGGTCTCACGCGGCTAGCAGGTTTAGGAGCTGTCGCCGGTCAGGGCCTGGGGCTGGCGGCGCCTGACGGCCTGACATCTCGATCTTTGCCCTGATGCCGGGCCGCTTGATCACTTCCTGCGGCAGCGCCAGGCAGGTTATGGTCTCGATCAAGGCGCGGAAAAGGTCGGAGTCATAGGGCGCGGCGGCGCGCAAGCGGCTCATGGTCGAGTCCTCCGGGGTCCACGCACGCCCCTCTCGCAAGGCGGTCATCTCCGCGAGCCGGGCACGGTCGGCGCTGATCTGGTTCCAGTAGAACGGGGCCACATGCTGATCGGTGCCCTCATCCCAGACCCGCACAAAGCCTGCCGGGTCGCCCAGGTGATCTCGGACGACCCGCCGGAGCAGCTGGGCATGCACCATCCCGACGCTGAGCCCGCGTCCGGCCGAGGGGTTAGTGCAGGCCCATGCATCACCGACAGCCGCGTATCCGGTCACAACTGGACGGCCGTCGATGACGAAGCGGCGGTACCGATCCAGGATCCCGGCCATGGCCAGCACATCCGTGATCGGCTGGCCATCGAGCCAGTGGGCCTGCAACGGGCACGCCTTTACCACGCGGGTAAAGCACCCGGTGTCACGCAGCGCCTTGAGCGGCGCGTCCCCCGTAGCCGAGAACACCGTCACTGACCAGGTGTCATTATCGCCGGGCAGGGTGAGCAGCGAGATCGTGCCGAGCGGGACCAGCGGCGGGCCGATCTGGACAGGCCTCGACGGACCGGTGAAATACCGGGTGTAGTAGACGAATCCGCTGTCTTCGGCCTCCGAATGCGGCTCGCGGGCGCCAACCGCAGTCAGCAGTTCCGCGGCGGGTGAGCGCCTGCCCATGGCATCGACCACCAGATCGGCGCGCAGTTCCTCGCCCGCCGACGTGCGCACCCCGGCCACATGCCGCACGCCAGGGATCGCCGGCTGGCCCGCTACCAGCTCCGTTACCCGCACGCCGCGGCGGATCTCCAGGCCCGGCTGCTCCTCGGCGGCCACGGCGACCGCGTATTCCACGACCGGGCGCCTGCCGGTCACGAACCGCAGCGCATCATCACCGGGGCGCGGCTCGCGGTCGGTCAGGGTTGGCGGGGACGCCAGCAGATCCCACCAGACGCAGCCCGCCGCCAGCAGCCGCCCGATCATGTCGGGCAGCTCCTCGCCGCAGACCTGCCGGAACCGGGGCAACAGATTGTGCGGCTGACGGAACTGGGCGACGCCCTTGCGCTGCCAGGACTGCCACGCCTCACCGGGCGCCGCCGGGACACCAGCCGGGTCGGCCTCCACGACGGTGACCTGATGCCCATCCCGCGCCAGCATGATCGCCGCGGATAGCCCGATCACACCGCCCCCACAGACCACGATCGATCCCATGGCAGCTCCATTCCCCGAAGTTCGTCTCACCGTATCGGTACGATGAACCGCCACGACCGATACAGGCAAGATGAACACCGGGCAGAAGAATGCCGCCTGGGAAGACCCGCACCTCGGGTATACGGAACCTTCGTGGTGCAGACCCACTAGTCACGGTCATGTCTGCACTCCGCTCGCACCATCATGGGCAGGAGCACTCAGACCGGCGCGCATCAAGAGCAGGAACCCGCAGCTGAGGCACTGCGCGGCTAACGGATTTGCTAACGAGACGCTGCGGGACGGAGGAGACAACCCGGGAAGTAGGCGACAGCCAGCGCCCTGATTTCCTGCTCAGCGAGACACGCCAGAAAGCCGGAGACAGGGGAGACGCGCGTCGTAGTGCTCATAACCCAGCGACAGCAGGTGCATAATCGAGATATGACGCAAGAAGGCCGACATGCGAACGGGCACGGTCTGGCCGCCGCGGTGCGCTGGGTCCGCAGCCATCTTCTGGGGTGGCGCAGACGGCCGCCGATGGTGGGCGTTCGTGAACCTCGCCGACCGAAGCCCACTCTTCCAGCAGCTGCGGTCGCACTTAAAGAGCCGCGCGCCATACGCTGGATCAAGCTGGGCAACAGGCATTCGGGCGAGCACACCTAGGTCGCTCGGCAAGAAGTGCCAGCAGCAAGGCGTCACCGCAATCTTGTAAACGGCAGGTCAGCTCACCCATGCTGTGGGTCATCTCTGTTGCTCATCTTTGCGGGGAAGCTCATCAGCGTGGCGCAGCACGACCTTCCACTCGCCGTTTTCACGGCGGTATGCCTGGGTGCAGCGAAGCGTCCTGGGCTGCGAGCGATCACCGATGCGGCAGGTCATGCGCTCCAAGTCGATGGTGTAGGCCAGATCATCCCTGACGACCGTCACAAACATTTTCCGCGGTGCGATCGGTGGCCTTGATACCTACGGCGGCCCGGTCGAGCCGGGCGCTCACCTGCTCCCAGCCGCGCTCGTAACCGCCGAACGCGCCCATGATCACCACGTCGTCGGCGTGTGACCAAAGTGCCTTGAACGGCTCCGGTCGTCCTTCAACCAGATCACCCAGCGCTTGCTGGCAAACTGACACGAAGCGATCCCAGTCGGATCCACGCTTAAATGATCCCAAGGGTCGCAACTGACCGGAAGTACTCCAAGGCTCGGCGTGCGATCTGCGTGCGATACCGAGCAGCCAATCAAGGTCAGCAAGGGGCTATCGCGGTCAGTCAAAGGGCCGGGCGCCACGCGCGACAAGGCCCATCTTCCCAGCTCAGCGACTTGTTGCTTGGTGGTCAGGGACAGGATCGAACTGTCGACCTTCCGCTTTTCAGGCAGGCGTACCTTCGCCCGCTGACCGGTACAAGACGACCGCCGCGGTCGTCACCATGAAGGCCTGCTATCCAGCGTTACTTTCCCGGGCACCGGGGGCGGGGCCTACGAGCTGGGGGAGTGGCGTTCAGCAGTGCGTACAGGCCGGGAACGAGTTGGGGCACCTGGCGGCGGTACTGGGGGTAGCCGTCGGGGAAGGTGGCCAGCATCAGGTGCTCCTCCATGCGGATCTTGACCTCGAACTCCCCCAGGGCGACCGGGAAGAGCACGATCCACCGACTGATCCCGCTGAGCAGCGTGGCGCCGAGGATCATCCCGAGCACGCCGGTGTAGATCGGATGACGCGTCACCGCGTACGGCCCGTGAGTGCGGAGCCGGTGATCATCTTTGACCTTGGGCGCCAGGCTCCACATGGTGCCGAGCGAGAACCGGGCCCACAGCGTGAACATTGTCGAAGCGACCAGCACGGCGAGTCCGAGGATCCGGACCCACAAGGCCCCCACGGCCAGGCCGTCAAGTGGCTGCGGCCGAGCCCGATCACCAGGCCCGCGCACGCCGCTGCCACGACGATGAGCGCTGCCGACCCGGGCTGGCTCCGGGTCAGCTCCCGCGAGGCATGAGAGGCGTTACGCGGAGTATGCAGGGCGTTGTACAGCGCGCCTGCCACCCAGACGACCACGACCGCGCCGACGCACACGGCAATGCCAACCGCTGCGAGCATGTGGGCCGCCTCAGGGAGCGGCGTTGTCAGTCGGTGGGTGCATCGGGATGCCTCCTGTGACCTGCGGGGCCTGGCTGCTCGAACTCTGTTGACCACGTTACGCTAGTAATCTGAAACTAGCAATAAACTTCTAAAATCGTGGCTGGCCGCCGCGGGTCCGCCGGTCGCGGCTACCTCAGCGGTCACCAGCACACGCGAACACTGATTTGCATGGCGACCTGGGGATACGTCCGGCCTGAAATGCCAGACGGTCGGGGATCGGGCCGTTCTGCCGCGACTGCTGCCAATACTGCTGCCAAGCCGCTGGACAACACCGGTCCCCGGTGGACAACTGTGGAATGTCAGCCCAGCACACGGACCACAGTGGACGGTCCTGGACGATGTGCCTATTCCTACGGATCTGATCAGTGCCGTGCAGTGCGAAAGAACCCCCGGTTCTGTAGGGGTGACCGCGCGGCTCCTAGCCGGAATCATCTGCCTGCGCCGATCGGACAATCAAGCCGGGGACCCTGCTCCTAGATGCTGCCAAGTCGACACCTTCTTTGGCCTCCATGGCGTTTTGGCCTTGAGTCTGACGCACGCCCAGGCGATAGCGATGAGGTAGACCAGGCCGCCCAGCAGCGCCCGGCGGGCCCCGGCCCGCGAGGCGGGGCCGGCCAGGCTGCAGCAGTTACCAGTTCCGGATGAACCTCCGGGTGACTCCATGCCCATGTCGAATCTCCAGCAGCCATCCATGAGCATCGTCGCCGCGTACAGGACCGCCACCGCCCGCGCCTCGGGCATAGCCTGGTCGGCGTAGTCCGCGGCAAGCGCGGTTGGCCACGGAATTATGGAGATGAACAGCAAGAAGATGAGCATCCGCTCCAGGAACCGCCGGTTGATGCCGCGGACAGCGCTGATCATCCCGTGATGCTCGATCCACAAGATCCCGATCGTGATGAACGACACTAGGTAGGCCACGTACGACGGCCACGTGCTGAGCAGATCGTGGACGAGCCGGGCGGAGTGGGCAGGCTTACGGCAGGTCCAAGACCAGCAGGGTCAGGGCGATGGCGAAGTGCCGTCGATCAAGCGCGTGGAGGATCTACCTGTGGTCCCAAAGCTGGTCACCCACTTAGTTGGCTCGCGGAAGATCGTCTCTCGAGAACGCCGGCTATGACCTGTGGCGAGAAGCATTATATGAATGAGCCAACTCCGCTGAATCCCGATCTTCGCCGCCTGGGACATACGTGGGATGGGAGGCGATATTTGATCAAGGCGCCGGGCATCACCGCAGGTCACCGATGACGGTCTAACGTGAACTGTAACGGTCTGTAAAACCGTCGGCTCAGCCTACGTTGGTTCGAACCCAACACTGCCACCACCACCCGAAATAAGTCCTGAGCTGGTCAGATGCAGCTCAGGACCCCGTGTGGTGATGTGCGGCGGCAGTTCTCCGGGCACTGTATGCGGGCTGTTGTCCAATACGTTACCGAGTTTGAGCCGCCGCAGGTAGTCGCTACTGGTCCTCGCGGGTTGAGTGGCTTCCTCGATGCGGCGCTTGGCTTCGTGCTGCTGGCCGGAGATGCACTTCGCGTAGCCCTTCAGCAGGACATCCACGCTGTGGCCCGCCCACTCGGCGACCTGCGGCGCTGGCACTCCAGCGTTGAGCCATGTCGACAACGCTGCGTGGCGAAGGTCATAGGGCCGTCTGGCCAGCAATGATGCGGACTCGCTCTTCGTGAATGCGACGGCACGTGCTTTGTGGAAGATCTTGAGGTAGGCCCGGTCGTTGAAGATGCCGCCGCGGGGGCCGGTGAAGATGCGCCGAGCCGGGCCGGGCGGGTACTTCTTCAGGTGCTTGGTGGAGTGCGACCCGCTCCGGATGAAGAGGCACGAGACGGGTTTCTCCGCGTGGCCGGTGCTTGAGCTCGCGGCGCTGCCTGGCTGATCCGCTGTCGGTCCACCACGTGCCGCTGCGGGGCTCGGAGTTGGTCAGGAGCAGCTCGCCCCATCCTTGGTCGGGAAGGTTGACGAGATTGCCGAGGCGCAAGTCCACGACTTCCTCTGGCCGCAGCGCGGCGTAGTAGATGCAGCCCAAGAGGCGACCATCGGCTCGCCGCGCTGGTCCTGCTGGCCAACGGCCACGAGCAGCAGCCGCGCTTCGTCGCCGTTGACCACGGCCCGCGGGTCCACCGTCTTGAGGGTCCGCGGGCGAGTCCACTTGACGGCCTTGAGCGGGTTGGCGGGCACCGCACCGATCTCGATCGGTACTGCATCAGGTTGTTGAGCACGGCCCGTTGCGGTTGGCGGTGTTTGCTGCCGCGGCGGTCCCGTCTTGCTTGCGGCTTATCGGCCGAGCAGTGCGCGGCACCGGGCGGTGCCGGTCCCAGAGTGGGTGAGTTCGGTCACCGGGATGGTGGCGCTCTGCAGCCAGAGCACGACGGCCGCCAGGTCTTCGGGCGGTTCGATCGCACCGCGGAGCCGGTCGCTGAATGCCCAGGTCCGCAGGGCTCGGCGGATGTCCTCGGTAGGGTAGTAGCTCTCGCCGCTGACGAGCATGCCTCGGTGGCGTCGGTGAGTGCTTCGGCAATCGACTTAGGTGATTGGGCGCGGCGTAGGGCCACTTGGTTGCGGCGTAATCGAGGGTCAGGGCGTACCAGGTTAGGGAGGACTCATCGCGCTTCCACGACGCCGGGCGGCCGTTGCTGAGGCTGAATGCCTCCCCTTTGCGGGCCGCTGTCAGCAGGGAACTACGGAAGCTGTCGGCCAGCGCGGCGTTGCGGAAGCCTTCCTTCCATAGCCGACGATCTGTCTTCCAGCGAACCTTGTACGTGGTCACCCGGGCACCCTTGTAGACCTGGGTCCGGTAAACCCGGACGTCGTAGGTCGTGCCGTCAGTCATCAGGCGGCTTCCTCACGGGCGGCGAGCCACCGCTGATACTCGAAGCGGCGAGCGCGGCTCCCGTCGGCGGCGTGATACACCTGGGCGCCCTGCCTTTCGCCCGCCATTCGTAGAATGTCCGGCAGCTGATCCCGAGATCGGCGCACGCCTCCGCGATGGTGAGCTTGTCCCGCTCTCGGGAGCCGCGGAGCTGATCAGCGCCGGGCATGACGGTGCCTCCCAGCCTCACCGTCGCGCTGGTGGTCCAGCTCGGGGCGCCGAACCGGCGAACGCAGCCGCTTGTCCATGGTGATTCTCCTTCCGGGTGGGGACCAGGCAGCAGTGCATTCCTCGCCAGGACGCGTCACTCCGCGCGGCGGGGAGTGCCGCCCCGCCGACGGGCTCGCGAACGGTGGACCCTGTTTGTCCCCGGCACACAGGAAGCAGATGTCAGGCGCTTTGCTACAGGCGATAGGAGAGTTGACCGGGGATGAAACCCCGTGGAGAAATGGGTGTGCCTAGTCCCTCGCCGGAACGGCGATCTGGGTGATGCCGGTGCCCCCGGGCTTCAGCCTGGCACCTCGGCAATGCTTGCTCGGCTCTGGTATCCACTGTGCGGCTGACGCCCGCTCAACGCAAACTCCGACACGCTAGGCCGCGAAAGCGTTCAGTTCACAGACGACCATAGAAGTCCGTTATGGCTCCTCTGCGGCCACCAAGCCCGGAAATATTGACCTGAGTCACAATTCCTGCCGAAGGGCTGACAGCGGCAAACTATGCGTGGCGGGGCGGGGGGCCAGCAGCAACCCGAACTGTCACACCTGGACCGCATGCTAGAACGCATGAGCAGGTCCAAGCGCCGGTCGACCCAAGAGCCAAGCGGCGCGGCCCGACCGGCGGCCAGCGCCAGTGGAACCGCCCGCCGAGGCGCCGCCGGCTTCCGGTGTCACCCTCCGAGGTGCTGGAGCGGATCAGGCGCGCCCGGGTTGCGCAGCAGGAGGCAGAGGCGGAGCTTGCCGCGCTGGTCGATCACGCCGTAGGCCTCGGGATCGGATGGCCGGAGATCGCCGCTCAACTCGGCGTGACCGGCAGGCGGCCCGCCAGCACTACGAGCGCGGCACCGCGACGGCGCCTGACTCATCCGCGGGCCAGGACGGCGGGTGTAAAGCATCAACCGGGACTCGTAAACATGCCTTGCCGGGCTTCTCGCGATCACAGGCGTCCCGAGATGGCCGCTTGACCGGCGGAAATCGTCGTACTCGCGGCGTCGACAACGCATGTTGTCCGATTTGTGAGAACTTCCTATACGTATTCAAGGGCGCACCTTCGGCGCGCCGGCCTGACAGGCCCCGGCCGTGAACAAGCGAGGACGCGACGACACGAGCAGCCGAGGGGGAAAGGCAGGCCAGGGTGACCCGCCATAGGCGCGCCCCGGGTCCGCCCGGGGGACTCCAGCCGTTGTGGGGCGGCGGCCTTCGCCCGTCCTTCGGACGCCAGAGTCTTACCGGACGCGGGCGCTGCCCCGCGGGCACGACCCCGGTGACCCGGCCGCCTGCGGTCCCCGGCTTCCCGCCGTGAGCCAAGCGCCCCGCCAGCCAACCACGGCCAGGCCGTCACCGGCACGCCAAGTACGTCGGAGAGCCGGGGGAGATGTCTCAGCCACTGGGCCGGAACGCCACGCATTATCCGGGTCGGCCCCTCCGGCGTCAAGGGCGCTCCCTCCGGTCGCGTCGCCGAGGCGATGGGCGCAAGCGCCCACCCTTGACTCCGGAGATTCTGTTATGCCCCAGCGGCCTGACAGGCGGGCCACGCCGGAGGCCAGGCCCGATAGGCTCGTGGCGAACCTCCCTATTCAAGCGCCTATCAGGAGGACGGGCGAGAAGCAGGGGCGCGCCGAATATCACCGTCTTCGGGCCCCTGGCACGCGTTGCGTCATCACGTTCGCTAACAGTCATGAGATGTAAAGAACCGGTCTAGACAGTAGGGCTACAGCGACAGGATCGCCTGGGCTCATCATTAAGCGCCATGGGGTACCGCACCCAGCCGAGACGATCACAGAGTTCCAGCCGCAACAATGATCAACAACCTGAGGAACTGTCCAAGATCATGGACACAGCTCACACCAGATCAGCGGAAACTACGGCTGGCTTCATCCGCACGATCGCCATTACGGAGTCGAGATTTAGCTCGCTTTCGCGAGACGATCGGGTGGTGTAGGTAGGTAACCCGGCCTGTCGGTGCTACCTCGTAGACCTAATTTTGGAGGCAAGCCATGAACGAATCCGGGCGTTCGCCGCCGCAGTGGTCTTGGCCGCTGCCGCGACTGGCCTAATGATTTCATCTGCCCCGGCTGCGGCAGCTGCCCCGGCTGGGGCAGTTGCTCACGCGAGTCACCTTCTTCGGGGAACTCTGCCATCCCGCTGACCCGGTGCCCTCTCGTCCACACCGCTTCACCACATATCGAAAAGGATGCATGGCGATAAAGGGCCATCTGTGTCCTGCCGGGAATCAGGGAAACCTGACGCCACCCCCGCTGTACGTCTCGAACGGCTGCAGTTACCGCGGCTACCTCTACCCGGGGAAGGGCAAGCAGGGCACTGGGCTCTGTATTAGTCCTCACTCTGCCAGCAAAGGGCTCACGGTTTTACCTGAGCTTCCGGATAACCTTAATAAAAGCCCATGCTAGTAATCTATATTGGCAGCACGTCAATACTGGACATGACCTGTCTTTCATAAAGGCCGCTCCTGCCAGCTAGACGGACTGCCGACCTGCCACCTCGCGAGTCGTGAGCTGACGTCGGTGCCGATGGCGAGTAACCCACTGAGTAACAACCGGCCTCGACGACGGCATACGTCCATGGACGTCAGCGGGCGATAGATCGCAGCTCATGATGAGAACACGAAGCAAGAGCGGTCGATAGCGTTCCCTGATACAGAAGAGGTCAGATCAGGGGATGGCCAGCTGACTGTACGCGCCCGCCCCGCTAGCCCAAAGCGCCAACCAGCCAGGGAATCTATCTCTGCCCACCCAACGGCATGACGGCCAGAGGCCAGGCCCGGGCCGACCCCGCATACACCTGCCTCCGGAAACACTGTCTGGCCGACCCGCGGAACCGTAGCTGATGCGCAAGCAAGGCGTTAAGGTCCCTGCAGAGGGCGGATTTTAGCAACGGGCCCGGCTTGGCGCGTCATCGCCCCGAATACCCCAGGCGAGGTGGGGTAGTGTGCGATCCGCGGCGTGTGTTCGCCGGGAGGAGCAAGAGCCGTGGCCGGGATCGTTGCGACCGCAGAGACCGACGTTATCGCTTCGCCCGCGCGGGTGTGGTCGGCCTTGACTGATCCGGCCGAGATCAAGGGGTATATGTTCGGATCCGAAGTGGAAACCGACTGGAAGCCAGGCGGCACAATCGTCTGGAAGGGTGAATACCAGGGAAGGGCCTACCAGGACAAGGGCCAAGTCGTCGAGGTAGAGCCTGACGTCATCTCATCATTACGCACTTAAGTCCCTTGACGGGCACGGCGATCTGCCCGAGAACTATCACACCCTGACATACGTACTTGAACCTCGTGGCGAGGGAACCCATGTGTGGCTCGGGCCGGACAACAATGCTAGCGAGGAAGAGATCGCGCATTCGCGGTTGGGCCGCGATGCTGTCCGAGCTGAAGAAGGTAATCGAAAGCGGTTAGTGCCGGGCACGGGTACCGTTCGCAACCGCGTGAGTCCGGATTAGCAGTAGGTAGCGCGTTCCGGTCCTCGGCCAGCGCATCAGGCAGAATCAACGGCATGGTCAACTCCCCAGATGCCCTCGGGGACGATCCCTGCACCGTCACCGGGATCCGCGCAATCAACGAGCCCGGCGAAGGACTGGTCGAACTGGAGATCACCGTCGGCTGCAGCCGGGCGAGCCCGTGGAAGGACCACCCGGTCGAGCACCCCTGGTTCAGGGAGTTCCATCATCGGGTGCGTCTCTGCTAGAACCAGGGCCAGATGGGGATCGACCCATACGGGCGGATCAGGTTCGACGTCCCGCGAGGTCGACTCGAAGACTTCATCCGGGCTGTCCGGCAAGCAGTGCGGGATACCGACGCCGAGCACCAGGCTTCCATGGCCCGCTACCGCGAACACGCCCAACGCCAGGCGCAGGCCCGGCGCGAGGCGCAAGCCGACCCACCAAGCGTGTCCGCCTGGCAGAAGATCAGGCCCGCATCGACGCCATACTGGCCGAGACCGGACAGTAGCGTGGCTGCGGACCAGACCGGAGGTCCGTTGCGTGCCCGGTAGCACGGTCTGAGATGGTCTGTAGCGGACACTCACGGACAACGCAAATAGTCTCTGAACTGCAAATACTGTGATCGGCAGGCTGACCGGCCAGTTGCCGAGCTGATAGTCGGCCGTTGGCGAACCTGTGGACCAGACATGGACTATCCGGGGAGCCCGCGTTAGAACTGGCTCTGAGCCGGTCGATGTCGCGGGTGTGCTCCCGCAACTGCTCGTAGGCGGGGCGTTCGCGGATGCGGGTCAGGGCCCGGCGGAAGCCTCCGCCAGGTTTTCGCGATGCCCGCGGCGATCAGCGTGTCCACGATCTCCAGCTCCGGCGTCTTGAGCCGGACCATCACGTGGGTGAACTCACCATCGACGGCCTCACGGCCGTCCTCGACGAACCGGACGTTACCGGCCGTCCGCTGGCCGTTGTTGTCTTCGTGCATCACCTCGATGTACCGGATCTCGGGCCACCGCTCCAGCAGGTCGTTCCGGAACTGGTTGAGCGCGGGGGCGACGGCCAGCTCGAACGTCCTTGCGCCTTGGCCACCTTCGGGGATGGGGATGCGGATCTGGCCCGCGGTCGGCGGGAACTTTCAGACCAACCTGGGCATCAGCTGGCCCGGCTCCATCCACGGCGCGTCGTCGTGTCGCGGCGACTCGACGCGGCATATCCAGCCGGCGAAATCTCGTTCGCCGCGATTTGGAGTTCGTGCTGGATGTCGTCTCTCTCCACCTGGTTCATCCGCCTGCTAAACCTGAGTAACTCAAATTACTCGACTTCGGGGTAGATCCACTTCACGTTAATTCCCGGCAAGCTTGATGATCCGCGCTCACGCTGGCGTGCACCCGAGGCTCGCCGTCCCGGACCTCTGCCCCCATCGGGAAGGCTGGCGATGTGCAGACCAGATGTGGACCAGTGGCCTACGCCGACTACGGTTCGCGCAGGCAGGAAGGCAGTCGGCTAACTGCTTGAAGCCGTGGCGGGCATCCAGCCGCGGAAGCCGATACCAGTCCCACATTAGTGCCATGACAGGATGGAGGGCTGATGGTATTAGGGAGATGACTCAAGGGCACTGCATCGAAATGACCTCTGACCCTGGAAGTATAAAAATGCAGGCACCGGCACTGAAGTGAACTCCTCACCAATCACATCCCACTGTTAAAGTGAGTAAGAGCACACACCTGAAAACACAAGCTCGAACGCTATGACCTACTGCACCTGGCGCTTCCACATCGATTGCCTTAAACTGTACCGGCCATGCAATCGGGGCCACAAACAAACTCACTGCCTCAGCCAGTGCTCTTTTTGAGCACCTGGGCTGCAAAACGCTCCATGGTATCGGGCACCTGAACCGCCGGCCAGAGTAACCAGGAAAGCAAGATGATGCCATGCACTATTCATAGAGGTGAACGCGGACAAGTCCCAGGCTGGAACTGCACCCAGAAGTCGATTGAGCGCGGGGCTGTGCCGCGGCTCCGAGATGCTGGGGCCGGCGGCGAGCTGGCTGGAGCTGGCGGCCGAGGGGTCGCCGTGGTGCTCTCGGCCTGGGAAGAGGCGGCCAAGCGGGCGGCAGAACCGCTTCGGGTGGGCGCGGCGCCGCTAGGGGCCCCTGCCGGGACCACATTCCGGACGGTCGAGGTCCGAGAAGTGCTTACGAGCTTGTAGGGAGCCCATGCGGCGTCGGTCCCTGTCGAGGGCGCCGGGGCGACCTTGGTCAACGGCAAGCTCGTCGAACGCCCCGAGGACGAGGCCGCCGAGGCGGCCCAGCCGGGAGCCGCCTAAAAGATCTTGATCCATAGGTATTGACAATTACTCTGTCCTGGCGCGCGCCGGTAGTTCGCATCGAGGGGGTAAGTCGAAGTTACCCCGGGCTTGGTGGCCGCTTTTTGGCCGCCCGCAACGCTCAACACTGCCGCCTACTCCGCAACAGTGAGTACCGTTTCGGCAGGTCAGCAGCGAAATGGGCAGGTAGCGGGTGTACGCGACACAGTCTACGGATCAGAAGGCCGTAGTAACTATTGTCAAGGCAGATCGGTCACGAGAAGGATCAGTGTCACACGTTGCGATCGTCGCCCGCGTCACCGTCAGGGAAGGTAAGGCCAACGAATACGTCGCCGCGTTCGCGCCTTGCTCGAACAAGCAGAGAAGGAGCCTCGGTCGGGTCGCAAGCATCGGAGGTCGGAGCTCTTTCTGCGCTCATGTCGCCGTTCGTGAAACCGGTGCCTGGCCCGCGCCCGTATGCGGACTGCCGGGGGCCACCGCGGCTGCACCGACGCGGGGATCTTCCTCAACTAGGCGAGTGTCTGCCCGCTACCGAGGGTCTGGACCATGGTGTCTTTGACGACTCGCTCTTGGGTGAAGATCGCGGTCGCTTCTGCCCGGTTGCGGACTTCGAGCTTGTCGTAGATGTGTTCAAGGTGCTTGCGGATGGTCCCGGGGCTGGCGAACAGCGCCTCTGCGATCACGCTGTTGGTCTCGCCTGCCGCGGCCCGGGTGAGGACGACGCGTTCGCGTGGCGAAAGGCGCTGTAGCCTCACCCGGGCCGCTGCGGTGACATCTATAAGCTCTAGTCCGAAGTTACGTCTGCTGAGGTGGGGGATTCGGGATTAAGCTGTGCGTTTGCGCCTGGGTCCTGGGTTTGTGGTGTCTTGTCGTCATGGTGAGTGTGACCGGGATGGGTGCGCCGATGAGGTCGAAGGCGCGCCGCTGGGTGGGGGTGGGTTCGGCGAGGGCCGGGATGGTGGCCTGGGCCGTAATGCAGGTCGTTGCGGGTGAGGGTGGCTAGGTGGTCTAGCAGGTCGCGGAAGCCGCGGATGGGCTGACTTGGCCGGGTCCGGTCTTGCGGGCGGCTTTGGCGTCGGCTGATCGTGGGCGTGCGGCGCGGGGGCGACGGGGTTTTCGCGCTGGGGCGGGTGCTCGTCGGTGTAGGTCAGCGGCGCCCAGGTCCTGCGGAGGTGCCAGGTGAGGTAGCAGGCGAGCGTGCAGATCAGCACGTGGGCGCGGACGCGGCCGTCGAGCCGGTGGAAGATGGGGCGCAGGTCCAGGTCGTCGGCCTTGATGGAGCGGAAGTCGCGTTCGAGGGCGGACAGTCTCTTGTTAGCGGGACCACGGCCGCGGGGGCGTCGAGCCTCTCGGCGGGGACGGGGGTGCGGATGACGTAGATCCGAGTCGGTGAGCGCCTCGGCGTCGATGGAGACCTGGTGGCGCTGCCAGGTGATGCGTTCTTCGGCGATGTCGAGCCTGATGTGCTTGGCCATCTTCCGCTTGTTCAGCACCACCCCGGCCTTCAGGCCGATCTTGCCCGGGTCTGTCAGCCGCCCGGCCGCGACCTGGGCGGCGATCTTGCCCAGGTCCTCCTCGGTGGCCTGCAGGAGGTCCTGGCGCTTGCGGGCGCGCTCGGCGGCCCAGGACCGGGTTGCGGCAGGCGGCCAGCCGCTCGCCGGGGTAGTCCGGGGAGCTGACCTCGGCGAGGTCCTGCTCATCGAACAGAGAGAGCTGCAAGCAGGCAGCCGTCTTCCATCAGCTTCTTGATGGCCGGGCCGCGCAGGCAGGTGATCCGCGCCATGCCGTCCATCCTCGCGCAGGTCCTTGATCCACGCGGAGGTGATGATGCCCCGGTCCCCGACCATGATCATCTGCTGCAGCCCGAATGAGCCGCGGACAGCCAGCCGACGGCCTGGGGGAAGGTCTTCGGGTCGCCGGTGTTCCCGGCGAACACCCGCACCGCCACCGGGCGGCCCTCGGGATCGGTGAGCAGCCCGTACTCGATCTGCGGCTTGCCGCGCTTGCCGTCGCAGATGGGGCCGACGCGGCCAGCTCGCAGCAGCTGCCTTCCACCCACGAGCTGGACAGGTCGAACATGGCGATGCCGCCCTCGTGCAGATGCCGCCGGGCGAGCTGCCCTCTCGATGCCGTCCTGCCGGGCGACCAGCCAGTCCATGGCGGCGTAGACCTCATCGGTGGACGCACCGGCCACGCCCAGGTCCAGGCCGAGGGTCACGTAGTACCCACCAGCCGATCGTGGACAGCTTGGACGCCGGGCGCAGCACCCGGGACACGGTCAGCGCGTAGGCCAGGTCGCGTTCGGGGCACGGGAGGGCCGAGCAGCGCGGGGAACCCGAGCTTGCGGGCCATGGCGTGCACGGCGGCGGCGTGTCCGTGCGGCAGCGACCGCGGCCAGCCTGCCGCGGCCAGGCGCAGGCCCGGGATGAACCGCTCCCCGGCCAGCGAAGCGACGGTCAGCTCGATGGTCTCCGCGGGCAGCTTGGACAGGTTCGCCACCGTCTCGTTGCGGACCTTGCCGCCCTCGCGCCAGGACCGGCGCAGCAGGTGGGGCTCAGTAGACCCGTTTCCGCCCATCCTCCCCGGTGTGTCGCCAGCCGTGTGGTCACGTGCACCGCGCCAGAACCAGTCCCCCAGCAAGAAATCATAGCAGAAAAAAACCCGGTCAAGCGTGATAATCTAGTGACGACACGCCAGGTTACGCGAACACCAGTATTCGCAGCTCAGATGTAAGTTCAGCCCACGAACTAGCCGTAACTCCGGTC